>NZ_CP015963.1:1140000-2340000 GCF_001663155.1 Altererythrobacter ishigakiensis
AGGTAGAGCGTCAGATGTATGCCGATGGGGGTAGAGCACTGGATGGGCTAGGGCTGCGCGAGCGGTACCAAACCTAACCAAACTCCGAATACCATCGAGTCTTGTCTGGCAGACAGACGGCGGGTGCTAAGGTCCGTCGTCAAAAGGGAAACAGCCCTAACCTACAGCTAAGGTCCCCAAGTCATATCTAAGTGGGAAAGCATGTGGGAATCCCAAAACAACCAGGAGGTTGGCTTAGAAGCAGCCATCCTTTAAAGAAAGCGTAACAGCTCACTGGTCTAAATAAGGGTTCCTGCGGCGAAGATGTAACGGGGCTAAAGATATGCACCGAAGCTTAGGGTTGCAGTTTACTGCAGCGGTAGCGGAGCGTTCCGTAAGTGGTTGAAGCCGAAGGGTAACCGACGGTGGACATATCGGAAGTGCGAATGCTGACATGAGTAGCGATAAAGAGGGTGAGATGCCCTCTCGCCGAAAGACCAAGGGTTCCTGCGCAACGCTAATCGGCGCAGGGTTAGCCGGCCCCTAAGACGAGCCCGAAGGGGGTAGTCGATGGGAACCACGTAAATATTCGTGGGCCTGGAGATGTGTGACGGATGGCGGAAGTAGTGTGTCCTTATTGGATTGGGCATGCTGCCAAGTTGTTCCTGGAAATAGCCTCTCCGTATAGACCGTACCCGAAACCGACACAGGTGGTCAGGTAGAGTATACCAAGGCGCTTGAGAGAAGTATCCTGAAGGAACTCGGCAAATTGCCTCCGTACCTTCGGAAGAAGGAGGCCCTGGATCGAGGCAACTCTTTTCAGGGGGCACAGGCCAGGGGGTAGCGACTGTTTAGCAAAAACACAGGACTCTGCTAAGTCGGCTTCAAGACGACGTATAGGGTCTGACGCCTGCCCGGTGCTTGAAGGTTAAGAGGAGGAGTGCAAGCTCCGAATTGAAGCCCAAGTAAACGGCGGCCGTAACTATAACGGTCCTAAGGTAGCGAAATTCCTTGTCGGGTAAGTTCCGACCTGCACGAATGGCGTAACGACTTCCCCACTGTCTCCAGGATATGCTCAGCGAAATTGAATTCTCCGTGAAGATGCGGAGTACCCGCGGTTAGACGGAAAGACCCCGTGCACCTTTACTGCAGCTTCAGAGTGGCATTAGGAAAGAGTTGTGTAGCATAGGTGGGAGGCTTTGAAACTTGGGCGCCAGTCCGAGTGGAGCCATAGGTGAAATACCACCCTGCTGTTTTCTGATGTCTAACCAACTACCGTTATCCGGTAGTGGGACCCTCTGTGGCGGGTAGTTTGACTGGGGCGGTCGCCTCCTAAAGAGTAACGGAGGCGCGCGATGGTAGGCTCAGGCCGGTTGGAAACCGGCTGCGAGAGTGCAATGGCATAAGCCTGCCTGACTGCGAGACTGACGAGTCGAGCAGAGACGAAAGTCGGTCATAGTGATCCGGTGGTCCCTCGTGGAAGGGCCATCGCTCAACGGATAAAAGGTACGCCGGGGATAACAGGCTGATGATTCCCAAGAGCTCATATCGACGGAATCGTTTGGCACCTCGATGTCGGCTCATCACATCCTGGGGCTGGAGCAGGTCCCAAGGGTTTGGCTGTTCGCCAATTAAAGTGGTACGTGAGCTGGGTTCAGAACGTCGCGAGACAGTTTGGTCCCTATCTGCCGTGGGCGTCGATACTTGAAAGGAGTTGCCCCTAGTACGAGAGGACCGGGGTGAACATGCCTCTGGTGTACCAGTCATCCTGCCAAGGGTGCCGCTGGGTAGCTATGCATGGACGGGATAACCGCTGAAAGCATCTAAGCGGGAAGCCTCCCTTAAGATAAGGTATCTTCGAACCGTCATAGACCATGACGTTGATAGGCTGGGTGTGGAAGCGCAGTAATGCGTGGAGCTAACCAGTCCTAATAGTTCTGATCGCGCTTGAGAGTCTGCACTGTCAATGACAGGCCTGAAAAGGTCGGTCTCGGCAGGAGGAAATCTCTTCGGCCAGATCAAGCCCACTCTCTCAAACCCTGAGAGAACAAGGTGCATCGATTTAAACCCGCTTTCGCTGGCTCCATTGCTTGGTGGCCATAGCGCCTGTGACCCACCCGATCCCATCTCGAACTCGGCCGTGAAACCAGGTAGCGCCGATGGTACTAACGCTTAAGCGTTGGAAGAGTAGGTCGTCGCCAGGCATTGCAGCCAGCGATTGCGCGGTATGAAACCCATTCACAAGTCGAAGGGCTGACCCACTAGGGCGGCCCTTTTGGCGTCTTTAGCGACGCCGAAAATGCACGGTGACGCGGGGTGGAGCAGTCCGGTAGCTCGTCAGGCTCATAACCTGAAGGTCGTTGGTTCAAATCCAACCCCCGCAACCAGCAATACATTCCCAAGAATTCGTCTCTCCAGTGCTGGATGTCACATCGGTGGTCTCTGGACGTCGCTGTGTGATTAATACAAGATGAAGACAAGAGATCGGGTAGGGAGAGCTCTCAAAATGGAACGCATCCTTGGATTAGTTGCAACTATACTACCGTTGGTATTTGCCTTCGCTTTTCTGGTTCCAGTGATCGATCAGGGCATGCAGAAGACTGGTTTAGCGGCTCCATTTGGGCTTTCGACGTTGGGCTTTGCCTTGCTCATCGGAGGTGGGTGGGGTCTTTTTGCACAAATCAAGGGCCGCTGGATATGAGAGATCCGTCGCCAACCATTCCTGCTGACCTTTCAGGCCTTTCCGCAGCCCAACTACGTCGGCTCGAGAACAAGATCGCACGCAAGTACTCCGGGAAATTACCGTGGGTCGCTGTGTTCTGGGCTTTTGGTAATCTCGCTGTCTGGCTCAGCCTTTGGCCGGCGGTGTTTCTTGATCTCCTGCCGCTGTGGCTGGCCTTCCCTATCGCTACTGTTAATATGGCTTTGGTCTATCTTCCCACGCATGAGGCGCAGCACGACATTATTGCACGTCCCGGCACCAAACTACGCTGGCTGAACGAATTGGTTGGTCATGCCACGACCTGGATGTTGATCTATCCTTTCCAGGTTCTCCGCATCACGCACCTCGACCATCATCGACATACAAACGACCCAGAGCTGGATGTTGACATCACCAGCAAGGCGATCGGCCCTTGGCATGCCATCTGGCGGATCATCGAGGAGAGACAGCCCAATGCGAAGCGCAATCGCGACTATGCAGCGAGCCTCGCGCGGGCAGGGCGAATGGATCTTGCAGTACTGGCTTTGATGTACAAACTCACCTTCATCGCGTTCCTTGGCGTGATGGCCTGGAATGGGTATGCGCTCGAGGTGCTGTTCCTTTGGTGGCTGCCCTATCACATTGCGATGACCTACGTGATCTTCTTCCTTTCGTGGGCGCCGCACCATCCGGGTACGCATGTTGGTCGGTATGAAAACACCCGCAGTTGGAGATCAAAGCTTGGTAACATAGGGTCGATGGGTATGCAGTTTCACATCGTTCACCATTTGCATCCCTATATTCCATTACACCTGACCCCGGCGGCCTATCGCGAGATGCGTCCAATTCTTGAGGCGCGAGGGTGCAGGCTGGGTGAGATCTGAATAGGCCAGCCTTCGGAGTTGATGGTCCAAACCTCACCAGAGCAACCATCTTTGGGTTGCAATTCACGGGGAAATCGCTAATTGCGCGCGATCCCTAAAGGGAAACCCTGTGGGAGGCGTGCAAAGTACGCTGTCTGACCACTTAACATGAAGATGCGCTCGCGGGAGCTCCGCGTTTGCATCTGACAGTGTGAAAGGAGGCCATTCATGGCCAAGAAGATTGAAGGCTATATCAAGCTGCAAGTGCCTGCGGGCATTGCAAACCCATCACCCCCAATCGGCCCGGCTCTGGGTCAGCGCGGTGTGAATATCATGGAATTCTGTAAGGCGTTCAACGCCGCGACGGACACCCTTGAAAAGGGCGCGCCGATCCCGACAACGATCACCGTTTACGCAGACCGTTCGTTCAGCTTCGTCACGAAGACACCGCCTGCATCTTACCTGCTGAAAAAGGCAGCGAAGATCAAAAAGGGTTCAGGAGAGCCGAACAAGAACAAGGTTGGCAAGATCAGCCGCAGCCAGCTGAAAGAAATCGCCGAAACCAAGATGGCCGATCTCAACGCAAACGACATCGACCAGGCAATCAAGATCATCGAAGGCTCCGCACATGCGATGGGCCTCGAAGTGGTGGAGGGCTAAGGACATGGCAAAGCTGACAAAGAAGCAGAAGCAAGTCGCTGAACTCGACAGCGAGAAGCTTTACACGGTTGACGAAGCTATTGCGACGCTCCGCGCGCACAAGGCGAAGTTTGACGAGACTGTTGAAGTTGCCATGAATCTGGGTGTTGACCCACGTCACGCTGACCAGATGGTTCGCGGAATGGTTTCTCTTCCTGGCGGTACCGGCAAGGACGTCAAGGTCGCTGTGTTCGCCAAGGGCGACAATGCCGACAAGGCTGTAGCTGCCGGCGCAGACAAGGTTGGTGCAGAAGACCTGATGGAAGACATGCAGGCCGGCAACCTTGACTATGACCGCGTCATCGCAACTCCTGACATGATGGGGGTTGTGGGCCGTTTGGGTAAGGTTCTGGGTCCAAAGGGCCTGATGCCGAACCCAAAGCTGGGCACGGTTACACCGAACGTTGAGCAAGCGGTCAAAGATGCAAAGGGCGGCCAGATTGAATTCCGTGTCGAAAAGATGGGTATCATCCACTCAGGCATCGGCAAGCTGTCGTTCAAGGATGAGGATCTGAAAGTGAACTTCAAAGCACTGACCGATGCGATCGTTAAAGCGAAACCGTCTGGCGCCAAGGGCAAGTATGTGAAGAAGGTTTCTCTGACCTCCACAATGGGCCCGGGTCTGAAAGTTGACTTAGCTGAGGTTGAAGGAGCCTAGGCGCCTCACTCGGGAATCAATTCAAAAAGAGGGCCGGACGGAGCGATCCTTCCGGCCCTTTTATTTTGGCGCGAGCTAAAACCAGGCGCGCACTCCTATCAGTAGCTTGAACCCGTCGGAATCTTCACCTTCTGCGCGTGCAAGATCGGCTGTCTCGCCCAGTTTTGCTTCATACTCTACGCCAACATAAGGTGCGAACTCCGGCACAAACTCATAGCGTAGCCGCAGGCCCGGCTCGATCTTGGTAAGGCCAGCACCAATCTCACGCTCGGGAATATCTTGCGCTGACATTTCTAGCTCTACGCGCGGCTGCAAAATCAGTTGCTGAGTAATCTTCTGGTTGTATTCGCCTTCGATCCTTGCTGTCAGATCGCCTCGGTCCGACAGGAACAGCGCGCCATCTACATGAAACATGTATGGCGCGAGACCCTGAACGCCGACTACCAGATGCGAGCGCGTCTCGGGTTCGGGATCGAAACGGACACCGGCTTGCAGATCGAAGAACGGCCCAATTGCGCGGCTGTAGAGTGCCTGGACTTCAGCATCCTCCAGTTCGCCGCCAAACTCCCCTTCGCCTTCGGTCTTGAGGACGAAGCGATTGATGTCACCGCCATACCAGGCCTGCGCGTCCCAGACGTAGCCGGTCTCACCCCCTTCGGCAGGAAAACGCGCTTCGAGACGTTCGATTATGACCATTCCGGTCTTCATCGCACCGTTTTCTCGAGCGAGCTGCGCGCGGCTTGGAGCCATCGCAGCTTCCCCCCAGATAGCGTCAGCCGCGTGGCGCGGACCTTCTAACGCGCGGGGGGGAACTGCGCTTTCCGGCGCCGCCCCAGGTGCGGATTTGTCTTGCGCTTGCGTATGACCCGAGTGATCCATCTGACCGTGTCCGGAATGGTCCCCACCTTGAGCGCTATGATCTTGAGAATCATGGCCGGAATGGTCCATCGCCTGCTCTTTCGGCGGGCACTTCTCGGGCGGCAAATGCCCCATCGCGCAATGATCGACCTCTGCCTTGTCAGGCTCGGTCTGATGTGGCGTGTGTTCGCTATGGGCGCCATGGTGCTGATGCGCGGAATGATCTTGTGCCATGGCTGGCACTGCGATGAGTGTTGCACTCGCCAGGATGAGCCACCGCATTATGCGTTTCCTCCCGTTGGGAAGGGGCGAACGGTGACGACCCGCATCATCCCCGCGTGCATGTGGTAAAGCAGGTGACAGTGGAAAGCCCAATCGCCCGGTTCGTTCGCGGTCAGGTCAAACGTCGCGGTACCGCCAGGCTGCACCACCATCGTATGCTTTAGGGGCTGGTGCATGTGGTCTGCGCCATTGACCATCTCGAAAAAGTGGCCGTGTAAGTGGATCGGGTGCGCCATCATCGTCTGGTTGACCAGCTTCACTCTGACACGCTCGTCAAAGCCGAAGCGGATCGGGTCATCGGTAACGGCGGTGAACTTCTTGCCGTCGAAGCTCCACATATAACGCTCCATATTGCCCGTGAGATGGATCTCCATCTCGCGCTCAACTTCGCGATGTGGGTTCATCTGCGCCGCCTTGAGATCGGTGTAGCGCAGCACACGATGCGGAACCTTGTCGAGTCCTAGGCCCGGAAAATCCATCCGGTCCATCGGCATTGGTGCGACCATGTCCAATCCCGGGCCGACTTTCACGTCGTCCGGTAATTTTGAGGTGTCCCGCATGCTGTGATCCATGCCGGCGCCGCCATGCGCGCTATGATCCATCATACCCATATCAACCATGGCCAGTGTGGGCGTCTCGCGCAGTGGTGGCGGTGTCGCGATGTGCCCAGTATGGCTGGTTAGGCTGGCGACGCCCATCCCGCTGCGGTCCATCGCTTCGGCTACGATCGGATGGCTTCCGTCCTGTGGCTCGACGATCACGTCATAGGTTTCGGCAACTCCGATCTGGAACTCATCAACCTCGACCGGATCCACCGGTTGTCCGTCTGCTTCGATCACAGTCATTGGCAAGCCGGGAATACGGACATTGAAAAACGTCATCGCGCTGCCGTTGATAACGCGAAGGCGAATGCGCTCACCGCGATTGAAGTCAAGCTGCAAATTGTCCGCAGGGCCATGACCGTTGATCATGTAGGTGTAAGTTGAACCTGTCACGTCAGAGATATCGCGCGGGTTCATCCGCATTTCGCCCCACATGCGCCGCATTTGGCCAGACATTTCACCTTCGGTCGCAGTCATCATGCTGCGGTTGAAATAGTGTTCCCCTACCTTAAGCTTGCGCATGATCTCATGCGGATGAATGGGTGTGAATTCGCTCAACAGGACGACATAGTCGCGGTCATAGCGCGGGTCAGGCTCGTCGCTTTCAATGATGATCGGGCCGTAATGGCCCGCCTGTTCCTGAAGCCCCGAATGGCTGTGCCACCAATAAGTGCCCGCTTGGCGGATAGGGAATTCATAGGTGAATGTCTCACCCGGCTTGATCCCTGGAAAGCTGACGCCTGGTACGCCGTCAAACTGGAATGGCAGGAGAAGACCGTGCCAGTGGATTGAGCTGTCCTCTTCAAGTTTGTTGGTAACGTGCAGTCGCACATTCTGGCCTTCGGTGAGGCGGATCAATGGGCCGGGAACTGTGCCATTGACCGCAAAGGCGTGGCCCGTACGGCCGCCAGTCATGAAATGGTGGTCGGCGATTGTGAGGTTGATGTCTTCACCAGAAAGTTCGCCAAACCCGTTACGCGCGTGAGGCAATGACGTGCCCTTGGCCCACGCGGGAACGGGGAGCGATGCGGCGGCGGCTAGGCCAACCGTGCTGGTGATCAGGCGGCGGCGATTAATAAGAGATGTCATGTTTGTAGATAAGCTTGCTTGAACCGATTGGTTTCAGCCAGTATATACCCCCCATGGGTATATCAAGTGATTTAGGCTGCTCTTCTGATGCAGCTACCGCAAAGATCAGTCGTCTGAACCGCATTGCCGGCCAGGTTCGCGGCGTCGCACGTATGATCGAAGATGACCGGTATTGCATGGACATTCTGCATCAGATCCAGGCGATAAAGTCAGCTCTCGCCAAGGTAGAGACGCAGGTCTTGAAGGATCACGCCGCGTGCTGCGTCTCCGAGGCGATTGCCAGCGGCGACGAAGCTGAGCAACGCCAGAAGTTTTCCGAGCTGGTCGATCTGCTTGAGCGGACAAGAAAATAAGGTAATTCAGATGACAACCAGTAAGACAGCAACGCTTCACCGGATGGTGATGCCCGACCATTTGTGTCCGTCAGGGCTCAAGGCGAAATGGCTGCTTGAGAGCAAGGGTTACAAGGTGGATGATCATCACCTTAAGACCCGTGCAGAAACAGATGCATTCAAGGAAAAGCACGGTGTCGCCACTACGCCGCAGGCATGGATCGATGGTGAGCGGATCGGTGGTTGCACCGATTTGCGCGCGCATTTCGGTAAGCGTGTCCTTCAGAAAGGCGAGACAACCTATCGCCCGGTGATCGCCCTATTCTCGATGATGGCATTCATGGCACTGGCTGCATCCTGGCTTGCAACTCAACAGCCGGTTTCAATCCTGACCGTTGAATGGTTCGTCAGCTTTTCAATGTGCGGCCTCGCCTATTTGAAGCTGCGCGATGTCGAGAGCTTTTCGACCATGTTCTTGAATTATGATCTGCTCGCCCGCCGCTGGGTACCTTACGGTTACATCTATCCTTTTGCCGAGGGGCTCGCCGGCGTGTTGATGACCGCGCATGTACTCAATTGGTTGTCCATTCCGGTCGCCCTGTTCATTGGCTCCATTGGTGCAATAAGCGTTTTCAAGGCCGTCTACATCGATAGGCGTGAACTGAAATGTGCCTGCGTAGGAGGAGATAGCAATGTACCCTTGGGATTTGTCTCGCTGACCGAAAATCTATTCATGATAGGCATGGCGCTGTGGATGTTGGCGAAACCGAGCCTTGTCGGCTGATCGATTATATTCCGCCCGGAGTGAAATCGAAGCCCTCTTCGCCCAATGCCTCGCATAGAGTGTCAACGGCGCTTTTCAGGTCGTCCTTGCTAGTCGAACGCACCACGAAATTCGCGCCGACGCGACCTTCCCGAAAGAAGGGGTAGCTGCCGATCTGAATGTTCTCATGCGCACTCTCAACTTCGCGCAGCACTTCGGCGACTTCGCTTTCGGCGGTCCAGCAGCCGACCGTTTCGCTTAACAGTGGCGCGCCGCCTTCAAGCTGGCCGGTCAATGCATCAAGCATGCCTGCTGTTATATGCGGAACACCCGCCATCAAATGGATGTTGCCTAACTTGATGCCTGGGGCGCCTGACATGCGATTTGGAATGAGATCGGCGCCCTCTGGAACGCGTGCCATGCGCAAGCGCGCCTCTGTTAATTCCATATCGCGGCTGGCGTAATATTTCTCCAGCATTGCGCGCGCTTCAGGATGAACAATGACCGGAACACCCAGCGCCTTGGCCACGGCATCAACGGTTATGTCATCGTGCGTTGGACCGATGCCGCCAGTCGTGAAGAGATAGTCGCAGCTTGTGCGTAGCGCGTTCACCGCTTCAACGATCCGGTCAATAATGTCCGGCACAACCCGCACCTCGGCCAGCCGGATACCCTGCACCTGCAGCCAGCTGGCCACCTGCGCGATGTTCTTGTCATGCGTACGGCCTGACAGGATCTCGTCGCCAATAACGACAAGCCCTGCGGTCCAGATCTTTTCCGATGCGGTCATGCGCTTCGCGTTAGCCAAGCAGTGCGCGCGATGGAAGAACGATTATTCCGCCGCTTCCAATTGTTCGTCGGAAGCGCGCGCATTTGCACCCGCTTTCGTAAAGGTGAGCAGGCCGTCCCTGATATCGCCTTTTCGCATGATCTTGCGATCGAAAATGTACTCTTGATTGAGGCGCCAGGGGTACGCAGTCGCACTTTTGGGCATGATATGCTTGCCGCGCTGAATATAGCCGGAGGAGAAATCGAACAGGTCGTCCTCTTCCAGTTTGGCCTCGGCTTCCGGTGTGAGCACCGGTGTTGCCAGATCGCTTCCGGTTGCTTTCATTTCATTCAGTACGCGGCAGACAAACTCGGAATTGATGTCCGCCCGCAAAGTCCAGCTAGCGTTCAGATAGCCGAATACCACCGCAAGATTGGGCAGGTTCGAGAACATTACCCCTTTGTAATAATAACGCCCATCGAACTTGACCGGCTCTCCAGCCATACTGATTGCAATCTTGCCAGCGATAGCAAGGCTGAGTCCGGTCGCTGTGACAATGATATCGGCGTCGATGAGCTCGCCAGACTTGAGCCGGACCCCGCCAGCTTCAAACTTGTCGATATGCCCGGTGACCACCGAAGCCTTCTTGGCCTTGATCGCTTCGAACAGATCGTCGTCCGGAACAAGGCAAAGCCGCTGTTCCCATGGATTATAAGGCGGGGTGAAGTCCTTCAGGTCGAAGTCGTCGCCCATTGTCTTGGTGATCCGCTTATGCAGCGCGTCCTTCACCTTTTGCGGCTTGTTGCGCGCCGTCTTGAAGGTGAAGTCCTGCATCTTGATATTCTTGAAACGCGTGATTGCGTAAGCTACCTTTTCAGGAAGAATTTTGCGCAGGAAGTTTGCGATCGCGTCTTTCGCTGGGCGTGAGAACATCCATGTTGGCGTACGCTGCAACATTGTCACATGCGCGGCCTTTTCAGCCATTGACGGCACGATTGTTACCGCGGTTGCTCCGGACCCCACCACCACAACTTTCTTGCCGGTGTAGTCGAGATCCTCAGGCCAGAACTGCGGATGAATTACTTGTCCGCCGAATTCACTGAAATCAAAGCCGGCATCATATGGATTGTCATAATCGTAATAACCCGAGCCCAGATAAAGGAAGTTGGCCGTCAGTAGCTTTCTCTCGCCGTCTTCCAGTTCCACCGTTACGTGCCAACGAGCTTCGTCCGGGCGAAAGTCGGCAGAGATTACCTTGTGACCAAAACGGATATGGTCACGAATTCCGCGTTCATCAGCGATCCGGTTAAGATACTCGAGAATGGCAGGGCCATCGGCTATAGATTTTTCATGCTTCCAAGGCTCGAACACGAAGCCAAGTGTGTGCATGTCGCTGTCAGAGCGAATTCCGGGATACTTGAACAGGTCCCAGGTTCCACCGATATCTGCGCGGCGTTCAACTATGCCGTAGGTGTGGTTGGGGCACAACTCTTCCAAATGCGCCGCCATGCCAATGCCTGAAATGCCTGCGCCGACGATTAGAACGTCAAAATCTGGCGGTGTTGCGAGCATCGATTTCTCTCCCTTGCTTACATCCGTGTAAGCGATTCTGTGGGAACAATGCGTGAGCGAATGGCATTTTGCAACTGACTGCATTGAGAGGATCAGGTAAACCGCGCGCCCTATGCGAAATCATATTCCTTCCATTTCACTTTTGATCTCCACAGCCATGGCAACACCATTGGCCGCGCAAGAGGCTGAAACTACAGCCGAAGATGGTACGATTGTTGTGATCGGGGAAGGTTTGGAAACTGCCCCCTCTGTCGTTGCTTATTCTTCGACTGAGATCGAGCGCGAAGCAATTATTTCTGCCCCATCGGGCCGTATTGAGGATGCTCTTGCAAACGTGGCGGGGTTTCAACAGTTTCGCCGGTCCGATAGCCGATCTTCAAATCCCAGCGCGCAGGGTGTCACACTCCGGGCCTTGGGCGGCAATGCAACAAGCCGCGCCCTGGTATTGCTTGACGGTGTTCCCATCGCTGATCCCTTCTTCGGCTACATTCCGCTGAGTTCTGTCAATACCGATCAGCTTTCCCGGATTCGTGTTACGCGCGGGGGTGGCTCGGGACCTTTCGGCGCCGGCGCGCTCGCTGGCACGATCGAGCTGGAAAGTGCCGATGCAAACACGCTTGGTGGCTTCAGGGGAAGTGTGCTGGGAAATAACCGGGGCGAGACGGAAGCAACAGCAAGTTTGGCGAAGAACTTGGGGTCGGGATTTGGCGTTGTCAGCGGGCGTTGGGACCGTGGAAAAGGCTTTTTCACAACCCCCGCAGATCAGCGCGTGCCAGCAAGCGCGCGTGCGGCATTTGACAGCTGGTCTTTGGCTGTGCGTGGCGCTGCGCCGCTTTCCGATACAGTTGAACTTCAAGTGCGCGGGGCGGCTTTTCGCGATGAACGTACATTGCGTTTTGAAGGCGCCGATTCATCGAGTGAAGGGCAAGATGCAAGCATACGGATAGTGGGGCGTGGTGACTGGCAGTTTGATGCTCTCGCCTATCTTCAGGCGCGAAATTTTTCAAACGTGGTTATTAGCTCGACCCGCTTTGTGCGCGTGCTCGATCAACGCAATACGCCCTCGACCGGGCTGGGGGGCAAATTTGAACTTCGCCCACCGGTGGGCCAGGATCATACGTTGCGACTTGGCATTGATTATCGCCATGCGGATGGGGAGCTTCAGGAAGAAGCCTACAGCGCGTTCACTGGCGCATTGCGTGAGCGCCGCAGGGCGGGCGGGACCAACACAAACCTTGGGCTGTTTGTTGAAGATGATTGGCAGATTGATTCACTCACGCTGACCGGCGGGCTGCGCGCTGATCGTACCCGGATCAGCGGCGGTTTCTATCGCGCTGTTGATGCCAGCGGAGCATTGGTCAGCGAAACAATTGCGGATGACCGAAGTGATTGGGCGTTGTCCTGGCGCGCAGGAGCGGCATATGAAGTCAGCGATGCTCTGACGGTACGCGCGGCAGCATATACCGGCATGCGTTTGCCGACACTCAACGAGTTGTACCGACCTTTCGTGGTCTTCCCAGTGGTGACTCAGGCCAACGCGGCATTGGAGAATGAGCGGCTGAGAGGGTTCGAGGCGGGCTTCGACCTCTCGGCCACAGAAGACTTTCGCGTGTCTGTGACCGCATTCGACAATCGGGTGAAGAACGCAATCGCCAATGTCACTTTGGAGCCCAATTTGCGGCAGCGGCAAAATCTGCCTGCGATTGACGCGCAAGGTGTCGAAACCGTTATCAAGGCGCGGATCGGAGAATTCAGTTTCGATGGATCGCTAGCATACACCGACGCGACCATCGATGGAAAAGCAACTTCGTTGGCCCTTGATGGTAATCGTCCGCCGCAAACACCCCGTTGGGCCGCTTCAGCTACTTTGGGCTGGGCGCCGAGCCCGGATTGGGACCTTGCTTTAATACTGCGCCATGTGAGTACGCAGTTCGAATCCGATCTGGAAACTGATCCCCTTGAATCAGCGACGACCCTTGGAGCGTTTGCTCAGATTCCGCTTGGAGATGGCTTCAATTTCGTATTGAGGGGTGAGAATCTGACAGAGGAGCGGATCGTGACCCGGAATTCTGGTGGTGCGATTGATTTGGGCGTCCCGCGAACTGTTTGGGCAGGTTTCCGTTACGGATTCTGATATGTAGGCACCCAATATGCAGACGGGTGGATGCGACGCGATGTTGCATTTTTGCATCTCTGCTGCAGTCCATAACTACGCGCCTGCGCGCTACTCTTGTTATATGATTCAACTGATTGGTATTCTCCCCGCACAATAATAAGGTTCTTTGGGAGAGGAGACCTATGTCACGTAAACTAACCGCGCTCGCTGCGGGCCTGTTGGCTACAACCTTCATGGCCGCACCTGCTTACGCCCAGAATGCTGATGCACGCGCGCAGGCCGATGATACCATTGATGATAACGTCATCATCGTGACGGCAACACGCCGGGCCGAAGATGTTCAGGATATTCCGATCGCCGTTACCGCGGTCAGCCCAGCACAGCTTGAGAAGCAGGGCGTGGTGAACGTCCAAGAGATCACGCAAGTCTCCCCAAGTTTCTCGACTTCGCAAGCGCAGAACTCGTCCGGTACGGTAGTGCTTCGTATTCGCGGTGTGGGTACAACTTCTAACAACATCGGTTTCGAAAGCGCCGTCGGCGTATTTATTGATGGGGCATATCAGTCGCGAGCTGGCATCGCTCTGAGCGAATTTGTTGACGTAGAGCGCGTCGAGGTGCTGCGTGGTCCGCAGGGAACTTTGTTTGGTCGCAATACGTCCGCAGGTGCATTGAATATCACCAATAAGCGCCCAGAACTGGGCGAGTTTGGTGGCTTTGTGAACGCCACTTACGGCAACTTCGATCATATGAATCTGCAAGGCGCAGTGAACATTCCCTTGACCGAAGACACGGTCGCGCTCCGTTTGACCGGTGCATGGCGTGAGCGTGACGGTTTTGTGGATTGGGTAGATGCCAGTGGAGCCAAATTTGGTGAAGGCAACGATGCGGACCAGTATCTTCTCCGTGGCCAGATCGGCTGGGAGACCGATAGTGGACTTCGTGGGCGCCTGATCGGTGACTATTCCAAGTCGGAAGGTGTGTGCTGTTCAGCAGTCGAAGTTCTGCAATCCTCTGTTGAAACTGCTGGTGCGTTCAGTCTGGTAGGGCTTGGCGCCCGTGGCGGCATGGCAGGTCCTGACGTAGCTTTGGACCCATTTGATACTGCTAGCGCCCAAAAAGCGACAGATAATCAAATAGCGTCGATAAATACGCCTCACCTCAACAACACTGATCAATGGGGGGTTACGGCGGAAGTTGAATATCCACTCAGCGATGCCATCGACATGATCTACATCGGTTCATATCGGAAATATGAGTCTGCCGAGAGCTATGATTCCGACTTTTCGGCGATCGATATCTTCGATGTAGCGCCTGGTGGCGGCACCGAAATTAAGACCATGACACACGAGCTTCGCTTGCAGGGCGACGCAGGGCGTCTGCAGTGGATGATTGGTGGCTATTATTCTGATGAATCGATCGATCAGGAGGTCAATTTCCGCTTAGGCAATGACTATGACGGACTGGTCGGTGCACTTTTCGGTGGCGCGTTTGGACCTGCACCTTTGGCGCTTCTCTCAGGCGGTGTCGACGCGTCGGTCGTGACTGCCACAAATGCTTATTCGCAAGACTCTAAGAGTTGGTCGATCTTTACCCACAATACATTCGAGATAACCGACGATCTCAGCCTTACCCTTGGCGCTCGCTGGTCAGATGAAAGCAAGGACGGCAGCTTTACGCAGCCGGCTATCAACAATCCGCTTTGCCCAGCAATTCTGGGATCGATTGGTGCTGGTAACGTGCCGGGTTCGCTGGTGAACACGGTCTTCGTGCTTGGTTGTTTCCCGTTTGTGGCACCTGCGGTCGGTTCGGATGCCAATCCTTTCCCTCTTCCACGTACGTTCGATGGGAAGTTTAAGGACGATGAGCTGATCTATACCGCGAAGCTCGGTTATGATTTTGGTGATTTGAACACCTACGCGAGTTTTACGCACGGCTATAAGGCAGGTGGCTTCAACCTTGACTCGACGGCTGCCGCTGGCGGGGCTGATCCGCGCTTCGCTTCAGAGGAAGTCGATGCATGGGAAATCGGCATGAAGGGTCGTTTCATGGATGGTGCGATCACCGCAAACTTGGCGCTATTCCACCAGGAATTCTCGAACTTCCAAGTGCTTGAGTTTACCGGCGCGCAATTCCAGACCTTCAACGTTCCAAAGGCAGTGTCCCAAGGTTTCGAGCTCGAATCTCAAATTCGTCCGACCGATGGCCTCACCATTAATGCCGGTTTGACCTACGTCGATGCCGAGTATCCGGGCGACTGTGCCGACACAAGTGATGCTCTGCGAGTGCAGAACCTGTGCGGTAACTCGCTGACCAATGCACCAAAGATCGTGGCGATCATGGGCGCAACCTATGATGGCGAGATCGGGGATAGCCTATCGTTCTTCCTCAATGGTCAAATTCGGACCGAGAGCGATCGCCGAACTTCTACGCAAGCGCGTGGTGTTCCAACTACAGCTGCAGACCTAGGTAACACTCCGCTCAGCCCGTTCGATGTCCAAGATAGCAATGTGAAGATCAACCTGCGCGCAGGGATCGGCAGCATCGATGAGAGTTGGACGCTCGAGGGATGGGTGACCAACCTGACCAACGAAGTCACCCGCGGTGTTACATTCAACACTGTTCTTCGTGGAAGCTCGCGTTCTGCCTTTACGCAACAGCCACGTATGTACGGTATGACAGTGCGGACCAAGTTCTAAGTCGCATAGTCGGACGGCAAAAAGAAGGGGCGGTTCGCTATCACAGCGAGCCGCCCCTCTTCTTTTCTCATTGATGTAGCGGCTACATACCCCGAGCGATCACCATCTTCATGACTTCGTTCGAGCCGCCGAAGATCCGCGTGATGCGGCTGTCACGGTACATACGCGCGATCGGGTAGTCATTGATAAAACCTGCACCACCGTGGAACTGCAGGCATTTGTCGACCACTTCGCCTTGCAGCTCGGTCACCCAGTATTTCGCCATGCAGGCGGTATCAACGCTCAGCTCTTTCTTGAGGTGTTTCGCGATGCAATCATTGACGAAGACCCGCGCGGCAGTCGCGCGAGCTTTAAGATCCGCCATGACAAACTGCGTGTTCTGGAAATCCCAGATCGTCTGCCCGAAAGCCTTGCGGTTCTTGACGAAATCCATCGTTGTCTCAAGCGCTTTCTCAATGCCGGTCATTGCGCCCATGGCAATGATCAGACGCTCTTGAGGCAGCTCACCCATCAGCTGGTAGAAGCCTTTGCCTTCGACCCCACCCAGTACGTTCTCAGCCGGCACGAACACATCGTCAAAGAACAGCTCTGATGTATCGGCAGCATCAAGCCCGATCTTGTCCAGCTTCTTGCCGCGCTGGAAGCCTTCTGCGCCCTCGGTTTCAAGCAGCATGAGCGAAATGCCCTTGGCGCGCTCATTGGGATCAGTCTTGGCGACGACAATGATGAAGTCGGCAGTCTGACCGTTTGAAATATAGGTCTTCGCGCCGTTGATCTTGTATCCGTTGCCGTCTTTCAGTGCCGTCGTGGTGATGCTCTGCAAGTCGGAGCCAACACCTGGTTCAGTCATCGCAATCGCGCTGACCAGTTCGCCAGTGACGAGTTTGGGCAGATACTTTTTCTTCTGCTCTTCAGTGCCATGGCGCACGAGATAGGGCAGGATGACCGTGTTATGCAGCGACGCAGCAAAGCCTTCAACGCCGTGCTTTGCCTGCTGATCGATCACGACCATGTCGTGGCGGAAGTCACCGCCGTGACCGCCATATTCTTCCGGCACAGACACGCCGAGCAAGCCAGCTTCGCCCGCTTCGTTCCAGAATTCGCGCTCGACCTGGCCATTCTCGCGCCATTGGAGCACACGCTTTTCCGGCGCGTGTTGCTGGTAAAATTTGCCTACTGCATCGGCGAAGATCGAGATTTCCTCGTCTTCCATGAATTCGGGCTGGGGAACATTGAGTACGGACATATTACTTCCCCTTCCAGTTTGGCTTGCGTTTCTCAGCAAAGGCAGCGGCGCCTTCGCGTGCGTCTTCGCTCATGAATACCGGGCCGAGCGCCTCGCCTTGGCGCTTGTAGCGTTCATCCATTGGCCATCCGCGCGATTCCTTCATGATCTTCTTTGAGATGCGCACTGCCAGCGGGCCATTTTCTGCGATCTTTGCAGCCAGTGCTTTCGCGCCGTCCAAAGCAGAACCATCAACGACCTGGTTGATCAGGCCCAAGCTCGCCGCGCGTTCGGTGCCGATAAAGTCGCCCGTCAGGGCCAGCTCCATCGCCACGCGTTGCGGGATCTGATCTGGCAGCATCATCACGCCGCCAGCAGCCGCCACCAGCCCGCGCTTCACTTCAGGAATGCCAAACTTCGCGTCCTTGTTGGCAACGACGAGATCGCAAGCGATCATCAGCTCAAGACCGCCCGCAAGGGCGTAGCCTTCGACGGCCGCGATCAATGGCTTTTGCGGTGGTGCCTCAACCACGCCACCAAATCCGCGCCCTTCAACTGTCGGGCGTTCACCGCGCAGGAAACCTTTAAGATCCATACCGGAGCAGAATGTGCCGCCAGCACCGGTCAGAATGCCGACTCGCAGCGAGTCGTCAGAATCGAGCCGGTCCATCGCGGCCGCGATCCCTTCGGCTGCGGCCTTGGTCATGGCATTTTTGGCTTCGGGACGGTTGATCGTGACGATCAGGATACCGTCTTCTTCCTGCGTCAGAACTTCTTCGCTCATCAAGCGCTCTCCTATCACTTTTTGGCATTTCAGAATGCAACTGAAATCTTGTGCGAGTGGTGCAGGGGGTTTACGGAAACGTCAACCGCATTTTCGATAAGCGAGAGGATTCCCCATGGGCGAAGCATATATCATCGACGCAGTCCGCACACCGCGCGGCATTGGCAAACAAGGCAAGGGCGCGCTGGCTGCGGAACATCCGCAGCATCTGGCCGCGACCGTTCTGAAAGCCATTGCCGAGCGTAATCACCTCGACACGTCGACTGTTGATGACGTGATCTGGTCTGTTTCGACCCAAGACGGGATGCAAGCAGGCGACATGGGCCGCATGGCTGCGCTGGACGCAGGCTATGACATTACCTCCAGCGGGACCACGCTGGACCGGTTCTGTGGCGGCGGCATTACCTCGGTGAATCTCGCAGCCGCACAGGTTATGAGCGGTATGGAAGACTGCATCGTTGCCGGTGGTACGGAAATGATGAGCCTGACGGCACAAATGTCCAAGGAGAAGATGCAGGCCGGGATCAAGCCGCCAATGATGGGCAGCTACAACGAACGGCTTCAGCGCGTTCACCCGCAAAGCCATCAGGGCATTTGCGGCGATGCCATCGCCAGCATGGAAGGCTTTACTCGCGAAGAGCTGGACGAAGTTGGTTATCGCAGCCAGCAGCGCGCGGCGGCAGCAATTGAAGAAGGGCGTTTCGCGAAGTCTGTGATCCCGGTGGTCGACGGCGACGCCAATGTCATCCTGGATCATGACGAATATCCGCGTCCGCAAACTACGCTGGAAGGACTGGCACAGCTGGAGCCTGCCTTCACGAAGATCGCAGACGTGCCGCTGGATGCCAATGGCACCACATTCCGGGCGCTTGTGAACCAGAAATATCCCGATCTGGAGATCAAGCACTTCCATCACGCCGGCAATAGTTCTGGCGTGGTTGATGGCGCAGCTGCGGTGCTGGTCACCAGCAAGGAGTATGCGCAGAAAAATGGCCTCAAGCCGCGCGCACGGATCGTTGCGACCGCCAATATGGGCGATGATCCTACACTGATGCTGAATGCGCCTGTGCCAGCGGCAAAGAAAGTGCTCGAAAAGGCCGGAATGACCAAGGACGACATTGATCTTTACGAGATCAACGAGGCTTTCGCAGTGGTCGCTGCCAAGTTCGTGCGCGACCTTGACCTCGATTGGGACAAGGTCAACGTCAATGGAGGCTCCATTGCGTTGGGTCACCCGATCGGCGCAACCGGTTCGATCCTGATCGGCACCATCATCGATGAGCTTGAGCGTCAGGACAAGCGATACGGCCTAGTCACCATGTGCGCTGCAGGCGGCATGGCTCCGGCTATCATCGTTGAGCGCGTAGACGATTTCGTCGACTGAGTACTCGGCCATGATCGCTGACAACACGCCCGTCATCATCGGGGTAGGGCAAGCTTCGGAGCGCGTTGGCGAGCCGAACTATGAGGCGCTGTCCTACATGGATTTGGGCGGCCGGGCTTTGACCGCAGCCATTGGCAATGCGGGTACATCTGGCGATTTGGCGGGCTCGATTGATACGCTCGCAGCGATCCGGGCGTTTGAAATGTCGCGCCCCGGTAAAGAACCGCCCTTTGGCGGGCCGGACAATACTCCGGGTGCTTTGGCAAAGCGGGTTCAGGCTTCCCCGAAGCGGCTCATTCTGTCCCCTACAGGTGGCCAGACAAACCAGCAGTATGTTGGTGAATTTGCGACCGATATTGCGGCAGGTGACAGCCAGTGCGCAGTCATTGTCGGCTCGGAAGTGATTTCAACGGCGTTGGCGTTGGCTGCCAAGGGCGAGAAGCCTGACTGGTCCGAGAAAATTGGCGGCGAGTTCGAGGACCGCGGCTTTGGCTTGGATGGCATGATGGAGATGCAGCTTTTCGCGCATGGCGCGACCGGGGCGATCCCGCTTTATGCCATCGCCGAAAATGCGCGACGGGCGAAGCTTGGCAAGAGCTTGGAAGAGTACCGCCACGACATTGGCGAACTGTTCGAGCCATTCACCCGTGTTGCAGCGGCCAACCCGCATTCTGCCGCGCCCGTTGAACGCAGCGCTGAAGAGCTTGCGACAGTCACCGATCGCAACCGCATCGTGGCAGAGCCATACACACGAATGACTGTCGCGCGCGATCAGGTGAACCAGGCCGCAGCGATCATCATCGCCAGTGCTGGCCTTGCGCGAAAGCTAGGTGTGCCGGAGGACAAGTGGGTGCATATTCACTCTGTCACTGCTGCTACTGAACTGATGCTATCTGCGCGGCCTGACCTGTCCGCCAATCCAGCTTCAATTGCCTCGGTCGAAGCTGCACTGGATAGGTCGGGCAAAAGCATGGACGACATGCAATTCCTTGACTTCTATTCGTGTTTTGCGATCCCAGTTTTCAATCAATGCGATCACTTTGGGTTGGCTGCAGATGACCCGCGTGGTTTAACTTTGACTGGCGGCCTGCCGTTTTTCGGCGGGGCTGGGAATAACTATTCCGCGCATGCAATCTGCGAAGCGGTCGAGCGCGTGCGCGATAGCCGGGGTTCATATGCTCTGGTTGGAGCCAATGGTGGCTGGATGAGCAAATACGCCACCGGGATTTACTCGACTGAACCCGCAGACTGGTCTGCGAACGATCGGTTCGAGAAACTGCCGATGGCGGACAATGGCGTGCCGTGCAGCGATGCGCCGTTCGATAGCGCCACGGTCGAAAGCTACACCATCAACTTCAGCAAGACCGGCAGCGACGCCGTGTTCATCGGGCGAAATGCAGATGGTGAGCGCGTATGCGGCAACGCCGACCTTACCGACGAAGCCACCCGCGCCGCATTCGAAGGCGGTGAACCCTTCGGTGCGAAGCTGTCCGTCATACGGGACGAACGCGGGCGCAATATCGGCAAGCTTGCCTAATCGTTTTTGCGTTCGCCGCCGAGAAAATCGAGCGCGTCAAAGCCTTCGGGCGCTGGAACTTCCACTATCGGATCGTCGCGATCGTCGAATTCGGTGCGCAAGGCCCGGCTCATGATCGCATGCATATGATACATCGCGGTGGTGTACGTCAGCTCGAGGATTTCCTCGTCTGAGAATTGCTGTTTCAGCTCAGCGAATAAGACGTCGGGCACGCGCCCCTGATGCGAAACAAGACGGTCTGCGTATGCCAGCACGAGGCGTTCCTTCGCATCAAAACAAGTCGCAGTTTGCCACACCGGGATTGCTTCGATCTTGTCGTCGGGATAGGCGAGCCCGCGCAGGCTCTTGCAATGCTGCGAGAATACGAACTGGCTGCCCGTGGCCCATCCGGCCCAAGTCTGGCCTAGCTCGCGCAATACCGGATCCAGCTTGCGCGAAGGGTCACGGTAATAGGAAAAACCTTGCGCGGCGTGTTTCAATGTTGCGGGCGAATTAGCGAACACTGTCCACCAATCGCCCGGCGTGCCGGTTGCCGTGCCTGGCTCTGCCACTGGATCGCGATCCCCGAACAGCAATTGGTAAAGTGGCAATGCGACCTTTTCGTCAGCTTCAGCCTTGGGAACCTCTCTCAATCGGGGCATGATTCAGGCCTCCACTCTGTCGGCGGCTGTCGCGGGTTCATGCGCAACATCTTCTGGCCCGAAGTTTTTCGTCGTCGCCGCAAACTCCAGCATGATGCCATTGGGGTCAGTGAAATAGACGGAGCGGACGAACACGCCTGCGTGCTTTTCGCGCGCGACGCCCATCGGGCTATCGTCATGGTTTACGACAGCATGGGTGTGAGGGACACCGGCTTCCTCAAGCCGGACGAGCGCGGCTTCCAACTCGTCTTCTGGCATATCGAAAGCCAAGTGGTTCATAGACCCAACGGCGGTCTTCGCGTCCCCTGGAAAGCTTTTCACCGACGCAATTCCGGGGGCAGCGGGCGGGCCGTCCTCCCACCAGAAGAAAGCGACACTCGCGCCGCCGCCGCAGTCGAAGAAGAAGTGCTGTCCACCGCCCGGCAGTTCGACCGTTTTGAACAGCGGCATGTTGAGCACTTCGGTGTAGAAACGAACTGTTTCCTTCATGTCGCGACACACCAGCGCGATATGGTTGATACCCTTGGTCTTGATCATCTTGCTTTCTCCCGCCGTATTGGTGCACCGATCGGCATTGTCTTGCAATTGAGCAGATCAGATAGGTGGTGGCGCGTGCCTTGAGCCACGTCGGCCCCCGCTTTGACAAAACGGCCGAGTTCGCGTATTTAGTTACAAACGAAACTATATTGATTCTGACTGGACTAGGCCCATGAACACGCATCCATCTGACCTCTTCGACAACCCCGCTGGCCTTGATGGCTTTGAATTCGTGGAATTTTGTGCACCTGAGAAGGGGCAGCTTGAGCCGGTTTTCGAAGCGATGGGGTTCACGCATGTGGCTTCGCACCGTTCGAAAGACGTGCATCTGTGGCGCCAAGGCGGCATCAATCTGATCGCCAACTATGAGCCGCGCAGCGCCGCGTGGTACTTCGCGCGCGAGCACGGCCCCTCGGCATGCGGTATGGCTTTCCGTGTGCGCAACGCAGCGGCGGCTTGGGATCACCTGATGGAGCAGGGCGCAGAACCTGTCGCGGTCGAAACCGGTCCGATGGAACTCGCGATCCCGGCGATCCGCGGCATTGGCGGCGCGATCCTTTATCTGGTTGATCGTTACGAAGACGAGAATGGCGAGGGTCTGTCGATCTATGACATCGATTTCGAATATTTGCCCGGCGTTGAAAAACACCCTGAAGGCGCAGGCTTCAAGCTGATCGATCACCTGACGCACAACGTCTACACCGGCCGCATGAAGTACTGGGCCGACTATTACGAGAGCCTGTTCAATTTTCGCGAAATCCGATTCTTCGACATTAAAGGCGAGTATACCGGCCTCACGTCCAAGGCGCTGACTGCGCCTGACGGAAAGATCCGCATTCCGCTAAATGAGGAGGGCGAGGGCGGCAAAGGCCAGATCGAGGAATTCCTGCGAGAGTTCAACGGTGAAGGCATCCAGCATATCGCACTGATCTGCGATGATCTGGTCGCTTGCTGGGACCGTCTCAAAGACATGGGCGTCCCATTCATGACCGCGCCGCCTGCAACGTACTACGAGATGCTCGATGAGCGTCTGCCGGGCCACGGCGAGAATGCAGATGAGCTGAAGATGCGCGGCATTCTGCTCGACGGCACGACCGAGGGCGGTCAGCCGCGCTTGCTGCTGCAGATCTTCGCCGAAGCACAGGTTGGGCCGGTGTTCTTCGAATTCATTCAGCGCAAGGGTGACGATGGCTTTGGCGAAGGCAACTTCAAGGCGCTGTTCGAAAGCATAGAGCGTGACCAGATCGCGCGTGGTGTACTCGACACAAAGGCTGCGGAGCCTGCAGAATGACAGCAGCCATAAAGCCATCTGGCATCCATCATGCCGCCTATCGCTGCAAGGACGCGAAAGAAACCGTCGAATGGTATGGCCGCGTGCTGGGCATGGAATACACCACCGCCTTTGCCGAGGACCATGTTCCGTCGACAGGTGAGTATGATCCGTACATGCATGTCTTCCTTGATGCAGGGAACGGCAACATCCTTGCCTTTTTCGAGCTGCCTAATCAGCCGACCATGGGCCGCGATGAGAACACCCCGGCTTGGGTTCAGCACCTCGCCTTTCGTGTCGCATCGGAAGATGAATTGCTCGCTGCCAAGACGCATATCGAAGCACAAGGCATCGATGTGCTTGGCCCCACGCACCACGGCATCTTCAAATCGATCTATTTCTTTGACCCCAACGGCCACAGGGTTGAACTGGCGGCCGATATCGGCACGCAAGACCAGTACGATGAGCTGAAACGCGTTGCGCCCTTGATGCTCGACGAATGGAGCGAGACAAAGACAGCCCCGCGCCATGCCGATTGGCTGCATGAAATTGCGCGTGCGGAGCACGGCCTGGAATCTCGCGACTGAACTGAAGCCCAATCGGCTTCGCGATAAGACGAATCTTGTTGCGATACCATGCCTATGTTAACGTTCCCAAAACGAGTTTGGGAGCTCATGCACAATGTGGAATCCGACAATCGCTGTGGCGGCCTTGGCACTTATCGGCTTAAGCGCTGCTCCGCTATCTGCCGACCAGAATGTTCTTGCAGAACTTGATGCGCAACTTCCTGGAACGCTGGTCAACGACCCTACAAGGCTTGATTGGGAAAGTTATGGCAGCGATCTAGAGCGTAGCGTCGTTCAGGACGAGGCGATACCTGGCGGCGGCGTTGCTATCCGCTTCGATATCAAGCGGGCGGACGAGTTTATCTACGCTGCGGGGACCAATGTGCCTCTGACCAAAGCGGTTCGCCGTGGCGATACCATTACTATCGGGTTCTATGCCCGAGCGATTGGAGCACAGGCGGACGATGGCAAAGGCGTTCTGCGGGTTCGCTTCCAACAAAATGCGCCACCCTATCCCGGTTTTGGAGAAAAGACGCTTTCCATTAGCAACGATTGGGAATGGTACGAAGTAACCGCTGAGGCCGAGCAGACCTTGCGAAGGCAGGATGGAATCGTGGCTCTTCACTTCGGGCGCACACGCCAAGTGCTCGAAATTGGACAGACAATTGTGGTATCCGGGTCAGGTCGGATAGCTTCGGACGTCCCTGCAGCGCCAACTCAGCCCACAGCTGTGCCTGAGCCGAAGCCTGAGCCGACACCTATCCCTGTGGTTCGTGAAGAACCCTTGATCCCGGAAGCCTTGCAGGGTGCAGGCGAACTGCTCAATGATCCGCGGGGCAGCGATTGGCGGGTGGTTGGCGATATGGCGGCTGCAGAGCAGCGTGAAGAGCCAGCAATTTGGCTAAGCCGAGCAACCCGTTTCACCGTTTCTGCGCCAGCAGATGATCCTGGAGCGCTTTCTCTTGCGATTCCTCTGAATGTTTCGATTGAGCCTGGCGACAACCTGCTGATTGCAATTGCAGGACGCACGGAACAAGCGATCACGTCTGATCGTCTTGCGCGTGTTGATGCCAAGATTGACGACTTGGAACCGGGCCGTGGCAATTTCGCACAAGCTGTTTTCCCACTTGGCGAGGACTGGCAGCTGATCCGTCTGAGAGCCCGGTCACCGCGTGCTTATGCGCCCGGAAGCGCAGAGCTGGTGCTCAGCTTTGCTGGTTTTGCGCAAATCGTGGACATTGGTCCAGTCTACGTGTTCCGAACTGCTCCGACGAGCTAGGAACTCATCGCATTGTCCTATTTGGATTATTTGACCCGAATTTGAGAACGAGGCGCTTTCGGAAGACTAGTAATCGATCGACTGGCCGGGAGTCTGACAAATGATCATCATTCGCTCTTAGAAGCTATATTTTGTTGAGACCTGAATTTTCCGCATGTTGCCTGAACGTCCATCTTCCAGCGTGCGCTCCGCATACATATACTCCAGCCCAATGCTGAGAGGCGGGACAGGCGAATAGATGATGTTGGCCAGCGCATTCCAGCTTTCGTCTGTCACTTGATCGGTCGTCAAGAGGATCGGGTTATCCGCCTTGAAGTAAGAACCCGCGACAGTCGAACGCACCTTGTCACTCCAGAAGTGACGGTATGCGGCAAAGCCTGAGTAAGTGAAGATCGGATCAAGGTTACCGGCTGCGTCCAGCGCAGCGTCATTGACGATGTTCAGCCCGATATAGCGCCCAATTCCATCACCAGCTGTTGCCATGAAGCGTAGATCGTCGCGCGGACCAACCTTGAGTTTACCTGAAAGGCTAAGTCCGTAGCCTAGCGCGCTGTCGCTGCCCGTGCCGAAATCGTCATCGGTTATCCGCAAATTCCGAACAATGCCCGCGGCTGCCAGGCCACCCCAATCGCCGCTGAAGTTATATCGGGCCACTATGTCTGGCATGTTGTCATCGCCGGAAAGCACACGACCGCCGGTTGGTGAAGTGACTTCTGTTTCCGGTTGTTCGACTGCAATTTGCAGCCCGCCGTTTGTATAACGGATCATCGGCTGTCGGTCGAACACTGTGCCCGGCGTTGTCCCAATGAAATCAAGACTTTCTGGAAGCGAGCCTACGTTCTGGAACGTCGACCATGTTTGGCCGAAAAGCCAATTGTCGTAAGATATAAATGCCTGGCGAAGTCGCGGTTCGTAACTGTTCGAAACACGCTCGTTTCCGCCGCCCGTCACCATGAAATCGAGCTCGATCTGCGAATTCAGCGTGTGCTCTGCGCCTACATCAGTCGCAGTCTTGAAAATGAACCGCGTTTGCCGCGCACTGAAGTCTGTATCGAAGCCTGAAGATTCCCCGCCGATCGGGATCGCTCCGGGGATCAGGAAGTCGCGCACAATACTGCCGCTTTCAACGTCGCCGCCGCTGAACCTCTGAGCGATGGCATCAAGCTTCACGTACCCAGCGTATGAGACGGTCGTGTTGCCCACACGAAAGCCCTTGTCTTCCTGTTTCTTTGGTTCCGCGATTTGCGCGGCGAGCTCAGCCTGGCGTTGCTGTAAGGCCCGCGTTTCATTCAATGCTTGTTGAACCTGCGCTGTGTTCTCTGCTTGAGAGCTTTCCATCGCGCCTTTGTCCTGATCCATTCGCTCAAGCAGCGCCGAAACCATTGCTTCAAGCCGGTCGAGGCGTTCTTCGACAGAGGCCTCTTGCGCGGCTGCAGGGGCGGCAACAAGATAGCTCGCAGCGAGCAAAGCGATGCGAAAAGGCTTGCGGTAAGCGGCAATTGTCATGGATACTCCCTCCCATCCATCTATTTGCGAACAAGATGGCTGTAGAAAGAGCTGCCGCCCATCTGGACAATGGTCGTAAGACGTTTGTCTGACAGATCGGCAATAGAGAAAGGGGCTATAGGAAATGACTGGCAGGAGGATTCAAACCATGAACGGCACCGTCAATGATTTCGTTATGCGCCCCGATCAGTCGCACGCCACACACTGCATTTCAGAACAGTACGATGCAATGTATCAGCGATCGATCGAAGATCCCGATGGGTTCTGGCTTGGCCAGTCTGAACGGCTGAATTGGATACAGGCGCCAACCAAAGGAGGCGAATGGTCGTATGACCCTGTCGATATCAAATGGTTTGCCGATGGCTCACTCAACCTGTGTTTCAATGCAGTTGATCGCCATGTCGAAGCAGGGCGCGGCGACACGACAGCGCTGATTTTCGAACCAGACGATCCTGCAACACCGGGGCGCAGTCTGACGTACGGCGAGCTGCAGACCGAAGTGGTGCAGATGGCAAACGCCTTGAAGGCGCTCGGCGTAAAGAAAGGCGACCGTGTCACGATTTATATGCCGATGGTGATCGAAGGCGTGCTGGCTATGCTGGCGTGCGCGCGGATTGGCGCAATTCATTCTGTTGTGTTCGGGGGCTTCTCGCCAGAAGCCTTGGGCGGCCGTATTACCGACTGTGGCAGCCGTTTCGTCGTGACCGCCGATACCGGCCTGCGCGGGGGCAAAACTGTGCCGCTTAAGGCCAACGTTGATGCAGCGCTGGCTCTTGATGGAGTTGAAGTCGATGGCGTGCTGGTGGTCAAACATACCGGAACCGAGGTCGGCATGACCGCTGGTCGCGACCACTGGTACAGCGACCTCAAGTCTGATGCAGAATGTCCGTGCGAGGAAATGAACGCGGAAGATCCGCTGTTTATCCTCTACACCTCTGGTTCCACGGGTAAGCCAAAGGGCGTGCTGCACACCACTGGCGGCTACGGCGTTTGGACCGCGACCACTTTCAACTACATTTTTGACTACCAGCCAGGTGAGGTCTTCTGGTGTACAGCGGATATCGGCTGGGTCACCGGACACAGCTATATTGTTTACGGTCCGCTGATGAACGGCGCGACGCAGATCGTTTTCGAAGGCGTCCCAAACTATCCCGATCACGGCCGCTTCTGGGACGTGGTGGACAAGCACAAGGTCAATATTCTTTACACCGCGCCCACGGCAATCCGTGCCTTGATGCGCGAAGGTGATGATTTCGTAACCAGCCGGGATCGCTCTTCCTTGCGCTTGCTTGGTTCAGTTGGTGAACCGATCAACCCCGAAGCTTGGCGCTGGTACTTTGATGTAGTCGGCGATGGGCGCTGCCCGATAATCGACACCTGGTGGCAAACTGAAACCGGCGGTTGCATGATTACGACGCTACCCGGCGCGCATGACATGAAGCCTGGAAGCGCTGGCAAGCCGTTCTTCGGAGTTCAGCCACAATTGGTCGACAACGAAGGTGGTGTGCTGGAAGGCGCAACCGATGGAAACCTATGCATTACAGCCAGTTGGCCGGGACAGGCACGAACTGTCTACGGCGATCACGAACGCTTTGAGCAAACCTATTTCAGCACCTACAAGGGTAAGTACTTTACCGGTGATGGATGCCGCCGCGATGCGGATGGATACTACTGGATCACAGGCCGGGTAGACGATGTGATCAATGTCTCTGGCCACCGCATGGGCACAGCTGAAGTCGAAAGTGCGCTGGTGCTGCACGACCTTGTCGCTGAGGCCGCAGTGGTTGGCTATCCGCACGATATCAAGGGCCAGGGTATCTATTGCTACGTCACCTTGAATGCAGACGCCGAAGCCTCTGACGAGCTGGCGAAGGAACTTCGTCTGCACGTTCGCAAAGAAATTGGTCCTATCGCAACGCCAGACCACATCCATTTGACCCCCGCCTTGCCCAAGACTCGTTCTGGCAAGATCATGCGGCGGATCCTCCGGAAGATCGCTGAGAACGATTTTGGATCGCTTGGTGACACATCTACGCTTGCGGATCCGAGTGTAGTTGAGAATTTGATCGAAGGGCGGCAGAACCGCTGACCATGTCTGAGCGGATCATCATTGCGGACGACCATCCGCTGTTTCGGACCGCATTAAGTCACGCGGTGGGGAAGGTTTGGCCTGATGCGGAAGTGGTTGAGGCCAATTCAGCCGCCGCCGCGCGTCTCGAGCTGGAGCGGGGCGGTGATGGCCTGTTGCTTGATCTGCACATGGAAGATTCCAACGGGTTGAGCGTGCTGATGGACTTGCGTCAGGATTTTCCCGCGCTTCCAATTGTGATCGTATCCGCCAGCGAAGAACCGCGTGTCTATGCTGCCGCGAGCCAGCTTGGTGCGGCGGCATTCATCCCGAAATCAGCCAGCCTGGAGCAGATGCGAGACGCGCTCGCTGCGGTGAAAGAAGGGGACAATTGGTTCCCTGACACCGAAGAGGGGACCGATGATGACCTGGCCGCAATCGCTAGCCTGACTCCCGCCCAGCGACGTATTCTGGGGCAGATGAAAGCTGGTTTGCTAAATAAGCAGATTGCGTATGAGCTCGACATCAGCGAGGCGACCGTCAAGGCACACATTACGGCAATCTTCCGCAAGCTAGGCGTTGTCAGTCGCACACAAGCGGTCTTGCTTGCAACGAAACTCGATGTCGAACAGCCGACCGCCGAATCCGCTTCGCTCTAATCGACTGACGCGACTTTCCTTCGAGCCGCGCAGTCGGCAATCAAAGCGCGCAATGCGGCAGGTGACGATGGTTTGAGGAGCCGATTGGCCTGCATCCGTTCTGCTGCAGCCTCAGTCTCCTCTCCCGCTTCAGCGGTCAGGAGTATCGCCGGTGGACGATCTCCCCACGCACAGCAAAGTGTTTCGTAGACGGAGTCGCCGCGGTCCTCGCCATCAAGTCGGAAGTCCATTATGACAATATCCGGTGCTTGCGGGCTAACGTTTCGCGCCTCTTCTTCACCAGCTGCGACGGTGACGTCCAAGCCCCACTTGGCGAGCAAAGCAGCGGTCGCATTGAGCGCCGCAGGATCGTTGTCCACCACCAAAACACGCGCGCCCTCTAGGGTAGTGGATCGCGCGGCCTTGGACGGCTTCGGCCGTCTCGCGTGCCAGCTGTCGACTGGAACATGCAAGGCAAAGCGGCTTCCAATGCCAGGCTTCGATGTGGTCTCGATGTGGATGTCCAACAGATTTGCGATCCTGCGTACGATAGCGAGGCCGAGCCCTAAACCTTCGTGATCCTTTGATGAAGCGCGCTGAAATTCTTCAAAGATCTGATCAACATCGTCTTCCGCAATCCCCCGCCCCGAGTCGTAGACGCAAATCAATGCCTCACCTCCAACGCGCCGCACACCGATCAGAGCGCCGCCGCGCTCGGTGTAGCGGATCGCGTTGCTGAGTAGGTTGCGTAGTATGCTTGTAAGCAAGGCGCGGTCGGTCTTTATCCAAGCGCTGGTGTGCACACGGCGCAGCCGCAAACCCTTCGCCTCGGCCTGCATGGCAAACTCGCGGACAAGCTCGTCAAACACATCGTCCAGAGCGATCAGATCAATCTTGGGCTCAATGCCGCCGCCATCAAGCTTCGAAATATCCAGTAACGCCCGGATCAGTCTGTCCGCAGACGCAATCGATCCATCCAGATCCTTAACCAAGCGGCTTAAACCTCGCTTGCTGCCCACTTCCTCGCCCAGAGCAGAGGCAAACAATCGGGCTGCGTTCAGCGGTTGGATCAGATCATGGCTGGCTGCCGCAAGAAAGCGTGTTTTCGACCGTGTCGCCTTTTCAAGCGCCTCGTTAGCTTCGCTTAGCTGGGTCGTTCGCTCGATCACTTTCTCTTCGAGCGCCTGTTCAGCGCGCCGGTCAGCTGTGATGTCTGTGTAGGATGTCACATAGCCGCCGCCTGGGGCCGGATTGCCCATGATCCGCATGATCCGTCCATCGTGCTGCTCACGCTCGGCACGGTGCTTGCGGCCGGCGCGCATGTGATCAAGCCGACGCAACACATGCTCTGAAATCTCGCTCTCAGGCATTTCACTTTCGCGCATATTGTGTTCGATGAGTCGTGCGATCGGCGTTCCTACGCTGACCAGCTCATCGGGAAGGCCAAACATTTCCTGATAGCGATTGTTCCACGCCACCAACTTCATTTCAGCGTCGACCAATGCGACACCTTGGTCGATGTTTTCGATGGCGATTTGGAGAAGCTCGCCATTGAAAGACAAGCGCCGGTTTGTCTCGTCAAACATGGCCATGATGTGATCGAGCGGAACCGGCTCACCCTCACTCCATGAACTGACCAACATACGTGCAGACGAACTGCCGATCACGCCTGCGATCCTTCGCTCAGCCATTGCGACCACTTCGTCATTGGCCGGATCAGAATCTCGGTACGTTTGTCGAATCGCCTTCAATGCCTCGCGTGCCTGCTCCTGTCCGATAAACTGCGCCAACAGCAGCCGGATGTCGGCAATCCTCTTGCGCGTTGCCAAGGCAGTCGCTGCGCCGGGTGCCCGCGCGCCGGCAAAAGCAGCAGCTTGTGTCGCATCGACCAGCGTTGGTGGAACCAGAGCCGACCCCATCCAATACGCGCCCACGTTGATGCCAAGGCTGATCAAAACTCCGGAAACGAGGTTGTCAGGATGAATGGAAATGATCGGTTCAGACCCGGTCGCAGCGGGCACGATAAGCAATAGCAACCATGCAGCGAAACCAGCACTGAGCCCTGAAAGCATGCCAATGCGGTTGCCCGCGCGGCTGAGCACACCCAGCAGCAAACCAGGAGCGAATTGCGCAGCAGCAGCAAACGCCAAAGTTCCAAGACCCGCCAGACTCGTGACAGCACCAAATCCCAAGTAGAAGAGATAGGCCAGCACCAAGAGCACGCCGATTACGACGCGGCGAATGGTAACCAGCCTTTGCGCAAGGAAAGCTCGGTCGCGCGCTCCGCTCAGCTCTCTGCGAAAAACCAAGGGAGCGATAAGATCGTTCGTGATCATCGTTGACAACGCCACACTCGCGACCACGATCATCCCCGCAGATGCTGAGAATCCTCCGATGAACACCAACAACGCCATAGCTTCGTTCCCGCTCGCGAGAGGCAAGGCCATAACTATGGAATCCGGATTAGTTTCTGTTGGCAGGAAAGCAGAACCCGCGAGTACGATCGGAACGATGACGAGCGAGATTATCAGAAGGTAAGCCGGAAAAACCCAGCGCATGGCTGGGCTTGCGCGATCTTGATGCGCTTCGACGAAGGTCATGTGGAATTGGCGTGGCAGACATAGTACCGCGCACGCAGCAATCAGGGTGAGCACGGCGAAACGGGCGTCGAATTGATCGAGTGAGAAGACCGAGCCAGCTGCCATTTGCGCCGTTGGGTCCGAGGCACTCGACAAAGAGAAAAGAGCCAGTGCCGCGACCGCAAGCAGTGCCAAAAGTTTCACCACAGACTCGATTGCAATCGTAAGGACTAATCCCGTGTTGTCTCCCGCACGATCCGCGCGCCGTGAGCCAAACATGATCGCAAAAAGGGCCATCAACCCGGCAGTCAGCAGGACCATCTCATTGAGTGCAACGGCGGAGCGCAAACCGTCGTCCAGCATCAAGAGCGAGCTGCCAACCGATTGTAATTGCAACGCCATGTAGGGAAGCGAGCCGATCGTTGCGATGATTGTCACCAGTGCAGCGACGCTCGCGCTCTTTCCATACCGTGCTGACAAAAAGTCCGCGATCGACGTCGAATGCTGCACTTTCGCCTGTGCGAGAATTCTGCGCACCAAGCCGTGGCCTAGAGTGAAGATCAGGATCGGACCGAGGTAAATCGGAAGATAGTGCCAACCTGCAGTTGCCGCAGATCCGACCCCACCGAAGAATGTCCAGCTCGTGCAGTAGACCGCAAGCGAAAGGCCGTAGACCAGGCCAGAATTCCTGACCACCCACCCTTCAGTCTGTTTGTCGCGGCGCGCAGCGATCCAAAACAAGAAAGCCAAATACATCGTCGCGGCAGCGATCGCAGCCCCGAACAGCATGCGCATCTCCCCTCACCCAAAAGCAAAGCTACTGATATTGCATCGCCATGCAAGAGCCACCCGAATGCAAAAAGGGAGGCAGCGCGTGAAAGCACTGCCTCCCTCTTGCTTGAACCACCGTGCGGATCAGTGTGCGTGTGCGTCCCCGGCGCCGCGCGGTACCCGGATCGAGTCCACAAGCTTGCGGATTTCGATCGGCGGGCTTGCAGTCAATCTAGAGACCACGATGGCTACCGCGAAATTCAGCACCATGCCAATCACGCCGATGCCTTCCGGGGAAATGCCCAGCAGCCAGTTGTCCGCTACATTCGCAGCCGGGTTCATCAACTTGAAGTAGAAGATGTAGCTGAATGTGAAAGCAAGACCTGTGACCATGCCAGCAATCGCGCCTTCCTTGTTCATGCGCTTGGAGAAGATGCCCATGAAGATCGCTGGGAACAGGCTGGCTGCAGCCAGTCCGAAGGCGAATGCTACCACCTGTGCCACCCATCCCGGCGGATAGATGCCGAGGTAGCCCGCGATAACGATGGCTGCGGTAGCGGCTACGCGTGCTGCCAGCAGTTCACCTTTTTCGGATATATCTGGCTTGAAGGTGGACTTGAGCAAGTCATGGCTGACCGAGCTCGAAATCACCAACAACAGGCCTGCAGCAGTGGATAGCGCAGCGGCCAAGCCGCCAGCTGCTACCAATGCAATCACCCAGCCTGGCAAATTACCGATTTCCGGATTGGCCAGCACCATGATGTCGCGGTCAACATAGACTTCGTTTGCGCTGTCCGCGATCGGCGTATTGGTGACGATGCGCTCGCCTGAGGGGCCAGTTCCTTCGCCGAACGCCGGTGCGCCTTCAAACGCGTTGCCAGCGCGGTATTGCATCACACCATCGCCATTCTTGTCCTGAAACGCGATCAGATCGTTCGATTCCCAGTTCTTGAACCAGTCTGGCGCTTGCGAATACTCAGTCTCATTCACTGTATCGATGAAATTGATGCGAGCGAATGCGCCCACTGCTGGTGCCGTGGTGTAAAGCAGCGCGATGAAGATCAGCGCCCAGCCCGCCGATTTGCGCGCGTCCGATGCCTTTGGCACAGTGAAAAAGCGCACGATGACATGCGGCAGCCCGGCAGTGCCAACCATCAGGGCCAGCGTAATGCAGAAAACGTCGATCATGCTCTTCGAGCCGTCAGTGTATTCTCCAAAGCCCAAATCGAGCAGGACCAGGTTTAACTTCTCAAGCACGTATAGCCCCGAACCATCCGCGACTTGCGAGCCGAGGCCTAGCTGCGGAATAGGGTTGCCGGTGATCATGAAGCTTAAGAAGAATGCCGGTACCATGTACGCAAAGATCAGCACGCAATACTGGGCAACCTGCGTATAGGTGATACCTTTCATGCCACCCAGCACTGCGTAGATAAACACGATACCCATGCCGATGATGACACCCATCGTGATGGGCACGTCAAGGAAGCGCGAGAATACGATCCCGACGCCGCGCATCTGCCCGGCTATGTAAGTAAAGCTGATAAAGATCAGGCAAATCACCGCGACCACGCGCGCAGCCTTCGAATAGTACCGCGTACCAATGAAATCCGGCACAGTGAATTGACCAAACTTGCGAAGATATGGTGCGAGCAAGAGTGCCAACATCACATAGCCGCCGGTCCACCCCATGAGGTAAACCGAGGCATCATAGCCCAAGAAGGCGATAAGACCGGCCATGGATATGAAGCTGGCGGCGCTCATCCAGTCTGCAGCGGTAGCCATGCCGTTTACGACGGGATTGACGCCACCGCCTGCGACGTAGAATTCCTTTGTCGAGCCGGCCCGGCTCCAAAGCGCAATTCCGATATAGAGTGCGAAGCTGAGGCCGACGAAAATATAGATCAGTGTTTGGGTTTCCATGATCGCCTCCTCAATCGTCCAGATCGTATTTGCGCTCGATCTTCCGCATCTTGACGACGTAATAGAAGATCAGACCGATGAAGATGTAGATTGAGCCTTGTTGCGCAAACCAGAAGCCCAGCGGGTAACCGCCGAGCATGAACTGATCGAGGAAATCCCTGAACAGGATTCCCGCGCCAAACGAACACACAAACCAGATGCTCATGAGTGTCACGAGCAAGCGAATGTTCTCTTTCCAGTAGGCGCCTTCGGCCGCGCTTGTTTCCGCGCCTTCGGCATCATTCGGTGTTGGTTGTTCCATCACTCCCCTCCGTTTCTGCGCGGAACATTCCCGCAGCTTTGGCCCAGAGGCTAAGTCGGAGGTAAGGAATAGGCGAGAGCGACTTTAGTCTTAAGCGACTAGAGATAGCGCTCGAGCGATCCGAGTAAGGTATCTTCGCCCATCCTTGAGAGCTGTGCTTGGAAGAGTTCTGCGGCGGCGAGTGCATCGGTGAGCGCATCGTGCGCAGCGTATTCCGGCAGACCATAGCGCGCACGGCAAGCACCCAGGCGATACACACCCTGACCGATCAGGTTCGGTGCAAGTTTGCGCTCAAGCTCTAATGTGCAAATCGTACGGACAGGCAAAGCCACCCCATACAGCGATTTGGTAATCCGTTGCAGGGCGGACCGTTCGATTCCAGCCGCATGAGCCACAACAACACGGCCCGCTAAACTACTGATAAGACGAGAGACAACTTCGCGCGGGCGCGCACCTTCGCTAGCCCGATCCACGCCGATCCCGTGAACGGTTACCGCTTCACGATCAAGTTCGCGATAGCTTCGAATGTCATACACTTCCGCATTTGCCATCGCGATGTTCCGCCCCGCGAATGGTATCCAACCTGCCTGAAGCAAATGGGCTTCCCGTGTGAGGCCGTCCAGCTCAAAATCGAGTGCCAGAAGTGGTGCGTTCCGCACCGACATCGAAGGATCGGGCCAGTCCGATTCAGCATAACTTGCAAGCAATGGGTCATTCGCTTCGGTCAGCTTCCGCAATGCCCGCTCAAACCGCCATCTCGCTAACACTTCAAGCGATCCCGCCTGCAAAGTTGCGGCGGAGCGAATCGAGCCCGCTGCGAACCACTGAAAAAGCGTCCTTGAGATAATCCCGCTCAAGCGAAGAAAGATCGCCAGGCGCAATCAAATTGTCCGGCGTGTCGCCTCTCTGCACTTGACGCGCCTGATGGGCGATCCGCATTTCGTTGACGAGTAGCATCGCGTCTTCAAGGCTTTGCGCATCGTCCACATTCATCTTGCCCGCGGCGGCAAGCGCGCGAAGACGATCAATTGTGCTTACTTCACTTAGTCCGTTGGCCAGCGCGTGCGTGCGTGCAATATCTACGATTGGCATGATCGCTTGTCGTTTGGCATCGAAGACTTTCTGTCCGTCATCGGTGGTGTCGAGGACGAGATTCCTGAAGATGCCAAGCGGAATTCTGCTCCGTAGTGCGTCGCGCGCAAGATAGCTCACGAACAATGGGCTATCTTTGAAAATGTTGACATTGTCCTCCTGAACGCGGCGCGTCAGCGTTGGATCACCGTGTACATGCCGCATGTCGAAGAAGATCGTGGCGCGCAGTATGCGGTCTTCGTCAGGCCGCTCAATCCACGTGGCATAGCGCTCTTGCCAGGCGCTGGCTGTGCGGCGTTGCTCGGCATTTTTTGCCATGATCCCGCCTTTGCAATAGACGTAACCGCAGCCATCAAGAATGTCGGATATGCGCGTACCCAAACGTTCGAAGTAAGAAAAATCATCTTCCTTCGCCGCATCATCGATTACCAGGCCATTGTCCTGATCTGAACCGACCAATTGCTCGTTTCGCGCAAGAGAGCCAAACACCACCAGAGAGTACGGCACAGGAGGCGGGCCCAGCTCGTCTTCAGCGAGCTCTGCCGCACGGCGGTGCACAGCTTCACCCAGGGCGGATGTGAAACGCATCGCATGGCTGGCCTGAACACCAGAGGACACCATCGCAGCAAAGCTTTCCGGGATTTGTCGAGAGGCACTTTTCAGCTCCTCTGTGCTTCTCGCCCGAGCAATTGCCATACCGGCATCAATCGCGTTGTTGCCAAGGTATGCGAGTATGTCTGTCGCACTGAGGATTCCGGCTAACTTGCCATCTGCCGTCAGCAACGGAATGTGGCGAAAGCCGCCCGAGGCCATCATGGCCATCGCTTCTGCTACGCTCGCTTCCCCGGACAACGTTCGCGGATTTTCTGTCATGACAGCGCTGATCGATCGATCCAGCGGTGTTTCAACGGCGACCACTCGGCTTCGCAGGTCCTTGTCCGTAAAAATGCCAATCAACAGCTCACCATTGCATACGGCCAGAGTGCTGACATTACGTTCCGCCATTAATTGGGCCGCTTGGCGAATAGTTGTTTCTGGGGGACACGAGACAGGCTTGGCGTGTTTCACCAGATCCTGAAGCGATGCGCGGTCGAGTTGTAGCGACTGCGCTTTGCGTTGACGCTCCAGAGCATGTCGAATGCGGGTGTTCTCGTCCTGCGCATAGTACTCCCGAAACCGCGGGACCTGCTCACGCAAGCGGTGGAAGTGCTCCGCCGGAATTGCGTAAAGCAACGTATCTTCAAGCGCGATAGTAGTATTTCTGATGTCGCCGCCTCGCAGCAACGAAGGATACGCAAAACTTGCGCCTGCACTCAGGCGAGCGGTCAGTTCCTCGCCCGCGAGCCGCAGTTCGACCGCACCAGATCGCACGATATAGAGAAATTCATTTTGTCCTCCGCTCTCCAGTACCGTTTCGCCTGAGCGGAAATAGGTAACGCCTATGGAGCGCGACAGAATGGCGATATCGCTCTCATCCAAAGCATCAAATGGCGCGATGCCCCTCAAGAAGCCCGCAATCTCTAAAATCTCACCCACCATATGCCCGACTGTATCCGATTTGGTGCGTTATGTGTCTAAGACTTTCTGACAACATTGCATCGTCATCGATGCATGTCGTCTCTCCCTCCTTTTTTAGAGTCCACCATGACTGCTGCGAGCCAGCGGGTTTTCTGTGGGGCACTGCTGCGTATTGCTCGCCTTGTCATCGAGCGACTTACGTATTCTTCCGAGGCTGTGGATCTCGTGAAGCAAGGTTAGGATTGCCAAAACTAAGTGAGAGCATTCCTATGTCATTCGCAAAATTAGCCATAATTGCTGCACCGCTCAGTGCCCCTTTGATTGCCAGCGCGGCGATTGATGAAGGGTGGCAAGCAGAACGAATGATCGAAATTGCTCTACCGCCTTGTTCGGGAGAACTCAGTCTGGTGCAGGATGCCGGGGAAGGGCGCGTTCTTGTGATACGCTGCGCAGGTACGGACGGCTGGGAAAGGAACTTTGCCAGCTCCGACCCCAGCTGACTTTCCCTGCCACCCTCGCGACTGTCACATAGACGTATTCGTGCAGACTGTTATTGAGGCCTCCCGACTCAAAGGAGGCCATAGGCATCTGTATGACTGATTACCCCCAACTCGAACTTCTTATAGGCGGCGAAGCAATTGGCGCGGCGGCGCGTGACACCATTGAGGTGCTGAACCCCGCAACAGGCGAAGCCATGGCCGCTCTACCAAAGGCGACAGCGGCCGATCTCGATGCGGCGTTGGAGGCAGCTTCGAACGGCTTCAAGAGCTGGCGCGCAACATCAGCCGACGAACGCGAAGCCGTGCTGCGCAAGGGCGCTGCGCTGATCCGTGAGCGCGCCAAGGACATTGGCGCTGCGATTACGCGAGAGCAGGGCAAGCCGTTCAAAGAGGCGGTTGGCGAGACAATCTACTGCGCGATGCTGCTCGAATTCTACGCCGGGGAATGCAAACGACTGTATGGCCGCACATTGGTGCGTCCGGATGGGCAACGCGTCGAAGTACGGCATGAACCCGTTGGCCCGGTCGCCGGCTTCTCGGCATGGAACTTCCCTGCATTGAATGTGATGCGCAAGGTAGGCGGTCCGCTGGCGGCCGGTTGCTCGGTCATTGTTAAGCCGTCAGAAGAAACGCCGGCCGGCGGGCTTGGTATTGTCAAAGCGCTGCATGACGCGGGCGTGCCCGGTCAGGTGTTGCAATGCGTCTTTGGCGTTCCATCGGACATCAGCGAACACCTGCTGGCATCGTCTGTGATCCGCAAGGTCACCTTCACTGGTTCGACAGCGGTCGGCAAACATCTCGCGAAGCTTGCTGCAGAGGATCTGAAGCGCACTACGATGGAGCTGGGTGGTCACGGGCCAGTCCTGATCTTTAACGACGCTGATGTCGACAAGGCGCTGGATACTATGGCTGGCAACAAGTTCCGTAACGCTGGCCAGGTCTGCGTCAGCCCGACGCGTTTTCTGGTTGAAGAAGATGTGTTCGAACGGTTCCGCGACGGTTTTGTTGAACGTGCCAAAGCTGTAACAGTTGGCGACGGAATGGATGCCGATACGCAGATGGGCCCGATGGCAAGTCAGCGTGGTCCCGACGGAATTCAGGCCAAGCTTGCGGACGCGCTGGACAAAGGCGCGAAGCTTGAAACTGGCGGTAACCGCATTGGCAATCAGGGCTTCTTCCATGAACCGACAGTACTTTCCGAAGTGCCCTTGGGTGCGGAGATCATGAATGAAGAACCGTTCGGTCCGGTCGCGCTGATCAACCCAATGAAGGGTGAAGCGGCGATGGTCGAGGAGGCCAACCGGTTGCCCTATGGTTTGGCCGCATACGCTTGGACTCAGGATGCTGCGCGCCGCATGCGCATGGCAAGCGAGATCGAAGCGGGTATGATTGCTATTAATGGCGGCACGGTCAGCGCAGCCGATGCGCCATTTGGCGGCGTGAAGTGGTCGGGCTATGGTCTTGAAGATGGCGCCGAGGGCGTGACAGCCTGCATGGTTTCAAAAACTGTGCACGAAAGCGCTTAGCGCACCGCCGCAGGGGAGGGTATTATGAAGACGCGTGCAGCCGTAGCCTTTGAAGCGAAGAAGCCACTAGAGATTGTCGAGCTAGACCTTGAAGGGCCGAAAGAAGGCGAAGTGCTGGTCGAAATCATGGCGACCGGCATTTGCCACACCGATGCCTACACACTCGACGGTTTCGACAGCGAGGGCATATTTCCCTCAATCCTTGGCCACGAAGGCGCTGGAATTGTACGTGAAGTCGGCGCTGGCGTTACCAGTGTGGCTGTGGATGATCACGTTGTCCCTGCCTACATCCCTGAATGCCGCCAGTGCAAAAGCTGCCTAAGCCGCAAGACCAATCTTTGCACTGCGATCCGCGATACACAGGGCAAAGGTGTGATGCCCGATGGCACCTCTCGCTTCAGCTACAAAGGCGAGACGATCTATCACTACATGGGTTGTTCGACCTTTTCGAACTTCACAGTCCTGCCAGAGATTGCCGCTGCGAAGATCCGCAAGGACGCTCCGTTTGACACCGCGTGCTACACTGGCTGCGGGGTCACGACTGGCATCGGTGCTGTGATCAACAACGCTGAGGTTGAGCCCGGTTCAACCGTGGTGGTTTTCGGACTGGGCGGCATTGGGCTCAATGTCATTCAGGGTGCGGTACTGGCGGGGGCAACGCAGATCGTCGGCGTTGATATCAATTCGGACAAGGCCCAATGGGGCGAACGTTTTGGCATGACGCATTTCGTCAATCCAAAGGACGTGGGCAATCTGGTTGAGCATCTGGTCAATCTGACCGGCGGCGGCGCGGATTATTCGTTCGATTGCACCGGCAATACCGATGTGATGCGCGATGCGCTGGAATGCTGCCACCGGGGCTGGGGCATCAGTGTCATCATCGGCGTGGCCGAAGCGGGCAAGGAAATCAGCACGCGGCCGTTCCAGCTGGTGACGGGGCGCGTTTGGAAGGGCTCTGCCTTTGGCGGCGCTCGTGGTCGGACCGACATCCCCAAGATGGTCGATTGGTACATGAACGGGAAGATCGAGATTGATCCGATGATCACTCACCGGCTCAGCCTTGAGGAAATCAACAAGGGTTTTGATATGATGCATGCGGGTGAGAGCATCCGTAGCGTGGTTGTGTATTGATGACAGACAAGGTCAACTTGGAACAGAAATTCGGGCTGTTTCACGAACAGTGGTCACCCAAGATTGTAGCGCGCTTCAACGATAATGAGGTCCGACTTTGCAAACTTGAGGGTGAGTATCACTGGCATCATCATGCTGATACCGACGAGATGTTTCTGGTGGTTGATGGCGAACTGGAGATCGATTTCGAAGATCGCACAGAGACGCTGGCTGCCGGCGAAATGATTGTTGTTCCTGCCGGAACAGAGCATCGCCCGCGGGCCGCAAAAGGCGAAGCCAAAGTGTTCGTCATGGATGCTGAAGGGACGCCGAATAGTGGCGATGAAGCGACTGCGACAAAGGCGGTTGAGCTCTAGTTGATGCGCGGTGAGGCCGGGCTCTATGACGATCTTGCGACGCTGGGCATTGCTTACCAGGTGCATGAGCATCCAGCAGTGTTCACTGTCGAAGAAAGTCGGGCGATCAAGACCGACATTGCGTGTCTGCACACCAAGAACCTGTTCTTGAAGGATGCAGGCGGCGCATTCTGGCTGCTCACCGTGCCTGCCGAAGCTAGAGTTGACTTGAAAGCCTTGCCACAGGCCGTTGGGTGCAAACGTATAAGCTTCGGCAAGGCTGTGGACATGGTTCGCCTGATCGGAGTTGAGCCGGGATCGGTTACGCCGCTCGCAATGATAAATGCGGCACCAGATGCGATCACCTTGGTTCTGGACGCCGATCTTGCGGCAAGTGACCCTGTCGGGGTTCACCCGCTGCGCAACACTGCCACCGTCGTGCTCGCTGGCACTGATATAGTCCGGCTTGCCCAGGATTGGGGGCACAAGCCGGTAACTGCCACCATCCCGAAAAAGGAAATGTCATGAGCATCGAGACTGTCAGCGAATACAAGTCCTTCGGTGGGGTGCAGGGTGTGTATCGCCACGCCTCAAGCGAGACCGGCACCGAAATGACATTCTCCGTCTATGTTCCGCCGCATAAGGCGGGGCAAATGCTACCGGTGCTTTGGTATCTTTCCGGCCTGACTTGCACTCATGCCAATGTCACCGAGAAGGGCGAATATCGCGCCGCCTGCGCCCGGCATGGCATCGTGTTCGTAGCGCCGGACACTTCGCCGCGCGGAGACGATGTGCCGGACAGCCCTGACGAGTATGACTTCGGCAAGGGCGCTGGCTTCTATGTCGATGCGACCCGCGAGCCGTGGTCCAAGCATTACCGGATGCGCAGCTATGTCGAGCGCGAATTGCCGGAGGTCATTGCCGCGCACTTTCTCGTCGATATGGAGCGGCAGGCTATTACCGGTCACTCGATGGGTGGGCACGGCGCTCTCACCATCGGCCTGCGCAACCCTGAGCGCTTCCGCTCGATCAGCGCGTTCTCGCCCATCGTTGCACCTAGCCAGGTGCCATGGGGCGAGAAGGCGCTGGGGCGCTACCTTGGCGAAGATCGTACGGCCTGGCGTGAATATGATGCGTTAGCGTTGATCGAAGACGGTGCGCGGCACGAACACATTCTTGTCGACCAGGGCTCCGCGGATAATTTCCTAGACGAGCAACTGCAGACACACCGGATGGTCGAGGCCTGCAACGCAGGAGGGATCAACGCGACCATCCGCATGCAGGAAGGCTATGATCATTCCTATTACTTCATCTCGACCTTAATGGCCGAACATGTCGACTGGCATACCGCCAAGCTGAAGGCCTAGGCCTGCACAACCTTCTGCTCGATTGCGCCGAAGATCGAGTGGTTGTCCTTGTCGCGCATTTCCACCCGTACGGTATCGCCCGGCTTCATGAAGTCAGTCTTTGGCGCACCATCATAAATCGTCTCAATCATGCGGATTTCCGCGATGCAGCTATAACCAAGCCCGCCTTCGCTAACCGGCTTGCCTGGTCCGCCATCGGCGCCCTTGTTGCTGATGGTGCCAGAGCCGATGATCGCGCCAGCGCCCAGATTGCGGGTCTTTGCCGCATGCGCGACCAATTGCGCCATGTTGAAGGTCGCATCGACACCCACTTCCGCGCGGCCGAAGGCTTCGCCATTGTAATCGACCATCAATGGCAAGCGGATCAGCGTATCTTTCCACGCATCACCCAGCTCGTCAGGTGTTACACAAACCGGCGAGAAAGCGCTTGAAGGTTTCGACTGGAAGAAGCCGAAACCCTTGGCCAGCTCGCCCGGGATCAGCCCGCGCAAGGATACGTCGTTTACCAGCATGATCAGCTTGATGTGGCTGGCTGCATCCTCCACGGAAACGCCCATCGGTACATCGTCGGTGATCACGGCGACTTCGCCCTCCATGTCGCAGCCCCAGGCTGTGTCGCCCAGCGGGATGTCATCGCGCGGAGCCAGGAACGTGTCGCTTCCACCCTGATACATCAGCGGATCGTGATAGAAGCTTTCAGGCACTTCGGCATCGCGCGCTTTGCGCACCAGCTCGACATGGTTGATGTAGGCGCTGCCATCGGCCCATTGGTAAGCGCGCGGCAGCGGTGAATGCGCCTCACGTTCGTGAAAACGCTCGCAGGGTACCGCTTCGTGCTCGACATCCATGGCCAGCACTTCCAGCTTGGGCGCGATCTCGGCCCAGTTGTCGAGCGCGACCTGCAAGGTCGGCGCGATATTGTCCGCCGCGCAATAGCGGGTCAGGTCTTTCGAGACGACGACAAGCTTGCCGTCGCGGGTTCCGTCATTGAGCGTGGCGAGTTTCATGAAGACCTCTCCGGGTTGTCGATCTGATTGTCTGGGTGCGCGCGCTGGAATTCAGGCATGGCAAGGCACGCTTGCGCAATGCGAGCGATATGTGGTTTGTCGCTGAAATCGAATTGGAAGCGTTCCGCATTGTAGAACTGTGGCAACAGCACGACCTCAAAGAATCCGGGGGCATCGAACAGGAAATCGCCCGCTCCAAGCTGCGCCAGCCGTTCCTCTAGCGGGGTGAACGTACGCGCCAGCCAATTGCGATACCAAATGTCGATTTCTTCCTGCGAATGGCCCAGCGGGTCTTTCAGATACTTCAGCACCGGCAGGTTGTTCACCGCGTGGGTTTCCGTCGCGATGGCATAGGCAAGTTCGCGCGCGGTGTAGCGGTTTTCGAGATCGGCAGGTAGCAGAGGCCTGTCCGGATAGGCTTCATCCAGCCACTCGATCTGCGCCATGGATTGCGCACGATCACGACCGTCGGCCTCCAACATGGGCACGCTGCCAAAGGGGTTGCGGCTGGTGAAAGCTTCACCTTTCTGCTCGCTGGTGAGCAGGTTCACCGGGATATACTCGTATTCGATACCTTTCAGCTCCAGCGCGATGCGAAGGCGATAGGTCGTCGAACTGCGAAAATATCCGTAGAGCTTCATCAAAACGCGGCCAGCCCGGTTACGCCGCGACCCAGGATCAGCGCATGGACATCATGCGTGCCTTCATAGGTATTTACGGTCTCAAGGTTCACCATGTGGCGGATCACCTGATATTCCTCGCTGATGCCATTGCCGCCATGCATATCGCGGGATTGACGCGCGATATCGAGCGCCTTGCCGACATTGTTGCGCTTAACCACACTGATCATATCAGGAGCGAAGCGGCCTTCGTCCATCAGGCGGCCCACGCGAAGTGAGCCTTGCAAGCCCAGCGCAATGTCGGTCAGCATGTCTGCCAGCTTCTTCTGGTATAGTTGTGTTCCGGCCAGCGGGCGGCCGAACTGCTTGCGGTCCAGGCCATATTGCCGCGCGGCGTGCATGCAGAACTCTGCCGCGCCCATTGCGCCCCAGCTGATCCCGTAACGTGCGCGGTTGAGACATCCGAAGGGACCTTTGAGACCTTGCACGTTCGGGAGAAGCGCGTCAGGGCCGACTTTTACATCATCCATCATGATCATGCCGGTGGTCGATGCGCGTAGTGAAATCTTGCCTTCGATCTTGGGCGCGGAAAGCCCCTTCATGCCTTTTTCCAGCACGAAGCCGCGAATGCCGCCGCCGTGCTCCTCGCTTTTTGCCCAGACCACGAAGACATCGGCGAAAGGCGCATTCGAGATCCAGGTCTTCGAGCCATTGATCACGTAACCATCGCCGTCCTTGCGCGCGACAGTCTTCATGCCCGCCGGATCACTACCCGCATCGGGTTCAGTCAGGCCGAAACAGCCGATCAGATCTCCCGATGCCAGACCGGGCAGATATTTGCGGCGTTGTTCCTCTGATCCGTATTCATAGATCGGAAACATCACGAGCGAGCTTTGCACTGAAGCCATTGAGCGGTACCCGCTGTCGACGCGTTCAATCTCGCGTGCGATCAGACCATAGGCGACATAGCTCGCGCCTGCGCCGCCATATTCTTCAGGTATTGTTGCACCCAGCAGGCCTGCTTGGCCAAACATCGGGAAAAGCTCTGGTGCGTCGATCTCCTCAGCAAACGCTTTGATAACGCGCGGCTGTAGTTCGCCTTGCGCGAAGCCATGCGCGGCATCGCGGATCATGCGTTCGTCTTCGGTCAGCTGGGTTTCCAGATCGAAGGGATCTTCCCAGTTAAACGGCACCATTCCGGCCATTAGTTACTCCTGAAACTATCTTGCCGCCCCATTCGCAGGAATGGCGCGCGGCGACAAGAGGGGAGTAGCCCGAACTGTAGCTTTTCGAAAGCCCGAAGGCTTCAAATCAAGCGATGCCAAGAACCCCGTTCACCGCTTCCAGCATCTTTGCCGGCGGACACGGTTTTTGAAGGGTGGTTGCCCCGGGAAACTTCTTCGCGACTTCTTCATGCGTGAAGTGACCGGAGTGAAAGATGATCGGCACGTCCTCGTCAGCGAGTTTTTCGGCCAGTGCGAAAACCACGCCATCGTTGAGTTGAACATCGAGTATCGCAACGTCCGGTTTGTGCTTCTGAAATTCAAGCATTGCCGATGAAATCTTGCGATGGGGCCCGAGTACATTGTAGCCCGCTTCTTCCACGGTATCGCAAAGGTCGATTGCGATGATCGGTTCGTCTTCGGCGACGAGGATGCAAGGTTGAGTCATTCGGTGATCCCCTCTCCTGGATACCCTTGTAACCCAATTGTAACCCCGGATGGCAGGGATTGGTTCCCTGATCTATCCGTTGCGGCCGAATTTGTCGCTGAATTCGGTTTCATCGCCTGCACTCAGCATTTTGGCCTGCTCCACCCAATTGTCGCGCAGGATTCGCCCTTGAAACTTGCCGAGCTTGGCATCCACGCGATTGATGTCGGCATCGCTCCAGGCTGCGATCTCTCCGAATGTAGTCACGCCCATGCTGTTTAACATTGCCGCGATCTTGGGGCCCAATCCCTTTATGCGAGTAAGGTCATCACCAGCTGGCGATGCAGGCTTGTTGGGAGTGACCTGGGCACCGGCCTCTGCATCCGCCAACGCGCCTGCATGTGCAATCTCTTGTGAATTTGCGACCTGCGAAAGTTCGCCCGGACCCTGGCCTGCATCGATCAGCGCCTGATTGCGATGTGCCCGCTCAGCCCCTTCGTCGAGTACGTCCCTGATCGTGCTTTCCCGCACGACTGATGTCTTGCGATTAGCGCGCATGATGAGCCACGCGATGGCTATCAGCGCGACAAGTCCAATACCGATATAGAGACCATAAAGCTCGAAAAGTTCTGCCGCGGTCATGAAACTATATTTTCCCTAGCTGGTGGTTTCGCCGCCAATATTCTTGCGAAACAACAGTCGATCTTCCTCGCCGAATCCCTTGCGCCAGATCACAAAACCATAAGTGGCGAGGATTGCCGGAATTCCAATGAGCAATTCCGCCCATTCAGGCATGAACTGCGTGAAAAGAAAACCGACGAGCACGGCCGGTGCGCTCGCCCAAACGAGTCCCCAGCGCCAGTTACTGACTGGAGCCTTGAGCAATTTCTTTAGCACCAGTGCTTTGATCAGGCTTGAGGCGCCAAGAGCCAGAAACAACGCCAGCGCTGCGCCTGCGGCTTTAAACCCTTCGCCCATCTGGCAACGCTCGGCGAGCATTATAAGGCCGATTGTCAAAGCCGCTTGAAGTCCAATTACACCCACTGAGATCGCAAGGTTCCGTTTGCGCGCAATATAGACGAGCACGCTTTCCGAAACGACCGCCATCGATGCCACAACCTCTGCAGCTAACAGGATAGCCAACGCGCCGGTACCGCCGACTATTGCAGGGCCGCCTAGCCCCATCACCGCTTCGCCGGGGATGGCAAGCGCCAAAGCGATCGCAGCCTGCACTGCAATAATCCAGAAGCCGACTTGTCGGACTTGTGCGGCTATCGCGGCCATGTTCCCGACTTTGAGGTTTTTGGTAATCACGGGAGAGAGTATCGGCTCGAAACTGGACTTGAGCTTCTGCGGCAGCGTGACGACTTCCTTTGCAAAAAAGTAGATCCCAACCGCGCGCTCAGATGTGAATTGTCCCAGCAGGAATACATCTAACAGTCGCGTACTTCGCTCAATTACATCTGCGCCTGACAATGGCATCGCTCGCACCACCAGTTTGCCGAGATACCCAAGTCGCGGGCGCCAGTGATCGGGCAAACCGTATGTCCGCACGAATGACCACAGCGCGGTCAAAAGTGCGGCATAGATTGCCGCGATGAAAGCGAGCGCCAATCCGCTTTCGCGGGTTCCGGGGATGTAAAAGAACGCCAGCACTGCGATCGATTTGACCCAAGGCTCAACCAAGGCGCGTGCGCGCACGGTCGTAGCAATATCATAACGATAAGCCTGAGCAGCGAGCAGAATTTCGGTCAACGCGAATGCGGGGATGGCGGCCACCATCCAGATGTCGAGCGAACCGTTCATCCCGTTAGGGAACATGATCGCTGGGAATACCAGCACTAGAGCGGCGGCCAATGCGCAAACAACCAGCGATGCCAGCAATCCGTCGAAAACCAGATTGACCGGTTTCTGCCCCTCTTCATCTGTGCCCTCGGTCAGACGTTGTGCGAGGCCGCGCTTCTCACCCAGGGCGCAGAAAAGCGCGAAAATCTCGATAATAACAAAGGCGGAGGCAAAGCGCCCCATATCTTCCACGCCGTAGAGCCGATATCCGATGAAAAGGAACGGGATGCCGCCAGCCAACCTTAGAATAAAGCCTAAAGTATTGGTGCGCCCGCCCTTGGCGAGCGTTGCCATATCGTCCTGATGCGCGGAGGCACCGTCGTTCATACAGGCTCACCTTGTTCGGTGGTAAGCGGCCGCGCGAGCAATTGCGCAACGACCTTGGCTGGTTCGGCCCCACTCAGCAGCGTATTGACGGCGGCAACAATCGGCATGTCGATGTCGCGCTCTTGCGCCAATTTGTGCAGCACTGGCGCGGTGTGTGCACCTTCAGCGACTGTTCTGCGATCAGCCATCAATTGATCGGCGTCTTGCCCTTCGCCCAGCGCCTTGCCAAGAGAGAAATTACGGCTCGAAGTGCTGCTACAGGTCAGCACCAAATCGCCCAAACCGCATAGGCCCGACAAGGTATCGCGTTCGCCGCCTAGCGCCTGTCCAAAACGCAGCATCTCCGCGTAACCACGTGCGATCAGCGCCGCGCGAGCATTCTGTCCCAGCCCTAAACCGTCTACCACACCGCAAGCAATCGCGAGCACGTTCTTGATGGAGCCGCCGATCTCGGCGCCCGTCACGTCCTCGGAAAAGTAAGGACGGAATGTCGGGCGAGCGATGGCGGTGACAAGCCGATCCCATTGCGCCTTGCCGCCGCTACACGCCAAAGTAACAGCTGTTGGCAATCCATCGGCCACTTCATGGGCGAATGTCGGGCCAGATAGCACCGCAACTTTGCTGTCAGGCAGTGCGTCTGTCGCGACTTCATTCATCAGCCGGCCGCTGCCCGCTTCTATTCCCTTGCTACAGAGCACCAGATCGCTTGGTGCCGCCGGCATTTGGTTCAGCACGCTGCCCAAATGCTGTGCAGGCGTAACGGCGAGCACGATTTCGAATTCGTTGAATTCGCCAAGATTACCAGTTGCGCGGATTGTATCGGACAGATTAGCGGTAGGCAGATAAGTCGAATTGCAATGTGCCGAGTTGATCTCTTCGACGACGTCAGATTCAAGCGCCCAGATGAGTACATGCCGCCCGTCACTTGCGAGCATCTGCGCCAGCGCCGTACCCCACGCACCTGCACCCAGCACGCCGACCGGTCGATGTTTGGTCATGCCTTTACTCCTGCGCCTCGAGCTGGATCTGCTTGCGGGTCGAGCGGCCAACGTGGACGCGCTGCGACATCCAACGGATCGAATTTGTTGAGTGGCAGCCGTTCGCAGCCCGCCCATGCGATCATCGCAGCATTATCGGTACACAGCGCCATAGGAGGAGCAGTGAAGCCCATACCATGCTGTTGGGCAAGTGTTTCGAGCGCGGCGCGAATTGTTTGGTTGGCTGCGACACCACCAGCGACCACGAGGTTTGCAGGTGTATCGATGCGCACAAGAGCGGCTTCCAGCCTGTCGATCAAGCAATCAACCGCCGCTTGCTGGAAGCTGGCGGCGATATCGGCGTCATTGTGATTACCACTCTCTTTCGCCCGCAGGACGGCGCTCTTGAGCCCGGCGAATGAAAAGTGCGGCTCTTTCGAGGCCCTGAGAGGGCGCGGTAATGGAACCGCGTTCGCATCGCCTTCCTTCGCCAATCTTTCGATCGCAGGACCTCCTGGATATCCAAGGCTTAGGATCTTTGCGCTCTTATCGAATGCCTCTCCCAGTGCATCATCAATCGTGGTGGCCAAGCGACGATATTCGCCGACTCCTTCGACTTGCAGAATCTGACAGTGTCCGCCTGAAACGAGCAGCAAAAGGTATGGAAATTGCAGATCGGGATCGGAAAGACGAGGGCTCAGTGCATGTCCCTCAAGGTGATTGATAGCTAACAGCGGAGTGTCAGATGCCATCGCCAACGCCTTGGCTGTGACCAGCCCAACCATCACTCCGCCGATCAGGCCTGGGCCCGCTGTAGCGGCAATCGCGTCGCAATCGCTTAGAGTCAGGCCTGCCTCTGACATAACTGTCTCAAGCATGGGAGCCAACTTCTCTGCATGCGCGCGCGCGGCGATTTCCGGCACCACGCCGCCGTAGGGCGCGTGCTCTTCAGTCTGCGAGGCGATCCGCTCGGCCAGAATCTGACGCTCGCTCGTGACCAAGGCCACGGCGGTTTCGTCGCAACTCGACTCTATGCCCAGAACGATCCGCGGCTTTGTGCTCATGGCGCTTTCCCTTAGAGAATTACGGGGTTAGAGCAAGCATAGCGATGACAGATACGACACCAATGATCCGTTTGGGAACGCGCAACTCGCCACTGGCAATGGCGCAGGCATACGAAACTCGGCAGCGGCTGTGTGAGGCACATGGATGGAGCGAGGATCAGGTGGAGCTTGTTCCGGTGCTCGCGAGCGGCGACAAGGTACTTGACCGACCGCTGGCGGAAATCGGCGGCAAGGCTCTGTGGACCAAGGAATTGGACTTCTGGCTGCATGAGGGCAGGATCGACGCTTCAGTCCATTCGATGAAGGATGTGGAGACATTGCGGCCTGAAGCGCTCGTCATAGCGGCAATTCTCCCGCGCGCGGACACCGCAGATCGATTGGTAGGCGCCACGTCAGTTAAGGATATTCCCACGGGTTCGACTGTGGGCACCAGCGCGCCGCGCCGGGCTGCACAGCTTCTTCATGCGAGGCCTGACTGCAAGGTCGTTTCGTTTCGTGGGAATGTTGCGACGCGTCTATCCAAACTTGAGAAAGGCGAGGCCGACTGCACTCTGCTGGCCTCTGCCGGACTTGACCGGTTGGGCGAGGATGAAGTCGGCGTGCGATTGGATCCTGAATCCTGGCTACCAGCACCAGCTCAAGGCGCGATAGGCATTGAATGCCGGGCGGATGATGGCCAGACACGTAGCCTGCTTGCGGCGATCAATCACGCACCCAGCCATCATGCTTTGATGGCAGAACGCGCATTGCTGAAAGCTTTAGGCGGTAATTGCCACAGCCCCATTGCAATGCTGACAACAGCGCATGAAGATGTGTTGGCGTTGCGCTGTGCGCTGTTTAGTCCGGACGGCGTGGAGCGGATCGAAGCCACACATAGTGGTTTGGCAGAAGATTTGGCTTGGGTCGCGGCCATGGGTGAAGACCTGATGGCGCGCCTAACGCCAGGTATGGTGCCGCATTTCGGGCATCACGACAATTGACCAAGGTCTTCGCCATCCGGCCCGAGCCGGGGCTTTCAATGACCATCGCTGCAGGTGCTGCGCGCGCCCTGCCAATTTCAGGAGTGCCGCTTTCGAAAGTCATCCCTTGCGGATGGACATTGCCCGAAGTGGAGAAATTTGATGCTTTGCTGGTGGGGAGTGCCAATGCCTTCCGCCACGGAGGCGAGAAGCTTGAAGCGTTGACACATTTGCCTGTTCTTGCGGTTGGGCAGGCGACAGCACAGGCTGCACGCGATTCAGGCTTTAATGTTGCACTCTCAGGCGTCGGCGGACTGCAATCTGTACTCGATCAGTCAGCGGGTGAGTTTCAGAAGCTGTTGCGGCTTTCTGGCGAGGAGCATGTTCCCCTCTGCCCGCCAGACAATGTGCAAATCACAGACAGGATCGTGTACCGGATCGGAACGGTTGATTTGCCCGAAGAGTTCGCAGACGAACTTTCCATGGGTGCACTTGTGCTGCTCCACTCAGCCGCTGCCGCTGATCATTTTTCGAGCGAATGCAACCGCTTGGGTGTCAATCGTGAGAAGGTTTCTCTGTGTGCGCTTGGGCCACGTATTCTCGAGCCGGTTGGCGAAGGTTGGCAAGATGCGCGCGCGGCTGCTAATCCCAATGAGAACGATCTTTTGGCCTTGGCAATCCAGATGTGCCAAGGATAGGCATTAACGGGTACAGCTTGGCGAAAGCCAACGGGTTGCAGAACGGAAAATTATGGAATCTAGGTTTGGCAGCCGACGCAAAGGGCCTTCGATGCGCCCCATTTTCGGAGCAGCAGTTGGAGCATTCCTGCTCGGGGTATCCATCGTCGGCTATTTCTATTGGCGTGACATGCAGGATGAGGAGCCCGTCGCACTCTCGGATGGCATGGCAGAAGCTGATGCAGATCTTCCTGCATTGGTGGACGGAAGCGAAGATCCGCCAACGCCAAGCCCTGCGCCGATTGATGACCCTGCTGTCGCGGAAGCTGCTGTGGCAGCAGAAGAAGCCTCTGAAGCAGTAGAACGCGTGGCGGAACAACAAGGTGGCCTTGACCAACGTCTGGCAGCAGCTGAACAGCGTTTGGCACGGCTTGACCTTCAGGCTCAGGCCGCAGCAGGAAACGCCGCACGCGCGGAAGGGCTGCTGATTGCGTTTGCTACCCGTCGATATATCGAGCGCGGCGAAGAATTGGGATACCTTGCCGATCAGCTACGTCTGCGTTTCGGTGATAGCTGGCCCAACGCGGTGCGCACAGTTATCAGTTTTTCCCGAGATCCAATCACACTAAGCTCGCTGCAGGCCAGACTGGAAGGGCTAGGGCCCAAACTTCAGGAAGATGAAGGGATCAGTAGCTGGGCTGATCTGCGACGCGAGATCGGCGCGTTATTTGTTGTACGTCGAGAGAGCACTCCTTCACCGCAACCTGAGCGTCGCTTGGAACGCGCGCGTCAGTTCTTGGAGAGCGGACGGATCGATTCTGCTATTGGCGAAGTGCGCAATATGCCGGGTGTCGAGGCTGCAGAAGACTGGATCGTTGATGCAGAACGTTATGCCTCTGCCATGGCGGCACTTGAGACTATCGAAATGGCTGCGGTTCTTGATCCGGGCCGCCTGCGCGACGGAACTGGTACGCCTGTTGAGCAGCGGAGCCCGGTTGAGGGACCAGGAAGCGAGTAGACTCGTTAGCCGCGCAGCAATGCAGGCGCGTCGCCAGAGACCCCGCGGGCCTCGTCCATAAACCAATGCTTTAGGCTCGGCATGCGTTGTACGCCGGCCATTCCCATGCGCCGGATTGCAGAAGCTGCTTTGCCCGGTACACCGAACAACCGTGTCAATCCGTCGGTCGCTCCCATGACCATCATCGCATCAAGCGCGCGCCAATTCTCGTATTTCTTGAGCATTTCCTCATTGCCGATATCGAGGCCGAGGTGTCGTGCTTCTTCTAGCACTTCGACCAGCGCGCCGACATCGCGCAAACCAAGATTGAGGCCCTGACCTGCAATTGGATGCATGCCGTGAGCGCTGTCGCCGACCAGAACTAGCCGTTCACCTATGATCTTGGCAGTGTGTTGCAGGCTCAAGGGATATGATGATCGCTCGCTGTTCAGCGATACTTCGCCCAGCAGATCGTCCATGCGTTTGACGACCTCCGCCAGAAACGCGCGATCAGAGAGTTTGAGGATGCCCGCCGCATCCTTTTCGTCAACTGTCCAGACCAGAGAACTGCGGTGTGTACCGTCCTTCCCGTCCAGCATTGGCAGCAGTGCAAACGGCCCCGCCGGATAGAAGATTTCCCACGCAACGTTATTGTGCGGTTTGGTGTGGGTCAGGCCTACGATGATCGCGCGGTGGCCATAGTCCCACTTCGCCATTTTGAGGCCTTCCTCCTCGCGGCTAGGCGAAAAACGGCCTTCTGCGCCGACCATCAGATCGGCCGCCAGCTTTCGTCCGTCCTCCAGGGTGACCGAGACACCGAACTCGCCGCGCTCACGCGATGCGACATTCACCGGCGCATGCCAGCTGATCAACGGTTCCTGAGCCGCCGCTTCGAACAGTGCCAGGCGTAGCTGGCGGTTTGCAAACATCCGGCCAAGCGTGCCGTCATGCGGCTCTGGCGTGAAATCGAGCAGCCCAGGTTTCATCTGATCGCTTACCGCGATGCTGTCGATCGGGCTGCCGTATGGTTCCAGCGCATCTGCAATCCCGATATTGGTGAAAAGATTCCAGCTCGCGGTTGAGATGGCTGATGCCCGTCCGTCGAAGCCTTCGGCAGTCAGGCTGTCAGGATCGGCGCGGTCCACTACGTGGCTGGAAAATCCCTTGCGCGCGCCCGCAATCGCCAGCGTCATGCCAACCAGGCCGCCACCGATGATAAGTAGATCGCGTTTTTGAGGCTGTGGGTCAGGCATGGGAACTGTAACTCTCAGTATGGATTTGCGAACTGTATATGAGACCCCTAGAGGGACAGATGTGACCCAAGCAAGAATGTTCAACTCTTTTCGCGCCGTTTGGCTATTCTTGGCGCTGCTCGGCATGCTCTCGCTGGCCGTCGCTGCACGCGCGCAGGAAAACAATCTTGTCGGCAGCTTGCACGCAGAGAGTGTCGCGTCTGCGGGCGAGACACTGACGGTGGCGATACATTTTGAACCGGTATCCGATGAATGGCACGGCTATTGGTCGAACCCGGGCGACGCGGGTTTGGGTATGTCGCTTGAGTGGGAATTGCCTGAAGGCTGGGACGCCGGCGAGCCCCTGTATCCCGTGCCACAAAAGCTCTCGATCGCGGGGTTGATGAACCACGTCTATAAAGGCGCATACGCGGTCCTGGTGCCGATCAGTGTTCCCGCTGATGACGTTCTGACAGGACCTGTGCCGTTAGCGGTGAAAGGCGAATGGCTTGCCTGCACCGATGCGATCTGTGTCCCTGAACAGGGGCGGATGACGACCGTCATTCCGGTTGAAGGCAGTGCTTTCGCGCCGGATGAACGCTTTGCTTCTTGGCGCGCAGCGATTGCGCCTCCGCTTGATCGTGAGGGCGCATATGAACTTAAAGTGGACAGTTTGCGCGTAGCGATCCCGATCCCAGCGACCATGAGTTTGAGCGCGCCGCACGCCTTTGTGAGCAACACGCGCGTGGTCGACTATGCTGCAACCCAAACTTTTCGGCGCAATGGCGACGTTCTGGTAGCTGAGATTCCCCGCAAAGGCCGGGGCGATTTGGAGAAACTCGAAGGCATTCTAGCGCTTGGCGATGGCAATGGGATCCGCTTCACCGCGCAGGCGGGCGAAGTACCGACAGGTGGTGAGTTGATCGCCGGACAGCCAGCCAGCACGCCGCCGATGTGGACGCTGATCCTGGGTGCGTTGGTCGGCGGATTGATTCTGAATATCATGCCGTGCGTCTTCCCGATCCTCAGCCTGAAAGCGATCAGCCTGGCGCGCGCCGGTGAGAGTGAGGCACAGGCACGCAGCGAGGGGATCGCCTATACCGCCGGCGTGGTGCTGGCCTGTGTGGCTCTGGGCGCGGTCATGCTGGCTTTGCGCGCAGCGGGTGAGCAGGTTGGCTGGGCATTCCAGCTTCAAAGCCCGGGCGTTGTCATTTTCCTGCTGATACTTGCAGCGGTGATTACGGCCAACTTTGCCGGCGTATTCGAGTTGCCGTCATTTTCCTTCACCCGGGGCGGAGAGCCGGCAAGCGCCTTTGCAACCGGGCTTTTGGCTGCATTCGCAGCGACCCCGTGCACCGGGCCATTTATGGCGGTGGCATTAGGTGCAGCGCTGTTGTTGCCACCCTTGCAGGCATTGCTGCTGTTCGCAGCCTTGGGTCTCGGATTGGCTCTGCCGTTCCTACTGATTGGTTTCGTGCCTGCACTACGCCGCATGCTGCCAAAGCCCGGCGCATGGATGAACACTTTCCGCCGCGTGATGGCGATCCCCATGGGGCTAACCGCACTCGCACTGGTATGGCTCACTCAACAGCTCGGCGGACGCGGCTTTGCCATGTTCGCACTGGTTGTTGTGTTCGGAGTGATCGTGGCGCTGTGGGTGGTCGGCAAGTTGCAACAGCGCGGCAAAATGGCGTGGCCCGCCTTCGGGCTTATCTCGGCACCGTTCTTGGTCTTCGGTGCCTTCGCCCTGCCATCAGCTTATGTCGAGCAAAGCTCAAGCACGGCAGATTCGATCCTTGCCCCGCGAACATTCAGCGAGGCGGCGCTCGCTGAGGCGCGCAGTTCCGGTCAGCCGGTCTTCATCTGGTTTACCGCCGATTGGTGTGTGACCTGCAAAGTGAACGAAAGCGTTGCGATAGAGCGGGAAAGCACCAAAGCTGCCTTTGAAGAAGCGGGTGTAATCCCCATGGTTGGCGACTGGACGCGGCGCGATGCCGAGATCAGCATGTTCCTGAACAAGCAAGGCGCAGCGGGCGTGCCACTCTACCTATGGTATGAGCCGGGAGCGGAAGCGGAACAATTGCCGCAGGTTCTGACGCCGGACATGCTTATACAGAGGGCGAAGCGCGACAATCCTCAATAAACTCGCTCGGGCGATGACTCGGATTGAGCACCAGACGTCCGCCACCTGGGATCGTGACTGCAAATTCGCGCGTACCGGTTAGAACTTCCAGCTCTTCGCTGAAGGCCGAGATTTCGGCGCGCCAGTATGACCCACCATCAATCTCGGTCGCAGCGACCGGAATACGTGCAACGTGACCATTGCCGATAAAAGCTGCGACGCCTTCAGCGTCTTTGTCGGCCGTTGCATAGCGAGTGATGAGGATGCTTGGGTGATCGCCCATATCGCCGCAACCCAGCGCCAGCAGTGGCGGCTCGCCAGGAATGCCGTAAATGATGCGGCCTTTTGTGATCGGGCTATCAGACCAGACCGCACCTTCGGTATCGGGGCTGTCGATGGGATCGGACGGACCTTGCGAGGCGGCAACGTCACCTGCGACCAGCCCCGCATCTGTTGGCGGTGGCTTACAGGCGGCTGCCGACGCAAGCAAAGTGACAATCACGGTCGCGCGGATCACCGCATCTTCCTTTGTGTCTTCCCATAGCGCATCTTGCGTGTGCCGGGTCGGCCCTCGGTCGACTTTCCCTTGATCGGGGCTTGCTTCTCTTCAAGGCCCAACTCTTCGTTTTCCAGCCGCCGGATTTCATCGCGCAAGCGGCCTGCTTCTTCGAATTCGAGGTCAGCGGCGGCTTCACGCATGCGTTTCTCGAGGTCCTCGATATAAGCGCGTAGATTGTGCCCGACCAGATTGTTGACCTCTTCATCGCCGGTATCAACCGTGATGCTGTCCTTGTTCGAGGCATGCGCGACGATGTCGGCAATGTCGCGCTTGATCGTCTGCGGCGTGATGCCGTGTTCCTCGTTGAACTGGCGCTGTTTCTCGCGGCGACGCTCTGTCTCAGCCATCGCGCGCTCCATGCTGCCGGTAATACGGTCGGCATAGAGGATGACCTTGCCATCAACGTTGCGAGCTGCGCGCCCAATCGTCTGAATCAGCGAAGTCTCTGAGCGCAGGAAGCCTTCCTTGTCCGCGTCCAAGATGCAGACCAATCCACATTCGGGGATATCCAGACCTTCGCGCAACAGGTTGATCCCCACCAATACGTCGTAAACACCCAGTCGCAGATCGCGGATCAGTTCGATGCGTTCCAGCGTTTCGACGTCAGAGTGCATGTAGCGCACCCTAACGCCTGCCTCGTGCATGAATTCAGTCAGGTCTTCCGCCATCCGCTTGGTCAGCGTTGTGACAAGCGTGCGGTAGCCCTTTTCCGCGACTTCAAGGCACTCCTGAATGCAATCTTGAACCTGATCCTCGACCGGACGGATTTCGACTGGTGGGTCGATCAGGCCAGTGGGACGGATGACTTGCTCTGCAAACACGCCCCCAGTTTGCTCCAGTTCCCATCCGCCTGGGGTGGCCGAAACGCAGACGGTTTGCGGTCGCATCGCGTCCCACTCGTTAAAACGCAGCGGGCGGTTGTCGATACAGCTGGGCAGCCGGAAACCGTATTCAGCCAGCGTCAGTTTGCGGCGGTGGTCGCCGCGCGCCATAGCGCCGATCTGAGGCACGGTCTGATGGCTTTCGTCTACAAACAGCAGCGCGTTTTCAGGAAGATATTCGAAAAGGGTTGGCGGCGGTTCACCCGGAAGACGACCTGTGAGGAAGCGTGAATAGTTCTCGATTCCTGCGCAGCTACCGGTCGCTGCGATCATTTCCAGATCGAAATTGGTGCGCTGCTCCAGCCGCTGGTGCTCTAGCAGCTTGCCCTCGGCTTCCAGCTCCTTCAAGCGTTCTTGCAGCTCGAATTTGATGGCTTCGGTAGCTTGCTTCATAGTTGGGCCGGGTGTCACATAATGCGAGTTTGCGTAGACCCGCACTGTGTCGAGTGATGCGCCCTTTTTTCCGGTCAGCGGATCGAACTCGCTGATGTCTTCGATCTCGTCGCCGAAGAAACTGATGCGCCATGCCATGTCTTCATAGTGGCTGGGGAAGATCTCCAGATTGTCGCCACGCACGCGGAAGGAGCCGCGCGCAAAGGCTGCATCATTGCGCTTGTATTGCAGGCTCACGAGTTTGCGGATCAGTTCGCGCTGATCGACGACTTCATCCTTCTTGATGTCGAAGATCATCGCCGAATAGGTTTCTACCGAGCCAATGCCGTATAGGCAGGATACCGATGCCACGATGATGACATCGTCACGTTCAAGCAGTGCGCGCGTAGCGGAGTGTCGCATGCGATCAATCGCCTCGTTTACGCTCGATTCCTTCTCGATATAGGTATCAGAGCGCGGGACGTAGGCCTCTGGCTGGTAGTAGTCGTAATAGCTGACGAAATATTCGACTGCGTTGTTCGGGAAGAAGCTCTTGAACTCTCCATAGAGCTGCGCGGCGAGGATCTTGTTGGGCGCGAGCACGAGAGCAGGGCGCTGCATCTCTTCGATTACCTTGGCCATAGTGAAGGTCTTGCCTGAACCCGTGACACCCAGCAGTGTTTGCGTCTGCTCGCCTTCCTGAGCGGCTTCGACCAGTTCGTTGATCGCGGTGGGTTGATCACCTGCCGGCTGGTAATCGCTCACCAACTCGAACCTTTTGCCCGGCATCGATTTTTCCGGGCGGGCAGGGCGATGGGGAACGAACTCCTCACCTGTCTCGGGTTCGTCCAGCCCGCGTCTGATCACCAATTCGGCCATGGCAGAACATATGGGGGACAAGCCCAAGATTCGCAACGACGCTATCTGGCGATGCTGGAGACAATCCCAAGAATGTTCAGCTATACGGTCAATGGGACATGGACACCACGCTTGGCGCAAATCATTCAGCCGATGCAGCGCGGCTTAAGTTGGAGGCAAAGCTATAGCCAGATTGCTCAGCGACAGAAACCGCCTCCGCCAATTTCGACGTGGAAATGATCGCGATGGGCCGAATTGTAGTCGGGACCCAGAACGGTGCCGAAGCGCCGGCAGGCGCTGTTGTGCACGACGCGCAGAAACTCGCGCTCTTCGCGTGTTCCGCCCGACCAATCGCCGTAAACATTAATCCGGCGCCCATCTTCGAGAACGAATGCACCGATATCGATCGCCTGCGCCGTGGCATGGGCGGATCGGCGCGAAGTGCCCGCGACATTGCGGCATGAATAGCTGCCCATGGTCTCAATCCGATTGATGGGCGAACCCAGGATTTTACGTGCCGCGCGATCTACGCCAAATCGGGCCCAGGCGATGAAAATCTTAGCCGTTTCGCATTGCACCGGGCCGATATTGCTGATGCCCAGATCAGATGCATCTCCGCGCACCGCAGATAGCTGGATAGCGCGAGTAATGGCGCACCCGTTTCCCTTGTACTCATCAGGCAGGGGTGAATAGCGCGAACCTGTCTCGGTGATAGCAGCCAGGCACATTTGAGCATCCGGGCTGACAGCAACGGGCCGTGGCGCGGATTGCGGACTTCGGGAAGATGACGATCCGCCAGGCACAGCGCCGCAAGCTGCCAGGGCCAATGTAGAGAAAAGCAGGAGTGACGAGCGAGCGAACATGCCCGGGATTTTGAGGATATATGGTTAACCAAAAGTAAACGCGACGATGGACTTTTAGTCAGGCAGTGCTTCGTCCACCTGCTCCCAAAGCTCAATCTTTACCCCGTTGGGATCAAGGATCCAGGCAAACTTGCCATAGCCTTCGTCCACACTGTCCAGGATCTTCACACCCTTTTTCTTGATCTGTTTCACAAAGGCACCAAGATCGTCGACCCGTAGATTAATCATAAAGGCGCCTTTGCCCGGTTTGACGTAGGTGTCGTCCTTGAAGTGGCTGATCAGCGAATAGGGATTGGGCTTGCTTTCCTCCGACCACGCCAACTGCGGACCGTATTCGCCATCGATACCCAGCTTGTCCCGATACCATGCGCGTGTGGCCTCGGGGTCTTCAACCACATAAAATACGCCGCCCAGTCCGGTAATTTTGGCCATCATGCTCTCCTTACGGCAAGTCTAACACACTCGCTCGAAGAAGAAATAGCGCGTCAGAATCCCTGCGCTTGCCCGTCTTTGCGCATCTCTGTCGCGCCGGTGAGCACGCCGGTGTCCGGATCGCGCGCAATCGCCTGATACCCGCCGAACATGATGCCATTGGTCACCACACGGACATTGTGCCCCATGGCCTTCAGCGCTTCGACAGTCTCAGCCGGAATACCGGGTTCGACGTTAAGCGTGCCCAGTGGATCGGCCGCAGGGCCGCTCGCAGGCTCGGTCGGCTGGCGCCCGCCATCATGATTGATACGCGCAGCATCGCCTGCCTCCTGCAGGTTCATGCCAAAGTCGACGATGTTGATCAGCACCTGGACATGACCTTGCGGCTGCATACCACCGCCCATCAGGCCGAGCGTCATGAAAGGCTTGCCATCCTTCTTCACGAAAGCTGGGATGATGGTGTGGAACGGTCGTTTGCCCGGCGCGTAGGCGTTGGCATGATCGGGATCGAGACTGAACAGCTCACCGCGGTCCTGCAACATGAATCCCAGACCATCTGGCGTCAGCCCTCCGCCCATGCCGCGATAGTTTGACTGGATCAGGCTGACCATCAATCCGTCGCCATCGACAACGGTCATGTAGGTGGTGTCGCCGGGCCCCTCCAGCTTGGGTTCGGGCAGTGGATCGCCTGCTTCAAACTCGGGCGTGGCCTTGGTGGGATCGATCAAGGCGAACCGCGCCCTGCCATATTCTTCGGTTAGCAGGGCTTCGGGGAAGGGCGCAAAATCTGGATCCGCGTAGAATTTGGCGACATCGGCATAGGCCAGCCGCTTGGCTTCCGTGATGTAGTGGATCACTTCAGGGCTGCCGCGTTCCCACTGCTGCAAGTCAACGTTCTTCAGGATATTGACCATCTGCAGCGCGGCAAAGCCCTGTGTGTTAGGCGGCAGCTCGCACAGTTCGTAGCCGTCGCGATATTCGGCGCAGGCGGGCTCTACCCAGTCACTGCGATGCGCGGCGAAATCTTCCAGCGTGTAAGCGCTGCCTTGACGCTGAAGGTAATCGACCATGATCTGCGCCAATTCACCCTTGTAGAAGGCATCGCGGCCTTGCACGGAGATGGTTTCCAGCGTGTTGGCCAGATCAGGGTTCTTGAAGATCTCGCCTGCCTTGGGCGCACCGTCTGCGAACCAAGTTTCGCGGGCATTCGAGAAATCGAACAGGTCAGAGCGGCTTTCGTACGCGCGAAGGCTACGCGCGAGATACATGCCGATAATCGGCGCGATTGGGTGGCCTTCGCGCGCATACTTGATCGTCGGCGCCAACACGTCCGCCATGGGCATTTTGCCAAAACGCTCATGCATCTCAAACCAGCCGTCGACTGTGCCAGGGATTGTGACCGGCAAGTGGCCATAGGGTGGCAGGCTGTCTGCGCCACCGAGCTTTTCTTTCAGCTGATCCAATGTCTGGTTCATCGGGCTGCGGCCCGACCCGTTCAGACCATAGAGCTGGTTAGTCTTCGGATCGTAGATGATCACGAAGATATCACCGCCGATCCCGTTGCCGGTCGGCTCCATCAGCCCAAGTGCCGCATTAGCCGCAATCGCTGCGTCAACCGCATTGCCGCCGTCCTTCAGGATGTCGAGCGCGATCTGGGTCGCCAGTGGGTGCGCGGTGGCTGCCATGCCGTGCTGTGCATGGACCGGACTGCGTGACCATGGTGCACCAACCGGCCGGCCGCCTGCACCGATTTGCTCATACACGGGGCGTGTATTCTCAGCGTCACTTCCATGATCGTCTGCGGTGGCCGGTGTGGCTAGGGCAAGCGAGGCGAGGGCGGCGATGGCAAATTTGGTCGGGCGCATGTTTGTCTCCAGTCCTTGCAAGCTTAACCCTGCTTCGCGCCCTCGGTTCCGGTGGCCTTGCTCACCAGCACAATCGCAATCCAAGAAGCAACGAAGCCAGGAACGATTTCATAGAGGCCCTGCCCGGCAATGAAATCCGAATTAAGGCCAATAGCGATCCATGCGGCGACCACTGCTGCGCCTGTGACAAGGCCGGCAACGGCGCCTGCACCGGTCATCCGGTCCCATGTCAAAGAGAGGATGATAAGCGGGCCGAAGGCTGCGCCGAAGCCGGCCCAGGCGTTGGAGACCAGCCCCAGCACCTGACTATCCGGATCACTCGCAATCGCGATCGCGGCCAGCGCGACCAGTGCGACAGATATTCGTCCGACGTTCACGCGCTCGCGTTCGCTGGCACCTTTGTGCAGGAACAAGCGGTAGAAGTCTTCGGTCAGCGAACTGGAGGATACGAGCAGTTGCGAGCTGATTGTGCTCATGATCGCTGCTAGCAGGGCTGCTAACAGGAAGCCTGTAATCAGCGGGTGAAACAGCAACTCGGAAAGAACAATGAAGATCGTTTCGGGATCTTCGACCAAAATCCCGTTGCGATCCGCGTAAGCGCGTCCCGCAATACCGATCCCGATTGCTCCGATCAGCGCTACACCCATCCATGTCAGTCCGATATTTCGCGCGGTCTTGACTTGTTCGATGGTGCTAATAGCCATGAAGCGAACGATGATGTGCGGCTGACCAAAATAGCCCAAACCCCAGGTAACTGCGCTGATAAAGCCTAGCAGTGTCAGCCCCTCCGTCAGGCTAAGGAATCCGGGCTGTGATGCTGCGACGTCGGCGATCGAACCTCCTGCTTCGCCGCCGCTCCCGAACATGACGACGAGCGGCATCAGGACAAGTGCGACAACCATGATGCACCCCTGCACGAAGTCGGTCAGGCTGACTGCAAGGAACCCGCCAACCATGGTGTAGGCCAGCACGACGCCAGCGGTGATCCAGATACCAAGCATGTAATCGCTCATGGCAACATTGGGCAGAAGCCCAGCAAAGGCTGTTTCGAACAGCTTGCCTCCGCCAACCAGCCCGGCTGCGGTATAGACAGTGAAGAAAGCTACAATCACAATCGCGGAAACCACCCGCAGTGCCACCGCCTTATCGGGAAAGCGGTTAGCGAGAAATTCCGGGATTGTCAGAGCATTGCCGCGCGTTTCCGTCTGTTCGCGCAAGCGCGGAGCAACAACGATCCAGTTGACTACCGCGCCGACAAATAATCCGATCCCGATCCAGGCTTCGACAAGACCACTGGCATATAGTGCGCCTGGTAGGCCCAGCAGCAGCCAGCCGGACATGTCCGAAGCGCCGGCACTAAGCGCAGCCACAGCTGGCGGCAGATTGCGCCCGGCTAACAGATAACCTTCCGATGTGTCGGTCGATTTGCGCCAGGCGAACAGCCCGATGCCGATCATGAGGATGAAGTAGAGGGCGAGAGTTACAAGCGTTGCTGTTTGCATATCGCAGGAGCGGCTAACAAATCACGCAAGCGATGGCCACAGCCGGCCAGGAAATAGCAAGCTTTGCCACATCATCCTCCCGTTCACACAAAGACTGTTGCATGCCCGATGTGCAGCGCGCAACAATACTTCGCTCAGCTGAGTTAGGCCGCGTCTTTTTTCCGCTTCGCTTTCTTGCGTTCGTGCGGGCAAAGCAGCGTCTTGCGCAGGCGGATCGACTGAGGGGTCACTTCGACCATCTCATCATCGTCGATATAGGCAATCGCTTGCTCCAGGCTCATTCTACGCGGAGGAGTCAAGCGGATGCTTTCATCCTTGCCTGATGAACGGATATTGGTGAGCTGCTTCGACTTGAGCGGGTTCACTTCCAGATCATCGGGCTTTGCATTTTCGCCGATGACCATGCCTTCGTAGACCTTCACTTGTGCGCCGACGAACAGCTCGCCGCGCTCTTCCAGCGCGTTGAGGGCATAGGCAACTGTTTCGCCGTCGCTGTTGGAGATCAGAACGCCGTTGATACGGCCGCCGACCGCGCCTTTATACGGGCCATACTTCTCGAACAGACGGTTCATGATGCCTGTGCCGCGGGTATCGGACAGGAATTCACCGTGGTAACCGATCAGCCCGCGAGACGGGGCAGAAAACGTAATCCGGGTCTTGCCTTGGCCTGAGGGACGCATTTCGGTCATCTCTGCCTTGCGGCGCTGCATCTTCTCGACGACCGTGCCCGAGTGCTCATCATCAACGTCGATCACGACGGTTTCATACGGCTCCATGCGCTGGCCATCTTCTTCGCGGAAGAGAACCTTTGGACGCGAAATTCCAAGCTCGAAGCCTTCGCGGCGCATGGTTTCGATGAGCACGCCCAACTGCAATTCGCCGCGCCCAGCGACTTCAAAGCTATCCTTGTCATCGGCCTCTGTTACGCGGATCGCGACATTGGTCTCTGCTTCGCGCAGCAGGCGGTCGCGGATCATGCGGCTGGTAACTTTGTCGCCCTCGCGGCCAGCGAGCGGGCTGTCATTGACAGCAAAGCGCATCGCCAACGTCGGTGGGTCGATCGGCTGCGCGGCAATCGGCTGTTTGACCGATGGATCAGCGATAGTGTTGGCAACGGTGGCCTTTTCAAGACCTGCCAGCGCGATGATGTCACCTGCCTGCGCGCTCTCAACCGGAACCCGCTCCAGTCCGTCAAAGCTCATCAGCTTGGTTGCGCGGCCCACCTCAACGACGTTCCCGTCCATATCGAGCGCATGGATCGGATCATTGACCTTGAGAGTACCGGATTGGACGCGGCCGGTCAGTACGCGGCCCATGAAGTTGTCGCGGTCAAGCAGAGTGGCGAGAAAGCTGAACGGGCCCGAGGTTTCGAGGCCGGGTGCAGGGACATGCTCAACGATCTTGTTGAACAGCGGGGCGAGCGTGCCTTCGCGAGCATCCTGATCTTCGCTGGCATAGCCATCGCGGCCTGACGCATACAGAACCGGGAAGTCCAGTTGTTCGTCATTCGCATCAAGCGACACGAACAGGTCGAAAACCTCGTCGAGCACTTCCTGTGGACGGCCATCGGGGCGGTCGATCTTGTTGACAACCACGATGGGTTTGAGGCCCAGAGCCAGCGCCTTTCCGGTCACGAACTTTGTTTGCGGCATTGCGCCTTCAGCGGCATCGACGAGCAGGATTACCCCGTCGACCATGCTCAGGATACGCTCAACCTCTGCACCGAAGTCTGCGTGGCCGGGCGTGTCGACGATGTTGATGCGCGTCATCTCACCATCGTGATCCCACTCCACGCTGGTACATTTCGCAAGGATCGTGATCCCGCGCTCTTTCTCAAGATCACCCGAATCCATTGCGCGTTCTTCAATCCGCTGGTTCTCGCGGAAAGTGCCAGACTGGCGGAATAATTGGTCGACCAAAGTGGTCTTGCCGTGGTCAACGTGAGCGATAATCGCGATATTGCGAAGCGAGCGGGACATACAGGTTCTTTCGAAATCAGGGGTGTGCGCAATGTTGCGTCGCACAATTTCCCGCGCATCTAGCCGATGGGCGAAGACTTAACAAGCGGCTGACGTAACGGAACCTGTGTCGCGTCCGCAACACACTGTGGATTCACTATGTTAGTCAAATGTCAGCCGCTTGTGCGAATAGCATCATCGCGGTAATTATCTTGTAGAGACAAACTAAAAGCGCGGAAGAACAACTGCGTACCCCGTTTGTCGTTGAGAGAGGAGTATTCATGAAATTCATCAGGACCGGCTCTGCCGGATCGACCCGTATTGCTCTGTTGAGTGGCGCAGCGGCGCTCGCTTTCGCAATCCCTTCAGCGGCATTTGCACAGGATGCGGATGAAGAATTCGCTGAAGAAGAATTCGATAGTAATGTGATCGTCGTTACTGCGACCAAGCGTGAGCAAACGCTGCAGGAAACTCCGATTTCGGTATCTGTCACAAGTGGTGAAACGCTTGAGAACGCACAGATCCGTGACGTGCTTGATCTCCAGTCGGTTACTCCGTCGCTGCGGGTCAGCCAGCTACAGACCGCGTCGGCCTCGACGTTCATCATTCGCGGCTTCGGCAATGGTGACAATAACTTCGGCATCGAGCCATCGGTGGGCGTATTTGTGGACGGCGTGTTTCGTTCGCGCTCTGCCGGCGCGCTTTCGGATCTTCCGAACGTTCAGCGCATCGAGGTTTTGAATGGCCCGCAATCAACTCTGTTCGGCAAAAACGCCTCGGCGGGCGTTATTTCGGTTGTCACACGTGAGCCTCAGTTCACTTTCGGTGGCAGCGTTGAAGCAAGTTACGGCAATTTCAACGCCATCGTCCTGAAGGGCGACGTAACCGGCCCGATCAGCGATAACATCGCGTTTTCGATTGATGGCAGCTACAACCAGCGTGATGGTTTTGGAGAGATCGTAAATCTGGGCGAAGACATCAACGATCGCAATCGCTGGTCTGCGCGCGGTCAATTGTTGATTGAACCGACACCTGATTTACGTATCCGCGCGATCGCCGACTACTCGAAGATTGATGAAGTCTGTTGCACGGTAGGCAATCTTGTGAACGGCCCAACCGGCGGTGGGGTTCTTGCCGTCGGCGGGCAAATCCCGACCGATTTCTTCTCACGCGAAGTGTTTCTCAACTTCGTGCCTGAGAACGAAGTCGATAACTATGGTGGTTCCGTGCAGGTGGATTGGGAAAGTGGTCCACTTTCGGTCACTTCGATCACTTCCTACCGCGAACTCCAAAACTACTTCCTGACTGATATCGATTTCACCAGCGCGGACATCGCAACGGAGACGCGCGAACAGGACGTCGAAACCTTCACGCAGGAATTGCGTATCGCGTCCGACTTTGACGGCCCGATCAACTTTCTGCTCGGTGGTTTCTATTTCGATGAAAAGATTGACCAGGTCAGCGGTGTTCAGAACGGCACCCAGATCCGTAACTTCTTCGAGATTTTGGCTGGCGAAGATCCCGTAGCAGTCATCACAGGGCAACCGACACTGTTCAACGGTCTTGAAGCAGCATTCGGCTTCCCGCAAGAATCGATCTTTAATACTCCGCTGCTCACGTCTGAAGAATTTGGTATGGAGAATACCGCGTGGTCGGTGTTCGGCACAGTCGATTTCGAACCCGCTGACGGCCTCGTCTTCACTGCCGGCTTCAACTACACTGACGACAGCAAGGATTTTGCCCTTTCGCAAACGAGCTTTGACCCGCTTGCGCAGGTTAACTTCGCCGATGCATTTATCGCAGGCGCGATCGGTTCGGCAGATCCAGCAGTGATCGCCGCTTTTGCGCAGGCCAATCCGGCGTTGTTTGGACAGATCGCGACACTCGCGACGACGCCTTGTTCCATCACCGCTCCGCCGCCGGCTTGTAACGAATTGCTTGCTCTGCAGGCGTTCCAGTTCCAGCCACCATTCCTGGACATTCCAAACTCGGTCGAAGACGGCAAGACACGGGACGACAAGTTCACTTACCTGCTTCGCGCAGCTTATCAGGTATCAAACGAAGTCAATGTCTACGCGAGCTATGCGACCGGCTTCAAGGCAAGCTCGGTAAACCTGTCGCGTGACAGTCGGCCGCTGAACACTGACTTCGTTGCTGGACCTTTCGGCTCGACCATTCTGGCTCCGTCGTCGCCAATCCTCAGCGCAGGGCTTGCTGTACCAAACCTTGCTTCAGGTTCGCGTTTTGCTGGTCCGGAAGAAGCGGAGGTATATGAGATAGGCCTCAAAGCGCAATGGCCTGGTTTCGGGTTCAATATGGCTGTGTTTGACCAGTCGATTGATGGCTTCCAGAGCTTTGCCTTCACAGGTACTGGCTTTGCGCTTCGTAACGCTGGTAAGCAGTCGGTACGTGGCTTCGAAATCGACACCAATGTGCAGCCGACAGATGGTCTTATCTTGACATTCGCGGCAACTCATCTCGACCCGCTATTTGATAGCTTCCCTGGCAGTGTTTTGGGTGACCTTACCGGCGAGCGTCCGGCTGGCATTCCTGCCTGGGCGATCGCAACATCCGCAACTTACACTCACGAATTTGCAAGCGGTGACGCTCTGGTTACTCGCATCGACTATAACCATGAGAGTGCAACGGACATCAACAATGGTCTGCCGACTTTCAACACGGCATTGGGCAATACTCAGATCTTCCGCCGCGAGGTCAACCTGCTGAACGCGTCAATCACTTTCAAGATGAACAGCGGTCTTGAGTTCGGTGTTTGGGGACGTAACCTGACTGATGATGAGTTTATCACGACAGTTTTTGACAGCGTCGCTCAGTCCGGTTCGGTTTCGGGTTATCCGAACGCGCCGCGCACCTATGGCGGCGTTGTGCGCTTTAAATTCTGACGAATTCGATTGGATATAGACATTTAGGGGCCGGTGAAAACCGGCCCCTTGTTTGTTGATTTTGCCAAGTTTTTCGTCAAGTTTCATTCAATCATCAGATGGGGAGTTTGGTAATGACGAATTATGCCGGTTTCTGGATACGCGTAGCAGCGTATCTGATTGATTATGCGGTCCTCTTGATTGCGCAGTTTATCATTTATTCCGTGTTGGGAGTGAGTGTATTTGGCGCCACTTCACTTGATCCAGAGGCCGCTGAAACTTTTACGACCGGCGTTGGCATGATTGCCTATGGCGTCGTCATCCTTGGCTCGATCGCGTACTTTGTCGTCATGGAAAGCTCGTCCAAGCAAGGCACTCTTGGCAAAATGGCTGTGGGCATCATTGTGACCGATACCGACGGCAATCGGATTACATGGCTGCGCGCATTAGGGCGCTATTTTGCGAAGATCTTGTCAGGCATTATCCTGTTGATCGGGTATATCATGGTGGCTTTTACAGACCGCAAGCAAGGTCTGCATGACATGATCTGCGGTACATTGGTGATCAAGGGCCGCCCTGGCGAAGGCGCGGTTGACCCCACCGTCTTTGACTAAGTGATTGGGCGGGCCTCGGCTCGCTTTCTACAACTCTCTGAGCGCCTGGGCGGGCTTCGCTTTCAGCAATGGAAGCGACCCGCCGATGGCAAAGCCGAGCACCAATACCAGGCCGATTCCCAGGACGCTCAGCACTTCGGTCCAGTTTGGCAGCCAGTCGAACTCGAACAATTCGGTGATCACAAACCACGCCAGTGTTGAGCCGAGCGCTAGGGCGACAACCGCCAGCAGCAGCGCGAGCAGTCCATACTCGACCAGCTGAAGGCCCAGCACCTGGCGTTGGCTTGCGCCCATCACGCGCAGCACAACTGTGTCATAAGTCCGCGACGCTCGCGCAGCGGCAATTGCACCCATCAACACTGCAAGCCCCGCCAGAACCGCCACGGAGGCAGCAGCAAGCGTCGCGGCACCGACTTGTTCAAGGATCGTTCGCGCTTCGGTCAGCACCTGACCAATCTCGATGACAGAGCTCGACGGAAAGCGGCTGACCATCTGGCGCAACAAAACACCTGACTGGCTGTCATCCTGAAGCTCGATGGTCGCGGCCAGATTATGCGGAGCATCCGCAATCGCATTGCTTGAGAAAACCAGTGCATAGTTGAACCCCATGCTTTCCCAATCGATCACGCGCAGGTTTGCTATGCGTACGTTACGCTCGATTCCGAGCACACCTATTGTGATATAATCGCCTACTTCCAGTCCCGCTGCTCGCGCTGCGTCGGCTTCCAGCGATACGAGAGGTTCTCCCTCATAGCCCTCTGACCACCATTCTCCCTCGGCCAGCGAGTTCCCGGGTGGCAGGGTGTCGGCATAGGTTAGCCCACGCTCGCCCCGCAGAAACCATGCGCCATCGGGGATCTGCTCCAGATCGGCGACGCGGGTCATCTCATCACGAGGACCGAATGCCAAGACACTGCCGCGCAGAGCGGGAACTGTTCGGATAGCTGCTTCGCTATCGAGAGTGGTGACGAGATTGCGGAAATCCTCTTCGCCGTCGCGGGGGATGTCGAGTACGAAATAGTCCGGAGCCTCTTGGGGAACCCGGCTTTCGATATTCCCGTTGATGGCGGTCTGGATCGCTGCGAGCAGCACGAACGATGCCAAGCCAAAGCCCAGCGCCGTAACCAGTGCGCCAGTCGGGGCACCCGGGCGGTGAAGGTTGGCAACAGCAGCGCGCAAGAGCGGGTTGGACGTCCGCGGCGCGCGTCTTGCGAGGAAGCGGATTCCGAAGCCGATGAGCGCAAGCGCAATCAGCGCTCCGCCTGCGCCGACCAAGAACCCGCCAGACAGCATCGGCTGATTGGTTGTCAGCAATGCCAGCGCACAGATCGCGGCAATTCCAAGGCCCGTCCAGATCAAGGCGCGCAAGTCCCGCGCAAGCGGTGATACCCGCGCGCGCATCAGCGCCATCGCCGGGAAGGCTCGTGCCCGCAGCAGTGGTGTCGCGGCAAAGGCAAATGCAACTAGCAACCCGTAAGATGCCGCCAGAAGTAGAGGTGCAGGCTCGACCACGAAGCCACCTTCGACCGGCAGCAAGCCCTGCAGTGCGTATCCCAGCAGCGGGGTCACCAGCACACCCGTCGCAATGCCTGCGAGACTGCCGACCAGCGCCGCAGCGCCAATCTGCAATGCATAGATTTTCACGATGTCGCGGCTTGATGCGCCCAAGACTTTGAAAGTGGCGATCGAGTTGCGGCGCGCATCAAGATAGCTTGATACACCGCCGCCAATGCCGATCCCCGCAATCACTAAAGCGGCAAGACCGACCAGAGTCAGAAAATCGCTCATATTGCGCACAAATCGGTCTGCGCCCGGCGATGCACGGTCACGGTCGCGGAAATCAAATCCCGAGTTGGGAAAGCGCTCTTCCAGTTCTTCGCGAACTACATCCGGGTCTTGCCCGCCATCAAACGCAACGCGGTACTTGCTCTCATAAAGTGCGCCGGGCGCGATCAGGCCCGCGCGCAAGGGATACTCTGCCGCGACGATGACCGGTGGACCGAGTTGGAAGCCTTCGGATAAGCGGTCCGGCTCATTCTCGATCACGCCTGCTGCGGTAAGCTCGTTTGTGCCAACGCGAAAGCTGTCGCCCACTTCGATGTCGAGACGATCCAGAGCGCCTTGGCCCAACCAGGCTTCGCCAATTGCCGGAGCGCCGACTTCGCGTCCATCGGTTAGGGTAAGCACCCCATACAACGGCCAGCGTTCATCCACTGCTTTCAGTTGTACCGGCGCGGCAGCATCGTCGGTGCTGGCCATCGCCTGCATCCTCGTCCCGCCGGAGAGTGTGCCGTACTCGGCCAGCGCGATCTTCTCTTCGTCTGTCAGATCGCGTTGCCAGACCTCGACTTCCAGATCGCCGCCGAGCAGCTCTTGTCCGCGATTGTCCAGTTCACGTTCGATCGCGGCGGTCAGTGTTCCTATGGCCGCGAGAGCCGCTGTTCCGAGAAAGATACAAACCAACAGCAGGCGCAGACCTTTGAAGCGTGCATTGAGGTCGCGCTTCGCAATGCGCCAGGCCATCACCCAGCTCATCGGTTTGGCGGTGGCGGCGTTCATGCTGCGGCGCTTGTAGATGCCGTGTCAGAGACGATCACGCCATCCGCCATTGTCACAATACGCTCACAGCGCTCGGCCAATTTGCGGTCATGTGTGATCATAAGCAGTGTCGCACCGGTTTCAGCACGACGTGCGAACAGCAGTTCGATGATATCCTGTCCAGTCGTGGCATCCAGATTGCCGGTCGGCTCGTCAGCAAAAATCAGTTCGGGGCGCGGAGCAATTGCGCGCGCGATTGCGACACGCTGTTGTTCGCCGCCTGAAAGCTGTGTGGGGTAATGGTGCAGGCGGTGGCCCAAGCCGACCGAAGCCAGTTCTTCTTCTGCACGCTTGGTTGCGCCAGAAACGTCCGCGAGTTCCATTGGCGTGGCTACGTTCTCCGCGGCCGTCATGGTAGGCAAAAGATGAAACGCCTGAAGCACGATTCCAATTCGGCCGCGGCGCGCCTGCGCCAGTTGGTCTTCATCCATACGGGTGAAGTCTTCGCCCGCCACGGTCAGACTGCCGCCGCTAGCGCGTTCTAGCCCGGACAACACCGCCATCAGCGAGCTCTTGCCCGAGCCGGACGCGCCAAGCAGGGCAACAACTTCGCCTTGGGCGATATCGAGGTCGATCCCGCGAAGGATTTCAACCGGCGCAGCGTCGCTGCCCAATGTAAGGGTTAGATTTCGGGCGGAAATTGCGAGAGAGGGGTTGGTCACAGTGGTCGCATTCGCATAGGGATTGTTGTCGCACAAGGAGACTCGCAGATGCAAAAAGGCGTTTGGTCGATCATTTTCGCCCTTTCACTGGCGGCCTGTGGCGGGAATGCGCCCGCTGAAGAGGCAGCGGACACGGGTTCGGATATCAATGCTGCAGAAGCACCCCTGGTTCCCGTTATGGGGCCGCAGAGGGATATACTGGCTTTTGGTAACAGTCTGTTCGCCGGGTACAATGTCGACAAGGAAGATAGTTACCCCGCCAAACTGCAGAATGCATTGCGCGCCAACGGTGTGAACGCGCGCGTTTCAAATGCTGGAATTTCCGGCGATACCAGCGCAGCAGGATTACAACGTTTTGCCTTTACCCTTAATGCGCAGGATTATGAGCCGGATCTTGTCATAATCGAGCTGGGAGGCAACGATTTGCTGCGCGGACTGTCGCCGGATCAAACCCGTGCCAACATTGCTGCCATGATCGAAGAGGCACAAAAGCGGGGTATCAGGGTACTATTGATGGGTATGCGCGCGCCGCCGAACTATGGGCCGGAATATCAGGCAGAGTTTGATGCGCTATATAGTGACCTTGCGCGCGAATACGGCACCGCGTTAATCCCGTTCTGGCTTGAATCTATCTATCAAGACCCGACGCTGTTTCAGTCTGATCGAATTCATCCAACCGAAATCGGGATTGAAACGCTGGTTTCTGCGACAGTCGACGAAGTGCGGAGCGCGCTTCCTGAAGAGCAAAGCTAAACCCGTATCGCCGCGCCGTCGCTGATGCGCCAAACGGCCGCTTCGCCGAGAATATCCTCGAAGGGTGATGGCTCAGTTCCTGTCAGCCACACTTGAGCGCGTCCTAACCGAAGCCGTTCGAACAAAGCGGTACGCCGTACCGGATCGAGGTGGGCAGCGACTTCATCCAACAACAATACGCCGGGGCGGCCCTCCGCTGCCAGCACAGCGTGCGCCAGCGTCAGTGCGATCAGCATCGCCTTTTGCTCGCCGGTAGAACAAGACGCGGCAGCTTGACCGGTTCCGGCCATCACTACGTCCAACTCGTCTCTATGTGGGCCTGTGAGAGTGCGGCCTGCCGCGCGGTCACGTCCGCGGGTGCGGGCTAGCTCGGCGCGCAACTCTTCGCGATCTTCAGGACCACCAGGCAGATAGGTCAGGTTAGGTTTGGCAAAGGGCGCATCGGGCAGCGCAGTCAGTTCATCGGTTAGTGTCGCCACCAATGCTGCACGATTTACGCCAATCATAGTCCCGTGCTCCGCAACTTGTGCTTCGATCGCATCCAGCCAGGTGGCTTCCCGGTTCTCCTCCAGCAGCTTGTTGCGTTCGCGCAGCGCGGTCTCATAGCGCGATACATGCCGCGCATGATCGGGCCGCAGCGCGAGCGCGAGCCGGTCCATATACCGTCGCCGCGCTCCGGCGCTGTCCATAAACAGCCCGTCCATGGCAGGGGTGAGCCAACCGATAGCGATCCATTCGCTCAGCGATTGGGCGCTTGTTTCCGCGCCGTTGACCCGAACCAACCGCCGGCCCGGTCTTTCAGCATCGACATAAGTTCCAATACGCGCGCTTTCGTGACCTTGCTCGATCAGGCTGGCCCCAATCTGGAACCCACCTTGGCCGAGTGGACCGCACATTTCGCCAAGCGGCGCTCTGCGTAGCCCGCGACCAGGGGCCAGCAGGGAGAGTGCTTCCAGAATGTTGGTCTTGCCTGCACCATTCTCCCCCCACAGCAGATTGAGCTGAGCCGTGCCGCGCAGCTCAGTCTGGCGGTGGTTTCGAAAGTGGGACAGGGCAATGCGATCAAGCGCCATAAGATGCTTTATCGCTTAGCATTTTGCTTGGGATTAGCCATGCGGCCAACCGGAGAAATCACCAATCCCGAACATTGGTGAAAAATCCCAACCTTTCGGATTGATGAACGAAGGCTTTCTGAACGAATATTCAGAAAACCGCAGAAATCTGCCATTTTTCAAAACTGGCACGGTCTCTGCAATGTGTTGGGCGTCCGGCGAAATGGTTCGCCAAACAAATGAATGAAAGGAAATTACAATGTTCTTCACCACTGAAACGACCAACAAGATCTTCGCAGCCGCTTTTTCGCTTGTTCTGTCAACCGCAGTAATGGCCGCAACTATCATCCCAGCCAGCCCGGCATTGTTCGCCTGATTGCTGACATCAACACACAAGGTTCAAGTAAGGAGATTTAGAAATGTTTTCCGGTTCTGACATCGGTAACCGCCTCGTCGCAGCCGCTGGTTCGCTTGCACTGTGCGCCGTAATGATGATGACGATTATCGATTATGCCAGTCCGTTCACTGGAGGTATCGCATGAGCCAGATTGATCGTAGCACCGCAGGTGGCTCGCCCAGCAACGCTGGCTTCCATCTTGATAAGTACAATGGCAAGTTGATGGGCGTATGTTCGGGTATCGGCAATTACTTCGGAATTGATCCGCTGGTTGCCCGCATAGGTTTCGTCCTTGGCGCATTTGCCAGCTTTGGTACTGCCGCGCTGATCTATATCGCTATCGGCCTGATCGCTGATTGATGGTGTGCGGCCACAAGGAGTGTGAACCGGCAATTCGGTTAGACCACGCGACCAAACATACACACGCAAGCAGGTAAGCTCCCGGTTCAGTCGGGTAGATTACACAGCTCGCAATGGAAAAACCGGGAGGGGCCATTTGGCCCCTCTTTTTATTCCGGGCGGATTCGACGTGCAGCTACATCGCAGAAATGCCGCCATCCAGCTTCAGCTCAGCGCCAGTCATAAATCGGCTCTCATCACTGGCCAGATAAACCACTGCATTGGCGATATCATTGGGTTCACCCACAAACTTTAGCGGGATCTGCCGCGCCAGCTTATCGAGCAGAACGCCCTTCTCAATGTTGTGGTGTTGCGCGGTTCCGTCGAGAATTGGCGTATCGACGAAGGTCGGATGCACAGAATTGCAGCGGATCTGCATATTGTTCTTCGCACAATGAAGCGCGATCGACTTGGATAACATCCAGACCGCCGCTTTTGATGCGTTGTAGGCTGGCATGGTGTCGCTAGCGATCAAACCTGCGATCGAGCTGATGTTGATAATCGAGCCTGGCGCGTGTTCACGCATCAGCGGCAAGGCCTTCTGACACCCGTGAAATATGGAATCTACATTCACTGAAAAGCAGCGCTGCCAGTCCTCGAATGTGCAGGTCTCTATATTGCCTGCAACACCGATCCCGGCATTGTTGACCAGTACGTTGAGCCCGCCAAGCTCTGCATCCGCAGTGTCGACTGCGCGCTCCCAATCGTCCGGATTGGTGACATCATGACGAATGCCGTAAGCGTGACCTGCACCCATTTCTTCGACGATTGAAGCGGCGGTTGCTTCGGCACCATCCCCATTGATGTCGGTGCATAGGACGCGTGCCCCTTCTTCCGCCAGTCGCCGCGCGTGCGCTGCGCCCAACCCTTGAGCTGCGCCTGTTACCAAAGCGAGCTTGCCCGCACATCTTCCAGCCATTTGTTTCAATCCTCTCTTATAAGTCCGGTCGCAGCCATCAACATGGCGATGCGTACATCAACACCGTGGCCACGTTTGCGCCAATCCGCAACGAATTGCGGCAGTTCGCTCAATTTTACCCGATGGACGGTAATGTCTTCGCTGGCCGTACCGCCGCCTTCGCTGACCTTGGTCAAACCCCGCGCGCGCAAAAGCGTGAAACTTTCGCTCACCATGCCAGGGCTGGAATAGAACTCGCCCAGATTTTCCATCCGTTCGGCGCGATATCCGGTTTCCTCTTCCAACTCGCGCTTGGCAGCATCTTCGGCCGCTTCGCCTGCTTTGCCTTCATCGTCGCCGATCAGGCCAGCGGGGATCTCAAGACAGATCTTGCCCAGCGGCACGCGATACTGCTCGACCAAGATGACGTGGCCGTCATCGATCGCGATGATCGCAGCTGCTCGGATGCCGCGGGCGCGGGCGACATATTCCCAACGGCCGCGGGTCTTTGTTGTGATGAATTTGCCCTGCCATTCAACGCGCTCGGGCTTGTTGGCGTCTGGATCGCTCATGGAGCGGGGTCTTAAACTTCAATCAAGCGATCAGGCAACTCGTTCTGGTCATCTTCGTCGCGCGGAAAATGCTGAGCGAGCACCTCGCCAACGTCGCGAACGCCCGCTGCCATGCCTTCGGCGGTGCAACCGCGTTTGATCTGTTCGAGCATGTCCGCCATCGCTTCGCCCCAAACGTCCGCCGGAACTTTCTCTGCGATCGGTTGATCCGCCACAATCTCAGCGCGGTGTTCCTGCATCGACAGGTAAATCAGCACGCCGGTGCGGCCGTGTGTGCGGCGTTCCGCGCCAACCTTGAAGTGCTTGATCGCGGCATCGTGCGCGCGCGCCGTTTTAAGCGGAGCAGGGACAAATGCGAACTTGATAGGGTCCCATAATTGGATGAGCCACATAACCGCAAACGCAATCAGACCCAGCGCAATTGTCATGCTTGCAAGCTCGCCAGATGACCATTCGTGACCCCAGCCGCCAAAGATTGGACCAACGACAAGGCGATCCCACAGGTCCATGAACCATGCCGGGAACAGAGCGAAAATACTCATCGCGGTGAAGCCTGCGACCGCGCTCCACAGCAGTGTGACGTCACCATAGCTGTCCGAACGGTCGGCCAGGACAGTCACAATCTCACCACTGGTCGTGAGTTCAGCCGCGCCGACTGCGTCGGATACGATCTTATGCTGGTCTGGCGTCAGATAGCGTCCCATGTCTTACCATCCCCCGGAGGCGCCACCGCCCCCGAAACTGCCGCCGCCGCCTGAGAATCCCCCTCCGAAGCCGCCACCTCCGCCGCCCCAGTCATCGCCACCTGAAAGCGCGCCACGCACGATCGCGCTGCCCACTTCCCACAGAATGATGTCGCCAACCGTATCGCCGAAATCACGGCCTCTGCCGCGATAGCGACGCCTGCGACCGCGCCCGCGCATCATAGGGAGGATAAAGAAGAAGAATATGATCGCACCCCAAACGAACAGGCCAACCGGGAAACCGCTGTCGCGTTGACGCGATTGCGTGGCTTCCGCGGCAATCTGGCGCGCTTGGTCTTCGGGCAATTGGAGCTGTGTGATGATCGCGTTGGTACCCGCGACGATTCCGCCTTGCAGATCGCCTTCGCGCGCGCGCGGAAGAATGGCGTTCTGGATGATCAACGCGGAATATGCATCGGTGAGATAACCTTCCAAGCCATAGCCAACCTCGATCCGTACCTTGCGCTCATTCGGAGCAACAATCAGCAGCGCGCCGTCATTCCGTTCGGCATCGCCGATGCCCCATTCGCGGCCAAGCTGATAGCCGTAATCAGCAATATCGTAGCCTTGGAGGTCGGAAATCGTAGCAATGACCAATTGGCGTTGTGATTGCGCCTCAAGTGCGGCGAGTTCTTGAGCCAACTCGGCCTCAGTCGCATCGTCGATGATATTGGCCGCATCGACCACGCGCCCGGTCAACTCAGGGAAGTCCTGAGCTGACAGGGGCGAGGCCAGAAGCGCTGCGAATGCTGCAGCGAGAGTTAGGATCGAACGCAGCACTTCGGCTTAGTTCGATGTCATGTCGATTTCAGGAGCGACTTCAGCGCCTTCGGTAACCGCAGTGTACGGCTCCAATGGATCGGCCCCGTGAATGATGTTCGCTCCGATAATGTCGGGGAAGGTGCGGATCGTAGTGTTATACTGCCGAACGGCTTCGTTGTAGTCGCGAATAGCCACCGCGATGCGATTTTCCGTGCCTTCAAGTTGGCTTTGCAATGCAATGAAGTTCTGGTTCGATTGAATGGTGGGATACGCTTCAAAGCTTGCCAGCAAACGGCCTAAACCCTGACTCAGTTGGCCTTGTGCCGCAGCAAATTCCTGCATCTTGCTGGCATCGCCCAGATCGTCAGTAGAAATATTGACGCTAGTCGCGCGCGCGCGCGCTTCGGTTACTTCGGTCAAAATGGCGCGTTCGTTTTCAGCCGCACCTTGGGTAACTTCAACCAAATTGGGGATCAGGTTCGCACGGCGTTGATACTGTGCCTCCACATCAGCCCATTTGGCCTTGGCGTTCTCTTCGGCGGTTGGAACCGAGTTAATGCCGCAAGCAGACAAGGACAGCGCAAGACCTGCCGCCAGCGCCAGATTGCGGACAGTAGATACCAATGTCATAGAAAATCCCTCAAGAATAAGCGCCATTAGGGCGCAAGGTGACCTGTGTTACTTATGTAGGTCACTCTTGTGGAAATTCAAGGACTACGCGGGCTTGGCAATTGCTTGTCATAATGCGAGACCGCTTTGTCTTCATGGGGATTGGAGGAGTTGTAATGTTTTCGGAATTCAAGGAATTCATTGCCAAGGGCAATGTCATGCAGCTGGCCGTTGCGGTCATCATCGGCGGCGCATTTGCGACCATTGTGAAGTCAATGACTGATGAATTGATCATGCCGATTGTTGGTGCGATTTTCGGGAATGTCGACTTCAGCGACAAGTACACTGTTCTGTCCAGCGACGTTGATGTTGCGGGAATGAGTTTGGAAGCTGCGCGCGAAGCAGGCGCCAATGTGTTGGCCTGGGGCAGCTTTATTTCAGCTGTGATCAACTTCCTGATCCTGGCGTTCATCATCTTCATGCTGGTGCGCTATGCGAACAAGGCCATGGCGCAGTTCGAAAAGAAGGAAGAGGAAGCACCGGCAGAACCCGCAGGTCCGAGCGAGATCGATCTGCTGACCGAAATCCGCGACGCGTTGAAGAAATGATCCTGTGTGCCCGGCGCCAGATCGGTCGCCGGGTCACTCATCTGGTTCAAACGCTGCGGACTGGTCGTTTGTCGTGCGCATATGCGTGTTCGCATAGTGGCTGAGGCGTGCCCGACCACCTCGCCTAAGGCAGGCACATGACAAATATCGCAAACCCTCTCGCGAACGCATCGCGATCTGGCGCATTGCTTGATCTGGCTGTTGTCCTTGTCGTGTTGGTTGGAGTGAAGCAGAGCCTGCTTCCTTATACCATTGTGTACGCCGGGCCGGCCTCGACCTTCACTGCGATGTTGGTGGCCACTTTACTGCTTCACCGGCGCGGTTTCGGCTGGAGCGATCTGGGGCTGCGCTGGCCGGAAAGCTGGCTTAGGACAGCCGGGCTTACTGCAGCGATCTTTGCAGTGTTTCTGATAGTCGCAGGTGGCGGACAGGCAGTTGTGGGACAGTTTTTTCCGGACATCGGTGCAAGCGGCCGGTTTGATTTCGTCAAAGGCAATCTGGCCGGCTATCTGACCATCATGGCGCTGGTCTGGACCCACGGTTCATTCTTCGAAGAACTGCTGTTTCGCGCGTTCATTATTACGAAGGGCGAGGCTGCACTGGGTGGAATTCGAGCGGCCAGCCTCACTGCGGTGGTGCTTGCCGCAATTTTCTTTGGCTATCGGCATTACTATTATCAGGGGATGCATGGCGCGATCGTGACCGGCCTGATCGGATTGCTGTTCGGATTGATCTATATCTGGATCGGACGCCGTAACATTTTACCGCTGGTGTTTGCGCATGGCATCGCAAACTCGATTGCGCAGACATCGCGCTTTTTAAGCTGATCACTTCCCATTAAGGTGAAAGCGCTTATATGGAAGATGTCGGTTTCGGCCGACTATGGCGATAAAGTGCGCTGTGCAATAGGCACAAGGGACCCGGGGGCAGTACCCGGCGGCTCCACCATAACCCCCTGATTACAGGGGTTTTTGACGGGGCCGAACCAGGATCGACCTGTGTTGAAAGACAGTGTTTTTGCCCGGGCTGAGTAACCCGTAAAACTGTTCAAAACACACAAGTGCCAATGATAATGAAGCACTCGCTGTTGCAGCGTAATTTTACGGCCTAACGGCCTGAATTTACTAAGCTAAAGCGCGGTTGGACCCACCGGGCAACAGAAGCGGATTCCGGGGGCCCGGGGGGGCCTAGCAACAGAACCCCCCACCTTTCCTGACGGCTGTGAAATGGCTGATTTGGTCTACGCCGTGCGGCGGTCCTGCCCACCCCAAAAGACGCACGAAAGCGGGGCCTAGCAAAAGAGCCCGCCACCTTTCCTGTTACTCATTCGCCTTGACTGCGATGCCAATATCTGGCGCAAAGATGACGTTACATCGCCGGGAGGGGCAAATGAAGTTTCATCTCAAGTCCGTGGTTATCGCATTGCCAATCGTCGCCTTGGCGGCATGTACTGCGCCCGAAGAGGATATGAATGCCGCAGAAGCGGTCGACACAATGGCGGGTGAAGTTGGACAACAGGAAACCTCTGAAGGCGCATTCGAGGTTTGTGACGAAAACGGTAATCGTTACCCTTCCGAAGATGCGGCAAAGGCAGAAGGGCTTGAAGAAGCGCAGTACGGCGCGACTTACTGCCAATATTTTGACTAGGCTCCAGGATCAGCAGTCTCTTGCCAATTGCCTGGATCTGTACCAGTTTCCATCCGGGTTCGATGGCGCTCGCTGTTGGCTAGAGCGCGGGGAGAGGACATGAAAAAGATACTGATAATGATGGCTCTATCGGCTGCGCTTGCTGCTTGTTCCGCGCAGGAATCGGCCGATGAAATGCCGCTCGGCGATCCGGGCTATGAAGAAGAGCTCATGGCGCAATTGCTCGATGCGCAACCGGGCGACGTCATCACCATTCCTGAAGGCAAGTTTCCAATCACGCGCAGCCTTAGCCTGACAGTTGATGGCGTGACCATCCGCGGGGCAGGGATGGACAAGTCTATCCTGTCGTTCAAGGGGCAGGTAGCGGGCGCCGAGGGGCTGCTGGTGACGGCATCCGATTTCACAATCGAAGGCCTGGCGATCGAAGACACGATAGGTGACGCGCTGAAGATCAGCGAAGGCAACAATATCGTGATCCGCGGTGTGCGCACCGAATGGACCGATGGCTATAAGACTGAAAACGGCGCTTATGGAATCTATCCGGTGCAAACGACCAACGTGCTGATGGAGGACAATGTTGCCATCGGCGCGTCCGATGCTGGGATCTATGTCGGCCAGTCCGCTAATGTCATCGTGCGGCGCAATCGTGCCGAGTATAATGTGGCTGGTATCGAGATCGAGAACACGGTCGATGCTGACGTTTACGAGAACGTGGCTACCAACAACACTGGTGGTATCCTGGTGTTCAATATGCCTAATTTGCCACAAGTGGGTGAGCGCACGCGCGTGTTCAACAACACGGTGGTAGACAACAATACTGAGAATTTCGGCCACGAAGGCACGCCTGTGGCGAGTGTGCCAGCTGGCTCTGGCATCGTGATCACTTCTAATGACAAGGTTGAAGTCTTCGATAACGAAATCAGAAACAACCAGACAGCCAACATCATCATTTCAAGCGTCTATTCAACCAATTACGCGGGAATGAGCGCGCAGCCGAATTACGACGCCTACCCGGAAGGCATCTTCATCTACGGCAATACGCTGGAAGGGGGCGGAGATTCGCCCGACGGTTTAGACTTGAAGACTCTCAAGACGCTGATGTTCGGGATTAACGGCAGCTTCCCTGACGTGCTGTGGGACGGATACGTCAATCCTGACAAGCTGGTTGATGGCAAGCTGCCGGAAGATCAGCGGATCTGCATCGACAATGGCGATGCGGGGATCATCAATGTCGATGGTCCCAATGACTTCGCCAATCCGAATACCGAGGATGCGGACCACAAATGCACTCTACCCAAGCTGCCTGCGGTCGAGCTGGAGAGCGCCGACGCATGATTCAGTCCATGCGCGTTGTATTGTTCGCGGCTGCGGCTGGCGGAGCGTTGGCGCTGTCTGCATGCGGAGAGATCACGCAGAGTGCGCCGGAAGTGGCGACATCGACAGTGCCGGTTTTCCACGCCGAGGGGCGACCTGAGAAGTTGAGCGAGTGGAACTTGCTGCGGGTTGCGAATGGCGGTCTCGCACTAAACGACCGCGTAACACCCTATGATCTCAATTCCGCGCTGTTTACCGATTACGCGCATAAGCTGCGCACCGTCTGGCTACCCGTTGGCGAAGCGGCGAAGTACGATGGCGAAGAGACGTTTGACTTCCCTGTCGGGACCGTCATCTCGAAAACATTCTACTATCCGCGAAATGGTGATGCCGTGCTGTTGGCTGAAGACACAACGGCAGAGCGCTTGAACGCCGGTTTTGCGCTTAGCGATGTTCGGCTGATTGAGACGCGGCTGCTGATCCACCGTGAAGAGGGTTGGGTGGCTTTGCCCTATGTCTGGAATGCGGAGCAAACCGACGCCGTCCTGAAACGCACAGGCGACGCTCAGCAGTTAACGTTGCTAAACGACGACGGCGCGTCGCAGGATTTCACCTACATCGTGCCCAATGCAAACCAATGCGCCGGGTGTCACGCGACCAATGCGACGACGCGCGAAGTCATGCCGATTGGTCCGAAGGCGCGGCACCTAAATCGCGAGTTTGCTTATGCTGATGGTGAGGCCAACCAGCTGGAGCAGTGGAACAAGCTGGGCCTGCTAACCGGTGCGCCTGAGGCTAGCGAAGCCCCGCGCAATGCGGTGTGGAACGATGCTAGCTTGAGCGTCGAAACCCGCGCGCGGGCCTATCTCGATATCAACTGCGCGCATTGCCACAACCGTGTAGGCCCTGCCGATACGTCCGGCTTGCTGTTGGAACACAATGCGCCTGTCGGGCCATCGCTGGGGCTGTGCAAGCCGCCTATCGCGGCAGGCAAAGGCACTGGCGGACGAGTGTTCGGCATTGTGCCGGGCAAGGCCGATCAATCGATTTTCACCTACCGGATGGAGTCAACCGATCCTTCGATCATGATGCCGGAACTGGGCCGCGCACTCTCGCACGAAGAAGGCACGCGGCTGATCGCGGACTGGATCGCAGCGATGGATGGTAGCTGCGCTTAAACGCTATTCCTGAGCCGCAGCTTCTGCAGCTCTCGCAGCGCGTTTTTCGTCTTCATAGCGGATCGCGTCGAGGATCTTTGCGCCGCCCAGAAAAACGGCGCCTGCGGTCGCTGCCCACAACAGATATCCGCCGAAGCCGGGATATTCTAAAGTGTAATGAACGCCGCGTGTCATTGCACCAAGCGCCAGCGCATAGATGATCAGATACGCTTCCCAGCGTGTCTTGATCACAAACAACCGGCCAATCTTGCGCAGCATGCAGAACCTTTCGTTTCACCAGCGCGAGGCTGCGACTGGTTAATGAAAGGTTATCCTATGGATAGCGGCTACGCTGTAAAGCGCGTTAACCCAATTCGGTAAGATCAAGCGCATCCAGAAGTGCATAACGTGCCGATCTGACACTGTTTTTCAGTGTGTCACTGCCCAAATCAGCGGGATCGATTTGATCGGGCCAATTTGCCGCAATAACCGACTCGAGCAGATCGGCCTTGGCTTCATTGAGCATGAAGCGCGGGTTGACCGTTGTCGGGTCGCACACCACTCGCAGCCGCAAACACGCGGGTCCGCCGCCATTGGCCATCGATTGACGCACATCGACCGGGATGACTTCGCGGATGGGGCCGTTGCCGGCCATCATAGCCTCGCACCAGCTCCACACCGCTTTGCTCTCGCGGCATTCCTCCGGCACGATCAACGCCATTCCGCCGTCTGGCAGAGTGAGCAATTGTGCGTTGAACAGGTAAGTCTTGATCGCTTCGGCAAGGCTCACTGCGCTATCGGGCACTTCCACCACTTGCAGCGATGGAAAGGCTGCGCGCATCGCATCGTAGGCGCCTTGGCGATCAGCGAAAGCAAGCTCGTGCGCGAACACCACAGATTCATTGGCGACCGCCACGACATCATTGTGGAACGCACCAGCCTCAATCGCGGCCGGGTTCTGCTCGATAAAGACGGCGCGTGCGGGATCTAGCCCGTGCAGCCTCGCCACCGCGCGGCTGGCCTGTTCATGCTGGCGCGCAGGGAATTTGCCGCCCGGGCGCCCATAGACGAACACCTCCACACCCGCTTCGCCATGTTTCTCGCAAAGGCGCATATGGTTCGCTGCACCTTCATCACCGAACGTTGGTGGCACGGCGTCATGGACTGTGAAGTGGTTCGCATCGCCAAAGGCAATGTCGAGCTGCGCCTTGGTATCGGGCCATTCCTGGCCGCGATGGAGCATTGTCACAAGGTTGGCCGGGGTCAGGTGGCATTTGCCGTCGGCTGTATCCGCAGCCGGGCTGATCGTTGCCGCATTGGCCGTCCACATACTGCTGGCAGACCATGCCGCGGCGAGCAGCGCTCGCTCGGCAGTCTCGTCAACCGCCAGTGACCGGAGCAAGCCATCATTGGGGCGGGGCAGGGGAAGCAAGAATCCCTGCACACCCAGTCGCGCCAAGTTTCCGCGCATCTTGGCCACACCTTGAAGCGCCGCCGCACGCGGATAAGATGCGTCGCCCTTGTGGCTCGCGCTGGCGATATTGCCCAGGCTGAGGCCAGCATAATTGTGCGAGGGGCCAACGATCCCGTCAAAATTGATCTCGACGTGATGGCTCATCGCGCCACGCTCCAAACCTTGTCGCCCGCTTTCACGTCCAGCACATCGGCGGCTTGCGCATCGATGGAGATCGTGCCGTCTTCGTTGAGTGCACGTGCGCCATAGCAGGCACGGAAGTTACTGAGCTTGCCGGTCGCCAAAATTGCGCGTTCACCCTCGGGCAGATTGATATCGGCGATCTGGCGTTGCTCGCTCTCTTTCACGCTCTTGATGTCATCGGTGCGTGCGATCATCGTAGGGCCACCGTCGAAGATATCGACATAGCCTTCATACCGTAGCCCTTCGTTTTCCAGCATCCGCATGGCTGCACGGCCGGTCGGGTGCGGCACGCCGATCACGTTGCGCGCATCGTCGTTAAGCATCGCGACATAGACCGGGTGCTTGGGCATCAAATCGGCGATGAACTGATTGCCGTTGATCGCGTTGAAATAGTCAGCTTCTGCAAAGCCCATGCCGAAAAATCGGCCAGCGACTCCATCCCAAAAGGGTGAGCCGCCGCGTTCATCAATGATCCCGCGCAATTCGGCCAAGGTGCGCTCTGCAAATCGCGCCCTATGCATGGCGATAAAGAGATAGCGGCTGCGTGCAAGCAGCAGACCAAGCCCTCCGGCACGCTCATTCGGGTGCAGGAACAGCCCGCCGACTTCGCTTGAGCCCTCTAGATCGGTAACAAGGCTGAGCAACTCTGCCCGGACGGTACGGTCCAGTTCTTGCGAGTACTGTGTCAGCGTGTTCAATCGGTATGAGTAGAATGGCCATTGTTGGCCGACTTGCGTCATCAGTTGGCACGTGCCGCGGATCGCGCCAGTTTGCGCGTTCTCCAGCACCAGCACGAATTGTTCGTCGGCGATTTCGTCTTCATCTCGTGCAAAGGCTTCGCTGGCGCGGTCGAGCTTTGCGCCCAGAGCGGCACGATCGGGCGGGAGATTGGTAAATCCGCCCCCGGTTAGCTTCGCCATTTCGTATAGCGGCTCAAGGTCATCGGCGCGCGCGGCGCGCAAGCGGAAAGTCAATGCAATTCTCCGTTCGCAATACGGCTGATCACCAGCGCGCTGAGCGCTGCGCGCTCGACCAGACTTGGCACAATCAGAAATTCATCCGGGCTGTGGATCGCCCCTCCGCGCACACCCATAGTATCGACCACGGGGACGCCGCAAGCTGCGATATTGTTGCCATCGCAAACACCGCCGGTTGACTGCCATTTGATGGTTTGACCCAGTTCTTCGCCGCACGCTTTGACGAGGTCGAACAGAGCTTGCGCGCGGACATCAACCGGCTTGGGTGGTCGAGTCACGCCCCCGTGTCGATGGATGCCTACCTCGTGATCGTTTTCAATTGAAGCTAAGACACCAGCAAGATCTCGGTCGAACCCTTCCATCGCTTCGGTAGACTTGGGCCGGATGTTGAAGCGCAGCACAGCATGATCGGGCACGACATTGTTAGCTGCGCCTCCTTCCAGCTTGGCCGGATTGATCGTGATATCCTCTCGCTCCATGTCCTTGAGGCGCAGGATCAGATCAGCCGCCGCGACAATCGCGTTGCGGCCTTCATGCGGATTGCGGCCAGCATGCGCGCTCTTGCCGGTGAATGTGATCGAGTAATTGCCTGTGCCGCCGCGTGCATGCGCCAAAGTGCCATCGGGCAATGCGGCTGGCTCATAGGTCAATGCGGCGAGCTTGCCTTGAGCCAGCTCCGCAATCAGTGCCGACGACGCGAGCGATCCTGTCTCTTCGTCAGAATTGATCAGAACATCGTAGCCCAGCGATCCAATCGTTCCGCTGGCTTCCGCAGCCAGCAACGCATGCAGCATGACAGCGATCCCGCCTTTCATGTCCGCGACGCCTGGACCATTCAACGTTTCATCATCAAGCCATGTTTGACCCTGAAAGGCGTGATCGGCCGGAAAGACCGTGTCCATATGGCCGGTGAAGAGCAATCGTCGATTGGCCGTGGGGCGTACGCGCAGCACCATGTGCTGGCCATGCGGCTTTTCGAATTCGTTGCCCGCAGCATCAATCGCGGTCACGGTTGCCGGATCGACCAATTCGACCTCTCCAGGCAAAACGGAGAAAGCATCGGCCAATGCGTCAGCCTGTTTGGCGAGACCGTCTAGATTAGCAGTACCGGTGTTGGTTGAGCTCCAATCTTGAACCTGCTGAAGCATCACGGCGGCATCGATCTGATGTTTTAGAGCAGCAGCGGTGGCGGATTGATTTTGTTGCATATGAAACCGCTCTAGCCGTGCCGTAACGTCAGGCCAAGCCGTGTCTTCGGTTATCGCCAGCGCGCGGTTGCAATTGGTCTGAGCATTGGCCATAGGCGCGTTCGTCCTCCTCCCCAGGACACGATCACTCTATCGCGTTTATGAGGACCAAATGACCGATCATGTTTCCCGCGCTGGCGTTTCGATTGACGCGAAGCTTGCGACCTTCCTTGAATCCGAAGTGCTGACGCCGCTTGGCCGCGACGTTGATGCTTTTTGGCAGGGATTTGCCACGCTGCTGGAGATATTCGCACCGCGCAATGAAGCTCTGCTGCTGAAGCGTGAGGACCTGCAGGCCACGATCGATAGCTGGCATAAAGAGCATGCAGGGCAGCCGCACAACCCCGCCGAGTATAAGGCGTTTCTGGAGCGGATCGGGTATCTGGTTCCCGAGCCGGGTGACTTCACCATCGGCACTGAAAATGTCGATGCAGAGATTGCCACCATGGCGGGCCCGCAGCTGGTGGTGCCGGTGCTTAATGCACGCTTCCTTTTGAACGCCGCCAATGCGCGCTGGGGCAGCCTGTATGACGCATTCTATGGCACCGATGCGCTTGACGCGCCACCAGCCCGCCCGGGTGGTTATGATGAGGAACGCGGCGCGGCGGTGATCAAGAGCGGACGCGAATTCCTCGACGAAGCGCTTCCTCTGGTTGATCAGAGCTGGGCAGATCTTGCCGATGAGAACGACGGCAAGCTGCAGGATGAAAGCCAGTATGTCGGCAAGACTGAAAAGGGCTTGCTGTTCGTAAACAATGGCTTGCACATCGAAGTTGAGTTCGACCGTGAACATCCTGTCGGCAAGACTGACAAGGCAGGCATCGCTGACATCATTTGCGAGAGCGCGCTGACTACCATTTGCGATTGCGAGGATTCGGTCGCTGCTGTCGACGCCGAAGACAAGCTGCTCGCTTACACCAATTGGCTTGGCGTCATTCGAGGCGACCTGCAGGAAAGCTTTGAAAAAGGCGGCACCACTCTCACGCGCAAGTTGGCTGGAGACAAGGCGTACACGGATCGCGAAGGCAATGCGCAAAGCCTTGCAGGCCGCAGCCTGCTGTTCGTGCGCAATGTCGGCCATTTGATGACCAATCCGGCGATCATCCTTCCCAACGGCCGCGAAGTGCCTGAAGGCATTATGGATGCGGTCTTCACCAGCGCGATCGGCACGCTCGATGTTGAAGGGCACGCCAAATACGGCAACTCAAAGCACGGCAGCATCTATATCGTGAAGCCCAAGATGCACGGGCCGGAAGAATGTGCTTTCACCAATGACCTGTTCGATGCAGTGGAAGATCTGCTGGGCCTCAAACGCCACACGATAAAGGTCGGCGTGATGGACGAGGAGCGCCGCACCAGCGCGAACCTTGGCGCGTGTATCGAAGCGGTGAAAGACCGCGTGGTCTTCATCAACACCGGCTTCCTCGATCGCACGGGCGACGAGATCCACACCTCGATGCAGGCTGGCCCGATGATCCGCAAGGCGGAGATGAAGACCAGCAAGTGGCTGACGGCCTATGAAAAGCGCAATGTTGCAATCGGCCTCAAACATGGTCTTTCGGGCCGCGCGCAAATCGGCAAGGGGATGTGGCCTGCGCCCGATCTGATGAAACAGATGATGGTGGAGAAGATCGGCCATCTCAAAGCGGGCGCGAACACCGCTTGGGTCCCATCTCCGACGGCTGCGACGCTCCACGCGCTTCATTACCATCAGTGCGATATCTTTGCTGAGCAACCCAACGTTACTGAAGTGCCGCCGCTCGACGATTTGCTGGCAATTCCTCTGGCAGAAGGCACCAATTGGTCCGAAGACGAACTGCGCGAGGAGCTCGATAACAATGCGCAGGGCCTATTGGGCTATGTTGTGCGCTGGATCGACCAGGGTGTGGGTTGTTCGAAGGTGCCCGACATCAACGACGTAGGCTTGATGGAAGACCGCGCGACGCTTCGCATCAGCTCACAGCATATGGCGAACTGGCTGCACCACGGCGTTGTGACCAAGGATCAAGTTATGGATAGCCTGCGCCGGATGGCGGCCAAGGTCGATGCGCAGAACGCCGGCGATCCACTCTACACACCCTTGGTAGGTAACGAGGATGGCGAAGCTTTCCGTGCGGCCTGCGATCTGGTGTTCAAAGGTGTCGAGCAGCCTTCTGGTTATACCGAGCCATTACTGCACCAATGGCGATTGGAGAAGAAGGCGGGGTGACGAGGTTCAGGCAGAGCTGCTGCTGGCAACCTGCCGCCGGGAAATAATTCCGCTGCCGGATGGATGCGCTGATACCAGCAATCCGCTCCGCTTGCGGCCCATCTGAATGTTTCCAGCATTTGCGACAGGCCCGGCCTGTTTTACGCGTGAGCCAGCGATCGCCATCAACCGGTTCGCTCCGAGGCAACGCTCGAACTGAATTCCGCAAGCTGTATCGCTTGTCCAGATGACCTTGCAGAAGATTTCTTCGTCGCCCAGCACAAGCCAGCCTGTAACGCCTTCTTTGGGGACATTGTCTGCCTCCAGTTTGGCGCCATTATCTGAAATATTTGCCATCCGACAGGGTCGGTCGCCCGTTACCGTGCGCAAAATTGCCGGAATATCAATTGTAAAGCGGGCGGAGCGTCGGCGCTCCGTCGCTGCGGCCTGCTGCCGCGATTCGAGGAAACTCATTGCGTATCGGGCTCCCGTCCATTTTCTCAACGAGCTTTCTTGTGCGAAAATGAATGACGCCAGGTTGGCGCACATGTTTAATTGAAATTAACCAATTGCGCGGGCGAGCGCGACAAATTCGCTGACGCTGACCGTTTCTGCTCGGCGCGTTGACTCAATCCCTACCTTCTCCAATGCCTCAAGTGCTCCTGATACGGATTTAAGGCTTTGACGAAGCATTTTGCGGCGCTGTCCGAAGGCGGCTTCGGTCAAACGCTCCAATGTGCGGGCATTAACACCCTCAGGCGCTGTTTCGGGGGTCACATGGACGACCGCACTCATCACCTTCGGTGGCGGGGTAAAAGCGCTTCGATGTACCTTCATCGCCAGTTTGGCTCGGCAGCGCCACTGCGCCAGAACGGCTAGCCGTCCGTAGGCGCCGCTGCCTTCCTTGGCGGCGATCCGCTGTGCGACCTCCAGCTGGAACATCAAGGTCAGTGACTGCCATTGCGGGGGCCATCGGTCACTGGTCAGCCAATTTACGAACAAGGCGGTGCCGACATTGTAGGGAAGGTTTGCGACAACATGAAACGGTATACCTTCCATGAGATCACCATGATTGAGCTTCATGGCATCGCCTTCGACTACCGTCAGCTTGCCAGGATAGAATTCGCTAAGCTCGGCAAGCGCGGGTAAACAACGACTATCCATCTCAATCGCGGTAACTTGCGCACCTGCCTTAAGTAGCGCGCGGGTCAATCCCCCGGGACCGGGACCAATTTCGAGCACGCGCTGCCCTTTAAGGTCGCCCGGAATGGCTGCAATGCGGTCCAGCAGCTGCGCATCAAACAGGAAATTCTGACCCAGAGCTTTGGAAGCGCTGAGGCCGTGTTTGGCGATAACCTCGCGCAATGGAGGCAGATCACGCACCATGGTTGCGCCGCTCCGCCATTTCCCCCGCCATGCGGATCGCGGCGATCATTGCGCCGGGATTGGCGATCCCCTGTCCCGCGATATCGAACGCGGTACCATGATCGGGCGAGGTGCGGATAATCGGCAGGCCAAGCGTGACATTGACGCCCTGATCAAAGTCGAGGGTCTTGACCGGAATCAACGCTTGATCGTGATACATGCATAGCGCCACATCGAACCCATCGCGGCTGTGCGGGCTGAATAAAGCGTCCGCGGGATGAGGCCCGGTTGCATCGATACCTTCATTGACGAGCTGCCTGATGGCAGGGGCGATGATATCCTGATCTTCGCTGCCGAATTTGCCGTCTTCACCAGCATGTGGGTTCAAGCCTGTAACTGCAAGGCGTGGTTTTTCGACACCGAAATACCTTTGAAGCGCTGCGGCGACAATGCGACCGCGCGAGGCAATCAGGTCAACGCTGAGCAAACCGGGCACTTCGGCAAGGGAGCAATGCACTGTCAGCGGAACTGCGCGAAGGTTTGGTCCTGCGAGCATCATGACCGAAGCATCTGCTGGCAAGCCGCACGCAACGGCTAGAAATTCGGTCTGGCCGGGCTGTTCAAATCCCACGGCTTCGAGAAGCTTCTTTGCAATCGGAGCGGTCACTACAGCACTTGCCTCACCATTCACCGCTAAATGCGTGGCCTGGGTCAGAGATTGAAGGGCAAGCTGTGCACCATCGATGTCAGGCGAGCCGGGTCGATAGCTGACATCGGAATCGCCAAGCACAGCCAGAGCCGAATTGCATACCGTTGAGGCTTCACCAATCGAACCAATTTCTGCGATGGGGCAGCCGACGCCCAGCTTGGCCGCTGCTCCGCGTAAAATATCGGCACCGCTTGTCACCGCGAACGGTGGCAGGCCTGCCTCCGCACGCATAAGCCAGGCGCGGACGATGATTTCAGGGCCAATCCCTGCTGGATCACCCAGCGATATTGCAATCGGAGGTGGCTTACCGGCGTTGCTCAATTGTAGTCGATGTAGGCGTCATTGCGCAGATCGCGAAGGTAGCGCTGAGCGCGCTTGTTGATCCGCTCATCTTCCAGTTGAGTCATCATCTGGTCGAACGATGGTCCGCCAACAACCTCTGGATCATCACGACCACAAAGCATCAGAACGCGAACGCCTTCCTCAATCGAACCGAACGGCGGCGTTGATTGCCCGACCTGTAGGTTCAGCACGATATTCTGAAGCTGTTCAGGCAGAGAACGGGCGCGGATCTGGTCATTTGTGACTACTGACGCGCCCAGTGAACCGGCTACCGCATCAGCATCGCCGCAGCCGCGCATATTCTGCACGCCGGTGGCAAAAGTCTGAACCTGCTGCGCGGCAATCTCTTCAGTGATGCCCGGCGCGAAGTTAATAGATATCTGCTTCAGGCTAAGCACTGCATCACGCGGGTCGGCCATTAGGACCTGACGCTTGTCGATTAGATAAAGAATTGAGAAACCGCCCGGGATCTCTATCGGGCCTGCCAGCTGTCCGGCTTGCATGCCAGCCGCAACGCTGGCTAGTTCAGGCGGTAATTGCCCGAGCCTTACGAAGCCAAGATCGCCTCCAACTGCCGCAGTGGAAGCCTGCGAGAATTGACGGGCATAGGCAACAAAACTGCCGCCTTCGCGCAGCTGCTGCATGATCTGTTGTCCATTCTCTAGAACTGCGTTGCGGTTCTCTGGCGTTGCAGCAAGGAAGATCTCACCGAGACGATATTCTTCCGTGCCGCGCGATTCCTCCATCCTTTTGAGGACTTCGTTCACTTCCTCTTCGGACACGTTGACAAAGGGCGAAATGTTTCGGCGCAGCAGGTTTGACCAGGCGAGTTCGCCTTCGATCTGACGCTTGAGCGAAGCCGGCGACGACCCGATAGAGATCAGGTAATCGTCCATCGCACTTGGATCCTGGCCAAAGTTTTGCGCTGCCAGCGTGTTATAGCGATCGTCGACCTCGGCGCGCGTCACCTCGATTTCCTGGGCTGCGGCAGCCTGAATCTGCAGTGTCTCGTCAATCAGATTGCGCAGAACCTGCATCTGCAAACGCCTGAGCTCTTCTTCGGTCAGCTGATTGTTAGACGCCGACGTGACCAATGCGACCCGCTGATCGACATCGGTGCCCGTGATGACATGCCCGTTAACGATGGCCGTCGCGGTACGGACATTGGGGTTTGCTTCGCCCAGTAGAGATATATTTGCTGGTATACCCAGCGGATCATCTGCGGCTGGCGCATTCTGCGCATTTGCTGCAGTTGGGATCATTGCAAACGCAATGAATGAAAAAAGACAATTTTTCAATGTTTTACTTGTCACGTATTTAATCCATTTGCTGCGCGCTTGGCGCACCCACTTGATCTCGGCCATTTGGCAAGAACAGGCTTAACCCTAGCTGAGCCGGGCAAGACCCCCTTACGTCCATGCGCCAGATAACCACTTTGCGCGGCGCTGCCAACGGTTGAGGCGCGACTAACGTGTACTTATCGCAATCCCAGATTGCGAAGCGCGAAGGTGAGCTGGAATGTATCGCCGCGCTCCGCATCGCCTGCGGTGACATAATCGCGCCGCCAGGTTAGGCCGAACTCTAGGCACTCATCACGATAAGCGATGCCTAAACGCGTGCGGATCGGCTCAAAGCCGTCGCTTGAGAACGTGGGGTCTTCATTGCGATCGGTCAGGTTGACCACGCCTGATCCAAAGATGGACCAGTAGCGGGCAAATGCCACGCGCGCCGCGGCGCGAAGCTCTTCACGGTCTTGTAAATCTTCGAAATCTTCGATGTCGCGATTGAGGCGTAGATAGCCCAGTTCGACATAGGTTCGCGCGTTGCCAATCGTTGCGTCAAATTCATTGCGTCGGATCTGCAAATTGTCCTTATCGATGCGGAATCGGTGCGTGAGCTTGACAGTATCCTTGAAGCGAAGCTCAGTGCGACCAACGAAATCGGAAACACGTTCGGACAGGCCAGTCCCGTCAGGCAGGATCGTGCGTTGTGTGTCGAACCGATATGATTGCCCGACGGTGCTTTTTACCCGCCATCCCGGCCGCTGAAGCTCCCAATCAAGGCCATAGGTCAAGCGCACACCGTCTTCGACGCGATCATATCCCGGGAAACGGTTGAGCGCGAAAAGATTTGAGTCTTCCAGATCGATCGCGCGCGAATCCTCGTTGGGAATCTCAAGATTGCGGATCGCCGGACTTGCAACCAGCTGCAAGCGCGGCTTGATCACCTGTGTACCGCCGAAGGCTTTGCCTACGAACGGCCATTCGACATCAATTGCGCCAATTGCGATTCCGCGGCCCTGCCATCCCTCATTGCCGCGGTAGATTTCTGTAGTGGTGAAGCCATTCTCATCGCTGTGATAAACATCGCCGCGCGCGAGTGCACTGAAAGTCACTACCTGGCCAAGGCCCGTTAGGCGGCGCAAATCCCAACGCGCCCCCGCAAACGCCCGCTGGGTATCCTGACCCTCATCCCTCACCAGACTAAGCGTATTGGCTTGAAGCTCGACTGTCCCGCCCAAAACTGGGTCCGCCAGCCGGTGCCGAAAATCAATAATTGGAAGCGCCATCGGCACTTGCCCTTGCCGGGCCTCCAGCCGCAAGGTCTGCGTTGCCCATCCTGCGAGTGAGAAATAGGTCTGATCGTTGACGCGCTCTATATTGAAGGTCGAACGCAAACGATCATCACGGCTAATATCGTAACGGCGCAGGAAAGTCCGGTCGCTAGCAAGCCGCACCGATCCGCTAAGGCTCCATTCCGGGTCAAATTGAAACCGGCCATTGGCAAACAGATAACCGCGCAAATCGCGCTCAGTCGTTGGGTTGCCTGTGAAGGTTGAGATGCGGCGGCTATGCGTTCCGTAACCTTTGACCTGATAGGCACCCTTGCTGGTCAGGTGACGCCACTCCGCAGAAATCAGTGGTGTCGCTTGCGTGAAGAAACGGGCGCCGAGAGTAAGATCCTTGTTTTCGGCGAGCCTCCAATAATAGCTTCCGCTGACTTCGACGCCGTTTGATTCGGAGATCCGCAGGTCAGGGACCAGGAAGCCGGAAATCGCACTGCCATCAGTGCGAAAGGCCAGACCGGGCATAGGGAGGATACGCGCGCCAAAAAGTTCCAGTACCGCGCCGTCAAAACTCACCGTGCTGTCATCCGGATTATAGATGATCCGGCTGGCTGTGATCCGCCAGCTTGGCGTCTTGTTGCATCCTTCCAGCGTAGTGACAGGACAAGCTGTGTAGGCGGCATCGTTCAGGATCACATCACCATCCGAGCCGCGCTGGCCGCCACGTGCGGCCAAACGGCCGCCTGCACGCAGCGAGACCAACAATTCATCAATCGCACCTGCTTCAAACCGCTCTGTCAGTTCCAAGGAGTCAGTAAACAGCTGATTGCCGCTTGAATCCACCAGTCTGACATTGCCGCTTGCATAGATGGTTCGACTTTGCCGGTCCCAAGAGATCTGGTCTGCCCGCACCGAGTTATCTTCGCTAGACAGCAGCACGTTGCCGCTGGCAATGATGACTTCTCCGTCCCCCTCGTTGTCATATTCGAGGTTATCTGCCTCGAAACCGATGATCCGGCTGTTCACTACAGAAGGTAGAGCATCGGGATCGAGCTGCGTTACCTGCTCTTCAATCGGTTTTATCGCGTCAGGCGCTATGCTGGCATCATCCTGCGCAAGCGCCGGATGCGCGGCCAGCGCGAACGCAATGGCGGCCGCCAGCGCGCCCAGCGACAATTTTACTCGTGATCTGGCGGGCAGAAGAGACTGCGGCAGCGGGGACATGGCTTGCCTATCGCACTGCTCGCGCCTAATCGCAATCGCGATTGGCCGTACCGTTCCACAATGGTGTTCAATCGGCCACATAAGCACTCGCAGAAAACCTGTCCGGAGCCATCATGCAAATCCAGTTTTCCGATACTTCACCCGCAGATACCAGCCTGATTGCCTACATCGCAAACAAGGATGATCTGCCAACCCGGCTTGAACGTGCAATTGTCGAAGGTGCGGCGGCTGCTCGCTTCAAAGGTAGTCCCGGCCAGTTCTTTGAGGGGTTCGTTGAGCGCGAGGACAAGGTTGTGCGGGTCGCCTTGGCTGGAGCTGGAAATCCAGACGCGGAGCCGCATAGACGCGAGGAGGCATTGGAGAAAGCCGGTGCGGTGCTGGCGGCGAAATATCTAACATCTGGCGAACGCGATCTGGTGCTGGATTTTGCGAGCAGCGATCTGGATGCAGCGGGCGCAGCATCGGTGTTGTTGGGATTGCGCCTTCGTAGCTGGCGGCATGACGCATACCGCACAAAGCTGAAAGATGAGCAGAAGAAATCCTTGAGTCAGGTTACGGTGGTGAACGCTCCGGCTGGAACAGAGGGGGCATGGGAAGACGCGGCAGCTGTCGCGGAAGGCACAGAATTCAGCCGCCATCTCGCCGCCGAGCCACCTAACAAACTTTACCCTGTAAGCTTTGTTGAGCTGTGCAAAGATCGCTTTGCAGGCACCGGTGCCGAGTTGATCGTGCTTGATGAAGAACAGATGGCAGAACTCGGCATGGGCGCGCTGCTTGGCGTGGGTCAAGGCAGTGAACAGCCTTCGCGTATTCTCGCGATCAAGTGGGATGGCGGCAAGGAAGGCGAAGCGCCAATTGCATTCGTCGGCAAAGGTGTGACCTTCGATACGGGCGGCATCTCACTGAAGCCTCCTGTTGGCATGTGGGACATGAAATGGGACATGGGCGGCTCTGGCGCGGTCGCAGGCGCCATGCTCGCACTGGTCAAGCGTAAGGCCAAGGCCAACATTGTCGGCGTCGTCGGCCTGGTTGAAAACATGCCGGATGGCAATGCGCAGCGCCCCGGCGATATTGTAACTTCGATGAGCGGACAAACGATTGAGGTGCTCAATACCGACGCTGAAGGGCGGCTGGTGCTGTGCGACGCGCTGACTTGGACGCAGAGGACTTTCAAGCCCTCGCGAATCGTTGATCTTGCTACGTTGACAGGCGCGATGTTGATCGCCTTGGGCAAGGAACATGGCGGCATGTTCGCCAATGATGACGATTTGGCTGATGATCTGGCAGCGGCCGGTAAGCAGGTGGGCGACAAACTGTGGCGTCTGCCGCTGGGCGCGGAATATGACAAGCTGATCAACTCGCCGATCTGCGACATGAAGAACATCGGCCCGCGCGAAGGTGGATCGATCACAGCGGCGCAGTTCCTGCAACGCTTTATCGAGAATGATACGCCTTGGGCGCATCTGGATATCGCGGGCATGGTCTGGTCAGACAAGCCGGGTCGTACCTGGGATAAAGGCGCAACAGGTTATGGTGCGCGGTTGCTCGACACCTTCATTCGAAACACGGCTGAGGGGTAATTTGCCTGCCTTCAATTGACGGAGCGATGGTACTGAAGAATGGCACGCATGCGCAAAAAGTCTGAGCTGCCGAGCAAGATTTGTGCGCATTGCGGGCTGCCTTTCACGTGGCGAAAGAAGTGGGAGCGTGACTGGGAAAACGTGCTTTACTGTTCCGAGCGTTGCCGCAGATCCAAGGGATCGAGTTCTTGAGTACACGTGTCGACTTTTACCAGCTTAGCCGTGACCCGGTAGAACAGGTCGCTGTGATGCTTGCGCGAAAGGTGATGCAGGCAGGCAAGCGTTTACTAATCGTCAGCGAAAATCCAGGCCAGCGCGCCGCAATCAGCAGGGAGCTGTGGCGCGGGGGGGCGGAAGAGTTCCTCGCCAATGGCCAGGCTGATGCAGCGCATGCCGAAAATCAACCAATCCTGCTTTCGGGCAGCATGGATGCAGTGAATGGCGCAAGCATGGTGATGTTCGTCGACGGAAAATGGCGCGCGGATGCGTTGAAGTTTGATCGGGCGCTGCTGTTGTTCGGTGCTGAGGCGACGGAAGCCGCACGCGGGCTGTGGCGTGAACTGGATAGCGTCGAGGATGTTACTCGCGAGATACACAAGCAGGATGAAAACGGGCGCTGGCGCGCGGGCGCGTAAGTTTCCGCACGGCTCGCTAAAGCTTGCAGTTGACGCAACTCAGCGCTAGTGGCGCGCGCAACCAAAAATACCCCTCAATATTCGCAAGGAACACTTACCATGGCGGTTACCCGCACATTCTCGATCATCAAACCTGACGCTACCAAGCGTAATCTCACAGGCGCGATCACCAAAATGCTAGAAGATGCCGGCCTGCGCGTTGTGGCATCGAAGCGGATCCTCATGACCCGCGAACAGGCCGAAGGCTTTTACGCAGTTCACAAAGAACGCCCCTTTTTCGGCGAGCTCGTTGAGTTCATGATGAGCGAGCCGGTCGTCGTTCAAGTTCTCGAGGGCGAAGACGCTGTGAAGCGCAATCGCGACATTATGGGTGCGACAAACCCTGCCGAAGCTGCTGAAGGCACGATCCGCAAGGAACACGCGCTGTCGATCGGCGAGAACTCGGTCCACGGTTCGGACAGTGAAGAGAATGCGAAGATCGAAATCGACTTCTTCTTCAAGCCCGAGGAAATCGTCGGCTAAGCTCGCACGCAAGCGAATTGTTCAAGAGGCCTCGCAGCAGAAATGCCGCGGGGCCTTTTTGATTCAATGGTTTGAGATCCAGATTCGCGCTCCAATAAACAATCGGCTATCTCCGCAATGGGTCGCCTGAATGGTTCTGGGGGAGGGAATCATGGGCAGATTGCTGCTGATGCTGGTTTCTTTGACATTTTATGCTGCCGCCGTTGCAGCACTTCTATTTCTGATTGGTTGGGTCGGCGCGTTCGATTTCATGCCTCTTACGGTCGACAAGGGCAGAGAGGGGTCGCTGGTCACTGCTATTATGGTCAATACTGGCTTGATCGCATTGTTCGGCGTTCAACACACGGTAATGGCACGGCCCGGTTTCAAGGAAGGTTGGACGAAGGTAATTCCCGCGCCGGTAGAGCGTAGCTTTTACCTACTCGCCACCGTTTTGGTGTTAGGCGCACTGTTCCATTTTTGGCACCCGATAGATGGGACCATCTGGTCAATCCAGAACGAGGCCGCGCGGACCGCAATCTGGACTGTGTTCTGGCTTGGCTGGGCAATCCTTCTGCTGTCGACTTTCCTGCTCAATCATTTCGAATTGTTCGGATTGCAGCAAGCGTGGCACAATCTGACAGGAAAGAATGCGTCGCCACCTCAGATGCGTACGCCGTTATTCTATAAACTGGTTCGGCATCCACTTTACACCGGCTTCTTTCTGGGGCTGTGGGCAACGCCCGATATGACTTACAGTCATGCCTTCATGGCCGCTGGGTTCACGATCTACATCGTGATCGGGATATCCTATGAGGAGCGCGACCTGCTCGATGTGTTTGGCGAGCAATACGCCGAATACCGCAAACGGGTGGGGGCATTCCTTCCAGGCATCGGTAAGGTTTCCTAGGCCACCTCAGGCTGCCGCGTCGGATCGAAAGCCTTGTAACTGGGCGGCGTGTGTGCTGTGCGCGCCGCCTTCGCTGCTAGCCATTTCCTTAGCCATGGCGGCGCGTGCCTGTGGTGTCAGTTCGAGATCCAGTTCGTTGTAGATTCGCGCGATTTCGCTTTCCCAATCTGCGCCCAATTCGTCAAAGTGGACGTGCGCGATGGCGCCGTCAAAATCGGCTAGTGCTGCTTGAACGCGCGAGTGGCGAAGCTTCAGCTTGCGCCGCCACTCCGCCTCGACCCAATCCAGATCAACATTGTTGCTCTGGATCGTCATTTGATTGGCCACGACTGACATCGAGCTGTGCAAGACATCGTCGTCTTGACGGTTTGCCACCACTAGCCGGGCGTCCGGGAACTGCGCGAGCAGCGCCGAAAGTTCTTCGGCGAATTGCGGAACTTTCAGCACACGAGGTCTTTCGGCATTACCATGATGCGCGGCATCCGTCTTGAGAATGCGGGCAAACTCGCGATAGAGCGCCATCGCATCGCGCTCTTCGCAAAAACGGGTAAAGCTCGGCACGCGCCATTGCGTATCGTATGTGCTGTGGCCCAGCGCGCTCGCAAGCCAGCCCAGTTCCTCTTCAGCACGCTGTGAACCCATCGGGTGGAGCGAATCAATCCACGGGTCCAGTTTGCGAGCCATCGCCAGCATCATCCCGCCCCAAAGCGGGCGCATGTCGATCTTGCGTGGGACCGGATACCAGCTGTCACAGAACCGCGTGGCGCTATGCGCCGGATCAGCCGCCAGCAAGCGATGAATGCGGGTAGTCCCGCTGCGCATTTGTCCGACCACGATGATTGGCGGGGCTAGCTGTGTGTCGAGCAGGTCGGGCTTGTCCGACCAAAGCTGCCCTAATCCGAGCCTTTGCTTGATCACCCGCACGATCTGCCCGTGCGCCATGGTCTTGCCGAGCGCGTTAAGGCGCGCTTCGGTCAGAACCGCATCACAAAGGACATGCAACCGTTCGCGAAAATCAATGATGTCTTCCTGGCTGCGCCCGCCATGTTCAGCGGCGATGTTCGTGCCCTTGGCCGCGCGGCGCCACAGATCGTCCGGATCAATCAGCGGCGGCGGAATACCCTTGGACCATGCCTTTTCCAGCGCGGCGCATGCCTTGTCGATCAATGGCGTTCTTGCAAGGGGATGCGGGCGTTCGGGTGGGTGCGCAGCCATGTTCAATCGTGAACTGTCTCTTTGCTGGCCACATAAGCCGACAGCGCGCGGGGGTAGAGTTGATGCTCGGCCAGTTTGACCCGCTCGGCCAAGGTTTCAGGCGTGTCGCCTGGTACGATTGCCACTTTGACTTGCTCAAGAATTGCCCCGGAATCAAGTTCCGGCGTCACCAGATGAACGGTCGCGCCGCCATGGCTGTCGCCCGCGTCGATCGCCCTCCGATGCGTGTCTAGCCCCTTGTATTTGGGCAGCAGCGATGGGTGGATATTGATTATCTTGCCCGTCCAGCGCGAGACAAACTCTTCGGACATGATGCGCATGTATCCGGCCAAAACGATGTATTCCGCGCCCGCATCCTGCGCCGCGCGCTCCATCACCGCGTCGTGCTCGGCGCGCTCCATGCCTTTGTGCGAATGGGCAAATGTCGCGATCTCTTCGATCTTGGCCAATTTCAGCCCTGCGGCATCCTCCTGGTTGCTTGCGACCAAGACAACTTCGTAGTGGCATTCAGCCAAGCGGCTTGCATAGAGCAGCGCAGCCATATTGGTGCCGCCACCGGAAATGAAGATGGCAACCTTCGCCTTAGGCAAGGTGCGTTGCTTCCCAATCAGACATGGCGGACCATGTCCCTTGGCTGCCTTTGACGGTGCAACCCCGCTCGCCCGCTTCGATTGCGCCGATGACGAAGGCGGTCTCGGCTGCATCTGCCAGCCGTTCTAGGACCGTATCCTGATGATCCAGAGCGACCGCAAGGACCATCCCTGTGCCGCAATTGAATGTGCGCGCCATTTCAGCCGGTTCGATATTTCCCTGTGCTTGCAGGAAAGCCATCAGGCGCGGCTGATCCCAACTGTCAGCATCAACCATCGCATGTGCACCTTTGGGCAGAACGCGCGGGATGTTCTCTAACAATCCGCCCCCGGTGATATGCGCCATTCCGTCGATCAATCCTTCGCGCACCAGCGGCAAAAGCGATGCGACATAAATGCGTGTGGGTTCGATCAGCGTGTCGATCAGCAGGCGCTCTGAATCGAATAGCGCGGGACGGTCCAGCTTCCATCCCTTGTCGGCAGCAAGCCGCCGCACCAGCGAATAGCCATTTGAATGAACACCTGAAGAAGCGAGCGCGATAAGCACATGCCCGGGCGCGACCTTCTCACCGGTCAACTGCTCACCGCGTTCGACCGCACCGACACAGAAGCCTGCAAGATCATAGTCGCCCTGCGCATACATGCCCGGCATTTCAGCGGTTTCGCCGCCGATCAGCGCGCAGCCAGCTTGCTTGCAGCCCTCGGCGATGCCTGCGATCACACGCTCGGCCACGCCGTTCTCAAGCTTTCCCGTCGCAAAATAGTCGAGAAAGAAAAGCGGTTCTGCACCTTGTACGATCAGATCGTTGACGCACATCGCGACCAGATCGATACCGACGGTATCGTGCTTGTCATGGTCGATCGCCAGCTTCAGCTTTGTGCCGACGCCGTCATTTCCGGCGACAAGCAGCGGGTCCTTGTAGCCGGCCGCTTTCGGATCAAAGAAGCCTCCGAAACCGCCGATTTCGCCATCCGCACCGGTGCGCATAGTCGCTTTTACTAACGGACCGATGGCCTTTACCAGACGGTTGCCTGCGTCAATTGAGACACCGGCATGTTCATAGGTATAGCTCTCTGGCGGATTTTGATTGGCCATAATGTTCACCGCTTTAGCCTTTCGCGCTTGGAATTCCACTCGCCTTTAGGCAAAAGGCATCAGCTTTTCCCCGATGACTGCAACAAATGCCTTTATGCGACTGACGCCCCCGCTTTCGAGCCGCCGTTTTGTGCGTGGCGCATTGATACTCGCTGCGCTGGTTGCTCTTGCTGTGGGTCTTGCCACACTGACCGCGCAAATTACCGGAGATCGCGGTATCGCGCCGGTCGCTTCAAGCAGCGATATCGATGTAGCGGGAATTGACGTCGATGTACGTGGCAGCTCCGCAGAGGAAGCACGTGCGGCCGGGTGGAAATTGGCTCAACGTCTTGCGTGGCAGCGGCTGGACGGCCCTGCCTTGCCAGACGCAGAGATCGAAGCGATGGTCTCTGCTGTCGTGATTGAGCGCGAGCTTGTCGGGCCGCGCCGTTATCAGGCAAGTCTGGGGGTCATTTTCGACCGTAATCGTGCGGGCCAGTATCTGGGCGGCGGGGCTAACGGTAGGCCATCTGCACCGATGTTGTTGTTGCCGGTCACGGCCAGCGCGGGAACTTATACTATGTATGAGGTGCGCAATCCGTGGCAGCGCGCTTGGGCTGAATTCAATCCGGGAACGAGCCGGATAAACTATGTCCGTCCTGCAGGAGCGGGAGGTGATTCGCTGCTGCTCAACCATGGCCAGACCATGCGTCGCAGCCGTACTTGGTGGCGGGTTATCCTTGATCAGTTTGGAGCAGCAGATGTGCTGGTGCCTACTGCACGGTTGGCATACACCTATCCCGGTGGTCCTGTGGAAGGTACTTTCACAGCGCGATACGGGCCCGACAGTCGTTATCTGGACGGGTTCAGCATGACAGCCGATTCTCCGGAGGCATTGCCTGCGATGTTGAGTCAGGCGGTACGACGGTTTGATGCAATCTATGAGAATGCGTTGAGCGAAGGAATGTTGCGACCCGACCCGACGCTGGATTTCGACACCAGTGGTGAAATGGATCCCGCGCTCGCACGGCTGATAGAGATCGGTCGAGCCATAGAAGCGCGAGAGGCGGCGATCGAAGCAGGTGAGCTTGATCCTGTCATTGCTGTGCCAACACCTGCCACACCCGCCCCTGCGATTATCAATTCTTACATAGTGCAATTCGCCAGCCCGGATGCGGCATCGATTGATGCCACGCTTGCAGCCGTGCGTAGCGTCCCGGGAGTGCGTGGGGCGACCACCACCAGTCTGGCATTTGGCGGCACGTCGGTCATGCGAGTCAGTTTTGGTGGGTCAATCGATGCACTCGCCGCGGGACTTCGCGAGCGCGGGTACAACGTGACGCAAGGCGCCGACGCGCTCGCTATATCTCGCTAGGAGCGGCAAGGCCTGGCTATGCCGTCTCAGATCGCCCTTCCATTGACACTTCCCGGATCGGGAGAAGCAAGCCGGATCGTGATCGGCAACGCGAATCAACGCGCTTACAAGGCATTGGCCAACACCAAGGACTGGCCGTTCAGTACCGCGGTGCTGACTGGACCCGAACGGTCGGGCAAGTCATTGCTTGGCAAGTGGGCTGAAAGCCAGGGTATCACCGTTATCGACGGTGCCGATACACTGGACGAGGCGGAATTATTTCATCGCTGGAACCGGGTGCAGGAATCGCGCGAGCACCTGTTGTTGATCTCTGACAGTCAACCTTGGGAAATGGATCTGCCTGATTTGCGCTCACGGCTGGGAGGGTCGCTGCAGCTGGAGATAGGTGTCCCTGACGATGAAATGGCAGCGCATCTGATCGAGGCTATCGCAGAGCAGCGCGGCCTTGCTCTGGCCGACGGCGCAATCGATTATCTCGTCCCGCGGGCGGAGCGCAGCTTCGCCGGAATTGAGCGACTCGTCGTTGCAATCGACAGGCTGAGCCTTGAACGCAAGGTGCCAGCCACCATGTCGCTATGGCGGGACGCATTAGAAGCCACACGCGGTCCGGAGCAGGCACGCTTGCTTTGAAGGCCGTTTGGTGGGAGTATTTAATTATGTTCGACCGGCTCAAAGCCTATTTGGACTCAATCAAGGCGCGCGATCCTTCACCGCGTTCGCGTTGGGAAATCCTTTTTTATCCAGGTGTTTGGGCGCTCGGTCTGCATCGCGTTGCCCACTGGCTGTACGAAGCCAAGCTCTATTTTCTGGCACGGATGATCAATCATTTTTCGCGCTTTCTAACAGCGATTGATATCCACCCCGGTGCCGAAATCGGGCGCAATTTTTTCATTGATCACGGTTTCACAGTGATCGGTGAGACTGCGGAAATTGGCGACAATGTGACAATTTATCAGAACGTCACTCTGGGCGGCACAAACCCCACTAACGGTAAGGGTGGCAAGCGGCACCCGACCATTCGGGACAATGTGATCATCGGTTCAGGTGCGCAAATCATCGGTCCCATAACACTTGGCGATCGGGCACGCGTTGGCGCCAATGCAGTCGTGATGGAGGATGTACCAGCTGGTGCCACCATGGTGGGGGTGAAGGCGCGCTCAACTCTTGTGCCGGCAGAAGAGTGGATAAAGGAATTCATTCCATATGGCATGACGCCCGAGTGCGAAGATGCGGAAGGTAACCGGATCGACTGTATAGAGAAGCTGGAAGGCGAATTGATTGCCCTGAAGGCTGAACTGGACGCGTTGAAAGCTGAACGCCAACCGAAATCATTGCCGCCGCGAAGCGGGACTGACGATTGATGAATTCGGGAATGCGCTCCGGCCAGCCCGGCTCTGTTGTTGCATTCCCCGGGCGCGTTCCCAATCAGGTCGGCTTTGACCGCGAAGAACTTCAACGCATTCTGGATCTCTATGGCCGTATGGTCGCGGCCGGTGAATGGCGCGATTACGCGATGGATTTTACGAAGGACGTAGCGACGTTTGCGGCGTTTCGCCGCACTGCAGAGCACCCGCAGACCCTTGTCGAGAAACGCCCTGCGTTGCGAAACAAGCAGGGCATGTGGACGCTGTTTGGTGAACACGGTCAGGTGCTCAAACGGGGGCACGATCTCGCCAATGTTCTGGCTCCGGTTGAACGGCGGCTGGTGAAGGCAGTCGACAGCTAAACAATCTAGCTTATGCGAAAAGGGCCCGCGGCAATGCACGAGCCCTTTCCGGTCTAACCTCGAGAGTGCTCGAGTATTATGCTGCCGCTGCGGTAATTGGCAGCCTTGACTGTAGGTCTTGTGGCAGTGGGCGCACCACCGCGCGGCGGATCGGGGTCCAGAAAGCCGACAGTGTCAGCAGCGCTGAACCGATCACAAGCGCGGTGAGAGCCACATTCAGTTCCACGGCACCAAAACGATCGAAAAGGAATGTCAGCGCAGCAAGTACATAGGCGAGGGCCGAAACAAGCAGCGCGCGGCGATCAATCGCAAGCGCAACAATGCCCATCGCGATGTAAACGACCAACACGCCAATTGCGGCGCCAAGGCCAATATTCTCGCCGCCGGTCACGCCTAGCCAATGGAACAGTGGGTGCGCGATCATTGGCGCAGCCAGTAGATGTAGCCAGAAGGCGACATCGCTGCGACGGGTCTGACGTTCGCGGTCACTGGTGTCCCAGCGCATGGCAAAGCTGAAGATGACAAGGCCGGCGACGAATACCAGCGGGATCAAGACATTCTCGCCAACGGTGCCCGGACCAATCGCAGTCACGATCAGCGCAATCGCGGTAGCAGCAAGCGCAGCCGCGCCCGCAGCGACCGTGATTGGTACCATAAACCGCCGCCAGTGAATGTAGGCAGAGACAGAGGTTGCGAGTGTTGCACCGGAGATAAGTAGCCCGGCAAGCACTTGGTTCTGGCCGAAATTGTCGCCGCCAAAGGTGGCAAGAATGAGCCCGAGAAGTGTCGCAAACACGCCGCCAACAAAGGCGAGCAACAACACAATGCTGGGCAATGCCATACGGCGCTGACGTGTGAAATACTCGGCCATGCCCCATGCCGCTCCGGCAACTAGGAGGCCTGCAAGCGCTGAAGGCCCGTCATTGGATGGAATCAGCGCGTCCCCGATACCTGCCATGGCAACCAGCAGCAGCACCGCTGCGATGGTCACGAAGATATCGTTGAAGCTGTTGATCAGTCGGAAATGTTCTTCGTCAGTCGCAGGCGCTTCTCGCGTCTGCCTGACCGAGTTACGCAAGGCATCAGCAGCATCGGCGCTGATTGCGCCGCTCGCTACTGCCTGTCGCAGATCGTCTTCTGTATACATGAGGCGTACCTCTCCCTGTTGATCAGAGCGAGATAGGCGCACTGTGTTACTGTGTCAACACAGTGATGTCTTAAGCGGTGGAACGTCGTCTCTGCAAGACCACAACCAATCCGACGCCTACGACCACATCAAACCCGGCACAAAGCGGCGGATACCAGGCTGCCACGCCGCTCGCCGCTCCAAGAAACGCGTCGTACAATCCGTGCAGCAAAACAAACCCCCCAATCGCTGGAGGCCATCGCATCATGGCGATGCGAGCGAGAACGATCACAGCTGAAGTGACTGCTATCTCTGTTATGATCGAAGCGAGCGAACCAGTGACCAGCTCAGCCCCGATATAAATGGCCAGCATCGCCACCAATGCGATGTAGCCGCTATCGGCAATCGCCCGGTTCCCCATACGCGCAAAAAGGGCGAGCAGCGCCAATCCGCCGCCCGCCCCGATTGCTGCTTCAATGATCAAAGCGAATTATCCACGCGCGCTGGAAGGGCCCGTGCCCGTAACTTTCTGCATTGCCTTGAGAATGTTTGCGCTCTGCTCGCTGCCGCTCTGAGGCGCGACGAGGTTCGAAAAGTCGCTGATCTTGTCCCAATTTGCTGCGAAGCCTTCAACCGTGCGGTCTTCGTCCTTGAGCCAAACAGCGTCATTCATCACAGTCCAGCTGCTGTGGAAGCCGCCAGCGCCAGCGCCGACGATTGCATTGGTGGGCGAATCTTCGCTCACCAGGAAGAGCGCGGCAGGAACGACATTCTTCGGATCGAACAGTTTGAAGGCTTCTTCAGGGAACAAGTCTTCTGTCATGCGTGTGCCGGCCACCGGTGACAACGTGTTGACGCGGATGTTGTATTTCGCGCCTTCAAGCTGAAGTGTCTTGGTGAGACCCGCAAGGCCGAGTTTCGCTGCCCCGTAATTGGCCTGACCGAAATTGCCGAACAGACCGGTTGACGATGCAGTCATCAGGATGCGGCCGTAAGCTTGCTCACGGAAAGTTTCCCAACATGCCTTGGTGACGAAAGCCGAACCGGTAAGGTGCACCTTCAAGACAAATTCGAAATCTTCGGGGCTCATTTTGGCGAACGTTTTGTCACGCAGCACGCCCGCATTGTTGATCAGCACATGCACGCCGCCCCACTTCTGCTTGGCGTCAGCGACCATCTTTTCCATCTGATCGTATTCGGTGACCGAGCCACCGTTCGACATGGCTTCGCCGCCCATGGCTTCGATCTCCTCGACCACCTTCAGCGCCATGTCCGAATGACCTGTGCCGTCGCGTGCGCCGCCGAGGTCGTTGACTATGACCTTCGCACCGCGGCGTGCGAGTTCGAGCGCATATTCACGGCCCAATCCGCCGCCTGCGCCCGTGACGATGGCTACCTTGTCCTTGAAGTCGATGCTCATGGGGGTTCTCTCCTGCTTGTCAGGCCGTCTGTGGCCTTCCGTTTACGTAATGTGCCGACTGCGTGGCACTTTCTTTGCTGCGTTGCAACAGGCGCGTTGCATGGCCGCTATGCCGTAACGGCAATGCTTTACGCCTAAAGTGACTCCAGAGCCGGAATCAGTGCATCGAGCGAATCAATCACAGCATTGGCACCCAACTCCTGTGGGTCGCGATCGCAATACCCGTACGCGGCACCAATAACCGGCACGCCGGCGCCTCGTGCTGCTTTTACATCATATGTCGAGTCGCCAACAAACACGAACCTAGCGGCTTCGCAGCGTTTCTGCGCTTCGATGACTGGGTCGGGTGCGGGTTTGGCAAGAAACCTTCCGTCTTCGCCGCGGCCCATCGAATCCCCGCCGATGATCGCCACGAAATGGTGTGCCAAGCCGATTTCAGTCAGAATCTTGGTCGCAAATTCTTCAAATTTGTTGGTCACCACCGCCATTCTGACGCCGCGCATGGTAAGCTCGTCCAGAACACGCTCTGCATGCGGATATGGTGCCGTGTAGACTGCATTATGCTCGGCGTAATAACACAGCATTTCCTTATAGAGCGCACGGAAGTCGTCTTCTGGCATCCCGCCTTGCTCTTCGACAGCCTTGGCCAGCATTATCTTCGCACCGCCGCCGATCAGGTCTTTCGAACTATCTACGGGAACGGGCTTGAGCCCGCCAAGCTTAAGCGCGTGGTTCACCGCTGCGCCGAGATCGCGAAACGTATCGAGCAGCGTGCCATCGAGATCAAAGCCTACGCCATCAAAAGGAAAATCAGTCATGCACCGCGCCGTGGAGGATGGTTCTTCAAACCGCAAGCGTTTGGTGCCATATCGCCCACATGAGAGATATAGCAGCTATCGTTCTTGCCGCGGGCAAGGGTACTCGGATGAAATCTGACCTGCACAAGGTCCTGCACCCTATTGCGGGGCAGCCGATGCTCGATCATCTGCTCGGCTCGCTTCAAGAACTGGCGCCTGCCCACACAGTCGTGGTGGTGGGCGACAAGGCCGAACAGATAGAAGCCGCCTTGAAAGAACGTGCCGTAACGGTGAAGCAAGAGCCGCAACTGGGCACTGGCCATGCGGTCCAGCAAGCGGAAGTTGCGCTGGAAGGGTTCAGCGGCGACGTGTTGGTGTTGTATGGCGATGTGCCTTTCGTGCGGCCGGGCACTATGCGGGCAATGCTCGAGCGTTTGCATGCCAATGATGGCCCGGCTTCAGTGGTTCTGGGTTTCGAACCGAGTGACCCCGGGCATTATGGCCGCGTGATTGCGGATGAGGCCGGCAGCATTAGCAAGATGGTGGAGTTCAAGGACGCAAACGAAGCTGAACGTACTTGCCGCCTGTGCAATTCCGGGCTGCTTGCGGCCCGAAGTGAGGACCTGTTCGGTTTGCTTGCACGAGTCAAAAATGAGAATGCGCAAGGCGAGTACTACCTGCCTGATATCGTCAATATCGTGATCGCAGACGGGCGGACCTGCGCGGTGGTGGTATGCGATGATCCGGAAGAAGTAACCGGGATCAACAGCCGCGGCGAATTGGCAGCTGCCGAAGCTGCGTGGCAGGCTGCGCGGCGCGAAGCAGCGATGACCGCCGGAGTTACGCTAATCGCCCCTGAAACCGTCTTCTTCAGCCATGACACGCAGCTGGGCCGAGATGTCACGGTCGAACCGAATGTCGTTTTCGGCCCCGGAGTTTCCGTCGCGGATGGAGCGTGGATCAAGGGCTTCAGCCATATCGAAGGCGCCAAGATAGGGGAGGGCGCGCAAGTCGGTCCCTTTGCCCGGCTGCGTCCAGGAGCCGTGCTGGAAGAGAATGCCTTTGTTGGCAACTTCGTGGAAATGAAGAAGGCAACGCTTGGCCCAGGAGCCAAGGCTAGCCATCTCACCTATCTAGGCGATGCAACAGTGGGCGAAGGTGCCAATATCGGCGCGGGAACCATCACCTGCAATTATGACGGCTATTTCAAGTACAAGACCGAAATCGGGCCACGCGCTTTTATCGGTTCGAACAGCTCGCTGATCGCGCCGGTCAAGATTGGCGCGGACGCGATTGTGGCAGCGGGCAGCGCCGTCAGCCGCGATGTCAGTGAAGGCGATTTGCGCATGGTGCGTGGCGAGCAGATCGTCAAACCTGGCTGGGCAGATCGCTTTCACGACGCAATGAAGAAGAAGAAAGCGGCGAAGAAGGGATAAGCGGAAGTGAGCGAGACCTCTGATCTCGCTTGCTGGCTATGCGAGCGGCCGCTGGAAACGCGTATCCAGTGGCACCATCCCATACCCAAGTCGAAGAAGGGACGCGAAACGGTGCCGATCCATCCGATTTGTCACAAGGCGATCCATGCAAACTTCACCAATGCCGAGCTTGCAAGAATGGGCGCAGATCTGGGGGTGATCCGCGCCCATCCGGAGATTGCCAAGTTCATAAGGTGGATCAGTTCCAAGCCGCCTGACTTTCACGCGCCGACCAGGAAATAGCGCGCTGCGTCAGGCGGCCAGCGTGACGATCCGTACTCAAGCCTGTTCGAGCTCTCCGCCTCTGGAGAGTTCGCGATTTCGCAGCTCAAGCGGCTGCTTTGGCTCGACTTTGCGTGAATGGCGGGCATCCACCTGCTCTTCCCACTGGCGAAACTCGCTATGGCTGAGCAGATAGCGCCAACGCGCTTCGTCAAAGCTAATCAGCTTGTCACGCACCGCGCGGACCACTTCTTCTTTTCGGGCCTGAGACCAGTGAATATCATGCGATTCAGGTAATCCCGCGCGTTTGATTGCGTCGTTTACATTTTCGTGCGGGGCATAAGCCATCAACTTTCTCCAACATTCAATCATACCCCCCTGCGAAGAGAAAATTGGCGGCGAGACTTAATTTCGCCTTTCTAAACATGGTTGATTTTGGGCTCAGCCTATCGCCTGTGCCAGCGGTGCGATGAACCGCATCAGGTTACCCAGGTTAGCTTACGCAGTGATGCTTCTTGGGAACCACAACTGCCCGCAAACGCTGATTGGCAAAGCGAACAGGGATTTCGAAATGCGGAAGACAAAGCTGGGTCTTGGCCTTTGGGCGGCAGCTGCGATGAGCGCGCTCAGTGCGCCAAGCCTTGCAGAGGATGCGGACGAGCAGCCGACATATCAGACTGAAATGGAAGAAGGCCGCTTCGAGGTCCGCACCTACGATCCGATGCTGGTCGCTGAAGTTACCCATCGTGGCGCGCGCAGCCGCGCTCTGAATGCCGGGTTCCGGCGTTTGGCTGCTTATATCTTCGCGCAAGAACGGCCTGGCCGCGATCAGAGCGATACACAGAGCGAGCCGATTACGATGACATCGCCGGTTATTGTTGATGAGGCTGAAGAGATCGCGATGACATCACCTGTGATGCAAGACCCCGGTCGAGAGGGCGCCTGGCGCACACGTTTCGTGATGCCGCGCAAATACACGCTCGAAACATTGCCTAAAGCCGCGGAAGACATCACGCTGACCGAAGTTGCAGCCCGCCGCATGGCGGTGATCCGGTTTGCGGGTTATGGCAGCAATCGCAACTTGGCAGTTGCCGAAGAAGCATTGCGCGACTGGATGGCGGAACAAGGGCTCGAACCTATCGGAGCGCCCGAATATGCCTTTTATGACAGCCCGATGGTTCCACCTCAGTATCGCCGCAACGAAGTGCTCATTCCTGTTGCCGAGTAAGCCTGAAACGAAAAGGGCGACCCGAACAGGCCGCCCTTAATCATTTGGTTTTATTCGCTTATTCGCCTTCGTTGCTGTCCATCAGTTGTTGCATCAGGTAAACGAACTGCAGCGCCTGAAGCTTTGCCCGTTGCTCATTGTCGACGCCGCCTGAATGGCCGCCGGTCATATCTTCATAGTACCAGTAGGGCTGACCCAGCTCTTTGAGCTTTGCCGCGCCCTTGCGCGCGTGGGCGGGGTGTGTGCGGTCATCCGCGGTTGATGCCCATAGGAATGGAGTGGGATAGTCCACGCCTTCCACGATTTTCTGATAGGGAGAATACCCTTCGATCCATTCGCGCTGCTCTGGAATTCGCGGATCGCCATATTCGCCGATCCACGAGGCTCCGCGCCCGATCAGGTGATAGCGGAGCATGTCGAACAGAGGGATCTGTACGATAGCGCCGCCAAACAGGTCGGGGCGCTGTGTGAAAGCCGTGCCGACCAGCAATCCACCTTGGCTGCCGCCCTGAATGCCGAGATGCTGGGGTGAGGTGAAACCCTTGTCGACCAGATCCTGACCCACCGCGATAAAGTCATCCCAGGTGCGTTGCTTGTTCTCGCGGATCGCGGTTTGGTGCCAGCCGGGACCGAATTCACCGCCCCCGCGCAGGTTTGCGAGTACATATGCCCCGCCATTCTCAAGCCACAGCTTGCCTGTCGTACCGAGATAGCCGGGCAGGCGGGGAACCTGGAACCCGCCATAGCCAGTCATCAGCGTCGCGGTGGTACCGTCCATCTCCATACCTTCAGGCTTGACGATGAAATACGGAATCTTGGTCCCGTCTGCGCTGGTCGCCTCGTGTTGCTCCACTTCCATGCCTGTCTTGTCAAAACGGCTGGGCGATTGCTTTAGCGGAGCGGGAGTGCCGCCATCCGAATAATAGAGCGTGGTCGGGTTGAGGAAATCAGTGACGGTGAACATGATCTGGTCCGTCTCGGAAGAAGACGCTGCAATACCGACGGTTGCGTTGCCGGGAAGATCAACCTCTTTGCTGGTCCACTCACCGCCCTCAAAATCAAACTGGACTACCTTGCCAACGACATTGTCGAGCATGCCCACGAACAGTGAATTCCCAGTGATGGCTCCGCCACGCCTGGTCTGGCGTTCTTCGGGCGCCCATACCAACGTCTTCGAGGCACCATTCGGGTCGGCTTTCCACTCTTCAAGATCCATCGCGACGAGGCTATCCGCCGGGAAGGTCTCACCGCGGACTTCCCAGTCAACATCGGTCGAGTAGAGGATTTGACCATCAACGATGCCGTAGGGTGAGGCCTTCAACGGAATATCGAGGGGGAGCCATTCACCGTCCTTCTCGGTGTAATATTCGGTCTCGTGGAAGCTGACCGAGCGATAGGCGAGGCGGGCGTGTACCGTCGCTTCGTTATCGCGCAGCAGGTAAGCTCCTGATGACACGTCAGTGCGTTCGCCGCGGAAGATCTCTTCTGCCTCGTCGATCGACGTCCCACGCGCCCAGATGCGTGTGGTGAAAGGGTACTCGCTTTCGGTTTGCAGTTCTTCGCTGAAATTGCGCGATACCAGCATGGTGTCTTCATCGACCCATTGGATACCACCTTGGCTCTTTTGGTCGAGCACGAACCCGTCTTCGACAAATTCCTTCGTGGAAGTGTCAAACTCACGCAGGATGGTCGCGTCCTCACCGCCGTCAGACAGCGCGATCATACATTTATTGAGAGCAGGGGGCAGGCAGGTCGAGCCCTTGTATACCCACTCCTTGCCTTCTGCAGCGGCCAAAGCATCTACGTCCAGAACGGTTTCCCATTCGGGTTCGTCGGTCTGGTAGCTTTCAAGCGTAGTCCGGCGAAGCAGACCCTTCGGATTCTCTTTGTCCTGCCAGAAGTTGTACAGTCCGTCCGGGCGGAATGACACGTATGGTACGCGATCTTCGCTGTCATAAATCGCCAGCGCGGCGGACTTCAATGCTTCGAAGCGCGGGTCGGCTTCCATATGCGCCAATGTGCGTTCATTCTCTGCGCGGACCCATGCGAGCGCTTCTTCGCTGCGGGCTTCTTCCAGCCAGATATAGGGGTCCTGCTCAGGGCCGGGGATGCCATCATCGGCGACTTCAGGCTCGTGGTCCTTGTGGCCGTGGCCGTCTGCGATTGCGGGGGTAGCGGTCATGGCAAGCACACCAGCCAGGGCGATTGTCGAAACAAGTTTCAAATGTCCTCTCCTTGGGGGATTCCGTTGATGGTTATGTGGCGGTTGCAGCGTCGAATGTGAAGGAGATTTCAACGAAAAAGGGCGACCGATCGGCCGCCCCTTCAAAATCCTTCAACGAAGCCTGAGATCAAGCTTCGACATGTTCCGCAAGGACAGTCAAACCATTCTCGCCCACTTCGGCAAAGCCGCCGCGTACTTCGATCTTCTCTGCCTCTGCGCCTTCCTTGGCAAAGACCTGAACCGCGCCGTCGCGGATTGTCGACATGAAAGGAGCGTGGCCTTCCAACACACCGAATTCGCCCTCGCTGCCTGGGACAACGACCATGTGGACGTCTTCCGAACGAACCAGCTTTTCCGGTGTTACAAGTTCAAAGTGCAGTGGCATTTTCTGTTTCCTAGCCTGACTTAGGCTTCCTCAGCCAGCTTCTTGGCCTTCTCAACCGCCATGTCGATGCCACCAACCATGTAGAAGGCAGCCTCTGGCAGGTGGTCGTATTCGCCATCAACAACAGCCTTGAACGACTTGATCGTGTCTTCGAGCTGCACGAACAGGCCAGGGATGTTGGTGAAAACTTCAGCCACGTGGAACGGCTGAGAGAGGAAGCGCTGGATCTTACGCGCACGCGCAACGGTCAGCTTATCTTCTTCCGAAAGCTCGTCCATGCCGAGGATGGCGATGATGTCTTGCAGCGACTTGTACTTCTGCAGCGTTTCCTGAACGCGGCGAGCGGTCTCATAGTGCTCCTGACCCACAACGCGCGGCTCGAGAACGCGGCTGGTCGAATCGAGCGGGTCAACCGCAGGATAGATACCAAGTTCCGAAATGGCGCGTGACAGCGTGGTCGTCGCGTCCAAGTGAGCGAACGAAGTTGCAGGTGCGGGGTCGGTTAAGTCATCGGCAGGAACGTAAATCGCCTGAACCGAGGTGATCGAACCCTTAGTGGTCGAGGTAATGCGCTCCTGCAGGTTACCCATGTCGGTCGACAGCGTCGGCTGATAACCCACAGCCGAAGGAATACGGCCGAGAAGTGCGGACACTTCCGAACCAGCCTGCGTGAAGCGGAAGATGTTGTCGACGAAGAACAGAACGTCCTGGCCTTCCTGATCGCGGAAGTATTCCGCCATGGTCAGACCTGACAGAGCAACACGCGCACGTGCGCCTGGAGGCTCGTTCATCTGGCCGAAGACCAGCGCAACCTTGGAGCCTTCGCTGATGGCATTGCCATCTGCGTCCTTGGCGATAACGCCTGCGTCGAGGAATTCGTGATAAAGGTCATTACCCTCGCGGGTACGCTCACCAACACCGGCGAAAACGGACACGCCGCCGTGACCCTTTGCGATGTTGTTGATCAGCTCCTGAATCAGAACCGTCTTGCCCACACCAGCACCGCCAAACAGGCCGATCTTACCGCCCTTCGCGTATGGCGCGAGAAGGTCGATCACCTTGATACCGGTGACGAGGATCGATGCTTCGGTCGACTGGTCGATGAACTCAGGCGCTTCTGCGTGGATCGGCGCGCTCATATCGGCACCGATTGGGCCACGTTCATCAATCGGCTCGCCGACAACGTTCATGATACGGCCGAGCGTCTTTGGGCCAACTGGCACAGAGATCTGCGCGCCGGTGTTGGTCACGTCCTGACCGCGGGTCAGACCCTCGGTCGAGTCCATCGCGATTGTACGGACAGTGTTCTCACCCAGGTGCTGCGCAACTTCCAGAACCAGCGTCTTGTCGCCGTTCGTCGTTTCCAGTGCGGAAAGAATTGCTGGCAATTCGCCTTCGAAGGTCACGTCGACGACAGCGCCGATGACCTGGCTGATCGTGCCAGTGGTGGTTTTGTTCATTACGGGTGCGGTGGCCATTTGTCTTTCCTTAGCCTTTGACTTTAAAGCGCTTCTGCGCCTGCAATAATTTCAATAAGTTCAGTGGTGATCGCGGCCTGACGGCTGCGGTTGTACTGGATCGTCAGCTTGTTGATCAGTTCGCCTGCGTTGCGCGTCGCGTTGTCCATCGCTGTCATCGAAGCGCCTTGCTCTGATGCCTCACGTTCGAGCAGCGCTCCGAAGATCTGCGTTTTCACATAGCGCGGCAGCAGTTCTTCAAGAATTTCTTCTTCGCCTGGCTCATACTCCACCACAGCGTCACCGCCCGCGGCTTCCTCTGGTGAAGGAACAGGGATCAGTTGAACTGTGGTCGGGTCTTGCGCCAGTGCAGATTTGAAAGTCGGGTATACCAGATGCGCGACATCGAACGCACCGCTCTCGAACATTTCGATCAGTTCGTTTGCAGCAGCGTCTGCTTCTTCAAAGCCGACGTTCTTGACTGCAGAGGTGTCAAAATGCTTGGCGATCCTGTTCGCATAGTCACGCTTGATTGGCGCGCGGCCTTTCTTGCCGATCAGGTAGAACTGCACGTCCTTGCCTTCTGCGATCAGGCGCTTTGCCTGTGCCTTGGCTTCCTTGACGATGTTCGAATTCAAACCGCCGCACAGGCCCTTGTCCGTGTTGACAACGACAAGCAGGTGCTTCTGGTTGGAACCAGTGCCAGCCAGCAGTTTGGGCGCGCTATCACCGCTTACCTTTGTGGCGAGCGAGGCCATGACCGATGCCAGCCGCTCTGCGTAAGGGCGTGCAGCTTCTGCAGCCGACTGCGCACGGCGCAGCTTGGCCGCAGCGACCATCTGCTTGGCCTTGGTGATCTTCTGAGTCGACTTGACCGACCCGATCCGATCCTTGAGTTCTTTAAGCGAGGCCATATCGGCTCCCTTTGTCTCTCTCTAAGGCTCAGGCGAACTGCTTGGCGAAGGCTTCAAGTGCCTTGACCGTGCGGTCCTTCACATCGTCTTCGAACTTCGTGCTCTCGCGGATATCCTTCAGGATGTCTGCATGTTCCGCACGGAAGAATGCCAGCATCTGCTCTTCGTAATCGGTCACGCGATCAACCGGAACAGAGTCGATAAAGCCATTGGTACCAGCGAAGATCGAGACGGTTTGCTCTTCGAACGGCAGCGGCGAGAACTGGGGTTGCTTAAGCAGCTCAGTCAGGCGCGCACCGCGGTTGAGCAGTTTCTGTGTCGACGCATCCAAGTCCGAACCGAACTGCGCAAAGGCCGCCATTTCGCGGTATTGGGCCAGGTCCAGCTTCATTGAACCTGAAACCTTCTTCATCGCCTTTGTCTGCGCGGCGCCGCCAACACGGCTAACCGAAAGACCAACGTTAATCGCCGGGCGGATACCCTGGAAGAACAGGTCGGTTTCAAGGAAGATCTGACCGTCGGTGATCGAGATCACGTTGGTAGGAATATAGGCCGATACGTCACCAGCCTGTGTTTCGATGATCGGCAAGGCGGTCAGCGAACCGTGACCGTTTTCCTTGTTCATCTTCGCAGCGCGCTCAAGCAGGCGGCTATGAAGATAGAAAACGTCACCCGGATAAGCTTCGCGACCCGGAGGACGACGCAGCAGCAGCGACATCTGGCGATAAGCCACAGCCTGTTTCGAAAGGTCGTCATATACGATCACAGCGTGCATGCCGTTATCACGGAAGAATTCACCCATCGCGCAGCCGGTGTAAGGCGCGAGATACTGAAGCGGCGCAGGCTCAGAAGCGGTCGCGGCGACAACAATGGAATACTCCATCGCGCCGTTTTCTTCGAGCTGCTTGACGATCTGAGCAACCGTCGAACGCTTCTGGCCGACAGCGACGTAGACGCAGTAGAGCTTCTTGCTCTCGTCCTTGCTCTTGTTGACTTCCTTCTGGTTGATGAAGGTATCGATTGCGACTGCGGTTTTGCCGGTCTGGCGGTCACCGATGATCAGTTCGCGCTGGCCGCGGCCAACCGGTACGAGTGCGTCGATGGCCTTCAGACCCGACTGCACAGGCTCAGACACTGATTCGCGCGGGATGATGCCCGGTGCCTTAACTTCAACACGCTTGCGCTCTGCAGCTTCGATCGGGCCTTTGCCGTCGATCGGGTTGCCCAGTGCGTCAACAACGCGGCCCAACAGACCCTTGCCAACCGGAACGTCCACGATGGTTCCGGTACGCTTGACGCTGTCGCCTTCTTTAATCTCGGCGTCAGAGCCGAAGATGACGACGCCGACGTTGTCAGCTTCAAGGTTCAGAGCCATACCCTGAACGCCATTGGCAAATTCAACCATCTCACCGGCCTGAACCTTGTCGAGGCCGTGGATACGGGCGATGCCGTCACCAACGGAGAGAACAGAGCCCACTTCACTGACTTCAGCTTCAGTGCCGAAATTGGCGATCTGGTCTTTGATGACCTTGGAGATTTCTGCGGCGCGGATTTCCATGTCTTTAGTCCTTTAGGCCTTCATTGCCTGGGCGAGGGAATTCAAACGGGTGCGGATCGAGCCATCAATGCGCTGTGATCCGATGGTGACGACGAGGCCGCCCAGAAGATCCGGGTCAACACTCGAGTTAATCTTGACTGTCCGGCCCTGCCGAGCGGTCAGTTTATCTTTCAGCGCTGCGATCTGCTCATCGCTAAGAGCGTGCGCGCTGGTGACATCTGCTGTGACTTCGCCGCGTTGGGCCGCTGCGATCATCTGGAACGCGCGGATCATATCGCCGAGCGAAGACAGTCGGCGATTAGCGGCAAGAACACCGAGAAAATTCTTTGTCAGCTCACTTACACCCAGATGGTCAGCAACAGCTGCAATCGCACCGCCTTGTGCCGAACGGCTCAGTTCAGGGTTAGTGGTGACTGCCTGCAACTCAGCCGATTCGGCGAGCGCATCGGACAGATTCTGAAGGTCAGTTTCGACGGCCGTCACGGTCCCGCCTTCAGAAGCGAGATCGAACAGTGCAGAAGCATAACGCCCTGCTAGGCTGGCCTGTATACCGGCGGAAATATCCACGCGCTGGATGTCCTCTTGGATCTGCGAGAATAACGATGCATCGCTTAAACCGTTCCGGGCACGTTTGGGGGCACCCCGGCAAAGCTGGCGCGCGCCTAGCACTGAGGATGCTGTGATGCAACCCGATTACAGGGGATTCTCTGGACTCATTTCGCAGCTTGGGTAAAATCAATGCGAGAGGCCGCCTAATTGGCCGGGAGAGGACAAATGAAAATGACCCCTATGGCCCCCAAATGCGGGGTCGAGATAACGGGCGTTGAACTCGCAAATTGCAGCGATTCTGAAATGGATGCGATCAAGCAAGCCATTTATGAGCACGGTGTTGCCGTATTTCGTGATCAGGAGTTCACCCCGGAGGATCACATCCGTTTCGGTAAGCGTTGGGGCGGAATCGACATCAACAATTATTTCCCGCTTCAGGAAGAGTATGGCGAGATCGCCATCGTCAAGAAAGAAGCGAACGAGCAAACCAATATTGGCGGTGCGTGGCACACTGACCATTCCTATGACCAGATCCCGGCGATGGGCTCGGTACTGGTCGCCCGTGAGCTGCCCCCGAGTGGCGGCGATACCGAGTGGGCGCACATGGGTGCGGCCTATGATGCGCTGCCCGATGATCTGAAAGCGGAAATCGAAGGCCTGGAAGCGTTCCACACGGCAGACCACGTATATAAGGCCGATGGTCTTTATGCGCAGACCGATATGGGCAAGAATTTGCGCGGACAGGATTTGAAGACCGGTGCGGTCCACCCGGTGGTAATCCGACATCCTCATACAGGGCGCAGATTGCTATATGTGAACAGCGCTTTCACGATCCACTTTGTCGGACAGACGCGTGAGGAAAGCTTGCCGTTGCTGGAAAAGCTCTACGCCGCTGCGCTGACAGGCGACAATCAGTGCCGCTTGCAATGGAAGCCAGGAACGATTGCGATCTGGGACAATCGCACAACCTGGCACAATGCAATCAATGACTATCAGGGTTATCGCCGTGAGATGCACCGTATCACGCTTAGCGGAGAAGCTTTGGCGGCTTAGCCCTTCGCTTGATCAGGCCAGCTAAGGCTGATCCTGAGTACTTAATGGTGCCACGGGCGCGTTCTCTCGCGGGGCGCAGCTATAGACCAGCCGCTCGTTCGGGCGGTTTGGCAGCAGTGAGATCACGCTTTGCTGCTGCTCTCCCAGCACATTTGCTGCATCGCTGATACTGCAGGTTGGTGCTTCATACTGCGCACGGACATCGCGGGCCTGCGCCATATCATTGCGGCCGAGCAGATAGCGCTCGCTCAGGAATGTACGTGTGTCGGGGTCATAGCGATTGACCGACACGACTTCTTCGTCGTCTGGAACAAGCACGCGGGTCCATTCGCCGGCGTTGAGGCCATATTGCGTGCGCGTGTTGACGCATCCATCAGCGGCCCAGTCAAATTCAACATCATCGGTGCGCGCGCCAGTTACTCGACTGCGCTCTGGGACCAAAGTGCAAATCATCGTGCCTTCGCGCGCATTGGATGCAGTCTGCGGAGCATCACCATCACCGCCTTGATTGAGCGCAGTCTCCACCCGGCGATCAATCTCGTCGATACCCGGGCGGCTGATCCACAGAATAATCGCGCCCAGCAGCGAAACACCTGCTATCGCTGCAGCGAAAACAAAACGTCGCTCCATGCCTTCCTTGCCGCGCGAATTGACCGCGACATAGCCTGCCGCAATGGCAATCATCAGTAAGATCAGAGCCGCTGCCATCGCATTCTCACGCTCGCTTTGAACGGAAAGCTGCGCTTCCAATTGTGCGCGGTTGCGGCGATCGCGCAGTTCGGCTTCGCGCGCCTCAATACGTTCCCGCGCCTCCGCGCGTTGCTGTTCGATACGTGCTCGCTCGGATGCTTCGACCTCATCGATGCTGCGACACGGCAGCGCGTTGACGCTCGGTTCGATATCGTTTTCGCGAAGGAACGGCAGCAGTTCACGGATCGATACTGCGAAATAGAACTCGGCATCGGATCCATCGGAGTCCGCGCCGAAGCTGTTTACGCCCATGACCCGCCCGCAGCCATCTAGCAATGGCCCGCCAGAATTACCGCGCGCAATGGGTGCGGTGTGCAAGATCGTATCGAACTGACGGCTGGGCCGCGCGCCAGATAGAAACCCGCGGCTCTTGACCGGCGGCTGAGCGCGGAAGATATCGCCAATATCCAGTCCCTGCGCACGATCAACATTCATCGGATAGCCGACAGCAGAGACTTCACCCATATCGCCCACCAGACTGCCGGAAATCGTTAGCGGTGGCAGGCGCATGGCGTTGTCAATTATCTCGATCAGCGCCAAATCGTTGCGCGGACTGACGGAAACGGCGCGTGCGTAGGCAGCTTCGTCGCCCTCTGAAGGGACCACGCCGATGCGCAATGTGTCATCCTGCAGAGCTTCGCGGATCACATGCGCATTGGTCACTATTTGCGTAGGAGAGACTGCAAATCCCGAGCCGTGGCTGACCGGATAAACTTCCCGACCATCGCTGCCGACGATTACTACGCGCACAACGCCGCGTGCCGCCGCATCAATGTCAGCACTATCGGCCAAAGCGGCATGCGGCGTGACAAGTGCCAAAAGTGTGGCAAAAAGAGTGATTATCCGACCCATGGCGAAGCTATTTGACGCGGTGTCGCTTTGATCGCAAGCTTCGGGATGCAGTGAGTGGCGCATTACCCTAATAAACTGAACATGAGCGATGAACTGATCCCTAGCGAAACCGCATGGTCCGCCGTGAAGCGGCGTGACCGTAGCTATGATGGCCGCTTTGTTACCGGCGTACTGACAACCGGCATCTATTGCCGGCCCAGCTGTGCGGCGCGCCACCCGGATCGCAAGAACGTGCGCTTCTTTGCGACCGGTGCGGAGGCGAGGGAGGCAGGTCTGCGCGCATGCAAGCGGTGCATGCCTGACGATGTAGGCCGCGATGAAGCAGCTGTTCTGGCCGCGATTGAAGAGATCAAGGCTGCGGAAGGCAGGCCAACGCTGGATGAGCTCGCAGCCATTACCGACTACTCGCCAACCCATTTCCAACGGGTGTTCAAGCGCGCCACCGGTCTTTCGCCGGCAGCCTATGCACGTGCGCTTCGCGAAGAACGGGCGAAGGATGCGCTGAAGGGCGCAGCTAGGGTGAGCGATGCAATCTATGATGCGGGGTATGAATCGCCCAGCCGATTTTATGACGGAGTGGAAGGCAAGATGGGCATGACAGCCAGCGACTGGAAGAACGGCGGCGCTGGGCGTGTGATCCATTGGTCTATTATTGAGACTTCGATTGCGCCGATGCTTGTTGCCGCAACCGATAGGGGAGTGTGCTGCCTTTCATTCAACGAAGGTGAGGACGAGTTGCGCGCGCGTTTTCCTAACGCGGAACTCGCCCAAGGCAGCCCGGCATTTCGCGAACTGTTTGAACAAGTAGCCGCTGCCGTGGAGGACCCGTCGCTCGACAATTCGCACATTCCTTTGGATGTGAAAGGCACGGCGTTCCAGCAACGTTGCTGGCAAGCATTGCGCCAGATACCGGCTGGCGAAACGCGTAGTTATGGCGAGCAGGCAGCAATGCTGGGCAATCCCAAGGCGAGCCGCGCGGTCGGCAGCGCAAACGGCGCCAACAATATTGCCGTGCTGATCCCGTGTCACCGCGTTGTTCCGGCATCAGGCGGCGTGGGCGGCTATGCCTATGGACCCGAAATAAAGGCCGAACTGCTGAAGCGTGAGTGCAATGATTGAAACCTTTTGGCGGTTTGCTCCGTTGGCGATGTAAGAGAGTTTTTTGAAACAACGGAGCCAGGATTATGTGCGATGAAGAAAAGATCACCCGCTGGGCTCGCGAAGGGCTGACGCGACGCGAGTTTGGTGTGCTTGGCGCCACTGCGGTGGCCGCAGCCTGCGCTCCGAGTGATGGGATGGCTCAAGATCAGGTCGAGACGGTTTCTTCGCCGGGATTTCCCGCGTGGACCGAGCAGGAGGTCAGCTTCGCGACCGATGACGGCACAATGGATGGCTGGTTTGTTGCGCCCACGTCTGGCCCTGCGCCTGCGGTGATTATCTGGCCGGATATCGCAGGCCTTAGAGATAGCAAGAAGGCTATGGCCCGGCGGTTGGCTGACCGCGGATACACAGCGTTGGTGGTGAACCAGTATTACCGCGACACGCCTGCCCCTATTTGGCAGGATTTCGCCGACTTCGCGGGGAATGGTGGCTGGGGACGCGCCCGTGAAATGCGCGGCAAGCTGGACGCAGATGCAATCATGCGCGATGCAACCGCTGCCGTGGCTTTTCTCGACAGCCGTGCGGAAGTCGATAGCGAACGCGGCATTGGAACGCAGGGCTATTGCATGGGCGGCCCCTTCACAATGTGGAGCGCCGCTGCTGTCCCGTCTCGCATAAAGGCTGCCGCCAGTTTTCACGGCGGCGGGCTGGTGCGGGAGGACAACCCGAAGAGCCCGCACAGACTGTTTGGCCAGATGGACGCCAGCCTGCTTGTCGCGATTGCGCAGGATGACGATACTGAAGCGCCGGACGAAAAAAACACGCTGCGCAAGGCAGCTGCAGCCGTCGGCCGGGATGCAACGGTTGAAGTCTTTGCCGGTGATCACGGCTGGTGTGTGCCCGATAGCCCCGCCTATGCCGAAGCAGAAGCGGAACGCGCCTGGGCTGCATTGCTCAAGCTATACGAGGGCGCTCTATAAGCCCGCGCCTTCGTACGGTTCGGAGTCGACGGGAGTCTCGCCGTTCTTTCTGCGCGCTATTCCGCGTCAGCCAGCCTAACCATGACGTGGGCAAAGGGTGTGTCTTTCCACATGACATAGACCGGATCGGCAATTTCGCTGGACATACCCGCATAAGAGGCCGGATCGGGCAGGATCAGCATCAAATGCGGTCCGTCCTTGATCCACATATTGTCCTCGGTCGGCTCGGTTGCAGCCGGGTCCAGATTGCTCACGCCTGGAGCATCGCCTTCGCCCGCCAGCATGTAAGAGATGCCCATCTTGCCAGTCGGAAATTCTCCGCCTGACTGCATTGCTCCCAGTGCTTCCATCCAGACTGCATCATTGCACATCGGGCCCATGCCGGGCGTCTCTGCAATACATGTCCAGCCGTTTGTGCCTTCGCGTAAAACATTACCCTCTGCGTCGAGGATCGTCGCACCATCGGTCACGTCGCTTGGCCCGGCGGAAAGAGCACTCGCAATTGAAGCGTCATCGCCTTCCAAGGCAGTTGCTTCGTCGGCGGGAGCCTCTGTGTCATTGGCACCCCCGCATGCGGCCAACGCGCTCAATGCCGTCACGGTGAGCGCGGTCGTCAAAATTCTCATGGTTAGCCTCCCAATTCGTTTGCACGACCCCAACTGACCGATACGCCTCAGCCTGCGTGAGTGCAAATCAAGGAGGGCTTGGTTAATCCAGCTTCGGCGGCATCCCGGGCTCACATTTGGCCATAGCGCGCTGATACGCGTCGCGTGCGCCGATCCGCTGTAGATAGGCCTTCAGGTTGGGCTTGTCGTCGATGCTCATCCCGTTGAACGCGCGGCTGGTGGTTAGCTGGAACACCATCATGATGTCTGCCGTGGTCAGGGATGAGCCGCCTAAATAGTCGGCCTCGCCAAGTCGATGCTCGATCTGTGCCCATGCATTGGTCACGCGTTTGGCCAGCGGCGGCGGCATTTCCGCGCCAACAGCGCCAACCGCGATCTGCATCATGCCGTTGGTCATGAATGTCGCATTGGCAAAGTGGAACCAATAAAGGTGATCGGCGAAGTCCGGATGGTCGGGGCCGGGCACCAGATCAGTGTCCGGCGCATATTTCCCGACAATATACTCCACGATCGCGCCGCTTTCGCCCAGCACAAGGTCACCATCCTCGATAACCGGGGCGATTTCCATCGGATGGATCGCCTTCAGCTCCGGCGGAGCGAGCCGTGTCTCCGGATCACGGTTATAGAGCTTCAGATCATATTCGAGCCCCAGCTCCTCACACAGCCAGACGATGCGTTCGGATTGCGAAATTCGCAGGTGGTGGACGGTCAGCATGTCGTGATGGCTCCCTTAATCTTCGTTTCGCGCCCAGCCTTTGCTGGCGGGCTGCAGAGAGTCGAGAAAAATCTCTGCGCTATCAAGATATTCGCGCTGTTTTTCCTCGCCCATCCGATCCCAGGTTGAATAGATCCGCCCGATGCGGTGGTTGCTTTCGAGCCGGTCGCGATTGCGGTCAATGAAATGCCAATAGAGCGGGTTGAAGGGGCAGGCGCCGTCGCCGGTCTTCTTCGACATCGAATAGCGGCATTCCTTGCAGTAATCGGACATCTTGTTGATGTAGTTTCCGCTCGCCGCATAGGGCTTTGTCGCGAGCTTACCGCCGTCCGCATACAGGATCATGCCGACCACATTGGGCATCTCGACCCAGTCATAGGCATCGGCATAGACGGCGAGATACCAGTCCTGCACATCGCGGGGCTTGATGCCTGCCAGCAGAGCGAAATTTCCGAGCACCATCAATCGCTGAATATGGTGTGCGTGCGCGTTCTGATGAGTGGAGCGAATGCAATCCGCCATGCAGCGCATGTCCGTTTCGCCAGTCCAGTAGAACTCGGGCAGCGGGCGGTTCGCACCCAGCTCATTCGCGGTCTCGAGTTTCGGCATAAAATGCCAGTAGAACCCGCGAATATACTCGCGCCAGCCGATGATTTGGCGGATGAATCCTTCGACTGAATTGAGTGGCGCTTTGCCGTCTTCGTATGCCTGCTGTGCACGCCGGCACAGTTCCAGCGGATCGAGCAGGCCCAAATTGATGCTGGTCGACAGCATCGAATGGTAGAGGTCATCAGAGCCGTGCACTATCGCGTCCTGATAGGGGCCGAACTTCTCGATCCGGTCAGCGAAGAAGGCATCGGCGGCTTCTTCGGCCTGCGCGCGCGTAACTGGCCATTCGAAACGCTCTAGCGATCCAAAGTGATCGCCGAACCGGCTTTCGACCAATTCGATCACTTCGCGGGTGATATCGTCGGGCTCGAATTTCGGCCGCTCGGGCGGGTCCATCCCATCTTTGGGAGGCTCACGGTTTTCCTTGTCGAGGTTCCATTCGCCGCCGACAGGTTTGCCGTCACCGCGCATCAAAAGCCCGGTTTTCCTGCGCATCTCGCGATAGAAGTACTCCATCGTCAGATGCTTGCGGCCCTCGGCCCATTCTTCGAATTCGGCATGCGAGCAAAGGAAACGGTCGTCGGGCAGAACTTCGACTTCACAGGCAAACTTGTCGGGCCATTCGTCCTGCATTTGGCGCACACGCCATTCGCTCGCTTCGACAACATGGATTGCGCGCGGTTCGTGACGCTCCACGGCGCGCGCAACTTCCCCGGTGAAGCTGCTTGAGTTTTCTTGGTCCGTCAGTTTGACGTAGTCCACCGTCCAACCGTCGTCGCTAAGCTCGGCGGCGAAATGGCGCATTGCGGAGAATATCAACGCGATCTTTTGCTTGTGATGTTTGACGTAGGTAGCCTCGTCCCGAACTTCCACCATCAGGATAACGGTTTTGTCCTTCGCCCGCCCGCGCAGACTAGCCAGATCACGCGTCAGCTGATCGCCAAGAAGGGGGACTAGGATAGGGCCGGCGCGGTCATTGGGCATGCTTCACCAATGAGCGAGGGCAAGTTTGGTGCCTCAAACGAAACTATAGGGGTCAATATCGATACCAATGCGCACGCCGGGCGGAAAATCCTGCGCGGCGATCCACTCCGTGATGACCTTTTGCAGGTTCGCGCTGCGCCGCGCGTTGACTAGGAAGCGATAACGGTATCGCCCGCGCAGCATCGCAAGTGGGGCAGGGGCGGGCCCGAGGATTGCGACATCCTCAACATTTGGGCGAATGTCGCCCAGCCGGTTGGCTGCTTGCCGGGCCTCCGCATCGTCCTCTGACGAAATAATGATCGCCGCCCAGCGCCCGAACGGTGGCGCACCGACATAGCGCCGCGCTTCTGTCTCGGCCTCATAGAATGCGTCACGATTACCCTCTGCCAAGGCCGCGATCACTGGCGCTTCGACATGGCGCGTCTGGATCAGGACTTCGCCCGGCTTCGCGCCGCGCCCCGCTCGCCCGGCGGCCTGAGATACTTGCTGATAGGTGCGCTCGCCCGCGCGTAAATCCCCCCCTTCGAGGCCCAAATCCGCGTCGACCACGCCTACGAGCGTCAATTCGGGGAAGTGAAAACCTTTCGTGACCAGCTGAGTGCCGATGATGATATCGACCGCGCCAGTCTCTGCGGCGGCGATGAATTCGGCTGCCTTTTCAGGCGAATTGAGCGTGTCCGAAGTCGCGACTGCGATCCGCGCTTCCGGGAAGAGTTCGCGCACTTCGTCCGCAATTCGCTCGACACCCGGTCCGCACGCAACCAAGCAATCGGGCTCGCCGCATTCGGGACACGTCGCGGGCGGCGTTTCCTCATGTCCGCAATGATGGCACGCCAGCCGCTGAGACAGACGGTGCTCGACCAGCCACGCACTACAACTGGTACATTGGAAACGAAACCCGCAATTCCGACACAGGGTCAGCGGGGCATAGCCACGGCGGTTCAGGAACAGCAGCGATTGCTCATTCTTGGCCAATCGATCTTCCAATGCAGCGACGAGGCGCGGCGCGAGCCAGCGTTGCCTTTCAGGCGGCTCTTCTGTCAGGTCAATCGTGTCGATATGTGGCAGCTGGGCCCCGCCAAAACGACTGGGCAGATCGAGTTTCTCGTAAATCCCGCTTTCGGCCATTTGCAGGCTTTCGAGTGCCGGGGTAGCGCTGGCCAGCACCACCGGAAAGCCTTCAAACCGCGCGCGCATCACAGAGACATCGCGCGCGTTATATCGCACGCCGTCATCTTGCTTGAAGCTGACTTCATGCGCTTCGTCGACGATAATCAAACCAAGGTTCGCATAAGGCAGGAATAGCGCGGATCGCGCCCCTACCACGACTTGTGCTGTACCCTCGCTGATGGCGCGCCACGCACGGCGGCGTTCGGTCGACTTAAGCGAGGAATGCCATTGCACCGGCGCTGCATCGAAGCGCTGCTCGAAACGGTTCAGAAAATTTTCTGTCAGCGCGATCTCAGGCAGCAGGACCAACACCTGCTTGCCCCTGCGAATGGCGGCGGCGACAGGCTCGAAGTAGGTTTCGGTTTTTCCTGATCCGGTCACTCCATCGAGCAGGAAAGGCGCAAACTCTTCGGCCTTCACGGCTTGCACCAGCCGGTCTGCGACCTCGCGCTGATCGGCCGACAATTCAGGTACGGAAAAGTCCGGGTCAGCAGGCGGGAAAGGCCGGTCAATTGCGACAGAGACCGGCTCGATAACGCCTTGCCCGACCAGCCCGCGCAGGACGCCCTCGGACACACCAGCGATGCCGGCAAGCTCGCGGATCGTCGCTTGCTCGCCCTGCAATGCCTCAATTGCTTGTTCGCGCTGCGGCGTCATTCGTTCGGGCATGCCGCCAGACAGCCGGTATTCGGTCATTGTGGTCGGGCCGCTCAATGCGCCGCCGCTTGAGATCACCATGCGTGCGACTGAGCTTGGAGATGCGCAATAGTAGTCCGCTGTCCATTCGATCAGCCGCCTCAAGGGCGCGGACAGCGGGGGAACAGACAGCACCTCCAGTATCGGGCGCAGCTTTTCCGCAGCCACTTCCTGACCCGGCAGTCGTTCGGGTTCCCAAACGATCCCGGTGATCTGGCGCGGTCCTAGCGGCGCGACGACGATTGACCCCAGGTCAACTTGCATGCCGTCTGGCACACGATAGTCGAGCACTTCGAGCGCGCGATTGAAGACTAAAAGGCGGATGCGATTCATGACCAGAGCCAATATGGGGTGTCGCGTGGCTTGATCACAAGCACCGCCAGCATCTTGCCACCCACAATTTGCGCGTTGTGTGGTGTGGTCCGTACGGCAAAGACTGGTATGCGTAGGTCAACCAACACGAATCGCTCAAATGCCGGGGACAATCATGAAATTCTTTGCCGACACAGCCGAAATTGACGACATCAAGGAACTGGCCGCTACCGGTTTGCTCGATGGGGTGACGACCAACCCTTCGCTGATTGCCAAGTCGGGCCGCGATTTCATGGAAGTGACCAAGGAAATTTGCGGCATCACAGACGGCCCGGTCAGCGCGGAGGTTGTCGCACTTGATCACGAAACGATGATGAAAGAGGCCGAAGTCCTGCGCAAAATCGCGGACAATGTCTGCATCAAGGTTCCGCTGACGATTGACGGGCTGAAGACCTGCAAGGCGCTGACCGAAGATGGTACTATGGTGAATGTGACGCTGTGCTTCAGCGCCAATCAGGCGCTGCTCGCGGCGAAAGCCGGGGCGACCTTCATCAGCCCCTTTGTCGGCCGCCACGATGACAACGGCTTTGACGGTATGGAGCTGATCGAAGATATCCGGTTGATCTATGATAATTACGATTTCGGCACAGAAATCCTGGTCGCCAGTGTGCGCCATGTTACCCATGTGCTCCAAAGCGCGAAGATCGGGGCCGACGTTATGACCGCGCCGCCCAAGGTGATCAAATCGCTGTTTAATCACGTCCTGACAGATAAAGGGATTGAAGGCTTCCTGAAGGACTGGCAAGCCACCGGGCAATCAATAGTTTAATGTTCGGAGCCGTCTTTGGCGGAAGAAACACCTCTCGATAAGTTCAAGGCAGCGCTGACCGGCGCCAGCCGCGCTATTGCGCGGGAAGCAGAGGTGGAAGTTGCCTGGAGCGCAGACGCGCCATCTGCCAGCGGCAAGAATTTCCGCGTACCTTTGCCGGGCCGCGATCTGCCACCAGAACAGGTTGCAGAAGCCCGGGGCTTTGCAGACAGTTTTGCGCTGAAGCTGCGCCATCACGATACCGACCTGCACAGCAAGAACGCGCCGCCGGAGGCAACCGCGCGCGCGTGTTATGATGAGTTTGAGCGTGTTCGATACGAAGCGCTGGGTGCGAACAATTTTGGCGGCATCAAGGCCAATCTCGAAAGCGCGACCGAGATGCGTGTTCTGTCCGATCCGATTGCGCGCGCCCAAACGCGCGAGGATGTGCCGCTGCAGACCGCGCTAGGTCTAATGCTGCGAGAGAAGCTGACCGGAGAAGCTGTGCCAGAGGCTGCACAGCGCGGGGTGGAGTTGGTGCGCGAGTTTATCGAAGAGCGCGTGGGCGACAATCTTGAAGACCTGCTGGGATCGCTGGAAGATCAGGAAGCGTTCCAGTCGCTGAGCCTCGACATGTTGCAGCAGCTCGACCTGACCCAGCCGAGCGATTCCCCTGACGAAGCCGACAACGATCAAGGCGACGACGAGGAAGACGGTCAGGACGAAACAGATCAGGACGAGGGCGACCAGGATCAGGGCGAAAGCGGCCAGCAATCCGCCGAAATGGCCGGGGAGATGAGCGAAGGCGATTCCGACGGCGAAGGCGAAAGCGAGATGTCGTCCGAGTCAGAGATGCAGGATGGTGAGCCCGGCGAAGAGGGCGATGAAGGCATGATGCCTGTCCGCCCCAACCGGCCGCAAGGCGAGCTTCCGATGGATCTCGACTACCACGCCTATACCGAGGCCTATGACGAGGAAATTCCGGCCGACGAACTGTGCGATGCGGAAGAGCTCGACCGGCTTCGCGCTTATCTCGACAGCCAGCTTACCGGGCTGCAAGGTGTGGTCACGCGGCTGGCGAACCGGCTCCAGCGCCGCCTGATGGCGCAGCAGAATCGCAGCTGGGAATTCGATCAGGAAGACGGGGTGATCGATGCTTCGCGGCTTGCCCGTGTCGTGGTCTCGCCCGGCACGTCGATGGCCTACAAGACCGAGAAGGATATCGAATTCAAGGACACCATTGTGACCTTGCTAATCGATAACTCGGGTTCGATGCGCGGTCGGCCAATCAGCATCGCTGCGATCAGCGCGGATATCCTCGCGCGTACGCTGGAGCGCAGTGGGGTCAAGACGGAGATCCTCGGCTTCACCACCCGCGCATGGAAAGGCGGGCAAAGCCGCGAGCAATGGCTGGCAGATGGCAAGCCGCAAAACCCGGGGCGCCTCAACGATCTGCGGCACATCATCTACAAGAAGGCCGACGAGCCATGGCGGCGCGCGCGCCGCAATCTCGGCCTGATGATGCGCGAAGGCCTTTTGAAGGAGAATATCGACGGCGAGGCTCTGATGTGGGCGCATAACCGCCTGATCGGCCGCAAGGAAGATCGCCGCATCCTGATGGTGATTTCGGACGGTGCGCCGGTGGATGATTCAACGCTCAGCGTGAACAGTGCTGGTTATCTTGAGGCGCATTTACGCAAGGTGATCGACTGGATCGAGAGGGTCTCACCTGTACAACTGGTTGCGATCGGCATCGGGCATGATGTTACACGTTATTACCGCCGCGCGGTGACGATAATGGACGTCGAGCAGCTCGGCGGCACAATAATCGAGCAGCTTGCGGAGCTGTTTGAGGATGAGAAGGGACGCAGATGAACGTAACCGAAGCAGTTAAATCCCGTCGCAGTGTGCGCGAATTCCTCGACAAGCCGGTTGATCTCGAAACGATCCGCCGCGTGATGGACACGGCGCGCTGGGCCGCGTCGGGCTGCAACTATCAGCCGTGGGAAGCGACCATTGTAACAGGCGAACCGCTGAAAGAATTGCGCGCAAAGCTGTCATCCTCCCCCATGCAGCAGGCCGAATATGACTGGACTGCACCGGGACAGGAAGAAGCATACAAGTCGCGCCTTGATGCGGTTTCACGCGAGATGTTCGGCGCAATGAATATCGCCCGCGACGACACTGAAGGACGGACTAAGGCGATGATGCGCAATGTCACGTCGTTCGATGCGCCTGCAGTCATGTTTATCTATTTCCCGCGCCTGATGAAGGAGGCGCAATGGTCAGACACGGGCATGTGGCTGCAAACCGTGGCGCTGCTGCTGCGCGAGGAAGGGCTCGACAGCTGCTATCAGGAATTCATGGCGCTCTATGCGAATGTGATCCGCGACTTCCTCGGCCTGGATCATGATCGCTACATGCTGTTTTGCGGGATGGCGATCGGCTATCGCGACCCCGACGCGCCGGTAAACAATTTTGAGCGTGAACGTGTGCCGCTGGACGAGCAGGTGAAGTTTCTCGGCTTCTGATTGGTTGACCCGCGCGCGGCGGCTGGGCAAAGGCGCATGCGATGAGTGATACGCCGCCTCTAAAGCTGTTCAACAGCCTGACCCGCCAGCTGGAGGTATTCCAGCCTGTCCATGAAGGCGAGGCGCGCGTCTATACCTGTGGGCCGACGGTTTATAACTATCCGCATATCGGCAACATGCGCGCCTATGTCTTTGCAGACGTGTTGGGCCGCACGCTGAGCTGGAAGGGCTATAAACTCACCCACATCATCAACATCACCGACGTTGGCCACCTCACCGATGATGCCGATGCGGGCGAAGACAAGATGGAACAGATGGCGGCTGAGAAGGCGCAGTCCATCTGGGACATCGCGAAGCACTATACCGAGGCTTATTGGGAGGATGTGAAAGCGCTCAATATCCGCCAGCCTGCGAAGTGGTCGATTGCGACGGATTACATCGAAGAGATGCTGGAATTCGCAAGGAGCATTGCGGAAAAGCACTGCTATGAACTCGATAGCGGGCTCTATTTCGATGTCTCGACCATCGAAGATTACGGACGCCTAGCGCGGGCTGTTACCGAGGATGGAGAGGGCCGGATCGATACGGTCGACGGCAAGCGCAACCCTCAGGACTTTGCGATCTGGCGCAAGACTCCGGCGGGCGAAAAGCGCCAGATGGAATGGGATTCGCCGTGGGGCAAGGGCGCGCCCGGCTGGCATTTGGAATGCTCGGTCATGGGCGAGAAGCTGCTCGGCTTCCCGTTCGACATTCACACCGGCGGGATCGACCACCGCGAGATCCACCACCCCAATGAAATCGCGCAGAACCAGGCGTTTTGCGGTTGCGGAGGCTTGTCAGAAGCCACGAACAGCGGCGCGAAGATCTGGATGCACAACAACTTCCTGGTCGAGCGTAGCGGCAAGATGAGCAAGAGCGCAGGCGAATTTCTGCGCCTGCAATTAGTGATCGACAAGGGCTATAGCCCGCTCGCTTACCGCATGATGTGCCTGCAGGCGCATTACCGCAGCGAATTGGAGTTCAGCTGGGAAGGGCTGCAAGCGGCGCTGACGCGATTGAAACGGATCGTGATGGCGGTCGAGCGGCTGTCAGATGCGCCATCCCAACCAATGACTGAGCACCCCAAATTCGCCCCATTTCTTGCGAAATTCGAAGAGGCGATATCCGACGATCTTAATACGCCGATCGCGTTGACCGCGCTCGAAGATGCATTGGCGGTCAAAAAGGTTGATGCAGGGATCAAGCGCGCTGTCGTGGAGCACATGGATGCTGTTCTTGGCTTGGAACTCTTAAAGCTCACTCGCACCGACTTGCGCATCCGGCCCAAGGATGCGCAGTTCACCGAGGCAGAGATCGAAGACGCACTTTCACGCCGCAAGGCGGCGCGTGCAGAGACAGACTTCGCCACCAGCGATGCCATCCGCGATGAACTCGCAGCCACGGGCGTCGAGGTGATGGATGGCGATCCGCTCGGTTGGGAGTGGAAGCTTAATTGAGGCTGCCATCCATTGTGGGGGTAGCGTTCGCGCAACTGCCGATTTAACAAGCGCGGCATGACCATTCTCGCATTATCCGGCCTGATCCGCCCGCTGCTCGAACCGCGTTTGCCAGAGGGGCTCGACGTCCGCTGGTTCATGACCAAGGAAGAGGCTCTCGCCGCCGTGCCCGAGGCCGAGATCGGCTGGTTCGACATGTATGAGCAAGACGCGATGGCGGAAACGCTGCGCGCGGCGACCAGTCTCAAATGGCTCAATTCGATCTACGCGGGATTGGACTTCCTGCCGATGGATGTGCTGATCGAGCGCGGGATCACTGTTACCAACGGCGCAGGAATCAACGCGCTGACCATCGCCGAATATGTCGTGATGGGGATGCTCAACATCGCCAAGGGATATCGCGATGTTGTGCGCGCGCAGGAAAAGCGCGAGTGGCTGCAGGACAGCCCTGGCAAGCGCGAGCTGGCAGGATCAAAAGCGCTGCTGCTGGGCTATGGCGCGATCGGCAAGCTGATCAAGCCGCGGCTCGAAGGTTTTGATGTCGATGTGACAGTCGTGCGCCGCTCAAGCGGAGAAGGCGTGCTGACGCCGGACCAGTGGCGCGACAAGCTCGGCGAATTCGATTGGGTTATCCTAGCTGTGCCCGCAACGCCTGAAACTGACGGCATGATCGGTGCTGAAGAGTTGGCGGCGATGAAGTCGGACGCGGTGGTAGTGAACATCGCACGCGGCGCCGTGATCGATCAGCCCGCCTTGGTCGATGCGCTAACGGCCAAGAAAATCGGCGGAGCGTTCCTTGACGTCACGACGCCAGAGCCGCTGCCCGCCGATCATCCGCTTTGGGCGCTCGACAATGCGCATATCACCATGCACCTGTCCGGCCGCGCGCAGGACAAGATGTTCATGCGCAGCGCGGATCGTTTCCTCAATAACCTCGACAAATATCTGAAGGGCGAGCCTGTCGCGCCAATCTTCGATCCGAAGCTTGGTTACTGACGACGCTCTTCATCCTGAAAAGGCAACGCCGCCCCGGCCAGACCGAGGCGGCGCGTCAGGCCTAATAGGCTCAAAACATTCTTAGTCGTTGTGGTGATGCCCGATCATTCTGGTCGAGCGTGCGATCAATGATTGATACTCGTCCCAAAGCGCTTGAGCCTCTTCCTCACCGCCTGCAAGCTCGGTTAGTGCTGCGAACCATTTCGCTCCGTCGGGATTATTAGTGTAAGTCAGTTCAGCTGGGCCGTCTGCCATGTCCCATGCCACAAGAAAGTCCCAAGATCCCGTCTGCAAGTGGACCAGATAAGGCTCTGGAGTGCCTGCCGCTTTCGAAGCTTTGCTGAAGTAGTCGTCAATGATTTCCTCGGCGCGACCACGCTTTCCCGGCTTGAGGTCGATCATGATGATGTCGAGGTAATCGACATTCTCGCGGATCGTCGGTCCTTCCTCGTGGCCATCAGCCGACGCAGCCGCTGGGATTGCGGCCATTGCAATGGCTGCAGCGATAGAAGCAAATTTACGCATATTCTGGGTCCCCCAATACAAATTGCTTGGTGCTCAAACTGGGGCGACCCACACCAAGTATATTGATTAATAGAGGAAACCGGTGGCTTTGGCGAATCTGCGTTGAAATTGTCGCGCTTCAATTCTCTTCCAGCAGCAGCAGGACACAGGTCACCACCATGCGCGGGTAGGGCAAGGTGTTTTGGGTGACCTCGCTCACCGTCGCATCCGAGACCAATTGACCGGCTATGGCGACACGATCATGGTAAAGCGGGTCGCCTCGCAAGGGGCGGGGCCGCTGGCGCTGCTCTCGCAGAACCTCGCCTACCCGCCAGTGGAGGTCAGTGCTGACGAAGCCGAGATTATCGGCCGCGTGGTCTGGAAAAGCGGGCGGCTTTAGGCCCAGCCAAGCTCGCGCAAGGCAAATCCGTCGTTCCAGATTTTCACCATGTTGCTGATCTTGTCGCCGGTGAATTCGATCACATAGCAATATTCGGAAGAGGTTGATTTGCCAGTCGCCGGCACCGGTCCGCCATCGCCTGTATGGGTTGCCTTGAAGGTTGCTGCGGCGCAGACCGATCCGCGATCCTCATCCACCCCAAAGGACAGCATTTCGTAGCCTGCGTCAGGCAGCGGTGCGCCCATGCTGTGCATCCAGTTGGTATAGCCTTCCAGTGTCGTAACTTCTGCCAGCGCATCTGCTTGTGCGCGAAACGTCGCATTGGGCGTGCACCATTGCTTACACACTTCCCAACCCTTGCCGGTCTCGCACGCGTCGAAGAAATCTAGAGCTGCTTTCTTGATTGCCATGAGCAAATCCTTCCGAAAGCGACCCGGATACTCTTGCAATACCACGTGATGCCAGCCACATCCAGCGAATGAACGAGACACCCAAGCCCACGCCGCCCATGCGCGCAGCTATCTTGCCGGTTACGCCGCTGCAGCAGAACTGCTCGTTGATCTGGTGCACCAAGACGATGAAAGCTGCGCTGGTCGATCCGGGCGGGGATTTGGACAAACTGAAGGCAGGTGTCGAAAAGGCTGGCGTGACGCTGGAAAAGATCCTCATCACGCACGGCCATCTGGATCATTGCGGGCAGGCGGGCATGTTGGCGGATGAGCTGGGTCTTCCAATCGAAGGCCCGCATCAGGATGACCTTTTCTGGATCGAGAAGCTCGATGGTGATGGCGCGCGATATGGAATGGAGGCGAGGAGCTTCACTCCCACGCGCTGGCTTGAGCACGGCGATACGGTGACCGTGGGTGAGCTGACACTGGACGTGATCCATTGCCCCGGTCACACGCCCGGACATGTGGTCTTCTTCCACGAACCAAGCCGCTTCGCGATTGTCGGCGATGTGCTGTTTCAGGGATCAATCGGGCGCACCGACTTTCCCATGGGTAATCATCAGGATCTGATTGACGCGATCACCCAGCGCCTATGGCCGCTGGGCGATGATGTGATGTTCATCCCTGGTCACGGTCCGACCAGCACATTCGGTCAGGAACGCAAGACCAACGCCTTTGTGAGTGATTACGCGCTTTCTTAGTTAAACCCTCACATAACCCCCATCAGGATCAGAACAGCAACGACTGACAGACCCAGCAGCGTGAGCATGGTGATAAGCACGCCGATCATCCGCGGCTTGGTCGGGCTTTCGCCATCCATGCCGATCCCGTGCGCAATGCGACCCAGCATGTAGATACCAGCAACATAGGCAAGCCATGGCTGGCCGCGCCCGGTCAATTCGATCGCAGCAATAAGGAAGAGCACAAAGGGTGTGTTCTCAACGAAATTGAGCTGCGCCCGCATCCGGCGTGTTAGAGGGCCGCCTCCATCGTCGCCATGTGAAAGTTTCAGCTTGCCGCGCATTTGCCCGACGCGGATGGAAAGCCAGATATTGATAATTGCCGCCGCTGCGACGGCCGATAGCGTGACCGGTAGAATAATTGCCATGAGTACCCCTCTCAAATCTGTGTTTGTCGGTTTGCTATGCGTGTCTGCTACGGGTTGCAACCTTGGAAATTTGCGTTATAGCGCGCCGCTTCCCGCCAAAGCCGGGCCCGATTCTCGTGCACATGACTTGTGCGCCATCGGTTCCTGCCCTAGAGCGGCTCACGATTTGACTGATTTGCATTAAGGAACAGGTGCCGAGATGGCTGTCCCTAAGAGAAAAGTATCGCCACACCGTCGCGGCAATCGCCGTGCACATGATTCGCTGAAAGTGGAGGCATTCCACGAGTGCAACAACTGTGGCGAACTCAAGCGTCCGCACAATCTGTGCCCGCACTGCGGCTTCTATAATGGTCGCGAGGTCGTCGCGGTCAGTTTGTAATCACCGCTGATTTGGAGATTGTGGAATGAGCCTGCCGCGTATCGCGATTGATGCGATGGGCGGCGATGAAGGCGTGCGCGTGATGGTCGAGGGCGCAGCGCTTGCCCGCCGGCGTCATGACAAGTTCCAATTCCTTCTTGTAGGTGACGAAGAGCGCATTAAGGCCGCTCTCGAAACACACCCGCAAATGCGCGGAGCATCTGAAATCTTGCATTGCGAAGACGTGGTGGGCGGCGATGAGCTGCCCAGCCGCGCCTTGCGTCGTGCCAAGACCACTTCAATGGGCCTTGCGGTCAACGCTGTGAAGCAAGGCGATGCCGGTGCTGCGGTCAGTGGCGGGAACACCGGCGCGCTGATGGCGATGAGCAAGCTCGCGCTGCGAACGATGCCCGGAATTGATCGCCCCGCATTGGCTGCGTTGATGCCGACACTGGAAGAGAATGACGTAATCATGCTCGACCTAGGCGCCAACACAGATGCCGACGCGCGGAACCTTGTACAGTTTGCGGTTATGGGCGCGGCCTATTCGCGGATCGTCAACGGTTTTGAGAGCCCGCGAGTTCGTCTGCTCAACATTGGGACCGAAGAAATCAAAGGCACTGAAGCACTGCGCGACGCAGCGGCGGTGCTTCAGGACGCAGCGGGCACCCTTGCTATGCAGTTCGATGGTTTTGTCGAAAGTGACAAGATCAATCGCGGCGAAGTCGATGTCGTTGTGACTGACGGATTCTCCGGCAATATTGCGTTGAAAGCGATCGAAGGTACAGCGCGCTTCGTGACTGATTTGCTGCGCAATGCTTTTACCAGCTCGTTGCGTTCCAAAATCGGCTTTCTGGTTTCACGCCCCGCCACCGAGCTGCTTAAACACCATCTTGATCCAAACAATCACAACGGGGCTGTATTTCTGGGCCTAAACGGGGTGGTCGTGAAAAGCCACGGCAGCGCGAGCGCAGCTGGCGTTGCCAATGCCGTTGCAGTTACCGCGCGGTTGCTCGAAAACAATCTTACTCAGCGCATCGCGCAGGATTTGGCCGAACTGGGCGAAGATCGTTTGCGTACACAGCCAGCAAATGGAGGGGAAGCCAAATGAAACGCGCGGTGATCCGCGGCAGCGGTTCAGCGCTTCCGGCCCAGGTCGTAACCAATGCTGATTTGGCAGAGCGGGTCGACACTACCGATGAATGGATCATCGAACGCACCGGGATTCGTCAGCGCTATATCGCCGGCGAAGATGAAACCACATCCACGTTAGCTATTGATGCTGCGCGGGCGGCGCTGGACGATGCGGGGATTGACGCAAGCGACATCGATCTAATTGTGCTTGCGACCGCCACGCCGGACAATACGTTTCCCGCAACTGCGACCAAGGTTCAGCATGCGCTCGGCTGCAATGGTGGAATCGCCTTCGATGTAGCGGCTGTGTGCTCAGGTTTTCTTTACGCTTTGACTACAGCCGACTCGATGATGCGCACAGGGCTTGCGAGTCGCGCGTTGGTGATCGGCGCGGAGACCTTCAGCCGAATTCTTGATTGGGAAGACCGAACGACCTGCGTGCTGTTTGGCGACGGCGCCGGCGCGGTTGTGCTGGAAGCGGTTGACGCAGAAGACGCAGCGGGTGCGGGCGTACTCGCGAGCCGTTTGCATGCAGACGGCGCGCAGCACGATTTGCTTTACGTCGATGGCGGACCATCAAGCACCCAAACTGTCGGTCATTTGCGCATGAAGGGCCGCGAGGTGTTCCGGCACGCGGTCGTAAATCTCGCTGACGTTCTAGGCGAAGTACTTGAAGAAGAAGGCATTTCTTCCTCCGATATCGACTGGGTAGTTCCGCATCAGGCCAACAAGCGTATTCTCGATGCGACCGCCAAGAAGCTTGGTATTCCCGGTGAAAAAGTTGTCGTGACCGTGGACCAACACGCCAATACTTCGGCGGCATCTGTGCCGCTCGCATTCGATGTCGCGCGCAAGGATGGGCGGATCAAATCTGGCGATCTGGTGATGTTTGAAGCCATGGGTGGAGGCTTTACCTGGGGGGCATGCTTAGCGCGCATGTGAACAACTTTGATTGTCAAAACCCTGAAATTTGCCAAATTTCTGGCAAAATCATATCTTAGGAAAAACTGGGTTCGCAAAACCTAATTGGGGAGACAGCGTATGATGCGTTCGGTGGGCACGCTAACACGCGCAGATCTGGCAGAAACGATCAACCGCAAAATGGGATTGTCGAGAGCGGAATCGCTCGACATGGTTGAATCCATTCTTGGCAAGATGTCAGACGCCTTGGAAGCTGGAGAGAACGTAAAAATTTCAGGCTTCGGCACTTTTGTGCTGCGCGACAAGAGAGAGCGTATTGGCCGGAATCCCAAGACCGGAGTCGAAGTTCCGATCACACCGCGCCGTGTAATGACATTTCGCGCCAGTCAAATTCTCAAAGAGAAAATCGCGAAAGCAAGCTAGACAATGAGCGACTTCGCAGATGGCAAGGACGAGGGCGCGCTGAGGACCATCGGTGAAGTCAGTGATGCGCTAGGCATAAAGCAACATGTGCTGCGTTATTGGGAACAGCAGTTTCCTATGCTCAAACCTCTGAAACGCAGCGGAGGTCGACGTTACTATCGTCCCGCTGATGTCGAGCTGGTCGAAACTATCGACCGCTTGGTCAATAGCGAGGGCTATACACTTAAGGGCGCGAAAGCTGCGATAAGAGACGGTAAGCGGGCGGTCCCCCAACCATCGCGTGCGGAAAAGGCGGGTTCGCAGATCTCCGTAGTTGCGACTTCGGCTGGCAGTGATGTTTTGCCCCAGCTAAAGGCCATCCGCTCAAGGCTGGCAGCCGCGCTGGAAGCTTAAGCTTCGCGGAGTTACTCCGCAGCCATCAATTCCGCTTCGCCCAGATCAACGCTGACCAAGCGTGAAACGCCCTTTTCCGCCATGGTTACGCCGAACAGGCGATGCATGCGGCTCATTGTGACGGCATTGTGCGTCACAATGAGATAGCGTGTTGCCGTGTCGCGCACCATGGAGTCGAGCAGATCACAAAAGCGCTCGATATTGGCGTCATCCAGCGGCGCATCGACTTCGTCGAGCACACAAATCGGCGCCGGATTGGTCAGGAACAATGCAAAAATCAGCGCGGTCGCAGTCAACGCCTGTTCGCCGCCTGAAAGCAGGCTGAGTGACTGGAGCCGCTTACCCGGCGGCTGGGCGTAGATCTCAAGGCCCGCTTCCAGCGGGTCGTCGCTATCAACCAAAGCCAGATGCGCCTGCCCGCCTTCGAACAGACGGGTGAACAATTTGCGGAAGTGCCCGTCGACTTCCTCGAACGCCGCGCGGAGGCGCTCACGCCCTTCGCGGTTGAGATTGCCGATCGAGCCGCGCAGGCGGTTGACCGCTTCAGCCAGCTCGGCTTGCTCGGTCGCATTGGCGCCGTGCTCTTCTTCGATGCGCTTGAGCTCTTCGGCTGCAACCAGATTGACCGGGCCGATGCGCTCACGGCTGGCAGTCAGCCGTTCCATCTCGTCTGATTCCGCGCCCGCGTCCTTGATCTGCTCGGGCTCGAATTCGAACCGTTCGGCCAGCATAGGGGGCGGGCATTGGAAGCGCTCGCCTGAAATGCGCGCCATCTCTCCACGACGAGCCTCTTCATTCTCCGCGCGTGCGGCCAAGCCAGCCCGTGCTTCGCGCTGCGTCGATAGCGTTTCATTGGCCTCGCGGAACGCGGCATCAGCGGCGTCGAGCTTCGCCTGTGCTTCTGCAACCACGCCTTCCGCCGCGGCAAGCTCCTTGCCCAGCTTTTCGCGCATGACATCGCCTTGCTCGATCTCTTCCATCAAACCAGCCGGTTTGGCGGCGACGACATTGCGCTCTTCTTCGATCTCTTCAAGGCGGCGCGCGACTTCGGCCATACGGCGCTCGGCCTCGCCAGAGCGGGCTTCCCAATTGGCTTTGTCCGTCGACTGCGCGGTCAGACGTTCGCGCGCGACGGCAAGTCCCTGATCATGCGCAGCCAGCTCTGCAGCGGTCGCTTGGACAGCGCTTCGTGCCGCTTCATTGCGCGCCTGCGCCGCCTCTAGCGACGCTCGCCCTGTATCGGGGGAAGGCAATGCAGAGCGCTTCGATTCTGCGCTTTCAAGCTCTTTCTTCGCTGCAACCAGATCATCGGTAAGTCCAGCTTTCGCGGCATTAAGCTCTTCGCTGCGAGTGGCGTGCCGTTCGCGTGCGGCTTCCGCCTGATCGAGCGCACGCAGGGCTTGCCGCTCTAGATCTGAGGCTTCCGCCACTGCTCGTTCGCGCGCGACAAGATCGGTCTGCAACGCGGTTAGCTCTTCGCGGATCGTTTGTTCGGATTTCTCGGCTTTTTCAGCGGCCTCACGCAGCGCAGGAAGCTGTTTCTCAAGCTCTGCCAGACGGTTTGCCGCCTCGAGGCGAGCCGCCTCTGCCGCACCTTCACCGCGCGCGATAAACCCGTCCCAGCGGCGCAGATGACCGCCGCGCGTGACCAGCCATTCACCCGGATTGAGGCCGCGCCCGTCGTCGCTCTCGGCAAAGTGCACCAGTGCGAGCCGCGCATTCAATTCCGCAGGGCAATCCTTGATATGGGCGAGCAGGCTATCCGAAACTTCGTTGGGCGCATTACCTCCCGTCCAGAAACGTCCGTCACTGTCGCCATCGGGCTTTCCAAGCGGAGATTTGCCGTCGCGGCCCAATACCGCTGCGAGGGCGCGCTCATAGCCAGGCTTCACGCTAACTTTCTCAAGAGCAGCCGGAAGGCCCGCACGGTTTTTCGCCTGACGTTCGCGCGCATCGCGATCCCGCACCAAGGCGTTGTATTCACGTTCCACCCCAGCCAGTTCAGCTTTTGCGGATGCCGAAAGCGAGCTGGCTTCATCTCGCTGCTCTTGCAGCAAGGCCTTGCGCGCTTGCCCTTCTTCAAGGTCAGCGCGAAGTCTTGTGTGCGCGCCAGCTGCGCTTTGTGCGGCCTTTTGCGCAACTTCGACGGCGGCCACCGGATCGCCGCTGCCGGTCAGTTCTTCAAGCTGCCTTTCGATGCGTGCCTGATCTTCCTCAAGCCGCGAAAGGCGTGACATGGCCTGAGCGATTTCCGCTTCGGCGACACGCCATTCGGCTTCGACACCTGCATGATCAGCGGTTGCCTTGGCCAGCGCCAATTCAGCCGCGCGTGATGCGCGCTCCGCGTCCTCAGCCTTGCGGGCAATTTCAGGGCGGCGGGCTTCGTCTTCTTCGAGCGCAGCCTTGCTCGCGGTAATCTCACGTTCTAGCCGCGCCAGCGCTTCGGTTGCATCGCTGGTCACGCGCCCGGCATCGCCGCGATCTTCTTCAAGCCGCGTCTTTTGACGGTCCAAGTCAGCCAAACGCTGTTCTGCCGCTTCAAGCTGGCTGGTCAATGCAGCCATGCGGTGCCCATGCGCGCTGGCATCATCTCGGCGGTCCGCCAGCTCATCGCGGGCTTCCGCAACAGCATGCGCTGCTTCCGCTTGCGCCTTTTGCGCTTCGTCTGCTGCCTTCTTGGCTGCGGTTACGCGTTCATCGGCCTTTTGCGCGGCTTCGCGTGCTTCCTCCGCCATGCGCGCGGCATCGCGCCAGCGGGCAAAAAGCAACCGCGCCTCGGCCACTTTGATTTGCTCGGACAGCTTGGTGTAGCGCTCTGCCTGCTTCGCTTGCCGCCTGAGCGATGCCATCTGCGAATCCAGGCCCGCCATCAGGTCTTCAAGCCGTTCGAGATTCTTCTCCGTAGAGCGCAGCTTGCTCTCGGCATCCTTGCGGCGCACGTGCAGCCCGGCAATCCCGGCTGCTTCTTCCAACATTTGGCGGCGTTCAGTTGGTTTGGCTGCGATGACCTGTGCGATTTTACCTTGGCTGACCAGAGCAGGGCTGTGTGCGCCAGTCGCCGCATCGGCAAAGGTCAGCGCCACATCCTTCGCCCGCACGTCGCGCCCGTTTACGCGATACGCGCTGCCGGCGCCGCGCTCGATCCGGCGCGTGACTTCAAGTTCTTCGCTGTCGTCATCGCGCCCTTGCAGCACGACTTCGGCAAAGTCTCGCGGCGGTCGCGCTTCAGTGCCAGCAAAGATGACATCTTCCATCCCGCCTGACCGCATGGACTTAGGTGAATTCTCACCCATGACCCAACGGATCGCTTCAAGCAGATTGGATTTTCCGCAGCCATTTGGGCCGACCACGCCGGTCAGGCCCGGTTCCACACGCAATTCAGCCGGCTCTACAAAGCTCTTGAAACCACTGAGCTTTAGCCGATGAATTTCCATGCGTTAGTCTGTCCCTCCCGTTGCGGTTCTTACCGCGCGCCTGCCCGTTGTAAGATTGGCTCCAGGCCCTCCCACTGGTTCACGTTCAATGTTTGACCGTTGAGAATAAAGGTTGGGGTACCCGTCAGGCCAAGCTCGTTGACCTGCTCCTGTGATCGTGTGGCAATGGCCTGCACCGCCTCGGCATCCGCAAGGCAGGTGCGCGCCTGATCACTGCTGAGCCCGCGAGCCGCGAAGAAGTCGATCAGACCAGCCGCCTCTGCGATGGCGACAAAGCGCTGATCTTCAGGAAGGCTGGACGCCGCTTCAAAAGCAGCACCGTTCTGGTTCACGTTGGCGAAGATGTCATTGAGCGCAGTCCATGCCTGGGATGACAGCGGCTCCATATTTTCCGGCTGGCCGCAACGAACCAAGGTTGCAATGGTCAGATCGATCGGATCACGCACGAGATTGCGCAATTCCAGGCTCACAACCCCGGTGGAAACGTAGTTGTCCTTCAGCGGAGGAGCCCCGTTCTCGGAGAAATAGGCGCAGCCACCACAAGTGTGGCTGGCATATTCGATCAGTTTGAGCGGAGCATCCGGATTTCCGATCAAATAACCGTCAGCTTCGGTTACTGTGACGATATCGGTCCAGCTCTGCCCTTCCGGCGCTTCAATCGCTGCGATCGGCTCACCATCGAGCGATGCGGTTTCGGCATCTTCTGTTCCGTTACAGGCAGCAAGCGTCAACGCAAGGGTCGTGGCCAGCGAAGCGGATAGAATACGGCGCGAAAGTTTCATGTCTGTAACTGAGTCCTTTGTCTCGTACTGTGGAGGCTATACCAAGCCGGGGTAGGGGTGAAGCGCGTAAACCTGCTTTCCACAGGCGCTTCCACAAGAGTCTATAGTTAATCTGGAAGGTTCAATTGCCTTGGGTAGTGGCCGGCTTGGTGCGTGCATCGAGCTCACCCTGTAGCTGTTGCCAGCTATGGACGCCGCCAAGCAGCTGATCATCGATTGCGAAACTTGGCGTCCCACGCAACTGCAGGCGTGCTGTGTCAGCGCGTGAATATTGCAGTAGCTCTGCTTCCTTTGCGCTGTCCGCCAGGCACCGATCGACCTCTATTCGCTCATAACCGCGCGTTTCCATGATCTCGTAAAAATCCAGATCGCTGGCGATTGCGCGGCGCGCGGCGGCGCGGTCCGGATTACTCCACCGTTGCTGTTGTGCCGGGGTGGCAGCAGCCGCAACAGGCAACCACTCGCTCTGTTTCAGCATGAACACGGAATGGTTCTGGGCGAATTTGTCTGCGGGGCCGCAATGGGCCAACATCGCAGCAGTCAGATCGATTGGATCGCGCAACAAGTGGCGGACTTCCAGGGAGACCTGACCTGATCGAACGTAGACCAACTTTACCACAGGCTCACCCTCGCGCGCGAAGGTAGCGCAGTGCCCGCAAGTATAGCTGATATATTCAGACAACTTGGTTTCCGCTTCGGGATTGCCGATAAGATGTCCACCGGGTGTTTCCGCTACCGTGACTGCCCAATTGGTCGAAAATCCGGTGGTGCAAACCATTGCCCCGGCCAGCAGCGCTATTTTCATAGCCTTCATTCTGTTGAATCCTCTTTATTCGTCATCGTCTGCGCCAGAGACTCAAGCACAGCTCTTAATTCCGGATCGCCAATATCACGCAAGCTGTCACCCAATTCCATGGGAATTGGCTTTAGCGACGGCGGCGCTTTCACGGGCCCTTCTGCACGAAGCGGCTTAACCTCGCCTTGCCGAAGCTTGACCCGCGATACGGCTTTGTAGCCGAAAAATCGGTTCACCCGTTCCATAATCTCAGGGACCACCTGCTGGATCAGCGGCGCATTTGCGGGCACGACCACTAACTGCAAGATGCCCTCAGACTTTTCTCCCGGGGGAAACCGGATCGCTTCCGGCGCGCAAACCCTGGCATGGGTTGGACCAACGATTTCGGGCCAGCGTGTCACGATGGAACTTTGGACAAAGCCATACCGGCGAAAGGCCGTCCGCCCGATCTGCGGCATCAGCTCACCAATCGCTTTCGGTGTGCCGCCACGGCGCCGTTCGAAAGGCTTTGCGGCTTTCGTCTTGCTCCCTTTTGTGGGTTTGGAGGTTTTGTCGCTTCCCATTGCGCTGCTGCCAATGCCATAGCGCAGGCGTGACTGCCAGCACCAAGACCATCTCTGACGCATTGCTCCACTGGTATCAGCGTCATGCGCGCGAATTGCCGTGGCGCAACCCGCCAGGGAAAGTGCCGCCGAATGATTGCGCGTGGCCATACCGCGTGTGGTTGTCCGAAGTCATGTTGCAGCAGACTACGGTTGCGGCAGTGAAGCCATACTTCGCAAAATTCATTGAGACTTGGCCTACGGTCGAGGCTCTTGCGGCGGCTGATGACACAGATGTGATGAGCGCGTGGGCGGGGCTGGGCTATTATTCGCGCGCTCGCAATCTGGTGAAGTGCGCGCGCGAAGTGGCGAGACGTGGCGGCTTCCCGGAGACTGAGACTGAGCTGCGCGAGTTGCCGGGGCTTGGCCCGTATACGGCGGCCGCCATTGCCGCGATTGCCTTTGGTCAGCGCGCTGTCGTGGTCGATGCCAATGTCGAGCGGGTGGTTGCGCGGTTGTTCAAGATTGAAGAGCCATTACCCGGTGCGCGCAAGGCCATTCGCGAGCGAGCCGAGGAAGTCACACCCGTTCAAAGCTCAGGCGACTTCGCGCAGGCTATGATGGACCTGGGTTCTTCTATCTGCACTTCGCGCGATCCCAAATGCCTGCTGTGTCCACTGGCGGATATGTGTCAGGCCAAGGCGAGCGGAGATCCGGCGAAGCTGCCGATAAAGGCTCCAAAGAAAGCCAAGCCAGAGCGCAAAGGACGTGCCTTCTGGATCGAGCGGGACGATATGGTGTGGCTCGTTACGCGGCCCGGGACTGGCATGCTGGGCGGGATGCGCGCGCTGCCCGACGATGGATGGAGCGCGCAGGCAGACGGTTCAGGCGAAGCACCAGGCGAGGGTGAGATCAGAAACCTGGGCGCCGTGCGTCACGTGTTTACGCACGCATCACTAACGCTTGAAGTGGCGCGGCTGGACGCTCAGCCCATTGGTCATGGCGAATGGTGGCCGCTTCAAGAAATCGAAAGCGCGGGGCTGCCAACACTATTCGCCAAGGCCGCGCGACTGGCGCTGGCGCAGCGCTAGACGATTCCGCCGCCGAGAGACAGACGAAGAGCGGCGATCAGCAAAACCACGAGACAGAAGTTTCGGCCGCCGTCACTTGATGAAATCTGCCCGATCACCAAACCGATCACGATCAGGGGAAGGGCAATCCAGTTCGCCCACCCGAGAAAAGGGATAGTTGCGGGGATGACAATCACCAGAGAGATGAGGCCAATGATGTATGAGAGGACATTAAACATGTGTGTTATATGTATATAACACCTGTCGATTTCAAGCCCCGATTGACCAAGTGTGCTCATTCCCTCAAACACGCCCCTCAATCGATTTCGAAAAAGGACCCATGAATGGCATTCCGCGAGTTTGATTCCCCCCAACTTTCCCGTCGCGCCCTCTTCCGGACCAGTGGATATCTCGCAGCTGGTGGCGCACTTGCTGCCGTCCCTGTCGGGCGCAGCATGCTTCGCGCATCTGCGGCCACAACCAACTGGGCCAATGTTGCCGAACGCATTGAGCATTACGTGGGGACGGGCAAGGTCGCGAACATGGTTGCGAGCTTTGGCTGGGGCAACGAAGCGCCGCATTCGGTAGCGCGCGGAAATCTTGGCTTTGGCAGCACGACGGCAGCGGATCTCGATTCGCTCTACCGGATATATTCTATGACCAAGCCGATCACCGGCATGGCCACAATGATGCTGATTGATGACGGAAAGCTGGGCTTGGATCAGCCATTGGCCGATATCCTGCCTGCGTTTGCCGATATGCAGGTTCAGAAAGAATATGATGGCGCAATTACGCCAGACAATCTTGAAGCGGCAGAACGCCCGATAACTATTCGGCAGTTGCTGACCCATACTGCCGGCCTTGGCTACGGCATCATTCAGCAAGGTCCGATCAAGACCGCATATGAAGACAGGGGTCTGATCCCCGGGCAGGTTAGCCGCTTGCCGATCCCGGGGCTCGGTCGCGGCACGCCGGTCAGCAGCCTCGAAGCCTTTGCCGACGGGCTGGCGCAGATGCCGCTCGTCTATCAGCCGGGTGTCAAATGGAGCTATTCGGTCAGCCTGGATTTGCTTGGACGCGTGATTGAAGTTGTCGAGAAAAAGCCGTTTGATCAGGTGTTGCAGGAACGACTGTTCGATCCCTGCGGAATGGAAAGCACTTATTTCCGTGTGCCATCGAGTGAGCTGAATCGTTACACCGATAATTATGGCATTATGGCCGGCGTGCCGCTGCCAATCGATCCGGCAGCCAACTCGATCTATCTTGATGATCCGGCGTTCCCGTTTGGCGGAGCCGGACTGGTGTCCAGCCCACGCGATTATGACCGCTTCCTGCGGATGCTGCTCGGTTATGGCAAGATCGATGGCAAGCGGGTGATGGGTGAATTGGCGGTTCGCGTAGGTACATCAAACATCTTGCCGCGCGGGGTGCAGACAGAGGGCACCTGGGTCGCCGGGCAGGGATTTGGCGCGGGCGGCCGCGTTGTTGATGGCGCATTCGGCTGGGGTGGTGCAGCTGGCACGTTGGCCTCTGTCGACTTCAAATCCGGGCTTCGGGCTGGCCTCTACGTTCAATATATGCCGTCTGAAAGCTACCCAATCCGTAGTGATTTCCTGACCGCATTGGCCAAGGATCTGGGCCGCGAAGATGGAGCTTTCTCCATTGGCGGGTAAGATCAATATCGCTTTTGCCGGCTCGCCGATTGACCGTGCGGACAATTTGCGCGCGGATCCCGATGCACTGGCCGGGATGATGAACTGGAAGGCGCGGCTGCTCGCGCTCGACGAGTTGATGCCGTCGCTGGATGACAACAACCGGCTGGTCTGGGGCACACTGGCGGACGCGCCTGAAGATGCCGAGCTGGTGTTCCTGGGCATTGACCGCACCGACGGCGGAGAGAAGCCGTGCTTTGCCGCTGTCCCGGCAAAGGGCGATGCCAGCCCGCGTATGGCGAACCCTCAGCTTTGGGCGCTGATGGCGACGCTCGATGCGGGCGACCTTGCGCTTTATGGCGGGGCACGCAGCCTGATTGACTGGCACGCGCGCCATCGCTTTTGCGCTGAGTGCGGCGGGAATACCAAGATCGCCAAGGGCGGCTGGCAGCGCGGCTGCGAAAGCTGCAACGCGCAGCACTTCCCGCGCACCGACCCGGTCACGATCATGTTGGCCGAGCATGAAGGGCGGCTGATGCTGGGCCGCGGCAAGGGTTGGCCGGAAGGCGCGTTTTCCGCGCTTGCAGGCTTTGTCGAGCCCGGCGAAACCATTGAAGAAGCGGTGCAGCGCGAAGTGTTCGAGGAATCGGGCGTGCGCGTGCGCGATGTCTCTTACATTGCCAGCCAGCCATGGCCTTTCCCCAGCCAGCTGATGATCGGGTGCCACAGCTATGCTGACGATGATGCGCTGGTCATTGATGAGACCGAAATGGCAGAGATCATCTGGTTCACGCGCGAGCAAGTGGTCGCATCGCTTGAGGGTAACGGCCCGTTCCGCGCGCCGCCGCCGCATGCTATCGCACACAATCTGATGAAATGGTGGATTGAAAAATGACCGATACCGCACCGCAACGCATGACTATCGACATTTATTCGGATGTCATGTGCCCGTGGTGCCTGATCGGTTATGGCCAGCTGACGAAGGCGCTCGATCAGCTTGACGGCGAGATCGAAGCGCAATTGCGCTGGCGACCGTTCGAACTCAATCCGGACATGCCTCAGCAGGGCGAGGAACAGGAAGCACATTTGCAACGCAAATATCGCCGCAGCGCTGAAGAAGGCGCCGCTGTTCGCGGTCAGATGAAGTCGATAGCTGACAGCGCGGGCGTTTCGCTGAGCTACGAAGGTTCCGGTGAAGCGCCGCCGGCGATGATGTGGAACACACGCGCCGCGCACAATCTGCTGACATGGGCGCTGGAAGAGGCAGGGCCGAAAGTTCAAACCGATCTGAAGCTCGCGCTGTTCAAAGCGCACTTTAACGAGCGCAGGAATGTCTCTGACGAGACTGTGCTGCTGGATATTGCGGCAAGCGTGGGTTTGCATCGCCAAGCGGCGAAGGCCGCGCTGGCGGACGAGGATCTGGAAGCGCGAGTAATTGCTGAAGAGCGTCAGGCGTGGGACCTCAACATCTCGGGCGTTCCGGCGATGATTGTGAATGGCAAATTCATGATTCCCGGCGCACAGGCCCCGGAGACCTACGTCAACGCACTGCGCCGCGTCGCGGAAAAGAGTGCCGCGTGACTCAATTCAACCCTCGTACTGCGGTGATAACCGGCGGGGCGAGCGGGATAGGCTTTGCGATTGCGAAGGATCTTGCTGCGCGCGGTGTAAAGGTCATGGTGGCGGACTTGCCCGGCACAGGCCTTGATGACGCGGCGCGGCTGATTGACGGCGTGCTGACGCAGCCTTGCGATGTGAGCGATCTGGATCAGGTTGAAGCACTTGCAGAGGCGGCGTTTGACCAGCTTGGCGAAGTGCATCTGGTGCTGAACAATGCGGGGCAGGGCGGCGTTCGCGGCAAGATGTGGGAAGTCGATCCAGAGGCAGCGCGTAAGCATTTTGACGTCAATTTTTGGGGCGTTTGGCACGGCTGCAAGGTGTTCGCACCGCGCTTGATCGAACAACAAGCTCTATCAGCGATCTACAACACCGGCAGTGAGAACAGCTGGTTCTGCGCCGTGCGCCAGACCGCCGCGTACATCGCGGCCAAGCATGCTGTGCTGGGCATGACTGAAAGCTTGCGAGAGGATTTGCCCGAACACGTTCATGCCGGGTTGATCGTGCCCGGCTGGGTGTTCACCCCGCTTGGCCCGGAGCAATTCATGAAATTCGGCATGCCGGTTGAAGAGTATACCAAGATCGTTGTGCCGCAGTTGCTTGCGCGGCGGCGCTTTGTTGTCAGCCATGGATGCAACACGGTGCGCATCGCCGAACGGATGGACGAGCTGGCGGAAAGCTATGCCGAATATGCGCTACCCGCCGAAGAAGACGCGAAGCACGATGTGCAATTGGTGATGGCGCAGCTGCGAAAGATACAGAAGGAACAGGGCGCATGATATCGGCCCACGTCGGAATGTTTTATCCGGCAGATTGTTAGGATCGTGAATTCCGAGCTTTCTGATGTACACATTCCGTGGGTTCAGAATGAGGGAGGAGCAAGAGATGAAATTTTCGCTTATTTCAGGTTGGATTCCGGCACTTACGGGAATGCTGTTTTCTCCGGCGTTACAAGCCCAAGACACTTCGGAATTGCCTCAACAACTGCAAGACAAGATCGTTATTGCCAAGGAGGCTTGCGCAGCTTTCGATCAGGGGGAATTTGCGCTCGAATGGGGAGCAATAGAGCGAGTAGATTTAGACGGTGATCTATACGCTGACTGGGTCTTGAACGAGCGTGCCTTCGCTTGTTCTACCGCTGCCTCGCTGTATGGTGGAACTGGCGGTAGCATGTCCCACTTTCTGGTCGGCAACGAGCTTAACTCTCTGCTCAATCAGGGTTGGGATGTGATAAGCGTTGGTCGTTACCGGGTCGTAATTGCCGATGTCCATGGATCCCAATGTGGTGGTATCAACCCCACACCATGCGTCACCTCAAGTGTTTGGGATAGCGAGGCAAAAGAGTGGCGATCGACGTCTGCAGAATGGGAGTGAAACGTTCATCGGGACGCTTGCTTGATGAGGCAATGTCCGCTTAGCATCCTTTTTGCGGCAACAGTGCCGATCACTAAATCAATCCCAGCTTCTGCAGTTTGACCGCCATTTTTCCGGGCAGCGCGTCGCCAATATCTTCGCCGTCTTCCAAGTCACGCGGTGGCTCGCCCTTGAGATAGCGCCAGCCCTGATGCGCGCGCTTGGGCTGAGGGTGAACACGGATCAGCTTCGGCTCCAGCTCGATCAGCCAGCGCCCGCTGTCAGTTTGTGAAAAGCCGGTAATCTTGGATCGTGCGACCAGATTGTGCTGGTGAATCCAGTAGAGCGATCCGCCGATGCATTGCTCCCACTTGGTGGGTCGATATTTGGTTGTCAGGTGCGGGCTGCGACGCCCGGCATACCAGCTCTCGATATCGTCGAAGCTCTGAGCTCCAAAAGCAATCTTGGTCAAATTGAGCGGCATGTCTATGATCTGGCATATGGGGCCGCATATTCAAGCCCGCTGGGGCAGTTTTGCGAGGGGAGAGTTTCGATGAACATGAAGAATATCCAAGGCAGCGTGCTTGCCGGAGCGCTTTTGGCGGCGGCCGCTTGCTCGCAAGCTCCAACGCATGACGGGCCCGTCGCGGTTGGCGAACCTGATCCTGAGCTGGGCATGGTGACCACGATTACGCCTGAAATGACCGCGCGTGCTGCCAAGCTCGTGACAACCGGCAAGACCTATGCACTCGGAGTCATCACCGGCCCTGACACGGTTCCTTATCCGGGCCGGAGCTATTCGATCAGTGTTGTAGGCATCAATGAGCCGATGGGGTCGAATAAGGCAACCGCGCATGATGACCGGCTCGAAACGCATGTTGGGATCGGTAGTCAGATCGACGGATTCGGGCATATCGGGCGTGACGGAGTGCACTATGGAGGGGTCCGGCGCGAGGACATCTTTTCTGAAGATGGGTTGAAGGCTCTAGGCACAGAGCACATTCCACCAATCGCCACGCGTGGGATCATGCTTGATATGGCAAAGCATTTCGGAGTGGATCAGCTTGCTCCCATGCAGGGGTTCGGGCGCGAGGAGATTTCCGCCGCTGCAGAAGCGCAGGGCGTAACCATCGGAGCGGGCGATGTAGTGCTGTTCCATACTGGATGGCTCGCGATGGCTGAGGAGGATCCCGCAGCCTATATCGAGCAACAGCCGGGCATAAATATGGATGGAGCGGAGTACCTTGCAGAACTGGGCGTTGTGGCCATCGGTGGGGATAGCTCTGGGCTGGAAACGCAGGATTTCGGCGAAGGCCGTGCCTTTCCCGTCCACCAATTCCTGTTGGTCGATGCCGGCGTCTACATTCTAGAGACCATGAATACGAACGATCTTGCTGCTGATGGCGTACATGAGTTCTTCTTTGTGCTGGGTCAGCCGCGATTTGCGGGCTCGGTGCAGGCAGTGATCAATCCGGTGGCTATCCGGTAGTTCAGATACCCATCTTGCCGCAGAAAGCTTCCATTTCCGCGTCGATTGCGTCGGCTAGCACTTCGCTCTTAACGAAGAAATAGAGGTCCGGCGCGTCCAAATCGTCGAGATAGGCCGAGTATCTGACCTCAACCGGTTCGCCATCGAAAGTGACCTGAAAGGCTGAGCCGTTTGCCGTGTCGAGCTGAGTTGCTTCGGTGTGCTTGACCAGCCGGTCCACATTCAGACCGAGTGAGAGATTTGCCTCGACCTGCTCCAGGAACGGGCGAACATTCTCCATGTCGAAGTTCATCGAAGCTTCGAACCATCCGGCAAGTTCGGTTTCCTGAGCCATGTGTTAGACCGCTTCTCAGGCCAGGCCCGCCAGTACGGCAAGGCCCAGGAATGCGAAGAAGCCCATGCTGTCGGTGATCATCGTCACAAAGACTGATGACGCCACAGCGGGGTCCTGATCCAGACGCTCAAACATAACGGGCACCAACACGCCTGCCATACCAGAGACGATAATGTTTATCACCATCGCGGCAGCGATCACTCCACCAAGCTGAGGCGTGAACAGGATTGCGGTTGCTATCCCGATCAGCACAGCAATCGTCACGCCATTAAGCAGCGCAACACGCAATTCGCGGCCTACGATCTTCCATGTGTTGGCGCGCGTCAGCTGATTGGTCGCGATTGCGCGCACTGCCACGGCCATGGTCTGCGTGCCTGCATTGCCGCCAATGCTTGCGACAATCGGCATCAGCACCGCCAGAGCGACGAGTTTCTCGATCGCCGCACCGAAGAAGGCGATGATCGCGCTGCCAACAACCGCTGTGCCTAGGTTGGCGACGAGCCAGCGCACGCGGCTACCGTAGGCTTCGCGGATGGGCTCGTTAATGTCGCCATCGCCTGCACCGGACAGCAGCAGGACGTCTTCGCCTGCCTCTTCGGAGATGATGTGGACGATATCGTCAACGGTCATCTGCCCAACAAGACGTCCGTTTTCATCCACTACCGCGGCAGAGATCAGATTGTATTTCTGGAACATCAGGCCGACTTCTTCCTGATCGGCGTCGACTGGGATCAGTGTCTGATCGCGTTTCATCACATCCGTCAGCTTGATGTGACGCGGCGTGGTAAGCACCCAGCTGAGCGCACAAGTGCCGACCGGGTGGTGCCGCTCATCAACAACGAAGACTTCGTAGAATTCCTGCGCCAGATCGCCTTCGCGGCGCATGTAGTCGATCAGATCGCCGACATTCATGTGCTCGGGCACCGCCACAAAGTGCCGGCTCATCAAGCGGCCAGCGGTTTCTTCCGGATATGCGAGCGCGCTTTCAATCGCCGCGCGGTCTTCGGCTTCGACTTCTGCAAGGATCGCTTGCTGATCGTCCTCGTCCAGATCTTCGATCAGCTGAACCGCATCGTCGGTTTCGAGCTGCTCGACAATGGTCGCAACCGCTTCAGGCGGCAACGCTTCCATCATGTCTTCACGGACGTGGTCGTTCAGTTCTGCGACCACGTCAGAGCTCATCAGGTCGGTTATCGCTGCAGCGAGCTGTCCGCGCTCATCCTTGTCAAAGAGTTCCAGCAAGTCGGCGACGTCCGCAGGGTGCAGCGGCTCGACCAGGTCATACACCGCATTATTATCACCCTCTTCGAAGGCTTCGCGGACACTGCGGATATATTCGGGCTTCAGCCGGTTTTCTTCATCGTGCCGTTCGTCATCGATGCGGTCGTCAGGATGCGGACCTTCTTCTTCGATCACTTCTGGCGGCGTTTCCACCGTCAGCAGGTCTTCCTCTTCAAGGCGCGCGTCGTCTGACATGGCGCTTGGTCTAGGCAGGCAGGGGGAAAAGGCAAGGTGCAGGGTGACTCGCGCTCACAACTCTTTATAGCGCTGATCAAACAAAGGAGATTTACCCCATGGCTGAGAAGCTGACTTTTACCCTCGAATCCGGCGACGTTGTGATCAAATTGCGCCCTGATCTGGCCCCGGGCCATGTTGAGCGCATTACAGAGCTGGCAAAGGAAGGTTTCTATGACGGCGTGGTATTCCACCGCGTGATCCCCGGCTTCATGGCGCAGGGCGGTGACCCGACGGGCACGGGCATGGGCGGCAGCGACAAGCCGGACCTGAAAGCCGAATTCAACGCAGAGCCACACGTGCGCGGCACATGCTCAATGGCGCGTACTCAGGTGCCTGACAGCGCGAACAGCCAGTTCTTCATCTGCTTTGACGATGCGCATTTCCTTGACGGTCAATACACCGTCTGGGGCCAGGTAGAGAGCGGCATGGAGCACATCGACGCGCTGCCAACCGGAGAGCCGCCCGCAAGTCCGGGCAAGATCGTGAAGGCCACGGTTTCCTGATCTAGCCATTATGGCGCACCGCGGAGCAGCACCTGTCCTGCTGGCACTGCTGCTCAGCGGCTGCGCAACCTATCCTGACATCACCCAGTCGCGCTCACCGTGCCGAATGGAGCCAGGCGGGTGGTGCAGCTTTATCCGAGAGGCCGCGGTCGAGAGTTATCCCTATGTCCTCGCGTCGACTGAAGCCTATCAAGGGGACGACGACACCTATGGTGATGTTTCACCGGTCTTGAGGCGTTTGGAACGGCTGCCGATTGACGAGGATGATGCGGACAAAGGCTTCGACTATCAGGTCTTCGATCAGTTTGCGGGATTGGGCCGGAACCGACGCGTTGTGGCCCGTGTCATCGCATTTCGCGGTACAGATTTCGATGGCGCGACCGACATCTGGTTCGGTACAGTCAAGGATGATCAAATCGACATCGCGCTGCGCTATTTCGCGGCAGAGAAAGCTCGCTGGGGCGATGATGTGCCTTGGATCGTGACCGGGCATTCGCTGGGCGGTGCGCTCGCGACTGAAGTTTCGATCCAGCATCCGGGCGTCAAAGCCTACATGTTCAACGTGTCACCATTCTATCGTGGCGACAGTATGGCGAACGACACCTATCGGACCGTCATCAATGAGCGAGGCGAGGCGCTGCGCCAGTTCCGCAAATTTTACGCTTCCCCCGCTGCGGACACTTTTGTCGTGAATTGCGATCCAGAGGCGAGCAGCCTGACCAAACACAAGATCCGCCGATTGTCAGACTGCATCACATGGATTGCAGCTTACGATGATCCGCGCGCGCATCAGATTGTTCAGCGATATAAGATCCGCAAACCACCGGTTGAATGCGGGCCGGATGATAAGCCACATCCCGGCGTTGGGGTGCCGGTGACCGAGCCGTGCGTGCATGTGGCGCGGCGCGATGACAATAAGAGCAATGACGCCACCCAATGATCCGTATCTCTTCGCCACGCTCAAAGCGCTGGCGACGGTGATGGAGAGGAACGCATGCGATAACTGGTGGGTTATCGGCAGCGCAGCCGTGGCTCTGCACGGTGGCGATCCGGGGCAGATGGGCGATGTGGACGTGATTGTCTCGCGTCAAGATTTTTCCGAGCTCGAAAGCCATATTCCGCTTGCCGATACGCGCAAAGGCGCGGGCGCGGCCTTCCGTTCGGAATGCTTTGGCTGCTGGAGCGAACCGTCAATCCGCGTGGAATTCATGGCCGGCTTCAAGCTGCGCGTAGGCGATGACTGGCAACCTGTTCAGCCGCGAACGCGCGAGGCTATCACGCTTGACGAGCACAAGATCTTTGTACCTGAGCGCGGCGAGCTGATCGCCATCCTGCACAGCTTCGGCCGCGCGAAGGATCTTCGCCGGGCAGCAACTTTGCTGGGTGTTTGAGGAGTCTGGCGCGCAAGTTTGAATTGAAACTACACAGCTGACGCACCACGCGTCCGAGGAACATTTTCAGGCCGGTACAGTTATGCGGTTCGAGGGCCACCGGTCGAGCCGGTGTCTCTGTCTCTCATACTCGTACCAACCCTCGGCGCAATTCTTCACCAGTGAAACTCAGCTTAGAACCCCGTCTCTTGTACTGGCAGCCAGCGCAGGACCTCCGCAAATATGTAAGCGGCTATCACCTCTTCTGCGTCAGGCCGGATGTGAACGCGTTTCACGAAGATACATTCTGGCCCGGCTGGATGCACTTGCGGCTTAAGCTATTGGAGACGCAGCGCTGGCAATTGAAGGCCACGGGTCGCGATTGGTTCGAGACAGGCAAAGCAACAGTGTTTGGACCCACGAGCGGGGCAGTCAAGACCAGAGCCGAAAGCGGAGTTGTGGTCGGTGCTGGCATCACTCCGGTAGGCTGGCTCGCGCTCAATTTGCAGTCGGCCCGGCATTGGGCTGACCGTGTAGGTCCGGCCGACCAGGCGGGATTTCGTGCGATTGATGCTCTTCATTCGCGTGCCATGGAATTGGACGATGACGAAGATGTAAAAGACCTGTTTGACGAATATTTTCGCGAACAGATAAATACTCAGCAACGCGGACTGGAGATGGTCGAGAAGATCATGCAGGCGCTGCTTGATGCTAACCGCACACGAATAGGTGATCTCGCGCAAGGCGTCGCAGTTAGCGAGCGCACGTTCCAGCGCCTTTGCGCTGAAGCTTTCGGCTTTGCGCCGCGATTGCTCTTGCGGCGCGCGCGTTTCTTGCGATCTCTTGCAGCCATCCGCGAGGTTGATCCAGCTGAGCGGTCTGCTGCAATTGATGAGAGCTATACCGATTATTCGCACTTCATTCGCGACTCACATAAGTTCCTCGGAAAATCGCCGCGCGCGTTTCTTGAGGGCCAGAGCCAGATGGCGGTCAAATCGCTCGAGTACCGCAGAAAGGTGCTTGGTCAGTCAACGCAGGCATTGACTTCCGCAGGTGATTGAACCCGCGTCTCCTTCCCGCTAAAGGCGCGCCATCATGAAACCGACTGAGACCCCAAAGACCTATCGCGTCAAAAGCTTCGGCTGCCAGATGAACGTCTATGACGGCGAACGCATGGCCGAACTGCTGGCAGAGAAAGGCATCTCTGAGGCACCCGAGGGCGAAGATGCCGATCTTGTGGTGCTCAACACCTGCCACATTCGCGAAAAGGCGGCGGAGAAGATCTATTCGGATATCGGCCGCCTGACGAAGGGCAAGACGCAGAAGAAAGCGCCGATGATTGCGGTCGCGGGCTGTGTTGCGCAGGCCGAAGGCGAAGAGATCATGAAACGCGCCCCGGCGGTTTCCATGGTGGTCGGCCCGCAAGCCTATCACCGCTTGCCTGACATGCTCGACAAAGCGGTTGCGGGTGAACGCGCGACCGACACGGACATGCCCGCGATTGCAAAGTTTGACAGCCTGCCACAGCGCAAGCGTCGCTCGCCCACGGCTTTCCTGACCGTGCAGGAAGGATGCGACAAGTTCTGCACCTACTGCGTTGTACCGTATACACGTGGTGCGGAAATCTCGCGCCCGTTCAAAGACCTGATCGCTGAAGCGCAGAAACTGGTTGAAGCTGGCGCGCGCGAGATCACGCTTCTGGGGCAGAACGTAAATGCATGGAGCGGCGAGGATGATGCGGGCAGGGCGGTTGGCTTGGCCGGATTGATCCATGCACTCGCCAAAGTCGATGGGCTTGAGCGTATTCGGTATACCACCAGCCACCCCAACGACATGGATGACGCGCTGATCGCGGCACATGGCGAAGTCGACAAGCTGATGCCGTATCTTCACTTGCCAGTGCAGTCGGGCAATGATCGCGTGCTGAAGGCAATGAACCGCTCGCACACAGCGGAAAGCTATCTGCGTCTGCTTGAGCGCTTCCGTGAAGTTCGCCCCGACATTGCTCTGTCAGGCGATTTCATCGTCGGTTTCCCGGGAGAGACAGAGGCAGAGTTCGAAGACACGCTGAAGATCGTGGACGAGGTCCGCTATTCTCAGGCGTTCAGCTTCAAATACTCACCGCGTCCCGGCACGCCCGCCGCGACGATGGAGAATCAGATCGCCAAGGACGTGATGGATGACCGGCTTCAACGGCTGCAGGAACGGCTCAACCGCGATCAGTACGCTTTTAACAAGGCGCTGGTGGGCAAGACCTGCGACGTCTTGATCGAGCGCAAGGGCAAGCATGACGGACAATGGCTCGGCAAGGCGCCGTGGCTAACGTCAGTGTGGTTCGAAGGCGATGCGGCAATTGGCGATCTTGTAACGGTTGACCTGGTCGAAGCCGGGCCGAATTCGCTGCGCGGTGATGTGCGCGAATTGATTTCAGCTTGAACCGCTACATTTCCGGGAATGCAATCACCGTTGTGAATTCATCGGTGCTTGGCTGAGCTGGTGAAACCGTCGGGTTCGAAGAATAGACCGGGTCGGTATAGGGCACCTTAACCACCGCATATTCTGCACCGCCACCGCCGATTGTGATCGCTAGATCGCGCCAACCGTCGGTCGAAGTTTCAAACACGCCGACCGGCAATTGCACGACAGATAGTTGGCCCTTGGTCTCGATCCCATCCGGCGTCTGCTGGAAGATTCTCATCGAGCAACCGCCCGTGCCGCACGCGCCGGGGCCTGCAACATAAGCCATCCATTCGTCAGTGCCGTCGCCGTTCAGATCAAACCGGCCGGAATAATAAGTCAGACCGTCAAAATCGGCGAATTCCGCATCCAGCAGCGCAGCCATCTCTGCAGGTAGTTCGGGCGATGCTTCTGCCACTTCTTCGGTCGCTTCAGTGCTGATATCAGCTACATCATCCGGAACGGCTTCAGGATTGCCGCAAGCGGAAAGGAAGGGAAGAATGGCGAGCGCGAGCAGCTGATTTTTGGTCATTTTCACATGCTATCCATTCAAAACGGCAATTACAATCATGTGACTTTCCACCGCTTCGTGAAGGGGCGCAGCTTGCCAGCGGCAAATTCGCGCTTACATTTTCGACTCAGGAACACAGCTGGCGTAATCGCCAAAGGAGCGCATGGCACGTAAACCCGCCAATCAATCGCCCCGCGAGACCGGATCGAAGGTTTCGCCTTTTCCAGCAGCAGCCAGACCGCGCCGCGCGCGGATAGAAATGAGCTTTGAGGATCAGTCATTGCTGGTCCCTCTGTTCGGCGAATTCGATGCCAATCTGGTGCAGGTCGAAAACCGGCTGGGTGTGTTTATTTCGGCTCGCGGAGATCAGCTGCAGATCGAAGGGCCGCAAGACAGCGTGGCCCGCGCCCGCGATACATTGCAGGCGATGTATGACCGGCTGGCGTTAGGTCAGGATTTGGACGCCGGGGCAATTGAGTCGCTGATCGCCATGTCGAACGAGCCGACTCTGGAAGGTATAATCTCTGGCGATAAGGATGATGGCCCGCCGGTCATGATCCGTACACGCCGCAAGACGATTGTGCCGCGCAGTGCGGGACAGATTCCTTACATGCGCCAGCTGGCGAAAGATGACATCATCTTCGCGCTTGGCCCTGCTGGCACGGGCAAAACCTATCTCGCGGTCGCACAGGCGGTCAGCCAGTTGATCAGCGGCAGCGTGCAGCGCCTGATCCTCTCGCGTCCCGCTGTGGAAGCTGGCGAGAAGCTCGGCTTCCTGCCCGGCGACATGAAGGACAAGGTCGATCCTTATCTGCGCCCGCTTTACGACGCGCTGTTCGATTGCATGCCGCCTGAGCAGGTTGAGCGGCGCATTGCGTCAGGCGAAATTGAAATTGCGCCAATCGCGTTTATGCGCGGGCGCACGCTCGCCGATGCCTTTGTGATCCTGGATGAAGCGCAAAACACCACGCGTGAGCAGATGAAGATGTTCCTGACCCGTTTTGGTCAGAACAGCCGCATGGTGATTTGCGGCGATCCCAAACAGGTCGATATCCCGGGCGGGGACCGGATGAGCGGGCTGGCCGATGCCGTGACCAAGCTGGAAAATGTCGAAGGGATCGCGGTCTCACGCTTTACCTCGGCAGACGTGGTGCGCCACCCGATCGTAGGCCGCATCGTCGAGGCCTATGAAGGGACGGGTGAGTGAAACCGCTTGTCGGTGCCTTTCTCATATTTACGATTGCATCTCCGGCTTATGCCGACTGGGAGGGCATTGATTGGGGTATGACCGATGCACAGGTCGAAGCGGCGGACACCGAAGTGCAAGTTTATCGGTTGGAAGAGGTGAAGCGAAAAAGGGTGCGCCCGGTGACATCTACGCTTGGCGGCAAATGGACCCGCGATGGTCAAGACTACCAATTATACTTTTACTTCGGCACCGAAGGAAAGTTGCAGTTTATTGATGTCGAGCCGGTTGGAGTCGATTGCGCGGGGATGAACGATCTTTTGGCAGACCAGTTTGGTGACTTCGAAGAAGAGATCGACAAACTCGGTCCAGCGACCAGAACTGTGCGCCACTGGAGCCTCAAGCGTACCGTCGAGCTGAATTCGTTGGTTCTTCATTTTCCGGGCGACAACTCATGGAGTTGCAACGCTGTGATCAGGAACCCAGCCCCTTGGCTCGCTCGCTAGACACAGACATCGAAGGTTGGCCTTTGGGCGATTGGGAAGCGCTCTCTGAGCGCGCGGCAGAGGCATGTGCAGAGGTTGCGCCAGAACTCGCCAACCCGCGCCTCAGCACCAGCCTGCTGTTCACCTCGGACCAGGAAGTGCACACACTCAACCGTGAGTGGCGCGAGAGGGACAAGCCCACCAATGTGCTGAGTTTTCCGATGCTTACCCGCGAAGAATTGCTCGATCTCGCGCCTGATGGTCCGCCGGTCATGCTCGGTGATCTGGCACTTGCGTATGAAACTTGCGCCCGTGAAGCCGAAGAAAAGTCAGTCCCTTTAGACCATCACGCGACGCATCTGATCGTGCACGGTTTGCTCCACCTTGCGGGCTATGATCATGAAACCGGCGAGGAAGATGCGGACAAGATGGAGGCTCTCGAGATCGAGATACTTGCAAAAATGGGTATCGCAGACCCATATATGGACCGTGACTGACAGGAGTATCCATTAAGGGCCATGCCCGATTCCCCATCTACCGCGGGAGACGCGGACAGTACCGACGGTCTGATGACCGCTCTCAAGAACATGCTCAGGATCGGCACTGGCGATCGCAGCCTGCGCGCGCAGCTGGAAGAAGCTATCGACGAGCACGAGGATGGCAATTGCGATGCTGCGCCCTCGGAAGAGGGTAATGGTGACCTGTCGCCGGTTGAGCGGCAGATGCTGCGCAACCTGCTGCATTTCAGCGAGCACGATGCGGACGATGTCGCGGTACCGCGCAGCGAGATCATAGCGGTCGATGCCACTATCAGCTGGGAAGAATTGGTCGCTGCGTTTAGCGAGCACGGCCACTCGCGCATGCCGGTCTATCGCGAAACGCTCGATAATGTGATCGGCATGATCCACATCAAGGATGTGTTCCCGTTCCTGGCAGAGAAGAAAGAACCGCCGAAGGACTGGACCACACTGATGCGTCAGCCGCTCTATGTACCGCAGGTCCGCGGCGCGCTTGATGTGCTGGCGGACATGCGTGCCCGGCGCGTCCATCTGGCGGTGGTGCTGGACGAATTTTCCGGAACCGATGGCCTCATTACAATTGAAGACTTGGTTGAAGAAATTGTTGGTGAGATCGAGGACGAGCACGACGAAGCACCTGAGGCGCTGATTGTGCCGATCGGGGATGGAATGTGGGATTGCGACGCCCGGGCGGAGCTTGATGACATTGCAGAGATCGTCGATCCAAGACTTGCTGAGGTGGAGGAATCGGTCGACACTCTGGGTGGGCTGGCATTCATTCTGGCTGAGCAAGTGCCATCTGTGGGCACCATCGTAGAGCATGATAGCGGCTGGCAGATAGAAGTAACCGCCGGTGATGAAACGCACGTAACACGCTTGCGGCTGCATGCACCCAATGATGAGGAAACAGCAACCGAAGAGTAGCTTTTCTGCGTTTTTCTTCGATTTTTTGCATCTTTTCTTTCTCTCATGCGTATCTCTGATAGGAGATTGAAACGATGCCTGCACGCCGCTTACCCCCGCTTCGCGCTCTTGAAGCCTTCATGCGCACTGTGCGCTTGGGATCCGCGCGTGCGGCCGCTGAAGAGATTGGTCTAAGCCCCTCAGCATTATCCCGCAGGATCACCAATCTCGAAGAGTTCGTCGGCAAAAAACTGTTTACGCGGGCGCGGCAATCGATGCAGCTGACCGATGAAGGGCAGGCATTCTACGAGGCGGTAAACCCGCATATGGAAGCGCTCGCGCGTGCGGTGGAAAGTCAATCGGACAACATTTCATTGTTGCGTTTGCGCCTTGGGGTACTGCCACTGTTTGGCAGCCAACGTTTGTTCCCGCACTTGGGCGAATTGCGCAAGCGGCATCCGTTGCTGCATATCGACATTGATACCGGGCCCCATTTGGAGGACCGCGTTGGCGATACACTCGACGCGGCGATTATCCTTTCGCAAGGGCCCGAGCAGGGCCTGCATGCAGTTCGGCTAGACCACAACATGGTCCACGCTATCTGCAGTAAAGAAATGGCCGGCATGCTGGGCGACGAAGTGGATGTCGATAAGCTCGCCAAGCAGACATTCTTGATTCACAACGAGCTACCCTTCAGCTTCGAAGCTTGGAAGCGTGCATTGAATCTGGATAGCCTGGAACCCGCAGCAATTGACCATTATGATTCTGGCCAACTGATGCTGGAAGCTGCCGCACAAGGGCTTGGCATTGCAATCATGCATGATGATCACTTGCGGCGTGCAGCCGACAACCGGTTGACCGACCTTTATGGCGTAGAAGTGGAAAGCCCTTACAGCTACTGGTTCGTGTGCAAGCCCAAGGCACTGGAAGAACGCCCGGTACGGTTGTTCCACGATTGGCTGGTTAGCGCGGGGCTATAGACTGACGGATCATTCGATCGGGAAGCTCTTTTCCGGTGCCTGATAGCGCACAGGATCAACCGAATATTCATAGTCACGCAGAGGCTTGCCCAACGCATTCACCAACGCGCTTTCGATCTCTTCGCGTGCCCTGGCCGCGATGGCCTTTCGCCCGTGATAGTCTTCAGGACTGAACGGTTCGAGAAAATGTATCTCCAGCGGGAAAGAGCCCTTTCTGGCGAGCACCCGCTTGGCACTATTCAGCCCGCTTTCATCGCCCACCCAGCCAATCCATTCAGCAATGTCGCCGTAAAAGATCATGACTGGCTGAACCAAAACTTCTGCCGGCGGAGGTTCCAGCACGCGCAGCATGCTGGTCTTGAAAGGCAGCAGTGATTGCCCATCCGTGACTGTGCCCTCGGGAAAAACAGTTACTGACCAGTTGTCTGACAAAGCTTCGCGCAGAGAGTTGATTTGCGCTGCAACCCCCATGCGGTTCTCCCGCTTGACGAATACAGTGCGGTTGAGGCTGGCAAGCCATCCGACGACCGGTACTTCAGCCAGTTCCGCCTTCGAGACAAATGCTGTGCCGCTTGCGCCAGCCAAGGCGAGAATATCGAGCCAGGAGATGTGGTTTGAGATGAAGAAGACATCTCGTCTTAGAGGTGTGCCAATGACCTTTACTCTGGCGCCTGAAACCCATGCGGCATAGCGCAAGAAATACATCGGGAAAGGGGAGCCGTAAGCCAAGGCCCGGTAGAGATAGTGCAATGGCAAAAGCACGATTAGCGAGAGCAGCATCAAAAAAACGCGCCAGCAAATGCGCACCCAACCCATCAACGGTATTGGAGTTGGCTCACCGCGGGCCGCGGCCGCCCGCAGTTCGGCCTCAATCTTCGCGCGAGATGCGGACGCCATACAATTCCATCCGGTGGTCAACCAACCGGTAGCCAAGCTTCTCCGCAATTACTTTCTGCAGCGCCTCAAGCTCAGGGTCGACAAACTCGACAACCTTGCCGGTCTCGACGTCTATCAAGTGGTCATGATGGGCCTCTGGAGCGGCTTCATATCGTGCGCGGCCATCGCCAAAATCGTGCCGGTCAAGAATACCCGCTTCTTCGAACAGACGAACAGTACGGTAAACGGTCGCAATCGAAATCTTCGGATCGATCGCCGAAGCGCGTTCGTGCAGCAATTCGACATCAGGATGATCATCGCTGTCAGACAGGACGCGCGCGATCACGCGGCGCTGTTCAGTGATGCGCAGCCCCTTGTCGGTGCAAAGTTGTTCGAGATCGATCTTTTGCGGCAATTCGGTCTTCGTTCCTGAGTTCGGATCATTGTGCGGACGCCCTGTATAACCGCAAGCCGCAGCTATACAAGGCGCACGTCAACAGTGATCAGCCCGCAATATCAGGCCGCTTTTTTCCGGCGTCCGCGCTTCTGCCCAGGCATGCGGCCAAGGCCGATTTCCTTTGCAAGCTTGCGACGTGTCTCAGCGTAATTTGGCGCTACAAGCGGATAGTCAGGCGCAAGATCCCATCGCGCGCGATATTCCTCTGGCGTCATATTGTGTTCAGTCGAAAGATGACGCTTCAGCATCTTCATGCGCTTGCCACAATCAAGGCAAACGATATGATCCTTCTTGATTGAAGCCCGTACTGTAACAGCCGGCTCAGGCCGCTCTTCTTGTACACCCGTCGTTCCCCCCAGTGATGAGAGGGCCGAATACACATTGCTAATAAGTGAAGGCACGCTTTCGACATCAACATCATTGTTGCTCACATGAGCTGCGACGATGTCAGAAGTTAACGTGATCAACGTTTCCTTCATGTCCACTTCGCTCGTATCCATTGAGTTCCTCGCATTTTTTAGTTTGTATGCTCGGAGTGTATCCCCCCGATCTATTCATCATGCACCTAATTCACGAGAAATACAAGGCAGAGTCATGTAAAATTCGAACAATAAAAGTAGAGTATATATCTAAATCGAGACACCGTAAGTAATGGCGTCCATTCTATTTCCATCGGAAAGCAAATAATAGGACTTTCGCCTGCCAATTGGTTCAAACCCGAACTTCACATATAATTCAGCGGCAGGATTGTTCTCCCGCATCTCAAGGAAAATGCGAGAAGCTCCTCGTTCGCGTGCATCCTTGGCAAGTTGAACGAGCATTTGGTGGGCTATACCTTGCCTGCGATACTTGGGGTGAACAGCGATGAGCAATAGCTCTTCTTCACCCGGAGCATGGCGAGTAACCAGGAATCCGGCTGTCTTTTGTTCGTCCTCCCCGGTGTAATTGACGATTGCAAATGTGTTGGGCAGGGCCAAAGCATCGGATACCTGACGCCTGTTCCAGGCTTCACCCCATTGCGGATCAAATGCAGCCTGCATGACCGCCATGATCGCATCGATTTGCGACGTATCGTTCATGAGCCGGGCAGCTTTGCGTCCGGCTCGCGGCCGTAGATGGGTGATAGATCTGCGACGAACAGATCCTGTGGGAGACTCAGCACTCCACCGGCATCAGGCAGGCGCTCTATGGCGGTCTTTGCTCCCGCCCCATACATTCCCGCAAGTTCATGCGCGCGATTGCCGACGATCACATTATGTCGGCACGCGTCCGCAGCATCCGCAGGCGCAAGCGAGCGGACCGGATCTTGAGGCAGCGCCTTGGCAAAGTTCTGCAGAAACCACTCGCCGTGACCGCCATTCATGCAAACAGTGAGCGGTTCGTTCTTGCGCTCTACCTGTTCAATCGCGGCGACCAATGCCAGCGTCGGGTACCCCAACACCTGAGCGCTCCATGCAAAACCCAGCGCGCGGGCAGTGGCAATACCAATCCGAACCCCTGTAAAACTGCCCGGTCCCACCGACACAAGGATACGCTCTGCCAGACCTTTGTCAGGCAGTGCTTCGATCATCGGCACGAGACGTTCGGCATGACCGCGGCCGAGAACCTTGTGATCTCTGGCAAGCAGCTTCCCGTCCTCGAAAAGGGCAACCGAGCAAGCTTCCGTGGCGGTTTCTATTGCGAGTATACGCATGGATATGCGTTGCCGCACAACCGAGCAGTCTTCAAGTCAGACAATACTATTGAATTTGCTGAATTCTGGTCGAGGGCTGCGCTCGAAAATGCTTTCCGGATCGCCATAGCCCACAGAGCAGATGAAATTGACCCAGTGGCGCGGCTCGTCGCCGAAGAACGCGGCATTGACCGCATCCGTGTCAAAGCCGGACATCGGACCGCAATCGAGGCCAACAGCGCGTGCTGCAAGCATCAGGTAGGCACCCTGCAGCGAGGAGTTGCGGAATGCACCTTCCTTGCGTCCTTCTTCGTCGCCTTCAAACCAGCTTTTTGCATCGGTGTGCGGAAACAGCCACGGCAATTCTTCGTGAAAGTCGATGTCATACCCGATCACCGCTGTCACAGGCGCGGCGAGGATCTTGGCCTTGTTTCCTTCCATCGCGCAGTCGGCGAGCGCTTGCTTCTGCGCGTCCGATTTGACCCAAACGATCCGCACCGGCTGCATATTGGCGGAGGTGGGCGCCATCTTCATCAGATCCCAGACCGCATGCAACTGTTCATCAGTAACCGGCTTGTCGAGCCAATCATTGTATGTCCGAGCTTCGTTGAATAACTGGTCGAGCGCGTCGGCGGACAATGTCTGCCCATGAAATTGCTTGGTCATGGAAATCCCTTGGTTCTTATGCGGCTCTGACTTCAACGACTTCAGGCACATAATGTTTCAGGAGGCCTTCGATGCCGTGCTTGAGCGTGGCCGTGCTGGAAGGGCAGCCGGAGCACGCACCTTGCAGTGTCAAATACACAATCCCGTCCTTGAAACCGCGATAGGCAATATCGCCGCCATCGCCAGCTACAGCCGGACGCACCCGCGTTTCGAGCAGTTCGTTGATCTGTGCCACGATCTCCTCATTGGCGGGATCTTCATCAACCAACAGTGTTTCACTGTCGTCCGCAGGAACGGAGAACCCCGACGCGTCACCGCCAGCAAATAGCGGCGCCTCAGAAACGAAATGATCGAGCAAGATCGCGACGACTTGCGGCTTCAGCTCGTTCCAGCTGACACCTGGTGCAGCGGTTACGCTGATGAAATCGCCGCCAAAGAACACGTTGGTAACTTCGCCTGTGTCAAAAATCGCTTGCGCCAGCGGGCTTGCTTCGGCGGCCTCGGGCGTTGCGAATTCTCGCGTTCCGGCGCTCATTACTTGCCGTCCAGGCAGGAATTTGAGGCTGGAGGGGTTAGGGGTGGTTTCGGTCTCGATGAACATGGGGGTCATGTAGGCGTCGTGCCGCTCGCCGACAAGGCAGCATTGCTTGTCGATCATTCACTATCCCTTCACTTGTTGCGCCCCTATAGTGGTTCCCATGAACTTTCTTGTCCGCGCATTCGGCGCGCTCGCCCTCCTTTCAAGTCCCGCTCTTGTCGCGACCGGCCTGTTCGCACAGGGTATCGAGCCGCTACCTCAAGCCAGCGAGCCGGCGCCGCTGCCGGATCCACAATTTCTTCAGTCGGATGACGAAACGCCGTGGCTTTATGAGGGCAGCAATGTCCCCGTCGATCGCGAATGGAAGTTCGGCAAGATCGATAACGGACTGCGGTATGCCGTGCGAAACAACGGTGTTCCGCCCGGGCAAGTTTCGCTGCGGGTGCGGATTGATGCCGGATCGCTGCACGAGGAAGATAGCGAACAAGGCTATGCGCACCTGTTGGAGCATTTGCTTTTCCGGGAAAGTAAATACCTGGATGTAGGCGAAGCGATCCCGCGCTGGCAGCGGCTGGGGGCGACTTTCGGCCACGATACGAATGCGACGACCAGCCCGACTGCTACGGTCTACAATATCGATCTGCCCGCGATCACACCGGAGTCTCTGGAAGAGAGCTTCAAGCTGCTTTCGGGGATGATCCAAGAACCCGTCTTAAGCGATACCAATGTTCAGGCGGAGGTGCCGATTGTTCTTGCCGAGATGCGCGAGCAGGGTGGGGCCAATCAACGCGTCAATGAAGCAACGCTGGAGACGCTCTTTGCGGGTCAGCGTCTCGCTAACCGCCGTCCAATCGGAACACCGGAAACATTAGGCGCTGCGACGGGAGCCACTGTCGAAGCCTTCTATTCGCGCTGGTACCGCCCAGAAAACACCGTGGTCGTTGCGGTGGGCGATGTTGATCCGCTGCGCCTGGCGGAGCTGGTCGAGAAGTACTTCGGCGATTGGCAGGGCGAGGGTGCCTTGGTGTCAGCGCCCGATTTTGGTGATCCGGTGCCACCTGCTGGCTCAGATGGCGGTACACCAGTGGGCGAACTCGCCGTACTTACCGAACCAGATATGCCGCGCAGTTTAAACTACGCATACATGCGTCCGTGGCGACCGGTGCAAGACACAGTGGTCTACAATGAAGGACTGATGATTAAAGCGATTGCACAATCGATCATCAATCGCCGTTTGGAGACCCGTGCGCGCAGCGGCGGCAGTTTCCTGTATGCGCAAGTGCAGCAAGATGACATTTCGCGCTCTGCCGACGCGACAATTGTAAGCTTTGCACCGCTAGGCGGCGACTGGGAAGCAGCTCTTGCCGACGTTCGCGGGGTGATCGCTGATGCTTTGGCTACTCCGCCCAGTCAGGAAGAAATCGACCGCGAAGTGGCTGAATTCGATACTGCGTTTGCCAGCGAAGTCGAACAGCGCAGCGTGATCGCCGGAGGACGGCTGGCGGACAATATCGTGCGAGCGATCGATATTCGCGAAACCGTTGCAGCACCAGAAGTGGCCCTTGATATATTCCGCGGTACCGGCCCGCGTTTCAATCCAGAGGAAGTTTTCGCCGCAACACGCAAGCTCTTCGAAGGCGATGTCATACGCGGGGTCTATGTCACTCCACAGGCTGGAGAAGCGCAAGAAGCAGCCTTGCGATTGGCGCTCGCGCGCGAGGTTTCCGCGGACCCCGACGCACGTCTTGCCAATCGTGCGGTTTCTTTTGATGAACTTCCCGCGATTGGCCCTGCTGGCACCATCGTAGAGCGCAAGAATATCGGCTTGCTGGATATCGAGCAGGTCGAGTTCGCGAATGGCGTGCGCGCAGTCTTGTGGTCAAACACTGATGAGCCGGGTCGGGTTTCAGCCAAAGTCCGCTTTGGCGCCGGCTATCGCGCCTTTGAGCCGGAGGACGCGCCCTATGTAACCGTGGGCGAGATTGCGCTTGTTGCATCGGGTCTCGGCGAAATCGACGAGAACGATCTCGACCGGTTGGCAACAGGTCGCAAGATGCAGTTTGACTTCGGAATCGATGAAGCGGTGTTTACCTTTACCGCGCAAACCCGGTCTGCGGATATTGAGGATCAGCTTTATCTGTTTGCTGCAAAGCTTGGCATGCCGCGCTGGGATCCAAACCCGGTCTTGCGCGCGAAGGCAGCGGCAGAGATCGGTTACGCGTCATACTCGTCCAGCCCCGCGGCGATGATCGCGCGCGATCTAGAATATTATCTGCGTAGCGCAGATCCGCGATGGGTCACCCCCACCCCTGAAATGATGGCTGACGTCACGCCGCAGGGTTTTCGCGAGGTGTGGGAGCCGCGTCTGAAGGAAGGTCCGGTTGAAGTGCTGGTGTTCGGCGAGTTCGACCGCGAGGCTGTGATTGAAACATTGCGCGAAACGTTCGGTGCGCTTCCTCCGCGTCAACCTTTGGTTCCGGAAATCGCCAATCGCTTGCCTCAGTTCCCTGCTTCTGATGCACCGACCAGGGTACTGACGCATCGCGGCGATGCCAATCAGGCCGCCGCGGTGATCGCATGGCCAACAGCGGGCGGGACAGTGCGACTGCGCGAATCTCGTCAGCTGGAAATCCTCACCGAACTATTCAGCAATCGCTTGCTTGACGCACTGCGCGAACGGCTGGGCGCAAGCTATGCGCCTCAAGCCATTTCGCGGTGGCCGACCGATATTCCTCAAGGCGGTACGATTATGGCTTTGGCGCAGTTGGAACCGGAGAATGTACCCGTCTTCTTTGAAGAGGCCGAGCGCATTGCGAGCGATCTGGCAACCAAGCCGATCCCGCAAGACGAGATTGATCGGGCGGTGCAACCTTTGGCACAACGCTACAGTCGTGCAGCGACCAGCAATTTCTTCTGGTTGTTGCAACTGGAAGGCGTCAGCACTGATCCTACGCGTGCGCAATTGGTGCGTTCTCTGATCGGCGATTATTCGCAAACCCGCCCGGAAATCATGCAATTGCTCGCGCGGCGCTATCTCGCTGCGCGTCCGGGCTGGCAATTGGCAGTGATCCCTGAAGGACAGGAATTGGCACAAGGCCAGACGCACGAGCGGCCGAGTTTTGAGCCCACTGCGCCTGCGATGATGGGGCGCTGAACAAGCAAAACTTGGGCTAACCCGCGAAATTTTGTTATCTGTAACCTATATTCTGCTTTGTATTTCTTAGGCGGGGCGTGTTAACGGCACCGCTGTTTTGGATAGATTGAGACTGTGACTGTGGCGCACAATTGGAAACCGGACGGGTGGAAAGCCCATGAAGCGCGGCATTTGCCGCACTACGAAGACGCAAACGAGCTTGCGCAAGCAGAGGCAACTTTGGCTGCCTATCCGCCGCTGGTGTTTGCTGGCGAAGCGCGCGCGCTGAAGGCGGATTTGGCGGATGTAGCCAATGGCCACGCCTTCCTGTTGCAAGGCGGCGATTGCGCGGAAAGCTTTGCGGAATTCCACCCGAACAACATCCGCGACACCTTCCGCGTGTTGTTGCAAATGGCGGTCGTGATGACCTTTGCCAGCAAGCGCCCGGTGGTGAAGGTTGGCCGGATGGCGGGCCAGTTTGCCAAGCCGCGCAGCTCACCAACAGAAACGCAAGGCGATGTAACACTGCCAAGCTATTTCGGTGACAATATCAACGGTATCGAATTTGATCCTGTTGAGAGGCGCAACGACCCGATGCGGATGGTTAAGGCATATTCGCAGGCTGCGGCGACGCTCAACCTGCTGCGCGCCTTTGCCGGCGGTGGATATGCGAACCTGCGTCAGGTGCACCAATGGACGCTCGATTTCATGGGCCGCACGCCGTGGGCAGACAAGTTTGCTGAGACGGCGGACAAGATCGGAAACGCGCTCGACTTCATGGAAGCGTGCGGCGTTGATCCGGCAACCGTACCGCAGCTGCAGGGCACCAGTTTCTACACCAGCCATGAAGCGCTGTTGCTTCCATATGAGCAAGCTCTGACGCGGCAGGATTCGCTGACCGGCGATTGGTATGCCACCAGCGCGCACATGGTCTGGATTGGTGACCGCACGCGCTTCCCGGGCAGTGCGCACATCGAGTTTGCGCGCGGTATCGGTAACCCGCTGGGCATGAAGTGCGGGCCTTCGCTGGAACCGGACGCGTTGCTGGAATTGCTTGATGTGCTCAATCCGGCGCGTGAGCCTGGGCGGATCACGCTGATCAGCCGCTTTGGCCATGACAAGGTTGAAGAAGGTCTTCCCAAGCTGGTCCGCGCGGTGAAACGCGAAGGGCATCCGGTGGTGTGGAGCTGTGACCCGATGCACGGCAATGTCATCAAGTCGGACAGTGGCTATAAGACGCGCCCGTTTGATCGCATTCTCACGGAAGTGAAGGGCTTCTTCAACGTGCACCGCGTTGAAGGCACACATCCCGGCGGCATCCATATCGAGATGACCGGCCAGGACGTGACCGAATGTGTCGGCGGCGCCGTGGCGATCACGGACGATGCGCTCGGAGATCGTTATCACACACATTGCGACCCGCGTTTGAACGCGGCGCAGTCGATCGAGCTCGCGTTCCTGATCGCGGAGATGCTCAACCAGCAAGTGAACGAGCAACAGGCCAACGCGGCCTGACCAGCATTTGCCACCTTCAGTCGCGGAGCATGCCTTTCAATTGTCATGCCTTTCGGGCATGAAACCGCCAGCACAAGCTGACGCGGGAGAAGTGACGTGCCAGAACTGCTTGCCGGTGCAGCTGATAAAGGTGCTGTTGGGCTCGCCGATAGATTTCGCGCAACACGGCGATTGAGCGAAGCGCTGGTCGCGCCGCTCAGCGATGCTGATGCCACTATCCAATCGATGGAAGATGCGTCACCCGCCAAGTGGCATCTGGCGCACACGACATGGTTCTGGGAGACATTCCTGCTGCGCGATCATGCGCGTGGGTATCAGCTATTCGACGATCAATATCCGTTCCTGTTCAATTCCTATTACGAGGCTGAGGGCGAACGGATTGCGCGCTTTTCCCGCGGGATGCTCTCACGTCCAACCTTGGAGCAGATGCTTGAATGGCGAGCGCATGTTAATGCCGCGATGGAGCCGCTACTAGATGACCCGGCGCACACCGACTTGATTGAGCTGGGCGTCGCGCATGAGCAGCAGCATCAGGAGCTGCTGCTCACTGATATCAAGCATGCGCTGTTTCAGAACCCGCTTGGCCCGGCGATGTTTGGCCGAGCGCCGCAGCAAGCGATTGCGCTTCAGGAGGGATGGGACGAGCATCCCGGCGGTATCGCGATGATCGGGCACGACGGCAGTGGCTTTGCCTTTGACAATGAAGGGCCACGCCATCGTGTATTATTGGAACCCTTTGCGCTGTCGAAACGCCTCGTGACCAATCGCGAATGGTCCGAATTCATCGCCGATGGCGGCTACGCGAACCCTGCGCTGTGGCTGTCTGACGGATGGGCATGGGTGCGCGAAAACGGCATCTGCGCACCGCTCTATTGGCGCGATGAGCAATACTTTACCCTTCAAGGCTGGCAGGATCGTGATCCTGAAGCGCCCGTGACGCATATCTCATACTTCGAAGCCGATGCCTTTGCGAGCTGGGTCGGTAACCGATTGCCGACCGAGTTCGAATGGGAAGCTATGGCACAAGCTCATGATTCTGCGGCGGGTAACCAACTGGATGAGGCACGCGGAGTGCAACCCATGGGCAACGCCAGTCTGTTCGGCGATTGCTGGCAGTTCACTCGCTCGGCCTATTTGCCTTATCCGCGCTTTCGACCCGCCGCAGGAGCAGTGGGCGAGTACAATGGCAAATTCATGAGCGGGCAGTTCGTGCTGAAAGGCGCCAGTTGCGCCACGGTCCGCGGCCATTCGCGCGCTTCTTACCGCAACTTCTTCTATCCGCATCAGCGGTGGCAATTTACCGGTCTCAGGCTGGCAAAGGACATTTGATTTCATGGCATCGAACAAGGGTATTGCCCTCGTCAATCTGGATGAAGACGGCGTCGACCGCGCCTTTCGCGCTGACGTGCTGCAAGGTCTATCCGAAGCGCAAAAGGCGATCCCTGCGCGCTGGCTTTATGATGACGCTGGATCGCAGTTGTTCGAGGATATTACGCGCCTGCCCGAATACTATCCAACGCGGTCGGAGCGTGAAATTCTGGAGGCACGTGGCGCTGAATTTGCCGATCTGATCGGGCCGGATCGGGCCGTGGTGGAGTTCGGATCGGGTAGCTCGGTCAAGACCCCGCTTTTGCTGAGCGCGATCGATCCAGCGGCCTATGTACCGCTCGATATTTCCGGCGACTTCCTGCGCGCATCGTCGGGAGAGCTTTCTGCGAAGTTTCCCGGCCTGCCGGTCTATCCAGTTGAGGCGGATTTCATGCGCCGTGTGGAGTTGCCCACGGAAGTTGCCGGGATGCCCAAGCTGGGGTTCTTCCCCGGATCAACCATCGGAAACATGGTCGCGCGCACGGCGGTCGATCTGCTGCGGACCATGCGCGAAACACTGGGCGAAGGATCGAAATTGTTGATCGGGATGGACCTGATCAAAGACCGCAAAGTCTTGATTGCAGCCTATGATGATGCGGCCGGAGTGACCGCCGAATTCAATCTCAATCTGATCCGGCGTATCAATCGTGAACTTGATGCGGATATTCCGTTCGATGCCTTGCAGCATGTGGCGCGATGGAACGATGAGTTTGCACGGATTGAGATGCATCTTGTGGCAACACGCGACCTTCAATTCACCGTTTCCGGGAAGTCTTTTGCGATGCGCGAAGGCGAGAGCATCCACACCGAAAACAGCCATAAATTCAACCGTCGGACGGGGAATACCTTATTACTCGCAGGCGGATGGACTCCGGTGCAGCGCTGGACCGACAGCGAAGAGCGTTTCTCGCTGGTGCTGGCGGACGCGACGATCCCGCGCAGCGCTCCTTGAGATCGCAGAAAGAATTGAAACCATTGCGGTAAGCGGGCGTTGAAGCCCGCATGGACGCTCAGCAGAAACATATCGCCGTGATCGGGGCCGGAATGGCCGGGCTGACATGTGCGACAGAGCTTCAGGCTGCTGGTTACAATGTCACTGTGTTCGACAAGGGGCGCGGGCCAGGTGGCCGAATGGCCGCACGCCGGGCAGAGCTCGACGGTGTGACGATCTCTTTTGATCACGGCGCTCAATACTTGACTGCCACGACAGATGCCTTCTCTGATCAGATCGCCGAGTGGTTAGCCGCAGGAGTGATTGCGGCGTGGCCTGCTGCATCAGAGGATGCCTGGGTCGGCGTTCCGGGAATGAACGGACCTATCCGTTTTCTGGGGCTGCAAGCTAATGTGCATTGGGCCACCCAGGTCGACCGCATAGACCGCGATGCGGAGCACTGGCAGCTTCACACGGAAGAAGGCACGCATCAATTTGATGCGGTGATCGTGGCGGTTCCCGCAGAACAGGCCACGGAATTGCTCGGCAGCGTTGCGCCAGCGCTGGCTGCCGTTCCGGCCCAAGTGCAGTCCCTCCCATGTTGGGCTGTGATGGCGGCATGGGAGAGGCGGTTAGACATTGAGCGCGATTGCCTGTGTGAGCCGAGCGACGCGATTGCATGGACGGCGAGAAACTCGACAAAGCCGGAGCGAGCGGGTGCAGAGACCTGGATTATCCATGCTGGCGCTGATTGGTCACGTAAGCACCTTGAGCTCTCTCAAGAAGAGGCAGGGACCAAATTATTGGATGAATTCTTCACCGCTACGGGCACGACCGCAACAGCGCCGATCCACCTTGCGGCGCATCGCTGGCGATATGCCTTTCCAAAAGTCTCGTCACCGGAAACAGCGATATGGGATCCTGATCAGTCGATCGGCCTATGCGGTGACTATCTCGTTTCGCCAAGAGTAGAGGGCGCGTGGACTTCCGGCCGGGAGCTTGCGAGAAAAGTGACCGGTGGGATTTAGCGCTCAATCATCGAACTCGCTCATGGATTAAATCGATGAATCCACCTATATCTATGTGATGTCGATCAAGGGCATCTGGGAATATCTGGCGATGACAATCGCGGCGATCCCGCGTTCGGGCTTGCTGCTTATGGTGGTCGCGGCGATTGCCGTTAGCGCGATCGGATCATTGATGGTTCGCCGAAAGGTTCCGCTCGGTTTTTTTGTGCGTCGGGCAAGTACTGTGGTTCTTGGCGGGGTACTGTTGGTCGTCGTGTTGCAATTGTCGCGCTTTGACTCCCGACTGGAAATCGCTGTCCCGCAATTTGGGTTGCCTGAACAAATCGTTGAAGGCGGCGAGACGCACATTCCGATGGCCTCAGACGGACATTTCTGGCTGCGCGCTCAGATAAACGGGGTTCCAGCGGACTTTCTGGTCGATACAGGGGCCACGCTAACCGCGGTGTCCCAAGGCGTAGCTGATCGTGCGGGCCTGTTGCCCCGCCGGGGTGGATTGCCGGTCACCGTAAACACTGCCAACGGTCCCGTTTCGGCAGAACTCTCGACCATCGGTGAGTTGCGGTTCGGTAACGTCGCCGTTCGCGGGCTAGATGTGGTGATCGCACCCTCGCTTGGTAAGACAAACGTTGTGGGTATGAATTTGCTTTCTCGGCTTGCCTCGTGGCGAGTCGAAGGCAATACGATGATTCTGGTTCCCAATAATCCGCAGCCTCAACTGGGGACTGAGTAGATCCCTTGGAAGGGATGAAACTGGTCCGGTTAAGGTAATAAGCCGATCAGAAATTTAGTCGCCCACCCTCTTCGTTCCACTGACATTTGATTAGTAGACTGTGAGGTGTCGTCCTCTTAGCTCTCAGCCTTGTTTAGTTGGAGCGCGCGAATGAAGGAACTGTTCGACCTTACTGGTAAAGTCGCCGTGGTGACGGGGGCGGGACGTGGTATCGGTGAGGGTATTGCTACCCTGCTGGCTGAAGCTGGCGCCGATGTTGTTTGTGCCGCGAGGTCAGGCGATCAGATCCAAAGCACAGCAAAGTTGATTAACGAGAGCAGTTCTGGAGGTCGCGCGGTTGCACATATAACCGATGTCTCAGACGAAGAAGATATGGAGGCGCTTGGCCAGCGAGCTATCGATGAATTCGGTCGGCTCGATATCTGGGTTAACAATGCGGGAGGGTCGCTTGTTTCCGCACCGCTTACGGAGCTTGAGCCAGCGGAATGGCACAAGACGATGGCCGTAAATCTAACCTCAGTATTCTATGGCGTGCGGGCCGCGGCGAAGCGCATGAAGGACGGCGGCAGTATCGTGAATACATCGTCGATGGCTGGACGCGATCCCTTCCCAGGTAGCGGGCACTACAGCGCTGCTAAGGCTGGCGTGAATATGCTGACCAAGACACTTGCTTTGGAGCTAGGGCCGCAAAAAATCCGCGTCAACGCGATCCTGCCCGGGTTTGTCCCTACCGATACGGTGAAGAAGGCGCTCGACATGAAGGACGAGGATTTTGGGCCTTTGCTTGAGCAGCTGAACCTGCCTGCGGGTCGGTTAGGCACGCCACGCGATATCGCCGCATGTGTGCTCTATCTCGTCGGTAACTCAGGCGAGTGGGTTACTGGCCAGAACCTATGTGTGGCCGGAACGGTCTGATCTTTTCTTAACGCAATACATGGAAGGTTGGCTGGGGTGGCAGGATTCGAACCTGCGCATGCCGGTACCAAAAACCGGTGCCTTACCGCTTGGCTACACCCCAGCAGACCCGCTTTTTGATGGCGGGGCGCTCCCTATAGCGGCTCTGACTGCAATGTGAAGAGGGTTCAGGCAGGCAATTGCCGCCTTTGCGCAAGCTCGGCCTCAATCTTGGCAATCGTTTGCCGATCAATGCGGTAAAACAGCATGGCAACCGCGCCCGGGACCAGCACAATGGCGGGAATGATCGCAAAGGCAAGGTTGATTCCCCTGACCGCCGCTTCGCTTTGTTCCTGGCCTGCTTCAAAGCCCGTCATGCTCATGACAAGGCCAGGTAGGGCGAGCCCAAAGGCGACACCCGTCTTCACCGCGAAGATCGATGCGGCGACCACAAGTGCGGTCATCTGTTTGCGCGAGCGCCAGTCAACATACTCCGCGATATCCGTGAACATCGCGTAGGCCAGAACCATCAGCATGCCGAAGCCAATCCCAACTCCATACTGTACAAATGTTTGCGGCCATACAGCATCCAAGGGCATGGCGTAGAATAGCATGATTGCCGAAGCCTTTAGTGCCCCCGCAAAGATGACGAGATGCGACTTTTCAAACCGCCGTTGTAGGAAACTGGCGAGGATCACACCGCTGATCTGCCCCAGCGCCAGCGCGGTCAGGAACAGCGCCGGACGATCCATAAAGGCAAGAACAGGCGTCCCATCGTCTCCCGCGACATATTCAAAAAAGAACAGGGCGCTGGCTTGGCGCGCTGCAATGGCGGTGACGCCCAAGATCGCGGCTATGGCCACTGCTATCCAGGGCCCGGTCACGACCAGTTCTTTGAAATCACCAAGGATCGAACCGTTTTCCTGTGTCGGCTCGATACGTTCCTTGGTGGTGAAGAAGGTTGCCAAAAGGCAGAAGAAAGACAGTCCGGCAATACACGCCATTGTCCACATAATGCCGCGTGCCTCGTTGCCTCCGCCCAACTCTCGCACCAGCGTGGTGCCAAGAACACCTATCAAGATCCCCGACAAGGCGGAGAAAAACATGCGGTACGCGGTGACACTGCCACGTTGTTCGGCACTGGGAGAGATAACGCCCAGCAAGCCGCCGTAGGGTACGTTCACAATTGTGTAGACCAGCATCGCAAGTGTGTAGGTGACATAAGCCCAGATCAGAAGGCCGGTTTGGCTCAGGTCTGGCGCCGCGAAGACCATTACCCCAAAAAAGCCGAAGGGCACCGCTCCAAACAGCATGTAGGGCCGGTATCTCCCCCAGCGGCTGCGTGTGCGGTCGGATATGGCGCCCATCATCGGGTCAGTCACTGCATCGACCAGCTTGGTCAGGAGCAACATCAGGCTGATCGCCGCTGGCGCCAAGCCGTTCAAATCGACCAGAAAATAAAAAAGGAAGAAGCCAAAGAAATTGAGGTACAGGCCAGAGGCTAGGTCGCCCACGCCGTAGCCCAGCTTTTCCTTCAGCTTTATGCGCTCAGGCGGGGTGTGGTCCAATCAGCACTCCAATAATGGCTTGGTGGCCCAAGCGATACTTCTGAGCCACCAAACCGTAAAGCACTGACCGCGTCAAATATCCCGGATCAGATATCCTTACCTTCGAAATCGGCTGCCGAGTGGCGTTCCGCCAATTGCTGGTTCTCTTCGCCCCATACCTTATTGACGATGCGGCCACGCTTAACCGCGGGGCGAGCCGCAATTTCCTTCACCCAACGTCCAACGTTTTCATATTCATCGATCGAGAGGAAGGTCTTCGCGTCGTTGTAGATATCGCCAGTGGTGAAAGGTGCGAGCCAGGGGAAGTTGGCCATATCAGCGATGGTGTATTCGTCGCCTGAAAGGAAACGGCTTTCCGCCAGGCGCTTATCCGCAACGTCGAAGATGCGCTTTGTCTCCATCGCATAGCGATTGATCGGGTATTCGAACTTCTCCGGCGCATAGGCGTAGAAGTGACCAAAGCCGCCACCGATGAACGGGCCTGTGCCGACTTGCCATGCGACCCAACTCAGCGTCTCAGCACGAGCGGCGGGATCGGTTGGCAGGAACTCGCCGAACTTCTCTGCCAGATGGATCAGGATTGCTGCCGATTCAAAAACGCGGAAGGGTTTGTCACCGCTGCGATCTTCCATTGTTGGAATTTTCGAGTTTGGGTTGAGAGCCACGAACCCGCTGGTGAACTGCTCACCCTGGCCGATGTTTACGGTGTAGGCATCGTATTCTGCGCCTTTGTGGCCCAGCTCAAGCAGTTCCTCGAGCATGATCGTGACCTTTACGCCATTGGGCGTTGCAAGCGAGTAGAGCTGGAAGGGGTTCTCGCCGACCGGCAAATCTTTCTCTTCGCGCGCGCCGGCAGTCGGGCGGTTGATATTGGCAAAGCGGCCGCCGCTTTCGGTGTCTACTGACCATACTTTGGGCGGGGTGTAGGTGGGGTCTGCCATGTTTGTTGGTTCCTGTATCTTGAAGCTCTCTCTGAGTTCGAGAGGTGGGGCATCGAAGTTACGAGTGCAAGAAGCACCTTTGCGATCATCCGTCGCGAATTGCTTTTCATAGGAGTAGCGAAACTTGCCATTTATATCATAAAAGGATACTCAATCTTCTATGCACTTGGCAGGATACAAGATTCGCGCTTGGCGTGAGGCGCACAAACCGCCGCTGTCAGCAGAGGAGTTTGGCATTCGGTTTGGCGATCCCTGGCCAAGCAGGACTGTGTACGGCTGGGAATCCAAAGGGAAAGTTGCGCGTCCCCCGGTGCAAAGACGTTTGGCTGACCTGGGGATATGTTCGCCCGCAGACTGGCTTGAGCCCGCCCCTGAACAGGATACTGAAGGCTCCTCGACAGTATCACAAAATGATCAATTAGATCGGGATACTCGCGAGCATCCCTTCTTCGACATGCGCCAGCACGGGATGGTTCGTGTCGCAACGAGTACGCCCAAAACCCGCACTGCGGATATAGACTACAACGTAGAGGGCATTCTGGCCGAGGCGGAACGCGCGCACGATGCAGGCGTCGATCTGGTGGCATATCCAGAGCTTTGCGTGTCATCTTATGCAATCGATGATCTGCATTTGCAGTCCGCTTTACTGGATGCAGCGGAAGCAGGCATTGCGCGTATTGTCGCGGCAAGTGCAGACATTGATCCGGTTTTGCTGATCGGAGCGCCACTGCGTCACAATGGGCGGGTGTACAATTGCGCGGCGGCTATAGCGGGCGGACGGTTGCTGGGCGTTGTGCCGAAAAGCTTTCTGCCCAACTATCGTGAATATTACGAGAAGCGCTGGTTCGCTCATGGCCGCGAGATCAAGGGGCTGGAGATCACTGTCGCAGGGCTGACCGTACCTTTCGGCGTCGATCTGATCTTCGCTGCATCAAACCTGTCTGGGTTCAAGCTGCACGTCGAGATTTGCGAGGATTACTGGGCGCCGACGCCGCCATCGACACAAGGTGCGCTGGCAGGCGCAACCGTGCTCGCCAATCTTTCAGCCAGCAACATCACAATCGGCAAGTCGGATGAGCGGCATTTGCTAGCCCGTGCGCAAAGTTCGCGCGCGGTCGCGGCCTATCTCTATTGTGCCAGCGGACATGGCGAAAGCACCACCGATCTCGCGTGGGACGGCCAGGGCATGATCTACGAACTGGGCGATCTGCTGGCTGAAAGCGAACGCTTCAGCCTCAATGCAGAGCTGTGCATCGCTGACGTGGACTGCGAGCGGATTCTGGCAGAGCGCGCGCGGATGCAGACCTTCAACGACGCCGCCGAGGCAGCCGGGCGGCCCGAAGACAGCTTCCGAACTGTCGCCTTTAACTTTGCCCCGAGTGAAGGTGATCGCGGTCTGGTGCGCCCGATACGGCGCTTCCCCTTTGTACCCAATCGCCAGCACAAACTCGATGAGGATTGCTACGAAGCGTTCAACATTCAGGTCGATGGCCTGATGCGCCGGCTGGAGGCGACGCATGCCAAGAGCATGGTGATCGGCATTTCTGGCGGTCTCGATTCAACGCATGCTTTGATCGTTGCGGCCAAATGCTGTGACCGGCTGGGTCTGCTGCGCAGCTTCATCCGCGGCTACACCATGCCGGGCTTTGCGACGTCCGATCACACCAAGTCGAATGCGTGGAAACTGATGAAGGCGCTGGGCATCACAGCGGAAGAGATCGACATCCGTCCTGCGGCGACGCGCATGCTGGATGATATGGATCACCCCTTCGCTGATGGAGAGCCGGTCCACGACGTCACTTTCGAGAATGTCCAAGCCGGACTGCGCACCGATTACCTGTTCCGGCTGGCGGGGCATCATTCGGGCTTTGTGATCGGGACGGGCGACTTGAGCGAGCTGGCGCTTGGCTGGTGTACTTATGGTGTTGGTGACCAGATGAGCCATTATGCGGTAAATTCGGGAGTCCCCAAAACGCTGATCCAGTATTTGATCCGTTGGGCGGTGAGCACCGAACAGTTTGATCCCCAGACCGACGAAGTGCTGCTTTCAATCCTCGATACGGAGATTTCGCCCGAGCTGGTACCTCCGGGCGAAGGCGGTGAGATCCAGAGCACAGAGAGTATCATTGGCCCCTATGAGTTGAATGACTTTTTCCTGCATCACACCATTCGCTGGGGTCAGCGGCCGAGCAAGATTGCCTTCCTTGCGTGGCATGCGTGGAAAGATACGCAAGCAGGGTTGTGGCCGGCTGAATTCCCCGATGCGAAGAAGAATGAATATGAGCTCGTCACAATCCGCGAATGGCTTGAGAAATTCATCAAGCGTTTCTTTGCATTCAGCCAGTTCAAACGCAGCGCCATCCCCAACGGCCCAAAGGTAAGCGCGGGCGGCGCTCTATCCCCGCGCGGCGATTGGCGAGCGCCGTCAGACGCGGTTGCCGATGTGTGGTTGAAAGAACTGCGCGCAAAAACGCCGAAGCTGTGAGCAAACGCCAGTAATCGCTATGATTTGTAAAATGTAGCTGTAGGTTGGCGAAGGTGGTCGCGCACTGGATCCGGCATCGTCGGGCAGGGGATTAGATGGCGACCAATCCTGATACGAGCGGCTTGATACTGGCGCGCAGCCAGAAGCTGCGTCTTTTCACACTTTTCATTCTCTATGTCGGGCAGGGGCTACCGATCGGGCTTAGCTGGTTTGCAATTCCAGCATGGATGGCTGCGAATGGTGCAAATGCCGAAGACGTTGGCTCAGTGCTGGCGCTGACAGCGCTTCCCTGGTCGCTCAAGCTCGTCAACGGCTTCATCATGGACCGGCATACGGTTCTGTCATTGGGGCGGCGCAGGGTTTGGCTGGTCGGCGCGCAATCGGCCATGATCCTGGTGCTGCTGATTGGCATGGCGCTCAATCCCTCGTCTTCACAGATCGCCATATTGGGAGCGATAGGGTTCGCTCTCAACACAGCCACAACGTTTCAGGATGTCGCTGTCGACGGGCTGGCGGTGGACATCATGGAGGAAGACGAGCGCTCCCGCGGCAGCGGGATGATGTTCGGTGGGCAGTCGATCGGGATCGCGGCCGGTACCGCGCTGACCGGCGCTGTGATCGGCAGCTATGGAGCCCCAGCCGCATATGCCTTGGTCGCTCTGCTTGTGTTGTTGCTGTGTCTTTACATTGTTTCGTTTCGTGAGCGTGAAGGCGAACGGCGTTTGCCATGGCACCCCGGTAATGCGCATCCGAGAAATCTGGAAATTCAGGCTGAGGCGTGGTGGCCGATCCTGAAGAACACGCTCGTATCACTGACACGTTTGGTCAGCCTGCTTTGGGTGCCGGTTTTGTTTGGACGCGGTATACTCTACGGCGGACTGACGGGCGTGACTCCCTTGATCGGCGCGAATGATGTGGGTTGGAGCGAGGCGCAAATCGCGGCAGCAACTTCGACCGGAGGGTTGATCGCTGGCATTCTGGGCCTGTCGCTGGGCGGATGGCTGGGCGACAAATTTGGCGCGAAGAAGACAGCTATCGGATGGATGCTGGTGCAGATTGCAATGTGCGCCGTGATGTATTTCAGCATCCCCTACTGGTCGAACCCCACGCTGTTCGTCACGTTCGTGTATGCCTGGATCTCGCTGGATATCCTGCTCACCGTTGCGTGTTTGCCGATTTCGATGCGGCTTTGCGATCCTACAGTCGCGGCAACACAGTTCGCGATCTACATGGCAGTCTCTAACTTCGGGATTTCATTTGGCGCATTCGTGTTGAGCCAGATTGACGGTTTAGGCGGATTACCATCGATATTCCTGGTAGTGGGGGGCGGCATTCTGATGGCGCTGATATTGATGGTGATGGTGCAATATCCACGCAGACCGGAATACTATGCCGCACTGGAAGCTAAACTGCCGCATGATGACAGGGTGAAGCCGCGTATCGACTAAAGCAAAAGTGCCAGAGAGCGTATTGCTCTCCGGCACTTTTTTGCCTGCCAGCGGCAGCCAGCCTGGGCGGGTGTGACGTTACCCTTTGTCGAGCGAGTAACGGCCCGGTCCAAATGCGGCGACCATGAACATGCCGCCACCAATGGCGAGGTTCTTGAGGAATGAAGTCATCTCGCTTTGCTGTGCAAAGTCATTGTGGAAGATGATCGCGGCGAGGATGCTAAACACACCCAGAGCAGCTGCTGCATAGCGGGCCTTGAAACCGACCGCGAGCAACAATCCGCCGCCAATTTCCAAGGCAACAGTGCCGAAGTACAGGAGTTCGGGGAAGGGCAGACCCTTGGAGCCGATATAACCCACCGTGCCTTCCATACCGCTCAGCTTGCCTACGCCTGCTAGTATGAAAAGTGCGGCTAGCAACACTCGGCTGATCAGCATCACTGTGTCCTGTTTAGCGTTGATTTCTTGAGTCATTTCCCTGTCCTTTTTGATGATCTGATCTGAATTAGGCTGCCAAACGCTCAACAGTTTCATGAGCTTGCTTGATCTTCTCTTCGCCGCCAGCACCCATGATGCCGTCTGCAGCGATCACATCGACATCGGTGATGCCGAGAAAGCCGAGGAAGAATTTGAGCCAGGGCGTCATGAAGTCGATTTCGCTTCCCACCGTCGTGCCGCCGGATGCTGCCGTGATATAGGCCTTCTTGCCGGTCAGCAGGCCTTCAGGACCGTTCTCGGTATATTTGAAGGTAGTGCCTGCGCGCGCAACCAGATCGGCCCAGGCTTTCACTGTGGCGGGTACGCCGAAGTTGTATATTGGCGTGCTGAATACGATGGTGTCGGCAGCTTGCAGCTCCCCGATCAGCGTGTCGGCAATAGCTGCCAGTTCGGACTGCTCGAGGGTACGCTCTGCATGCGGCGCAAGGTTGGCTGCAAAGCGGTCTGTATCGATGAATGGCAGATCATTTTGCGCCAGGTCGCGGCGCGTGACGCTGGCTTGGTGCTGCGCTGCGAGGCCTTCAACAAGCTTGATGCCCAGGCCTTTGGAAACGCTTTCTTCTCCGCGAATGCTGGCGGTGATGTGGAGGATGTTGGTCATTGGAATGTCCTTTGCTGAGAGAGAAGGGGGTGCCGACCGGGCGGGGGAGAGAGGGGGATGCCCGGTCGGCTTGGGGTCAGGCTGCGTCGACGAGCACAAGCTCGCTGTCTTCCAGCGCAGTGATGGTCACGCTCTCACGCTGAGTGATGGCCACACCATCGCGGGCGTTTGCTTCGACCTCTTCCACCTGAACCTTGCCGGTTGCAGGCACGAGATAGAGGTGACGCGAGGCATCACGCGGTGTGTATGTCACGCTTTCGCCGGCCTTCACCGTTGCGCCGAGCACGCGGGCATCGGTGCGGATCGGCAGCGCGTCATCATCATTCGCGACACCACTGGCGAGCGGAACGAATTCACCTGCGCGGTCTTCCTTGGGGAAGGGACGGGCGCCCCAATCGGGCTTGCCGCCGCGCTCTTCCGGGATAATCCAGATTTGGAAGATTTGCGTTTCTTCGTCTTCCAGATTGTACTCCGAATGCTGGATCCCAGATCCCGCGCTCATCACTTGAACGTCGCCCGCTTCGGTGCGGCCCTCATTGCCCATGCTGTCGCGGTGCGTAATCGCGCCGCTGCGGACATAGGTAATGATTTCCATGTCGTTGTGCGGGTGAGTGGGGAAGCCTGTCTTCGGAGCGATTGTGTCATCGTTCCAGACACGCAGCGAGCCCCAGTTTACCCGCGACGGATCGTGATAACCGGCGAATGAAAAGTGATGGTGCGCGTCAAGCCATCCGTGATTGGCGGCACCGAGAGAGTTGAAAGGGCGTAGTTCGATCATTTCTGAGTCTCCTGTTGGAGTGACGTTGTGAGCTGCAGATAGCCCTTGCGAATGAACAGGAAAACTGAGATAAAGCTGCGCATAATGTTCAGATTATCCGAACATATGACGTCATGCGGTTAGGCGAACCCAGCTTGGACCAGTTGCGCATCTTCCTCAGCGTGGAGGAAGAGGGCAGCTTTGGCGGTGCAGCGCGCAAGATGGGCCGCACAGTGTCCGCAATCAGTTACGGCGTGCAACAGATGGAAGCGCAACTGGGCGTGACGCTGTTCGCGCGCGAGGGGTCACGCAAGCCCGTGCTGACCGAAGCGGGGCAGGGCCTGTTGGCCGAAGCGCGTGCGATTGCAGATGCGACCGATGCACTGCTTGCCAAGACACAAAGCTTGCACGCCGGGCTTGAGAGCGAAGTCAGCCTGGTGCTGGATGTGATGATACCGGGCGCGGTTATTGCACGGGTACTGGAAGAGTTCCGGCGGATGTTCCCGACTGTGGCGCTGCGGCTGAATATAGAGGGGTTGGGCGCAGTGGCGGCTTGTCTATTGGACGGCGAAGCTCAACTCGGGGTGGCCGGCCCGGTCGTGAGCGATCATCCCGATCTGGAAAGGCAGGTTATCGGCGAGGTCGAACTGATCCCGGTGGCCGCACCTGCGCACCCGCTCGCGCAATCAGGCATCAAACCGGGTGAAAGTCGCAAGCACCTGCAAATTGTCCTGTCCGACCGTTCATCAATTACGCAGGGGCAGGAATTTGCCGTACTTAGCCCGCAGACGTGGCGGCTCGGGGATCTGGGCGCGAAGCATATCCTGCTGAAGCAAGGGATCGGCTGGGGCAACATGCCGCGGCACCAGGTTGCCGATGATCTGCGCGACGGCTCGCTGGTTGAGCTGGACCTGCCCGAGAAACCCGGTGCGCATTATATGTTGAGCGCCACATGGCGCCGCGATGCGCGCCCGGGACCGGCGACGAGTTGGCTGATTGATGCGCTGCGCGATGCGCTGGCGCAGTGCCCAGGTTAAGCCGCGCTGGCGGGACCAAACTTGATCACGTAATCGCCCGCTTTCCAGGGCGCGAACTTGGGCATGATGCTCTTGAACAGATCGCTCTCAAGATGCCCTGCCAGCCAGCGCTGCAAATGCGGAATAGGCTGCGCGTCGAACCACGCGCGATCAGTGTTGGCGAACTGCCGGATAAAGGGAAACAGCGCGATGTCCGCCAGCGTGCGTTTGTCGCCGCAAAGCTGGGCCTGAGCCGCCAGCCGCGCGTCTAGATCGCGCAGAATTTCATACGCCGCCTCGCGGTGGTGCAGGCGAAATGCCTCTTCACCACCGCCCGCCTCATCGGGATAACGCGTCGGGTATTTGTAGCGGTCCAGATGATGCTTGAACGGGCCATCATTGCGCGTGATCAGCGCGTCGTCATCACCTGAAAGCCAGCCCTCCGGATCATTCTGGTGCAAGGCCCAGCGCATGATCGCGATGCTTTCATCGATCACTGAACCGTCCCGGAAATCGAGCACAGGCACTGTCGCCTTGGGCGAAGCTTCAATCAATTCAGCCGGCTTGTTGGCGAGTTTAACCTCGCGCAGCTCTACGTCGATCTCCGCGCTCCACAGGCCCATCCGGCCGCGCATCGCATAGGGACAGCGGCGGAAGGAATAGAGGATCGGCGTCTCAGTCACTTGCACTACGGCTTTCTGGGTTCAGCCCGCGCACCGACATGGATTTCACCGCGCTTCTTTGCCAATTGTTGCTGCTTCTGCCGTTCGCGATAGCGTGCGCGCTGTTCTTCGCTGCGCTCGTCAATGCAATGCGGGCAACTGACGCCGGGAACGAAATCTTCAGAGGCTTGCTCTTCTTCGCTGACCGGGCGGCGGCAAGCGCGGCACATGCCGTAATTGCCTTGCTCCAGCCCGTGGCGGACAGTTACGCGCTCATCGAAGACGAAGCATTCGCCGTCCCAAAGGCTTTCGTCCTTTGGCACGGTCTCTAGGTATTTGAGGATGCCGCCTTTCAGGTGGTAGACGTCCTCGATACCTTCCTTGCGCAGGAAGCTGGTCGATTTCTCGCAACGGATCCCGCCGGTGCAGAACATCGCGACCTTCTTCTTGCCTTCCAGCAGTTCATCGCGGTGTTCGCGGAACCATTCGGGAAATTCGCGGAAAGAGGTGGTGTGCGGATCAACCGCACCTTTGAAGGTGCCGGTCGCAACTTCATAATCATTGCGCGTATCGATCACGACGGTGTCAGGATCGCTGATCAGGTCGTTCCAGTCTTGCGGAGCGACATAATGACCGACGCTAAGGCGCGGATCGATATCAGGCTCGCCCATGGTCACGATCTCGCGCTTCAACCGCACCTTCATTCGTGAGAAGGGCGGTTCGGTCGCGGTCGAGAACTTGACGTCGAGGTCCGCGCAGCCGGGAATAGAGCGGATATGCGCGAGCACTTGCGCGATAGCATTCTCCCCGCCCGCGATGGTGCCGTTGATGCCTTCCTTCGCCAGCAACAGCGTGCCCATCGTGCCCACTTCCTCACACTTGGCGAGCAGCGGCCCTTTAAGCGAAGCAGGGTCCTCAAAGCGCGTGAACTGGTAAAGCGCAGCTACGGTGAAGGGGGCGGGTGCCGTCATGGCAATCAATCCAGCTTCATCACCCAGCCATGGGTGTCGCTTACTGTACCGCGCTGGATACCGACCAGCTTTTCACGCAGTTTCGCGGTGGTCTGCCCGATGCCGCCGGCGCCGATGGTAAATTCGCCGTCTTCGCCAGCGACCTTGCCAACCGCCGTCACAACAGCAGCTGTGCCGCACGCCATGACCTCAACAAGCTTGCCGCTTTGCGCATCCTCGCGCCACTGGTCGATCGAATACATGCCTTCTTCGACGGTCAGGCCCTCTTCGTGCAGCAGCCGGATCAAGCTGTCACGGGTAATTCCGGGCAGGATCGTACCGGTCAGCTTTGGCGTAATCACGCGGCCATCGTCCATCACGAAGAACAGGTTCATGCCGCCCAGTTCCTCGACCCATTTGCGTTCGACCGCATCCAGGAACAGTACCTGATCATGCCCCTTGGCAAAGGCTTCTCCGGTAGGGACCAGACTGGCCGCGTAATTGCCGCCGCATTTAGCCGCGCCGGTGCCGCCCGGCGCCGCGCGGGTATAATTCGACAGCCAGATGCTGACCGCTTTCGCACCCGATTTGAAATATCCGCCAGCGGGGCACGCGATCAGCACATATTTGTACTGCTTGGCCGGGCGCACGCCCAGAAATGCCTCGGTCGCGATCATGAAGGGGCGCAGATACAGCGATCCGTCTTCTACGTCGGGATACCAATTGCCATCCACGCTTAGCAATTCGCGGATCGAAGCGAGGAACATCTCTTCCGGCAGGTTCGGCATGGCCAGCCTGTCAGCCGACTTGTTGAACCGCTGCGCGTTCGCTTCAGGGCGGAACAGGCCAAGGCTGTCGTCCGGATGACGATAGGCCTTCATGCCTTCGAAGATTTCCTGCGCATAGTGCAGCACGCTGGCCGCCGGATCGAGCGCGATGGGTTCGCGCGGGCCGAGCACGGGGGTCTGCCAGCCGCCCTTTGCTTCATCATAGTCGATTGTGACCATGTGATCTGTGAAGACCGTGCCGAAACCGGGATCGGCAATCTTCGCGTCGCGAACGTCGTCAGCCGTCGGGGCCGGGTGTGGGATGCGCGTGAATTCCATGGAGGTCGCGATTAGTGCGCGTTCTTGTTTTTCGCAAGCGCATCCGCGCTCGCGATATCCTCGCTCACGCGACCTAAAGGTCGCGTCGCTGCGGGCGGGCGCCCAAAAATCCTGGCGCCCTTGCGGCTCACTGTTCGCTCGCCGTTTGGTGATGATAGCCACCTGGTTGCGGCAGCCAGAGCGCGACTGCGCCTGGGGCTAAACAAAAAATGAAAAGGGCCGAACCTCGCCCGTAGGAGGTTCAGCCCTTTCATGGTCAGCGGCGGTAAGCGCCGCTCACGAAGTCTCTATAGGTATCGAACTTACCTATAGTACCTCGCGCGGAAACTTGCCGACCTCTCTACTGAACCATGAGACATCGGATCACCTCCTTTCGCGCTTGTAAGCCAAGACCCAGACCGTATCACCGGGGGCCGAGAGCCGCGTTCGCCGCTGGCCTCAAGTGTCAATTTGATTCAACCGAATCGCGAAAACAAGTCTTGAATTTTAGTTTTCCCACGTCAGAATGGAGCGCCTTGGTCAGGAGCCGCTTGAGGCTCCTTTTTTGTTACCTGCAATCCTCAATCACGCGGGTCACTTCGGCCCATGCGGGGATATAGAGCGGCTCCATCCCTTCAACCTCGATGGCAAAGCGGCCCTTGGTGATGGCCATCGCGTCCAGCAGCGGGTCATTCGCAGGCAGATTGGCCGCGACCAGTCCATATCCGGGCACTTCACTTGCGTTTAGCAAACGCTCGGCAGTCTCGGTGCGAACGCGCATCATCAACTCGCTCTGAGATTCGCCGCGTCGGGCAATGCCGATCTGCCGCGATTCCTTGTCACAGCGCAGCACGAACAGATGGACCGGATTGGCGTCACCGAACAGGCCGAGCGATTCGCCCGGCTCGTTGACATATGTCCATGTGCCCGGAGTTTGTGGTTCATCATTCCAGCTGAGATCCGCTGCCTCTTCGAAGACAACTGGTTCGGATCCGTCATCCTGCTGCTGAGCGCATGCCGAACTGGCCCCGATCGTGAAAGTCGCGGCGAGACCGGCGGCCATTTGCAAATAGATGTGTTTCATACGCGCTTAATGCGCGCTAACGCCTTGCTCGTCCATGACCAAGAGCATTGCATGAGCAAAAAACGCCGGATCGATCAGCTGCTTGCCGAGCGCGGGCTCGCCGAGAGTCGCGCGCGTGCGCAGGCGCTGGTGATGGCGGGGCTGGTCTTCAGTGGTGAGACCAAGATCACCAAGCCGGGTCAGCAGATGGCCGAAGATGTACCGATTGAGGTTCGCGGGCGCGATCACCCATGGGTCAGCCGCGGCGGGATCAAGCTTGCCCACGCGATAGAGCACTTCGGGCTCGACCCGGCAGGGGCAGTGGCGATGGATATTGGCAGCTCAACCGGCGGCTTTACCGATGTGTTGCTGCAGGGCGGTGCGGAACATGTCTTCGCAGTCGACAGCGGCACCAACCAGCTGGCGTGGAAGCTGAGGCAGGATGCCCGAGTCACAGTGCTGGAACAGACCAGCGCGCGTATTCTCACGCCGGAACTTATCGATCGCCCGTGCAACTGGGTCGTGTGCGATGCCAGCTTTATCGGGCTTGCCAAGGTACTTGAGCGACCGCTCGAACTGGCTGCGCCCAATTGCCAGCTTGTCGCACTGATCAAACCGCAGTTCGAAGTGGGGCGAGAGGAAGTTGGCAAGAAAGGCGTGGTCAGCGATCCGGCCTTGCATGCGCGCGTGTGCAACGAAGTGCGCGATTGGCTGGAAAGTAACGGCTGGACAGTCGAAGGGATTGTCGAGAGCCCGATTACGGGGCCGCAGGGGAATGTAGAGTTTCTGGTTTCCGCTACGCGCGCTTAGCGGTCTATTCCAAATCCAGGCTGCTGATCTTTGCATCAAGATCGATGGGAATTTGCGAGAGCACTTCGACACCGCTTTCCTTTTCGTATCCCTTCTCGCCGTGCTTGGCGACCAGCTCTGCATGCCGTGCATCGCGTTGGCGCAGAAGCTCCGCAATTTCTTCACGGTACAGCGCGACCATTGCCGTGACAAAGCGGTTGACCAGATCGTCTTCCTTGGTCTCATCCACGTTGAAGTCAGGCAAATGCTCGATCATGACATCGGCCGGGAAAAGAAACTCATTCGTGACGAAGCGGTTTACGGTGAACCATGCGCGCGGGATGCCGACGGTGTCGATCGACAATCCGACCAAATGGGTAACATGCGCTTTGCAATCTTCGCCTTGAGGTGGCCAGACCTTGGGCTCAAGCCCCTTTGGCAGCTGCGTGCGGTGCAGGAACAGGTGAAAATGCCCGTGCTCGCCCTCGTCGCGCGATCCCGGCGCGTGGACGTGGTAATACCAGCGCGATCTGGTCTTGGCATCGCGTGCATCACCTTTGGGATAATGCTTCCAGAAATGGCTTTCGCCACCGTCAGGCAATACGCGAAGCATCAACGGGCGCTGTTCTTGAGCCATCTGTGTGATGGTTTCGATGACGGTATGGGCGGCGTCTGTGGCGTTCATACTTGCGTGCCTAGAAAACGAAACGGCCGACGGCAACACAGTCACCGTCGGCCGAATTGTCTGTTCAGAACAGCTAAAGCTTATTCAGCTGATTCTTCTTCAGCAGCTGCACAGCAGCCTTCTTCAGCAGCAGCACAGCAACCTTCAGCTGCGCAGCAGCCTTCGTAATCTGCCGTTTCTTCAGCAGCTGCTTCTTCAGCCGGAGCTTCTTCAGCAGGAGCTGAACATGCTGCAGTGGCTACAGCGAGACCACCGGCGACTGCCAGCATCGATGCCAGATTCTTCTTCATTACAAAAGTCCCCTTGTGGGTTGGGCGCCCCAAATGACGACCCCACGCCGCTATTGCGCCCAATCGCACGACGCGGAAGCGGGTGGCTTAGCAGAAGATTTCCTTTTCGCTCAATTTCTTTTTCCACTTCTTTCACGAGACTCGGAGTTGAGGTTTTTTCTGACCTTTCCCTGTTTGAGACAGTGATTGGCGGGCAATTGCGCAAAGTGTATCGCGTGGCAGGAGACAGGAGGGGCGATTCGCCCGACCTTTTGCCGGGAGACAAGATGAACGTTATCGCCTCACGCAGCCAGTTGCGCGCCAGCTTCTTTCGCTGGGGGCTGTTCACGGTGCCGCTGATTGTTTTGCTGGGCTTTGTCGCAGGCCAGTTGGGTAGCCCGAACACTTTGTGGTTTCAGAGCTTGGTCAAACCCGACATCTACCCGCCGCCCGCAGCCTTCGGCATCGTGTGGAGCATCCTCTATGTGATGATAGGCATCGCTTTGGCCCTCGTTTGCAGCTCATGGGGGGCACGTGGTCGCGGGATCGCAATCGGTCTCTTCGCACTGCATTTCATCTTCAATCTGGCCTGGACTCCGGTTTTTTTCGGCAATCAGAATATTGAAGGTGGTCTGATTGTATTGGCGATTGTGGTTGTGACCTTGCTGGCGGTGATCGCGGCATTCTGGAGAGTCCGGCGGCTCGCAGCGGTATTGTTGTTGCCTTATCTGGCATGGGCAAGCTTCGCGACTTTGTTGAATTACGAATTTCTGCAAGCAAATCCCGATGGCGGGCAGGATGTACCGAACAATTCGGTCCAGCGCATTCAGCTATAGGTAGAGCTTGCCTTTTGCGGTGAGCATCTCCATTTCAAGCCCATGCAAAGCAAGAACCCGATGATCGCCGATATCGTGAAGATGGCAAACAGTGCAGCAGGCACATTTGCCGGCATGACGCGTGAAGCGCGCGAAAGCGCTCGCGAGCGCCTGAAAGAAGGTATGGCGGGAATGGATTTCGTCTCTCGCGAGGAGTTCGAGACCGTGAAGATGATGGCCCAGAAAGCGCGCGAAGAGAATGAAGCGTTGAAGGCACGGCTGGAAGAGCTGGAAGCAAAGCTCGCTGGCAAGTAAGCGCTGCGCGCGATGAATCTGCGCGCACCGGCCATACTCGTTGCATCAAGACATCACGGCGAAACCGCCAGCATTGCGCGATTCCTGACTGAAGATTTTGGCCTTGTCGCGGCTTATGTCGCGGGTGGGCGAGGGCGGCAGCTACGACCGGTAATGATCCCGGGAAATCGGGTGGCGATTGATCTGCGCGCGAAATCGGATAGCCAATTGCCATTCGCCAAGGTCGAACTGACCGACAGCCGCGGGCCCTGGATGACCGAACCTTTGCCTGCTGCTGCTATTACATGGGCCTGCGCCCTGACAGCCACTGCCTTGCCTGAACGAAATGCCTATCCCGCTTTGTTTGGTGCGCTTGATGGCCTGTTGAGCGCGGTGTGTCAGGCCCCGTCTGCGCGCGGTTGGCTACCTGCGATGATCGCTTACGAGACACTTTTGTTGCGAGAGCTTGGCTATGGCGGGGCGCGTCCGGATGCGGACTCCGATCTGTCAGCGCTGATAGCTGCGTTTGACCGGCTTGAACAACCTCTTGCCCGCTACCTGCTTGCCGACAAGCGCGGCGATGTTATGGCATCACGGAAGCTATTGAGGGAGCGGCTTGGCCGCATGCTGACGCAATGAAGATCGCAGTTTTGCCCGGCGACGGGATTGGCCCGGAAGTAACGCGCGAAGCGCTGCGTGTTCTGGATGAATTGAGATTGCTTGATCTGTCGCTGATGGAAGGTGACGTCGGCGCGGCTGGATATCGCAATCGCGGGCATCCACTGCCACCGGAGACCCTCCAGATGGCGCGCGAAGCCGACGCGGTGCTGTTCGGCGCGGTCGGCGATCCCTCGTGCGATAATCTGGAGCGACATTTGCGCCCCGAACAGGCTGTGCTGGGGCTGCGCAAGGAGCTCGACCTGTTTGCGAATCTGCGCCCGGCGAAGGGGTTTGACGGGCTGGAAGAACTCTCTGCGTTGCGGCCCGAGATCGCGCGCGAGATCGACCTGGTTATCGTGCGCGAACTGACCGGGGATGTCTATTTTGGCGAGAAACGGCGGGAAACTCTGCCCGATGGGCGGCGTGAGGGTTGGGATCGCATGGCCTATGCTGAAGATGAGGTTCGCCGCATCGCGCACATCGCGTTCCGCACCGCGCAAACGCGCGACGGACGAGTAACCAGCGTCGACAAAGCGAATGTGCTGGAGACGAGCCGGCTTTGGCGCGAAGTGGTTGAGGAAGTTGCAGCCGAATATTCCGATGTCGCGCTTGATCACATGTATGTCGATAACGCCGCGATGCAGTTGGTGAAGGCGCCAGGCGCGTTCGACGTGGTTCTGACCGGCAATCTGTTTGGCGACATCCTGTCCGATCAGGCGAGCATGTGCGTTGGCTCGATTGGCTTGCTGGCCAGCGCTTCGCTGGGTGAGCGGCAGACGGATCATGGCACTTTCGGACTATATGAACCGATCCACGGCAGCGCGCCGGATATCGCAGGACAGGGCAAGGCCAACCCGATGGCTACGATCCTGTCCGCGGCCATGATGCTGCGCCATTCATTTGGCATGGAAGATGAAGCGAACCGTATCGAGCGCGCCGTCGCGCGCGCCTTGAAGGACGGCATTCGCGGCGGAGATCTGGGTGGCGACATGGGTTCCGAAGCGATTGGTAAGGCTGTGTGCCAACGCCTTTGACGTGTCGGGCGAGAGTCCAGCGCTCGTCCCAATATGTGTCCTACCTGCCTTACAACAGCGATAGGACGCCTTCAGCAAGGGCTATTATCCGGATCGTTCGGTGACCGTACTCAGCCGGAAATACCAGCCAACGAAGCAGCGGCATAGATCAGCAAGGGAACCACACCGAGCCACACAATTGCTTCGATCAGCGAGATACCGGGAACAGGAATACCCCGCTTGCTCGTCATCAATCGCCTGCGCCCTGCCGATAGACGCGCGACAAAAAACGCGGCAACAGCCAGAAAGACCATGGAAATCGCGACCCAATTCACCCCCATGGCCAGCCCGAAATATACGCCAACAGCTGCCAATCGCCAGCGGCCCTGTTCTGGCCGGCGGATCGCAGCCGAAAGCTGCCAGGCCGCGAGCGAGAGCAAACACACCAAGTATATGACCGGCACCAGGCTGCGCGACTGGGTCATTAAGATGAGTCCCGCCGCCAGTAATAAGCCGGAAACCAAGGTTACAGCTCGCGTGCGCGTTACGTGCCAAATTGCCCGCATGCTGGCTATCAGTGTCACCATGCCTGCCAGAATCTCGAGCGCTGCCGGCAAATAGTGGGTGTCCGTGACAAGCGGGTCCGGTTGGACGGTCAGCCAGAACGCGCAAAACAACCCGACGACGCAACCCAGGGTTAGCGTCAACAGAATTGGATCGGTGTCATGCTCGGGGGCTTGGCTCATTGATTTGAGCGATTAGTGCGAGCTCAATTCCCCCGCAAGCACAAACCAAATCAAGCATGGTCAGTTGATCGTTGCTCCAGCCAGAACAATCTACCGATCATGGCCAATAGCCCGATGCTGGCTGTAAGCGCGACAAAAAGCGCCCATGGCCAAAGGTTCATTCCCACCGCTCGCGCGCGGGGCGCGATAAAGAACAACGCAACGCTGGCGGCGATGATCAGATCATACCAGACCTGTGTCCCCCAGTAATTGACAGTGTGATTCAAGATCACTTGCTCAACACCCTCGGACGCAATTGTGATTACGGTGAACGCTCCAAACCCAAGCGCGGCCGCTCCTGCAAGCGTAGGCGATCCAATCTGCTGATTGCGCACAACAATCGAGATCATGATGGGGACGATTAAAGCTGCGCCGATTAGAAATAGAATTGTGAAGATGTCCACTGGTGCCTCCGGGTCTCTCGCAATCGAATCATGTAGCAGTCGCTACACATGGCTTGTAGCGCGATGTAGCGACTGCTACAAGGGGTCATGACCGGCATTCAAAAGAGCCAGCAGAAACTATCGAGAGAGGCGCTGCTTCCGCTGATGGCGAACCACGTCCTGACGCATGGCATGGGCGGTGCGAGCCTGCGACCGCTCGCCAAGGCCGCAGGGACCAGTGATCGGATGCTGATTTATCATTTCGGGAATAAGGAGCGGCTGATTGCTGATGTGCTGGCGTATGTCGCCAGGGCATACTCCGAAGTGCTTGATGCGTCGTTGTCGGGCGAACGATCAACGTCGCGGCGCGAACTGCTTGATCGGATCATTAAGCGCACGAGCGGCTCTGACATGGAGCCATTTCTGGCGCTCTGGTGGGAAATTGTTGCTGGTTCTGCGCGCGATCTGCCGGGGTATCGCGCCGCTGCGCAGAGTGTGATGTCTCAGTTACTGGCGTGGCTGACCGAACAGATGCCGGAAAACGATCCTGACCCTTCGGGTGGCGCTACCTATTTGCTGACAATGATTGAAGGTGCCCAGATGCTGTCAGCGATCGGTCATGACGCAATCGGGATGCGGGGCCTCGAAACCGCACCCTTGTGATATCCGCGCAACAAGTTGTTGAAATAACGCCTTGTCGCGGAATCAGGGCGGCTTGCCTGTACCTAAAGGCATTGACATCAGTCGTCTGTCCGACGATTATTAGAACAAGTTTGCGTTGATTCAAATGTTCAATGGGGAATACTTTATGTTGAAGAAGTTTGGTCTTGCTGCCGGTGCTTTGGCACTGGTCGGTACACCGATCGCACTGCAGGCAACCGAGCGTGCTTCTGCACCTGTTTCGGGTGAGCAGGAGCTGGGCGGTTCGGGCGCTCTGATCGGAGCAATCGCTGCTGCGGTTCTCGTCGGTTTCATCGTTCTTACCGCAACCGATGATGATGAGCCGGTTAGCCCCTAAGGCGATCTGTTTAATCTAAATTCGAAAGCGGGGCCTCAGTGCCCCGCTTTTTGATTCTGGCGCTGTCGAGTTTTTCCCTGCTTTTTTATTGCCTGTCTGGGTGGCAAGCGACTAACCCTCGACAGCGATGAAAAAGACAACAGGCATGGATCGCGCGACGACGCGCAATTGGCGACCGGCCACCCGCGCGGTGCGCGGTGGAACATGGCGCAGCGAACATGGGGAAACAAGCGAAGCGCTATTCCTCTCTTCTGGCTTCACCTATGATGACGCACAAACTGTAGCAGACCGCTTTGCGGGCGACGCACAGGGTATGACTTATTCGCGTCTGCAAAACCCCACTGTGGCTATGCTGGAAGAACGCATTGCATTGCTGGAAGGAGCAGAGGCTTGTCGCGCGCAGGCGAGCGGAATGGCGGCTATGACAGCGGCGCTTTTATGTCAGCTGTCGGCTGGCGATCATTGTGTCGCTGCGCGCGCCGCATTCGGGTCATGTCGTTGGCTGGTGGACCATCTGCTCCCGCGTTTCGGGATTGAGACCACAGTGATTGACAGCGCGGATGATGCGCAATGGAAAGCGGCCATTCGTCCCAACACAAAGGTATTCTTTTTCGAAACGCCGGCAAACCCCACGCTTGATATCGTCGACCTGCGGCACGTGTGCGACGTTGCCCAGGCGCACGGCATCACAACGGTCGTCGATAATGCCTTCGCTACCAGCGCGCTGCAGCGCCCGATGGATTTTGGCGCAGATGTCGTGGCCTATTCGGCAACGAAACTGATGGATGGACAGGGCCGTGTGCTCGCAGGAGCGATCTGCGGCAGCGAACAATGGATCAATGATGTCCTGCTACCCTTCCAACGAAACACGGGGCCGAATATTTCGCCGTTCAATGCCTGGGTGGTGTTGAAGGGGCTGGAGACCTTGGAATTGCGTGCGATGCGGCAGAGTGAAAATGCGATCGCGCTGGGTGCGTTTCTCGAGCCGCGGATTAATGCGGCCGGCGGACGCATGTTGCATCCAGGTCTCGCAAGTCATCCTCGTCACGAGCTTGCCAAGGCCCAGATGCGCGCGACCGGACCGATCTTTGCGTTTGATGTCGGTACGCGAGAGCGTGCATTCGCGATCCTGGATGCGCTACAATTAATTGATATCTCGAATAATATTGGTGATGCACGATCACTCATGTGCCATCCAGCGTCTACTACGCATGCAGGCATGGAATCTCAGGATCGCGAAGAGATGGGCGTCACGGAAGGTCTGTTGCGCATTAATGTGGGCCTTGAAGATATCGAAGACCTTAAAGAGGATTTGGATGCAGCATTGCGGGCCGCTGGAATCTAGGGAGAGCAAGTCATGTCAAAGCGCGTTGAACTGATTTTCGACTTTGTTAGCCCCAACGCCTATCTGGTGTGGTGGCCGCTGCGCGATCTTGTCAAACGTACCGGGGCTGAGCTGGACGTGTTCCCGGTCTTCCTGGGCGGAATGCACAAACTCACTGGAAACGCGCCGCCGATGATCCGGGACGCGGATGTTAAGGGCAAGGTCGAGTATTCCATGCTTGAAATGCGTCGCTTCATCGAGAAACATGGCCTCACCAAGTATAAGTTGCACCCACAGTTTCCGTTCAACTCGATCACGCTGCAGCGTATGCTTTACGCCGCTGATCAGGATGGGCGCGGGGTCCAATTCGTTGAAGCGATGCTGCCCGCCATCTGGGAAGATGGTGTCGACGTACTCGATCAGGCAGCTCTGGGTGCTGCAGTTACTGCGGCTGGTTTCGATGCGAAGGACTTGTTCGAGCGCAGCCAGACAGACGAAGTGAAGCAAGGACTGATCAAGAACACCGAAAACGCGGTCGCGCGCGGTACATTCGGAATTCCGACAATGTTTGTTGGTCCCAAGGGGAAGGACGAAATGTTCTTCGGCAAAGAGCGTCTGGATCAGATCGAAGAAGAGCTGACGGCTCATTGAACCTCGATCGCCGGTAAAGGTCAGCTATGCACGCCGAAGTGGATTATTCTTCCGCATAGTCTTGAGGCATTCGCATTAATCGCTACCTTCCAGGTGCTATGAAAGAGCTGTTCCAACACGCTGCCATTACAGAAGGTGTTACCGTGCGGGTCGCGGTCAACTTCCTGCCCGAACAATCGCAACCCGATGCAGGGAAGTGGTTCTGGGTCTACCACATCCGTATCGAGAACGGCAGCCACGAGGCGGTTCAGCTGCGAACCCGACATTGGCGGATCACTGACGCCCGCGGCATGGTAAACCATGTTGACGGCGAAGGGGTGGTGGGTGAGCAGCCCCTGCTCAGGCCCGGCGAAAGCCACGATTATGTCTCTGGCTGCCCGCTCGCGACGCCGCACGGGTCGATGGAAGGCTTTTATGTCTTCCACCGCGAAGATGGTACGCCGCTGGAAGTTCGGATTCCATTCTTCCCGCTTGCCGCGCCCGAAACGGCCGAACGCTAAGCGAAGCTTGCGGTCCGGCTTGGACCACCCTAAATCGCCCTCACCATGAAGCGGACTCACCTGCCTTTGAACGCCTTGCGCGTATATGACGCGGCTGCGCGACATCTGTCATTCACCCGCGCCGCGGACGAGCTGGCGGTTACGCCTGCCGCAGTCGGCCAGCAAATCCGCGCATTGGAAGACCATTTGGGTGTCGTCTTGTTCCGCCGCACCAGCAAGGGACTGGAGCTGACAGGGGAAGGCAGCGCGGGCCTTGATGCATTGCGCGAAGGCTTTCTCAAATTTGAGGAAAGCGTTCAGGCGATGCAGGCGGGCCAGGCGTCGGATCGCTACACCATCGCCGTGCCGCGCGAATTCTACGCGCAATGGCTGGGTGTGAAATTAGCTGAGTTCAAGTCTGGCAATCCGAATATCCAGTTTCACATCGTTGCCGATGAAAACGCCGATTTCACTGAAGCCAACCTTGATCTGGCGGTCCGGTTGGTCGACGGGCCGGGAGAGCTGGAGGGAGTGCAGCTGGCCGAAGCGCAGCGCGTGGTTGTCGCAGCACCCGAAGCTCAGGACAGCTGGATCAGCTGGCCGGGCGTTGCACTGCCGGATGGTGAGAAAGCCTGCGTCACGACAGGAAATCCGGGCCAAGCGCTAAGCTCAGCCATTTCAGGGCTGGGCAAGGCGATCTTGCCCTATCCGCTGGTTAAGGAAGCGGTTTCGGCGGGTAAGCTGAAGATCCTTGAAGGACCGGATCCGGGCCGCAGAGCCTACTGGCTCGTCGCGCCGCTGCCGCAGTGGCGGCAAAAGAAAGTGAAGGCGCTGGTCGCGCATTTAACCGCAGAGTGAGTGCTTCACTGCCAACACCGACGCTGGAAACACCGCGTTTCACGATGCGCAAGCTTGTACGCGAAGACACAGCGGCTCTATTCCCGACGCTCTCTGATCCTGAGCAATGCAAATACATGCTGAACGTTGCGTTCGAGACGGAGGAGCAACTCGGCGATTGGCTATGTGATACCGATTGGAGTGGCCGTAGCTGGAGCGTGATCGAGCGTTCGTCGGGAAAGCTTGTCGCGCGCATTGTCGCGGTGCCATGCGAGCATGACACTGCGGAAATAGGTTACATCACTGTAAAGGACCGCCAAGGCGAAGGCATAGCCTTTGAATGCACGCAGCGCTTGCTCAAACAGCTGTTCGAGGTGGAAAATCATCATCGAGTGTTCGCTATCACCGATCCGCGCAACACCGGCTCAAACCGGTTGGTCGAGAAACTCGGGTTCCGCCGCGAAGCGCATTTTGTTGAGAACATCAAGACGCATATCGGTTGGTGCGACGAGTATTATTGGGGTTTGCTCGCCAGTGAATGGCGCGAGCGGCTTGGTTGATTTACGCGCCGGCTGGCATCGATAAAGACACCCGATCCGTTACGGGATCATATTCCACCGCAACCCCCGCGCCGCGAAGTTCGTGGAACGGGATGAACCCGGTGCCGGTCTCGATCGCATTCGCAACCCGGGACGGCAATGCCTGCGCGCGCGGTCCGAGCGCATCTGCCACCGCCGATGTCGCAATGAATATCTGCGCACCTTCTTCGATCCGAATTGTAGCGCGACCTTTGCTTTCACCGTCCACCATAAGCGGCTTTGTTACAGTCAGACTGCCGTCAGACGCATTATAGCTGGCCGGGCCGCCGCTGCCGCCACTTGCAGGCTGGCTAGGCGCGAGCGTCGCTAGGTCATAATCAAGGTTGAGAAATGCGCCGGGCTCCAACCCCTCTGCCGCAGCGAGAGCTGCTGCTGCGCGCGCATCGGAACGTTGCGATGCGGGTAGCGATGCTGTGAAATCCGCAAATGCATCGGCAAAGTTGCGTGAGCTGCCTTGCGCAACTTCACCCACCGATCTTGCAGGGGCCGCCGTCAATGCAGATGCCTCAGTCGTCGCTTCATTCACTGGCTCCGGAACAAGACCTAGCGCAGCGATCGCTGGATGAATCTCGCTTAGAGCGATCAATTTCTCGACAGAGACAGTACTTCCGGAGTTCGGTAAGTCGACGCGCAGAGGGTAACTACCCGCAGGGATGCTCTGCGTTCCGCCTTCAACAAGAGGACCATCGCTTACCGTTGGTGGCCATGCCAGCGTCAACGACCAGGCCATCGCGATTAGCGCGAGGACAGAAAGCCGCGGCGCGCTGTCTGCAAGACGGTCGATCCAATCGCCCGTATTCAAAAGAGGTGCCTGATCATGCTCCATTGGATAATTATGCAGAGCAGCGGTTAACATGTCACGCACTGACGCCTGACGGCACAACCCCCGTCCAAGCGACGAGAATACCGCCGATAGCAATCGCCACACCATATGGAAATTTGGCATGCAGGCTGCCTTCTTCAGGCTTCTTGAAAGGAAGGATCCGACGCAGAATCATCCAGCTCAAGATGGAAACGATACCGGCAATAGACACCCAAAGCAGCAGATTGAGGCCCTCTGAGAGCGGAAAAAACGCGGCAAGTCCGGCGTAGAACTTCGCGTCGCCAGCCCCCATTATTCCCGCTGCAAAAATGCCCGCGCCGATTACCATCGCGATCATGGCATGCGCAAAGTGCCAGCCTGTGAGAGCGAAACCACCGAGATAATAGGCATAAGCCAGTCCCAGCACGAGCAGCGCGAGACACAACCAGTTCGGCAATCGGCGGGTTCGCATGTCACTGACGGCCCCTATGACGAGGAGCGCAGTCAGTGCTGCTGGCCAAAGCAGCGCTGTATCCAAGGATTAGTCCTCGCTACCGCGGCGCAATGAAATCCGCACAGGATAGTTGCGCGAACGAGGGCTAGCACTCCAGCGTGGACCACCGCGAGAGACGGTGATGCGCGCGCGGCGTGGCTCTGCGATTGCCGTTTGGCTATCCTGACTGACCCGCGATGCAGCTGCTTCAGGCTGAGGAGCGCTGCGAATCTGGATTTCCGCCTGACGAACCGGTTGACGTGCAGCAGGAGTATCGGTCTTTGCTGCAGGCGCAATCGCCACTTCGTTTTCGGATACACGTTCAACCTGAGCCGGAGCAGGGGTCGAGATAGCGACCGCGCCCCGATCATCGATCTCCGGTTCGATCAAGCCTTCTTCAACCGCAGTTTTCTCTGCCTGCGCAAGCAATGCCTGTGTTTTTGCTTCGCGCATTGCCAGCGCGCGGGCAGAATTGCCAAGCGGCGACTGGTAAAAGCGCGAGAGATTGGCGGCATACTTCGGATTGCTCGGGTCAACTTTGACCGCAGCCTGGAAGTAACGTTCTGCCAAATCGGCCCGGCCAAGCCGTGCATAGGAAACACCAAGGCCATTGAAGGCATCGGCGGCATGGCTCTCATTCAAGGCGGCCAAACGGAATTGCTGGATGGCGCTGGCGATATTGCCTTGCTCAAGCGCCAGTCTGCCTTTCTGCAGTTCTTCACTGCCAAAAACTTCAGCGCGCTGTTCAGTCTGAGCTGGCTTTGGTCCGAAACCGAGGGCGTTCACGAAGCTTTGACACCCCCCCAATGCGAGTGCTGCGGCGATGCAGCACGATGTGCGGTAGATCTGTTTCATATCAAGAGCCTCCCTGCAGGGCTGGTAGTACTTCACGGATCGACATGACAATGGCTGGAAGAATGATCACGCCTATCATTGTCGGAAGCATAAAAACAACTAGTGGGATCGAAAGCAAGACAGGCAGCCGGTGTGCCTTTTCTTCAGCTCTCAGGCGGCGTGCCTCGCGCATTTCTGACGAATAGACACGTAAAGTAGTCGCTAAGCTCGTTCCGAGTTTGTCCGATTGGATGAGCAGTGTGGCGAAAGACTTGATCTCGTCGACGCCGGCGGTTTCACCAAGTTTGCGTAAGGCGTCTTCTCTGCTCGCACCCGCTCGCATTAGTAGAGTCGTTTCCGTCAGCATTTCAGAAATTCGCGGATGAGTTGTCGCGAGTTCACGACCGACGCGATCGAGGGCTGATTCAAGCCCTAAACCTGCCTCGACGCAGACCAGCATCAAATCCAGACTGTCCGGGAACCCATTGACGATTTCTTCGCGGCGCCGATCAGCCTTTGCACGAATAAATAGATTGGGCAAATAGGCGCCCATGACCATTAGAACAGCACTGCCGATGTAGAGTTGCCAGAGAGTTGGTGGCTCAGTTCGCAGCCACGCAGCCAACAGCCAAAGACCCGGCAACGCAAATATCATGATCAATCGGACGAACGTATAAACCCGTGGCGCAGACTCTGATAGATAGCCTGCCGCCTTGAGCTGTTTGGATATTTCCGATTCCGCCGTGTCAGAAAGGTTGAAACCGGCCTCTTCAATCCGTTTGACCATTCTGGCCCAAGCGCCTTCGCTGCGCTGTCGGGTCAGTGTCTCTTGCGCTGCACCGCCGTCACCGCCAAGCGAAGCGAGTTGGCGGGACACACGCATCCGGCTCGATGTAGCGCTGGATACAAACAGGACTACAGCTGCGACGGCGCCGAAGATAAGCAGCAGGATGAGCGCCCTTATCACCCAGTTGGAAGTTGCAAACTCTAACATGCTAAACCTTTAGATCGACCATGCGGCGAATAATGTAGACGCCAAGGAAATACATAATTATCAAACTAATGGCCCCGTAGAGAAAAATTGGATCCTCAGCATTCTCAAGATAGTACTGGGGGGTCAGAACAAAGATCGATACAAATGCAAAGATCGGTAGTACGGTCAGCATCCAGGCCGTCATCCGGCCCTCAGAACTGAGAGCCTTAACCTTTAGGAACATCTGGTGGCGATCACGGATAACCTTTGAGATGTTCTCCAGTATCTCTGCGAGATTACCACCAGTCTGGCTTTGAACCGAGAGTGAGACAACAAACATCTTCATGTCCTCGAGCTCCCAGCGATCTGCCATATGTTCCAGCGCGCCAACAAGATCGGCGCCATATGCCACTTCGTCACTAATCAAGCCGAATTCGGACCCGATCGGGTCTTCCATTTCTTTGGTCAAGAGATCAATGGCCGAGGCGATCGGGTGCCCGGAGCGCAAGGCGCGGACGAATATGTCAAGCGCAATCGGGAACTGATATTCCATTCGTTTGCGGCGCGATTGCGCTATTCGGCTGATCACCAGCAGAGGAATTCCCACCGCAACCGCCAACGAGAATAACAGGCAAATCAAGACCGATCCGACACTAACCGGTAGACCAACGAGCGTCGATCCGAAGACGCTAAGTAGGAACACTCCGATCAGTCCAATGACCATAAAGAAAAGCAACTGTGTTGTGGTCAGAGATATCCCGGATGTGAATACCATCCGCTGCATCTTCACGATCGAGCTATCAAGAAACGCGGGCAGATTGGACGAACTTTGCGGGCGGTTCTTGATCAGTTGCCCGATGATCTCCTCACGGTCCTGACCAGAGCTGATCAATTCCAGCCGTCGGTTGATCGCACCTTTGTGGCTTCTGCTTTTGGCGTAGCTGGTCGCAAAGAATTGCGTGACCAGAAATACGCCCGCAAACAGCGCGACAAGGATTAGGATACGAATTATCTCTGTTGTCATTGCTTAGCCAATCTTCAGCTCTGGGCGGAACAGTTCGGCTGGCAGTTTGATGCCATGCGCCTCTGCATCGAGCAGGAACTTCGGACGAATTCCGGTCGCTTCGAAGTGACCGATCACCATATTGTTTTCGTCAATACCTTCCTTCTTGAAACGGAAGATTTCCTGCATCGTGATTGTGTCACCTTCCATCCCGGTGATTTCCGAAAGGCTGGTAACGCGGCGGCGGCCATCACTAAGGCGCGATACCTGGAGGACAACATTTACGGCGGAGGCGATCTGGTTACGTGCGGCGCGCTGCGGCATGTCGATCCCGCTCATGCCGATCATCTGTTCAACACGGCTTAAGGAGTCGCGCGAAGAGTTAGCGTGCACGGTCGTCATTGAGCCATCATGACCGGTATTCATTGCCTGCAACATGTCAAAAGCTTCGCCTGCGCGAACCTCGCCCACGATGATCCGGTCCGGGCGCATTCGTAGCGCGTTCTTGACCAGATCACGCTGGCTCACCTCGCCACGGCCTTCGATGTTTGGCGGGCGTGTTTCGAGACGTGCTACGTGGGTCTGCTGCAACTGAAGTTCAGCCGAGTCCTCGATAGTAACGATGCGCTCACGTTCGTCTATATAGGAAGACAATGCGTTAAGCATGGTCGTCTTACCCGAGCCTGTACCGCCTGAAATTAACACGTTACGGCGCGAACCCACGATCGCATGGAGTACTTCGGCCATGGCTTCCGGCACAGATCCCAAAGCCACAAGCTTGTCCATGCTGATCGGTACCTTGGCAAATTTCCGGATCGAGAGCAGCGATCCATCGAGCGCAAGCGGTGCGATGATCGCATTGACACGGCTGCCGTCTTTGAGACGCGCATCTACGAAAGGCGAGCTTTCATCAATGCGGCGGCCAACGGCGCTGACGATTTTCTGGATGATGCGCATCAGGTGCTTTTCATCCTGAAAACGGGTGGCCATGCGTTCAAGAACACCTTGGCGTTCAACGAAAACGGTATCGGCACCGTTGACCAGGATATCGGTGATCCCCTCATCCTTGAGCAAGGGTTCGAGAGGGCCGAGGCCCAAGAGCTCGTCCATTACTTCATCAATCAGCGTGGCGCGCTCTTCACGGTTCAGCGGCTGGTCAAAAGTGACCAGAAGTTCAGGAACTACTTGCGCGATTTCGGCCTTGATTTGCTCTTCCGGCAGTTTGTCCAGCATCGAGAGATTGATGCGGTCTAACAAACCCTGGTGGATTGCCATCCGCATTTGCAGCAAGGTTTCCTGCCGCTCGCTGGTCTGCGGGTGCAGGGAAACCACCTCAGCGGGTGGCTGATCATTATGCTCCAGTTCGTGCTGTTCTTCGACAGCGTTTTCGCCCTCAGGACGTTTAATCTTCCACATGTTATTCTGCCTCCGCCAGACGCTCTGCCACCAGATCGCTCAGCTTCATGATATCCTTGCTGAACTTGCTGCGTTTCTGGACTGCGTAAATCAGCTGGCCTTGGTCTTGCGCTTCGCGCAACAGGCTTTCTTCTTCACTCAGAGTGGCTAGCACAGGATGCTTGAGGGCTTTCTCTGCGTCGTTTGCGTCGATGCTCTTGAACAGCTTCTTCTCGACCTGGTTTAAGACAACATGGATTGAATCCTTACTTATGCCCATCGATATGAGGAAATCGAGCTGGCGTTTGGCATGGCGCAGGCTGGGGATCGTCAACATTCCAACTAGAATTGACATGTCGGCTGCGTATACAGTCGAAAGGGACCAATTGGTGAATGATGCAGGCAAGTCGATTAAAACAACATCATACTCGCGTCGCGCCAGAGTAATGACGCGCATCAATTGTTCGAAATCAATCGATTCAATCGGAACGATGTCGGTAGGTGGCGAGATCACATCAACCAGATCGTGACCCTTCGTGGCGACTGACCGCAGCAGTTCACTGTCAAGACGATCGCCCGCCTCAATCAAGTCCATCAGCGACTGGCGAGAGCTAGCGCCGAGGTACTGCGAAACGTCTCCGGACTGAAGATCAAGATCAATGATACAGGCACGATGGCCTTCGCCAAGATCATGGGCCATCTGTGCGGCCAGGTGTGTTGCCACAGTTGTAGAACCCGCACCACCGATGCTCTTGATTACAGTGATGAAAGGCGCGAGAGCCCGTTCACCTTCAACTTCAGGATCGATCTGTTGCGCTGTGTCGACAATTGACGTGACCAGTTCGTCGAGAGTGAAGGGCAGGGCAACAATGTCACTGACACCGCGGCGCAAAAGAGTGCGCGTCGTCGCGATGTCCACGTCAGCGAGACCCGCAATTACCTTGATGCTCGGCAGTTGCGCCCGCAGCACGTCAACACGCTCAAGCGAATTGCGTGATGCAGGATCTACTTCGATCACAACAACAGAAGCCGCTGCAAGGTCAGCAATCGGCAGCTTGTCCTCGATGCCGCAGGCGATCGCTTTCACCTGGCTCGCAAGTCCTGCTAAACCCGACAACATGCCGGGCTGTGCGACAACCATCACCCCTTTAGGTAAGTTGCCAACCGTCTCTCCGGCTGAATTTTGAATGTTGTCCATTTTACTCATGCTACTTCTCAAAAAGCTCAGTTCGATCTCGAACCATTCGCATCTTCTGCGGTAATAGAATAGGCAAAATCCGGCAAATCTACTGACGTCCCGATGGGAGACAAAGTGACCGGAGTGTATTGAAGGTTAACGAGGCGCACTGTGATCAATGGGGCCGCGTCCGGGCCATTTGGGTCGCCAGCATAGCCGAGCCCGCTGCCGCGATATTCGACCCTAATATTAGCGTCTTGCACACCAGGATAGTAGGCCCGCATTCGATCCGCGAGGTTGCCAAATGCGATTGATTGGAAAGCAATTGGCCCAAGCGTGCCGCAATCCGTCCCTTGGCATGGATCGCAGCCGGTTGAGTCGCACCTCACATAGAAGTCGAGTTGAGGCAGGCGGTCACCCTGCTGAATTTGCGTGCCGCCAATCGTCTGGTTCACAAAACTTACGTCGAGACCAGAGGTGACCGGATCCGTTACAGCGGCGTAACGGGCGCCGGCCTGCGTCGCTTTTTCCAGCTGATTGATCCGCCACGAATAGATGCCAACGTCAATCGTGCCGAGCAGCAGGAGGAGGAAGAGCGGCAGGACCAGAGCAAACTCTGCTGCGAGTCCGCTCTCATCGCGGGCAAAACGATCAAGGAAAGAATGGATGCTCATATGCCCATTACCGTGGCTTGCTGGGATGCGCCGATACTGTAGCTATCGGTGATGATACCCAGCCCGTTGAAAAGCGAGTCATAGCTAATCCGCGTCTCAACGGTGACCTGCGGCGCGCGCTCAGTACCATCATAGATACCCGTTTGCGATTCAGCTCCGGTCGGACAGGTTACAGTGACAGTCACCTGACCATTGCTGTTCCAGTTCGCAATTCGTGGCGTTGTTCCGTTGATCTGACCTGTGCGCGTCAGACTCTGGATTTCAGTCAGGACAAGTCCTTGGAACTGCTTTGCCGTACCGTCGCGGCAGTTGGCCTCGTCAAAGCTCTGGCGCGCCGCATACCGCGCGCCATCGCGCAGCGCCTTTACGATCTGGTGCTGCTGGTAAAAATAGTGGCCGGTCTCAAACCCGGTAAACAGCAACAGGATAGAGATCGGCAGGATCAGCGCCATCTCGGCAGCTGCTCCGCCGCGCGTGTCAGAAAGGAAGCGCCGAACAAACATCATTATTTCACCAAGTAGGGCACATCACGGCGAATGGTGATGCCGGCGCCGGCACCAGTCGCTCTTGTGGTGTTCTCACGGACAATCTCAACATAGAGCTCATCTTTGCTGGTGAAGTGATTGCCATTGTAATTCCGGTCAGCCGCGACCTGCGGCAGGAATACGTCGATCCATTGCGTAACGAGCACGTTAGTTGAATTCCCGCTGACGCCTTCTGCATTGCAGTTGACGATTGCAATCGACATCAAGCGGCGATCGGGAACCGACACGGGAGAATAGCCGTGTTCAATGCTGCAGATCGACTCCCCCTTGTGCTGGACGCCGTCACCACCAGTCACTTCGGTGTAGTTGATATCCTCAAGGACATACAGGCCGTCAACCGGGTCGCCCAGATTGGCTTCTTCCCATTTATAGACTTCGTATCGGGTTATCTCATCGATGGTCCGCTCGATGGTTCCGTCGCCATCAAGATCCTGAAGTGCGCCGGCAAGGTTTGCCCGCCATTCTGTGGGTGACCAGCTCGTGCCTACGTCATCGGCTGTACCAATCACTCCATCCTGATCAAAAGTGCGTACGTAATGTACCCGAAAATAGGTGTCGCGATCCCATTCACCGTCGCCAAACCCACCATTTAAAACTTTGCAGCTGCCCGGATCGCCGTCAGCCACGGCATGGCATTTGTCGCGCGGATGGCCCATGCTCTTTGGAGTATGCGTGTATGACACATTGGCGTTGCGCGGAAGGTATGCATCGCCGAGATAGTCCGGGTTTGCACCCGGTTTGGGCAGTCGCCAGCCACCCTGATTGTTATTGACTTGGCACGTGGCGCCAGAACCCGGTGCCGATGTTTGCGGCCGGATCATATCCTTGCGCACATTGACGGCTGATGGGCAAGGGCGTGCGCCATTATCGTCCACTTCACAGGCGTTGTTCTCGTAAACATCAAAGCGCGTGTTGGCAGATCCGGGCGCATTGGCGATGTTGCCGGTCTGTGTATCGACGGTCGCAGGGCCAGCTTGCGCGATGCAGTTGCCAGCCGAACCCCAGCCCAGTGCTTGACGTACACCGACAGCGCCATTGGCAAGACCTACGTCGAGATACCCATAGTTTCCCGGCACCCATTGGCTGCCGCCGCCTGGCTTGGCTAAAAAACCAACGCCCTTTCGTCCACGAGCCGGATCTGCCGCAGTTGAATTAATGTCCATTTTAGAATTCGTGGCTTCATCCGGATTGCAGATCATGAGAGGAGGGACGCGGCAAAGGGCGGAACCAAGGCCAGCCACAGCTGACGCGTTAAGGCTACCCGTGATGGCCCCGACAATGGGCGTCAGCGCATAGTTAGCATCGCGTGTATCGACGTCCACCTGCACGAAACCGGCCCTTTGATCGGCGTCGCTGGCGGTAATGTCGATCGGGTTCGTGCCAGCCTCTGCATCTGCTTTGGTTTCATAAAAGGTAAGCTGCACCACGTCAGTAATGGCAACAGTTGTGCCTGCGCCATCATTGGAAAACAGAGTGTTATTGGTGACCAGCCCACCCTGAACTGCGTTGGTGGCGCGGGTAATGGCGCCAGTCTCTCGGTCTAGCTGGGTCGCGCCCGCCAGTGCCGCCTGATCCGCCGCGTTCTGCAATTCGGTATCAAGGCCAACCGCACGGGTATAGTCAAACGCCAGGCCGGCAATCGCGATCAGCGGAATGAGCGCAAGGGCATAGGTCGCTGCGACCGCGCCGTCTGCGTTCTTCACAAATCGCTTATGCCGTTCCTGTGTCATGGCTGGTCATCCCCTTGACTGCCTTCTTAATTGTTGCCGCCGCTACCACCGATGCTCTCGGTAGTTGAGATACGCTCAGGCTGCTTGACCTGGTCATTGCGGTACCGTTCAATCGCCTGTGCGGCTTTCTCTGCACTCGTCGCCGGAATCGGAGTATCATACTCGGGTTCAGGATTGACAACCATCGCAGCATAGGTGGCTCGATTGGCCTCACCAAATCCCGGGTCTTGATAGCCGATCCATTCTGCATCCTCGACTGTAGCGCAAGCACTGACGCTGATTGCCATAGCGAGAAGGACGCCGGTTTTGATCTTAAAGCTCATAGTCGCTCTCCTCATTATTGCCATCAGCTTCGTTTGGCTCAACCGGAACTGGCGTATATGCGTTACCACCGAACAACGTTTCCATTGCATTTGGATCTGCGACCCGATCGGTTGGCAAACGAACTTGCTCAGGCTTGATCGGCTGAACCAGACGCGGTGTCACGATGATCAGAAGTTCCGTCTCGCCCTTTCGGAAGCCGGATGAACGGAACAGCGCGCCAATGATTGGCAGCGAGCCAAGCAGTGGAACCTGATCAACAGTCGTTTCAAAGTCCTGCTGGATCAGGCCAGCGATCGCAAAGCTTTCACCATCGCGCAGCTCCAGAACCGTGCTTGCGCGGCGTGTCGAAAGACCGGGGATGGAAAGACCACCCACCGTGATTGATGCCGAGGGGTCAATCGAGCTGACTTCCGGTTCGACGATCAAATTGATCGTATTGTCGCTTAGAACGGTGGGCGTGAAGCCCAGGCTTACGCCAAAGGGCTTGAACTCGACGGTCAAGCCATTATTGCCGCCGCCGGTTGCACCGCCCTGACCGCCGTTGCCTTGCAGCACGGGCACAGGAAATTCACCGCCAGCAAGAAACGATGCGGTTTCGCCTGAGAGTGAAATCAAGGTCGGCTCGGCCAAAGTCTTTGAAAGGCCTTTCGCCTCAAGCGCATCGAGAGCGAAATCAATATCCAGCCCCAAAACGTCTGTGAACGAGCGTGTTACGACACCGAACGCACCACTCGCGCTGTCAACGCCAACGGTTGCGCCTGGAATTCCGCCAGTTTCGCCTGGCGTTATGCTCGCGCCTGGGCCGGTTGCTCCGCGGAATGATGTGTCGTTCGAACGGAAGAACGAACGCACGCCCAAATCTCGACCTACACTGCGTGACACTTCGGCAAAACGGACTTCCAGCATAACCTGCTGGCTGCCACCCATCGACATAAGGTTGACGACATTGTCGCCTGCGTATGCCTTCGCCAATTGCACTGCCCGGTCAGCTGCGCCGGCGCTGCTGACAGTGCCTGACAGGACGATAGACTGGTTCGAGATTGTAGCTTCGATGGCTTCGTCCGGCATCAATGTTGCGACTTGTTCGCGCAGACCGATGACATCGGGGCCTACCGCGACATCCATCACCGCGAGGACATTGTTGTCGCGATCATATAGCGTGAGGCTGGTAGTGCCGGTCGCTTTGCCCAGCACGTAAACCGAACGATCCGAAATCGGGAAAATATCCGCAATCTCGTCATTGCCGATCATGGCGCGGGAAATCGGGCGGTCAGCCGTGATTACCTGGCTCTTGTTGACCGGCACTTCGATCGATCCTGCGTGGATGCCGTAGTCATCCTGTGCAGCAAGGGGAGCCGTGACGGCAGGGATAGCCCCACCGGTCATGCCGATTAGCGCCGCTGCGCCGATTGTTTTCAGGCTCTTGCGCATGGCTCAGTTCCCCCCCTTGCGCTTAACTTCATAGGTCTGTGATTCAGTGCCGCGCACAATCGCCATAGTCGGCCCGGTTGGGCGACGTGGAGCAGCTGTGCCACCACTTGTCGCTGCCTGTTGGCCGCGCTCACGCTCTGGAATGTAGAGTCCGGCTGCGCCCAGATCGTTGCGAGTTACTACTCGGGTTCCGCCGACGTCCTGGTTTTCGACATTGCGCAGAACAAGGCTGAGTGAACCGACCTGACGGGCCAGCGTCAGCTTCTGTGCGCCGACAATATCGGTCTGAACGGTTGCGGTCTGGCCGACTTGCGGCTCGGTCGCGTTTTCATTAGCGGTCTGGTTGATTGCCAACACGTAGACATTTTCAAGGACGACATTTGTCATTTGGTCCTGACTGTCTGCTCCATCACCAGGGATCTGACGGGTCAGCAGAACGTCCACTACGTCTCCGGGACGTATAAAGCCTGCCACACCCGATACCTGGTTGACCGGAATAGTAACCGCGCGCAGCTCTTCAGGAATAATGGCGGAAAGGGTTGCTCGCCCTCCTTCGCCGCTGACTTTGGATTGCAGGATTGGTTCGCCGATTACGATCGGGCGAAGTGCCACGCGACCATCGCGGGTCGCTTCCTCGACCGATGTAAACGCGCCTTGCGGCACGGAATTCGCTGGCCAGTTGGCCATGCGGATGTTGGTGGTTGCCAAGGGTGTGCCGAACTGGAAGTCTTGCGAGGCAACGACGATGCGCGCCATGCGATTTTCTTCCGCTTCGCGGGCTTGCTGTTGGTCAACTCCCGAAAAATAGGAATTTGCGAAATAGACCGCGATCAAGCCGAGAAAAACGGCCAAACCGATGATCAGGAGATTACGCCCCCTCATATTTACCCCCAATGCCCAATCCGGGCGATCCAAACAAACCCCATATCGCTGAAGGACGTATCCCCCTCAGAAGTTAATTTTCCTGCGGTACCATCTGGTACCGCAGGAAAACCTAAAGGCAAAAAACGTGACGTTTTAAGCTGAGCAACCACTGGTGTTGCCAGCCGAGCAAGTGTTAACCTGCGTGGTAGCATTGCCGATCGACGAACTGATTGCCTGGCCCAGAGCGAAAGCAGCAAACGCGATACCAGCGCCAACAACAGCAAGGATCAGAGCGTATTCAGCAGCTGAAGCACCTGATTCATCACGAATAAAAGTTTTTACAAAGGTCATTTCATTTACCCCAATTAATGCACCAAAACTCGGAAGAGTGAGCATCGGTACTGTCCAAATCATGGCATCTGACTTTTTTGTCAGCTTACCCGTGCCGAGGGGGTAAATGCGATCGGAACCAGCGCGACCCGTTATCTTATTGACCGGCTCGCGCCGGATCATCACGCTTTGGCTCCCCTCGGAACGCCAATAATGATCTTCAGTTAACCCCCATTGGTCAACGAAACTGACCTAACAATAAATTAAGTCCAAAAATCAGTTTGTTAAACGCGAAATTCGGTAAGAAACTCGGTTAACATGAAGGCATTGTGATGCAAGCGAGTCCCCGAATCAATTAAAAAGCGACCAAAAGTCGCGAAATAGCTAAACAACTGATTCTTTGTCGTGTTTTTACAATTCGCGCGTTAACATATGCAAACGCCAGACATGTAAGTGGGGAATTTGCAACGCCTGTGCTTGACAAGTCTGCCTCTTGTTTAGGCCAATGCTTCAACTGCCAGTGCAAAGATCGCTGGGCACTATATACAGCGAGAACGCCATTTATTCGGTTGATCGCTCATCCGGGGCGGTGACGCGATTGATTGTGGTATCCACTAACAGCGCCACCATTATACGCGACAATTTGGCCGCCAGGCAGCTGTTGATTGCCCGCTGGAGCGGCTTTGGCAAAATCTGTCGGCCTTCGCTTTACAGCCCGATTTAGCCGTGAATCTGTAACTTTGCCTAACGAACTGTACCACATTCGGACAGGGCGCTCCTGGCATTGGTTAACATGAGATTTTTTAGTGATTTCGGGCGGATCGCCGCGAACAAAATATGGTTACCGGCCTTGCAACCAATGCGATTCACTGTTCTGATCTAACTAACAAAAAGCCCAGATTCCGAGTCGCGCACAGGCGCATCGGACTTCGACAAGGGCAGAATTTCGGGCCGCAAGACATGATGTATCTGCTTTGCAGGTGATCCCGAACCGGGAGATCTGCAAAGGCCAGTTTTGTCATGACTTGCTAACGGGGATGGATGGTCTGTCCCGCATAAAGAGGTCTATAAAGATGGTTGATTTCGAAGGCGGAAAACGCGGGGGTTTCGAACTGGAAAATGGCGTTGAGGACAGCCTCAACCCAGGCTCGAATTCACTTCAGGAAACCACGGCAAGTGGCTCAAACGGAACAAGAGTTCTGGCAGCGGATGCAAATGGCGTCGTTGTACTTCCTGAAGGTGTTTCGCTTGACGATATCACCGTCGTCGGGCGCGATCTGGTCATCAATCTGGCCGACGGTTCGCAGATCGTCATTCCTGATGGCGCGATCATTGTTCCTCAGCTTGTTATTGACGGCGTAGCGGTTCCGCCACTCAACCTCGCTGCGCTTTTGAACGATGCTGAAATCAATCCTGAGGCCGAGCCGACACAGGTTCCCAGCTCGGGCGGTAACTTCGCTGGTGATGTAGGCCCCATCCAGGACGCTTTCGACCTTGGCGACCTGCTGCCCTATACCGACCTTGCTCGCGTGGTAGAGGAAGAAGAGGAAGTCCTTCCCGATATCGTTAACCGCGAACCGGACGTAGTCATCGAAACGCCTGACAACCCGGTTGGTGTTGAGAATGCGATTGCAACCGTCGCAGAGCGTGGCTTGCCCGAACGTGGCAGCGAACCGGAAGGTACAGCGTCGGAAACCGATGCCGAAACCACTTCGGGAACGATTGTCTTCAACGCGCCTGATGGGCTTTCTGCTATCCTTATCAATGGCGTTGAAATTTCTTCCGTTGGACAGGTATTCAGTTCTCCGTTCGGTGATCTAACGATCACCTCAATCGATCTCGCCAATGGTGAGATCGGCTTCAGCTACACTTTGGCCGACAACCTCGTGGGTGAAACTGTCGATGGTTTCTTTGAGGCCACTGTAATCGATAGAGACGGCGATACTGCGAATGCAAGCCTCAGTATTATCGTTGAAGACGACAGCCCGATCGCAGCCGATGACATCGGCATTGTTCCGGCCGGCACGCATGATCCGATCACGGGCAATGTACTCGATAATGATGAATCGGGTGCAGATGATTACTCGCTCGACGGTGCAGTATCTGGATTTACCAATGCAACTGGTTCGGCGGACGCCGGTGAAACGCTGCAAGGCGAATACGGCACGCTGACGCTAAATGCTGATGGCAGCTATACCTATACGCGTGATGTCAATACGCCAGGCGGTGTCGAAGAAAGCTTCGATTATACTATCGTCGATCAGGATGGCAGCACGTCAACGGCTACGTTGACCATCACAATTGAAGACGCTCCCGATACAATTCAGATCCCAGATGTTGGTGATGGCACGATCGTTAACGAGGGTGGTCTTCCTCCACGCGGCGAAGAACCGGTTGGCTCAGGTGAAGGCGCCGACGGAGATCCTGACGATAATTCGGACACCAGCGAGACGACCGGCTCGACAATCACATTCAATTCGCCTGACGGCGTAGACAGCATCACAATCAACGGTGTTGAGGTTAACCTCGACAATGATGCCGGAAACGATGCTGATGACCAGGTCATCATCGACGACGCAACTGGCACGCTCGTGATTACTTCGGTCACCTATGATCCGGTCACCGGCGACGGTACTATCGTCTACGAATACACATTAGGCGACAATACTAATGGTGATGACACCTCGGTCTCGTTCGACGTTGTTGTAACTGACCTTGATGGTGACGAAGCTGAAGACACGCTCACTATCACTATCATCGACGATGTTCCGACAGCTGCTGATGATGCTGCACAGAGTGTAGCTGAAGATGCGGTTGGCACTATTGGTGCGAATGTACTGGCGAATGACACGCAGGGTGCTGATGGCGCTACAGTGACATCGTTTACTGTTGGTGGTGTTGAGACGGCTGTTCCGCAGGACGGTACGGATGCGTCTTACAGCAATGCCAATGGCACTTACACGATGGATATGGACGGGAACTGGACCTTTGATCCTAACCTGAACCTTGACCAGTCTGGCGGCGATATTGACGCTTCGTTCGATTATACGATCACCGATGGTGATGGCGATGAGAGCAGCGCGACGCAGCCGATCAGCATTGAAGACGGCCAGGACCCTGTAGCTGGTCCTCCGATCAGCCTGACGGTTGATGATGAGAACCTGGCTAATGGTTCTAACCCGAACCCTGCAGCTCTGACCGATGGCGATGACATCGTGTTCACTGCTGGCTCGGATGACATTGCTTCGATCGTGTTCGGCGATGTGTCTGGTCTGGGCGGTGGTCTGACCTGGGTACGTGTTGATGACGACACGATCACTGGTTCGGATGGCGGCGACCTTATTGTGACGCTGCAGTTGACCCGCACAGGCGACACGGCAACGGTAGAGGCGACCCTGTCGGATAACTACGACAGTCACCCGACCTTTACCGCTGACGATCTGCAGGCTCTGGGCAGCGTAGATGTTATTGCAACCGACATCGATGGCGACACCGCCACTTCGAGCGTTGCAGTCTCTGTCTCTGACGATGTTCCGACAGCTGCTGATGATGCTGACAGCGTAGGCGAAGGCGAAACCGCTGATGGCAACGTCGTCACAGGTTCGGGCGGAAGTGACGCCAACGCAACCGACGGTGTGGCAGATGCCTCAGGTGCTGACGGCTACGCAGCGAGCGGAGCAGTCGTCGATGCTGATTTTGTCAGCGGCAACCAGGGAATTACATTTACGAGCAAGGATGTAGCACCTGACGGCACAATTACTCTCGTCACTTCGGCCGGCACTCTGACCCTGGATTCAGACGGTTCTTATACCTTTGATTCTGCGTCAGATTCGATCAATGGCGATGCGGAGATTGTATTCAGCTATACGATTGAAGATGTTGACGGCGACCAAGCGGTGGCAAACCTGACAATCGATATCGACAATGTCGGCGGCGAAGTGAGCGACAACGATGTTGACGTAAACGAAGCAGGGCTGCCGTTTGGCAGCGACCCGACGTCGGATAGCGAAATTGATTCAGATGGTCAGATCACTGTTACCGGCGCGTCAGGCACACTCGTTTATTCGCTTACTGGCCTGAATTCTGACGGCGATGGCTTCTTTGGAACGCTTGTCCTCGATGCAAACACTGGCGCTTATACATATACGCTGGATACCGAGTTTGATCACGATCCGGTTCAGGGCACTAATGTTGAGAATGCCGCGGAGAGCTTCACCTACGAGGTCCGCGACACCAACGGTAACCTGATCGGCACCGGCACAATCAACGTCAACATTACCGATGATATTCCAAGCATAGAGCTGGATTTCAGCGGAAATGGCGGCGCAACGCTGCTGACACAGGATGCCGAAACCGAAGGCGCGGCTTTTGATACTGCAACCGGTCAGTTTGCCGGCGCATTTGCGATCACAAGCCAGGTTTACGGTGCAGACGGTCCGGGAAGTGTCGACACAACCTATGATCTGACGCTGCTCGCTGCGGCGGGCACGGACACCGGCCTCAACAGCAACGGCGCGGACATCTTCGTCTATGAGCTGGCCGACGGCACAATTGTGGGCTCGACATCGAATGTTGCACCGGCTTCTGTCGACGCAACTGTCGTGTTCTCTCTCACAGTTGATACGAACACTGGCGCAGTTACACTGACTCAGTTTGACGAGATCGATCATCCGATTGCGGACGATCCAAGCGCAACCGAAGCTCCGTTTGAAGATCAGATTGCCGCTTTGGCGGACGATCTGGTTGGTCTGACAGCTACAGCAGACATCGAAGATTTCGATGGCGACACTGACAGCTCGAGCGAAACGCTGGATCTGGGCGGTCTCGTCCAGTTTGCTGACGACGGTCCGGTGGTATCGATTGATGACCAGTTCTCCGAACCGCAGCTTGAAGTCGATGAGACTGACTTTGCGACAGATGACAGCGGTTCCTTCGCTGGCGCGTTCAGCACGGACTTTGGTGCAGATGGCGATGGCGGCGTGGTGTACACGCTAGCAACTGCCGGGGGCGCATCAGGCCTGGTTGACACTCTGACTGATCAGCCAGTGACGCTAAGCCTCAACGGTTCGGTTGTTGAAGGCCGCAATACCGATGGAGATCTGGTCTTCACCGTCTCGGTCGATGCATCGACCGGTGAGGTGACGCTGAATCAGCTTCGTGCGGTCGTTCACGCTGACACCAATGATGATGACGACGCGACCGGCCTGACAGGTTCTGACCTGATCACGCTGACAGCGACGGCAACCGATGGTGACGGCGACACTGACTCTGAAACCATTGATCTGACTGATAATCTGTCGTTCCGCGACGATGGTCCGTCTGTAACGCCGACAGGTGCAGATCTGCCAACCGGTCTGGTTACCGATGACAGTGATACGCCAAACGATACAGCTGGCCCGGTAGACTTCTCTGGCCTGTTCAATGTCGACTTCGGCAATGACAGCTTCAAGGACGCCGACGACAACGATGTCGAGGATGCCGATGCGGTTGCGTACTCGCTTTCGATCACTGGCGGTAATGGCACCGACAGCGGTCTGGTAGATACCCTGACCGGCGATGCGATCCTGTTGCGCATGGTGGGCACCGACACGATCGAAGGCTACCTTGAAAACTCGACAACTACGGTCGCTTTCACGATCACGGTTGACGCCGATAATGGTGGTGTAAGCCTGGAACAGGATCGTGCGGTTCAGCATGATGATCCGGCCGATCCGGTTGAGTCTGGAGCTTCGGCTGCAGTAATGACCGGCAGCCTCATCAATCTGACTGCTGAAGTGACCGATGGTGATCTAGACAGCGATGACGCGACCGTCGACATCACCGCTGCGTTCGCATTCGAGGATGATGGTCCGACGATTGATGTGACGAAGGGTGATGATGCTGGTGTGGTTCTGGAGACGCAGGATGCCGAAACAGAAGGCGTTCTGACGGATACGGACAGCTCTTCAGCCAACTTTGGCGGTGTTTTCGGCCTCACGTCTGACGGCGGTGCTGATGGTGCGGTTTCACCGGTTCTGAGCTATGCTCTGGCGGTTACAAACAGCACATCTGAGCTGACTAGCGGCGGTGATGCGATTAACCTGTTCCTGGTTGGCGGGGTTGTTGTCGGTTCGACCGCAGCTGATGCGGGCTCGATCAATGATGGTAACACGATCTTTGATATCTCGGTTGCTGCCGATGGTACGGTTACACTTAACCAGTACCAACAGATCGATCATACGAACACCGATCCAAGCCCGACAGAAACGCCGTTTGAAGATCATGTCATCGCGCTTGTCGATGGCAAAGTAACGCTGACTGCCAGCTCGACGATCACCGACGGTGACGGCGATCAGGCGACCGACAGCGAAACCATTGATCTGGGCGGAAACATCCGTTTTGCCGATGATGGGCCGTCTGTTTCTGCTTCGAATAATGACAATGACAGCGTTGTTGCAGTCACTTCTGACGCGGATATTACCGATAGCGATACGCTCGAGCTTTCAAGCTTGTTGGGCTACACCCCCGATTATGGGGCTGACGGCCAAGGCGGAGCGGACTCTGTCGCCTACGGTCTTGACGTAGTCAGTGGTACTGACAGCGGCCTGACTTCAGGCGGAAACGCTGTCTATCTCTATAAGGTCGGTGACGACGTAATCGGATCGACACAGACTCCGGGCGGCGGCGATATTGATGGTACAAACATCGTCTTTATCATGGATCTAGATACAGCGACCGGCACTATCACTGTTACCCAGTATATGGTGCTCGATCACACTGACGATGGTTCGTCTACCGATACTCAGTTGGTTCTCGATGACAATTTGATCGACGGCACAATTAGCGTCACGATCACAGACGCTGATGGCGATACGGCCACAACGACCGAGACAGCCGACCTTGGTGGTAACATTGCGTTCAACGACGATGCTCCTGCTGCGCAGGATGCTGACATCACGCTCAATGTTGACGAAGACGAGCTTACAGATGGCATTACCGATAATGACGGCGTCAACACGACCGACAGCGGATCTCTTGCGAGCCTGTTTGACACCGGCAATGATCTTCCAGGAACGTACAGCTTTGACCTGTCCAACTTTATCGATCCCAACTGGACTTCTGGTGGAGAAACGATTGAGTGGACAACTGCTTTTGATGGCAGCTTGTTGATCGGTTATGTCGGTGATCCGGACACTGGGCGTGTCATTGCGGTAGCTATCGATAACACCGAAACTGGTGAATTCTCGGTCCAAATCTTCGAACAGATCGATCATCTGCCGAACAATCCGGCTAATGATGATGATCAGACGCTGACGCTGGATCTGAGCGATATTGTTAAGTTCACCGATTTTGATGGTGATCCAGCAACAGTATCGGCTGGTTCAACGGTTGAGGTTGTTGTTGAAGACGACATCCCGACGATTGATGTGACGAAGGGTGATGATGCTGGTGTGGTTCTGGAGACGCAGGATGCCGAAACAGAAGGCGTTCTGACGGATACGGACAGCTCTTCAGCCAACTTTGGCGGTGTTTTCGGCCTCACGTCTGACGGCGGTGCTGATGGTGCGGTTTCACCGGTTCTGAGCTATGCTCTGGCGGTTACAAACAGCACATCTGAGCTGACTAGCGGCGGTGATGCGATTAACCTGTTCCTGGTTGGCGGGGTTGTTGTCGGTTCGACCGCAGCTGATGCGGGCTCGATCAATGATGGTAACACGATCTTTGATATCTCGGTTGCTGCCGATGGTACGGTTACACTTAACCAGTACCAACAGATCGATCATACGAACACCGATCCAAGCCCGACAGAAACGCCGTTTGAAGATCATGTCATCGCGCTTGTCGATGGCAAAGTAACGCTGACTGCCAGCTCGACGATCACCGACGGTGACGGCGATCAGGCGACCGACAGCGAAACCATTGATCTGGGCGGAAACATCCGTTTTGCCGATGATGGGCCAAGCATCGCAAGCGTTTCAAAAGGCTTTGGCGTCAATGTTGACGAAACTGATGCAGGAACGCCGGCCGGTTTCCCGATCAGCGACACATCTCTTGCGGCTGTGATTACCTATGTTGGCGACTTCGGGGCCGATGGTGCAGCATCTTCGGACAGTGTTGTATATACAATCGACATCGTTGGTGACGGTTCTACACCGCTTGCTACTGCCATTGGGGACTATTCTGTATCTCTGGTACAGACTGCCGCAAATGTCATCACGGGCGTCTACAATGACGGCACCGAAAAGACGGCGTTTACCGTTACGATCAATGCCGACGGCACGGTAACTCTACAGCAGAATGTTCCGCTTGAGCACTTAATCGACGGCGACAATTCTTCTGGCGAGCACAACGACACCCTCGACCTGACAGGTCTAATTAGCGCTACAGTCACATTGACTGATAGCGATGGTGACACCGCTGAACAGTCAGCTGGAATTGGCGATCAGCTGTTCTTCTCGGATGATGGCCCAACGGCTGTAGACGACACCAATTCGATCGGTGAAGATACAGCATCGGTTGGAGGAAACATCCTGACCGATGGCACTGACGACGATTTTGGCGGTGACGGACAAGGTTCTATCCAGTCAATTTCGGGCTTCGGCGGCGCAGGTTCTGTAGATGGCAACACAACCGGCGAATGGGGTACGCTTACTCTTAACGCCGATGGTAGCTATACGTACAACCTGAACACTGCTGCAGTGCAGTTCCTCGATGTGGGCGAAACTGAAACAGACACCTTCACCTACACTATCGTCGACTCGGATGGTGACACCTCCGAAGCGACGCTTGTGATCACCATAGATGGGGCGAATGATCTCCCAGTGGTTGGCACCGACGCTGTGGCAGTCTCGGACGAAGGTTTGTCTGCCGGTAACGCCGATACTGTTGGTAACCCAACCGACACTACCAATTCAGCGACTGCAACTGGTTCATTCAGCGTGTCTGACGCAGACGCATCTGATACGAGCTTTAACTATCTTATTGGTATTCCAACTGACCCATTGAGTTCAGGTGGAGAAGCGATCACTTGGGACAATACAACTCCGAACACGCTGATCGGTTCGACGACCGCAGGCGAGGTTATTCGCATCACGATTACGGATGATCCGGCAAATGGCGAAGCGGACTATACGGTTTTGCTGTCCAAACCGATTGATCATTCGGATACCGCGAGCGAGGACATAACAACTCTTACTTTGGATGTTGTGGTTGCTGATGGCACCGCCGGCACGAACAAGGTGGATGCGATCACGGTGACAATCGAAGACGATAGTCCGGTCAATTTCACGCCGGTCGACTTAACCGACACCACGGGAGCGCTGCCCACGCAGGACGATGCTTTGGTAAACAGCGGATCGGCAACTGCTACGCGGCTTATCAATGACCCAGACAACGATGGAATTGGAACCGACTTCATTGGAGCGGATGGGTTTGGTACGCTGACCTTTGTTGGCGGCATGGATGGTGTGACAACGCTTCAGACGACGGGCGGCGATCCGATTACAGCAGGTGGCGATATCATCTATCTGTTCGGTTTCGGTACAGGCACGCTGACGGCGAGCACTGATCAAACCAATACCGACGCCAGTGCACAAGTGTTCACTGTAACGTTGAATACGGGCACCGGAGCCGGTGACGATGCGACTTACACGATCGACTTTGATCGCCCGCTCGACGATGGCTCTGGCTTTGTTTTCGATGACTTCTCATCTGCGCCAGCTGGTCAAAACGATTGGGTTGGGTTGGATTCAGATCTCAACGATATCGACGTTGACAACAATGACAGCGAAGACCTTCTGATCACACCAACCAATGGCACGGTGAACACTAGTGCGACTGACATTGGTAACGCCAACCAGTGGATCGATAATGGCGAAGGCCTAAGGCTTGATTTCGTTGTCGATGTACGTCGTGCGCCTGGTCAGGACGAGAAAGATGTCGACGGCTTTGATTTTGACCGACACTATGACGTTGACAATGCGTCGTTCACAGTCATGCAAGTCGGTGGCGGTGGTACCGATGCTCGAGTAACTATAACTTTGTTCGATGACACTGCTACATTACCGAATGGCTTGGCCGCCCTTCCTGTGGCCGTCGATGCTTCCTCGATCGTCGTGAAGGACTCAGGAGGAAACGTCCTCATTCTTGGCGCTGACTATGACGTGGTGGCTAACGTCAACGGTACTGTTACGGTAACGGGCCTTGAAGTTGGCGATCAGGTGAGCTTCGGCGCAGTCGGTGGAGCATTCTTCAACGGAGTATCATATTTCAATGGCGGAGGAGGCGACCGCTTCGCTCTCGGCGTTTTTGGTAGTGAGTCCGCATTGTCTGGAAACGATCTGACATTCGACTTTGATGTTCAGGCGACCGATGGCGATGGCGACACGTCAACTGGAACGATTGACATCACCGTGACACCAGACGACGGATCAGCTTCGCTGAGTCTTTCAGACAGCGGCAGCGGTGGCGCTTCGCTTCAATCTTTCAGCACCGAAACCAATCTATTGGATGATGGAACTAGTGGTTCCGGGAACGGCAAGGGCAATGGCAACGGCGGATCGAAGGATTTCTTCGATGGAGGAACATGGGGTGTCGGCACTTTCAGCTCATCTAACGATAGCTTGAATGACCAGCTTGGCATGCGCAGCTTCACCACTTCGATGACCGCGACGGCAGCCTTTGGCGCGATGATGGTTAATTCTGGTGAAATGACCAGCTTCTTCGGTAATGCTTCGGTAAGTTCTTCGGATGCTTACACATTTGCCGGAATGTCGAGCTTTGAAATGGTGTCGATGGACAGCCTGGGCAACTTTGAAAGCGCCGCTTCCATGGAATGGGCGTCAAACATCGAAACGCCTGTTTCGGTAAACTCGAATGGTAAATTTGGAAACCATGATACGTTTACCTTTGACGGCATGACTGACCTTGCAGACTTCGGCGCCAATGGCATCGAAGCGGGCGGCTTCAGCGAATTCCTGGCCGATGGCCCGGCGTTCGATGCGGCTCCGTCAATGATGGGCATGATGGACGCAAGCGGTTCGATGATGGAGGCGCTGATGGCGCTGACTCCACAGGCAGGCGGCGAAACGCAGCTTGCCGAGATGGCAGGCCTCGACACCGGGGCGCATGTTCCAGAGCTGGCAGCCATCATGGATGACATCATGGCCGAGCATGCCATTGACGGCCTGCTTGACCAAATTGCAGGCCCGGCGAACGAAATCGTTGGTATGGATGGCGAAATTGGTTATCTTGGCAACGACGCTTTGGCGGCAATGATTGATACGGGCGCGTTTGCCTTTGACGGCAACGCTATGGCTGACATGACCGAAGAGGCAGCAGCTTTGGCAACTATGAGTGCTTAATCCGATCCTGATCAGGGGGAATACTATGCGGTTGACTAGGGTGATGGCGACAGGAGCTTCCTTGGTGGTGGCTATGGCCACGCACCAGGCGGCCATGGCGCAAAGCAGCGATGCTGACACGCTAATGGCAATGGATCGTGACACGCTTCGCGGTGAACTCACGATGCGGTTTGACGAGGCGCTGGCCGCCACGAAGAACCCGGCGATCATCAATGCCGATGATGCGCGCCATGTCTGGGCTAACGAAGCGAAGGCGCAGTGCGGGATCGCGCTCGGCTATCTGAAATCGAAGACAAAGGATCCGGTTTCGATCGGCAAATGCGCGCGTGCGTATGAGCTGATGAAGTTGGTGCCGCAGCCGCCGGCTCCTCCTCCGCCGCCGCCACCTCCACCGCCGCCGCCGGTTTGCGAAAACCCGGCACTGGTGTTCTTCGAATGGGATAACCCGGTTCCGCCGGCTCTCGAAGCGCAGCAGGTGGTAGATTTTGTCGCGGCTAACTACGAGATTTGTAACTGGGGCGATCTGACCGTCGTCGGCCACGCCGACAAGTCCGGCGGCAATGATTACAACCTTCGCCTGTCAGAAGCTCGCGCAAACAACTTTGCCGACATGCTGCGTCCGGCGGTGCCGAGTGCGAACGTAACCGTTGAATTCCGTGGCGAAGAAGAGCCGCGCGTACCGACAGAAGACGGTGTGCGTGAGCTGCAGAACCGCCGTGTTGAAATAATCGTCCGATAAGGGAGGGCAAAATGAAGAAGACACTTACAGGCTTCGCTGCTGCCGCCCTGCTGGCCACGGCATCGCCGGCGGTCATGGCGCAACAAACCAGCGACGGTAACTATTCGCTTCAGGAAGCGATTGAAGCTGCGATCATGTCCAATCCTGAGATCATGCAGGCGCAGTACAATACAGAGGCGATCCAGTTCGAACGCGAACAGGCCCAGTCGCTGTATTATCCGACTGTAGATATCGAAGCTTCGGCTGGTATCCGCCGTCTGGAAAACAACACGCGCCGAAATCTGGGCATTGCCGATAACGAGCTTTATCCGGTGGAAGCACAGGGTATCGTTGACTGGACTGCGTTCGATTTCGGTCGCCGCCGCGGTGAAGTCCTGCGTCAGGCTGCACGCGTGGATGGTGCATCGCTGCGTGTTGTTGAACGGTCAGAGTTCATCGCTTTGCAGGTCACACGCCAGTATCTCGATATGCTGCTTCAGCAGCGCATCGTGGCTGCGAGTGAAGATAACCGCGCCTTTCACCAGGCTCTGGTGAATGATCTTGCTCAAGGGGTTGAGCAGGAATCGATTTCTGTTGCCGATCTGCAGCAGGCTGAGGAGCGCTTGCAGTCCGCTATTGTACGCGAAGAAGAGGCCAAAGAGTCTTTCGCGGTCGCACAAAACTCGCTTCGCCGTCTGGCAGGCCTGACTGTCTACAATGGCACCTTGCCAGCCGACATGTCATCGTCATTGCCCAGCTCGCGTGAGCAGGCGATCGGTATGGCGCGCACTGACAATCCGCTGGTGCGTGAAGCACAGGCAGATGTTGATGCCGCGCATGGCCTGATCATGAGCGCCAAGGGTGAATACTACCCGACGATCGGCGTCGATTTCCGTGGCCGAATCGGTGACGATATCGACGGCTTCTCAGGCGAAACAAATGATCTGCAGGCGCGCGTATATATGCGCTGGAATCTTGCTGATGGCGGCCTGAAACGGGCACGTTATCAAGAGATGGTCCACCGTGCATCGCAGGCGCGCTACGCCCTGCATGAGCGGACCCGCCAGGCAGAAGAAGATGCCGCCAATGCGTGGACTGCGCTGGAAGCACAGCAGAATATCGGCCGGGCACTGGCTCGCCAGTCGGAAGTTACCGATGATCTGTTGCTGAGCTATCGCAGCCAGTTTGACGTAGGTCGTCGTTCGCTTCTGGACGTGCTTGATGCGCAGAACACGCGGTATAATACGCAAGTTCGTTTGGAAACTTCACGATTTTCTCAACTTTTTGCGCAATACCAGGTTCTGGCGGCTACAAACCGTCTCCTGAGCTCGATGAATATCGCGCCAGGGGCTGGTGCGGGCAAGAACGAGCGTGATCGGTTTGAGTATGGTCCTTCGAAGGACGCGGAAACCGAATATCGCCGTTACGCCAACTGAGTTTGGTTGAAACAAATGCGAGGTTTTCGTGCTGCAGAACAGGAACCAGGACGCCCTGCAGGCGCGTGACCCGCTGATTCAATGCATTGGGGAATTGGCCCGCCGCTATGGCGTGGCCTTTTCCCCTTTGCTTTTTGACTCGCTGGCACGTGATGCAACGGGCCGTCTGCCTTTCCATCAGGTGGAAGCCGCGGTGGAGCTCGCCGGGCTCGACTTTGACCGCGAAGATTTCAAGAAACTACCGATCCGCGACGGTGTGTACCCTGCGCTCGTCACGATGCAGGATGGCAGCGTTGCAGTTGTACAGGAAGCGCGCGAAGGCGAATTGCTGCTTTGGACGCCGGGTGATGGTGAAGCCAGATGGTTAGCGCGGGACGAGGTTCAGGCTGAGTACGCGGGACAATTCCTGAGCGTTTATGGTGACCCTGACAGTTTGCGTGAACAAGAGGCGCCCTGGCACAAGAAGGCACGTCATCATTGGTTCTGGGGTGAACTGCGCAAGGAACGCAAGGCGTTTCGGGCGGTCCTGGTCGCGTCGCTGATCATCAACTTGCTGGCGCTGGCGCTGCCGTTGTTCTCGATGAATGTTTACGACCGCGTCATTCCAAACCGTGCGGTCAGCACGCTATGGGTGCTTGGCGTTGGTGTTTTGCTGGCCTTTGCGATGGAATTTGCGCTGCGCACTGCGCGAACCAATGTGATCGACGAGATTGGCCGCAGGCTGGATATCAAGCTTTCTCAAAAACTGTTCGGGCGGGTCATGGGGCTGCCCCTGGCTGCCCGGCAAGGCAGCACCGGAGCGTTGGCGTCACGCGTGAGCGAGTATGCCACTGTGCGCGATTTCTTTGCATCGACCACCATCGTGCTGATCGTCGACATGACATTCCTTGTGCTGTTCGTTGGCGTGATAGCCTATATCGCTGGATGGCTCGCGCTGGTTCCGATTGTCGCCATGGCACTGATGGCGACTGCGGGCTTCTTCCTGCAGAGAAAGGTGAGCGATGCCGCGCGCGATGCGCAGTCCGATCACGGGTTGCAGCAGACTTTGCTGGTGGAATCGGTCGCGGGTATGGAAACGCTCAAATCCATGACCGGCGAGCGGGCGATGATGGGGCGCTGGTACAATCTGGCGGACATCGGCAGCCATTCACAGCAACGGTTAAAGAAGATCAATTCGGTTGCGGTCGGCCTTGCCCAGACATTTCAGCAGGTCAGTTCAATCTCCTTGATCGTAGGCGGATACTACCTGTTTGACGCCGGCATCATCACCATGGGTGCGATCATCGCGATCGTGATGCTTTCCTCGCGCTCACTGGCACCAGCGGGCCAGATTGCCTTTCTGCTAACCCGAGCCCGTCAGGCGCGTGAGACACTGGAGTCGCTCGATAACCTGTTCGAGGTGCCCGATGAGCGTAAGCAAGGCGCATCGATGCAGCCTGCCACAGTGCGAAATGCCACTCTCAAGCTGGAAGATGTGCGATTCGCCTATCCGGAAGCGCCGGTTGCCGCGCTTGACGGGATTAACCTTACAATCAATCCCGGTGAAAGGATTTGCCTTATCGGGCGTGTCGCATCGGGAAAGTCGACTCTCGGAAGGTTAATTTGCGGACTTTATCAGCCAACTGAAGGCGCTTTCTTGGTAAATGGCGTCGACTCGCGCCAGTTCCGCCCGCAAGATCTGCGTTCTCAATTCCGCTTTGTTGGGCAGGACGCGACTTTGTTTACCGGTTCGATCAAGGACAATCTCGCTCTCGGCGCGCCCGAGGTGGATGACGAACGCCTGTTCGAAGCCATGCGGATGAGCGGCGCAGATGAATTCCTGGCCCGTGACGACAGCGGATATGACCGTGCCGTTGGCGAACAGGGGCGCCGTCTTTCCGGTGGTCAACGCAGTTTTCTGGCACTGGCGCGTGCCTTTGTAACGCCCAGCGAGCTGCTGTTCTTTGACGAGCCGACAGGTGCCATGGATTCGCAGACTGAGCGACAGTTTGTCGACCGGGTGAAAAAATCACTTAAACCGGGCCAGACACTGCTGATTTCCACGCATCGCCCTGCATTGTTCGAATTGTGCGAGCGGATCATTGTTCTCGACAAGGGCCGCGTCGTTGCTGATGGCAGCAAGGAAGAGATCCTCAAACGCGCTGCAGGGCAGGGCGGCATGGGTCAATCCACATGAGCAATAGACTTGCCTCTTGGGCCATGGCCTGGCGTGATAGCGGCGGCGCAACACCTAGCAGGATCGCCATTGCGGGCGGATTTGCGGCCGTAGTTGGCGTGGGGCTGGCGTTTGTCATTGGCAATCCCAATCCGGATCGCGCAGAGGCTGCCGTTACGATCCGCGCCAGCGAAGTCGCGGCGCTTCAAAAAATCGACAAGGGAGAGCAGGCAGAGCTTTTGCTTGAAGGCGACACGGCGCAGGCCCGCAATGCCCTGATCCCTGAGAGCGCGCTTCCGCTGGCTCGCGCCGCTAGCTTTAGCGAGATCGCAAAAGGCAGCCCGCAATATGCCAGCGCGCTTAAATGCATGACACAGGCGGTGTATTATGAAGCCGCCAATGAACCGGTGCAGGGCAAACGCGCCGTTGCTCAGGTCGTGATCAACCGGATGAAGCATCCGGCCTATCCCGGATCGGTCTGTGGCGTGGTATACGAAGGTGTTTACCAGCCCGTTTGCCAATTCAGTTTTACTTGCGACGGTGCACTGACCCGTCAGCCGCTTTCGCGCCAATGGCGGGAAAGCGAAGCAGTGGCGAAGGCAATGCTGGCTGGCGAGACTGAACCTTCGGTCGGCACAGCCACGCATTACCACGCGGACTATGTAGTCCCGCGCTGGGCATATACGCTGGCGAAGATTGAGCAGATCGGCACGCATATTTTCTATCGTTTCCCTGGCAGCGCAGGAAGCTCCGGTGCGTTCACCCGTAGGTGGGCTGGCCGCGAAAGTGTGCCCGCAATCGATTGGGACCGTATGCGCGGGTTATTGGCGGCAGATGTCGAGCCGGAACCTGAATTCGTCCCGGGACTCACCGTGACGCCGCATGTGACAGATCGCCATGCTCCCAATGATGTAGGCGGACGTATTGACACCACGAAGGCGTGGCGTCCCTCGATCCCCGATCCGGTCAATATCGGGGGCTCTTACGAAGATGCTGTTGTTCAGCAGGGCGAAACCACCGTTCCGGCAGAGATTGCTGTGGTTAGCAATGAAGAGGCAAGCCGTTGAAAAAATGGTTTGAAATCGTTTCCGAATGGGATCCCAATCGTAAGCTGATTGCAGCTTGCGCATTGACGCTGTTCGTCCTGATCGGCTGGTCGGCTGTCGCGCAAACCGAAGAGGTTACGCGCGGGTTGGGCAAAGTCATTCCGTCATCCAAGGCTCAATTGGTGCAACCGGCAGAACCTGCCGTGGTCGAGGAAATTCTGGTTCGGGCAGGGCAGAGCGTGAAGCAGGGCCAGCTGTTGGTGCGGCTTGATGATGACATTGCAGATTCCGAGCTCAGCCGGTTGCAGACGGAAAATGAGCGTCTGGCCGCCCGCGCGAACCGCCTTGAGGGCGAAGCGACAGGGTCCGAAATTGGCTGCGAAGAAGGTTCGTTGTGCGCGCAGGAACGGCGTTTGCAGGAAGTTCGCTTGGCAACGGCGCGCAGCCGCGAACAGTCGCTGGCTTCAGCAGTCGAGCAGCGTCGACGCGATCTGGCGGAAGCACAATCAACCGTTTCTACTCTCGAAAGCAGCGTTCGGCTGGCACAGGATCAGGTTGATATGCTGCGCCCGCTGGCAGCACAGGGGATCGTGCCGCGCACCGAATTGCTGACGGCAGAACGCGATCTGGTCGACACGCAGGGCCGCTTGTCGGCCGCACGTCAGTCTGCCGGCCGTGCGCGCGCTGCGATCAGCCAAGCGCAGGCAGATCTAAGTGCCGCGCGCAATGAATTCCGTCAGCAAGCGCTTAACGAACAATCGGAAATCAATACGCGCATTGCTGTGAATGAAGAGACTATTCGCGGGGCCGAAGCGCGTCGTAATCGCAATGAGCTGCGCTCTCCGGCAGACGGTATCGTCAACAATGTGCAGATCACCACGGTCGGCGGCTTTGTCGGTGCAGGCGAAGAGATAATGCAGATCGTGCCGGTAGGTGAAAAACTGCTGGTCGAAGCGCGTATCGACCCGAAGGACATCGCCTTTATTGCGGTCGGCGACCCGGCCAATGTGAAGATCACCGCGTATGACTTTGCGACTTATGGCGGGTTGGCCGGTGAGGTGCTGCAGGTGAGCGCGGACAGTGTCTATGATGAAGTCGAGCGCGAAACCTATTACACCGTATTGATTGAAACCAATCGCTCATACCTGGAGCGCGGCGGGCAGCGTCTGCCAATCGTTCCGGGCATGATCGGCGATGTTGAGATCATCACAGGGTCTAAGAGCGTGCTGAGCTATCTGATGAAGCCAGTCACCCGCGCGCTGAACGAAGCGATGACCGAGAGATAGTTCCGCGCAGGCGCGGCGGCGCCCAGGAAACTCAATTCATTACGAAACGAACAACCGGGCGCTGCTCAACCGCGGCTCCGTGCAGGAAACGCTCATTCGCGGCAAAGCTCATGACCGGGCGATAACCATAGCTGAGGCCGGCAGGCGCGATCCGATCGCTGGCCATGTCCAGCATGACCCATTCTGCCCCCGACTTCACCAAAAGTACCGCATGATCGGTGCGTGCAATGGTATCCCGCGCCAGCGTCAGCATCATGTCCTCACGGTCGATCCCGGCCGCGGCCAGCATCTGCATCTTGAGGATCGCATAGTCCTCGCAATCGCCAGCACGGCTGCGCAGCGTAGCGCGCGCATCGGCCCAATAGTCGCTTGAGCCAAATTGCGCGCGGTCATCACGATAGGTGATGTTGCGATTGACCCAGCTGTTCACTTCGGACAGCAGCTGAGCGTGTCCATCCGGAGTACGGCCAATCGCGCGGCGCAGATCGCGGCGCGAAAGCTTACGGTCAGAAACCCGGTCCCACGATGCGTCAAAGCGGGTGCGCCCGATGCGAACACGCTCTGTACCCAGGAACCGGCCAGTCGTGCGGACAACCTGCGGCATCACCGCAAAGCTTCCCGATTGACGCGCCCCAATCGCTTCACACGCACGCGCATTGGCGGGCGTGATCGCCTGCGCAGGCTGCGCGGCGGTAACAGCTGTAACAGTGGCGGCCGGCACGCTTTCACCGCGTTGCGCCATCTTCATACGTTCCAGCGCGCTCATCTGCCCGCCCAGAATCGCGGCAGACTTGGTCGCCTGCGCGGTCAGCGGCGCGCGATAGGCTGGCGCTGAAACCGGCGCGCACGCGGTTTGGGAAATGCCCACCGCTGCCAGCGGCATTGCGCTGGGCACAGTAACAGACAGCGGCGCAGACGCAGCGGCCGGCAAAGCGGCAACCCCGGCCAGCAACCCGCCTGTCAGCTTGGCGGCGCAAAGAGCATTCCTGTACATGAGGCCCGTTTTGACGCGGACCTCTGACCATTAGGTTCCAAGACAAGGTTACCAAAGCGTTTGTAAAGTTTGCCGCGCGGTAAACGCGCCGCTGCCCTGTCCCGCCAATCCCGCGGCCCCTGTGGGTTAACGCCGATGTGGCGAGGCGCGCCAATTGTGGTGAAAATGTAGTCAGCGGTGGCCGGATACCTATCCGTGGAAAGCGTCCGCGCCCTCATGCTGGCCCGCATCCATTTCGATCAGCCAGCGCGGCTCTGGCGGGCGACCTTCGCTAAGCGCGCTTTGCCAGCAACGCATACCCTTGACCATCATCTCCTCCCCCGCTAAAGGCGCGCAGTCTCTCGGCGGGTCTGACTCGTCGGCACACGAATTATTGAGCTGAACATTGGCGGGCTCGCTGCTCATCATTGAGTGACAACCGGCAAAGTAATCCGGCGGCTTTGGCCAAAGGGTGGAGCGTTTTCAGTCTCGTGGCATTTCTCGCGGCTCGCTAAAACAGCGGCGTACGCACTCAGCCACGGCACTGCATTCCCTTCATTCCGCAGGTTGGAAACGCCACACGAATGGCAAAGGGAATTTTATGCCAACGATCAACCAGCTGGTCCGCAAGGGCCGCACTCCGCAGAAGGCCAAGTCAAAGGTCCCTGCGATGGAGCAGAACCCGCAGAAGCGCGGTGTTTGCACGCGCGTCTACACTACGACGCCGAAAAAGCCGAACTCGGCACTGCGCAAGGTTGCCAAGGTGCGCCTTACCAACCAGCGTGAAGTCATCAGCTACATCCCGGGCGAAGGTCACAACCTGCAAGAGCACAGTGTTGTCCTGATCCGTGGTGGCCGTGTGCGCGACCTTCCCGGTGTGCGTTACCACGTGCTGCGCGGCGTGCTCGACACGCAGGGTGTGAAGGACCGCAAGCAGAGCCGTTCGAAGTACGGCGCTAAGCGTCCGAAGTAAGGATTAGGCGCGGCGACGGTCTTCTCCTCCGCCCTTCTGCCCATACGGATATAATTCCGGGTGGAAGGGCGGGGGAGAGGGCCGGTGCCGCAAGGGGCGGGCGGATGCCTGACCCGCACTCCAAAGGAGTTAAACGAAAATGTCACGTCGTCGTAGACCCGAAAAGCGGGTTATCCTGCCCGATCCCAAGTTTGGTGATCAGGTTCTGTCGAAGTTCATGAACAACCTGATGCTGGACGGTAAGAAGTCCACGGCTGAGCGGATTGTTTATGGTGCGCTGGACACAGTCGAAGCTAAGGCTAAGGCTGATCCGGTTCAGCTGTTCCACGAAGCTTTGAACAACGTAAAGCCGCAGGTTGAAGTGCGCAGCCGCCGTGTTGGTGGTGCGACTTATCAGGTGCCGGTTGAAGTTCGTCCCGAGCGTGCTCAGGCACTCGCGATCCGCTGGCTGATCGGTGCGGCTCGCGGCCGTCCGGAAACCACCATGGCGGCCCGCCTGTCGGGTGAGCTGATGGATGCTGCGAATAACCGCGGCAATGCTGTCAAGAAACGTGAAGATACGCACCGTATGGCTGACGCCAACCGCGCGTTCTCGCATTACCGCTGGTAACCTTAACTGGAGGGGCTGAGCCTCTCATGGAGATTTGAAAATGGCACGCGAGTATCCGCTAGAGCGTTACCGCAATATCGGCATCATGGCTCACATCGATGCTGGTAAAACCACGACTACCGAGCGTATCCTTTACTACACCGGCAAGTCCTACAAGATCGGCGAAGTGCACGATGGTGCAGCGACGATGGACTGGATGGAGCAGGAGCAGGAGCGCGGCATCACGATTACGTCTGCTGCGACGACCACTTTCTGGACCGCGGAAGATCCTACAATGGATCCGCGTTCGGCCCCGGAAGATTTGCGCGCAAATATGCCAAAGCATCGCATCAACATCATCGACACTCCCGGCCACGTTGACTTCACAATTGAAGTTGAACGTTCGCTCCGCGTCCTCGATGGTGCAGTCGCTGTGTTTGACGGTGTTGCAGGTGTTGAGCCGCAATCCGAGACCGTTTGGCGCCAGGCCGACAAGTACGGCGTACCCAGAATGTGCTTCATTAATAAGTTGGATCGCACCGGTGCGGACTTCTATTATTGTGTGCAGTCGATCGTTGATCGCCTTGGTGCGACGCCACTGGTGCTTTACCTCCCGATCGGTGCGGAAAGCGACCTGCAGGGCGTAGTCGACCTGGTGAACATGCGCGGCATCGTGTGGCAGAACGAAGATCTGGGCGCGAAGTATGAGTTCGTCGAGATTCCTGCTGATCTGGCTGATAAGGCAGCAGAGTACCGCGAAAAGCTCGTTGAAACTGCTGTTGAGCAAGACGACGATGTGATGGAAGCATACCTTGAAGGCAATGAGCCTGACGCGGCAACGCTGAAGCGCCTTATCCGCAAAGGCACGATGGAGCGTGCATTCGTTCCAGTTCTGTGTGGATCTGCGTTTAAGAACAAAGGCGTTCAGCCGCTGCTCGACGCGGTTGTTGACTACATGCCGTCGCCGCTCGACGTTCCAGCGATTAAGGGCGTTCTGCCTGATAGCGAAACCGAAGAGACACGTCCGTCATCAGACGACGAGCCGTTCTCTGCGCTTGCCTTCAAGATCATGAACGACCCGTTCGTGGGTTCGCTTACCTTTACCCGCATCTATTCGGGTCAGCTTCGCAAGGGTTCTGTCCTGAACTCCGTGAAGGACAAGAAGGAAAAAATCGGTCGTATGCTGCTGATGCACTCCAATAATCGTGAGGACATCGAAGAAGCATTCGCGGGCGACATCGTGGCTATCGCAGGCCTGAAGGAAACCACGACTGGTGATACGCTGTGCGATCCATCGAAGCCGATCATTCTCGAGCGGATGGAATTCCCAGACCCGGTTATCGAGCTTTCAGTCGAGCCGAAGACGAAGGCTGACCAGGAGAAGATGGGCGTTGCGCTCAATCGTCTGGCGGCTGAAGATCCATCATTCCGCGTATCGACTGATCACGAAAGCGGTCAGACGATCATCAAGGGAATGGGCGAGCTTCACCTCGACATCCTCGTTGACCGCATGAAGCGCGAATTCAAGGTGGAGGCTAACGTGGGTGCGCCGCAGGTGGCCTATCGTGAATCGCTCGCTCGCGAAGTCGAAGTGACTTACACCCACAAGAAACAGTCGGGTGGTTCAGGTCAGTTCGGTGAAGCCAAGGTTGTCGTCACTCCGGGTGAGCGCGGCCAGGGCATCATCTTCGAGGACGAGATCAAGGGCGGTAACATTCCGCGTGAATACATCCCGTCTGTTGAGAAGGGTATGCGCGAACAGGCTGAAAGTGGTTACCTGGTCGGCTTCCCGATCATCGACTTCACCATCCGCCTGATCGACGGCAAATACCACGACGTTGACTCAAGCACTGTGGCGTTTGAGATCACTGGCCGTGGCGCAATGCGCGAAGCGGCTGAACGTGGCGGCATCAAGCTGCTTGAGCCGATCATGAAGGTTGAAGTGGTAACGCCGGAAGATTACCTCGGTGACGTAATCGGCGACTTGAATAGCCGCCGTGGGCAGATCCAGGGCACAGACAGCCGCGGCAATGCCCAGGCAGTCGAAGCTTTCGTACCGCTTGCCAACATGTTCGGTTACGTCAACGAGTTGCGTTCGTTCACTCAGGGCCGTGCCCAGTACACGATGCAGTTCAGCCACTATGACGAAGTGCCGGCAAACGTTGCACAGGAAGTCAAGGAGAAGCTTGCGTAAGCGAGCGACACAGTCTAGGGGCGGCGCCTGATTCAGCGGGTGCCGTCCTCTCCCGCAGAGATTCAATTCAAACAGAGGTTTTTTGACAAATGGCTAAAGAAAAGTTTGAGCGTAATAAGCCGCACGTCAACGTTGGCACTATCGGTCACGTTGACCACGGCAAGACCACGCTGACTGCAGCGATCACCAAGGTTCTGGGTTCTGCTGTCGATTTCGCAAACATCGACAAGGCTCCTGAAGAGCGTGAGCGCGGCATCACCATCTCGACCGCACACGTTGAGTATGAAACCGACAACCGTCACTATGCACACGTCGACTGCCCGGGCCACGCTGACTATGTTAAGAACATGATCACCGGCGCGGCGCAGATGGACGGCGCGATCCTGGTCGTGAACGCAGCTGACGGCCCGATGCCACAGACTCGTGAGCACATCCTGCTTGCTCGTCAGGTCGGCGTTCCTGCCCTGGTTGTATACATGAACAAGGTTGACCAGGTTGACGATGAGGAAATCCTCGAGCTCGTTGAACTGGAAGTACGCGAACTGCTGAGCGAGTACGGCTTTGACGGTGACGAAATCCCCATCGTCAAGGGTTCGGCTCTGGCTGCTCTTGAAGGCCGCGATCCTGAAATCGGTGAAAACTCGATTAAGGAACTGATGGACGCTGTCGACAGCTACATCCCTCAGCCTGACCGCCCGGTCGACAAAGACTTCCTCATGCCGATCGAAGACGTGTTCTCGATTTCGGGTCGTGGTACGGTTGTTACCGGCCGTGTTGAAACCGGCGTTGTAAACGTTGGTGACGAAGTTGAAATCGTTGGCATCAAGGACACCGCCAAGACTACCGTTACCGGTGTTGAAATGTTCCGCAAGCTGCTTGATCGCGGTGAAGCTGGTGACAACATTGGCGCGCTGATCCGCGGTGTTGGCCGTGATGAAGTTGAGCGTGGCCAGGTTCTGGCAAAGCCGGGTTCTGTAACCCCGCACACCGAGTTCTCTGCAGAAGTTTACGTTCTGTCGAAGGACGAAGGTGGCCGTCACACGCCATTCTTCGCAAACTACCGTCCGCAGTTCTACTTCCGTACGACTGACGTGACTGGCGAAGTGATCCTGCCTGAAGGTACCGAAATGGTAATGCCGGGCGACAACGTAACTATCGACGTCAAGCTGATCGCTCCGATCGCTATGGACGAAGGTCTGCGTTTCGCGATCCGCGAAGGCGGCCGTACAGTTGGTTCGGGCGTTGTAGCCAAGATCACAAAGTAAGACCTACAGGTCACTAATTCGGGGCCCGGATCGCAATCGCGAGCCGGGCCCCAATTTATGGAAGACTTGTTTTACCGCCAATGGGGGTTAAGAGGTCTTACTGGCGAACGTATTTTTCAGGCTTTCGGGGTTGCCAGACTCCTACGCTCTCGATATACGCGCGCCAACTTCAACGGAGATTCGTTTCCGTTGTAACGAAATTCATGAGGTCGCCTGCGGAAGGGAACAGAAGCAGGGCTGGCCTTTTTTGTTTTGAGAGGCGGAAACGTCTCTTTGGCTCTTTCGCATTGGTATAGGTAATGGAAGCACAGAATATCCGTATTCGCCTTAAGGCGTTCGACCACCGCGTTCTTGACCAGGCAACTGGCGAGATCGCAGAAACAGCACGTCGTACGGGTGCACTTATCCGTGGTCCCATTCCCATGCCGACGCGTATCGAGAAGTTCACCGTGAACCGCGGCCCGCACATCGATAAGAAGTCGCGCGAGCAGTTCGAGGTGCGCACCTACAAGCGGTTGCTCGACATCGTGCAGCCTAACGCCCAGACTGTTGACGCGCTGATGAAGCTCGATCTGGCTGCTGGCGTAAACGTCGAAATCAAACTGGCCTAAAGCCTGTTTTGATCGGTCCGTCTGGTAGGACCTTAAGTGACCAGAGGATTTCGGGGCTCCAACGGCCCCGCTGATTGGCAACAATCGGCAAGACATTGGGATACCGCCGAGCATGCTCGGGTCTGCGTCCCCCGTCTAGCTTCCCAAGCCTACGCGGCGCGGGTGGCACTCAGCCCGGACGGGGCGACGCATCACAATTTGGGCTGGCAAGCACCTCGGGATGGGCCCGTTGTGCCTCTGTGTAGGAGTTTTGACGATGCGCACTGGCGTGATCGCAAAGAAAGTCGGGATGACCCGCCTGTTTCAGGAGGATGGACGTCACGTGCCTGTGACCGTTCTGTCGCTGGAAGATTGTCAGGTCGTCTCACACCGCACTGCTGAAACGGATGGCTATTTTGCTGTTCAGTTGGGTGCAGGTGAAGCGAAACAGAAAAACGTAGCAAAGCCGCAGCGCGAGCATTTCGCAAAGGCCGAAGTTGGTCTCAAGAAGCGCGTGGCTGAATTCCGTGTTGAGGGCGAAGACGGTCTTGTGCCGGTTGGTGCCACTATCAGCGCAGATCACTTTGTTGCCGGCCAGAAGGTCGACATCACCGGACACACGCAAGGTAAAGGTTTTGCTGGTGCGATGAAGCGTTGGGGCTTCGGTGGTCTTCGCGCGACACACGGTGTCTCGATCTCGCACCGCTCGCACGGTTCGACGGGTAACCGTCAGGATCCAGGCCGCGTGTTCAAGGGCAAGAAGATGGCTGGTCACATGGGCGACCGTCAGCGTACGCAGCAGAACCTCGAAGTAGTTCGCACCGACGCTGATCGCGGCCTGATCTTCGTCAAGGGTTCGGTCCCTGGTTCGAAGAACGGATGGCTTCTCGTGCGCGACGCGGTGAAGCTGGCCATGCCGGAAGATCTTCCGTTCCCGGGTGCAGTTGTCGACACCAATGCACCGGCTCCCGAAGCGGACGCTCCGGCAGCTGAAGAGCAGCAGGTCGACGCAGTAGCAGCAGAGGAAGCGTCGGTTCCGGCTGAAGCGCCTGCTGAAACCCCGGCAGCTGAAGGCGATGCGCCTTCCGCAGACGAAAATAAGGAGGGCTAAGCCATGAAGGTGAAGGTCCAGAAGATCGACGGCAAGGCGTCGGGTGACATCGAGTTGAGCAAGGACGTGTTCGGCGTAGAGCCGCGCGCAGACATCCTGCACCGCGTTGTTACCTGGCAGCTTGAGAACCGTCGTGCCACAGCACGTCCGACGCGTGAGCGTTCTGACGTTGCGCGCACCGGCAAGAAGTTCGGCCGTCAAAAGGGTTCGGGTGGCGCACGTCACGGTGACCGCGGCGCTCCGATCTTTATCGGCGGTGGTAAGGCTCACGGCGCCCGCAAGCGTGACTTCGAGCAGTCGCTCAACAAGAAGATGCGCGCGCTTGGCCTCAAAATGGCTCTCTCGAGCAAGGCGAAAGACGGCCTCGTGGTTGTCGACAGCCTCGCGCTCAAGGACGCCAAGACCAAGGTGCTCAAGGGTCACTTCGACAAAGCCGGTTTCACTGGCAAGGTCCTGGTGATTGACGGCGAAAGCGTAGACGAGGGCTTCAAGAAAGCTGCTGGCAATCTGCCGGGCGTCAACGTTCTCCCGGCGATGGGTGCCAATGTCTATGACATTCTCAACCACGACACGCTCGTCCTGACCAAGGACGCTGTCGCAAAGCTGGAGGCGCGCTTCAATGGCTAAGAAGCAAGAAATCGATGCGCGTCACTATGACGTGATCCTGGCTCCGCACATCACCGAGAAGTCAACGATGGCTTCTGAGAACAACGCTGTTGTTTTCAAGGTAGCTGGTGATGCGACGAAGCCGCAGATCAAGGAAGCGGTGGAAGCGATCTACGACAAGAAAGTTGTGAACGTGAATACCATCAACGTCAAAGGCAAGACCAAGCGCTGGCGGGGCAAGCCCTACAAGCGCAATGACGTGAAGAAAGCGGTCGTCACCCTCGCTGAGGGCGAAATGATCGACATCACTAGCGGTATCTGAGGGCAGGAACGATGGCACTCAAGAACTATAATCCGACGAGCCCCGCACGCCGCGGCCTCATTCTTGTCGACAAGTCTGGCCTGTACAAAGGCAAGCCGGTCAAGTCGCTCACGGAAGGCAAGCGCAAGACCGGTGGCCGGAACAACAAAGGCCATGTCACTTCGCGTGGCATCGGCGGTGGTCACAAGCAGAAGTACCGCTTCATCGACTTCAAGCGTCGTAAGTGGGACGTTGCTGCGACTGTCGAGCGGATCGAGTATGACCCGAACCGCACCGCATTCATCGCACTTCTGAAATATGAAGACGGTGAGCAGGCATATATCATCTGTCCGCAGCGTGTTGCCGTTGGTGACACCGTTGTAGCGGGTGAAAAGGTCGACACGAAGCCGGGTAACGCGATGCTTCTGGGCCAGATGCCGGTTGGCACAATCTGCCACAATGTGGAGATGAAGCCAGGCAAGGGTGGTCAGATCGCTCGCTCTGCCGGTGCATACGTTCAGATCGTGGGTCGTGACCGCGGTATGGTAATCGTTCGCCTCAACAGCGGTGAGCAGCGTTACCTGCGTGCGGATTGCATGGGTACGGTTGGCGCGGTTTCGAACCCCGACAATCAGAACCAGAACTTCGCGAAGGCTGGCCGCACTCGCTGGAAGGGCAAGCGCCCGCTGACCCGCGGTGTTGCAAAGAACCCTGTCGATCACCCGCACGGTGGTGGTGAAGGCCGCACCAGTGGTGGTCGTCACCCGGTTACTCCATGGGGTAAGCCGACCAAGGGTGCCCGCACTCGCAAGAACAAGCAGACGGACAAGATGATCATCCGTTCGCGCCACGCCAAGAAGAAGAGGTAAGGACACATGGCACGTTCCGTCTGGAAAGGTCCGTTTGTCGAACTCAGCCTTCTGAAGAAGGCGGAGGACGCACAGGAAGCGAGCAGCAACAAGCCGATCAAGACCTGGTCGCGTCGCTCGACTATTCTCCCGCAGTTCGTTGGTCTGACGTTCAACGTCTACAACGGGCAGAAGTTCATCCCCGTCTCTGTTTCCGAAGAGATGGTTGGCCACAAGCTTGGCGAGTTCGCTCCTACGCGCAACTTCCCGGGTCACGCTGCCGACAAGAAGGGTAAGCGCTAATGGGCAAGGCAAAATCACCGCGCCGTGTTGGCGATAACGAGGCTTTGGCAGTCGGTACCACGATCCGTGGTTCGGCGCAGAAGCTGAACCTCGTTGCTTCGTTGATCCGCGGCAAGAAGGCCGAAGAGGCCATGAATATCCTCTCCTTCTCCAAGAAGGCGATGGCGAAAGACGCCAGCAAAGTGCTCGCATCTGCGATCGCCAATGCGGAAAACAACCACAATCTCGACGTCGACGCGCTTGTCGTTGCCGAGGCTTCAGTGGGCAAGTCGATTACCATGAAGCGCTTCCACACTCGTGGCCGCGGCAAGTCGACCCGCATCCTGAAGCCATTCAGCAAGTTGCGCATTGTCGTTCGCGAAGAGGAAGAGGCGTAAGATGGGTCAGAAGAGCAATCCGATCGGTCTGCGCCTGCAGATCAACCGCACCTGGGACAGCCGCTGGTACGCTGAAGGGCGTGACTATGCCAAGCTGCTCAAGGAAGACATCGAGATCCGTAAATACATCCTCGAAACCGTGCCTCAGGCCGCGATTTCGAAGGTGGTGATCGAGCGTCCGGCAAAGCTTTGCCGCGTTTCCATCTATGCCGCACGCCCAGGCGTGATCATCGGCAAGAAGGGCGCTGACATCGAGAAGCTTCGCGCGAAGCTCGCTACGATGACGGAAAGCGAAGTGAAGCTGAACATTGTCGAGATCCGCAAGCCGGAAATCGACGCGAAACTCGTTGCGCAGGGTGTAGCTGATCAGCTCATCCGCCGTGTGGCTTTCCGCCGCGCAATGAAGCGTGCGGTTCAGTCAGCTCTGCGTCTTGGCGCAGAAGGCATCAAGATCACCTGTGGCGGCCGACTGGGCGGTGCAGAGATCGCACGTGTCGAATGGTATCGCGAAGGCCGTGTCCCGCTGCACACGCTGCGTGCCAACATCGACTATGCAGAAACCGAAGCGCTGACCGCATATGGCATCATCGGCATCAAGGTATGGATCTTCAAAGGCGAGATCCTGGCTCACGATCCGACAGCGCAAGACCGTTTGATGATGGAAGCTCAGACTTCCGGCGTCCGTCCGGCGCGCTGATTGGTTCATAGGTAAAAGACAATGTTGCAACCGAAGAAAACCAAATATCGCAAGGCCTTCAAAGGCAAGATCAAGGGTGATGCAAAGGGCGGCACTACGCTGAACTTTGGCGCCTATGGTCTGAAAGCACTTGAGCCAGAGCGTATTACTGCACGCCAGATCGAAGCTGCGCGTCGTGCGATCACCCGTGCGATGAAGCGTCAGGGCCGTCTGTGGATCCGTGTGTTTCCCGATGTGCCGGTTTCAAAGAAACCTGCTGAAGTCCGTCAGGGTAAAGGCAAGGGCTCGGTCGAGTACTGGGCAGCTCGCGTAAAGCCTGGCCGCATCCTGTTTGAACTTGATGGTGTGCCTGGTCCGCTGGCTGCACTCGCTTTTGAACGCGCAGCAATGAAACTGCCGATCAAGACCAAGGTCGTTGCTCGCTTTGGCGACACCTCACACTTGGGAGGCAGCAAATGAGCAAAGTAGAAGATCTTCGCACGAAGACCGACGACCAGCTGAGCGCTGAATTGACAGAGCTCAAGCGTGAGCAGTTCAACCTGCGTTTTCAGGCCGCTACAAACCAGCTCGAAGCTCCGGCTCGGGTTCGTGAAGTGCGCCGTACGATCGCCAAGATCAAGACGCTGCAAAATGAGCGTGCTGCCGCGGCAGCAAAGGCTTAAGGAGTAGACAATGCCGAAACGTATCCTGATCGGATCTGTCACCTCCGACAAGACCGACAAAACCGTGACCGTACTGGTCGAGCGTAAGGTGAAGCACCCCCTTTACGGGAAGATCATCCGTCGTTCGAAGAAGTATCACGCTCACGACGAAAATAACGAATACGCAATTGGTGACGTGGTCCGCATCGAAGAGACCAAACCAATTTCGAAGACGAAGACCTGGACTGTAAAGGATCGGGTCACCGCAGGTGGCACTCAGGCAGTGGAAGCTGACCTGGAAGTCGAAGCGGCAGGTAACTGAGTTAGACGAAGGAACTGCTGAGCCCCGGTTGGTATCGGGTGTCCCAGCAAGCCAAGAGAAGGAACCGGATCAATGATCCAGATGCAATCCAATCTCGACGTCGCAGACAACAGCGGCGCAAAGCGCGTCCAGTGCATCAAGGTACTGGGTGGCTCTAAGCGTCGTACTGCGAGCGTCGGTGACGTGATTGTGGTTTCCGTTAAGGAAGCCCAGCCACGTGCGAAGGTTAAGAAGGGCGACGTGCACCGTGCAGTGATCGTGCGCACAAAGAAGGAAGTGCGCCGGAAAGACGGTAGCGTGATCCGCTTTGACAGCAACGCTGCGGTACTCGTGAACAAGAGCGAGGAGCCGATCGGCACTCGTATTTTTGGCCCGGTTGTCCGTGAACTGCGTGGTCGCGGCTTCATGAAAATCATCTCGCTCGCTCCGGAGGTGCTCTAAGATGGGTGCTGCAAAGATCAAGAAGGGTGACAGCGTTGTCGTTCTGTCAGGTAAGGATAAGGGTAAAACCGGTACGGTAACCCAAGTCATGCCGAAGGAAGGCAAGGTCCTGGTTGAGGGCGTGAACGTCGCAACCCGTCACCGCAAGCCGAGCCAGGCAAACCCGCAGGGTGGCATTGAGCGCCGTGAAGCGCCGATGCACATCAGCAAGGTCGCTGTGGCTGATCCAAAAGACGGCAAGCCGACCCGTGTACGCTTCGATGTAAAGAAGGACGGTACGAAGGTTCGTGTTGCCGTGAAGAGTGGGGAGACCATCGATGGCTGATTACACTCCTCGTCTGAAGCAGAAGTTCGAAGACCAGATCGTCAAGGCGATGACCGAGAAGTTCGGTTACAAGAACCGTCTTGAAGTCCCCAAGCTTGAAAAGATCACGCTCAATATGGGCGTGGGCGAAGCAAGCCAGGACAAGAAGAAGGTTCAGACGGCTGCTGAAGAAATGGCGCTGATCGCCGGTCAAAAACCGGTAATCACCAAGGCGAAAAAGTCGATCGCACAGTTCAAGTTGCGCGAAGGCATGCCGATCGGTTGCAAGGTGACCTTGCGCCGTGACCGTATGTACGAATTTCTCGACCGTCTGGTGACTGTCGCAATGCCTCGCATCCGTGACTTCCGTGGTCTCAACCCGAAGTCGTTTGATGGTCGTGGTAACTACGCGATGGGCCTCAAGGAACAGATCGTGTTCCCTGAGATCAGCTACGACAAGATCGAAAAGGTGCGTGGCATGGATATCATCGTCACCACTACCGCGAAAACCGATGAGGAAGCACGCGAACTGCTCAAGCTGTTCGGCTTCCCGTTCCCGGCCGAAGCATCGGCTGAAGACAAGGAAGCGGCGTAAGCCGTTTTAGGAGAGCTTAAGTCCAATGGCGAAACTGAGTTCCATTAATAAGAACGAGAAGCGCAAGAAGCTCGTTCAGAAGTACGCAAACAAGTACGCCAAGCTTAAGGCGATTGCTGATGACGAATCTCTCGATGAGAGCGAGCGTCTGATCGCGCGCCTGAAGATGGCGGAAATCCCGCGCAATGCGAACCCCACCCGGGTCCGCAACCGCTGCGCAACCACCGGTCGCCCGCGCGGCTATTACCGCAAGTTCGGCATCAACCGTATCGAACTGCGTGAACTCGGCAACCGGGGCATGATCCCTGGTCTGACCAAGTCGAGCTGGTGAGGAATTAGATCATGGCAATGACCGATCCATTGGGTGATATGCTCACCCGCATCCGCAACGGCCAGCAGGCGAAGAAGGACTCTGTTCTTTCACCTGCATCAAAGCTGCGTGCGAACGTGCTCGAAGTGCTTCAGCGCGAAGGCTACATCCGTGGCTACAGCGAAGACAGCTCTGGCAAGCATCCTGCGCTGCGGATTGAACTGAAATATTTCGAGGGCGAACCGGCTATCAAGCACGTCGCTCGCGTCTCCAAGCCTGGCCGCCGCGTCTATTCGGGTTCGAAAGAGCTTCCGACGGTCCGCAATGGCCTTGGCATCACCATCGTCTCGACCCCTCGCGGTGTACTTTCCGATGCGGAAGCGCGCACCGAGAACGTTGGTGGCGAAGTGCTGGCGGAGGTGTTCTGATGAGCCGCATTGGTAAGAAGGCAGTTGCGATCCCAAGTGGCGTGACCGCTACGATCGACAACGGCACGCTGACCGTGAAGGGGCCAAAGGGCACCCTTTCGATGGGTCTCAGCGACCTGATCGACTACAAGGTCGAAGGCGAAGAGATTCAGGTCAACCCGGCTAACGATACCAAGCAGGCGCGCTCTTTCTGGGGCATGCAGCGCACGCTGGTCTCGAACCTGGTCGAAGGCGTGACCGAAGGCTTTTCGAAGACTTTGGAAATTTCAGGCGTTGGTTATCGTGCGCAGGCACAGGGCAGCAAGCTCAAGCTGCAGCTCGGCTTCAGCCACGATGTTGACATCGTTGTGCCTGAAGGCCTTGAAGTCAAAACACCTGATCAGACAACTGTGATCGTCAGCGGTATCGACAAGCAGGCCGTTGGCCAGCTCGCTGCTGAAATCCGCCGCTGGCGCAAGCCTGAGCCTTACAAGGGCAAGGGTATCAAGTACCAGGGCGAGTATGTCTTCCGTAAGGAAGGGAAGAAGAAGTAAGATGGCAAAGCTTTCTCTCTTTGAACGTCGCCGCCGCCGCGTGCGCACCGCGCTTCGCAGCCGTGCTGGTGGCAAGCCGCGCCTGTCGGTCCACCGTACCGGCAAGCACATTTACGCTCAGATCATCGACGATGCTGATGGCAAGACACTTGCTGCGGCTTCGACGCTGGGTGGCAAGGCTTCAGGCGCCAATGTCGATGCAGCCACCAAGGTTGGCAAGGACATCGCCGCTGCTGCCAAGAAGGCTGGCGTAACAACTGTCGTGTTTGATCGCGGCGGGTTCCTGTTTCACGGCCGCGTCAAGGCGCTGGCTGATGCCGCTCGCGAAGGCGGGCTGGAGTTCTGATGATGGCTGACGAAAAGAAAACACCAGAAGCGGAAGCTCAGGTCGAAGAGACCGCAGCGACCGAAACAACCGAAGCACCGGCTCAGGAAGCGGCAGCTGAAGAAGCTCCCGCGGAAGCCGAGGCTGCTCCTGCAGAAGAAGCACCGGCTGAAGAAGCTCCTAAGCAGGAACGTCAGGGCCGTGGTGGTCGTGGTGGTCGCGATGGTGGTGGGCGTGAAGGCGGTCGTGGCCGTGGTCGCGGTCGTGGCCGTGACAACCGCCGCGAAGAAGAAGATGACGGCATTATCGAGAAGCTGGTTCACATCAACCGCGTTTCAAAGACAGTGAAGGGCGGTAAGCGCTTCGGTTTTGCGGCATTGGTTGTTGTTGGCGATGGTTCAGGCCGCGTTGGCTTTGGCCATGGCAAGGCTCGCGAAGTGCCTGAAGCAATCTCGAAAGCTTCGGCTGCTGCGCGCAAGAAGATGATCCGCGTGCCTTTGAAGGAAGGCCGCACGCTGCACCATGACGGCAACGGCCGTTTCGGCGCCGGCAAGGTCACCGTTCGCACAGCGCCTCCGGGTACCGGTATCATTGCCGGTGGTCCGATGCGTGCCGTATTCGAAAGCCTCGGCGTCGCAGACGTTGTGACCAAATCGGTTGGTACGTCGAACCCTTACAACATGATCCGCGCTACTTTTGACGCTCTGACTGATCAGACTTCGCCGAAGTCGGTTGCTCAGCGTCGTGGCAAGAAGGTTGCAGACCTGCTTGGCCGTGGTGGCGCCAGCGAAGCTGAAGCGGAAGCTGACGCCGCTGCTATTGCGGAGTAATCACGATGGCCAAAGCAAGCACCATCAAGATCAAGCAGATCGGTTCGCCGATCCGTCGTCCAGAGAGCCAGCGCAAGATTCTGATCGGCCTGGGTCTCAACAAGATGCACAAAGTCGTCGAGCGTCGGGACACCCCTGAAGTTCGCGGCGCGATCGCCAAGATCCCGCATCTGGTTGAAGTGGTCGACTAACACAAATCGAGGCCTCGCATCTGCGGGGCCTCAAATTTTCAGCGCGAAACAAAGCGAAAGCGAGTGCAAACTATGAAACTCAACGATATCCGTGACAACGAAGGCGCCCGCAAGGGTCGCATGCGTGTTGGCCGAGGCATTGGTTCTGGCAAAGGCAAGACCGGCGGTCGTGGTCAAAAGGGTCAGAAGAGCCGTTCAGGCGTAGCCATCAAGGGCTTTGAAGGCGGCCAGATGCCGCTTCACATGCGTTTGCCAAAACGCGGGTTTAACAACCCCTTTGGCAAGGACTTTGCCGAAGTGAACATCGGCATGGTGCAGAAGTTCATCGATGCGAAGAAGCTAGACGGCAAAAAAGATATCACCGAAGAAGCACTTCGTGCCTGCGGCCTCGTACGTGGCGGCAAGGACGGTGTGCGTCTGCTGGGCAAGGGCGAAATCAAGGCCAAGGCCAAGTTCGTTGTTGCTGGCGCCACAAAGGGCGCGATCGCGGCGGTTGAAAAGGCTGGCGGCAGCGTCGAAGTTACCGCTCCAAAAGCCGAAAAAACTGCTGAAAAGGCAGACTGATAGATAAAAGTTAGGGTGCGGGGGTTCGACAACGGGCCATCCGCTCCCTATCTATCCGTTCTGAGCTTTCTGAGCCGGGGACGGGCCGGCGCAAGACCAGGATTGATCTGATACAATGGCATCACGCGCCGATAGCATTGCGAGTAATCTAAACCTCGCCAATTTCTCCAAAGCCACCGAGCTTCGCCAGCGCATCTGGTTTACGCTCGGCGCGCTGATTGTTTTCCGCTTTCTGAGCTTCGTCCCGCTGCCGGGTATCAACCCGCTGGCGTTGTCACAGCTGGCTGAGCAAACTCAGGGCGGTATTCTGGACATGTTCAACATGTTCACGGGCGGCAGCCTTGAGCGGATGAGCCTGATCGCCCTTGGTGTCATGCCGTATATTACGGCGTCTATCGTTGTGCAGATGGCGTCTGCACTGCACCCCACGCTGGCGGCACTCAAGAAAGAAGGCACAACCGGGCGGCAAAAGCTTAATCAGTACACGCGCTACGGTACGGTTTTCCTCTGTACTATCCAGGGCTGGTTTCTTGCTGCAGGTCTGGAAAGCTTCGCGAATTCGGCGGGGCTACAGGCAGTGGTCGATCCCGGCTACATGTTCCGCGTCGGCGCTGTGATCAGCCTCGTTGGCGGTACCATGTTCCTGCTGTGGTTAGGCGAGCAGATCACGGCTCGTGGTATCGGCAACGGCGTTTCGCTGATCATCATGGCCGGCATTGTGGCGCAGTTCCCGATGTTTACTTCCAACCTGTTCGAGGGCGGCCGCACCGGATCGATTGCGCCGGGAATTATCATCGGCTTTATCGCGATGGTTGTCGTGCTCATCTTGCTGATCAGTTTCATGGAGCGTGCCCAGCGCCGCTTGCTGATCCAATATCCGAAGCGGGCGACTCAGCGTGGAATGATGCAGGCGGATAGCTCACACCTACCGCTTAAGCTCAACACGGCAGGTGTTATTCCGCCAATTTTCGCCAGTTCACTGTTGTTGCTGCCGCTAACGATTACGCAGTTTGCGGGCAATTCGCTTGATCCGACGAGCACCGGTGGTCAGTCGATTCAGACGATCGTGCAATATCTGCAGCACGGTCAGCCGCTTTACATGACGCTCTACGCGATCCTGATTATGTTCTTCGCATTCTTCTACACTGCAGTTGTATTCAACCCGGAAGAAACCGCGGAGAACCTGAAGAAGAACGGCGGTTTTATTCCGGGAATCCGGCCGGGCAAGCGCACTGCTGACTATCTCGATTATGTGTTGACCCGTATCACTGTGGTTGGCGCGATCTATCTGACATTGGTTTGCGTCGTGCCGGAGTATATGATCGCGCAGACGGGCATTCCGCTGTTCCTTGGCGGCACGAGCTTGCTGATTGTGGTGAACGTGACCGTGGATACGATCAGCCAGGTTCAGTCCCATCTCTTGGCGCACCAGTATGGTGATCTTATCAAGAAAGCGAAGCTGAAGGGTCGCCGCAGCTAATCAGCGTTGTCATTCGGGGGTACGCGAGCAATGAACATCATTCTTCTTGGGCCGCCGGGTGCGGGTAAGGGAACGCAGAGTGCCAGCTTGGTCGAGCGTCACGGCATGAAGCAGCTTTCGACCGGTGACATGCTGCGTGCTGCAGTTAAGGCCCAAACCCCAGTAGGTCTTAAGGCCAAGGCAGTGATGGATGCGGGTGAACTCGTATCGGATGAAATCGTTTCCGATCTAATCGATGATGAGCTGGCAGCGCTGAATTCTGAGACCGGTGCAATTTTTGACGGCTATCCGCGCACAGAGGCGCAGGCGGAAATTCTGGATTCTCTTCTGAAGAAGCATGGCCGAACGCTGGATCATGTGATCGAGCTGGCTGTCGATGTCGATGCATTGGTAGAACGCATCACCGGTCGTTTCAGCTGCGCCAATTGTGGCGCCTTGTATCACGATACCGCCAATCCGACCTCGAAAGAGGGTGTGTGCGACACTTGCGGTTCGACCGAGTTCAAGCGCCGTCCCGACGATAACGAAGAAACTGTGCGGCACCGCATGGAAGTTTATCGTAGCGAAACCGCTCCCATCCTGCCGGGATACGAGGCTCGCGGTATTGTGACCCGCGTTGATGGCATGGACGGTATCGACGAAGTGGCTAGCGAGATCGACGCGATCCTTGGCTAAGCCGCAGGGCAGCTGATAAGCCTTTCTCTTCGCGCACCGGTCACCTAGACCATGTGCGTTAGGGAGACGACCACCGATGAAATTTCCAACCGCTATTACCGGCGCTCTGCTGATCGCATGTTCAGGCGCGGCTCAGGCTGAAATCGTTGCGAGCAGCGAGGATGGATTTGTAACCCGCGATACGGCTGTGGTTGATGCAACGCCGATGGAAGTTTGGTTGGCGCTGATCAGTCCGGGCAAGTGGTGGAATGATGCACACACCTGGTCAGGTGATGCCGCGAATATGTCACTGAAGCCGCAGGCAGGGGGGTGCTTTTGTGAGCGCATCCCTGAAGATTTGGATGCTGACCGTGTGACGCTGGAAGGTAGCGTCGAACATATGCGGGTTATTCAGGCATTTCCGGAGCGTGCCTTGCGGATGCGCGGTGGGCTGGGCCCGTTGCAGAGCGAGCCGGTGGGCGGCGTGCTGACAATTGTGATCAGCGATGCAGAGGAAGGCTCGCAGATCGTGTGGGAATATGTCGTTGGCGGCTACATGCGCTACGATGTGGATGTGATCGCGCCAGCAGTTGATGGCGTCATGACGCAGCAGCTTGACGGGTTGGCAAGCCTGTTGGGGCGCCTCGATACACCAGCGCCGCTTCCGGAAGTGGCTGTACCTGAAGTCGAAGATGCGCCAGTCGAGGAGGTGGACCCTGAAGCGGTTGAAGAGAAGCCCCGTTCTTCGGTCGACGAAGCCTTCAGCGATCTTAGCGACAACTAGTTTTCACCAAGCCTGTTGTTACAGCGGTTTTGACCTAGGCTTGAGTTTGGGTTAGCCTCCGCATAAATCGTGCACAGCCCATATTGGGCTGTGTATGGTGTTGTGCGCGCTTGCCTGTTGACGAAGGCCGAGAATCACATTAAGCGCGCTTGTCATTCGACATGTTCGAAACGAGTCCGGCAGGCGGCAGCGCTATGCGTCCCCTATCGGGCTTTTTGCCGTTTGAGCATCAGTTCATGCGGTGTCGGACGTAGAGAGTTGTAGCGATGAGATAGGGAATGGCGGCATAGCCGCTTTGGCCCTGTGGAGCATGGAGAAGTAAGTGGCTCGTATTGCCGGGGTAAACATCCCCACAAATAAGCGCGTTATTATCGCGCTCACCTATATTCACGGTATCGGCCGAACCACGGCCGTTCAGATTGCAGACAAGCTGGGCATCGATCACGCCCGCCGCGTGCAGGACCTCACCGATGAGGAAGTGTTGCGCATCCGCGAAACGATCGACGCCGATTTCACGGTCGAAGGTGACTTGCGTCGCCAGACAGCAATGAACATCAAGCGCCTGATGGACCTACGTTCGTATCGTGGTCTGCGTCACCGTAACCAGCTGCCCGTTCGCGGCCAGCGTACACACACCAACGCCCGTACCCGCAAGGGTAAGGCGAAGCCGATTGCCGGCAAGAAGAAGTAAGCTTCCAGGGCTTTGCCCAGGAGGCTTTTCCCTTCTTTGGACGAATGAAGAGGAATACGAGAGATGGCACGCGAACCCGCCAAGATTAGGCGCCGTGACAAGAAGAACATCACCAGCGGCGTTGCGCATATCAACGCCAGCTTCAATAACACCATGATCACTATCACTGATGCTCAGGGCAATGCTATTAGCTGGTCCAGTGCAGGCATGATGGGCTTCAAGGGTAGCCGCAAGTCGACCCCGTATGCCGCACAGGTTGCAGCAGACGATGCCGGCAAGAAAGCTGCCGAGCACGGTGTTCGTACACTGGAAGTCGAAGTGAAAGGCCCGGGTTCGGGTCGTGAGAGCGCGCTGCGCGGTCTCGCCGCTGTTGGCTTTAACATCACATCGATCAGAGATGTGACGCCGATCCCGCACAATGGCGTGCGGCCGTCGAAGCGTCGCCGCGTCTGATCCGTTGCTGATTGGTGGTTTTCGGACCGCCCAATTTGAGTTTCGGACCGGACGCGCTCTTATCGGCGCTCCGGTCCAGTCCGCATTGTAAACGCTGCCAAGCGAATTAGGGGAAATCCATGTCCGTCAATATGAAGAACTGGCAGGAACTAAAGAAGCCCAACACTCTCGAGATCAAGGATAACGGCGACAAAGAGCGCAAGGCTACTTTTGTTGCTGAGCCGCTTGAGCGCGGCTTTGGTCTTACACTCGGAAACGCGCTGCGCCGCGTTCTGCTTAGCTCGCTTCAGGGCGCCGCTATCACGTCAATCAAGATCGAAAACGTTCTTCACGAGTTCAGCTCACTGGCTGGTGTTCGCGAAGACGTGACTGACATCGTTCTGAACGTAAAGCAGATTGCGCTCAAGATGGAAGGCGAAGGCGCCAAACGGCTCCAGCTTTCTGCAACTGGCCCGGCTGAGGTGAAGGCTGGCGATATCGCTGTTTCAGGCGACATCGAAGTCATGAACAAGGATCTGGTGATCTGTCACCTTGACGAAGGTGCGACGCTCAACATGGAGCTGACCGCTGACGTGGGTAAGGGTTATGCGCCTGCGGTTCAGAACCGTCCCGCAGATGCACCAATCGGCCTGATCCCGGTTGATAGCCTGTACTCGCCGGTCCGTCAGGTGAGCTACAAGGTTGAGAACGCTCGCGTTGGCCAGGAGCTTGACTATGACAAGCTGAGCCTCACCATCGAAACCGACGGCACTGTCACCCCGGAAGACGCGATCGCTTATGCGGCGCGCATTCTGCAGGACCAGTTGACGCTGTTCGTGCACTTCGAAGACGGTATTCCGCAGCCGCAGTCAGCCATGATCGGCCAGGCTGCAACGCCGCAGGAAGACGACGCCAATCAGCTCAACCGTTACCTTCTCAAGAAGGTCGACGAGCTCGAGCTTTCGGTGCGTTCGGCAAACTGCCTCAAGAACGACAACATCATCTACATCGGCGATCTGGTTCAGAAGACCGAAGCAGAGATGCTGCGCACGCCGAACTTCGGCCGCAAGTCGCTTAACGAAATCAAAGAAGTTCTCTCCAGCATGGGTCTGCGCCTCGGCATGGATATCCCTGGCTGGCCGCCTGAGAACATCGAAGAAATGGCCAAGAAGCTCGAACAGGAACTTCTCGGCTGATCGGGTTCCGGCGGCGCACCTTAAGCGCCGCCAGTACCGGGCTACCTCACACGGGCCCCTTACAAACGAAGGAAGAAGATAATGCGTCACGGAATTTCACAGCGTAAGCTGAGCCGTAAATCGGGCCACCGCGCGGCTCTGTTCCGCAATATGGCAGCTGCCCTGATCAAGCACGAGCAGATCCAGACAACTTTGCCCAAGGCGAAGGAACTGCGCCCTTATGTCGAAAAACTGATCACGCTGGCAAAGCGTGGCGGTCTTTCCAATCGCCGTCTGGCGATGAGCCGTCTGCAGGACGAAACACAGCTGAAGAAGCTGTTTGACGTCCTGGCAGAGCGTTACTCGGACCGTGATGGCGGCTACACCCGCATCATCAAGGCCGGCTATCGTGCTTCGGACGCCTCGCAGATGGCGATCATCGAGTTCGTCGAGCGTGATGAAGAGGCGAAGGGCCAGGATTCAGGTCCTGTCATGAACGATGAGGACATGGAAGAAGCGTAAGCTTCTCGATCACAAGACAAACGGGGGCTGGAAGGGTGACCTTCCGGCCCCTTTTTTGTTGTGTTTGACACACTTTGACCTTTCCCATAACAGGCGCGCAAGGCCGAGAGGGGCCTGCCGTCCGCGGGCGCAAGCCAAGGTGAATTCTCTCACGGCATAACCGAACATCTCCAGACACGCCGAGATGGCAATGCGGACCCCATCAGTATCGGCATGATGATCAGGAGATCGTTATGTATTCAAAACACCTACCAAATCTGGCCAATATGAAGGCACTGGTGCGGCGGTATCGGTCCATCAAGCAAGCGCAGGGGCGCCAGGTTTCGCATTCACGGGCGCTGGAATTGATCGCGCGTCGCTATGGTTTCTTCGATTGGAACACTGCAGCTGCACAGGCCAGAAATCTGCATGCACCCGACCGGTTTCAGGCCGGACAACATGTCTCCGGCAGATATATGGGGCACGAGTTTCAGGGGCGCGTTGTCGCATCAACCCTATTGTCGCAAGAAGAGGTGCTGATCTCCCTCGAGTTTTGGGAGCCTGTTGACGTAGTCACGTCCAAGCATTTTTCGAACAAACGCACACGCGTTTCGGTCAAGATCGGGATTGATGGCCGGTCTCAGGAGTGCTTGTCCGGCGGCATTCCCCACCTTGAGGTTGTAGAAGAACTAAAAATGGCGCGGCCTTAGTTGATCCGTTGCAATAAATCGGGCCGGTGGAGCGATCCATCGGCCCCTTTTCTTTTGTGTACTCCGGGCTAGGGTGAGGCGCATGATCCGCACATCTTTCGGCGCGCTTGCGCTACTCGCCGCCATTCCATTCGTAGCGCCAGCCAATGCGCAAAGCGCGCAGGAGCAACTGGACGCACGCTATGACCGGGCGCTGGCCGCAGGCTACAAGGCCCTGTTCTTGTGCAGCGCGATTGCCAACGCGGAAGCCAATGGAGCCACGCGGACACCCGAGAGTGTCCACGAATGGGAGTTGACGGGGATTCAGAGCCCTCTGAATGAAATTGTGAAAGAATTGCCATACGAGATTCTTCGCGCGCAAGAAGCGGGAACCATTGATCAGGTTCGTGTTTCATGGGCGGATGACATGCCGCCACGCTTGGCGCGCTACCAGCCGAAATTTGGTTGCGATCTTCTGCCAATCGGATCGCCGCTGTTGGATCCACGTGAGCCTCTCGAAGTCATTGTGGCAAGAGACACACGGGAAATCACAACCGACGAAGCTGCGCTGGATGAAGCGGTGTCCCGCAGGCTTTCTTCCATGGCATTTGCAGGCGGCTATGGAGAAGGCAGCCGGACTACATCGATCCTGGTAGCCAAAGGCGATCAGATAGTTCTTGAGGACTATGTTGAAGGGTTTGACCCGTCCACTCCGCAGCGGACTTGGTCCGTTGCGAAGTCGATAGCAGCTACGCTTGTTGGGTGGGCCGTACAGGCGGGAGAGGTCACTGTAGATCAGCCCGTGGCCTTGGGTTACTGGCGGACGCAAGATGATCCGCGCCGGTCGATCACAGTCGATCATATGCTCAGGATGGCATCAGGTCGCTATTCAGACACGCCCGGGAATCGTACTGACCCACTTTATTGGGGAGGGGCTACGGTCGATGAGAGCGCGACGGCCTGGCCGATCATTTTTCAGCCCGGCAGTGTCTATCGCTATGCCAACAATGATACGCTGATGGCGGTGAAGGCGATCCAGTCATACCTTTCTTATTATCGTCCAATGGACTTCTTCGAAAAGCTTGGAATGAATCACACTGTGGCCGAGACGGACCATCGGGGTGGCTACATCCTCTCTAGCCAAGCTTGGACGACCGCGCGCGATCTCGCAAAACTGGGCCAATTGTACCTGAATGACGGCGTTTCGCCGGATGGTGAACGCTTACTTCCTGAAGAATGGCGTAATTATGTGTCCGACCCGAGCGGTCCTCAGCCCGAAGGTACAGATTGGGGGTATGGTGCAGGATGGTGGACATTCCGCCGCCCCGAAGGCAATGCGTTCGAGGGCATCCCTGACGATGCATTCGCAGCGCGTGGCAACCGCGGGCAATATCTCGTTGTCGTACCCAGTCGCAATGTCGTGATCGTAAGGCGCGGAGAAGACATGGTCGGAACCCGCTTCGATATCGCCGCGTTTACAAGGGACGTGCTAGCTGCGCTTGATTAGGTACACGTTGAATTGATTTGCCATACAAGTTTGGTCGCTTTTTCGGAGAGAACTCTAGATGATCCGCTTATTGCTGCTGGCTGCAACAACCAGCCTTATTGCGTCGCCACTCGTTGCCGCCGATGAAGCGCTCAATGCTCCCGAGTACCCGGAAACCTATACGCAAGACCTGACCGAGACGATCTTCGGGGAGGAAGTCGCAGACCCGTATCGTTGGCTTGAAAATGATGTGCGTAATGATCCCGAAGTCGCAAATTGGGTCGCAGCACAGAACCAGACAACCGATGCTTTCATGGAACAGCTCGAGAGCCGCGAATGGTTTGCCGAACGGATCGCGAGCCTCCTGAATTTTGAACGCTTCGGTATCCCTCAGAAGGCAGGCGAGAACTATTTCTACACCCGTAATTCGGGCCTGCAGAACCAGTCACAGCTCTATGTCCAGACAGGCATCGATGGTGAACGGCGGCTGCTGATCGATCCCAATGTCTGGGCTGATGATGGCGCCACAGCGCTGGCAGGGTGGGAGCCGTCGCCCGACGGATCGCTTCTCGCCTACAGTGTACAGGACGGCGGGACCGACTGGCGTATTATCCGGGTAATAGATGTCTCGACCGGCCAGCAACTGGGCGATGAGATACGCTGGGCCAAGTTCACGGGTATAGCGTGGGTCGGAAATGAAGGTTTCCTCTATTCGCGCTTCCCGGAGCCGGAGGAGGGGCTGGACTTTCAGGCGCTGAACTACAATCAGGCGGTCTACTTCCACGAAATCGGAACAGATCAGAGCGAGGACAGGCAAGTTTTCGCGACACCCGATCATCCTGAGCGTGGGCACTCTGCGCGCACTACACATGACGGACGCTGGGCGGCGATCACCAGTTCGATCGGGACGGACGATGTCTACGAAGTGCATTTGATGGACCTGAAGAGACGCGGGCGCGATCGCTGGAAGGCGATGCCATTGGTGACCGGTTTCGAGAACAGCTGGACTCTGATCGCGTCGCTCGATGGCACGCTCTATTTTCGCACCAATCATGACGCGCCAAAGTTCCGCATCGTTTCGATCAATCTGGATGATCGCGAACCTGAATGGCGATTGGTTGTACCCGAAACGGACAAGCCGATTTCGGGCGCGTCGATCGTTGGTGGCAAGCTGGTGGTCGAATATTTGCGAGACGCCGCGAGCCGCGCAATCGTGCTCGATTTGAAAGGCGAGGGGGCAAGCGCGATTGAATTGGCCGGCCTTGGCACAGCAAGCGGGTTCGGCGGTTCGCCTGGCGATCCGGAGACATTCTATAGCTTTGAAAGTTTCAACCGCCCGGATTCGATCTATCGCTTGAATTTGGAGACCGGGGAGACCGATGTCTTCGCCAGCCCAGAGCTGACCTTTGACCCAGATGATTTCGCCATTGAGCAAACGTTCTATCCGTCAAAGGACGGCACGAAGATCCCTATGTTCATCGTGCGCCAAAAAGCGCTGGCTGAAAGCGGAGAGGCCGCGCCCACGCTGCTATATGGCTATGGCGGGTTCGATATTTCGATTACGCCCGGTTTCAACGCTACGCGTATGGCTTGGATGGAGGCGGGTGGCGTTTTTGCTCTCGCCAACATCCGCGGGGGCGGTGAATACGGCAAGGAATGGCACGATGCCGGACGTCGTGCGAACAAGCAGAACGTATTCGACGATTTCATCGCCGCAGGTGAATTCCTGAAGGCCAATGGCTACACTACCGAAGACGGTCTGGCGATCGAAGGAAGGTCCAACGGGGGCTTGCTCGTCGGTGCAGTAACAAACCAGCGTCCTGATCTGATCGACGCCTCGCATGCGGCGGTCGGCGTCATGGACATGCTCCGCTTCGATCGTTTTACGGCCGGACGGTATTGGGTGGACGACTATGGCTACCCAGACCGCGAAGAAGATTGGCGGATACTGCGCAGCTATTCCCCCTACCATAACGTGCGTGATGGGGTCGACTATCCTGCAGTTCTGGTGACGACTGCCGACACCGATGATCGCGTAGTCCCGGGGCACAGCTTCAAATACACCGCCGCGCTGCAAGCTGCCAATCTTGGAGATAAGCCGCAGTTGATCCGGATTGAAACGCGGGCTGGGCACGGATCAGGAAAACCCACTGATAAAGTGATCGCTGAAGGCGCGGATGTTCTTGCTTTCCTTGCACATTTCACCGGACTAGCTGACGTTCAGAAAAAATAGTACTTTTCTGAACGATTGCTGTCACGGGAGTTCAGCGAGGCATAAGCGCGAATCATCTAGTTCTCTCATCACAGCCGAGGCAATCCCGCCACGGCCCAGATGAGGAGAACCTCAAATGAGCACTATTACCAAGGCTTTCGCGAAAGGTGGGATCGCTACTGCAGCTGTGGGTGCACTGGCTTTGGCCGGCGCTACTCCGGCGCAGGCGAAGCACCGCGATGATAAAATCGATGCGGGCGATGTGATCGCCGGCGCGCTGATCATTGGCGGTATTGCAGCTGTCGCTGGCGCATTCGACAAGGATCGCAAGTATCGGGGCGATCACTATGCATATCGTGACCGAGATTATCGCCCGCGCGCCAACCCAGAGCGTGCGATCCAGAAATGTGTCCGTGCTGTTGAGCGTGACGCGCGCCGCGCCGGATACCGCTTCGCCGATGTAACCGAGATCCGTGATGTTGATCGTGAACGGCGCGGATGGGAAGTTCGCGGGCGTCTGGTAGTTGGCGAAGGCCGTGGCGGATATCGCGGCGATCGCTATCGGGATCGCAACCGATATGATGATCGTGCCTATTACCATCGTGGGCGTGGTTTCGATCGCGGTCGTTTCAAATGTGAAATCCGTCGCGGACAGGTCGTTGATATTGATTATGGCGGCCTCCGCTACCTCGATTGAACAATTCACTACCTCTCTCTCCACCAATGGGCGGTTCAGGCTTGGCTAAGCCTGGGCCGCCTAGCCGTTAGATATCGAATCGCGTGTGGTGGGCGCACAAAACAGGAGGGACCATAATGGCCCAATTTAGCAAGTTGAGCGCCCTGTCGGTCGCGCTTGCTGCCGGAACGTTGTCGACGGCGCCTGCGGCTGCCGCAGAACTGTCAGACCAAGCGTCGATGGCTGCTAGTACATTGCCTCAAGTCGAAATCTTCAGCGCTGACGAAATGGCAGCAGAACATCATCGTCGTTGGCGCGGTTATCGTTATCGTGGCTACCGCCACCGCCGCCATCGGATTGATGCAAGTGACGTAATCGCAGGGGCCCTGGTCATCGGTGGGATTGCGGCCATCGCAAGTGCGGCGTCAAATTCGGAACGCCGCGAACGCCGTTATCGAGACGAACGCTTCCGTGATGATTATCTGCGTGATCGACGTGATACACGCCGCTCCTCGACCAGCGGGCGCGGTATCGATGGCGCGGTCGATCAATGCCTAAATGAGATCGAGCGTGATGTGCGCGTTGACGAGGTTCAAAGCGTCGACCGCACAGCTGAAGGTTGGCGGGTTACTGGCACGATCTTCAACGGTGACCGTTTCAATTGTACGATCGGGTCTGACGGACGCATCGAGAGTGTGAATTACGGCGATAGCTTCTCTGCGCTGACACCTTCGTCCGATCGTCCCGTCCAGGACAACCAGTATAGCGATGATCGCTATCGATCTGCTTGGGCGCAAGTAGAACGGGAAGAGCAGGTTGATCCGGAAGCGGAACGCCGCTCTCAGCAAGTTTCTTCCTACCCTGGTGGCCCGATTGATGGCGACCTGGAGGAAGGTTCGGCGGAAGATCGCTATTCGATGGCGGATGCGTCGGCAAACTGACCAGGCTTAGTTCTTCGCGCGCTCGGCCTCGTCATAGGAAGGGAGTGCGATTTGCCATTTGATCGCAGCGCTGCGTAGCGCAAAGCCCGCAAGCCATGCTGTGCCCCAGACGATTGGATCGTCCAGACCCAAAGTCATCCCGCCTACTGTCAGAGTCGCGGTTGCCGCAGCTGCAGTAACATAGAGTTCTGGCCGCATGATGATCGATGGTCTGCCTGCAACAACGTCGCGGATAATGCCGCCTACGCAGCCGGTAATGATTCCCATCAGTGCGGCAGGGACCGGCGGAATACCGTAAGAAAGCGCCTTCGCGCTGCCCAGCACGGCATAGGCCGTAAGCCCCGCACCATCGGCATAGTCTAGCAATTTTCCTTCCCACCAACGGGTCGGCGTGAACCACGCGACCAGCGCAGTGCCGAAGCAAATCGGGGCTACCCAGGGGTCAGTCATCCAGAACACCGGAGCACCGATAAGCAAATCACGCACAGTGCCTCCGCCCACCCCGGTCACCAGCGCGAAGAAGGCCAGCGTCACGAATGTCTGCTTGAGCTTGGCGGCAACCAATGCGCCCGTCAGCGCGAATATTGCCAACCCCAGAATGTCCAGCGCGTCGAGCACCGGGGTCAAAACTTCGGTGCCATTCATTTGGCGGTGACGCGCACTTTGCGGCGGCGGAACATCAGGATGCAACCGAGCATAGCGCCTAGCACTCCCAGAATCGCGAAAAGGATCAGTATCGGATGGCTGGTATCTTCGCGAGTCCTCAAATCCATGATGTGCAGGCCCCACATGAAATCGAAACCGCGCCACCAGCGCGTGCGTACAGCCTCTATCTGGCCAGTGTCGCGCCCAACATAGATATGCGCCCCATCTTCCAGCGCGACCTGCCAGACAGGCATGGAGCGACGGAAATCGAAGGGAACATTGTCGGCATCAAACGCAGTTACGGTGCGAACCTTTTCGCCCCCCTTGATCTGTTCTGCCACGATCCGTCTTGCATCGTTTGCCGATAGAGCAGGCAGGGCTGTACCGCTCTGCATATCGATGCGCCGGATGCTACCGTCCATACCGGTTAGAATGGCTACTGCGCGGCCATCCTGCATCACGGCGCGCATATCGCGGATCGGAAATTCTGCGCCGGCTAGCGCACTACCGGGTAGCACCAGGGGCTGCACAGACTGCTCTACCCTTAAATGATTACCGCGAACTTCCTCGATTGGCTTGGCCGCCATGTAGAGCCCGGTCACCATCCACATCAACGTTGGAAAGCCAACCAGCCAGCCAAGCCAGATATGCCATTTGGCAAACTTAAGCATCGTCAGTTTGGCCATCTGTTATCCGTTCACGATTGCATCAATTTCGCGCGCAGCGGCGACGCAGTCGAGATCGCTCCAACGCCGTCCCATTACCTGCAGTCCGCAGGGCAGCTCCGTGCCCAGGTAGTTGCCCGAGCCAATCGGAAGCACGGTCGAAGGCAAATTGGGGAAAGTGGCGAGGCCGGCCCATGCCAACCCGCCCGATGCCGGGGACGCAGTGCCATTTATATCAATGTCGCCGCGGAACACCGCCTCATCGCGATGCGGAACCGCCAGCACAGGCGCAGGCGGCGCGAGCACAAAGTCATATGTCTCGAACAGATGCGCCCAGGCGATCTCGTTGCGCGCTTGCAGGTCGAGCAGATTGAACCAGTCTGTCGCGGTCGCACGTTTGCCATCGGGCGAGGGGGCACCGCGCGCCATCGCGACATTGAGCATGCGCAGGTAGTCGGCTTGCTGTGCTGCGAGGTCGGGGATGAGATCGCTCTTCCGGTCGATCTGCACGCCTGCCGCTTCGAGAGCGCTCAGCGCCGCTTCCATCGGTGCGCGCACGCTGTCATCAAGCGGGCTGTCCGGGTGATCAAGGATCGCGAGTATACGACAAGATCTAAGCGGTCTCTCTCGCTCGAATAACGGAAATTCCGACGTCAGCCGCAGCAGGATCTCTATGTCATCAGCGTTGCGGGCCAGCGGCCCGGCGATCGAAAGAGCGCCATCATGCGCATCCTTGCCCGCCATTGCCGGATGATCGTGTCCGTGCTTGCTGACCAGGCCCCAGCTCGTTTTGTGGCCCCAGACACCGCAAAAATGGGCCGGCACGCGCACTGAGCCGCCTATGTCCGTTCCATATTCGATTGGCACCATCCCGCTGGCGACCGCTGCCGCTGAACCGCCCGAAGATCCGCCTGGCGAGCGATCATGATTGTGCGGATTATTGGTGCGGCCATAGACTTCGTTGAAGCTTTGCCAATCACTGAGATCAATCGGTACGTTGGACTTGCCCAGGAAGACCACGCCCGCCGCCTTAAGCTGGCGCACGATCTTCGCATCGCGCCGGGCAACATAACTCTTGTGCGCTTTATGGCCCCACGTCGTTGGAAGGCCAGCGATATCAAAACTTTCCTTGATCGTCATAGGGACGCCGAACAATGGTTGATGCGCACCGGGCAGCTCTTTATCCATTCCTTTTGCGGTCTCAATCGCGCGCTCGAAATCGCACACCGCAACCGCGTTCACGTGGACATCGAGGTGCTCAATCCGCGCAATGGCATCTTCCACGGCTTCATGCGGTGAAAATTCGCCCCTGCGGATGCGTGCCGCTGTTTCAATTGCTCCAGCCTGATCGGTCAGTTTTGGATAGGCCACATTATCCTCCCTCTCCAACAGCGTGTCTTAGGGAGAGGGGGGAACGCGATCAAACGGAAATGAGCATTGGCTCTGATCAAATGTGGATCGGCTTGCCCTGCACACCCATCGCCGCTTCCTTCATCGCTTCAGCATGGGTCGGGTGCGCGTGACAGGTGTAGGCAATGTCTTCGGACGTTGCGCCAAACTCCATCGCGATGCCAGCTTCGGCAATCATCGTGCCCGCGACGCTGGCGATACACCATACGCCCAGAACGCGGTCGGTTTCCGCGTCGGCGATGACCTTCACAAAACCGTCAGGCTCATGATTGGTCTTGGCGCGGCTGTTCGCCATCATCGGGAATTTTCCGACCTTAACCGCTTTCTTGTCGCCGCCTGTTTTTTCGATCGCTTGCTCGGTTGTCAGGCCAACACCGGCGATCTCGGGCCAGGTGTAGACAACACTCGGGATCACATCGTGGTTCACAATGCCGGTTTCGCCCGCGATGTTCTCCGCAACCGCGATGCCTTCATCCTCGGCCTTGTGCGCCAGCATGGGGCCGGGGATTACGTCACCGATTGCCCATATGCCGTCGATCGATGTGCGGAAGGAATGATCGGTTTCGATCTGGCCGCGCTGGTTGGTTTCGAGGCCGATATTCTCAAGACCCAAACCATCGGTATTGGGCTTCCGGCCAATCGATACGAGGACGCAATCGGCCTCCAGCGTTTCTTCTTCGCCACCTGCGGCTGGCTCCAGTGTCAGCGTGGCTTTCTTACCTTTGACGGTCACACCGGTGACCTTGGTCGACAGCTTGAACTCGATTCCCTGCTTCTTGAAGATCTTGTTCGCTTCCTTGCGAATATCGCCGTCCATACCGGGCAGGATCTGGTCAAGGAATTCGACACAGATGACTTCCGCGCCCAGGCGGCGCCAGACAGAGCCGAGCTCCAGCCCGATCACGCCGCCACCGATGACGACCATCTTCTTCGGCACCTTCTTGAGTTCAAGCGCACCGGTGGAATCGACCACCACCTGCTTGTCATTGTCGACCTCGACGCCGGGCAGGGGAGTGACCGAAGAGCCGGTCGCGATCACGATATCCTTTGCAGTGACGGTCTCTTCGCCGACCTTTACCGTGTGCGCATCCTGGAAAGTCGCATAACCCTTTTTCCAGTCGACCTTGTTCTTCTTGAACAGGAATTCGATGCCCTTGGTCAGGCCATCGACCGCATCGACCCGCTGGCCATGCATCTTTTCGAGGTTCAGCTTGGGCTTCACTTCGATGCCCATGCTTTCCATTGTGCCATTGCTTGCTGCGTCGAAATATTCCGACGCATGCAGCATTGCCTTGGACGGGATACAGCCAACGTTGAGGCAGGTTCCGCCCAGTGTTGCGCGGCCTTCTGCGCAAGCCACCTTCAATCCCAGCTGCGCCGCGCGAATAGCCGCGACATAGCCGCCAGGGCCAGCGCCGATAACCAGAACGTCATAATCGTAAGAATGGTCAGCCATTGGGGTATTCCTTAAAGGTCGATCAGCATCCGTGTCGGATCTTCGATCGCTTCCTTGATGATTTTGAGCGCGGTCACCGCTTCGCGGCCGTCGATCAGGCGGTGGTCGTAGCTCAGCGCGATATACATCATCGGCCTGATCACGACTTCGCCATTCACCGCAACCGGGCGGTCTTCGATCCGGTGAAGACCCAGAACCGCGCTTTGCGGCGGATTGATGATCGGGGTCGACATAAGCGATCCGAATACACCGCCGTTCGAGATGGTGAATGTGCCTCCTGACATGTCTTCCATTGTCAGCGTGCCTTCCTTGGCGCGCTTGCCGAAGTCTGCGATGTCCTTTTCGATCTGAGCAAAGCCTTTGGCATCGCAATCGCGCACGACCGGGACAACCAGACCATTGGGCGCAGAGACCGCGACAGAGATATCGACATAGTCGTGATAGACGATCTCATCGCCTTCGATATAAGCATTGACTGATGGGACGTCCTTCAGCGCCAGACAAGCAGCCTTCGCGAAAAAGCCCATGAATCCCAAGCGGATATCGTGCTTCTTCGCGAACAGATCCTTGTACTTGGTGCGCGCTTCGATCACGGCCGACATATCGACATCGTTGAACGTCGTGAGCAGCGCGGCGTTCTCTTGCGCACCCTTCAGCCGCTTGGCGATGGTCTGACGCATACGCGTCATCTTGACCCGCTCGGTATTGCGATCGCCGCCAGTCGCGGCAGTTGCCGGTGCAGGTGTTGGTGCGGGTGCAGGAGCCGGGCTGTCCCCCTTCGCCTTGGCGGCGGCAAGCACGTCTTCCTTGGTCAAGCGGCCATCTTTGCCTGTGCCCTTGATCGTCGTCGGATCGACTCCGTGTTCCAGCACAGCGCGTCGCACGGCTGGTGACATAGTCACGGTATCGCTTCCGCCAGAGGTGTCATCCTTTGCTGCGGCAGGAGCAGGCTTTTCTTCTTTCGCTTCAGGCTTCTTGGCCGGAGCGCCAGCGCCTTCTTCAATCGTCGCGATTACCGCGCCCACTTCAACCGTGTCACCCACGGCAACCTTGTGCTCGCCAATCACGCCAGCGACGGGCGAGGGCACATCCACCGCGACCTTGTCAGTCTCAAGGCTGACAATCGGCTCGTCAGCCGCGACTGCATCGCCTGGCTGCTTGAGCCATTCGCCCACACTTGCTTCGGTTACCGATTCACCGAGGGTTGGAACTGTTACTTCTGTGGCCATTGTCTTGGTCCTCAGCCCTTCTTCTTGCGGGAGGTGGTGGATTTGGATGCGTCTGTCAGACCCAGCGCGTCAGCGACAAGCGCTTCCTGTTGTTCCTGGTGGCGACTGGCGAAGCCGGTGGCTGGCGATGCCGATGCATCACGTCCAGCATAGATCGGACGCATACCATCGTGCCCGGCGTTGCGCAGCGACTCTTCGATCAGCCGATCAACGAAGAACCATGAACCATTGTTTTTTGGCTCTTCCTGGCACCAGACGACTTCCTCAATGTTTTTCATGCGCTTAAGGCGAACCGTCAGTGGCTCTCCCGGGAACGGGAAAAGCTGCTCGATACGAACGATAGAAACATCTTCGAGACCTTCCTCATCACGCTTTTGCATCAGATCATAGGCGACCTTGCCGCTACACAGCACCAGGCGCCTGACCTTTTCGTCTGCGATCTCGGTCATGTCGGACTTGATCCGCATGAAGTGATGGTCGCCCATGAACTCTTCCGCGTCGCTCTTTGCCAGCGGATGGCGCAGCAGCGATTTGGGAGTCATTATGATCAGCGGTTTGCGGAAAGAACGCAGCATCTGGCGACGTAGAACGTGGAAATAGTTCGCAGGCGTCGTAATGTTGCACACCTGAATATTGTCATTCGCGCAAAGCTGAAGAAAACGCTCAAGACGCGCAGAGCTGTGCTCAGGCCCCTGGCCCTCATAACCATGTGGCAATAGCATCACCAAACCGTTGGCGCGCAGCCATTTGGCTTCGCCCGCGGCAATATACTGGTCAATCATGATTTGCGCGCCATTGGCGAAGTCACCAAACTGCGCTTCCCAAAGTACCAGTGTCTTTGGGTCGGCCATCGCGAAGCCATATTCAAAGCCCAGAACCCCGTATTCGCTCAGCGGACTGTCATAGACTTCGAATTTGCCGTGCGGCAGCTGGCACAGTGGCAGGTATTTCTCTTCAGTCTTTTGATCCACCCACACCGCGTGGCGCTGACTAAAAGTACCGCGGCCTGAGTCCTGACCGGAAAGGCGCACGCCGTATCCCTCGGTTACAAGGCTTCCGAAGGCGAGCGCTTCCGCCGTGGCCCAGTCAAAGCCCTCTCCCTTTTCGAACATATCCGCACGGCCCTTGATAACGCGGGTCAGCGTACGGTGCGCATTCAAATCTTCGGGAATTGTGGTCAGCGTGCGGCCCAAGCTATCGAACAGCTTCTTGTCGATCGCTGTTTCGATATTGCGGCGCGCGCTTTCAGGGTCAGCAGGTTTGTTGAGACCGGCCCAGCGTCCGCCAAACCAGTCGGCCTCATTGGCCTTGTAGCTTTTGGCCGCCTCGAACTCTTTATCAAGCTGTGCTGTGAAATCCTCACGCAGTTTGGGGGCGTAGCCTTTTTCGATTACACCCTCTGCGATCAAACGTTCGGCGTAGATGAAGCTGACCTTCTCGTGCTTGCCGATCGCGTCATACATCAGAGGCTGAGTGAACTTGGGTTCGTCACCTTCATTGTGGCCGAAACGGCGATAACACCACATGTCGATCACGATATCGCGCTTGAATTTCTGGCGGTAATCAACCGCTAGCTTGCAAGCGAACGTCACTGCTTCGGGATCGTCACCATTGACGTGAAGAATCGGAGCCTGAACGCCCTTTGCCACATCGCTGGGGTATGGCGACCCGCGCGAGAATTTGGGCGCCGTCGTAAAGCCGATCTGGTTGTTGATTATGAAGTGGATGCAGCCGCCGGTGTTGTAGCCGTTGATGCCTGTCAGGCTTAGGCTTTCCCAAACAACACCCTGACCAGCAAAAGCGGCATCTCCGTGGATCAGCACGGGTAGGACCTGCTCGTGCTTGTCCAGATCATCGCGGATCGCCTGCTGGGCACGTGCCTTGCCAAGCACAACCGGATCGACTGTTTCCAAGTGCGATGGATTGGGGACGAGCGACATGTGCACTTCGATATCGTCGAACGCGCGGTCTGTGCTTGTACCGAGGTGGTATTTCACATCGCCGGAACCACCCACGTCTTCGGGATTGGAAGACCCGCCCGAAAATTCGTGAAAGATGACCTTGTATGGCTTTGCCATAACATTCGCGAGCACGTTCAACCGGCCGCGGTGCGCCATGCCGTAGATAATTTCTCGCACGCCGGCCTGCCCGCCATGCTTGATGACCGCTTCCAGCGCCGGGATCATGGCTTCGCCGCCGTCCAGCCCGAACCGCTTGGTACCGACATACTTCTTGCCGAGGAAATTCTCATATTCCTCGCCGCGAACGACAGCTGCCAGAATTGCGCGTTTGCCTTCGGGGGTGAACTGGATCGTCTCGCCGGGGCTTTCGAACTTGTCCTGCAGGAAGCGCCGCTCTTCAGTGTCGGCGATGTGCATGTATTCCAGACCCACCTTGCCGCAATAGGTTGCGCGCAAAGTGTTGTAGAGCTCGCGCACGGTCGTCCATTCGAGACCCAATACGCCGCCAACATAAACTTCCTGATCTTCCTTGCCTGCGAGTCCATGGAATTCGAGCGTCAGATCGCTCGGCGTATCATGGCTGTGCAGTCCCAGCGGGTCCAAATCTGCCGCCATATGGCCGCGCACGCGATAGAGCCGCACGAGAGTCATCGCCGAGATTGAGAGGTTCGCGGCGTTCTCGATCGCCTTGGGGTCGGTTGGTTTGCCCGCCTTGGCGGAAGCATCCTTCACCGCTTCCTTCAAAGTCGTCGGATCAAGCGCAGACGTCAGGTCCGCAGCAGAATCCGCCACCGTTTCCAGCCAGCGCGGATTGCCCCAGCTAGGCCCGGCTTGCGGTCCTTCCTGATCGCCCAGTTCGGGCAGGAAATCTTGGTTCTCTTTACCCATCTTCGGTCTCCGGGGAGGAGGAGTTTAAGCGAGTTCTTTCAGCAATGCGTCAAGCGTCGTGCCAAGCTCTGATGGCGAAGGCGATACGCGGATGCCCGCAGCTTCCATTGCTGCAATCTTGTCATCCGCGCCGCCCTGACCGCCCGAAACGATCGCGCCCGCGTGACCCATGCGGCGACCCGGAGGCGCCGTGCGGCCTGCGATGAAGCCAACGGTTGGCTTGCTGCGGCCTTTCTTGGCTTCATTGGCGAGGAACTCTGCGGCTTCTTCTTCCGCGCTGCCGCCAATCTCGCCGATCATGATCATCGACTTGGTTTCGTCATCGTCCAGAAACATGTCCAGCACGTCGATGAAGTTGGTGCCGTTGACCGGGTCACCGCCGATACCGACAGCCGTGGTCTGGCCAAGGCCAACCATGGTGGTCTGGTGCACCGCTTCGTAAGTCAGCGTGCCAGAGCGTGACACAACGCCAACGCTGCCCTTCTTGAAGATGCTACCCGGCATAATGCCGATCTTGCATTCGCCCGGTGTGAGAACGCCGGGACAGTTCGGGCCGATCAGGCGCGATTTGGAGCCTTGCAGCGCGCGCTTCACGCGGACCATGTCCAGCACGGGAATGCCTTCGGTGATGGCAACGATCAGCTCGATCTCGGCATCGATCGCTTCAAGGATCGCGTCCGCTGCGAACGGAGGCGGCACGTAAATGCAAGAGGCCGTTGCGCCAGTCGCGGCCTTTGCATCGCCTACGGTGTTATACTGCGGAATACCGATATGTTCGGTGCCGCCCTTACCCGGCGTTACACCAGCCACCATCTGCGTGCCGTAAGCGACAGCTTGCTCTGTATGGAACGTACCTGTGTTACCGGTCATGCCTTGCGTGATGACCTTGGTGTCCTTGTTGACGAGGATAGACATTCACAAAACTCCGTCTTTGTAATTCGGTTCAGCCAAGCCACACGCCACGTTCGTAGACGCGCAGAGAGTATTCACTGGTGCGCATCATTGCGCGGTTAGCGGCGCACAGCGTAAATTCCGTCCGTGCGCCATCGATAAAAGTGCTGGCATCAAAAGTTGTTCGATAGGGATCATTCTGGCTGGCAACGGCGAGATCAAAACATGTTCGTGCGATCTCAAGATTTGCATCCGTATCAGTGTCTGGGCCTTCAAGCGCAGCATAGGTGCGGATAAGGCGAGAACGGCTTTGCGCGCGCCAGTTCACGCAGGCACGGTATTCGTTGCCGTCAGTCAAGGTAACCATCTGCGTGTCCGCGCAATAGACGCGGCGCTCTGGTGCGACATTCGGCGCAAAGGCCTCCGCAACTTCCGCACGGTCGACCTCGCGAGCGCCGGCAGGCACGGCAATTGCAGCCAGAAGGAGAAGGGAGGCGAATGCCTTAAGCAAGACTGCCGTCGAGTCCCTTACACGCTTCAAGCAGCTCTTCGACCGCGTCGGTGCTGACCTTGAGGTTGGCTTTCTCTTCGTCGCTGAGTTCGATCTCGATCACTTCTTCAGTGCCACCTGCGCCGATCACTGTCGGGACGCCGACATAGAGCCCGTCTAGGCCGTACTTGCCTTCGACATAGCTGGCACATGGCAGGATGCGCTTCTGGTCGCCAAGATATGCTTCTGCCATTGCAATCGCGCTGGTGGCCGGGGCGTAGTAGGCCGAGCCGTTGCCGAGCAGGCCGACGATCTCGCCACCACCCTTGCGGGTGCGGTCAACGATAGCGTCAATCCGGTCTTCGCTCACGCCCTTGATCTTGGCGTAGTCATTCACCGGAATGCCGTTGATCGTAGTGTAGCTGGTGACCGGCACCATGGTATCGCCATGGCCGCCAAGCACGAACGCATTCACGTCCTTTACGGAGCAGCCAAATTCCCACGCCAAGAATGTAGCGAAGCGCGCGCTGTCGAGTACGCCAGCCATACCCACAACCTTGTTGTGCGGCAGGCCGGAAAATTCGCGCAGCGCCCAGACCATCGCGTCGAGCGGGTTGGTGATGCAGATCACGAATGCGTCGGGGCAATTGTTCTTGATGCCTTCGCCCACGGCTTTCATCACCTTGAGGTTGATGCCGAGCAAATCGTCACGGCTCATGCCGGGCTTGCGTGGGACACCGGCAGTCACGATCACTACATCCGCACCAGCAATGTCGGCATAATCGTTCGATCCGGTGATCTTTGCGTCGAAACCTTCGATCGGGCCGCACTGACTGATGTCCAGCGCTTTGCCTTGCGGCATGCCTTCAGCGATATCGAACAGAACGATGTCGCCCATTTCCTTCTTCGCGGCCAGGTGGGCGAGGGTGCCGCCAATCATGCCTGAGCCAATGAGAGCGATCTTCTTGCGTGCCATAGTGGGGGGAATGTCCTTTCCGCGAAAATTGCACCGGACGCGATTTCACCAAGCCAAGATTGCGCTTTCCCCTGCGTCCTGGGGGTGTAGCGCGCTGGACTCCGTCAAGTGGGCCTAGGCCCGCAGTTGCGCGAAAGCAACCGCGAATCGACCAGTTTGACTAGGAATTTTTGCTAATTATTCGCAATAGCGATAAGGCTAATCAAAAATGAGAGTTTTTGCCGGAAATGGTGCTTTCGCCGCCTCGATAATCATGCGAATTCAGGCCTGCAAGCGGGTTGGGCCGTCTTCTTCATGCTCCTGCGCCAGCAGCATGGCGGCGAGATAATCCGGGACTGCCCGGCTGAAGTAGTAGCCCTGTCCCAGGGTACAACCCGCTTCGCGCACCGCGTGGACCTGATCGATTGTCTCGATACCCTCGGCAACGATCTCCATGTCCAGCTGCGTGCCAAGCTCTGCAACGGCGCGAATGATCGCGTCGGTCTTCCTGCCCACATTTGGACCGGACACAAAGCTTCGATCAACCTTGATCTTGGAGAAGGGGAAGCTGTTGATGTATCCCAGCGAGGAATATCCGGTTCCAAAGTCATCAAGCGCGAAGCGTACGCCGCGATCCGAGAGTTCCTGGATGAAGGCCGACGTCGCGTGATTGTCGTCTACAAAAAGGCTCTCTGTCACCTCAAGCTCGAGCCGCTTGGGGTCAAGGCCAGCTTCGCGCAGCGCATTGAGTATTCCAAGTGCTGCTCCGGGTGCGCGAATCTGCATTGGAGAGAGATTCACCGCTACGCTGACATGCTCTGGCCATTGCGCACATGCCTTGGCTGCTTGCGCAGTGATCCAATTGCCGAGCGTCACAATGACGCCGGTCTCCTCTGCGACCGGAATAAACTCGTCAGGGCGCAGCTCGCCTTTTTCCGGATGGAACCAGCGCACCAGCGCTTCAAACGTGTGGATCTTGCCGGTTTCGAGATCGATGATCGGCTGAAAATAGATCGACAACTGATCCCGCATAATGGCGCTACGAAGTTCGTCTTCGATCTCCCGGCGACGTACAAGATCGCGCGTCATATCGGGATTAAAGAAGCTGGTCTGGGAGCGCCCGGCGACCTTGGCGTGATACAAGGCCAGATCAGAACGCTGCATCAATGCGTCTATGTCCTTCGCATCATCAGGCATCAATGCGACGCCAAGCGAAACGCGGACGTCCAGTGATCGTCCTTCAATTCGCAGAGGACGCATGATCTCAATGTGAATCTCGCTGGCGAGACGTTCGGCTTCCTTGCGGTCTCCGATCGGGCCGTAGAGCACGAACTCATCACCACCAAAGCGAGCGACAGTAGATCCTTCTGGTGCTACCTCCCGCAGGCGGTTTGCGACTTCAGCCAGAACCTTGTCACCGATCGGATGGCCGAGCAAATCGTTCACTTCCTTGAAGCGATCGAGATCGATCCAGATCAAGACCATTTGCTGATCTTCAAGCAGGTCCATCATGCTCTCAACCATGGCATGGTTCAGGCCGGCGCGGTTTGCGAGTCCTGTGACAACGTCAGTTCGAGCCAGAATCTGCATCTTGTCGGCCATACGCGCACTGGTGTCGGCAGCTGCAATTGAATCACGCAGTACCTTGAACACATTCATTGTGATCGAAGCCATCGCCGGGATCAGGAGGAACATGTTCACAAACAGTGCGATGAAGGCAAGCGAACCAATGTAAAGCGCCGCTGCCATGATCGGCAGGCAAACGAGAAAGAGCTGGCCCATAGCGATCGTTGGCCGACCTGCGTTGCGGGCACATATTCCCACGCCATAGCAGGTGGCGTTCGCGATCATCAGGACCTCTACAGAGGCGGGGGCTTGCATAGCAATCGTAAGAGCTGCGATCCCGCCTAGCGCAAAAGCATAACTGAAGGCGCCGATCTCATAAATCAGCTCAAGTTTGCGAGTGCTCGTGTTACTTTCATGGGGCGACAGACCGAGTGAAGCGACAATGCGCGCCACTGCGATCACAGTAAGAATAATGCACCCAACGTAGAGGATTTGATAACCTGACACCCAGGCTGCGATTGCTGTCGAGGCGATCCCGTTAAACGCTCCGATAGCGAGGCTGCCGGGCTGCGTGTATAGCGTGGATACGAGTGTTCGCCGCACTCGCGCGGACAGATTGTCCTTTCGAGTCCGGATCGAGAAGCGCTTTGCCAGCGTCGCCAAGGGACGTGTTTTGCCCATACACATGGAGGTCTACAGCCAGAGTGTCACCGTCTGGTTAACGTCTCGCTTACCAATACAACGCAGTTATTCTGCGGGTTTCTTAACCTTTTGGAGGTGGCGAACCGATGCGGCAAAGAAGCCGCAGGTTACCTATCTAGCTGTGTTCCAAACCAAATTCGCGCGAAGCGATCACAGCCATACGGCGGTCGAGTTGGCGGCAGACTTCCAGCCACCAACGATATTGAACGCGATCATCGGCAAAGAACGCCTGTTCGGCCTTGTGGCGGGCAGCCCGCGCCGCGCCCAGTCCATGCTCCGCAAAATAACGCAAGGCTGCTTCGACAATCGCGGGGTCTGTCGATTTGCCGCCGCCATTGTCGTTCGCTGCTGGGCCAGTTGCCGGGGCGACCAGCCGGCGGACCAATGGGCCAGCTGGACGTGAATAGGTAAAGTCTGAAAGTGTTAGCATGGTGCGACCCCGGCTTTAGCGTTGACACTGGTTTTAAGTTGCAGGGTGCTAAGGCCGCGTTCCGCAACAGGGTTAATTTTGTCCTGATTACAAAATTGTGCATCTGTGGTTGCGATGCTTGCCGCGAAGCTGACGGCCTCCTATCGCTGCTGGCAAAGGAGGGCTTCCACGCGGTGATTGCAGTTTGGGATCGGATCGGGTTGGCCGTTGCAGTCGCGCTTGGTCTGGCAGGTTGTACCCCTGCCGATTTGGACAGCGACAATGCATCGAGTGGAGGTCCACGCATTGTCAGCTTGAACCCGTGTCTGGATGCAATCTTGGTCGAAGTAGCGGAGCCTGCGCAGATCCTTGCACTTTCGCATTACAGCGCGGATCCCCAGTCTAGCTCGATCTCTCGGGATGTCGCGCGGCGCTATGATTTCACGGGTGACACAGTTGAAGAAATGCTCGCGTTAAAGCCCGATTTGGTGCTTGCGAGTACCTTTATGGCACCCGCGACCCGTGCGGCGCTCGATGATCTGGGCGTGCGCGTCGAGAGTTTTGGCAGCCCTGGCTCAGTCGATGAGAGCGTGATGCAGGTCAACCGTTTGGCGACATTGGTTGAACAGCGGCGCAACGGCGAGATGCTCGCCGAGAAAATCGAGCGGTCAGTGCGTCAAAGTAACGCGGTCAAACCGGTTTCCGCTGTTCTATGGCAACCGGGAGGTATCGTGCCGGGCGAGCAGCAATTGATCAGCGAGCTGCTGCGCGCAGCAGGTTTTTCCAGCCATTCTGCGGCGCTCGGCATGGGGCAGGCGGATTACCTCTCGCTTGAGCAAGTTCTGGTCGACCCGCCCGACGTCCTTCTTGTTGCGGGTAAGTCACGTCCTCAGCAGCACCCCGCACTCAATGAGGCGGAGATAAAGGTCGCTCAGTTTGACCCGAATCTGGTCTATTGCGGCGGACCCACGATACCGCGCGCAATGGAGCGGTTGCGCGAAATTCGTGAGGTAGTCTCATGAATCGCGCCACGTTGATATTCTCTGCTCTCTTGCTTGTTCTCCTGCCATTGTCCTTGCTTGCGGGGCGCGTTTGGCTCGATCCTTTCAGCGATCCACGGGCCGCGTTGATCCTGATGGAGTTGCGGCTTCCCCGCGCATTGCTTGCCGTCGCGGTTGGCGCTGGGCTGGGTGCTGCTGGTGCCGCAATGCAAGGCTATCTTCGCAATCCGCTGGCTGATCCGGGCCTGTTCGGCATCGCACCAATGGCAGCATTGGGTGCAGTTACAGGCATGTGGTTTGGAATTGCCGTGAACCCCTGGTTATTGCCATTGATGGCATTGGCCGGAGCGGCGCTTGGAATGACTTTGCTCGCGCTGATCGCCGGGCGAACAGGGGGAATCGCGCTTTTCACTCTGGCTGGTCTGATGATCGCTAGCCTTGCGGGAGCATTGACGGCGCTGGCCATCACAATGGCACCCAGCGCATTTGCTATGAGCGAGATCGTGATTTGGCTGAACGGTGCGTTGACCGACCGCAGCTGGCGCGAAGTCTACCTCGCCGCTCCGCTTGTCGCAGCAGGCATTGGACTGCTTCTTGTTGCTGCCAAGCCGCTCGATGCGTTGACTTTGGGTGATGCCGCAGCACGCTCGCTTGGAGTACGCACTGACGTGCTTCTTTTCCTGTTGGTATCGGGCGTGGGCCTAACTGTGGGCGCAGGGGTCGCGGTGGCCGGGATCATCGGCTTTGTTGGGCTGATCGTGCCGCACCTGGTGCGCCCGTTCACTGATCGGCTGCCCTCCAGCCTGATCATGCCCAGCGCGCTGGCGGGTGCTTGCCTCGTGCTGGCCGCCGACAGCGTGGTGCGTATTTTGCCGTTAATGACAGAGCTGAGACTTGGCATCGCTTTAAGCCTGCTCGGTGCGCCGTTCTTCCTCTGGTTGCTGCTGCGCATGCGAAGGGGTCGGCTATGATCCTTGTCGCTGAAAATGTTTCTCTCATGCGTGGCGGAAATCTGGTTCTGGAGCGTGTCTCTGCGGCGCTCGAAACAGGTCAGATCACTGCGATCTGCGGTCCCAATGGAGCGGGAAAATCCAGCCTGCTTATGGCGCTTGCCGGCCTTATCAAACCAAGCGACGGAATGGTCGTTCTGGATAGCCAGCGGCTTGAAATTTATACACCGCAAGAACGCGCGCAGCGGATAGGATATCTTCCGCAAGAGGCCGAGGTGGCGTGGGATGTCGCGGTTGAGAACCTCGTACGGTTGGGACGCATGCCCTATCGTGATCGCGGCGATCATGCCGTCGAAGCCGCGATTGCAGCGCTTGATCTCGAGGCCTTGCGGCTCCGTCCGGCCTCTCAGCTGTCAGGTGGAGAAAAGGCGAGGGCTTTGCTTGCGCGCGTGCTGGCGGGCGAACCGCGATGGATTTTGGCTGACGAGCCGCTCGCCGCGCTTGATTTGGCGCATCAGCAAACCTTGCTGCGCCATCTGCGCAAGGCAGCGGAAGGCGGAGCTGGCGTAGTGATAGTAGTCCATGATCTTGCCACCGCGATGAACCATGCGGACCGGGTGATCGTCTTGGGCCAAGATGAAGACTCTGGATGCGTCGCGGCCGATGGCGCGCCTGAGGAAGCGCTATCAATCGAAAATATCAAGCGGGTGTGGGGCGTGGATGCGCGCTGGATCGGTGAATCCGAATCCATGGCGCTGATCCTCTAGCGAAAAAGGGGCAACCCGTCTGGGCTGCCCTTTCGTGTATTGTACTGGCAGAAAAGCTTACTCTTCAACCAACCCGCGGCTGACCAGCATTGGTTTTACATCGGGCTGACGACCCGCGAAATTTTCGAACATCTGGAAATAGTCCATCGTACCGCCGCGGCTCAACACAGTCTGACGATAGTGATCGCCGTTTTCGCGCGTGAGACCACCGTTTTCACGGAACCACTTGCGCGAATCCTTGTCGAGCATCTCAGTCCACAAATAGCTGTAATAGCCGGCCGAATAACCCGCCGGTGAACTGAAGATGTGATTGAAATAGTTCGAGCGATAGCGTGGCGGCACCAGATCGATTTCCAGCCCCAGAGCCAGTAGCGAATTGCGTTCAAACGCATCAACTTTTTCGGGTGTATCGATCGCTGCAGCTTCTTTAGGCGAAAGTGCGTGCCATTTCATGTCGAGCAATGCGGCTGTCACGGTTTCACCAAAGTCATAGCCCTGGTTGAACTTGGACGCGGCCTGGATCTTCTCGACCAGTTCCATCGGGATTGTTTCGCCAGTCTCGTAGTGCTTGGCATAGTTTTGTAGCACCTCCGGGTAGGTCACCCACATCTCGTGTACCTGACTCGGATATTCCACAAAGTCGCGTGCTGTAGCGGTGCCAGACAATGTCTCGTACTTCTGGTCGGCAAAGAACCCGTGCAGCGCGTGACCGAATTCGTGGAAGGTTGTTTCTACCCAGTCAAAGCTGACCAACTGCGGCTCGCCTTCGGCTGCTTTCGGAATATTGAGCACGTTATAGATGACCGGCTTGTTACCAGTCTCATAGCTTTGATCGACAAAATTGCTCATCCAAGCGCCACCGCGCTTTGACGGACGCTGGAACGGGTCAAAATAGAACAGGCCCAGCTCGCTGCCGTCAGCGTCGAACACGGTGTAGACCCAAACGTCTGGATGATAGACCGGGATGTCGTCTCGCTTTTCGAAGGTGAGGCCGTAGAGCTTCTCGGCCATGAAGAACACTCCGTCCTCAAGCACAGGCTGGAGCTCGAAATACTCCATCACTTCACCTTCATCGAAAGCGTATTTTTCGGCCTTTACCTTTTCGGAGAAGCGGTACCAATCCCACGGTTGTACCTTGAAATCCAGCCCGTCTGTGGCAATCCGCGCATTAAGGAGTTCAGCATCGCTGCGCTGTGTAGCAGCGAGGGCAGGGACCATGTCTTCCATAAATCCTAGAGCTGTCGCGGGGTCTTTCGCCATGCGGTCGTACATGGTGTAGGTCGCCCAGTCGGGCTTGCCGAATATCTCAGCCTTCTCGGCGCGCAATGTCGCAATCTGCGCGAGCAGGGCGCGAGTGTCATTGGCACCACCCTGATCCGCACGATAAGCGCTGGCCTTGAACAGACGCTCACGCACGTCGCGGTTCTCCAGAGCGGGCAGCAGTGGCTGCTGTGTGGTGTTCTGCAAAGCGAGCGCAAACTTGCCTTCCATACCCTTTTCCGTTGCCAGGGTCGCCGCCGCTTCGATATCTGAATCGGACAATCCGGCCAGTTCTTCGCGCGTATCGACTATCACTGCTCCATCGACGGTCGCTTGGCGTACCTTCTGACTGAACTCCGTGGTCAGCGTAGAGAGCTTGCTGTTGATTTCCTTTACCCGCTCGCGCTGCTCGTCATCCAGCAACGCCCCTGCTTGCACCATGTCGGCATAGGTTTTTTCCAGCAGAACGGAGTCTTCCGGTTCCATCGTCATGGCGGCACGGTTGTCATAGATCGCCTTAACACGGGCGAAGAGACCCGGATCTAGATTGATCGTGTCGTAGTGCGCGGTCAGCAACGGGCTGATTTCGGTGTCGATTTGATCCAGGCGGTCATTAGTATTCGCGCCGGTCAGGGCTGAAAAAACATAGCTGACCCTGCCCAGCATGAGGCCAGACTTCTCCAGCGCCACGATGGTGTTCTCGAAAGTCGGTTCTTCCGGATTATTCACGATCGAAGCGACTTCAGCCTTCTGGATTGCCATGCCCTGTTCGAAAGCGGGCATGTAATCATGTTCGCTGATCGCGTCGAAATCGGGCGCGTGGAACGGCAGTGTGCTTTCAGATGCGAAGTAACCGGTCCCTTGCGGGATGGTTTCATTGCCAGCGAAAATCTCGTCACTGCTGTAAATCTCTACGGGGGTCATATTACATCCACCTAAAACGGCAGCAGCCAATGCGATAGGCGCAACGCGGGCCAAAATTCGGGCCTTCATTCGTAACTCTCCAGTCCAATAAATATCGCCGGGCGTGCGTTTGCGCGTATCCGGCATGCGACCAAGCGGCATCTCCAATGCCGCGCGCTGCTTGAACCTGAGATTGATATCATTGGCAACCAGTGTGCAGTCGCCGATCGATTGCATATGTCGCTGGTCGAGAAGCGCAAAAAAGGGGCGGACCCGAAGGCCCGCCCGATTGCGTCAAGTCTTGATATATTCATTGGTGTTTGGTTGGCGGTTTATGCGTTTGCCGTGACCTTGTTTTCGGAGCGTTTACTCTGCGTCTTCAGGGCAATGCGGCGACCCGTTTGCTTGGCTTCGACGCGTGGTAGTTCGATCATCAACACGCCATCGATAAACTCGGCTTCAATTTGATCTTCGTTTACGTCTTGCGGCAATTGGATTTGGCGCTGGAACAAACCAAAACTACGTTCTGACCAGCCTGTATCCTTTACCTTTGGCGCACGTTTCTTCTCGCCAGTTATGGTGAGCACGCCTTCGCCCACGCTCAGTTCGATATCTTCTTCCTGTACTCCGGGCAGTTCAGCGGAGATCAGATAATTGTTGTCCGTATGCGATACTTCGATCGCCGGGGTCACACTCGCCAGACGCGACATTGCACGCTGGTCGACGTTGTCGTCATTATCGAAATCAAACACGTCATCGAACAGGTCGTTGATCTGACGGTTCAGATCGCTCAGCATCTCCGAACCTTGGTTGCGGAAGCGTTTCCATGAAAGGGGGCGACGATAGGGGGTTACATAACCATAGGTCATATAAAGTCTCCTGTTGTCTGCGGCGCTGTTCATTTCCAGATGTCTGGGCGATCCCAGTTTTCCGGGCGGCTCGACGCCGAATGCGGAGCCGGCGGAAAAGCGCCTCGTTTACATACACTTAATTAACGGGCAGAGTGGGAATTCGATCCACGACTCAGCGCACCTAAGGCACGGGTGAGAGAGATTGGGCGATTGCAGCATGAACCGGACAGGTGGAGAGACAACCTGCCCGGTTCGCCGTGCGGCCCTTTGGGGGACTTTCCTGAGAACAAACCCTTGGTGCGACCCGAGGGGCTTGGGGATAGACTCGCAAAGAGGGGTTCATAGTCGCTGCAAAATCCGGCCTTTTCGACCTGATGATTCCTATACCCCTCCCTCGGGAGTGCGGGTTTTAGAAGCTAAAGCCGTGTCGAGTTATTACGGCGTCGCATTGAGCCAATTGCAAAAGAACAGTTGGTTCTCGCAAGAGCTGGGAAACTGCATTGCGATCCGCGCGTTTGCTCCCACATGGAAACCATCGCTGTGGGCCGCATAAGACTGGCTCTTGACTAGATAGAACATTTGCGGAACACGCACATTCATGTCCCTCACCAAAATCTCCGTACGCGGCGCGCGTGAACACAACCTCAAAGGCATCGACATCGATCTGCCGCGCGATAGCCTGATCGTGGTGACGGGGCTTTCGGGGAGCGGAAAGTCCTCGCTCGCGTTCGATACGATTTATGCAGAAGGGCAGCGGCGCTACGTTGAGTCGCTCAGCGCTTATGCACGCCAGTTTCTGGAAATGATGCAGAAGCCCGATGTCGAGCATATTGACGGGCTCTCACCCGCGATCTCGATCGAACAGAAGACCACCAGTCGCAACCCGCGCTCTACCGTGGCGACGGTGACTGAGATCTATGACTACATGCGGCTGCTGTGGGCGAGGGTGGGCGTGCCCTATTCGCCGGCGACTGGCGAACCGATCAGCGCGCAGACCGTCAGCCAGATGGTCGACCGGGTGATGGAGCTGCCCGAAGGAACGCGGCTCTACCTGCTTGCACCAGTCGTTCGCGGCCGTAAGGGTGAATACCGCAAGGAGCTGGCCGAATGGCAGAAGGCAGGCTTTACACGCGTGCGGATCGATGGCGAGATGTACGCAATCGAGGACGCGCCAGCTCTAGACAAGAAATACAAGCATGACATCGAAGTGGTGGTCGACCGGCTGGCGGTGAAAGAGGGCCTCGAAACGCGCCTTGCCGACAGTTTCGAAACCGCGCTGAAGCTGGCCGAAGGGTTGGCCTATGTCGACCTGGCGGATGGCGTTGTGCCGGGCCGCGAGGATGAAGGGCAATCTGGAGGTGCGATGAAGGGTGCCGGTATCCCCGCCAACCGCATCGTTTTCAGCGAGAAGTTTGCCTGCCCGGTCAGCGGCTTCACTATCGAGGAAGTCGAGCCGCGCTTGTTCAGCTTCAACGCGCCACAGGGTGCCTGCGCCACGTGTGACGGGATTGGCGAGAAGCTGTTGTTCGATCCGCAGCTGGTCGTACCCAACGAAGCGCTGACGCTGAAACAGGGCGCGGTGGTTCCCTGGGCGAAGAGCAATCCGCCGTCACCGTACTACATGCAAGTGCTGACCAGCCTTGCGAAAGCGTATGATTTCGACATCAATACGCCGTGGAATGAGCTGGAGCCGGATCAGCGGATGATCATCCTGCACGGCACAGGTGGCATGCCGGTCGAGCTGACCTTCAAGGATGGGCGCAAGGAATACACCGTGCGTAAGCCGTTCGAAGGGGTGATCGGCAATCTCAACCGCCGCCTGTTGCAGACCGAAAGTGCGTGGATGCGCGAGGAGTTGAGCAAGTTCCAGACTGCGCAGCCGTGCGAGACCTGTGGCGGCAAGCGCCTGAATGAGAAAGCGTTGAGCGTGAAGGTTGCAGGCACTGACATTGCCGAACCGGTCAAAATGAGCGTTTCCGATGCCAAGGAGTGGTTCCTGAGCCTCGACGCGAAACTCAACGAAACGCAGCAACAGATTGCCAAAGCGATCCTGAAAGAGATCAACGAGCGGCTGGGTTTCCTCGACAATGTCGGCCTCGATTACCTCAATCTCGATCGTACGTCTGGCACGCTGTCAGGCGGGGAGAGCCAACGCATCCGGCTCGCCAGCCAGATCGGCAGTGGTCTTTCCGGCGTGCTCTACGTGCTCGACGAGCCCAGCATCGGCTTGCACCAGCGCGACAATGACCGATTGCTGGAAACGCTCAAGCGGCTGCGCGATCTCGGCAACACAGTGATCGTGGTCGAGCACGATGAGGATGCAATCCGTCAGGCGGATCATGTCGTCGATCTTGGGCCCGGCGCAGGCGTGCGCGGCGGCGAGGTTGTGGCGCAAGGCACGCTGAAGCAGATCATGCGCGCGAAGAATTCGATGACCGCCGATTACCTTACCGGGCGGCGCGAAATCGCGGTTCCGGCGACGCGGCGCAAGGGCAACGGGCATGACCTTACGGTCCATGGCGCGAAGGCGAACAATCTGAAGGATGTGACTGCCAGTATCCCGCTCGGCACCTTTACCTGCATCACCGGCGTGTCCGGCTCGGGCAAGTCCAGCTTCACGATCGACACGCTTTACGCCGCGGCGGCGCGCACGCTCAACGGGGCAAGGGTGGTCGCGGGCGCGCATGACAAGGTCACCGGCCTCGAGTTTTGCGACAAGGTGATCGAGATTGACCAATCTCCCATCGGCCGCACGCCGCGTTCCAACCCCGCGACCTACACCGGCGCCTTCACCAATATCCGCGATTGGTTTGCCGGCCTGCCAGAGGCGCAGGCGCGCGGCTACAAACCGGGGCGCTTTTCGTTCAACGTCAAGGGTGGCCGGTGCGAGGCGTGCACCGGTGACGGCCTGATCAAGATCGAAATGCACTTCCTGCCCGATGTCTATGTGACGTGCGAGGAATGCGGCGGCAAACGCTACAACCGCGAAACGCTGGAGGTGAAGTTCAAGGGGCTTTCCATCGCTGACGTGCTCGACATGACGATCGAGGATGCGGAGGAGTTCTTCAAGGCCGTGCCCCCCATCCGCGACAAGATGCATATGCTGAATGAGGTCGGGCTGGGCTACGTCAAGGTGGGCCAACAGGCGACCACGCTGTCAGGGGGTGAGGCGCAGCGTGTGAAGCTGGCGAAGGAGCTGTCGAAGCGCAGCACCGGGCAAACGCTCTATATCCTGGATGAGCCGACCACAGGTCTGCATTTTGAGGACGTGCGCAAGCTGCTGGAAGTGCTGCACCGCTTGGTCGATCAGGGCAATTCCGTGGTGGTGATTGAGCACAATCTGGATGTGATCAAGACCGCCGACCATATTCTCGACCTCGGCCCGGACGGCGGCGTGCGCGGCGGCGAAGTTGTTGCGCAGGGTACGCCGGAAGAAGTGGCGGAGGAGCCGCGGAGCTTTACGGGCCAGTACTTGAAGTCGATGCTGGAGCGCGGGGCTAAAGAAGCGGCGGAGTAGGCTAATTCCCTAAGTCCTTGAGGAGGACATCGAAGAAGGGCGCATTGCGCTTGCGAGCATCCTCCAACAACTTATTGTATCCGAAGATTTCCGTATAGATTTTATATCCCTTATGATAATGGAAAAGAGACTTCTCATCCCAAGAAGTTTGGAAATCGTGATACTTCGCAACCTCCCTTAGTGAAGGCTCCAAATCTGCAATAATATAGGCGGTAATTTGGGTGGTAGAAGGAATCTCAATTGTTGCCCCTTCCTTGCTTATGAATGATCCTCTCGCTCTGATTTGCTCAATCGTCTCACGAATTTGCTTGATAGGGTCACGTCCGTCTACACTCGATTTATAGTCATCCCGTCCGGGTCGTTTAAACTCAACGGCCATGACGGCTGATGTGCCGTCGCCACCTGCCACATAAACTTCGTCATAGAATCCGATATCTACTACGCGGTCGCCAGCCTTCCTTCTCCCTCCATGGAGGGTTCGGTCGCTGGAAGCATAAGAAACAAATGAAAGTCTTTCATCGAGCAACCACAGATTGTGGCGATAATATTTGGGTTCGTAGTATCCGAATAACGAGGAAAGATCAGATCGTGCTCAGCATCCTCAGGATGCATTTTCGAAGCGTCATCAAACCTTCGAAGCGCGTCGGCAACTTCCAGGACTGCGCGCCGATGCACAACGTACTCGCTTAGCGCGTCGCGGTATGTATCGGTGACTTGCTCAAGAATTTCGTCCTTTCGGGCCCGGAATTTCTCTTCGTCGGCGAACGTGTCTTTTAGGTACTTCGACCAACGACGTTCCGCGCGAAGCCGTTGTAGAGAAAGATCTGCAACAAGAACGGCACGAACAGGCCGCTCTACTTCGAAATTGCGATCGGTGAGACGGTTACGTCCGGTTCGATGCGCGCGCCTGGAGCGAAATCCTGTTACTACATTCCCGATCTGTGGGAAGTGCGCGTTAGCTACGAGCGCAAAGGCGAGGTGCTCTGCCGGATTGGCGTGCAGTACCGACAGCAGGTCGAGCTGACTTCACTCAGCAATTGCGGCTGGCGCAGGACCGCCGTTGCTGACTAGCGCCGCGCAACGGGAATTTCGGCTTGAAGATGTGACAGTGGCCAGCTGCGCGACAGAAGAAGTGACCTTCAACTATAAGAAGATCCGATCGTAGGCTGCTCTTCTTCTGGCGCTTTATATCTGCTTTCGCGACTCACCCGACACGCGTAAAATGGGATTCTTGGGGCGGATGTGCCCCGGTGGAGACTAAACATGAAGTTCGGGACTGGATTGATTGGTGCAGTTTTTTTGGCGGCTGGAATGAATGCTGCTGCAGGCGCGCAAGACGATGGTGAGTTCACCTATGTGGGTGCCAGCCTGTTTGGTGAAAACGAGGTTGGCCACAAAGGCGCGGGCGAAGATGCCAGCGGCGATTTCAGCGCTGAACTGGACTTGGCGAATGGGCGGATGTGCTACCTGCTTGAAATTGAAGGCCTAGACGATTTCGCCGCCGCGCATATTCACGAAGGCATGAAGGGCAAGAATGGGCCGCCTGTCGCCACACTGGAACTGGTTGGCGAAGACGGCGACGATGTCTGCACTGACGCTGACCCCGAACTGTTGAAGAAGATCGCAAAAAACCCGGCACGCTACTACGTCAACGTGCATACTGCCGCATTTCCAGCGGGCGCAGTACGCGGGCAGTTGGGCGAATAGGGCGGGCCGGGCAGGGCGCTTATGCGCCTCCTGTTGCCGCCATCAGTGCGGCCAGGCCTTCGCTCTCTTCAGCTGTCAGCTCTAGCGGGGCGCCGCAGCGCGGATCGGTCTTTTGCAGCGCGCGGATCATCGCGTCGTTGATCGGAATCGGGTCACAACCGTGATCCGTGCTGCAAATCATGTCGAACTGTTCTGCGGCCTTGGCGTGGCATTCGAGGCAATTTCCATCAAAGCGGTTCACGACATCGACGTGCCCGCGGTTGCGGATCGATGTGCCTTCGGATGAGACATCGAACTCGAAGAATTCCCAGTCCTTGGTATCCGCGTTGAAGCCGTTGGCGCGCTTTACCATGGCTTCGCCCGGAACCAGCTGAACGACAGAGCCGACCGGGAATACACCACCATCTTCGGAGGAAGCGATCGCGACAGTTTCCTCAAGATTACCGTCAAGGTTCCCTACAAAGAAGCGGTCAACTTGCGTCAGATCGCGGATGCAGCCGAAGCTGGCCGCTGTCATTTTCTCGGTCGCAGAAACGACGGCTTCTGCGTCCTCCTCGGCAGGTTGGGCGCAAGCTGAAAGGGCCAATGCGGCGGTGGAGGCGAATGCGATGTTGGCAACTGTGCGAGTCATGAATGATCCCCCGTTGTGTGTGGACACAGGAGTGATGGGCTACGGCCGTGCTGTCAAATGCCAATTGGCGACGGTGTGAAGCTTTAAGGAGCGAGCAGTTCCATGTGCACTTCGCCGACACCGCGTTTTACCAGTCCGATCTCTTCTGCAGCGGCGCGACTGAGGTCGATTGTTCGTCCGCTTACAAATGGTCCGCGATCATTGATCCGCACGATTACAGAACGGCCATTGCGGGGGTTTGTAACGCGCACTTTGCTGCCGAATGGCAATGTTTTGTGCGCGGCAGTAAACTGGCGCGGATTAAACCGTTCACCGCTGGCTGTTGGACGGCCTGCGAAGCGTCGACCGTAGTAGGAGGCATGCCCGATACCCAGATCGCGCAACACGTCGCCCGCAGCCGGCTCGCCGATCGGTTCAAACTCTGTGATGTCAACGGCGTCTTCGGGGTGATCGTGTGGTGGGGGGATCACATCGAATTTGGAGAAACCGTCTTCAAAAGAGGTCTCATGGGCGGGTCCTTCTCCGACAGAAATTTGTGGGGCTTCTTGTCCCAAAGCCAGTGATTCAGCGGTTGCAAGTAGGGCCGCTATCGATGCGCAGCAAGTCCACGCGAGGGTATGGAAACCTCTTCCCATGAGCAGGAGATAGCCGCTTTGCAAGCGAAGAGGCAAACCCGGGGCGTGCAAATCGGCGTACGAAAAGCCGAGTTGGTCGACGGACGTGCCAAATTTGCGGCAGGTTGCAATCCCGCGTAGACAAGTCCGTCCTACGTGCGAAAAAAAGCAAATGGGGCCGACATTGCTGCCGACCCCACTCTTACCGTCGCGTGGTCTTCTGTTCCGGCGAACCTTCCTAGAAGCGCTTGGCAATCGGTTTCTATCCCCTCCAACGGGTTGGAGGTTCTTTTCACCGACGCTCGCGTCGGCATCCGGTCTCGCCTTCCGATCAGTCCTACTTTTCCGTGCCGAAGCCCTTCCAAGCGGTCCTTTTCTTTCAACGCTACCGAGACCATTCCCCCTTCTCGGCTGCTTCCCTCAAGCGGCTGGTTTCTGCCTCAGCTTCCACCTTCCATCGTTTCACAACCAGGTTCCTGGCCTATCCAGTGAACGTGCTTCGCGTTCTTCTCGGGCAACTGCACTTGCTTCCGGTTTGCACTTTCTGCATGTCCAGTCTCAAAGACCGCGTGGACAATATCCACTGCGTCGGTTGATCTGAGAAACTCTCGTGAAATCAACTCGTTAGAGCCAGATTTCCGGTTGGGTTTCTCTCCCTTCCGATGTCTTGAGACTGCGCCCTCAGAGTGAGTCGCGCAAGCTTTGCAACCCCGACTTTTCCACTTTTCCTCAGATCAGTTGTGGATGAGAGTGGATAACTCAACCATTCATCGCAAAATCGATCTTCGGTTTAGGATTTATCGCGTTTGGCGAGCAGTTTGAGCCGCAACGCGTTCAATTTGATGAACCCTTCCGCGTCTTTTTGATCGTAGGCGCCAGCATCGTCTTCGAAAGTGACGTGCGATTCGGAATAGAGGGAATTCGTGCTCTTGCGCCCAACGACGCCGGCAACGCCTTTGTACAGCTTCATGCGAACCGTCCCGCTGACCCTCTCTTGACTGTGATCAATCGCGGCCTGGAGCATCTCGCGCTCAGGCGCGAACCAGAAGCCGTTGTAAATCAGTTCGGCATATTTGGGCATCAGCTCATCCTTGAGATGCGCTGCCCCGCGATCCAGTGTGATCTGCTCGATACCGCGATGGGCGCGAGCATAAATCTCACCGCCCGGTGTTTCATACATGCCGCGGCTCTTCATTCCGACAAAGCGGTTTTCGACCAGATCGAGTCGACCGATGCCGTGCTTGCCCCCGAGATCGTTGAGCGCGGTAAGCAGCGAAGCGGGGCTCATCGCTTCGCCGTTAAGCGCCACGCCATCGCCGCGCTCGAAATCGATCGTGATATATTCAGGCGTATCGGGCGCGTCCTCCGGATTGTCAGTGCGCGAATAGACATAGTCGGGAGTCTCTTCCCACGGATCTTCCAGCACTTTGCCCTCAGAAGAGGTGTGGAGGAGGTTCGCATCGGTCGAGAACGGGCTTTCCCCACGCTTGTCCTTGGGTACCTGTATCTGGTGCTTCTCTGCCCAGGCGATCAGCGCTGTACGGCTGGTCAAATCCCACTCGCGCCACGGCGCGATGACCTTGATATCGGGATCCAGCGCATAGGCCGACAGCTCAAAACGCACCTGATCATTGCCTTTACCCGTAGCACCATGAGCAATCGCATCCGCGCCGGTTTCATGTGCGATTTCCACCAAACGTTTGGAGATCAAAGGGCGAGCGATTGACGTGCCCAGCAGATAATCGCCTTCATAGCGGGCATTGGCGCGCATCATCGGGAAGACGAAATCGCGCACGAATTCCTCGCGTAAATCCTCGATATAAATGTGCTTGTCCGGGATACCCATGGCCCGCGCCTTGGTGCGAGCGGGCTCGATCTCTTCCCCCTGGCCAAGATCGGCAGTGAATGTGACGACTTCGCAGCCGCGTTCAACTTCAAGCCATTTGGCGATGACGGAAGTATCGAGGCCCCCGGAATAGGCGAGAACAACACGCTTGATATCAGACATGGTTTCAAACTCTCAATTAGACGCGGCGCGGCTAGCAGGCGCAGCGGGACTGGGCAATGAAGAAGCGCGTCGATTCGCAAAAGCTTGGCTTGCGGCTAAGAAGGGGCGGATCAATTCAAGCTCACATTCGTTGAGCAACAAAACAAGTTTAACCCGGGGGGAGCGTTCCATGTCATTCAGAGGTGCAGGAAGAAGTCTATTGATCGTTGCCATTGCAACGGCGCTTGGATTGGGATTTGCATTTCTAACGGGATCCGGCGGGATCACAATTGATGACTATCCGGCCTTGTTCGCCTGCGCGGTGGTAGCATTCGCTGTCAATTGGCTGGCATTCATCCCCTCGGCGCTCGCACAGAAGGACACGTATTACGATACCGTGGGTGCTCTCACTTACCTCTCGGTCATCGGGTACTCCACCTATCACGCAGCCCCGCTCGATACGCGCGCGATCGTAGTCGCGGTCATGGTGGGCATCTGGACTGTCAGGTTGGGCAGTTTCCTGTTCATGCGGATCCACGCGTCGGGTGGGGCAGACGAACGGTTTGAGAAGATCAAGAAGAACCCGCCGCGCTTTCTGGTGGCATGGACGCTGCAAGCGGTGTGGGTAATCTTCACAGCTTCCGCTGCGTTGGTGATCATCACTTCCCAAGACGCCGCACCGCTCGGCCTATTCTTCTGGGCCGGGGCTGCGATCTGGGTGATCGGTTTTGCGTTTGAAGTCATCGCCGATGACCAGAAGCGGCGTTTCAAGAAAGACCCTGCCAACAAAGGCAAGTTCATCAAGAGCGGGCTGTGGGCCTGGTCACAACATCCGAACTATTTTGGAGAGATCACACTATGGACCGGGATTTTGGTAATGGCAATCCCGCTGCTTTCAGGCTGGTCTTGGCTGGCGGTGATCTCACCGATCTTCGTCTATCTGCTGCTGACGCGGATCAGTGGGGTCAATCTGCTCGATGGCATTGGCAAAGATCGCTGGGGCGATGACCCTGCGTATCAGCAATATCGCAAGAACACGCCGGTGTTATTCCCACGTCCGCCGAAGGGTTGATCCGGCTTACTCAGCGGCTTCCTTTAGTTCCGGATCAAAGCGCCACTTGGGCACTTCGCCTTTCTCTCGCAAGCGGGCTGATTCCTCGACCATATATTCGCGAGTCATCGGCACAGCTGCGCGATCCTTCACATACTGGATCTGCCAATTGACCATGGTGCCGTTGCGGAAGCTTTGCTCTGCGCCCGCAAGGTAGAACAGCCACATGCGGTAGAATGTCTCGTCATACATCGCGGTGATCTCTTCGCGGTGCATGACAGTGCGCTTGTACCATTCCTCCAAGGTGTAAGAGTAGTGGAACCGCATCGCTTCGACATCCATAATCTGCCAACCGTACCTCTCGCTCTGACTGACAAGTTCTGAAAGCGCCGGAATGTAGCCGCCCGGGAAGATGTATTTACGGGTCCAGGCATCGGTGAATCCGGGAGGGCCAGCGCGGCCACAACAATGGCTGATCATGACGCCACCAGGCTTCAGGAGCCGGTGCGTATGCTCGAAAAACTGCGGGTAATGGATAGTGCCAACGTGTTCGAGCAGGCCGACAGAGGAGATTCGGTCGAATTCACCTTCCACATCGCGGTAATCCATCAGGTGGAACTGGACCTTGTCCGACACGCCATTGGCCTCGGCGCGTTCCTTGCAGAACGCGATCTGATCGTTCGCCAGCGCTACGCCGGTGACTTCCACCCCATACGTCTTGTGCAGATACAGCGCGAAGCCACCCCAGCCGCAGCCAATATCCAGAACCTTCATCCCTGGCTTGAGGCACATCTTCGCAGCCAGATGCGCTTTCTTGTCCATCTGCGCCTTCTCAAGCGAAGTGGAGGCCGGATCATCCTCTCGATAATAGGCCATGGTGTACTGGCGATCCTCGTCGAGGAAGCGTTCGTATAGCTCGCGTGTCAGATTATATGTGTGCTCTGCATTCTTGGCCGCAGATGTGCGCAGGTTGATGCCATCTACGGCTGCGATAATTTTCTGCCCAAGTTTGCGCAACGGTGTCTGCGGCTTGAGGGACTCTTCGCCCAAACGCTTGGCATTCATGGTCACGAACAGAATCATGTCGCGAATGTCGTGCGGCTCTTCGACCACCAGCCATTCCCACATGTAAGCTTCACCCGCGCCCAATTGCGGGTAACGCGCGATATGTTTGGCCGCTTTGGGATGCGTCAGGCGAATCCGGATCGGGCCCGGTTTTCCGCCGATTTCTTCGGGGTAGCTGCCTGGATCAGTCCCGTAAGTATATTCTTTGCCATCGTGATCCGTGACAATGAATTGGCCGTGTTTAATGGCCTTTTTCAGAAACTTGTCTAGCAACCACATAGAATTGCCACCCCTCTATTACCTCATGACAGACTGCGCATTGCGGATTAGGCTGTCAATCTTCTTGAGGAGAGGTTGGGTGACAGAGGCGAAGACGCAAATTACTGGGATTGATCCACAGAAGTTCATTTCACTCGTAGAACCAGAAGCCAAGCGCCAGGATGCCATGGCGCTCGACGCACTGTTCCGAAAGGTGACGGGCGAGAGGCCTCAGATGTGGGGGCCGTCGATTATTGGCTATGGCGTTTACAACACAACCTATGCCAGCGGCCGCGATGTCACGTGGATGCGAGCGGGGTTCAGCCCGCGCAAAGCAAAGCATTCGCTTTATCTGATGGGCGGATATTGCGACGACATCGCAGCCAGCAGACGCGAAGAGCTGTTAGCGAAACTGGGCAAATACAAGACCGGGAAGAGCTGCCTCTACATAAACAAACTCGCTGACGTTGACATGGACGTTCTGGAGCAATTGATCGCCGCCGATTGGGAGGCGATGGAGCGCATCTATCCGCGTTAGCGCGGTCAATCATGGCGGGATTTTTCCGGTGAACCAGCGGGATGATGGGACAGTGTCGAACCGCGTGAAGCTTGAAGCTGTTGAACTTCGGAAGAACTTCGGCAAGCGGGCTGTTTTGGATGGTGCTTCGTTTGAAGTTTGCCAAGGAGAGATTGTTGGCCTGTTCGGGCCGGATGGGGCGGGCAAGACGACGGCCTTTTATTGCCTGTTGGGATTGCTGCGCCCTGATATGGGCCGCGTAATGCTTGGCGGGCAGGACGTGTCGAGATTGCCATTCTACCGGCGCGCAATGTTGGGCCTCGCCTATCTGCCTGAACAGCCTTCGATTTTTCGTGGCTTGACGGTTGAAGAGAATATTCTTTCGATGCTCGAGATAGTCGAGCCTGTTCCCGAACAAAGGAAAAGGTTGCTCGAAGACCTGTTAGGTTCGCTTGATCTTGCGCGCCTCAGGACGGCGTCAGCAAAGTCGCTTTCCGGTGGGGAGAGGCGGCGCTGCGAAGTGGCGCGGGCGCTTGCTCTGAACCCGGCCATTATTCTGTTGGATGAGCCATTTGCTGGCATCGATCCACTCACGATTGCCAACATCAAACAAATGATCCGCGATATGCGGCAGCGTGGGATCGGGATCTTGCTGACCGATCAGAATGTTCCAGAAATGCTAAGCCTGATTGATCGTGCTTATGTTCTGGATGAAGGAAGGATCATCTTTTCAGGCAGCCCGGCTGAAATGCTGAGCGCGCCAGAAGTGATCGAACATTATCTAGGTAATAGTCGCCCGTAGTCATCTTAAACTACATCCCGGCATACCATTGATACCCGTAGTTATCTTCCCAGAATCCGCCTTTACCACCTTCGATATCGTCCAAACTCGACACGGCTTCTATGGCAGTCAGGTATTTCGGATGCTTGTAGCCTAGCTGACGCTCAATACGCATGCGCAACGGCGCCCCGTTCTTTTCCGGCAATGGATCGCCATTCAATTCATGCGCAACAATGGTTTGCGGATGATAGGCATCGACCATATCGATGCTTTCATAATATCGTTTACCGTACAAAATATCCGCGCAGTAGAAGACTATGAAATTTGCCTCTGGCAGCACCTCTGCGGCTTCTAAAAGCTGGGACAGCTGTGGGCCGCGCCACTCGCCAATTGCGCTCCAACCTTCGACGCAATCGTGTCGCGTGATCTGCGTGCGCTGAGGCATCGCGCGCAAACTGTCCAAACTTAGCGACAACGGGTTCTTGACCAACCCCCTGACTTGCAATCTCCAGTCCGGGAATCCTCTGGCTAATTGGTCAGCATAGATGTCGCTTTCAACAGTGACCGACCCGTTACCTTTGAATACCGGCGATATGTCAGCTTTGCTGTACTCTGGAGCCAAGGCCTCTCGATCAGCCAGTGCGCGATGCGCCTTGCGGTTCCATCCTTCGGCCAGATCGAACAATGATTGGCCTGTGCGGCTGTCAGCTATCTTCGAGCAGGCGCCGGTGAGCAACGCGCTCAGACCAAAAAGCGCTGCTCTACGTTTCATCGACACCTCCAGTGATCATGTCGCGGATCTGCTTGATCGGACCTGACAGCAGCACCAGCAATATATGGATCACGAAAAAGGCAAATAATGCCCAAGCCGCCAGAAAGTGGATTGAACGCGCGCTTTGCCGTCCGCCAAAAAGATCGACCAACCAGGGTGCGGCTGGTTCGAACCCTGGGCTGATTGCAAGTCCGGTAAAAATCAAAGCGGGCAGCAGAACGCCAAGGACAACCCCATACGCAAGCTTCTGTAAGAAGCCGTATTTTGCGCCTTCATGACTGAAATCGAGCGTGGCGTGCTTGACGATATCCGCCCAGATTTGCGTAGGCGTCCATTCCTCACGGCGCGTGCGTATGTCACGCCAGAAGTGTCCGCCGACGAGCATGCCGATCCAGAACACCAGCAGACCGATTGCGAACGGCCACGAGAGAAGGATGTGCCAATCCCGTGACTCCGCCAGATCATAGCGTTGCGGAATGGTTGCCCAATCCGGAAATCGAATGACGGCGGTCCATGCCTCTGAAGGTTGTGACCCGGCATCGCCCCAGTAGAGGTATCTGTGGGCGTTCGAGATCCCTAGCCCGCTCATGAAAAGCACAATCACGCAAAGCGCGTTCAGCCAGTGCCAAAGCCGAGTTAGAAGTGAGTGTTTTGTCTTCATTGCGCTGCTGCAGCGGCCAATTCGCGTGCGAGGTAGATCACGTCGCGCGGCTGATCGAGTAAGTGCTGGCCGCTGTCGACATAGACTGTTTCGCCACTGCGCAGATGACCTTGCGCCAGCATTAATACTGCCGCCGCGATCTCGTCCGGTCCAGTCTTTCGGCGCAAAGGATTCAGCCGATGTGAAACCTCGATCTCGTCTTCTGTCTGATCGTGACTGGCCAGAATAGCTCCGGGTGCGAGGCCATAGACTCTATCGATCGGCCCGCAAGCGCCATCAGCCAACATGGGAATTGTGGCCGCTAGAGCATGCTTGCTCATCGTGTAACTGAAGAAATCGGGGTTCGAATTCTCTAGTTTCTGGTCAGTAATATGAACCACTGTGCGGCCCGCATCGCTGTGCGCTTTGGCCAGGAAAGCTTGTGCCATTCGGGCGGGAGTTTCCGCATTAACCTGCATCGCTTCCTTGTTCGTCGCTGGATCCAGTTTGGTTGCATCATCGTATGAAAAAATCGATGCGTTGTTGACCAACATGCGCCAGTCATCATGCAGAATCGCCAATTCTTCGATCATTGCGACCGCCGCGTCGCCATCCTTGAGATCGCACTGGAAAATTTCCGCAGATGGCAAGGTTTCGGCCAACGCGCGCGCTTCCTCATCTGATCCGCGATAATGGATAATGCAATGCCAGCCTGCGTCGGCAAACGCTCGGACTATGCAGGCACCGATCCTTGCGGCACCTCCGGTAACAAGAATTGCAGGTCTGGACATCAATTCTATTCAGCAGAATTGCGTGAACTTGGCTAGAGAGCGTGCGAGCTTTGGAGATATGCGATGAAGATTGATCTGGTGGATGTCTTTGGATCCGGTCCATTGAGCGGCAACCCGCTTGCAGTGGTGCATGGGGCGGACAGTCTGACAACAGACCAGATGCTGGCACTGACGCAGTGGCTGGGATTTTCGGAAACGACTTTCTTGCTGCCACCTTCTGATCCCGCAGCCGACTACCGTGTGCGTATTTTCTACCCTGCGGGCGAGCTGCCTTTTGCCGGCCATCCGACCCTAGGTTCATGCCACGCATGGCTGGAAGCCGGAGGTGAGCCTCAACACGATGGGGTAGTAATGCAGGAATGCGGAGTAGGGCTGGTCGAGGTGCGGCAGGATGGCGCGCAACTGGCATTCAAGGCGCCGCCGCTTACCAAGCAAGGCGATCTTACTGCAGAAGAGCGGGAGAACGCGATCATGCTAACAGGCGTCGATCCAAGTGCCGTGGTCGAAGCGGTGCACGTACAAAACGGGCCTGGTTGGCAATTGCTCAGACTTGCCAGTGCGGCAGATGTTCTGGCAGCAGACCCAGTGGCGAAAGCAGCGCAGGGTACCGACATTGGCCTTGCTGGCCCATCCGAGGCAGGAGCGGAGACTGACTGGGAGCTACGCGCCTTTTTCTCTGACGCGATTGGCCGCTTTGTCGAGGACCCTGTGACAGGCAGCTTTAATGCTGGCGTGGCGATACATCTGTTTGCAACCGGCCTTGCCAATGGCAGCTATCGCGCTGCCCAAGGGCGCAAGGTTGGTGCGAATGGACTGGTGCATTGCCGCCAAGATAATGCGGGCGATGTTTGGATTGGTGGAACCTGCTCAACGGTAAGCAGCGGTGGCATCGTGCAACCAAATCTCTGATCATGCAAAAGGGCCGCCCATCGCGAAGACGAGCGGCCCGGTACCGAGCAGTCTAATTTGCGATCATCGTATCAACGGCATTGAAGACTGCCGCGGTCGATCTCGCGCCCAAGAACGCCGCCGATCGCCGCGCCCAGCAGCACGCCGAGCGTCTTGTCTCCATTCCCTGCAAGCTCGTGCCCAGCCAGCGCGCCGACACCTGCACCGATAACCAAACCAGTCGTGCCATTGTCACGTTTGCAGTAATATTCGCCGTCGCGGCCTTTCCAGATTCGCGAATCCCGTGTGATACGGCGCGGCGAGATATAGTACCCGTTGGCATCATAAATTGCCGCGCGATCCTTTGCGCGCTTGCCATGTGCGGGCGCATGCGGCGGCGGATCTGCTAGGGCTGGGGCCGCAGGGACTGTTAGCGTCGCGGCCGCGAGCGCCAATGCGAATTTATTCATTTCGGGTTCCTCCCAAGGTAATTTGTGGGTGGTTGGTAGGCTGAAGTGTCAGAACCTTGCATGAATGCGGGTGGTTTCTGAGCAGTTAGGGATTGCGCGAGGCAGAAACAGGCCGAAGCTGCGGGGTGAACTGGCGTTTTGCCTAGTTGGTGGCGGCTTCCGCTGCTTCGCGATCCCGTTGAGCGCGGCTCTTCTTTTCCGCAGCGGTTTTGAGCTGACCGCATGCTGCATCGATGTCCCGGCCGCGCGGCGTGCGTACCGGTGCGCTGATGCCGGCCTCAAACACGATGTTTGAGAAGCTCTTGATGCGTTCCGGCGTAGAGCACTCATATGCCGAACCGGGCCACGGGTTGAACGGGATCAGGTTCACCTTGGCTGGCAGGCCATATTCCTTGATCAGTCGCACAAGTTCGTGCGCATGCTCGTCGCTATCGTTCTTGTCCTTCAGCATCACGTATTCAAACGTGATCCGCCGGGCATTGCTTGCACCGGGATAGGCGGCGCAAGCGGCCAGCAGTTCCTCAATGCCGTATTTCTTGTTGAGCGGGACGATTTCGTCGCGGATTTCCTTGGTCACTGCGTGGAGCGAGACTGCCAGGTTTACCCCGATCTCATCGCCGCATTTGCCCATCATCGGAACCACACCGCTAGTGGAGAGCGTGATCCGGCGGCGCGACAAAGCAAGGCCGGCGCCGTCCATCACGAGTTTGAGCGCGGTTTTGACATTGTCGAAATTGTAAAGCGGCTCACCCATGCCCATCATCACGATATTGGTGAGCAGGCGGCCATCGGCGCGGTATTCGCTGCTGTCTTCTTCTCCATCAAGACCTGCCATGCTGCCCTTGGGCCATTCGCCCAGCGCATCGCGTGCGAGCATTACTTGACCCACAATTTCGCCCGGCGTCAGATTGCGCACCAGTTTCATTGTGCCGGTGTGACAGAAGCGGCAATTGAGCGTGCAGCCAACCTGCGAACTGACGCACAGAGTGCCGCGATCGGCATCAGGGATGAAGACCATTTCATACTCATGACCGTCGGCAGTCTTGAGCAACCATTTGCGCGTGCCGTCGGTCGAATGCTGAGCTTCAACAACTTCCGGCCGCGCAATGACAAAGCGCTCTGCCAGCCAGGGGCGCATCGCCTTCGAAATGTCGGTCATATCTGCGAACTCAGATACGCCGCGGTGGTAGATCCAATGGAAGACCTGTTTCGAACGTAGCTTGGCTTGCTTGGGATCGAGACCCGCCTCGGCAAACAGTTCCTGAATACGCTCTTTTGGCACGCCCATCAGATCAATACGACCGTCGGCGCGCGGCGTGATGTCACGCGGCGCGGGCACGGGATCAACCTGTCCCGGGATGCTCATGAGTGCGGTGTCGGCCATGGAGGCCGCGCATATAGGGGCGCTTTATCTGTTTGGCTAGCTTCTGCGCGCTTGCTCAAGTGCTGCAGGCGCGCAACCCAGGGTCGCAGCGTCGATCGCCGTTGCTACTCCGTCAAGCACGTAGGTGTCGGTAAAGCGGCGTCCGCTGGTCGTCGTTGAAGTAACACGCATGCTGTCTGAAGAGCGCATCCGAGCAATAATTGCTGCGTCCATCGCGCGATCTTTCGCCCATGCGTCACCGCCGCCGCCGGACAGTTCGAAGGTACGCCCGCCTAAACGGAGACTGATAGATGCGCCTTGAGCGATTTCGCGAGACAGGCGGATATGCAGTTGGTTGCGGATCTGGCGATAGGGCCAGCTGCCGATGCTGGCATAGGGCTCATAATCCCTCGCCGCGCTCGCCTGAGGACCGACCGGTTCCGCCAGGGCGATTGCATAGCATCTTGGTGCTTCGATATCGCGGAACGCCGCCCAATCGGAGAATACGCCTAGGCTGTCTTTCGCCGCGAGCGGTGCTGCGAGCAGCACACACAAGCCAAACACAATGGTGGGTGTGAACAATCTATTCATAGCTGATCTCGAGTACTTCCCATTCCTTCGTTCCGGAAGGAAGCCTGACCACGCGTAAATCCCCCACAGATGCGCCCCGCAGCGCCTTCGCCATTGGCGAATTCCAGCCGATCCGACCCTTGCCAGCATCCTGTTCGTCATCGCCAACGATGGTCACGATCTTGCGCTTGTCATCCTCGTCCGCGAGCTCGACAGTAGCGCCAAAGAATACGCGCGCCGTGTCAAGCTGCTCGCCCGGATCGACCACGCGCAAGGCCTTCATCCGGCGAGAGAGATGTGCAAGCTCCCGATCAATCTCTCGCATGCGCTTGCGTCCATAGAGATAGTCTCCGTTCTCGCTGCGGTCACCATTGCCTGCAGCCCAGCTGACGATTTCCACGATCTCGGGTCGTTCAGTGCCCAACAAGTGGTCATAGCGCGCCTTTAACGCCGCCATGCCTTGAGGCGTGATCGGATCGCCTTGAGGCTTCAATGTTCACTAGGACTGCAAGAAATAGTCGATATGGCGCGGTCGCCCGCCAGGAGCTTTTTCCGGGTACATGTTGTCATAGGTAACCGCATTGCCGAGCACGCGCATGATATAATAGCGGGTTTCGAAATTGGCCGGAATCTTTTCGATCCAGGTGACATAATCAATCGCGTCGGTGCGCGGGTCACCATTTAAGCGAAGCCACTGATTCACACGGCCCGGGCCAGCGTTATATGCGCCCAATGCCAAGGGGTAAGACCCGTCATAGTAATCGAGCATCCGGCGGAAATAGGCGTCGCCCAACCGGATATTGTACTGCGTGTCAGAGGTGAGATTGGCTGACATGTAGTTGACGCCCAACTTGCCGGCTTGTTCGCGTGCGGTTCCGGGCATCAATTGCATCATGCCCCGCGCGCCGGCATGGCTCACCCGATTTTGGTCAAACTCGCTCTCCTGCCGCATAATGGCGTGTGCCATGGTCCAATTGGAAGTGGTCGGAACACGCACGGTCGGATGAGCGAACCGTTCGAAGCCGAAAAGGCCGTGTTCGGGCGCAGTGGCCCCGGCAACCACGGCAAACTCGTCAAGCAACAGTTCTTCGGACAACTCCGACAACAGGACCATGTCTTCAGGCGTTCTCACGCTGTCTGCCAGTGCTTCGAAGAATGCACGTTCAGTGCGCCAATCACGGCGTGAAGAGGCAAGGGCGGTCAAAGCTTTCACAAGCGACTTGTTCCGGAATTCAGCACGCTCCTCAGTTGTGATCCCCGCCGCTGGCAGTTGCGCGAACTCGGGCACGGGTTTGCCCATCGCGCTGAGTGCCAGCTGACCATAATACTGGTCCGCAAATTTCGCCGCCATCTCGTAATAGCGATTTGCTTCGGCGGTATCACCGGCCTGCCGCGACGCGCGACCGGCCCAATAGAAACCTTTTGCTTTTGTCAGCGGAGTGCGTGCCGCAGCTCCGTAACGATAAAACAGCGGAGCCGCCTTTGCGCCATCGCCCAATTTCCAGAGGGCTTCGGTGCCACCCAGCCACATCAAATCGGTGTACTTGTCGCGCAGGCGGAACGACCCCGCGCTGATGTCCGTATCCGGCGCGAACAGATCATCCACAGAGGCGGCGATCTGTACCGCGCGTCTTGAGCCCGCTCCTTTAGCGGCGATCAGCATTTCGTTGACAAGGTCAGATGCTTCATGCGGCAACGATGCAAATTGCGGGCGGGACGTCAGCACATCGATTGCCCGATCCATCTGCCTGTTCTGGCGGTAATAACGCACCAGATTGTAGACCACGCCTGGCTGGTCAAGCGCGCTGCGCGCAATCGCCGAGCCTTCATCAGCGGGCAATTTATCCTGTAAAAGCGCAAGCCTTTTGCCGAACAGGTCACGTTTGTTTGAAGAGGTCATCAGCATATGGCGCACCGCACCATCTGCATCACCTTCCCACAGCAACGCTTCCATCCGCGTATCATTATCGGCTTGTGTGAACTGGCCTGCGAACAAACCTAGAAGGTAGGCTTCGGTCGTCTCCTGCATTGGCCCGCTGCGCCAAGCTTCGCGTGCCACTTCGGAAGCTTCTGGCCGACGTAGCGTACTAAGCGCCAAGGCATAACGCGCCCGCCCGGTATTGGTCACCGGCGGATGCGTATCAAAATAGGCAACAAGTTGTTCCGACGAAGCTGGCGTACCGTCCAGTGCATTCTCGGCGCGAAGTCTGAGCCGCGAAGAGCGCGGAAAATCAGGATAGGCCAGCAAGAAACCTGAGTACGCGTCGAAGCTCAGCTCTTCGTTCTCACTCAGGTATTCCCAACGATTGAGCACCATATCCATTCGGGTCGGCTGCTGTGCTACCATTTGAGCGCGCGCAAGATCCGCAGGGCTGGCATTTTTCGTTGCTGCAGGCGCGCCTATTGCCAGCCCGGTGGTGCCGAGCAGAAGCGTGGCGAACAGGTATTTTGCGCCGAATTTTCGGCTGGGGGACTTTTGCATGCTGGACATCCTGCCAGTGCGCTCCTTATCAGGCCGTGAATGGTTTGAAAAAGCCCACGGCGCTACGATTTCCCCTCAAACCGTAGTATGCCACCAAGAAAGGTCCGAGATCAATGTTTTCTGGCTCTATTCCTGCACTAGTCACACCATTTCGCGATGGTGCGTTTGACGAGCGCGCGTTTCGACGTCTTGTTGATTGGCAGATCGATCATGGAAGTTCGGCCTTGGTACCATGTGGAACGACGGGCGAAGCGTCCACATTGTCAAACGCTGAGCACCACAGAGTAATCGAAGTTTGCATCGAACAGGCGGCGGGGCGTGTCCCGGTAATTGCGGGCTGCGGCTCGAACGACACGCGCAACGCCTTGTTGCACATGAATTTCTCAAAGAAAGCGGGTGCGGCGGCTGGGCTGTGCGTTGCGCCATATTACAATCGTCCGAGCCAACGGGGGCTGATTGCACATTTCAGCTTTCTCTCGGAAAACAGTGATCTGCCCATTGTTCTTTATAACGTGCCGAGTCGCACGGTAACTGACATCGAAGATGAGACAGTGGTCGAATTGGTACGCAAATACCCGGACCGGATCGTTGCGATCAAGGATGCGAGTGGAGACCTCTCGCGGGTTGCAGATCACCGGATGGGTATCGGCCGTGAATTCTGCCAGCTATCAGGCAATGACGAGCTATGGCTGCCGCATTCCGCAGCGGGCGGGAAGGGGGCAATTTCGGTAACTGCAAACGTCGCACCGGCGCTTTGCGCGGAATTTCATCAGGCCATCGCTGCAAACGATCTGAAACGAGCACGCGAACTCAACGACAAGCTGTTTCCGCTGCATTACGCTATGTTCAGCGATGCATCTCCCGCGCCCGTGAAATACGCGCTCAGCCGTGTGCACGACTGGGTGGAACCGTCGGTCAGGTTGCCGCTTGTCGAATGTTCGGATGCGGCCAAGAAGGCGGTGGATGAAGCGCTGGAAATCGCTGGGTTGATTTGAGCTTTCAGCCCGGCGGATTATGCCGCTCTACGAACCCTACTGCCGCTTTGAGCATGGCTTTGCGTGTATCGGGCTGTGACAGATAGTGATCTTCACCGTCCAATGAGATCATTGCGACCGGCTTATCTGCGTCCTCCAAAGCATCCTTCATGAACAAGGATTGTTCATATGGGACAACTGTATCATCGCGTCCATGGATCAGCATTATCGGGGCGTCAGCCCGCTGAGCAAGCTTGGTTGGCGAGATCGCGTCCAGATCGGTCTCTTTGCCGAACTGCCGGTCCGCCGCGCGGCGGAAAATATCTCGCCTACCGGTTATGCGCCAATCGAGAAGACGTTTAAGATCAAACACTCCGTTGACTGCGACTGCGCAACGATAAACATCTTGCTCGATGGTTACGCCGGCAACTGCCGCATAGCCACCATAGCTTGCGCCGACGATGCAAGCGCGTCCAGCGTCAACAATACCCGCTTTGGCCAAGGCTCTGAGACCGTCCGATTTGTCCGTCTGCATCTTCCGGCCCCATTCGCCATCGCCGGCGTTGACGAAGTCTTCTCCGCGCCCAGTCGAACCGCGGAAGTTAGGTTGAAAAACGGCGTAACCACGCGATGCGAAGGCTTGTGCCCACCAGTCGAACTCAAGGTCGTTATGCGCATTCGGACCGCCGTGAGGCAAGATCACAACAGGCAGATTTTCTGGCTGTATTCCTGGCGGCAGGGTCAGAATTCCCTGCATATCGAGCCCATCTTGCGCCTGGTATGAGAATTCCGAAACTTGCCCGATCACCGGCCCTTGAATTGCAGGCCGCTCCAGCGCGAGAATCGAACGGCTGTCGTTATCCGGGTTGACCCTGAGCCAAGTGCCGCTGTCGTAGTTCCCGCTTGTCGAGACGACGATAGCCCGCATGTCGGAGCTGAAGCCCTCTACTTCGACACCGATCCCTTTACGACCGAGGGCCACGTTCAGCGCCTCTTGCATTCGAGCTTGCTTGGCCTCTTCGGCCAGCTGGTATTTGGCGTCGGTCGTCAAAATGCCCATGACAACGCCTGAGCTTTTGTCGCGAACGAACTCTGAGATTTGAACGTCTGTCCATAGCTCAGTGGTTGTCGAACCATCGGCAGAAACTTGCATGCGCTTGTTCTGCTCAACTGCATCGTCGTAGTAGCGATAGATTATGCTGCGTCCGTCAGCACCAAAGCCGGTCAAACTTACCTCGCCACGCGGCTGATTTCCTTTCGCAATCGTCTTCCCTTCGGCGTTTTCTATCCGCCAACCGCCGTTTTGTTCATTGATTTCCAGCGTCGCTCCAACCTTGCCTTCGGCGTTTACCAGCCATCTTCGCAAGGTTGGATAATCCGGCGCATAGGCAACCAGATCGACCTCTCCGCTCAGAAGATCAACAGCATACAGCGCAGGCGCGAAATCAAGAATGCGCGCACGCTCCCCAGATGCCCGTCCCTTTCGAAAGCCGCCGAAGTAGCCCTTCCATCGGCCGTCCACATTGCGAATGCCGTAGAAACCAACAATCGCATTCGCCACGTAGCGTTGATTGGCAAATATCGAAACAACGTCGCGACTGTCGTCCAGCGGAATCACGTTCCCCCGCCACCATTCGACCTTTTCATTCCCGAAACGGCGGGTGGTGCGATCCGTTTCAGTGCGCAAGAGAAGAATAGCTTCTTCACCAACCCATTCGATGCCTCGTACTCGCGCGTCGCCAACGGCAAGCTGCTTTACCGGATTGCCCGCGGAATCGATAACCGTGATTACGCGCTCACCGCGTGCGGTCTGCAGGAGCGCGGTGTATGCGCCTGACGGGGACACCACTGCGTCTTCAACTGCAGGAAGTTCACCGTAAAACTCAAGTGGCGGAACCTGAATCTGCGCTGCAATCGGCACGGGCGCCACAAGACCTGCTCCAAACAGCATGGTCGCAAACACTGATCTTGCAGTTGCGAGCGACTGCAGATTTATACGTGGCATAACTTTCTGAGCTTTCGAGATAATAGGCTTTGATGTTGATCGATCCTTGTGGATCGCGGGGATAAATTCAAGTCGCTTGCGATGAATACAAACGGACCTTTCGCATTTGACCACAAATCCCTACATGATCCGCATTATGGCGCGCCCCAAACCAGAATCCTTCGACAAGCAAAAGATCGTCGCTGAAAACCGGCGCGCAAGATTCGATTATGCTATCGAGGAGAAGTTCGAAGCAGGGCTCGCCTTACAAGGCACGGAAGTAAAAGCATTGCGTGCAGGTGAGGCGACGATCGCTGAAAGCTATGCGGAAGTACGCGATGGCGAAGTATGGCTCATCAACGCGAATATTCCGGAATATAGCCATGGCAACCGGCTCAATCATGAACCCAAGAGGCCGCGCAAGCTGCTGCTGAATTCGCGTGAGATCAACAAGCTGTTCGGTGCGGTCGAGCGCAAGGGCATGACATTGATCCCGATGTCGATCTACTTCAACAAGGCAGGGCGGGCCAAGGTAGAGTTGGCTTTAGGCAAAGGCCGAAAATCGCAAGACAAGCGTGAATACATCAAGGATCGCGATTGGAAGCGCGACAAGGCGCGCTTGATGCGCGAAAAAGGCTAGGGGCTCATTCGTCAAATTTTCTGTCGGTAATTCACAATATTGTCAGGCAGTTTCTGCTACCCATATCGACGACAACCAACGCTTTGCCGATTTACGTGGCGCGCCGCTCTTGCGCAGCTGCGGTGAGGAGCGCATGGCGACCACGGAACTGAAATGGCGAAACGATCAAAGACCTGGTTAGCGGACAAACTGCGCGGCTATTTTCCCAAACGGGAAGAAATGGCGCGCAATCGATATCTGGCGCCAATCGCACACAGGTTTTTGTCGCCAGAGCTTTGGCGTTTTACACGCAGGTCCGTTCCAAGAGGCGTGGCGCTGGGCCTTTTTGCTGGATTTATCATTCCGGTCGGCCAAATCTTTCTGGCGGCTTTCCTCGCTCTTCCTGCACGTGCCAATGTTCCGCTTTCCGCGCTTGTGACATTCGTGACTAACCCGTTCACTTTTCCGTTTTGGGCTGTTGTAGCAAACCGGCTGGGCGCATTTATTCTCAAGATCGACAGCGCTGCGACAGGCGGCGCGGCGCGATCCGAGATCGAAAGCGGCCGTTGGTCCTGGCTGATCGAAATGTTCGAAGGCGTCGGCGTGACAGTGCTTGTGACAGTGCTCGGCTTTATTGTCCTTGCTGTTGTAAGCGCTGCAGTCGGTTATCTGTTGTCGAGCATTGTATGGCGTTTCATGGTCTTTCGTCGGCGATCAAGGCAATTGCGCCGTATGGAAGCTCGGCTGGATGAGCGGTTGGGAGCGCATCAGGGATGACGCCATTTGGCGGCACAATCGAAACAACGGGAAGCAGAACTCACTTGCGGCTGTTCGTCAGTTTGGCGCTTGCTTTGGTTGCAAGTGCTGGCGTGCTTTGGATCGCCACAGGTGAATTGCTATTGGTACTTGCCTACTCGTTAGGAATTGCAATTCTGCTCGCAGGTGCGCTGGCTTTCCAAAGGATGCAAGCCGCACCTGAGTCAGAAGTAGTCGGCATGCCCGATTGGTCGGTCACTGTCGCAGCAATTGAAGTGCCAGGAGCGGCAGTTGCGATTACGGACCGGGCGAACCGTCTAACCTGTGCCAATTCGAGTTTTATAGAATGGTTCGGTCTGGACGCGGCGCCACCGAACATCGCTTTGAATCGGGCCAGTCAGGAAGAGCTTTTGCGTATGATTCGTCATGCCTGGCGGGATGGTTCAGCGCGTTCGGACAAGCTCGAAAGTGTGGAAACGGAGACAAGATGGCGCGCGGAGGCAGAACGAGCAGGTCGCGGTGATGATCACCTGATATGGCGGTTTCGCAAGATTGAGCCAGAGATCGCCGATCCGCTGGTGAGCTACGATGTCACAGGCGCATTCGGGACGATGCTCTCCAAGGCGGGAATTGAGACTGCGATCACTGCGCCTGACGGGACGATCAAGAGTGTGAGTTCCGGGTTCGCCGAACGTGCCACGGGAGACGCGAATTCGACATTGGCCGGTCAGGACTTCGTCTCATTTCTGAGGTCGGATGACCGAGACCGGATATTTTTCACAAGAGAAGGGCGAAGCGGTACACCGCAAACGCTGATTCACGTTCCGCTAGATGATCCGAATATGTCATCCACGACAGGCCCGGATGAGTCGCCTTCCTTGATGCTACTGATAGACGCAGGTGTCGGTATTGGCGGCGGATGGGAGAATTCATCTACAGGCACGGCTCAGCTCGAAGGTCTATTGGGTCAGCTTCCGCTGGGATTGGCGATGACCGATCGCGACGGGCGCTTCCTGTTTTCGAATGGCGCCTTTTTGCGGGCAGTTAATCGTGAAGAGCAGGGGCTGCCTTCATTCCCGACTGATCTAGTGGTGCGGGATGATAAAGCCGCGCTGTCCGACGCGGTTCGTCGCCACGGGCGAGGCCCATCGACCAGCGGCAATATGGCAATTCGCCTGGCGAATGAGCCGGACGAAACCATCTCGCTTGGACTTGCAGGAGTGCGGGGCATGGGTGATGCCTCGGTTCTGTTAAGCCTGACCGACTCCAGTCAGGAGACACAGCTTAAACGGCAAGTCGCACAAGCCACCAAGATGCAGGCTGTTGGTCAGTTGGCGGGCGGTGTTGCGCACGATTTCAACAATGTGCTGACTGCGATCATCGGGACGTGCGACCTGATGTTGTTGCGTCATACGCCCGGGGACAGCGATTACGACGATATCCAGCAGATTCTGCAGAACTCAAACCGGGCAGCCTCTTTGACAAGGCAATTGCTTGCATTCTCACGCCAGCAAACCTTGCGGCCTGAAATTCTGCAATTGCCTGATGTAGTGAGTGAAGTTGGTCCGCTGATCACACGGCTTCTTGGTGAAAAGATCGAATACAGTATCAATCATGACCGCGATCTTGGGGCGGTACGGGCTGACCCGCAACAGCTTGAACAAGTGATCATGAACCTTGCTGTAAACGCGCGCGACGCAATCAATATGCACCGTGGCGGAACCGGCAAAATATCGCTCACCACGCGTCGCGTGAACATGCGCGAGGTCGAGCAGATGGGCTCTGAGATTCTGCCCGCAGCAGATTATACTGTGCTGGTTCTGGAAGACACAGGCGGCGGTATTCCCGAAGCGGTAATGCCTAAACTGTTCGAACCATTCTTCACAACCAAGGAGCAGGGCAAGGGTACAGGGTTAGGACTGTCGACGGCCTATGGTATTGTGAAGCAATCCGGCGGCTTCCTTTTCGCGGACAATGTGAAAGGTTCGGGCGGGCGCGTAGTTGGCGCGCGTTTCACCATGTATTTGCCCGTTCATGAGGGATCTGTCCCTGCGGCCGTCGAAGATCCAATCGAAGAGCAATCGAGCGAATGGTCCGGCGGCGGTCGATTGCTGCTGGTGGAAGATGAAGACATGGTGCGTGCAGTGGCCGAACGGGCACTCACCCGGGCCGGCTATGACGTCACAACCTGCAGCGATGGCGAAGAGGGGCTCTCGGCCATAGCCAGCGGCGGGGAGTTTGATCTTGTAGTCAGCGACGTTGTTATGCCCGGTATGGATGGACCCGCCATGGCGCGCGCTATCCGCGAGCTTCATCCTGACCTGCCGGTATTGTTCATGTCTGGCTATGCCGAAGAACAATTGCGCAAGGATATCGACATTCCAAAAATGTACTTCCTGCCCAAACCATTCAGTGTGCAGCAGATCGGCGACAAGGTTGCAGATGTCATGCGAGGTCTCGCTCGAAAGTAGATACCCTCTGGGAAGCTATTAGGGTTCGGCCAGCTTTCGTTCACATAACAGTGGTGTAGCATGTCTCCTATTCCGGTTTAGGAGGTCACTACGACATGCATATATTGAAGAACCGCGGGCGTGCAGCTTTGGCAACCGCAATGCTGTTGTCGAGTAGTGCTGTTCTGTCGCAGGATGACAGCAGCGCGCAAGGAGATGTCTCCGTCACAATCTATAACAACGATGTGGCGCTGGTTCAGGACATTCGCCAAATTGCGATCAACGCTGGCCGAAGCCGGATCGAGTTTCCCGATGTCTCTGCCCGTATTCGCCCTGAAACCCTGAGCTTTGCTGCCAACGGCGCGGCCATTGTTGAGCAGAACTTCGATTTCGATCTGCTGACACCGCAAAAAATGATGGAGAAGTCCATCGGACAGACCGTCACGCTGATACGGACAAACCCCGCGACAGGGCTCGAAACCCGGGAGCGCGCAAAGGTGCTTTCGACTGCCGGTGGCGTTGTTGTCCAGATCGGCGACAGGATCGAAGTTCTTCGGGATGACGGTCTGCCTGTGCGCGTTGTATTCGATCGCGTTCCGCCCAATCTGCGCGCGCGCCCCACTCTGTCAGTCAACGTGCAAAGCGACCGTGCAGGCACGCGACCCGCTTCTATCCGGTATTTGACTTCGGGGCTGGGGTGGGGGGCCGACTATGTCGCGCTGTTTGACGAAGCTCGCGGTACTATCGACATGCAGGGTTGGGTTACCCTGACCAACAATACCGGGACAACCTTTCACAATGCGGACACATTGCTGGTTGCGGGCAATCCCGGTTCGGCTCAGCGCCAGTATAGCAACTATCCGCGCGGCCAGACTTCGCGCGGCGCTCCCGCCATTCGTCCTGGCATCGAAAGTGCCAATCGCGAGCAAGTCGGTGACTATTATCTTTATCCGATCAGCGGGCGGACCACGATCGCCAACGCTCAAACCAAGCAAGTGAGTCTTCTGGATGTGCAGGGTGTGCCAGCCCGCAAGGTCTACGGCCATACCGTTGGCTGGTTGGCGAACTTCGATGAGCCGCAAAATGTCAGCAGCCAGATATCATTCAGTTCATCGAGTGAAGGTGGATTGGGCGATGCGCTGCCGGCCGGCACAGTGCGCTTCTATCAGCGGGACCGGGAAGGCAGTCCTCAATTCATAGGAGAAAGCTCGGTCAGCCATACTCCCATGGGTAGTGAACTGACTTTGCGCACCGGTGACGCATTTGACATAATGGTCAAATCCGAAGTCGAAAAGCGCGAGCGAATCTCGTCGAGCGAGTACGACACCTACAAGCGCTGGCAAGTGATTGAAGACGGTGAAATCGCACGAGAAGGGACGGTACAATACGCCCGCCAATATTGGCGCACGACAATGCGTTACACGCTTACCAATGCGAAGCCCACGCCGGTGGAAGTTGAATTGGTCCAGGCGGGCCTGGATTGGGGCTGGTGGCGCCGCGATTTCCGCGTGATCAGCGAGGATGTTCAGGGTGAGCAGCTTAATGCCGACAAGCGCAAATATGTAATCTCCGTACCCGCAAACGGAGAGCGTGAAGTCCGCGTTACTTACGCTACGGCGTATTGATACAATGAGTGCGGTTCGCGCCTTCGTCGGTCTGGCGCTGGCTCTTGCCAGTTCGCCGCTGGCTGCGCGTGATCTGGTTCAGGCGTCACAGCCAAGCGATGTCGCAGTCACGATCTATCGTGACCCCTACGGCGACTTTGACCGCAATGACCCGCGCGGTTTTGCGATGATCAGTGAAACGCGCTCGGTCACTTTGCCTGCAGGCGACTCCACAATTCGGTTTGAAGGTGTAGCCGAGGGGATGATCGCGGTTTCTGCGATTGTTTCAGGTCTGCCAGGCGGAACGATCGAGAAGAACCGCAACGCCGATCTGCTTTCGCCAGCGGCGCTTGTCGATGGGACTTTGGGAAATCGTGTCACTATCACGCGAACCAATCCCGCAACCGGGCAAGAGGAGAGCGAGCAAGCAATTGTCCGCACCCGAGCAGATGGTGGGATCGTCCTTCAGACTTCGCTGGGTTACGAGGCGGTGCGGTGTTCAGGGTTGCCTGAACGGGTGAATTTCGACTCTATCCCTGATGGTCTGTCCGCACAGCCAGTGTTCTCCATCGACACACATGATGAAACCGGCGGTACTTACCAAGTGACGTTGACTTACCTGTCTTGGGGCTTCGATTGGCAAGCGCACTATGTCACGAGGCTGGAAAAACCCGGGCGTCGCAGCAAGCAAAATGCAAGCATGCTCAGCTGGTTGACGCTGGTGAACGATAATGCCCAGAGCTTTCAGAACGCGGAGCTTATGGTGGTGGCAGGTAAACTCAATGTCGAGAGTGACTTTGAGGAACTGGCACAGCCGCCTCGAGGAGAGCCTCTCCGCCTGACATGCTGGCCAAGGGGAAATACTGCTGCAGGAAGTGTTCCCGATGTCTATCCCAACCTGCCGCCTCCTCCGCCGCCATCGCCGATGATGAATGAAACCATCGTGGTTACGGGTGCGCGCGTACGTTCTGAGATGTTTGATGCGGCCGCACCGGTCGCGGTTCTGGCCGGAGAGGAAAACCTCGGAGACCTTAAGCTCTTTCGCGTTCCGGAGCCGATTACAGTTCGTGCCAAGGGGCTCAAGCAGGTTGCCTTCCTGAAAAAGGACAGAGTGCGCGGCGAAATGATCTATGAGGCGGCATGCGCCTACTGGGACAGTCGTAATGAAGGATCGTTTGAACCTGCTCGCTTAATGTTCATCACGGAGAACGATGAAGAGCACGGTCTAGGGGTCTCATTGCCGCGCGGCGGGGTTACCGTGTTTGAACCCTCATCCGCAGGCGAACTTCTGGTCGGCGAAGATGACATCCGCGATTATCCGGTCGGTCAAGAGGTCGAGATCCAGCTGACGCAAAGCACGAACCTCTTTTACAAATGTACGGCGACCGGGAAGACCAGATCGGCAAGGGAAGGGCAATCAGAATGGCGAGAGATGCGTACGGCGATAACCAACGCCAGTTCACAATCCGCGCGACTTAGGCTTGAGATCGGTTCTACCGACAATGTCGAAGTGCAGCGCGTTAAGGGATTAAAACTTCGAAATGGCGCCCATGTGATAGAAACGCGAATGAAGCCAGGCGAAGAACGGGAGATCACGTTCTGGGTTCGTTACACCTGAACTAATAAGTATCTGATTTTCTGCCCTAAAAGGCCTGTCAAAAAAATCTACGTTCCCTACTTGTTCTTATAGAACAAATCAGATACATCCTGTTTCCAACAGGGCAGTCGATAACCGATTCTAGCCCCTAGGCAAGCAAGGGAGGTCATGCGATGGCTACAAATCTGAAACTGGTTGAAAAGGAGTCATCCGTGGATCGTCAGAAGGCGCTTGACGCCGCGCTTGCACAGATTGACCGGGCCTTCGGCAAGGGCTCGGCTATGAAATTGGGTTCTAAGGAAGCGATGAATGTCGAATCGATTTCGACTGGTTCGCTGGGCCTGGACATTGCTCTTGGGATTGGTGGTCTGCCGAAAGGCCGCGTGATTGAAGTGTACGGCCCGGAAAGCTCAGGCAAGACCACACTTGCGCTGCACGTGATTGCAGAAGCGCAGAAGAATGGTGGCACGGCGGCTTTTGTCGATGCGGAGCATGCGCTTGATCCGGTATATGCCAAGGCGCTTGGCGTCGACATCGACGAACTGATCGTGTCTCAGCCGGATACCGGCGAACAGGCACTAGAGATTACGGACACGCTGGTGCGCTCGAATGCGATCGATGTGCTGGTCGTGGACTCTGTCGCTGCACTGGTGCCGCGTGCCGAGATCGAAGGTGAGATGGGTGATAGCCACGTTGGCTTGCAAGCTCGCTTGATGTCGCAATCGCTGCGTAAGCTGACCGGCTCGATCAATCGTTCAAAGTGCATGGTGATCTTTATCAACCAGCTGCGCATGAAGATCGGCGTAATGTACGGTAACCCTGAGACCACTACTGGTGGTAATGCACTTAAGTTTTATGCTTCGGTTCGCCTGGACATCCGCCGCACTGGTCAGATCAAGGATCGCGACGAGGTGGTCGGAAACTCGACCCGAGTTAAGGTGGTCAAGAACAAGGTGGCCCCGCCCTTCAAGCAAGTCGAATTCGACATCATGTATGGCGAAGGTATCTCCAAGATTGGCGAAATTCTCGACCTCGGTGTGAAGGCTGGCATTGTTGAGAAGTCAGGTAGCTGGTTCTCCTATGACAGCATTCGTATCGGGCAGGGTCGCGAGAACGCCAAGACTTACCTGAAAGAGAACCCTGAGATTTGCGACAAGTTGGAAGCTGCTATTCGCGGCCGCACCGATGAAGTCGCCGAGGAAATGATGGCAGGGCCTGACGCGGAGGCCTGACACATATCCTCAAGCGGGCGCGCGGGACCGGACGTCCCACCAGTGTGCCCGGTAAACCGGAAAGCCGGTGCCATCTTCTCACCCCCCGAGAAGCGGCACCGGCTTTTCCGTTTGAGCTCACCCTTTGATCGAAGGATCTTCAGGATCATGGCTATTGAACGGGGCAAACGATTTCAGTTGATCATTAATCCGTCTTGTCGCTTTGACGCTTAGGCCCTAACTGCGCTTGCATGACGTCGACCAATGATATTCGCCGCTCGTTCTTAGAGTATTTTACTGCTTCCGATCACGCTGAAGTCGCAAGCGCACCGCTTGTGCCGTACAATGATCCAACGTTGATGTTCGTCAACGCAGGTATGGTACCTTTCAAGAACGCGTTCACAGGTTTGGAAACGCCCCCTGCGCCGCGGGCGACCAGCTCGCAAAAGTGCGTGCGCGCCGGGGGCAAACACAACGACTTGGACAATGTCGGTTACACCGCACGGCACCACACGTTCTTTGAAATGCTCGGTAATTTTTCGTTTGGCGACTATTTCAAGGAACAAGCGATACTTCATGCTTGGACGCTTCTGACGAAAGAGTGGGGACTGTCTCCGGACAAGCTGACAGCGACGGTCTATCACACGGATGATGAGGCTTACGACCTTTGGCGCAAGATTTCCGGACTGCCAGAGGATCGCATCATCCGTATTCCCACCAACGATAACTTCTGGTCGATGGGTGACACGGGACCATGTGGACCTTGTTCTGAAATCTTCTACGACCATGGCGAGCACATCTTTGGCGGGCCTCCAGGCAGCCCCGACGAAGATGGAGACCGGTTCGTTGAAATCTGGAATCTGGTCTTCATGCAGTTTGACCAGTCTGCCGATGGCTCGCGCAGCGATTTGCCGAAGCCATCGATCGATACAGGCATGGGACTGGAGCGCATCGCGGCGGTCATGCAAGGCGTGCATGACAACTACGATACGGACACATTCAAGGCGTTGATCGGTGCATCAGAGTCACTGACCGGTGTAAAGGCCGAAGGTGACCAGACTGCGAGCCATCGCGTGATTGCGGATCATCTGCGCTCGACCAGCTTTCTGATGGCCGATGGCGTTCTGCCTTCCAATGAAGGCCGTGGGTATGTCTTGCGGCGGATCATGCGCCGGGCGATGCGCCACGCGCATTTGTTGGGCGCGAGCGAACCGTTGATGCATCGCTTGGTGCCGGCACTGGTTGCGGAGATGGGCCAGGCATACCCTGAATTGGTACGCGGCCAGGCTTTGATCGAGGAAGTGCTTGAGCGTGAGGAGACCCAGTTCCGCAGGACGCTGGAAAAGGGTCTGCGGTTGCTGGACGAAGCGACTGCCGAGATGGCTGAGGGCGGCGAACTGGACGGGGAAACTGCGTTCAGGCTCTATGATACATATGGCTTCCCTTATGATCTGACCGAAGATGCGCTCCGGTCGCGTGGGTTGGGCGTTGACCGCGCCGGATTTGACGCGGCAATGGAGCAGCAAAAGGCAGCCGCACGCGCAGCATGGAAGGGCTCCGGCCAGGCCGCCGATAGCGAAGTCTGGTTTGACATCGCCGAACGTGAAGGCGCCACTGAGTTCACGGGCTACTCGTCGACGAGCGGTGAAGGCACAGTTGTCGCGCTGGTAAGGGATGGTGAAGAGGTCCAGTCCGCAACAAGCGGTGAGGAGATTGTGATCCTCACCAATCAGACCCCCTTCTACGGTGAGAGCGGTGGCCAGACCGGAGACGTTGGCACGATAAGCACGACTGAGGGGCTGAACGCGGAGGTGAGTGACACTTCGAAGCCGCTCGGCCGCTTGCACGCGCACCATGCCAAGCTGAAAGCTGGCTCGATTGCGGTTGGTGATACAGTTCATCTCGAGGTCGATGTCGAGCGACGAGACCGTATTCGTGCTAATCACTCCGCGACGCATCTTGTACACGCGGCATTGCGCAACACGCTGGGCGATCACGTGACACAGAAGGGGTCACTTGTTGCTGATGATAAGCTGCGCTTTGACTTCTCGCATCTCAAGCCGCTTACGCCGGAAGAAATTGCTGAAATTGAAGCCGAAGTGAATGCCGAAATCCGTGCAAACGAACCGGTTTCCACTCGATTGATGAGCCCAGAGGACGCCGTTGATGCGGGCGCGTTGGCGCTCTTCGGAGAAAAATACGGCGACGAGGTCCGTGTCCTTAGTATGGGGCGCGCGGGCGATGGCGGGCGCAACTACTCAGTCGAACTGTGCGGCGGCACACACGTCAAGGCGACCGGCGATATCGGCGTCTTCCGCATCGTCTCCGAGGGCGCAGTCAGTTCGGGGGTTCGCCGCATCGAAGCATTAACCGGAGAGGCCGCTCGCGAGTGGTTGGTGACACGCGAGGAAGCGTTGAAGACCGCCGCCGGTGAAATCCGCGCGACACCTGAAGAGGTACCGGCACGGGTTGCAGCTTTGCTGGCAGAGCGCAAGGCGCTGGAGAAAGAGCTGGCCGACGCAAAGAAGGCCTTGGCACTTGCAGGTGGTGGAACCTCTGGCCCAACTCAGTCAGCGGATGAAGATATCGGCGGACTCAGATTCAGCGGTCAGGTGCTCGAAGGCCTCAACCCCAAGGAACTTCGGCCTCTGCTTGATGACGCCAAGAAGCGCTTGGAGTCCGGCATTGCTGCGGCAGTCGCAATCAATGACGGTAAGGCTGCGTTCGCTGTGGCTGTAACGGACGACCTGACGGACCGTTTCAGCGCGGTGGACCTCGTTCGCGTCGGTGTTGAGACGCTGGGCGGAAAGGGCGGTGGTGGCCGCCCTGACATGGCGCAAGGCGGCGGACCTGATGGAAACAAAGCCGATGATGCGATCGCGGCGGTTCGTGCCATTATCGCGGGTTAAGGCTTAGGCCTCGCTGCTTGAAGTGCGCAATTTGGGGCGGTGGCCAAGTTGGCCATCGCGCTCAAGCTGCTCACGAAATTCGTCCCTCTTCTCGTGAATCGACGCGATAACCGGTCCCATCGCGACGCCGATATCCACCAGAACCGCCTCTGACAGCTGCAATGTGGCTTCGAGTGTTTCAGGCACGGCGTGGCTCGCGCCTGCACGATAGAGAATTGCCGCGTGCTCGGGATCGCGCGCGCGCGCAACAATCAGCAGATCGGGATGCTCCTTGCGAAGTTTCGACACCAGTCGTTGCGCAAGCACCGGTTCGTCCATCGTGAGCACAATGGCGGGCGCTGTTTCAATCCCGAGGCGCGATAAAGCATCGCCCCTTACTGCGTCGCCGAAGATCGCACGATACCCATCACGGGCAGCCCGCTCAATCAGGTCAGGATCGGAATCTATTGCGACATAGGGCTTGTCATGAGCCTGCAGCATGTCTGCAACAAGCCGTCCAACACGGCCGGCCCCGATGATGATTGTTCGCGGTTCGTCGGTTTCGTCTTCGCCGAGCTCGGGAACGGGCTCGATCCGGCGGGCAATCGCTCGGCCCAACTTGGCCAGCAAAGGCGTAACAGTCAGTCCGATTGCAGCCACGATTTGCCAGAATTGCGCTGTTTCAGCATCGATGACCAAAGCGGAAGTGGCCGCCGCCAGGACAATCAGAGTCGTTTCAGAGGGGCTAGCCATCAAGACGCCGGTCTCTGCAGCAGTGCTGCGGCGCGCGCCCATCATGCGCAAGAGGGTGCCCGTCACGATAGCCTTGAACGTCAGCACGCCAACTACTGCGAGCGCAATCTCTCCCAGATTGGCCCAGATTTCTCGCAGATCGATGCTCATGCCGATGGTGATCAGGAAAACACCAAGTGCCAGACCCTTAAAGGGGTCCATGATCGTCTCGACTTCTGTGTGGTATTCGGTCTCCGCGATCAGTAGACCTGCGATCAACGCACCAACAATGGGCGAGAGGCCTGTCGCAGCTGTCGCGAGGCTAGCGCCGATGACAACCAGCAAAGATGCGGACAGGAACAATTCCGGGCTCTTTGTCCGCGCAGCCTGACTGAACAGTCGTGGCAATCCAAACCGGCCCACCACCAGCAAAACCAGGACGACAAGTCCGCCGTTCAGGAGCGTGGTTGTCAGCCCCTCAACACCATCGCCCGAAGCATTAGGTGCCAATGCGCCCAGGATGAAAATGATCGGGACTATCATGATGTCTTCGAACAGCAGCATGGAGAGCGCTGCTCTGCCGACTGGGGTCTTTGTCCCGGATATCGGTAACACGATCGCTGTCGACGAGAAGGCGAGCGCGAAGCCGAGTGCCAGCGCGGCAGTCGTGCCCATGCCGCTGACATAGGCGAAGAAGGCTGCGCCGACCGAGCCAATAATGAGCAGTTCAAGGCTGCCCAGACCGAATACCAGTTTGCGAAGCTGCCACAGCCGGTTGAACGACAGCTCGAGCCCGATCGCAAACAGCAACAGAATGATTCCGAAATCCGCGAAGGGGGTCAAATGATCGGCTTCGGTAATGGTTATATGCCTGAGCCAGGGTATTTCCGGCACAAGGGTGCCAAGCCCGTAGGGGCCGACGGCAAGTCCAATCAGAATGAAACCGATGATTGGCGTGATGCGGAACCGGGCGAAGACCGGAATCACGATACCCGCTGCGCCGAGAATGACAAGCGCGTCAGACAACATCGGGGAAAGGGTCAGTTCGCCAGCCACGTTTGAGAGTTAGCCATCCCTTTGTTTCATGTCACTCGCCGATTGCGCCTTAACCACCGCCGGGTGCGTGTTTTCTTCCCGGTGCCGTCGTGCGTCCCGAGAGTTCCTCGCCAATTGGCGTGCTGACCTGGCCAACGCGCTTGTCCCATTCGATGCGGTAAAGATCGAAACGACGGTCTGCCAGGTTCTGAACAGTGCCCTCGGCACGCGCCCAGCTGAGGTCCGCCAAGTTCACATCGCTGATCGTCAGAGTCTCCACGTTCTCGCTTGCCTCCGCAGCTATGCCGTCGCGCGCGAAGGGGAAGTCGCAGGGTGTCAGAATGCAGCTTTGCGCATACTGAATGTCCATGTTGGCAACATTGGGCAGGTTGCCGACGTTGCCGCTCAACACGACGTAACACTGGTTTTCAATCGCGCGTGCCTGAGCGCAATAGCGCACGCGCATGTAACCTTGTCGGCTATCTGTGCAGAACGGGACGAAAATGATCCGCGCACCTTCGTCAACCAGCCGGCGTGCCAGTTCCGGAAATTCACTATCGTAACAGATCAATACACCAATCGGGCCACAATCGGTCTGGATTGCGTCGATGCTGTCACCGCCTTTGATGTTCCACCAATAGTCTTCGTTGGGGGTAGGGTGGATCTTCTCTTGCGCATGGACCGAACCATCACGCAGGCAGACATAGGCGACGTTGTGAATGTCCCCATCTTCCATTCTCGTCGGATGTGAACCGCCGATAATGTTGATGTTGTAGTTGAGAGCCATCTCGCTCAGTGCTTTGCGGATGCGCGGCGTATATCGGCTCAGCGCTTCGATCGATTCCTGCGGGTTAAGCTCTTCCTCTTCGGCACTCAGCAACATCAGAGTGAAAAGCTCAGGAAACACGATGAAATCGCTCTCATAGTCCGATGCAACGTCCACGAAATACTCGATCTGCTTCATGAACTCGTCAAAATCAGACACAGCGCGCGCTTGTAGCTGGCAGGTGGCGATGCGCACGCTTTCGACATCGCGTGGCAGTCTGTGCTTCTTGGGAACGTCAGCATCGACATAGGGATTGCGCCAGACCATCCGCACTGCGTTCGCCTTGGACTGCTTGTCTTCGGGCAGGTAGTTGTGCAGCACACCTTGCGGTTCGAACCCGTTGGCAAGCTGAAAGCGGAGCACGGGATCATGCACTTTGCCTTCCAGCACCAGATCGAGATATTCCTCCGGCGTATCCGCGCGGTTGTTTTTGCGCCGGGTCGCGCGGGCGAAACCAGGCATGCGCCCGCCGAAGACTATCCCGCTCAATTCAAGCCGCTCAGCGAGAGCCCGCCTTTCTTCATACAGCCGCCGGCCGATTCGCGTACCGCGGGTCTTCGGATCGACGCACATTTCATAGCCGTAAAGCCATTCGCCCTTGGGATTGTGGCGGCTGCCGAAGCCATTGCCGGTCACCTCGTCCCAACTGTGGCTAGATAGGGCGATACGCTTGCTGAGACGCATGGTGGCACAATAGCCAACAAGCTTGCCGTCCAGCTTGGCGACAAAGCAGCCTTCCGGATAGTTGTTTAGCTGGCCGCGGATTTCGCCATGTGTGTACGCGGGCATATCCTCATACACGCGGCGCACGAGGTCAGCGATGGCGCGAACATCGGCGAGTTGTGCCTGTCTGACTTCGAGTCGTGCTTTGGCGCGTGATTGTGTCATAGCTTGTCCATGCCCTTTAGAATGACAAAGGGCGAGCGGTCCGTACGACCACCCGCCCTTTTGTTACGATAGGCAATCGTGCTGGTTCCGAACTCAGCTCCAGTTCTGCATCTCAGCTTCGAGGTTCGTCACGATCGCTTCAAAGAACTGTTCCGTGGTCAGCCAGTTCTGTTCAGGACCGATCAGCAGCGCCAGATCCTTGGTCATCTGACCGTTCTCGACAGTTTCGATACAAACGCGCTCAAGAGTCTCGGCAAAGCGCACAACCTCAGGCGTATTGTCAAAACGGCCGCGATAGATCAGGCCACGGGTCCAGGCGAAGATCGATGCGATCGGGTTGGTGCTTGTCGCCTTTCCTTCTTGGTGCTGACGATAGTGCCGCGTAACAGTGCCATGTGCTGCCTCTGCTTCTACTGTCTTACCGTCAGGGGTCATCAAAACGGACGTCATCAGACCCAGTGAGCCAAAGCCCTGCGCAACGACGTCAGACTGAACGTCGCCGTCGTAGTTCTTACAAGCCCAAACAAACTTGCCGCTCCATTTCATGGCCGCTGCAACCATGTCATCGATCAGGCGGTGTTCGTAGTGAATTCCGGTTTCCTTGAACCGGTCGGCAAACTCCTCGTCGAACACTTCTTGGAACAGGTCTTTGAAACGGCCGTCATACTTCTTGAGAATGGTGTTCTTAGTGGAAAGATAAACCGGCCAACCGCGGTCGAGACCATAGTTCATGCAAGCGCGCGCGAAATCGCGGATGCTATCATCAAGGTTGTACATTGCCATCGCAACGCCCGGAGATTCGAACTCGAACACATCCAGATCTATCTTTTCGCCGTCTACACCTTCAAAGACCAGGCGCAGTTTGCCCGCGCCAGGGATCAGCGTGTCAGTTGCGCGGTACTGGTCACCGAACGCGTGACGACCGACCACGATCGGATCAGTCCAGCCCGGTACCAAACGCGGCACATTATCGATCACGATAGGCTCGCGGAATACAACCCCACCCAGGATGTTGCGGATTGTGCCGTTCGGCGAACGCCACATCTTCTTAAGGCCGAATTCCTCGACGCGTGCTTCGTCAGGGGTGATCGTAGCGCATTTTACGCCGACGCCATGTTCCTTGATCGCGTTTGCAGCATCAACGGTGATCTGATCGTCCGTCTCGTCACGCTTCTCGATCGAAAGATCGTAATAGCGTAGGTCAACATCGAGATATGGCAGGATCAATCGTCCGCGGATCCACTGCCAGATGATTTTTGTCATTTCATCGCCGTCGAGTTCGACGACCGGGTTCTTGACCTGAATTTTCTGCATGATGTTCCTGTGTGCTGCAATTTGTCGGAAAAAGAGTTGGCCGCGCTTTAGCAGAGGAGGGCGGACACGCAAGTCGGAGAGAGGGCAACAAAAAAGCCCGCCGAGATCGGCGGGCCTTTTGCGATGGTGGGCGTAGAGAGAGTTGAACTCCCGACCCCTGCGATGTCAACACAGTGCTCTACCACTGAGCTATACGCCCACGCCATCGAACATGTCCGCTTCCGGACAGGGCGCGCCATTAACCTGCGTCTGCGATAGACGCAAGCGATTCGCGCCAACTAAAGGCTGAGTTCTTGCGGTTCCCCGAATGCGCGCTCGACTTCGAGCACCAAGTCGCGCAAGTGGAATGGCTTGGACAACACCTTGGCATGAGGCTGCTCCCGGCTCGCACGCAACGATACCGCAGCAAAACCTGTGATAAACATGACCTTGGTTTGTGGCGAGATTTCGGCGCACCGTTGCGCGAGTTCGATGCCGTCCATTTCCGGCATCACAATGTCCGACAGCAAGAGATCGAAACGCTCATTCTCCAAAAGCGGAATGGCAGAAGTGCCGCGGTCAACAGCAGCCACTTCGTAGCCGGCATTCTCAAGCGCACGCACCAGGTATGTGCGCATGGCATCTTCATCCTCGGCAAGGAGGATTCGCAATTTTGAGCCCGAATTCATACTGATCATATAGCCTGAATGACTTAACAAAACTTGTTCTTTCCTGCGCTTGGCCAGCTTTGGGACAGTTCCCGATGAACTGCTGAACGGGAGCTCTCCTTAACAAATTCAGCTTTGACAGGTTAACGGGTAAGCGGCAGCAGGGAGTGATGACGGCGTCCAACTACGAATCGCATGAATATCGAGTTGAGGAAGGCGGGCAAATACCCGGCACTTCGGAGCCATCGTACACGCTTAGAGCGCAGTTAAGCCCCCCAATTCCGGTCATAATTGCCGTTCCGCATGGCGGGCGTAGTTATCCGGAAGAGCTGCTCGCTAACATGCGCGAGCCCGATTATTCGGCCCTCAGACTCGAAGATCGGTTGATTGACGAGATTGGAGCTGAACTGGCTCGCCAAACCGGCGCTACTTTAATTGTTGCGCATGCACCGCGTGCAATGCTGGACCTCAATCGGGCGCGTGATGATGTAGACTGGGAAATGATAACAGGTCCTAAGCCGCATCCGGTGCGGCATTCTCTAGCTAATCGACGCGCGCGCAGCGGGCTTGGTTTAGTCCCGCGGCGGCTGCCAGGCTTCGGCGAAATATGGCGTGGCAAGCTTACTCGCGACGAGCTCAATGCACGGATTGCAGGCGTCCATCGGCCTTATCACGCAGCACTGAGCCGAGAGCTGGAATCGATCCGCGATGAGTGGGGGTGTGCACTGCTGGTTGATCTCCATTCGATGCCGCCCTTGAAGCAAGCAGCGGACCGGGGCGTAGTACCCAGATTTGTGATTGGCGATCGGTTCGGCACATCGTGCGATGCGGGATTGGTCAGCCAAGCTTACCACTATCTTTACGATCAAGGTCAGCCCGTCGCTCACAACAGGCCATATGCTGGAGGATATGTGCTGGATACCCATGCTGCGCCGCGCCATGGCATACATGCGATCCAGTTGGAGGTCTGCCGTTCCACATATCTGGACAGCCGCCTAGAAGGCATGTCGCCCAAAGCAAATGCCGTGACCAAGTTACTTAGTGGTCTGGTTCGTGAGCTTGGGGCAGTGACTGCCCGTATGGCGTCTCCCGACGAATTCCGAAATGCGGCAGAATAGCAATTACTGCTCGTAAGTCAGCGAATAGAAAAGAAAAAACCACCTCGCGCAGAATGCGCGAGGTGGCCAAGGTTCAGGGAGGATTGCGCCTACGAAATCGCAGGAGCAATATTCAGGCGGGCTATGAGGGGGGCGCCCTACCTGAACTCTTGAGATCTGGGGTTTGGCGGGGCCTTTTTCAAGCCCCGCGACACCTGGCTTTACGCGCCGGCTTCGGTATTCGCTTCAGGTTTCGGTACCTTGCCTTGCTGAGATTGACGCGTGAAAACGTTGCGCATCAAGTTTAGCGAATAAAGGTGCGCATGAATGAGCACGAGAATGCCATTCGCGTGCAGCGTTTCGAGCGTTTTGCCCTTCAATTCGCGCAGCTTGTTTTCATCAACCATCTTGAAGCCACGATACACAAATGGATTGTCCGGATTTTCTTGCATCGTGATTGCAATCTCGCCGTCCATCAGGAGGTCGTGCTTCTTGAGTTCTTCCATGAAAGCCTTTGTACGAGCACCGGATTCCTCAAATTTCTGACAAAATTCGAGGACGTTCTTCGTGTAGTCGGTCGGCTCATCCTTGTCGTCGAAAAGTGCATTGCCTTCGCCATGGTCGCCGATCACACCAGCGCTTGGATCGAAGCAAAGTGATAGCTCATCGCTATTCGGTTGCAATTTTGCGAGCATAAATGGGTAGCGGCGGACATAAGCCGGCAGATATACATTCTCTGTGATAACGCCCTTGTCATCGACAAAAGTGTTCACGCCTTCGTTCAATCCCATCAGTGCGAGTGGAACCGGATTTTCGCCTGCGCTGAATACAATTGGAAAGTGGCGTTGCGCGTCGATGAATTCGTCCACTGTAACCGGAATCGCGTGATGCTTGCTCATAAAGCTCACGTCGTTGAACTGCTTGGAATACCAGCCTTTGTGATCGCGGCTGTTAAGTGGCATCAAGTCATTGAAAAATATTGGCAGGTTGGGCTTCGGCGCGCTTGCCATTGAACGTCTCCAAGAAAATGTGCAAACTCTAAAAAAGGGCCGCGCTGGATATCCAGCGGGCCGTACGCTGCGCGCTTTAGGCGCTAGCGTACACGTACGCAAGCGTCGCTAGGTAGAGGTAGGGATAAGCTTGCCAGGGTTGAGTATCCCTTGCGGGTCAAGCGCTTGTTTGACCGACTTCATCATCGATAGCGTAACAGGGTCACCAAGCCTTTGAAGTTCATCACGTTTGACTTGACCAATGCCGTGTTCAGCACTGATCGAGCCACCCCAGTCTGTGACCATTTCATAAATCAGGGCGCTGATCTTCTTGCCATGCGTGTTTTCCCATTCACCAGCCGTCGCTCCCTTCGGCGCGAGAACATGGAAATGTACATTGCCGTCGCCCAAATGTCCGAAGGCGAGACCTTTTGTACCGGGAAATTGTGATTCCACATGTGGGATTGCTGCTTCGACGAAATCGGGCATCCGCTCAACCGGTACGGAGATGTCATGCTGCATTGCGGGGCCCAGCGCGCGTTCAGCAGGCGCTATCTCGTCTCGCAGCGTCCAGAAATCCTCTGCCTGCGTCTCATTGGCAGCGATAACTGCATCGTGCAGCAAATCATGCTTGATCGCGTCAGCAAGGTTCGTTTCGGCGGCGTCACGTAACTGTTGGGCACCATCTACTGTTGAGACCAATTCGATCAGCGCATTCCATGGGTAGCGTGTCGCGAGTGGGGCGCGAGCACCTGGCAAATGTGCAAGGACGCTGTCCAGACAATGATCCGGAACAACCTCGAAGCCTTCCAGTTCTTCTGGCATTTTGGCCTCGAAATGCAGCAGCAGTTGTCGCGCTTGCTGGATACTTTCCAGACCCGCCCAGATGACTACGCGATCGCCGATTTCGGGCAACAGGCGCAGGTTTGCTGCTGTTACGATCCCCAGTGTGCCTTCGGAGCCGATCAGCAGTTGTTTCAGGTCAAATCCGCGATTGTCTTTTTTCAGTGCGGTCAGTCCATCAAAGATTTCACCATTCGCCAAAACCGCTTCAATGCCAAGTACCTGTGCTCGCATGGTTCCGTGGCGCAACACTTGTGTGCCGCCGGCATTGGTCGACACCAGCCCGCCTACAGTCGCTGACCCTTTGCCACCAAGGGTGAGGGGAAAGCGCAGGCGCTCCTTCGCGGCCAAATCGTGCAAATTCTGGAGAATGACACCCGCTTCGCAGATGATCTGCCGCGCGCTGGTGTCGAAGGAACGGACGTTTTCCATTCTGCGCAGCGATAAGAGCACTGAATGCCCGCTTTCGTCTGGCGTAGCGCCGCCAACCATCCCGCTATTGCCGCCTTGTGGAACGATAGGGATCTCGTGTTCACAACATAACTTCACAAATTCAGAAACAAGCTGCGTGGAACTGGGTGAAGCAATCCCGATGGTCTTGCCATGAAAACGCCTCCGCCAGTCAGTCAACCATGGCTCAAGCAGATCGGGATCGCGGGTAAAGCCACGCTCCCCAAGCAGTGCCTCGGCGCGCGCTACGAATGCTGAAATATCGGTCATGGCGCGCCATTGCCACACTGGGTCGGTTCATTCCAGCACTTGCTGGTGGTTTGCTTTTCCCGAAATTCGCATTAAGCCACTATTCAACCCGCGCAGGTATAAGCACCGGTATGAGTTGGACAGGGGTCAGGATAACGGCGCTGGTCGCCCGATATTAAAGCCATCATGCAAAGCATGCTCGCCTATCTCGCGCCCCTTGCGCTTCTGCTGCCGCTTGGCACGTCGGGTGACTTTGCCTTTGGTAGCGATCGTGGTGAGGCAAATCTTGATCCGCGCCAAGTCGAGCTGATGAGCGGGCCATCTAGCAAGATCCCTCGGACTTCCAGCTCTCATACCGTTTTGCCACCTGATGTTTCTTATCAAGTGCGGATTGAGGGGCGTGTTACTGTGCGCATCGTACCGCGCAGCCGTGCTCCACGCCAAAATCTGATGGCGGGCATTGAGGAAACGCGCGATCCTGTCCGGTATGAAGAAGGTAACAATGCAGAATGTGTGTCGATCAACGACATCGCCGGTGTTCAGACAGGCAGCGGTAACCGCCTTGTGCTTTACCTTCGTGATCAAAGCATGATCAGCGCACGCCTGGAAAAGAGCTGCCGTGCCCGAGATTTCTATTCGGGTTTTTACGTTGAGCGTCAGGAAGACGGCAACATTTGCATCAACCGCGACAAGCTACTGTCGCGCGCTGGAGCAAAGTGCGAAGTTAGTCGTATGCGTGAATTGATCCCCGCCACCAGCTGATCGGGCGGAATTCTTGACTTTTTGAGGCTTTTCGGCGAAGGGCGCGACGTTCGTTACGAGCGTATTCGTAACTGCATCAAACTTGCGAAGTTCTTCTTCGCTCAATCCGGAAAACCGATACCATATGTCATTTGCCGATCTCGGCCTTTCACCTGAATTGCTAAAGGCGGTTGAGTCCGCTGGATATACCAAGCCGACCGATATTCAGGCGGAGGCGATACCCGCTGTCCTGATGATGAAGGACCTTATCGGGATTGCGCAGACTGGCACCGGTAAGACGGCAAGTTTTGTGTTGCCGATGATCGACGTAATGGCGGCTGGTCGAAGGCGTGCTCTTATGCCGCGCTCGTTGATCCTTGAGCCCACGCGCGAGCTGGCTGCGCAAGTTGCCGAGAACTTCGAGAAATACGGCAAGAACCATGACCTGACCATGGCGCTGCTGATTGGCGGCGTACAGATGGGTGACCAGCTGAAGGCGCTTGACGAAGGCGTCGACGTCCTAATCGCCACTCCCGGCCGACTTATGGACTTGTTTGAGCGGGGCAAAATCCTGCTCAATGGCTGTGAGTTGCTCGTGATCGACGAAGCTGACCGGATGCTCGACATGGGTTTTATCCCGGACATCGAATTCATCTGTTCGAAACTGCCGGACACCCGCCAGACAATGCTTTTCTCGGCTACTATGCCGCCGCCGATCGAGAAGCTGGCAGAGAAGTTTCTGAATAATCCCAAGCGGATAGAAGTGAGCCGTGCGGCAAGCACGAACAAAGACATCACGGCTTTCAAGATCCCGGTGGAGACGCGGCAAAAGCGTGAAACATTACGCTGGCTCCTGCGCCACGATCTGGTTGAGACGGCGATCATATTCGCCAACAAGAAGACGACGGTGCGTGAGCTTAACAAGAGCCTGCAGCGACACGGCTTTGCCAGCGGAGAGATCCACGGCGATATGGATCAGAATTCGCGCCTTAGGGAACTTGAGCGCTTCAAGAGTGGCGATATGAACATCTTGGTCGCCTCTGACGTGGCTGCACGCGGGCTCGACATCAAGGGCGTCAGCCATGTCTTCAACTTTGATACGCCCTGGCATCCTGATGACTATGTTCACAGGATTGGTCGAACCGGCCGGGCAGGGGCGAAGGGCCGGGCATTCACCTTCGTGGCCAAAGAGGACGCTGAAGCGATCGCCAACGTCGAGAAGCTGACCGGCAGCAAGATTGCCGTATTCGGCAAGAAGGATGTGCGCGTTGAGTTGGCTGAGCCAGAGGCAAAGAGTGGCAAGTCGCGCGACGAAAACAAATCGCGCGATGCCCGCAAAACTGCAGACCAGCAGTCTGAAGAAGCTCCGAAGAAGCCCCGGCGAGAGAGAAAGCCCAAGACCGAAAAGAAGCCGGAGAGAAAGACGTCTTCAAGTCGCCACAATGAAGAAAATGAACCGATCCCTGCTGGCGAATGGAATGGTCCCAAGCCCGGTTTCCTTGATTTTGGCGTGAGTTAGTTAATCGGCTTGTCGCCAAAGCTTGACTGGCCTACCGTGCTACGGGGGGCAGCAATTGAGCGTTCTTCTCGATAATCTTTCCTATTTTGCCAAGTATATCTGGCCCATCGCCGCGTGTTTCACGCTGCTCGCGATTGTTACCAAGCGGGAGCGTATTCTAGACGCGGTCTTGCGCGTTCGTCGCGAGTTCACGACCAATGTCGGATTGGCGTTGGTGAATACGGTCCTGCTTGCACAGTTCTTCGCGTTTTCCAGCAATACGGTTCATGGCTGGCTGGGCACCCACGCGGCTTTGGTTGAATTCTGGAGCGGCACGAACAATCTATGGAGCTTGATTGTAGCATTGGCTGCGCTGGAATTTGCAGGCTACTGGCGTCACAGGTTGGAGCATACGCGGTGGTTCTGGCCTATTCATGCCACCCATCATTCCGACGAAAAAATGCATTGGATGACACTGCTGAGGAAACATCCACTTGGGCATATGCTTAGTGCTATTCTGGATGGCATATTCGCGATACTTTTGGGCTTGCCAGTCGACATTGTAGTATTGGCTAGTGTATTGCGAACATGGTGGGGCTTCTTCACGCATGCTGACGTGCCATGGACCTTGGGAATCGTGGGCGAGTTCATGATTTCTCCTGCGGCTCACCGTTTGCATCACATCCGCGACGAAGAATTGATGGGGAGCAATTACAGCAACACGTTTACTTTTTGGGACCGCGTGTTCGGGACCTACGTCGATCCTAGGCCCTATCTCAATTGCGAGACGGGGATAAACGAAGGAACACGTGGTTTTCTTGGCGAGCTTTTGCGGCCGTTTGAACGTCGATATTGGGGCCGCGCTCAGCAATCGTCGCTGACTGAGAATGAAGCGATTTAATCCGCCAAATTCACGAAGCTGTCGATCACGCGTTTCGTACCCGAATGCTCGAAATTGATCTCCAGCTTGTTGCCTTCCTGATCCACAACGGTGCCATATCCGAATTTCTCATGGAAGACGCGCTGCCCGATGGCGATATCGCTGCGTGGCTTTGCAGCGAAGCTGGCCGCAGAGCGCATATTCTCCCGAACGCGGATTTGTTTGGTCTGAAAGCCAGTGGAAAGCGCACGTTGCCATCCCGGGCCGCGCTGCGAAGAGCGCTCTGGCCGATCTTGTGCGACATGGGCGAACGGGTCTTCGCTCTCAGACCAGTTTGCCTGCCACAACGATGCACCGCCTGTCAGCGTGTTTTCCTGATCGATATGTTCTTCAGGCAGTTCCTCGATGAAGCGGCTGGGAATACTGCTGGTCCATTGACCATAGATCCGACGGTTTGCCGCATGCAGGATCGTACAGTGGCGCCGGGCACGGGTGATCCCGACATAGGCCAGGCGGCGTTCCTCCTCGAGGCTCGCCAATCCCCCTTCATCGAGTGATCGCTGTGAGGGGAAAACGCCCTCTTCCCAACCGGGCAAGAAGACGTGGTCGAATTCGAGGCCCTTCGCACCGTGCATCGTCATGATGGTGACTTTCTCGCCATCGTCAGCTGCATCATTGTCCATGACAAGCGAAACATGCTCAAGGAAATCGCCGAGAGTTTCGTACTCTTCCATAGCACGTGCGAGTTCGGACAAGTTCTCGATCCGCCCCTTGGACTCCGCCGTGTTCTCGTTCTCGAGCATGGCTAGGTAGCCTGTGTCATCGAGCACAAAGCGCAACAGATCGGCTGGCGTGACTTGCTCTGCCTGTTCGCGCCAATGAAGGAATTGTCCCAATAGCGCCGCGATTGTTCCAGCGGCACGTTTTGGCAGCTCGTCGCTGTCGGCCAATTGGAGCGATGCAGCAGCAAGCGGCAGGCCAGTTCGCCGCGCGTGCTGGTGCATCTTTTCCAGTGTCTTCGCGCCAAGCCCACGTTTGGGCTGGTTATAGATCCGTTCAAACGCCAGATCGTCCTGAGGTTGCGCTATGACCCGCAAGTAGGCCAGCGCATCGCGGACCTCAGCACGTTCGTAAAAACGAAAGCCGCCGATGATCCGGTAGTTTATTCCAATCTGGATGAAGCGGTCTTCGAATTCGCGCGTCTGGTACTGAGCACGAACAAGGATTGCTACACGGTCAAGCGGCGCGCCTTCACGCTCAAGGCGCTCGATTTCTTCGCCGACGCGGCGCGCTTCCTCAGGTGCATCCCACACCCCGATGACACGAACCTGATCGCCGCCATTGGTCTCAGTCCATAGGGTTTTGTCATGGCGCTCGGAATTTGATCGGATCAAACCTGATGCCGCCCCCAAAATGTGGGGTGTCGAGCGATAGTTTTGTTCAAGCTTGACTACCTTGGCGCCCGGGAAATCCTTTTCGAACTTCAGGATATTGGCGACTTCGGCGCCACGCCATGAATAGATCGACTGGTCATCATCGCCGACAACGCAGATGTTCTTATGCGCCTGTGCCAGCAGACGCAGCCAAAGATACTGGACTGCGTTGGTATCCTGATACTCGTCGACCAGAATATACTTGAAGCGCTGCTGGTAGTCTTCCAGCACCTCTCGGTGGGTGCGAAAGATATACAGCATGTGCAGCATAAGGTCGCCGAAATCACATGCGTTCAAAGCTTTCAGCCGGTCTTGATAAAGCTGGTAGAATTGCTGCCCGCGACCGTTGGCGTAGCTTTCATTTTCCACCGCATCGAGATCACCGGGATTAAGGCCGCGGTTCTTCCAGCGGTCGATCAATCCGGCAAGTTGGCGCGCTGGCCAGCGTTTCTCATCCAGATCGTTCTGTTGGATCAGCTGCTTCAGCAAGCGCAATTGGTCATCTGTGTCGATGATTGTGTAATTGGGTTGCAGCCTGACCAGCTCCGCATGACGGCGCAGCATCTTGGCGCAAATCGAATGAAAGGTGCCAAGCCACGGCATGCCTTCAACTGCCTGCCCCAAGTGGCCGGCCACGCGCTCGCGCATTTCACGTGCAGCCTTGTTGGTAAAGGTTACACACAGGATCTGGCTGGGCCAGGCGCGGCGCGTCGCAACCAAGTGGGCCAACCGCGCAGTGAGCGCAGCAGTTTTGCCTGTGCCGGCACCTGCGAGCATCAATACCGGGCCTTCCGTAGTCAGCACGGCTTCGCGCTGCGGCGGATTTAATCGCGCGGCATAGGCTGGGACTTGCGGGCTATCCGAAGCCGTCGAGATGGGGCTGTGATCGGTCATTTGCGAATGTGAACAGGTAGAGAACGATTGGCCTCGCGGCAAGCCTCACCGGGCCTTGGTCAACAGCGTCAGTCGGGCTTTGCCAACTTTGCGGTCTGCGACGATATCCAACCCGTCAACGTCGACTGACTCCTTTTCCGAAGTCTCTACCGCGACCCATGTTGCGTCGCCGATCCATCCAAGGCGTTGCATCCGGTCAAGCGCAACATTGGCCGCACCAGTTCGGTAGGGAGGGTCTAGAAAGATCATGTCCATCGGTTCACGTGCAGGTCTAAGCGACATGACCGAGCCATGCTGTACGTCGCTCCTGTCGCGAGCATCCAGCGCGACTACATTGGCCTTTATCGCGTCTACAGCGGGCTTCTCCTGCTCTACAAACAGGCAATACGCCGCTCCGCGTGACAGGGCTTCCAGACCTAGCGCACCTGAACCCGCGAACAGATCCGCTACGCGCAGCCCTTCAAAATCGCCTACGCGGCTGACAAGCATGTTGAACAATGTCTCACGCGTGCGGTCAGCGGTCGGCCGCGTTGCATCACCGCGCGGCGCGATCAGTTTCCGCCCGCGCCATTTACCCGCAACGATCCTCATGACCTGAAACCGCGCCTCAGCTGGCTACGAAACTTGCCTAACTCGTGCTTGCGGATCTCGCGTGCTCTGCCACGGGGCAATTCTTCCAGTTCAAACGGTCCATAGGCGGTCCGGATTAGTCGACTGACCTGAAGTCCCAGATGTTCGAGTACCTTGCGCACTTCACGGTTTTTGCCTTCGGTGATGCTCACTTCAATCCATTGATTGCGGCCGGTACGCCGTTCCAGATTAGCATCGATCGGGCCGTAATGGACTCCGTCAATCGTGACCCCGTCTATAAGCTCTTCCAGCATCTCCTGCGTCACCTCGCCGAAGGTGCGGGCGCGGTAGACCCGCGGAATACCTGACGCCGGAAGCTCCATCTGACGTTTGAGTTCGCCATCATTGGTGAGCAGCAACAATCCTTCGGTGTTGAGGTCCAAACGCCCGATTGGCATCAATCTGGGCGTGTTTTTAGGCAGCGCATTTTGCAGTGCCGAGTAGATTGTTGGACGCCCCTTTGGGTCGCGCTCAGCCGTAATCAGACCAGTGGGCTTGTTGAATGCGAAGAGCCTGGTCGGCTCAGGCGCAGCGACTGGTTTGCCATCGACTGTTACACCTTTGAGATCTGTTAAAAAGGTAGCAGGAGTCTCGACAGGCTTTCCATTGATCGCGATCCGCCCTTCAGCGATCATTCGCTCGATCTCACGACGGCTCGCGACGCCAGCGCGGGCCAGCAATTTTGCGATGCGATCGCCCTCGGGGCGATCAGCGGAGGGAGGTGGGGCCTTCGGCATAGCCCAGCCGGTTACGCGTTCAATTCACTTCGCGCAACGTCTCTTCGATGACTTCATGGAAACGGCGAATGCCACCTTCCAATGTGCCAAGGGTCAGTTCCGGAATCGCGCCCGTGGATAGGCCTTGCTGACCCAACTCGGCTGCGCGGAAATCCTCCGACGCAAATACACCTCCATCCAGCAGCGCCCAACTGCGCTCCCAGTGGTCACGCGCTTTGTCCGTGGCCGGGGCCTCCGGGATCAGCATGAAATCCTCGACCATCGTCAGGTCATGCCCTTGCGGCATCAACACCATGACATTGAGGTAATCGGGGCTGGGGATGATCACCGTCGCGGGCAACAGCTGGTAGGCATAGGTCACCACTCTGCGCAGCGCCGCCATATCGGTCAGGTCGACGCCTTCCATATCCTCTAGTCGGCCAACCGCGCTGCGTTGATGCGGGCCGATCTGATCGCCTGACGTCACGCCATCCTTGAAGAAGGGGCCGATGGTTTGCGAATGCAGTCTGGTCACATGGTAGCTCTCCAGGAACGCATCCATGATCAGCTTCCAATTGCCTTTGACCGTATGAGTCTTGCGGCGGAACAGCAGATGATCAGCCATGCCGAACGTTGCCATATCCTCACCCAGTTCACGCGCATGCGTGAAGTCAGCGCCTTCGACCGGTGCGAACCAGATCAGTCCGCCCGCTTCGCAGCTGGGCAGCTCGACCAGGCCCATGTCGCCCTTGTCCATTCCAGGAAAGGTTTCCGGGCGGGGTAGGGCGAGCAGCTTGCCGTCCAGCTTGTATGTCCAGGCGTGGTATGGGCACACCAGCCGCTTCGCGCATTGCACATCCTCGCCTTCGACCAGGCGTGTTCCGCGGTGGCGGCAGACATTCAGGAACACATGGGCCACGCCATCGGCATCGCGTGTAATCAGCAGCGGACGCCCCGTGGCATCATGCGGCAGCGCCATTCCTGCATCGGGAAGCACCGCACTGGGGCAAAGCACCTGCGGCAGCCGTTCGAACAGCGCAGATTTCTCTCGCGTCCAGTGTGCGGGATCTGTGTAAACATTTGCCGGGACCTGGGTGATCCCGCTTGTTTCGCGTTGTTCGCCCCGCTCAATCGCGCGTGCCAACGCCAATTGTCCCTCCGTCGGGCGCAAAGGTGGTGATTTCGTATCAGCCTCGTTCATAGGGGCGTTCCTATTCCTCTCATCCATGGGTAATGTCGCACAAGTTTGACGTTTCGGGAAGGACGCTAGGGAATGGCCGCTGGGGCTTCACCACAGAAGAAATCCGCTTGGAAGGCGCTTGGTATGGCGCTGACCAACCGCAAAACTGGCTTCATGCTGGTTTTCGGATTTGCCAGCGGGCTGCCCTTTGCCCTTTTTCTGGGGACTTTGTTTGCCTGGCTGACTGAAGCCGAAGTCGAGCTTGAGACGATGGGTATCTTTTCGCTCATCGGGCTCGCCTATGCGTTTCAGTTCCTTTGGTCGCCGCTGATTGACAAGGTCGACATTCCGCTGCTGCGAAAGCTGGGCAAACGCAAGCAATGGATTGTGCCGATGCAGGTACTGCTGGGTACAATCCTTGTCACATTGAGCCTGCTCGATCCCAAGTCGCAGTTGGGCATGTTCTCTCTGTTGGCTGGAATCGGCGCATTTGCCAGCGCGACCCAGGATATCGCGATCAATGCCTGGCGCATTGATGTTGCCGATGATGTTGCGACGCTGGATATTCTCTCGACCGTTTACCAGATGGGCTATCGCTTCAGCTCGTTAGTTGGCGGGGCGTTGGGATTGATCATCGCTGCGCGGATCGGCTGGCCTGAAACATATATGCTGATGGGCGCATTGCTGCTCGCAGCGGGCGTGATTGGCCTGTTCGCCCCCAATGCAGCGATTGATGCTGAAGCTGCCGCCGCCAGCGAGGGCGAAGTCCGCGCGTTGCGCAAGGCTGGCGAACTTTCGCCGGAAGTGCGCGGACGTGCATTGGCAATCGTCGGACTACTTTGGGCCGCAGCGATCGGCGTCGTGCTGGCATTCATGATCATGTCGATGACATACGCGCCGGAGGATCGCCCCAATCCGACGCAATTCACGCTGAACTTCGGGCCATGGATTATAGTCGCTACGATAATCCTGCCGTCTCTGATTGCCGGCTGGTTGGCAGCGCAAAAGAAGCAAGGCAAAATGGTGCTGACAGAGGATGCACCGGTCGCGACTGGCGGCGGATATGCGATGGATCATCTGTACCGCGCGCTGGTCTTGCCGCTCGTCGAATTTGTTGGCCGGATGGGGTGGAGCCTCGTGCTCATCCTTGCAGTCGTGCTGACCTACCGCATTTGCGATGCGATCTGGGGCACATTTGCATATCCGTTCTACCTCGGCGAACTGGAGTACACCAATGATGAGGTCGCGTTTGCGTCCAAGTTCTTTGGTGTAGGCGCGATCATTGCCGGACTGGCTTTGGGCGGGCTGATGCTGACCGCGATTGGCCGGATGACTACGCTTTTCATTGGAGGCCTGCTCGCCGCGCTGACAAACCTGCTTTATGCTGATCTTGCGATAGGCGGGCACAATATGCAGGCGGTCAGCGATGCCGTGGGCTTTACATGGCTGATCAGCCAGGTGCCGGGCATTGGCAGCGCGTCACTTGCCAAGCTGACCTTCACGATCTTCTTCGAAAACTTGGCCATCGGGATCGCTGGCGCTGCCTACATCGCGTGGCTGAGTTCGATCGTGTCGAAGAAATTCAGCGCAGTGCAATATGCACTTCTGTCATCGCTCACACTGCTTGTCGGCACGCTGGGGCGCGGCGCGCTGGGCGAGATGATCGAGGATCAGGGCTATTTCGATGTCTTTGTCCTGACGACTTTCATAGGGCTGGCCGCCGTTGTGCTGGTCGCGTTCGAATGGTGGCGGCAGGCGAGGGCGGGGGCAAAGTCTGGCGTCGTCACACCAGATGCCACCGCGCATCCGGCGGAGTAATCAATCGGGGATCTCGTCATTGAGGCGCAGAACCTCGCCCGCGAGATAGAGCGAGCCTACGATGAGTACCGAGTAATCGTCCGACGGCAGATTGAGCAGGGCTTCCTCAATATTTGCGGCTGCCTTGGCTTGCGGTCCGAAGGCTTTGACCGGATGCGACGGGAAGTTTGGTACAGGTACAACCTGAAGCGTGCGGATACGGTCACCCAGCGGCCCGATGATGGCCAGCGGGTCTTTGCCTTCAATCATTCCGATGATGAGGTGCACCCCATGACATGCGAAATGAGCGCCCAGCATCGCCCCTGCAGAGGGGTTGTGCCCACCGTCGAGCCAGATTTCCTGCTCTGGAGCGAGTGCAGTGAGGGGACCTTCAGATAACAACTGCAAACGCGCGGGCCAACTCGCGGTTCGTAGCCCAATTGCGATTGCTTCATCCGACACGGTGATTTTCGATTGCGAGCGAAGCATTGCTATCGCCAAGCCGGCATTCAGGCCCTGATGCTCACCCGGCAGAGCCAAATCGCGTTCATCGACGCGCGAAGCAATGATCACAGGTGCTCCCGCGTCTTTGGCCACTGTTTCGATTGCCTGTCTCTCTTGCTCTGGCTGAGCGATCGTCACCAGCGGAACGCCCTTCTTCGCGATGCCGGCCTTCTCGAACGCAATCCGCGCCATCGGCTCTTGCGGCACGCCATCTTCGGGCGCGAGGAGGAACTTCTCGTGGTCGATGCCCAGCGCGGCAATTCCGCACGCTGCCAATACGTCTGGCTCGAGCACATTGGTCGCATCGAGCCGTCCACCCAGACCAACTTCCACGACGCAGGCATCGGCTGGCACGCGCGCGAACTCCACAAAGGCCGCCGCAATGCTGATTTCGAAGAAGCTGCAATCGAGCCCTTCTGCGGCATCGAACACTTCCTCCAGCAATTCGGCGAGCCGTGCGTCTTCGATCAGCTTGCCAGCCACTCTGAACCGCTCATTATAGCGCACCAGATGCGGAGAAGTGGTGACGTGGACCTTGTATCCTTCCGCCTCCAGCATCGCGCGCAGGAACGCGCAGGTTGACCCCTTGCCATTGGTCCCCGCGACGTGAAACACAGGCGGCAATCGCTTGTGCGGATCGCCAAGCCGCCGCAGCAGCTCGCGGATCGCATCAAGCCCCAGAGTGTCACGCTGAATGCTTAAGCTACCAAGTCTGTCGAGCTGGGCCTGAACGCGCGGATCGTCCGAGCGCCCCATATCGCGCATTGCGTTGGCGCCTTAGGCTGCTTTGCGCGGCTGCAGATAGCCGAGCACGGTTGCGAGCTGTTCCTTCAGGTCCGCTCGGTGAACCACCATATCGACCATGCCGTGCTCGTAAAGATACTCGGCCCGCTGGAATCCTTCGGGCAATTGTTCGCGGATTGTATCCTGAATCACGCGTTGGCCGGCAAAGCCGATCAGCGCGCCGGGCTCTGCAATCTGCACATCGCCCAGCATGGCATAGCTGGCGGTAATGCCGCCGGTGGTCGGGTCAGTCAACACGACGATATAGGGCAGGCCAGCCTCTTTCAGGCGGCGTGTCATGACGGTGGCCTTGGGCATTTGCATCAGGCTGAGGATGCCCTCCTGCATACGCGCGCCGCCCGCTGCGGTCACGACGATATAGCCGGCCCTGCGTTTCAGAGCTTCTTCTGCGCCCGCGACAAAGGCCGCGCCCACGGCCATGCCCATCGATCCACCCATGAAGCCGAAATCCTGAACGCCGACCACTGCTGCGCGCCCGTCAATCGTGCCCGAGCCGACACTGAAGGCATCGGCATGCGGCGATTTGGCGCGCGCGATCTTCAAACGATCAGTGTATTTCTTGCTGTCCTTGAACTTCAGCGGGTCTTCCTTGACCTCTGGCTGCGGCAACATCTCGAAACCTTCGTCGAGTAGCAGATTTAAGCGCTGATCCGCGCTGATCCGGCCATGATGGTCACACCGCGGGCAGACCCACAGATTGTCCATATACTCCTGCTCGAACAGCATTTCCGCGCAGGACGGGCATTTGACCCACAAATCCTTGTCAGTGCTACGTTTTTCGCCAAAGCCGAACGAATTGCGGACGCGTGTGAACCAGTTCATTTCGAATATCCTAGCGAGCGGTGCGAACCGCTTGTGAAAGGGCCGAAGTCAGCTCCTTTAGCTTGGCAGGGGCATCTTTGCCAAATTTGCCGACCAGTTCGACCAAGGCTGAGCCGACGACTACGCCATCAGCAACCTTCGCGATTTCCGCCGCCTGTTCGGTCGTGCGCACCCCGAAACCGACCGCAACGGGCAGATCGGTCGATTGCTTGATACGGGTGACATTGGCTTCGATACTGTCGATTGCGGCCTGCTGTTTGCCGGTAATGCCGGCGACGGAAACGTAATAGACGAAGCCCTCAGACCCTTCGAGAACGGCGGGCAGGCGAGCGGCGTCGGTGGTAGGCGTGCTGAGGCGGATCGGTGCGATTCCTGCGGCGCGCAAGGCAGGGCCAAGCTCGCCGTCTTCCTCTGGCGGGATATCGACGCAGATCACGCCATCGACGCCGCAGCCACGGCATTGTTCTGCAAACCATTCAGGCCCGCGCCGGATCATCGGGTTGGCATAGCCCATCAGCACGAGCGGAACGTCAGGATGCCGCACGCGGAACTCGTTCGCGATCATTAGCACATCGGCGGTGGTTGTGCCTTTACCCAAGCTGCGCAGGTTTGCTGCCTGAATCGCGGGGCCATCGGCCATCGGATCGGTAAAGGGCATGCCCAGCTCGATTACATCCGCGCCTCCTTCGACCAGCGCATCGAGATTGGCCGCGGTGTCACCATCGCCCGCGGTGATGAAGCAGACGAGCGCGGGATGAGTTTTGGCGAATGCAGTGGAGAGGCGGGTCACATCTCCACTCCCAGCTTTTCAGCCACGGTGAAGATATCCTTGTCCCCGCGACCGCAGAGATTCATCAGGATGATCTGATCCTCGCGCATTTGCTTAGCACGGTCAGCGACCGCGGCCAGCGCGTGGCTGGGCTCAAGCGCGGGGATGATGCCTTCGGTGCGGCAGAGCAGCTGGAACCCGTCCAATGCCTCATCGTCGGTCACAGCGGTGTATTCAACCCGTCCGCTTTCCTTCAGCCATGCGTGTTCTGGCCCGATGCCGGGATAGTCCAGTCCTGCGCTGATCGAATGGCCTTCGGTGATCTGGCCATCCTCGTCTTGCAGCAGATAGGTCTTGTTGCCGTGCAGGATGCCCGGCGCTCCGCCCAACAGCGAAGCGGCGTGCTCATCACCATCAAGGCCATGTCCCGCCGCTTCAACGCCGAGCATCTTAACGTCCGGATCGTCGAGGAACGGGTGGAATAGGCCAAGCGCGTTTGATCCGCCGCCGATGCAGGCGATCAACAGGTCCGGCAGACGGCCCACGCGATCCAGCATTTGCGCGCGCGCTTCCTTCCCGATCACGCTTTGGAAATCACGCACCAGTTCAGGGTAGGGGTGTGGTCCCGCAGCGGTGCCGATGATGTAGAACGTGTCATGCACATTCGCGACCCAGTCACGCAGGCCTTCGTTCATTGCGTCTTTCAGCGTCGCTCCGCCGCTGGTGACGGGGACAACTTCGGCGCCGAGCAGCTTCATGCGGAAGACATTGGGCGATTGCCGCTTCACGTCCTCTGCGCCCATGTAGATCACGCACGGCAGGCCAAACCGCGCGCAGACGGTCGCGGTCGCCACGCCATGCTGGCCCGCACCGGTTTCGGCGATGATGCGCGTCTTGCCCATGCGCTTGGCAAGCAGGATCTGACCGATGCAGTTATTGATCTTGTGCGCGCCGGTGTGATTGAGCTCGTCGCGCTTGAACCAGACCTGCGCGCCTCCCAATGCCTCGGTGAGACGCTCAGCGAAATAGAGCGGGGAAGGGCGCCCGACATAGTGCTCCAGAAGATCGTCAAATTCGGCCTTGAACGCCGGGTCGGCCTGAGCCGCGCGGTACTCGCGTTCAAGGTCAAGGATCAACGGCATCAGCGTTTCAGCGACATAGCGTCCGCCGAACTGGCCGAAATGCCCGCGTTCATCGGGCTGGTTACGGAAAGAGTTTACCTGGTTCATTGAGGCAGCGATTGGCAGAGCTTACACATGGTGTCTAGCGTCAACACGTTCATGGGGTGTTTTGCAACTGCGCTAGCAGATTTGCGTCGAGTGCCCCCCTCACTGGATCCTGCCTATGCATATTTGCATGAGAGGCAGTCGCTTTTCGGCAATTTCCATTCATTTACGTTGAAGTTAGCTGGCCTCAATTCGTCTCCTCTCCGACGAATCAAGAAAACATAGGAAGATAAGATGAAAAATATTGCGATGGTTGCCGCAACGGCGGTGGCCTTCATTGCCGTGCCTGCAAAAGCTGATGAGACGCGTTTGGAAGCGCGTGGCGGAGTAGTATGGTTTGATGGCGGCGAAGAAGCTGTTGCAGGCGTTGCCGCCGGACACGATTTTCACCTCGATGAAAGCTTCTTTATCGGCATCGAGGGTTCGGCCGACAAGGTGCTTGCAGATGGTGCCGATGTGTTGTTTGGAGCAACCGCTCGTGCGGGATTTATTGTTGCCGAAGATCTCAAGCTATTTGTCGCAGCCGGCTATAGCTTCAACAATAGCGATGCTGTTCACGCAGGTGGTGGGCTTCAATACAATGTCAGCGATCAAGTGTATCTGAAGACTGAGTATCGAATCTATTTCGATGGCTTTGCGAATATCAACAGCGCAGTTGCCGGAGTTGGTTTCCGCTTTTGATCGCGGTTAACCTGTTGGGCGAGGGGTGCGCCGCATGTGCACCCCTTGCTCAAGCATTGCGGGCAGCGCTGCAAAACGCTTGGATCAAGCTCACATCCTTTACACCCGGCGCAATTTCGAGGCCACTTGACGCATCGACCAGCGGCGCGCCCGTTGCCAGGATCGCCTCGGCAACATTGTCTGCCGTCAAGCCGCCCGCGATACCCCAGTCAACCTGATGCTTGTGGCCCGCAAGCAGATTCCAGTCGAAGGCGATACCATTGCCACCAGGCAGTTTTTTCGCTGGTGCATCGAACAGAAGACGGTCAACTTTGCCAAAGAAGGCCGAACTGCGGGCTAGTGTGCCGGCATCTTTAAGCCCCAGCGCCTTCCACACCTCAACACCGGTCTTTTCCCGGACCATTCCTGCCCATTCGGGTGTTTCGCGGCCGTGGAATTGAACTACATCTGGTTTGACGGTGTTCAATGCAATCGCGGTTTCGTTCGGCTGCATATTCACCAAAAGTAGCACAACCTTGACACTCGTCGGCACGCGCGCGCGCAACTTGGCCGCGTCTTCCAGCGATACATGCCGCACACTTGGTTCGAAGTGGACGAGGCCAACGTGCGTCGCGCCGGAATCGACAGCCGCATCTATGGTTTCAGGCGTCGAAAGCCCGCATATCTTGATCTGAACTGACATTTGTTGGCTCTAAAGCGTTGCCTCGATCGCGCGCGCGGCCTCCAAAGGATCGTCTGCCTTGCTGATCGGGCGTCCGATGACCAGGACACTTGCACCATCATCTCGAGCTTTGCGCGGTGTAACGACACGTTTCTGGTCGCCTGTTGCCTTGCCGCCGGGGCGAAGTCCGGGAACAACGAAGAAACCGTCTTTCCATCGCTTGTGAACAGCGCCGACCTCTTGGCCTGAACACACAATACCATCCAGCCCGGCGTCTTGCGCCAGCTCAGCCAGCCGCATGACGTGGTCATGCGGCGTGCCCGTAATGCCTGTGCGTGCCATGTCACGCTCATCAAGGCTGGTCAGCATGGTCACTGCTACAACCTTGCACCCGTCGGCCGCCGCTGCCTTGGCATCTTCCATCATCGCACGACCACCGCTGGCATGGATGGTGACGATTGCGGGTTCCAGCACATGAATTGCCTGCATGGCGCCTGCGACGGTGTTCGGGATGTCATGCAGTTTCAGGTCAAGAAAGATTGGCAGGCCGGTTTCATGCGCAATCTCATGCACCCCATGGTGACCGTGCGCGCAAAAGAACTCGAGACCCAGTTTGACCCCGCCGATATGCGATTTCACTTTGTTCAGAAGCGCTTTCGCCGGCGTTATCTGGGGCACATCAAGAGCAAGAAAGATCGGATTGCTCATCAGTTGCTGTCATCCGGCTTCAGCGTGTCGCCAGCGGTGCCCGCGTCGCTGGCATCAGCGGCTGTCTGTGCAGGCGACGGGGACGGAGGCGGCGCGCTATGGCGGGCGCTTAATGAATTAGAGCGTACGGCATTCTGCAACGAGGTAATCCGTCGATTGAGGCTCCACTTGACGCCACGGTGGTAAATCCAGGTCGGGATCATACCAAGCAAGAAGAACACAATCGCAATAACACCCACTGGCCATTCGAACAGGAAGTTATCGCCATCCGAAGATGGCCAGATCCGCACTTCCTGAGGTTCGCCCCAATTCATTGTCACGAACAAAACCACAAACGCTGTTATGGCGACCCAGATCAGTGTGCGAACATATTGCATGCTTGGTTCTCCTGCCTCTGCGTTACGCTAGTTGTCTTGAGCAGACAGGTCCAGTCCGAGTTAACCGCCAAACACCCGCGCAAATATCGTCTCGACATGTTTGAAGTGGTAGTCGAGATTGAATTTTTCCTCGAGTTCCTCGGGCGAGAGAGCCGCTGTGACTTCATCATCGGCTTTGAGCAATTCAAGCAGCGACAACTTGCCGTCCGATTCCCAGACTTTCATCGCGTTGCGTTGAACCAGACGATAGGCGTTGTCGCGAGTGATGCCTGCCTGCGTCAAGGCCAGCAGCACCCGCTGGGAATGGACCAGCCCCCCCATCAGATCGAGGTTCTTCTCCATCCGCTCCGGATAGACCAGCAGCTTGTCCACCACACCCGTGAGACGAGCCAGTGCGAAGTCCAGAGTGATTGTCGCGTCAGGTCCAATGAAGCGTTCAACCGAGGAATGGGAGATATCACGCTCGTGCCACAACGCGACGTTCTCCAGCGCAGGCATGGCATAGCTGCGGATCATGCGCGCCTGACCGGTAAGGTTTTCCGTCAGGATCGGATTGCGCTTATGCGGCATCGCACTGGAGCCCTTTTGCCCGGGCGCGAAGTATTCTTCCGCTTCCAGCACTTCGGTGCGTTGCAGATGACGAATTTCAACAGCGAGACGTTCTATCGAGCTCGCGATGACCGCTAGAGTAGAGAAATACATCGCATGGCGATCACGTGGTATCACCTGCGTGGAAACCGGCTCTGGCGTCAGACCCAGTTGTTCAGCTACATACGCCTCGACAGAAGGGTCAATGTTGGCGAAGGTGCCAACTGCGCCGCTGATCGCGCAAGTCGCGATCTCCGCGCGCGCGTTAATTAGGCGAGTCCTGCAGCGGTCAAATTCGGCGTAGGCCTGCGCCAGTTTCAGACCGAAGGTCACGGGCTCTGCATGGATGCCATGGCTGCGCCCGATGGTGGGCGTGAACTTGTGCTCTTCCGCGCGGCGTTTGATCGCGGCTAGCAGCGCGTCCATGTCTTCAAGCAGCAAATCGGTTGCACGCGTCAGTTGAACCGCGAGAGTGGTGTCGAGTACGTCGCTGCTGGTCATGCCCTGGTGCATGAAGCGTGCTTCGGGGCCAACTTGCTCCGCCACCCAATCGAGGAATGCGATCACATCATGCTTCAGCACTGCTTCCTTGGCGTCGATCGCGGCTACGTCGATCTTTGGCTCGGTTGCCCACCAATCCCACAGCGCCTTCGCACCGCTTTCAGGCACAACCCCCAGATCTGCAAGTTTCTGCGTTGCGTGCGCTTCGATCAGGAACCAGATCTCATATTTGCACTCCGGCTCCCAGATAGCCGTCATGGCAGGGCGGGCATAGCGAGGGACCATTGTTGAACTCCGTGCACGAAAAGGAGCTTGGCGGCTAAGGTCGGATCGCTTGCCGGTCAACCCGGCCAGCTGAATTCCAGCGCGGTTTCTCCGGTTTTCTCACCGCTGGCGTCAAAGCGCCGCTCGAGAATCCGGCCGTGACCGTGCTTGTTGACTGTGACAACAGTTGAGCATCTGGTCCCGTAGACCGGGTTTCGTATGAAGGCCGGCGTCTCCTGAGCTTCCAGCGGCATGTCAGATGGCAAGCGCGGTTGCAGGCCCAGACTCGGCAAGTTCTCGCTGCCGAGGGCATCGAACAGAGGCGCAGATAAGCTGCCGCTCTGCCAAAGCCAGTCAAACAACGCGGTCTTCAAATGGACGGTTTTGGCCCATGGTTCGTCCAGTTGTCCGTTTGAAAGGCCATAGACGCCGCGAGACAGATTAGCGCTGATATGGTCAGGGCGGTTAGTCAGAAAACGTGCTTCGTCCCGGCTTGCGTGAATGATGTTGAACGGGTTGTAGCTACCCATATCGAGTGTTTGATTTTGATCGGTCAGAAGATCTGTCACGAGTTCGCCTCGTGACTTGCGAGACGGATCGGGCTGGCCATAGCCACGCAAGTTTGTAACGAGCACAAATTGACCCTGTTCGGAAACCCCTAACCAGGTCCCGCCGGACTGAAGATCTGGACCTGCGATTACACCTTCTCGGTCTTTCCAATGAGCCAACGGCGCGGCCGGCCTTTGATGGTATTCGTCGCGATTGCCGATCGCCACCAGATGCCAATCGGGGTGCGCTCGCCAGGCAAAGGCCGCGACGCACATCTCAGATTAGCCCTTTCGCACGCAACGAGACATGCCCTTCGTGACCGATGATAATATGATCATGTACGATCACGCCCAATAGGCGCCCGGCCTCAGCGATTTTCTTCGTGATTTGGATGTCGGCACGGCTCGGCTCCGAGCTGCCGCTAGGGTGATTGTGAACAAGGATCAGTGCGCTCGCCCCCAGGTCCATGGCTCGGCGGATGACTTCGCGCGGGTGGACTGCGGCTTCATCGGTCGACCCATCCTCGACGTGATGATCGTCAATCAGCCGATTTCGACTATCGAGATAAAGAACGCGGACACGCTCTAAGTTGAGATGTGCCATATCGATCGCCAAGTAATCGAGCAGGGACTGCCAGCTGCCCAGCACCGGTCGATCTTTCACCTCGCTCCACGCCATTCGCCGCGCAGCTATCGCGACGCTTTTCAAGGCCGCCGCGCTCGTCTCCCCCACGCCATCCACTTGAGTCAGGACTGCCGGGTTCGCATTCAAAACGGCAGACAGAGAGCCAAACCGCTTGAGTAAGGCCTTTGCCACAGGCTTAGTGTCGCCCTGACGCATGGCCGCAAACAGCAAGTACTCTAGCACTTCATAGTCTGCCAAAGCTTCAGCACCGCCGTTCAACAAACGATCGCGAAGACGGGCACGATGGCCCGACCCGGCGTGTTTTGTCGGCCGCTTGTCAGGATTGTCTTCAGCTTTCGGCAATATTGTTCTCGATAATGCTTTATGCGCATCGCAGCATTGCCTTTGTCAGGTGAAAGGCGCAAGAGTGCTAAGACATGGCTGACGCCGACGAACTCCCTGATCCTGAAGTAAAAAGGCGGTTGAAGCTCTGGCCGCGGCGGAAGCGTTTTCAGTTTCTGTTCGTGCTGCTTGTGCTGTTGCTTGTTTCCAGTTTCCTCAGCTGGCGCGCGCGCGACAACATCGCCGAAGATTTGATCACCTCGCAACTTGAGGCGTTGGGAATAGAGGCCACATACGAAATCGAATCTGTCGGGATTGCGCGGCAAGTGCTCCGCAATTTTGTTGTTGGCGATCCCGAAAATCCGGACCTGACCATCGAACGTGTCGAACTTGTCCCGGTTGTGCGAATTACCGGTGCGGACATCGGTACGCTCACGCTCATTCGCCCGCGGCTGCGCGCGACGTATCGGGACGGAGAGCTCAGCCTGGGCGCGCTTGATCCGGTCTTTGAGATTGAGACGGATGGACCCGCGCGCCTTCCCGGCTGGTCACTGTCACTGGTCGATGCGCGAGGCTGGATCGAAACAGACTACGGTGTGGCAGGCTTCAAGGCAGACGGGGCGGGTCGGCTGAGCGGCGGTTTCCACGGCGTGGCCGCGCTTGTAGCACCGCCTTGGGATATGGACTCTTGCGAATGGTCCAACGCGCAACTTGTCGGAGAGCTTCGAACTTCGCGTGGACAAGCTTACTTTAATGGGCCGCTGGAAGTCACCGAACTCTCCTGCCCGGACCAGAACTTGCGGCTACCCAAGATTACCGCTCTGTCTAGCCTGCAAACCGATGAAGATTTGGTCGGAGGTTCGGGAACGTTCGCTCTGAACGAGTTGGACGCGTCGGTGGGCGATTTGCGCACGGCTGGTTTGTCCGGGAGCTTAGAATTTGACTGGAGTGAAGGACTGGCGACCGGTCGCTATAGCTTCGGCGCGAGCGAGTTTGAAAACACCTACGGAGAGGTCAAAAGGCCAGCGGTTGATGGCGGTTTTCGCGTTCGAACTGCGGACTTCCGTTGGGAAATGGACGCAAATCTGTCTGGCTCAGACCTGGCTCTTGGAGAACGCTCGCAGAAGGCGCTCGGGTCGGCGGCCTCGGCGGGGGAAGGGACCCTGATCGAACCCATCCTAGACCGTTTTCGGGCTGCTCTGGAAGATGGCCTGCGATCAAGCAGCCTACAGGCAAAAATTTTGGCACGGCAAAGTAGCGATGGCGTATCGCTTGTGGTGCCTGAGGCGCGCATACGCGACAGGGATCGACGTGCGATCTTGTCGGTTTCTCAGGGGCAATGGGCGAGCGATAAGAATGGCGTTCTTCGCCTTGCCGGAAACCTCTCTCTAGATAGAGATGGCTTGCCGCAGATTCAGGGGCGCATGGAAAGTACAGGAGCGGGAGCACCTGCGCTGCGTTTCCGCATGGCACCCTATCGAGCAGGAGCTTCGGAACTTGCTGTTCCCCAAATGCAATTAACTCAATTCGCCAGCGGCTCCTGGCAACTGAGTGGCGAAGTGAGCGCCAGCGGTGCTATCCTCGGCGGAAGTGTGGAGCAGCTACGATTGCCGATCGAAGGTGGCTGGTCAGACGCCGGTGGCCTCGCGCTTTGGAAGCGTTGTGCAGATTTGAGATTTGAACAACTGAAGCTTGCAGACCTTAAGCTTGAGTCTGACATCATATCGGTTTGTCCCGATAAAGGATCTGCGATTGTACGAAGTGGATCAACAGGCACGCAGGTTTCAGCCCGGATCGATAGTTTGCAACTGCAAGGGCAGCTTGGCGATTCGCCGATCCGGCTTGGATCGCGCCAGTTCGGATTCTCCGATGTTGAAGGTCTGCTTGCCCATGACGTGCGGGTGGAACTGGGAGAGCCAGAAGCGCAAAGCGAACTGACAATTGCAGAGGTTGCCGCAAGTTTCTCAGAAGAGACATCCGGCACTTTCACTGGGCTATCTGGTGGGCTGGATGCGGTCCCACTCGATATTGAGGCAGGACAAGGAAATTGGCGCTTCGCAGAGGGCGCGTTGACACTCACCCAAACACGGTTCGATTTGCTCGATCGTGAAGAAGATCAGAGGTTCGAGCGCCTGACAGCGCGCGATGCGCAGCTGACGCTGGCTGACAATGGGATCAACGCCAGCACGTTAATGCGCCACCCCGGCACGGATCGTTTGATTGTTGCAGTTGACCTGGTGCACGATCTGACGAGCGGGATTGGTCATGCCGATCTGGATGTACCTGGCATCATTTTTGATGATCAGCTCGAGCCGGGAGCGCGGATCGATCAATGTGATGACAGCTTCAAAGGAGCATCTGGTCCGACCGGGCTAACTTGCCTGGCAACTGGCGTGATTGCTCTCGCCGAAGGAGTTGTGAAGGGCAATGGCAGGATCGACTGGAGCCCAGAAAATGTTCAAAGCAGCGGCACATTTTCGACTGACGCGTTCAACTTTGCCGCAGCATTCGGGCCGGTCCGCGACGTGTCTGGCACGGTTCGTTTTAGCGATCTGATCAGTTTGACTACCGATGGAACGCAGCAGCTAGCGGTTGGAACTATCGACCCCGGCGTAGAGGTGTACAACGGGGTGCTTGATTTCGCGCTGATCAACGGATCGAATGTATCGTTACGGGGAGGCCGGTGGCCATTCTTCGGCGGAACCATGTTGCTTCGCCCGACCGAGCTGAATTTCGCGGCAAGCGAAGAACGCAGCTATGTTATCGAAATTACCGGAGTAGATGCTGCACAGTTCATCGCAGCGATGGAATTTTCCAACATTTCAGCCAGTGGAACTTTTGACGGAACCGTGCCGCTGGTGTTCGATGAGATGGGCAACGGAGAGATCATCAACGGATTGCTGATTTCGCGGCCACCTGGAGGCAACCTGTCTTACGTGGGTGAGCTGACCTACGAGGATACCGGAGCAATTGCGAATTATGCCTTTCGATCTTTACGCTCGCTAGATTTCAACCAGATGATGGTCGAGATGAATGGGCCGCTTACTGGCGAGATCATCACGAGACTGCTGTTTGATGGTGTTAGCCAAGGCGCGGATGCAGACCGGAACTTCATCACGCGACAGATCGCCAAGCTGCCGATCCGTTTTAACGTAAATGTCCGCGCATCTTTCTATCAGCTCATGAATGACCTTCTCAAAACCTACGATCCGGCCACGCATATCGATCCGGCTTCTTTGGGACTGATTCGCGGTGCCAATGGGCGCATGGTGCGCCCCTCAATCCTAGAAAAGAACGTCCCTGCCGAGAGGAAGATCGAGCAGGATGAACCCTCCATTCAGACACAAGAAAGCGAAACTCTGCCATGACGCGCGCAAGTTTGACCGCCAGTAGGCGCGGTGCCACAAGTCAGGCCATGCAAAGGCTGAGCAACAGGTGCGGTGTCGCTGTGCGGCGAGGATGGGTGTTATTGCCGATCACATTGCTGGGCGGGTGTATCGGTGTTGAGGCACCCGACGGGCCAATCGTGATCGAGCTCAACATCAACATTCGCAGTGAAGTTATTTATCAGCTGGCCGAAGACACGGCTGAAACGATTGAAGAGAATGCTGACATCTTCTGATATGAAGATGTGAGACAGGAAAGGGCCCGGGCCATGAAGATGTTTAGGAAGCTTGCTTTTGTTGGTGTTATCTCCGCTGCCTCGCTGGCCGCATTGGTTGCGCCCGCGCAGGCGCAGCGTGATCCGGCTTATGCCGCAGCGCGTTCATCGGGTCAGGTGGGCGAGAAGATGGACGGGTATCTCGATATCGTGGGCGAGGGCACTCCAGAGCTGCGCCGCCTTGTCAGCGACATCAATATCAAGCGCCGCGCGGTCTATGCGCAGCAAGCGCGCGAAAACGGTGTCACTCTTGAGGAATACGCGCTCTCGACCGGTTGCCAATTGATTCTGAAGACAGTTCCGGGCGAGATGTACCAGGCGCCTGATGGATCGTGGCAGACCCGAACGTCAGCTCCGCCGCGGCGTGATCCGCGTTGCCCGCCGGGTTGAAACTAATCAACTTTCGCTGGTTTTTTCGCTGCGCTGCAAAAAGACCCCCAATTTCGACTGATTGAGGCCCGCTTGCGGTTGACTTGCCTATGGGCGTCGCCTAGGGGGCAGGCGCCCTCGGCGGGCACCTTTGCGCGTGCTGCGCGTTCCACATTCTGGAGGCTGGCATGAGCAAAGAAAAACCCGCACGGGAACCCATCGCTGAGGATGCGCGTATCGACGCGCTCGAAGCGCGGCTAAAGGCCGCACGCGAGCGTGAAGATGAACGCAACCGGCCGCAGGTCAAGGGCGCTGATGCGAACTATCGCATGGGCAACCGGGTGCTGGCGGATCTGCTTGGTGGGATCCTGGGTGGAGCGTTGATTGGTTGGACCATTGACCAGCTTGCCGACACTTCGCCCTGGGGTCTGTTGGTGATGTTGTTCCTCGGGATCATCGTCGCTTTCAGGAATGTCATTCGCTCTGCGAGCACACCCCCTGCTGATCCCGACGCGGATAAGTAGCGGCAGTTTGAATTTTTAGGCGTTAGGGAAACTACGATCGTGGCAGCCGAAGAAGGCAAGGTCGACCCGATGAAGCAATTCGCCATTGAGCCGATGTTCGGCACTGGCGGGTTCGAGGTGGCCGGTTACAATCTCGCTTTCACCAACAGCGCGCTGTGGATGTTGATTGCCACAGTGCTGCTTTGGATCTTTGTGGCAGGCGGCATGAAGCGTCAGCTCGTGCCGGGCCGCTGGCAGATGGCGGTTGAAAGCTTCACCGGCTTCATCGACGATATGCTGGAAGCGAACGTGGGCAAGGAAGGGCGCAAATATGTGCCGTACATCTTCAGCCTGTTCATGTTCATCCTGTTCGCCAACCTGCTGGGCCTGTTGCCGGTCGGCATCATTCCCGGCGTCCACGCTTTCACTTTTACCAGCCACTTTACCGTCACCGGTGTTCTGGCGATCCTGAGCTTCGCGATCGTGCTGATCGTCGGGTTCTGGAAGCACGGCCTGCATTTCTTCAGCCTGTTTGTGCCACACGGCACGCCATTGTGGCTGATCTGGCTCATTCCGGCGATCGAGCTGATTTCGTTCCTCGTGCGTCCATTCAGCCTCGCGTTGCGTCTTTTCGTGGCGATGATGGCAGGCCACGTGCTGCTGAAAGTTCTCGCCAGCTTCGTGATTGACAGCGTCAACGCTGGCGCGGTCTTCGGTGGCTTCATCGGCATTCCCAGCCTTGTCCTGATGATCGCTATCAGCGCGCTGGAAATCCTGGTTGCAGGCATCCAGGCTTATGTTTTCGCTCTTCTGACGTCGCTTTACATCAACGACGCAGAGAACCTTCACTAGAGTTTTCTCACTCAACTTTTTCAAGTTTCCACCTAAAGGAGTTTTTCAAAATGGAAGCAGAAGCAGCCAAGCTCGTAGGCGCAGGCCTTGCAGCAATCGGTGCCGGCGCCGCAGCAATCGGTGTTGGTAACGTTTTCGGCTCTTTCCTTGAGTCAGCACTGCGTAACCCGGGTGCAGCAGACAGCCAGCAGGGCCGTCTGTTCATCGGCTTCGCAGCAGCCGAACTTCTGGGCCTTCTGGCCTTCGTCGTTGCAATGATCCTGATCTTCGTTGCCTAATGACGATTTGCATTATCCGATCGGTCTGTGGGCCGATCGGGCAATGTTCTTTTTTGATTTGATTTTCGGACTCGAAGCATGCCTCAGATAGCTCAACTTGCCGAAGTTTGGTCGAGCCAGGTTTTCTGGACGCTGATCTTCTTTGGTATCACGTTTTTCTTCATCGGGCGCGGAATGGTGCCCAAGGTGATGGAGACCGTGGCCATGCGCGACAAGCAAATCGCAGACGATCTGGCTGCCGCTCAAGCTGCGCGTGACACCGCTGATGAGCAGGAAGAGACATGGCGCAAGCGCGAGAATGAAAACCACGCCAAAGCGCAAGCCGTGATCGCCAAGGCCAAGGCAGATGCCGCAGCCAAAAACGAAAAGAAGATCGCTGCAGCGCAAAAGCGTTTGGATAAGAAGCTTGCCGAAGCTGAAGCGCGGATTGCAGAGGCACGTGGCGTAGCAATGGCTGAAGTTGAATCCGTTGCAGCCGAAGCCGCCCAAGACATTGTAGCGCGTCTTGCCGGTGCATCGGTTGACGGTGCAGCTGCCAGAGCCGCTGTTAAGGAGGCGATGACCAATGGTTGATCTATTGCTGATCCTGGTCGCCGCCGGCGACAATGAGCCAGCGGCTCTTGGCCTTGATTCCTACCAGTGGGTGTCGATTGCGATGCTCGTCCTGGTCGGCATCTTCATCTGGAAGAAGGTTCCGGGCCTGATCACTGGCGGCCTCGACGCCAAGATTCAGGAGATCAAGGACCAGCTCGACGAGGCCAAGAACCTTCGTGCAGAGGCCGAGGCCCTGCGCGATGAGTACTCGGCCAAGCTGAAAGATGCTGAAAAGCACGCGGAAGATATGCTTGAGAATGCAGAGCGTGATGCGGACGCGATCCTCAAGAAAGCGGAAGCGGACGGCAAGCTGATGGTTGAACGCCGCAAACGCATGGCTGAAGACAAAATCGCCGCTGCAGGACGTGAAGCGGTGGACGAAGTCAAGGCAGTGGCGGTGGGCGCAGCAGCGTCTGCTGCGCGCAAGCTGATTGCTGACAAGCATGGCGCCGACGCAGACAAGAAGCTCGCCGATGAGGTGATCTCTTCGATCTGAGCTTAGGCTTGAAACAAATCAAACGGGGCGGCCTGAGGGGGTCGCCTTTATTGTTGGTGCGCGTGTTTTCTCTATTCGCCCGGCTCGAACACCACCTTGCCGACTAATTCGCGGTTAGCCATGGCCTCAAAGCCTTGGCGCCATTGCGAAAGCGGCAATACACGGTCGATTGCTGGCTTTATCCGGCCTTCGGACGCCAGTTTTGCTATCCCGTCACTAATCGCTGCACCGCGTTCCGGGAAACGCCGGGCATATTCACCAGCGCGCAGGCCGACGACGGAGAAGCCTTTGATCAGCGGAATATTCGTTGCGATGTCGGCAATGCGCCCGCTGGTGAAGCCGACCACGACCAGCTTGCCCGAAAAGCTGACGCAGCGGGTGCATTCGTCGAATACGTCGCCCCCAACCGGATCGAACACGATATCGCAAAGTTCGCCACCAGTTATCTCGCTTACCTGCTCGCGGAACCGGTCTACGCTGACGATCACGGCATCAGGTTTGTAGAGCGCGTCAATGCGTTCACGCTTGGCATCCAAACCGGTTGCCGCAATCACTTGTGCGCCTAACGCCTTGGCCAGATCGATCGCAGCCAGTCCCACACCGCCGCTAGCCCCGGTCACCATGACCCATTGCCCGGCGGTAAGGCTGCAGAGTTCAACTAGTCCTGTGTAAGCAGTCTGATAGGCCGCGCCCATCGCTGCGCCTTGTACGAAGTTCAGACCACGGGGAAGGGGGCGTAGTCCGCGTTCAGGAATGCATGCGAACTCTGCGAATGCACCCGTCTTGTTGCCGCCGATGACCTTGTCGCCTGGCTTGAAGAGGCTGTCCTTATCAGCTTCGATAACTTCGCCTGCCAGCTCTAGCCCGATTGTAAAGGGAGGTTCCGGTTTGAGCTGATACTTTCCCTGCGTCATCAGCAAGTCAGGGAAGTTGAGCGAAGCCGCACGGACACGCACCAGCACTTCGCCTTGATTACGCACTGGCTGTGGCTGATCGGCCAGCGCAACGCCTGACAGGTCATCAGAAATACGTTCGACGCGAAGAGACTGCATTGCCTTTAGAAATTATCCTTCGCGGCACGAAGAGCGGCAAAGGTCTCATGCGGCGCGTCGCCCCCCCATTTAGCCATTATCGCCGGATCATCTGCGCGCAGGAAGGGATTGGTTTCAAGCTCGCGCGCCAGCTGGGCGGGAACGGTCGGTTCGTCCTGGTTGCGAATGCTGACAACCAAAGCTGCGTAAGCTTGCAGCTGCTTGTTTTCCGGATCGGCATGAACTGCGAACTCGGCATTCGCTAGCGTATATTCGTGTGCACAATAGAGCATTGTTTCCGGCGGCAATGCCTTGATCCGGCTGAGGCTCTCCCAGAATTGCTTGGGCTCGCCCTCGAACATCCGACCGCAGCCGAGCGCAAACACGCTATCGCCCACAAACGCTACACCTGCTTCGGGAATATGGAACGCGATATGGCCATTAGTGTGGCCGCTGACGTCAATCACATGGGCTGTAAAACCGCCAAGCGAGATGCTGTCGCCATGGCTGACCATCTGATCAATCTCGGACAGTTTTTTGACCTCCTGCGGCGCAATTACCTTTGCACCGGTTGCAGCAATGATATCCTTGTTCCCGCCTGCATGGTCGGGATGCCAATGGGTGTTCCAGATCTGCGTGATCTTCCAACCTTTTGCGTCAGCTTGCCGCAGATATTCCTTACCATCCGGCGTATCGATCGCAGCGGTCTCACCACTTGCGGGATCGTGGATGAGGAAGCCGTAATTGTCGGACAGACACGGAAACTGATGGATTTGTAAAGTCATGCGGTCAATCTAGGCTTCATAGGTGCAATAGAAAAGGCCCGTCTGCTGCGATGAGCAAACGGGCCTTTTCTTGTTTGGCTTCAAGCGCCGGCGGTTGCATCCGCAACCTTGGCTATCCTCGGCCCTGTCGGGCCTGCGGACGGGCGGTCGCCCTTGCACCTCGCTGGTCGCTCGGCGTTTTGGTCCCTGGTCACGGCAGTCCAAGCGCGACCGCGCGCCGGCCGGTTAGGCCGAAGGGCGTGGATCGGATGATCCACGCCTCTCCAACATTAGTCGTCTTTGCCCTTGAGTGCTTCGCCAAGGATGTCGCCGAGAGATGCACCACTGTCGGTCGAACCGAACTGTGCCACTGCTTCCTTCTCTTCAGCGATCTGGCGCGCCTTGATCGAGAAATTCGGCTTTTTCGAACGGTCGAAACCGGTGATCATCGCATCGACCTTTGCACCCACCTGGAAACGATCCGGGCGCTGCTCATCGCGGTCGCGACCAAGATCAGAACGCTTGATGAAGCCGGTTGCGCCATCGTCGCCCACTTGGACTTCCAAGCCGCCATCGCGAACTTCGAGGACGGTCACGGTAACAGTCTGACCCTTGCGCAGTGCGCTTGCGTCTGCGCCGTCTGCCGATGGTGCGCCCTTCTCAAGCTGCTTCATGCCCAGGCTGATGCGCTCTTTTTCGACATCAACGTCGAGAACGATCGCCTTGACCTGCTCGCCCTTACGGTGGAGCGCCAATGCGTCTTCGCCTGAAATGCCCCATGCGATATCCGACATGTGAACCATGCCGTCGACGTCGCCATCAAGACCGATGAACAGGCCGAATTCTGTAGCGTTCTTGACTTCGCCTTCGACTTCGCTGCCAACTGGGTGCTTCTCTGCAAACTCTTCCCAAGGATTACCCTGAGCCTGCTTCAGACCCAGCGAAATACGGCGCTTCTCGCTGTCGACTTCGAGAACCAGAACTTCAACTTCCTGGCTGGTCGACACGATCTTGCCCGGGTGCACGTTCTTCTTGGTCCAGCTCATTTCAGACACGTGGACGAGGCCTTCGATGCCGGCTTCCAGCTCAACAAAGGCACCGTATTCAGTGATGTTGGTGACTGTGCCTGAAAGCTTCGCGCCGACCGGATATTTCGCAGCAACACCATCCCATGGATCGCTTTCGAGCTGCTTCATACCCAGGCTGATGCGCTGCGTGTCTTCATTGATACGAACGATCTGAACGGTCACGGTCTGACCGATCTCGATGATTTCGCTCGGGTGATTGACGCGCTTGTAACTCATGTCGGTGACGTGCAGCAGACCGTCAATGCCGCCCAGATCAACGAATGCACCGTAATCGGTGATGTTCTTCACTACGCCGTCAATAACCTGACCTTCAGCCAGATCGTTGATCAGCTCGCTGCGCTGTTCTGCACGGGTCTCCTCAAGAACCGCACGGCGCGAGACAACGATGTTGCCGCGGCGGCGATCCATCTTGAGGATCTGGAACGGCTGCGGCACATCCATCAACGGAGTGACATCGCGAACCGGACGGATATCAACCTGTGAACCGGGCAGGAAGGCAACTGCGCCGTCGAGATCGACTGTGAAGCCGCCCTTGACGCGGCCGAAGATGCGGCCGTCTACACGCTTGCCTTCGCCGAATTCGTTTTCGAGCTTGTCCCAGGCTGCTTCGCGACGCGCACGGTCACGGCTGAGCATGGCTTCGCCGTCTGCGTTCTCTACCCGGTCAACGAAGACTTCGACTTCGCTGCCAACTTCGAGACCGTGGTCGTCATCGCCACGAGAGAATTCTTTAAGAGAGACGCGGCCTTCTGACTTCAGGCCTACATCGATCATCGCCATGCCGTTTTCGATGGCGGTCACGGTGCCTTTGACTACGCGGCCTTCAAAACCGCCATCGTCTGCACCACCGAGTTGTTCGTTAAGTAGCGCTTCAAAATCGTCGCGCGTTGGGTTGGGCGAAGTCGCCATAAGTTAAGTTTCCTAATCGTTTTGCTACCGGCCACCGGTTTTTCCGGGGTCTTTCTCCGTCTCAATACGCACCATTGCGCAGGTGTACGGGGCAAGAGGCCGACATCTCCGCGCGGCCGAATACCAGCGCAGAGGTCCTTTCAATCCGATAGATTGCGAGAACGGGCGCGCGCCTAAGCGAAAGCGGGCCAGAAAGCAAGCAGTTTGAGGTCTAGCGCAGCGCCTGAGTGACGGCTTCGATTGCTGCCTCGATTGCTTGGTCTTTGTCAAAGGCCGTGGTGTCGATCACCAGCGCGTCTGGCGCGGCTCGCAAGGGCGCATCCTTGCGGTTGATATCACGGGCATCGCGTGCAGCAATGTCGCGCTCGATATCTGAGAGGGGAATGTCGATTTCCCGACCCCTCATCTCTAGCCAGCGGCGCTTGGCGCGTTCTTGCACGCTCGCGGTAATGAACAGCTTCACATCTGCCTCTGGCGCAATCACGGTGCCGATATCGCGCCCATCCAATACAGCGCCACCTTCCTGGTCGGCAAAAGCACGTTGACGCTCGTACAGAGCATTGCGTACCTCTGGGTGAGTGGAGACACGGCTCGCATATCCGCCAGTCTCTTCGCTTCGTAGCGCGGAGGATCGCAACAGATCGCTGCGAAAATTGCATGCTTCCAGAGCATCTTGCGGGTTATCAGGATCGCCGCCATCTGCAACTGTTTGATAGCCGACCGCTCGATAGAGCAGGCCAGTGTCGAGATAGGGCAGCTCGAAATGCGCAGCAATGGCTTTGGCTATAGTGCCCTTGCCCGAGGCAGTGGGTCCGTCGACAGCGATGATCATGTCTTGGCTTTCCGTCACTTCAGCGCCTTCCACAAGCCCCAGATTGCAATAGCGGCCCAAAAGGCTTCGAGAACCAGGCTCGGCCAATTGGTGTGAACCAGCAAAGATACGGTCAAAAGGGCCGCACCGACAAGGTTGGTACCGTGCAAGATGAACGGGTTCGGTTCGTCCTTGGCGGTAAGGTAAAAATAGGCGCCAATGATACAGGCCATGCCAACGAAGCCGATCAGGCTGTATATGTCGAGTGCTTCACTCAAGATGCAGCCTCTTGAAGCAAGTCCATAAAGTTCGGGAAGCTGGTCTGGATAGGTGACACGTCATCCACTTCCACGCCGTCGCGACTGACAAGGCCGGCCACTGCCATGCTCATGGCAATGCGATGATCAAGGTGCGTCGTGACAGGTTCGCCCGATGTGCCGGCAAGTGGCTCGCCGCCCGTTCCTTGGATTACTAAGCCGTCCTTGCGTTCCTCCACTCTCGCACCCGCTAGCGTGAGCGCGGCCGCCATCGCTGATAGCCGGTCGCTCTCTTTAACACGCAGTTCGTCGAGGCCGTTTGTAGTGGTTGTGCCGTTGGCGAGTGCTGCAGCCACGAACAGCACCGGAAACTCGTCAATCATGCTGGGCGCAACCGCCGGATCGACATCGATGCCGGTCAGCGCTGAATGCTTCACATTCAGGTCCGCAACAGGTTCACCGCCAACTTCGCGGCGGTCCAGCTCTTCGATATACCCGCCCATGTCACGCAGGACCTGGATCAGACCCGCACGCGTCGGATTGAGGCCGACATTCTCAATAACAAGATTGCTGCCTTCGGTTATTAGCGCTGCGACAATGAAGAAGGCCGCTGATGATGGATCGCCAGGAACAACGACGTCTTGAGGCTTGAGATCCGCTTCGCCATGAATACGGATCACGCGTTCGCCTCCTGACTCTTCGACTTCCATCTCGGCGCCGAATCCGCGCAGCATCCGCTCCGAATGGTCGCGTGTCGGGACTGGCTCGATCACGGTCGTAATTCCGGGCGTATTGAGACCCGCGAGCAGGACCGCGCTTTTCACCTGCGCGCTGGCGACCGGGAGGCGGTAGGTGATCGGTATGGCGGGCAGGGCGCCATGCATGGTGAGCGGCAAAGTCCCGCCCTCTGACGCTTTGAAACTTGCGCCCATTTCGCTCAGCGGCGTGATCACCCGGCCCATCGGGCGCTTGGACAGGCTTGCATCTCCAGTGAATCGCGCGGTGATGCCGTGGCTAGCGATAAGCCCCATAAGCAAACGCGTGCTGGTGCCGCTATTGCCCATATCAAGCGAAGTATCGGGTTGGAGCAGCCCGCCGACGCCAACCCCATGGATAGACCAATCATCTCCCCGCTTTTCGATGGTTGCACCCATTGCGCGCATCGCAGCGGCGGTCGCCATCACGTCTTCGCCTTCGAGCAGGCCGGATACGCGCGTCTCGCCCACTGCCAGAGCTCCGAACATGATCGAACGGTGGCTGATCGACTTGTCGCCGGGAACGCGCAGACGCCCGGTTAACGGTCCAGATGCGGCAAAACGGTATTGTGGCAAGGAAGGTTCTCGGTATCAAAAAGGATGCAAATATGTGCCGCGGCTTTTGACAGCGCCATGCCCCTATGGCAAGGCGCGCCGCGCTCTTGATTCGGGCTGAAATACTACCCATCAAGAAAGAGATATTTTTGCGCGGCTCGCATATCCTAGGTTCAGCGGGCCCGACCAAGGGAATATGAAGACATGGCTAAGCCAGAATGGGGCACAAAGCGTTCCTGCCCCAAATGCGGGGAACGTTTCTATGATCTGGGTAAGGATGATCCGGCAACGTGCATCGAGTGCGGCGAAGAATGGCATCCAGAACCAGTTCTGAAACCGAAGCAGCCGATCCCGTTCGAAGACGAGGACAAGAAGAAGGACGGCGAAGCGGATAGCGATCTGGGCGGCGACGATGATGATGATCTGAAGGATCTGGAGAATATCGACGACGCTGACGATTCGCCTGACAATGATGTTGACCTCGGCGGCGATGATGACCTTGGCGTAAGCAAGGGCAAAGGCGACGACGAAGACGACGACTCCTGATGTGACCCTAAAGCGCCGGGCGCGGGCCATCCGGCCCGCTTGGCTTTCGGCCTAACCGGCCGACGCGCAGTCGCGCTTTGACTGCCGTGGCCAAGAACCAATCGCCGAGCGACCAGCGAGGGGCAAGGGCGACCGCCCGCGGCGACGCGACCTTCAGGTCGTGAGAGCGAGGAGATCGCGAACGCGGATGCGTTTGCGGAAAACAAAATACTCTTGCAAAGAGTAGCGGCGCCGAATAATGGGCGCTTCCTGCGGTTCTTGAGACCGCAAATATGACTGGCGCGGGGCCTTAGCTCAGCTGGGAGAGCGCTACAATGGCATTGTAGAGGTCAGCGGTTCGATCCCGCTAGGCTCCACCAGTCACCTGATAAAAGTCGGATTTCACATGAGATTCGCACGCTGGCCGACGAGTTCTCGTCCGCCGGCGTTTTTCGCATTTAATCAGACCAATCGGTCTGAATGAGGAGTTGAAGACGATGTTTGACAATCTGTCCGACCGCTTGGGCGGCGTCTTTGACAAGCTCAAAGGCCGCGGCGCTCTGAAAGAGCAAGATGTTCGTGACGCAATGCGCGAAGTGCGCATCGCCTTGCTTGAAGCCGATGTCGCTTTGCCGGTGGCGCGTCGTTTCATCGATGCCGTGACCGAGAAGGCCGTGGGTCAGGACGTTCTGCGTTCGGTGACGCCGGGGCAACAGGTCGTCAAAATCGTTCATGACGAACTGGTCGACATGCTGGGCGGGGAAGAGACCCCGGGTCTGAATCTTGAGGCCAAGCCGCCGGTCGTGATCATGATGGTCGGTCTGCAGGGCTCTGGTAAGACCACAACGACTGCGAAGCTGGGCAAGCTGATCCGTGAAAAGCACGGCAAGAAAGCGCTGATGGCGTCGCTCGACGTCAATCGTCCCGCGGCGCAAGAACAGTTGGCCGTGCTGGGTGAGCAGACAGACACGTCTACCTTGCCGATCGTTGCCGGCCAGCAGCCGGTTGATATCGCGCGCCGCGCAATGGAAGCGGCGAAGCTGCAAAACTTTGACGTGCTGCTGCTGGACACTGCGGGCCGTTTGCACGTCGATGAAGCACTGATGGCCGAAATGAAGGCCATTTCCACCGTGTCGGCGCCGACCGAGGTGCTGCTGGTGGTCGACAGCCTGACAGGTCAAGACGCCGTAAACGTTGCGCAAAGCTTTACCGGTGAGGTTCCGCTGACGGGTGTCGTGCTCACCCGTATGGATGGCGATGCACGCGGCGGTGCGGCGCTGTCTATGCGTCACGTGACCGGCAAACCGATCAAGTTTGCCGGTACGGGCGAGAAGCTCGATGCGATTGAAGCTTTCCATCCGTCACGCGTTGCCGACCGTATTCTGGGCATGGGCGATGTCGTCAGCCTGGTCGAAAAGGCCGCGGCGACGATCAAGGAAGAAGATGCCGCAGCGCTCGCCAAGCGCATGGCCAAGGGTCAGTTCGACATGAATGACCTGCGCACCCAGTTGCAGCAGATGCAGAACATGGGCGGGTTGGGCATGCTGGCGGGCATGATGCCGGGCATGAAGAAGGCCAAGGCGGCGCTGGCAGCAAGTGATATGGACGACAAGGTGCTCGTCCATATGGATGCGATCATCGGTTCGATGACGCCGAAAGAGCGCGGACGGCCCGAATTAATGAATGCCAAGCGCAAGAAGCGCGTGGCGGCAGGCAGCGGCACCGATGTGCAGACCGTGAACAAGGTTCTGAAGATGCACAAGGAAATGAGCCGCGCGATGAAGCAGATCAAGAAGATGGGCGGCCTCAAGGGCCTCGCATCGATGTTTGGCGGTGGCGGTCTGGGTGCTGCGATGCCCGGCCTTGGCGGCCCCGGTGGCGGCATGGGCGGCGGAATGCCCGGATTAGGTGGCGCTAAAGGACCGTCGGTTGATCCCGACACCCTCCCGCCGGAACTTAGAGACATGTTGAACAAGAAGTAATTTCACGAATTTACAAAGATTTAGACTGGAAAGGTAATACACAATGGCAGTTGCAATTCGTTTGTCGCGCGGTGGCGCGAAGAGGCGCCCATACTACCGCATCGTCGTTGCAGACGTGCGCGCGCCACGTGACGGCAAGTATCTGGAGCAGATCGGTACCTACAACCCGATGTTGCCGAAGGATTCGGGTGAGCGCGTGAAGCTCAACGAAGATCGTGCACGTCACTGGCTGAGCGTTGGTGCAAAGCCGTCTGACCGCGTGCACCGCTTCCTTGATGCGGCTGGCATCCTTGAGCGTGCACCGCGCAACAACCCGCAGAAGGGTGAGCCGGGCGAAGCTGCGAAGGAACGCGCTGAAGAAAAGGCGGCTAAGCTTGCTGAAGCCGAAGAAGCAGCCAAGGAAGCTGCCGAAGCACCGGCTGAAGAAGAAGCAGTTGTTGAAGAAGCTGCAGCTGAAGAGGCGCCTGCTGAAGAAGCAGCCGCCGAAGAAGCTCCTGTGGAAGAAGCACCCGCTGAGGAAGCTGCTGAAGAAGCAACCGAAGAAAAGGCTGAGTAAGCTTTTTCATGACGGATACGCCCGTCACGCCGAAATCGATCGATTTGGCCGCTGTTACCGGCGCGCATGGCGTGGCGGGCGAAGTCCGCCTGAAGCTGTTTGGCGAAGGCGTGGATGCGCTTGCCAGGCATAAGAGCTTCAACGGGGGTGACCTAACCCTCACTAAGATACGCTCTGACAACAAAGGCGGCGCGATTGCGCGCTTTGCCGAGGTGTCAGGTCGCGGCGCTGCGGAAAAGCTGCGCGGAACCGTGCTCAGCGTTTCGCGCGAGGCGCTGCCTTCGCTGGACGAAGGTGAATATTACCACACGGACCTGGTCGGGCTGGCTGTCGTCACCGATGCGGGCGAGACTGTGGGACGGACAGTCGCCGTGCAGAACTTCGGCGCGACCGACGTAATCGAGATCGAAAAAGACCCGCCACCGGCTAAGGGCATGAAGACTTTTATGGTCCCGATGACCAAGGATGCAGTGATCGAGTGGAACGACGAAAGACTTGTGATCGCAGCCGATTTCGTTGACGAGTAGGGGATGACCAAACTCAACGTCGCCATATGTCAGGCCGCGCCCATTCCGCTCGATTTTGCGGGCGGGATCGAGAAAGCAACACGGCTTGCCAAGGAAGCGATCGACAATGGCGCGCAGATGGTCGCGTTTGGCGAGACGTTCCTTGGCGGATATCCGCTGTGGCTGGATGAAGCGCCGGGGGCCGCAGTGTGGGATCATCCTGGCACAAAGGCGCTGCACGCGATCATGCTGGAGCAGGCGATTGTGCCCAATGACGAGCGGCTGTTGCCTTTGCAGGAGTTGTGCGATGAGACGGGCGCGTGCATCTCGCTCGGCGCGCATGAGCGGGTGCGCCAGAGCCTTTACAACAATCAGCTGCTGTTCCGCCCCGGCGAAGCGCCGCTGGATCACCGCAAGCTGGTGCCGACGCATGGTGAGCGGTTGATCTGGATGCGCGGCGATGGCTCGACGCTGGGTGTGCATCAGGCGGAGTGGGGCAGGCTTGGCAATTTGATCTGCTGGGAGCACTGGATGCCGCTTGCGCGCGCCGCGATGCATAACCTGGGCGAAAGCGTGCATGTCGCCGCATGGCCAACCGTGCGCGAGCAATATGCGATTGCGAGCCGCCACTATGCGATGGAGGGGCGCAGTTTCGTGCTCGCCGCAGGGCTCGTGCAGCACCGCGCTGATCTGTTTGATGGGCTGGAAAGAGTAGGCGGCAATGATGAGGCGTTGGCTTTGTTCAACGCCATTCAAGGCGAGCGGCTGAATCGGGGCGGTTCGATGATTGTTGCTCCCGATGCGCGCGTGATTGCGCAAGCAGGCGAGGTCGAAGAAACGCTGTATGCAGAGCTGGATCTTAGAGAAATTGACCAAGGCCTCGCGAGCCTCGACACCGATGGCCACTACTCACGCCCTGATGTTTTCGAACTCAGTGTCGATACGCGTTCGAAGGATGGGGTGAATTGGAGACAATGACCTTCGCTGCCACCATCCTTACTCTCTACCCGGAGATGTTTCCCGGGCCGCTGGGCGTTAGCCTTGCGGGCAAGGCGCTCGAGCGCGGTGATTGGTCTTGTGACACGGTCAACCCGCGCGAATTCGCTTCGGATAAGCACCGCACGGTGGATGATACGCCTGCCGGTGGCGGTGCGGGCATGGTGCTGAAGGCGGATGTAATGGCCGCTGCGTTGGATAGTCTGCTTGCAAACGGCGGAACGGGTGGACTGTCCTCAAGCAGCGAAGCGATAGGACACAAGGGTGCGGAGGGCGCGGGTGGCCCCGTCTCCATACCAATATTGGCCATGACACCGCGCGGGAAACCGATCACGCAGGCGCGCATTCGCGAGATTGCCTCCGGACCCGGCGTCACCATCATTTGCGGCCGTTTTGAGGGGTTTGACGAGCGCTTGTTCGAGGCTCGCCCCGAAATCGAGCAAGTCAGCCTTGCCGATATCGTGCTTTCCGGCGGGGAACCGGCGGCTTTGGCGATACTTGATGCTTGCATTCGGCTGCTTCCCGGCGTAATGGGCGCGCCTTCAAGCGGACATGAGGAATCCTTCGAAGACGGATTGCTCGAATATCCGCAATACACCCGACCTCAAGAGTGGGAAGGGCGCACGATCCCTGAAGTGCTGCGATCGGGGGATCATGCGAAGATCGCAGCCTGGCGTAAAGCTCAGGCGGAAGAGACAACACGGCTACGCAGGCCGGACTTGTGGGAACGCTATAGTGGCGATCCGGTCCGTTCTGCCTCTGGTGTGCAGCGAAAGAAGAAGGACTTGGACCAGTGAACCTGATCCAGCAGATCGAAGCGGAAGAAATTGCCAAGGCTGGCAAAGACATTCCTGAATTTCGCGCAGGCGACACCGTTCGTGTCGGCGTGAAGGTTAAGGAAGGCAACCGCGAACGTATTCAGAATTTCGAAGGCGTGGTGATTGCACGTTCGAACCGCGGAATGGGCTCGAACTTCACCGTGCGCAAGATGAGCTTTGGCGAAGGTGTTGAGCGTGTATTCCCGCTTTACGCGCCGATCGTTGACAGCATCACTGTGGTTCGCCGCGGTGTCGTGCGTCGCGCGAAGCTTTACTATCTGCGTGGCCGCACCGGTAAGCGTGCGCGTATCGCAGAACGTCGGGATAACGCTCCTAAGGCGTAAGTCTCACATCAACGAAATAGAGAAGGGCGGTCCACCACGGGCCGCCCTTTTTCGTTCTGGGGACCTTTTTCGTCATTGCGAGCGTTAGCGAAGCAATCCATGGTACATCCTTGGATTGCCGCGCAACCTAACGGTTGCTCGCAATGACGATGAAATAAGAGGTCTACCCCATTGCTATGCGCACATTGCTTGCTGTTGCTGCTTCGCTTGCCTTTGCCACTCCAACACTCGCGGATGATCACGCAATGAGTGATGCACCAGAACTGACTTTTGAGCGTGTCTTTGCCTCGCCCAGCCTTAATGGTTCCAGCCCGCGCGAGGCCAAGCTGTCGCCTGATGGGCGCTATCTGACGCTGCTGCGCAATCGCGAGGATGACAGCGCGCGTTATGATCTGTGGGGCTATGACCGCGAAACTGGCGATTGGACCATGTTGGTCGATAGCGAGAAGCTCAGTTCCGGTCGTACTTTGTCCGAAGATGAGTTGATGCAGCGTGAGCGCCAGCGCGTCGGCAATCTGAAGGGCATTATCAGCTATCAATGGGCGAGTGACGGGAAGTCCGTGCTCGTGCCGCTGGACGGTGATCTGTACCTCGCCGGGCTTGATGGTTCGGTCACTCAGCTGACCGATACCGAGGAAAGCGAACTCAATCCCAAGCTCAGCCCGCGCGGCGGATATGTCTCATTCGTGCGTGACCGCCAGCTCTGGGTCGGTGAAGTCGGCGCGGAAGCCAAGCCGATAACCCTCAAAGAGGGCGAGAATATTCGCTGGGGTGAGGCCGAGTTCGTTGCACAGGAAGAGATGGCGCGCCTAACCGGCTTCTGGTGGGACGGGAATGACACGCGCATCGCGGTCCAGCGCACCGATGAAACACCCGTCGCGGTGGTGAACCGCGCCGCGATTGGCGCGACCGGCACACGGGTTTTCTCGCAGAAATACCCATTTGCGGGCAGCGACAATGCACTGGTTGAGCTCTACATCATGGACCCGGAAGGCGGAAACCAAGTGAAGGTCGATCTGGGTGAGGAGACCGACATCTATCTCGCACGCGTGGACTGGGGGCCGGACGACTATCTTTACGTCCAGCGCCAGAACCGCGAGCAGACCGTGCTCGATATGCTGCGGGTCGATCCGAAGACCGGGACAAGCGAAGTGTGGTTCACGGAGAACGCAGCGCGTGAGGAATTCTGGATCAACCTTGACGACAATTACCGCTTCCTCAACGACGGATCGCTGATCTGGTGGAGCGAGCGCGACGGTTTTGGGCACCTCTATCGATTTGCCGAAGGCGAATGGGCGCAGCTTACCAGCGGCGAGTGGGTCGTCACCGGCCTCGTGGGTGTCGATCAGGAGCGCGGCAGGCTGTACTTTGAAGGCAATGCCGATGGCGTGCTGGAACGCCATATCTACGCGCTTGATCTCGATACACCGGGCGAATGGACGCGGCTGACCGAGCCGGGATTCGTCAACTCGGCGAGCATGGACAAGAAGGGGCAATCGCTGCTGATTTCGCGTTCGGCATCGAACCAGCCACCGCAAACCTATCTGGCCGATACTGACGGCAATCGCATCGCATGGGTGGAAGAAAACGCGCTCAACGCGGATCATCCCTATGCGCCGCATCTGGCCAGCCATGTTGCGCCCGAGTTTGGCACGATCCCTGCCGAAGACGGTACGCCGCTGCATTACATGATGCTCAAGCCGGAGATGGAGCCGGGCAAGAAATACCCTGTGTTCTTCTACCACTATGGCGGGCCTGGCCCGCAGTTGGTTGATCGCGGTTGGGATGGCGCGCTGGCGCAGGCTGTGGTCGACAAGGGCTACATCTGGTTCGCGCTCGACAACCGCGGATCGAACAATCGCGGGGTCGATTTCGAACAGCCGATTTACCGCGCGATGGGCGGCGTTGAAGTGCGCGATCAGGCGAAGGGGACCGAGTACCTCAAGACGCTCGATTTCGTCGATCCGGACAAGATCGCGATCTATGGCTGGTCCTACGGTGGCTATATGACGCTCAAGCGCTTGCAGGCAGAGCCGGGCGTATACGCGGCGGGCATTTCCGGCGCGCCTGTGACCAAGTGGGAGCTTTACGACACCCACTATACCGAGCGGTACATGGGCGACCCGCGCCTTGTGCCTGAAGCTTACACCGCTGCCAATGCGATGGCGGATGCAACCAAGATGTCCGATCCGCTGCTGCTGGTGCACGGTATGGCGGATGACAATGTGGTTTTCGAACACTCGTCAGAGCTCATTGCGGAGCTGCAAGGCAACAATGTGCCGTTCGAAATGATGCTCTATCCCGGCTACACACATCGCGTGGCGGGTGAGCAGATTTCACCGCATCTGTGGTACACCTATTTCAGCTTCCTCGCGCGGCATGGAGTAACTCCGCCGGAATAAGGCGGGGCTATCCAGCCAACCATTCGAGTACCTTGGCGGTGACTTCGCCAGGTGCTTCCACATGCGGATAATGCCCGATTGTGGGCAGCAAATGGTGGCGCGCATTGGGCAGCACCTGGCACCATTTGCGATAGGCGTGCTCGCCGGACACTGGATCAAGCGCACCATTGATCAAGCCGATACGCGCCTGCGTATGTTCCAACGCGCTCACCCAGCGCGCCTCATGTTCGCGGCGATCGGCGATGTAGTGCAGCAGCTTGTGAAAGATCAGATTGCCGTCATTCTCGCTCATGAACTCCCAAAACTCGTCCAGTTCAGCCTCGGTGGGCTGAGTGTCTGGGCCGAAAACTTCCGAGAAGCTTTTTCCGAAGCCTTTGCGGTTCATTAGCCGACTGATGATGAAGCCTATGGGCGAAGTGCCGAGTTTCTGGATTGGCCGCGGGCGGTGCTGATCCGGGAAAATCCCTCCGTTAAGGAAGAGCATTTGCCCAAGGCCCGTCGCGCCTGATCCCTCATGCTGCCGCGCAAGCAATTCCTGACCCACCGACACACCATAGTCATGCACAAGCGCATCGAACTCGTTGATCCCAAGGTGTGAAAGCATGGCTTCCTGAAGATCAGTCTGGCGGTGGATCGAATAACCTGAACGGGGTTTTGCGGACAAACCAAAGCCCAACATGTCGCACGCGATCAGGCTGTACCGCTTGGAGAGCTCCTCCCATACTGGCGCCCAATCCCACGAGCAGGTGGGAAATCCATGAACCAGCAGAAGCGGCGGGCCTTCCCCGCCCGTCCAATAGGCAATCTGGTGCCCTTCAAAGGTGAAATAGTTCGCGCGGCTGCGCCAGTCTGCTGTATCGGCGTGCATAGGATTTCCTCTTGCCATGCAGGGCTACCTTCGGCAGCGGGGCGTGCAAGCAATTTTATGCGACGGAGAATGTAATTGGGTTATCGTGTGGCCGTTGTTGGAGCGACCGGAAATGTCGGGCGTGAAATGATGCAGATCCTTGCCGAGCGGGAGTTTCCTTGTGACGAAGTCGCAGCGGTTGCTTCATCGCGCTCGCACGGGACTGAGGTGGAATTTGGCGACACCGGCAAGATGCTCAAGTGCCGCAATATCGAACATTTCGACTGGGCAGGCTGGGACATCGCTCTGTTCGCTGCCGGCAGTGGGCCGGCGAAAGAGTATGCGCCCAAGGCAGCGGCGGCAGGTTGTGTGGTCATCGACAACAGCTCGCTCTACCGGATGGAGCCTGACGTTCCGCTGATCGTGCCGGAGGTTAATCCTGAAGCGATCGACGACTATTCCAAGCGCAACATCATCGCGAACCCAAATTGCTCGACCGCGCAGATGGTGGTGGCATTGAAGCCGCTTCACGATGCGGCGACGATCAAGCGCGTGGTTGTATCGACATACCAATCCGTATCGGGTGCAGGCAAGGCGGGCATGGACGAGCTGTTCAGCCAGAGCCGCGCAATCTTTGTTGGTGACCCGATTGAAGCGGAAAAATTCACCAAGCAGATCGCCTTCAACGTGATCCCGCATATAGACAGCTTCCTGGACGATGGATCGACCAAGGAAGAATGGAAGATGGTGGTCGAGACCAAGAAGATTCTGGACCCCAAGATCAAACTGAATGCCACATGCGTGCGGGTGCCGGTGTTCGTTGGCCACTCCGAAGCGATCAATATCGAATTTGAGAACGAAATCAGCGCGGACCAGGCAATGGAGATCCTGCGCGAAGCGCCCGGCATCATGCTGGTCGATAAGCGCGAGGATGGAGGCTACGTCACGCCGGTCGAATGTGCGGGCGACGGCGCAACCTATGTCAGTCGCGTTCGCGAAGACCCGACAGTCGAAAACGGCCTGACCATCTGGTGCGTTTCTGACAATCTACGCAAAGGCGCCGCGCTGAATGCGGTACAGATTGCAGAGCTGCTGGGCCGTACGCATCTGAAAAAGGGCTGAGTTTGAGCGCTTTTGATTTCACGCATGCGCTTGTCCGCGAACCGGCAACTTCGGTGACCGACGGGCTGCGTGACGGGGATCATGCCGGGCCTTCCTACGATGCAGTTAAGCGCGAGTATGAGTCATATATCGCCACGTTGAGAAAGCTCGGGCTTGAGGTCGACGAGCTTCCCGCGCTTGAAGACTATCCGGACTCGATCTTTGTCGAAGACCCGGCGCTTGTGTTCAGCGAAGGGGCGATCCTGCTTCGTCCCGGCGCACCCACGCGGGCAGGTGAAGTGGCTGAGATCGCGCCGGAACTCGAAGCGCGCTTTGAGCGGGTGCTGAAACTCCGCAATGGATATGTCGATGGCGGCGATGTTCTCACTACGCCGGATGAAGTGCTGATTGGCTTGTCCGAACGGACAGATGCAGCGGGCGCGAACGCTCTTATCGCGGCTCTGGCTGAGCTGGGGCGCAAGGGCAGGGTAGTCACCACGCCGCCCGGCGTCCTGCATTTCAAGACGGGCTGCGGGCTGATCGACGAAGAGACCGTCGCAATCTCAGCCGCGCTTGATGATGCTGAGATGTTCGGTGCCCTGGAGCGCATGATTCTCCCCGCTGGCGAAGAAGCAGCCGCCAATATCCTGCGTATCCGCGATACAGTGCTGATCGGTGAAGGATTTCCCAAGACTCGTGAAATGATTGAGAACCGCGGCGTAGAAACGCTGGCGCTGCCCATCTCCGAGATCGCCAAGATTGATGCGGGGCTGTCTTGCATGTCGCTGAGGTGGCTGGCCGTCGCAAGCTAAGGCTGGCGAGGAATGCCATTCGCGGCTAGCGTGCGCCGCATGACACTTGCAGCCGATCTTTTCTTCAGCTTCCGCTCGCCTTACAGCTACCTGGCCATCGGGCGGTACCGCGACCTTTCCGAAACGCACAATGTCGATATCACGCTAAGGCCGGTCTATCCGATCGCCATCCGCGACCCGGACATCCTGTTTACCGGCACGCCGCTGGCAGGGCGATATATCTTTATGGATGCCGCACGCTCGGCTCAGATGCTGGGCATTCCCTATCGCTGGCCTCGGCCAGATCCGATTGTCCAGAACCTGGCGACGCGCGAGATTGCGGCGGAACAGCCCTACATCTACCGCCTCACCCGCATGGGTCAGGCCGCGGCGAATCGGGGCAAGGGCCTTGCATTCGCTGATGAGGTTTCGAAGATCATCTGGTCAGGCAACACCGATGACTGGCACGAAGGCGCGCACATGGCACAGGCTGTGGCGCGCGCGGGCCTGGACCTGGCAGAGCTTGACGCGGAAGTTTCTGCCCAGGCCGAAGAACTCGATGCAGAAATCGCCGCTAATGAAAAGGCGCTTGAAGCTGGCGGTCATTGGGGCGTGCCGACACTGGTGTTCGAAGGCGAACCATTCTTCGGACAGGACCGGGTAGAGATGGCCAAGTGGCGCATGGAGCAGAAGGGGCTGGCCAAGCGATGACCGCCACTCTGACTGGTGGTTGCCAATGCGGTGCCGTGACCTATCGTGCCGTGGCCGAACCCAAGGGATACGCCTGCCACTGCCTCGATTGCCAGAAGCAATCCTCAAGCGCGTTCGGCATTTCTCTGCCTATGGATGCGACGGATTTGACCGTTGATGGGGAGCTAGGCTGCTACACCAAGACCGCAGACAGCGGCGCTCAGACCGATTGCTACTTTTGTCCCAGTTGCGGCAGCCGGATCTATCACGAAGGCAAGAGCAGGCCGGGCAAGGTGACGATCAAGGCGGGGACACTTGATGACACCTCCGCACTCGTACTGACCGGTCAAGTCTGGACCAGCCGCAAGCAGCCTTGGCTTGATCTCGATCCCGATTTGCCGGCTTGGGAAACGCAGCCGACTTCGCCAGAAGAATGGGAATTGCTTTGGAGTGGCAAGGGCGAAGAATGACGGACTATTTCGAAAGCTTTGACGGCACCAGGCTGGCGATCCACCGCACAGGTGAGGGAGCGCCGGTTGTCCTCCTGCACGGCCTTTTCTCCAGTGCCGAGATGAACTGGATCAAATGGGGGCACGACGCAAAGATCGCCGAGGCGGGCTTTGAAGCAATTATGCTCGATTTCCGCGTGCATGGAGAAAGCGAAAGCCCGACCGATCCGGACAGCTATCCGCAAAACGTGCTCGTGCGCGATGTCGCGGCGCTGATCCAGCATCTGGAATTGGACGACTATGTGCTTGGCGGATTCTCGCTTGGCGCGCGTACATCGCTGCATGCTGTTGCACACGGCGTCCTCAATCCGTCGCGACTGATTGTGGGCGGCATGGGGACCGCAGGGCTGGGCGAGTGGAACAAGCGCTCCGCCTTTTTCAAGCGTGTGATCGACGAATTCGACACCATGAACGCGGATGACCCGGCATGGTACTCGCGGCAGTTCCTGAAGTCTCAAGGCGTGGACAGAGTCGCAGCCCGTCTATTGCTCGACACGATGCCGGACATGGACCTCTCCATGCTGGCCAGTGTCACCATGCCTACATTGGTCGTGTGCGGCGATGAAGATCGCGACAATGGATCGGCAGATGAACTGGCACAGCTGTTGCCCGACGCAACATTCGTCGAAACGCCGGGCAACCATCTGATGAGCGCGACCAAGCCTGAAATGGGCGATGCAATTGCGCGCTGGCTTGGAGAGAATACGTGACGGAGGAAAAGACCCCGCTTAGGCTGTGGCTTGCAGGCCTCGGAATCTTCGGGGTATTTATCGTTCTGGGCATGCTTGCCGGCGATGCGAGCCAATACAATATCGTCGATCACCAGGCTGCGGGTACGGCGGAAATGGTCAATACCATCCAGGCAGATTGGCGCGCCAATGGTCTGCGCAATGCTGTCATCTACGGAATGATCGCGGACTTTGTTTTTATTGCGGTTTACGGCTGGGGAAGTTTCGTTGCCGGGCGCAGCTTCTATCAGTCGGGCAATAGACTGGTTCGAATTCTGGGCGGATCTGTCGCGGCTGCTGCAATAGTCTTCCTGATCAGCGACTATCTGGAAACGATCCTGCAGTTCATCCAGATGCTGCGCGACGAAGGTGTCGACTGGATGGCGGCAACGGCGGCGACGGCTCAGCCGATCAAGTTCGCTGCGTTCTATGTTACCTTTTTCGGAGTGATCGCCGCTCTTTGTACCCGGCTTGTTACTCGTCCCAAGAGTTGAAGCAAAATAAGACCCCCGCCGCATCTTTGCGCGACGGGGGCCAAACTCCTGCCCTAGGGGCAGGCTCGCTGATAAGCGTTTACTCCGCGCTGAAGGGCAGCGATGAGTGGTGCAGGTTGATCACCAGTTCGCCCGCTTCGTTACGGGTGTAACCAAAGGTGTACTCAACCTTGGTTTCATTGCCTTCGGTGTTGGTGAAGTAGTAATTGCCCATCGCCATCGCGCTATCTTCGTCGATGATGGTGCCTTCGTTTTCCCAACGCACGGCTGTGTAAGGTGCGATTGCGAAACCGCCATCTTCCGTGCCCTCTGTGCCGATGAAGTAGCTCAGGGCTTCGTCAAAGGTGCCGCGGAACTGGTCTTCAGCTGCCAGCGTTGGCTTGAAGAGAATTTCGTTGCCATCTTCATAGGCGTAGAAGGTGTTGATGTGGTCAGTCGCGGCGGCAGCAAAGTCGCCGCCTTCACTGTAAACCTTGCCGATGTTGACGATGCCTTCGCCCCAGCCTTGCTGCGCTGCGGCCACTTCTTCAGCTGTGATTGGTGCAACGTCTGAAGTTGCATCGGTAGCTGCTTCGCCACCACAACCTGCAACCGTAAGGCTAGCCGCTGCAATCGCAGGTACCATTACAATCTTGCGCATTTTAATCTCCAAAAAGAATTTCTGCCCCCACATGGGGAAATGATGATCATCACCGACAGTGGTCTTTAAGGGGGTCACACACCGGACCCCACTCGACCTCAGTCGATACGGTCCGACATCACGTGCATTTTCAGGTTGCACGCCAGAGGGGCCCGGCCCGTGCATTTGTAACTGTGTATCCTTTGGTTGGTTCCATGCTTATTGCGATTTTCTCGCAATTGCCGTTTGCCCGGCGAAAGCGCTTGGGATGGGTGGGGCAAATGCTGTAGGGACCCACCATTCCGTAACGGCTGGACCAAATTGAGAGAATTGTAATGAAGACAAAGCTCCATACCCTCTGCATCGCTTTGGTGATTGCAGGCTGCTCGCCGGTTGAGGGTGGCACGGCCGCCAGATCCATCGATACGGCAGCTCCTGCGTCAGGTACGCTTTTCGTCGCCAATAAGTTCGGAAATACGCTGTCGAAGGTCGATTTGGCCAATGGTGAGGAAGTGCTGCGGCTTGATAGCTGCACCAATCCGCACGAGCTGGCGACCTCGCCTGATGGGCAGCATGTCGCGCTGGCATGCTACGGGGGCACTACAGTCGATGTTTTTCTGACCGATACGCTGGAGAAGGTCCGCAGTATTGATTTGGGCGAGAATGCCCGCCCGCACGGGATCGTGTGGCATGCGAACGGCGATCTCTATTCGACAGCAGAGGGGCGGCAGTCGATATTCTGGATACGCGACCCGCTGGGTAAAGCGGAAAGATTCGAGTATGCTTCGGGCAAACTTGGCACCCACATGCTGGTCGTGGCCCCCGATGCGCGACATGCCTGGACTACGGATCTCGGTTCGAAGACCGTTACAAGGATCGACCTGCGGACACGCCGTGCACCGCTGTCAGTCACTGTAGGAGAAGAGCCTGAAGGGATAGCTTTGTCGCCCGATGGGTCATCTCTGTGGGTTTCTGCGCGCGGTTCGAACGAAGCCTATGAGCTTGATCCGCAAACCATGGAAGTCCGCACCACGTTGAAGACCGGTGCATTCCCCCTGCGCCTTGCGATCCGCCCGCAAGGGGACTTCGCAGTGACGTCTGACCTGATGGACGGCGGTCTGTCTGTGATCGACCTCTCCAAACGCGCAGTCGTTCGACAGATTTCGGTGTCCAGTCCCGATGAGGCCGAAGATCGCTTTCAGGTGACCATTCTTTGGTCAAACGACGGAGAGCGTATCTATGTGGCAGAGACGGCCAGCGACACCATTGCAGAGGTCGATTTCGAGACGGGGAGCGTGCTGCGTCGCATCGGCGTAGGGGACGGCGGAGATGGCTTGGCCATCCTGGAGACTTATTGAGTGGCCACTGCGCGGACTGAGCCTTCAATTGTCGGATGGCGCGAACTGGTCAGCTTGCCTGACCTGGTCGATGTTCGCATCCCTGCCAAGATTGACACAGGCGCGCGCACGTCATCACTCCATGCTACGGAAATCGAACGATTTGATCGCGATGGACAGCGATGGGTACGTTTCCTGCTCGATCTGGGTGAAGGGCGCAGCCAGCCTGTCACCTGCGAGGTTCCCCGCGCTGACAAACGCATCATTACCAGTTCGAATGGGGAAGGGCAGGAACGGTTTATCATCAAGACTGCTTTGACATTGGGCGATCAAACCTTTCGGGCCGAATTCAGTCTGGCTGACAGGTCTGATATGAAATTCCCCATCCTGATCGGGCGCACTGCGCTGCGCAGGCGTTTCCTTGTCGATTCAGGCCGATCCTACCTCCGATCATCCGCACATGAACGCAAATTGCTGAAAAGCAGAGGATAAATTCACATGAAAATCGCCATGCTGGCGCGCAATCCGAAACTCTACTCGCATCAACGCCTGGTTGAGGCGGCCAAGGAGCGCGGGCACGAGATCGACATTCTCAACACCTTGCGATGCACAGTCCACATCGCAAGCCACCGCCCTCAGGTATTCTATGAAGGCAAGCCTGCGGTAGGATATGATGCAGTGATCCCGCGTATCGGCGCATCGATCACCAACTATGGTCTTTCAATCCTGCGCCAGTTCGAGATGCGCGGCTGCTGGCCGCTGAACGAAAGCGTCGCGATCGGTCGCAGCCGCGACAAGCTGCGTAGTATGCAGATCCTTGCCAAGCATGGACTGGGCCTGCCGCTTACGGCCTATGCAAATGACCCCAAGCAGGCTGAAGAGATCATCAAGGCGGTCAACGGCCCGCCGGTCGTAATCAAGCTGCTGGAAGGGACACAGGGCATCGGCGTTGTTCTGGCGGAAACAATGTCGAGCGCAAAGTCCGTGATCGAAGCGTTTCGCGGCGCAAATGTGAATATTCTGGTGCAGGAATTCATCAAGGAAGCGGGAGGCACCGATATCCGCGCGCTTGTTGTCGGGGGCAAGGTTGTCGCGGCGATGAAGCGCACCGGTGCGGCGGACGATTTTCGCTCGAATCTGCACCGCGGCGGCAGTGCAGAGATCGTGAAGATCACGCCTGCCGAACGCGCGACGGCCGTGGGCGCGGCACGGCGCATGGGCCTGAACGTCTGCGGCGTTGATATGCTGCGGTCAAATCACGGGCCGGTAATCATGGAAGTGAACAGTTCGCCGGGCCTCGAAGGGATCGAGAAAGCGACCGGCAAGGATATCGCCGGGATGATCATCAAGTTCATGGAAGACAACGCCAAGGTCGGAAAGACCAAGACAAAGGGGAAGGGATGAGGGTCTGCTGACGACCCAGAAGGCGCCCTCTCTGCGTTTAGGCAGGCCGTCTCACAAGCGCCCAATCGCCCCATCTCGCAAATACTTTACTTCCGTGGCACAATGGTCCTGCGGCAAGGAGCAAGACGTCACACGGGAGATCGGACAATGGGGAGTTCACCAGAAGACCAATTAGCCACCATGATGGCGAACATTCCTGAAATAACAGGGAAGCCGCTGTCGGATTGGATTGCGATTATCGCGAAGAGTGGTTTGGAAAAACACGGAACCATCCTCAAGCTACTCAAGGAAGAACACGGTGTAACACACGGCTTCGCCAACCTGATCGCGGCAAAGGCGCGCGAAACGGGCGAGGAAGTCGATCTAGTCGCCGCTCAATATGCGGGACCCAAAGAGGCGCTGCGTCCCCTTTACGAAGACATTGTGAAGTTCGCTCAGTCGCTCGGTTCCGATGTTGAGATCGCTCCCAAGAAGACGAGCGTCAGTCTTCGTAGAAAGAAGCAGTTTGCCTTGATTACTCCAGCCACCAAGACACGAATTGACTTGGGGGTGGCGCTCAGAGGGGAAGAGCCGACCGCGAGGTTGGAAACCTACAACGCCATGTGCAGTCACAGGGTCCGTCTGGAGGCAGTCTCTGACTTCGATGAAGAGGCCAAGGGCTGGGTCAAGGAAGCCTATTCCAGATCAGGCTAGATGCCCTAGCCAATGTCCGCTTCCTACCCCAGTTTCAGACCCTACGCATTTCGCGCCATCAGCCCGCCATCGACCGGGATCACTGCGCCGGTAATATAGCTCGCCGCAGGCAGCACCAGTGACAGTGTAATGTGCGCGACCTCTTCAGGCTCGCCATAGCGCTTCAGCGCGGTGCGGCGCTTGGCGAAGATCTCCTTATGCTCTTCAGGCACCTTGTCGGTCATCGCGGTGCGGATCGGGCCGGGGCAGATGCAGTTCACTGTGATACCTTCAGGTCCAAGATCGACCGCCATCCCACGGGTCAGGCCGGTTACACCGGTTTTGGCCGCGACATAAGGAGTATCACCGGGCGTGGCGCCCAATCCCTCGGTGCTGGCGATATTGACGATCCGTGCGGCATCGCTCTGGCGCAGATGGGGCAGGGCGGCGCGCACCATGCGCTGCTGCGCTGTGAGCATCACAGACAGGGCACGCGCCCAGATATCGTCATAGGCTTCGTCATCCAGCGCGCAGAAGCTCGACACGCCGGCGTTGTTGACGAGGATGTCGATCCCGCCGAAGTCCTCGGCCACTTGCGCGACGACACGCTTGATTGCCTCGTGATCGGATACGTCGAGCGCATAGGGCCGCGCATTGAGCCCGCATTCGCGCGCCACGGCCTCGCAAGCGGCCTGATCAAGATCGGTGACAGCAACCATCGCGCCCTCCGCCGCGAACAGCTTCGCGGTAGCGCGGCCCATGCCGCTGGCAGCACCGGTGACGATAGCCACACGGCCTGCGATTGATCGCGAACGGTCCGGTAAACCACTCACCGGAACGGTGGCTCGTTAAAGGCGCGAAGTTTGCGGCTATGCAAGCGGTCGCCTTCATCGCGCAGACGTTTGCACGCCTCCAGCCCGATCTGCAGGTGCGCCGCAATCGCTTCTTCATAGAACTTGTTGGCTTGACCCGGCAGCTTGATCTCGCCGTGCAGCGGCTTGTCAGACACACACAGCAGCGTGCCGTAGGGCACACGGAAGCGATACCCCTGCGCCGCGATGGTGGCGCTTTCCATCTCGACTGCAATCGCGCGGCTTTGTGAGAAGCGCTTGGCAGAGCTGGAATAGTGCAGCTCCCAATTGCGGTCATCGGTTGTGACAACTGTGCCCGTACGCATGCGTTGCTTGATGTTGGCGCCTTGAACGCCAGAAACCTCACCCGCAGCGGCGGCCAGAGCTTGTTGTACTTCGGCAATCGGCGGGATCGGGATTTCAGGAGGCAACACATTGTCCAGCACGTGGTCATCGCGCAGGTATGCGTGGGCAAGCACGAAATCGCCGATCTTCTGGCTTGAGCGGACGCCGCCGCAGTGACCAATCATCATCCATGCATGCGGACGCAGCACGGCCAAGTGATCGCAGATCGTCTTCGCGTTCGATGGTCCGACGCCGATGTTGACCAGCGTAATCCCTTTGCCGTCTTCGCGGATCAGGTGATAGGCGGGCATCTGGTGCTTGCGCCAAGCGGTATCGTTGAGCTGCGCCTGTGCATTGTCAGTGCATTCGTCGATGTCGAGTCCGGCAGCACCCTTGAGCGCCACATATCCGCTGCCATCGCCCTTGTCGCAGATTTGCTGCGCGCCCCAATTGACGAATTCGTCGACGTAGCGGTGGTAGTTGGTGAACAGGATGAAGTCCTGAAAATCCTCCACTCGTGTGCCGGTATAGTGCGCCAGGCGCGCAAGCGAATAGTCGGTGCGCAGCCCGTCAAACAGTGACAGCGGCATGGCTTCATCTTCGTGGAACTCGATCCCGTCGGCCAGCTCGTCTCCGATAAGCGAAAGGTCGGTTGAAGGGAAGTATTGCGCGATATCCTGAGGTGCGATGCCGATCATGGCCGCGCCCGCTTCACCGTCCAGCACGTACGGAAACGGGATTTCCTGACGCGACTTGCCGACTTCTACCTCGATTTCATATTCCGATGCGATCAGTTCGAGTTGCTCGGTCAGAAAACTGGCGAACAGATCGGGTCGCGTAATTGTGGTCGTATATGTCCCGGGAACCTCAAGCCGCCCGAACGCGCGGCTCCTGTCCTTGATTTCGCTTTTTCCCGAATAATGCAGTGTGAGTTGAGGATAAGCATAGCTGCCATCTTCGCGCTTGCGTTGTGGCGGCACCGTGCCGTCACGTCCGAAAGCGATAACGTCTTTGCGAAGCGTCGAAACCGCTTCGTCATAGGTCTGCTGCAATTGTTCAAGAATCTGCGAAATTGGGGTCATACATTCATCCTTATTGTTATTGTTTTTCGTTTCAAGGACAGGCCAGCATAGAACAGTCTGCCCTTCTTACAAAAAAGGCGCGACCTTTCGGCCGCGCCCCTTTGCGTCAAGAAACGAAACCCGATCAGGCTCCGTCCTCTTTTTCTTCTTCTGTTTCGGCGGCCGCGGCTTCGATGTTCTCGACCGCTGCATCTTCCAGCATGTCAGCTGGGATTTCGCCCGGCTCAAGACCTGCATTGTCGATGCGCGTGTCTGCGGCAGCTTCTTCGATCTCTTTCTGCTCTTCCTCGAAGAGCTGAGCAAGAACGTCCACGCCCTGGCTCTGAAGCTCGGCTTCGTCGTCTGAACGTGCAACGTTTGCCTTCACAGTGACGTGAACTTCAGGGTGCAGAGCAACGGTTACATCGTGCATGCCGATCGTCTTGATCGGCGCGCCCATGATAACCTGCTTCTTGTCAATCTCGTGGCCCTGCGCGGTAAGACCCGCAACCATGTCACGCACGTTGACTGAGCCGTAAAGCTGACCGGCGTTTGAAGAGGCACGGATCAGAACGACTTCTGCACCGGCAACCTTTTCGCCCAGCTTTTCAGCTTCGCTTCGCTTCTCAGCGTTTTCCTTCTCAAGGCGTTCACGGTTCGCTTCGAAGACCTTCTTGTTGGCTTCGTTAGCGCGCAGCGCCTTCTTCTGCGGCAGCAGGAAGTTGCGTGCGTAACCGTCTTTTACAGTGACAACGTCACCGATCGTGCCCAGCTTCTCGATACGTTCGAGGAGAATGATATCCATGTTCTCTCTCCTCTTACTTCACGATGTAAGGCAGCAGGCCGATGTGGCGCGCGCGCTTGATCGCCTTGGCGAGCTCACGCTGCTTCTTCGCGCTGACGGCGGTGATGCGGCTTGGGACAATCTTGCCACGCTCGGACATGAAGCCCTGCAGCAGACGAGTGTCTTTGTAATCGATTTTCGGCGCGTTCTTGCCAGCGAACGGGCAAGACTTGCGGCGGCGGAAGAAAGGGCGTGCCATTAGTCGCGCTCCTCACGGTCAGAGCGACGTTTGCGGTCGCGGTCATTCTTGCGCATCATGACAGACGGGCCATCTTCATGCTCGTCCACACGGATCGTCATGTAACGGATCACGTCTTCGTTGATGCGGGTTTGACGCTCCAGCTCTTCAACAACGCTGCCAGGGGCATCGATGTTGAGCAGCACGAAATGTGCCTTGCGGTTGCGGTCAATCTTGTAAGCGAGAGACTTAAGGCCCCAAGTTTCAGTCTTGGTCACCTTGCCTTCGTTCTTCTCGACGATTTCGGTCGCCGTGGCCGCCAGCGCATCGACTTGAGCCTGGCTCAGGTCCTGACGCGCGAGGAAGATATGCTCATAGAGAGCCATCTTGCTTCCTTTCACTCTATGCCGATCGCTGGCTGATCCGTACCGATCACGGGGCCCCTCCGGCTCTCTTCAATCCCATAGCGACGGCGGTTCCGACGCAAGGGTTGCGCGCACATAACGGTTTTCGCCGCTAATGCAAGCCTTGCGAAGGTGAAAAAGCGCGGGCAGTGCAGACAGGAATCGCAATTTGGGAGGCGTTTAGTGCCAGGTGGTTTGATGGCTTTGCTCGACGATGTTTCGATCATCGCGCGCGCAGCGGCCGCTTCAATAGACGACGTCAGCATCGCGGCAAGCAAGGCTGGCACGAAAGCCGCCGGCGTTGTGATTGACGATGCGGCCGTGACGCCAAGCTATGTCACCGGGCTTAGCCCCAAACGTGAGCTGCCGATTATCTGGAGCATCACCAAGGGCAGTCTGAAGAACAAGATACTGATTTTGCTGCCCGGCGCATTGGCGCTCAGCTGGTTTCTGCCGCAAGCGATCATCTTCCTGCTGATGCTCGGCGGCGGTTTCCTGTGCTACGAGGGCGCGGAAAAGATAATGGAAAAGCTGGGCGGGGAGAAGCACGGCAAGACGCTGGACGACCCGATCACCGATCCGGCAGAGTTCGAACAGAAACGCATCAATGGCGCGATCCGTACCGACCTGATTCTGTCGGCGGAGATCATGGCGATATCCTTGAACGAAATCGCGACTATTTCTGACAGCTTCTGGGTCCGTGCGGCGGCGCTGGCGCTGGTCGGTATCGCGATCACTGTTGCCGTCTATGGGACCGTCGCCTTGATCGTGAAGATGGACGACATCGGGTTGAAACTGGTTGAACGCAAGAGCGGTTTTGGCCTGACATTCGGCTATTTCCTGCTTCAGGCCATGCCGAAACTGCTGGTGCTCCTTTCCTTCATCGGAACCATCGCCATGCTGTGGGTCGGTGGAGGGATCATCCTTCATGGCACGCATGAGGTAGGCTTCCATTTGCTGTCGGACCTTGCGCATGGTGCCGAGCACGCGGTGACTGGCGTGACCGGCGCGCTAGGCGGCGTGTTCGGATGGCTGACCTATGCTGGCCTGTCTGCGATCTTCGGGTTGATCCTGGGCGCGATCATCGCCGTGCTCCTGCACAAAGTGCTGGGTTTCGGAAGCGACGAAGCGCACTAAAGAAGCTCGCATGAGCAAACCGACACTTTACACATGCGCGCGATCCCGCGGGCTTCGCGCGACATGGGCCGCAGAAGAAGCCGGCGTTGATATAGACCTGAAAATTCTGCCGTTCCCGCCGCGCTATCTTGCGCCTGAGTATCTCGAGATCAATCCGCTCGGCACTGTCCCGCTGTTGGTGGATGGTGACGCGCAGATGACGGAGAGCTGCGCGATTGCACATTATCTGGCGAGCAAGGACGGGCCGAGTGATCTGGTCATCGCGCCGGGCGAGCCTGACTACGCGCAATACTGCGATTTCACCTATCACGCGGACGCAACAATCACTTTCCCGCAGACGGTCTTCATGCGCTTTGCCATTTTCGAAAAGGACAAGGGCTGGGCCGAGGCGGGGGAGGCCTATGCCAAATGGTTCTGGAAGCGGCTGGTGAAGCTGGAACAGAGGTTGGATGGGCGCGAGTATTTGTGCGCTGATCGTTTCACCGTGGCAGACATCTGCTGCGGATACGCGCTGATCCTGGCGAAGAGTGTCGGGCTGGACGAAGGCGTGCCCGACAGTCTGAAGGCCTATCGCGACCGGCTCACCTCACGCGATGCCTACCAACGCGCCTTTGCCCGCGAAGAAGAGGGACGAAAGGCGCTGGAAGGCAGTCAGAGCTGAACTGCTGATTTCAGCCTGTCCTTGAGTTTGGTAAAGCGTCTGCAATTGGGGTGTGGCGGGCCTAGCTCTACATGCTGATAGCCAGCGATCGTTTTGACGGTGCCGATTTTGCTCAGTTCGGCGATGTACTAGCTAAGAAGCGCCTCCGGCTTATCTAGGCAATGCTGGAACGAGCAGCTTGGATAGTCCTCTCGGCGGCAATTTTTCTACTTTAAAAACAGATACTTTATGCTAGCCAAGCCGCATGACCACATTCTTGGAGAATTTATTCGCAGGCGACCGGGATGCTATCCTTTTGGCAGCCGCGGGGTACTTCGTTCTGATGGGAATGATCGTTTCTGTACGTATGATCCGTCTCAGTCAGTGGCCCGGCGTAGTTGGTGAATTGCACGAGGAAGGTATCAAAAACGCCGGAATTGGCGCGATTTCAGTCGATGAACGCGAATATTCAGCTAAAGTTCGGTACAGCTACACCGTTGACGGTGTTCGCTTCGAGAATGATCAGTTGAACCCATGGTACGTCAGAGTCAGCCACAATCTGCGCGCCCTGCTGAAACTTCAGTTCCGGGGAATCGAGAGGCTGGGGGGCGCAAGGGTCAGGGTCTATTTTGATCGCCATAATCCGCAGAAATCCTATCTGGACGTCCCCGGCTGGAAATCGATTCTGCTGGTTGCCGCGATGATGTTTGGGTCGGCGGCGCTTATCCTCTCTGCGATCTAGTTCGAGGCAGCAGGAAGGTACCGAAGCAGTCGTTCGCTAGGATCGCGATGAACTCTGCAATGGTTCGTTAGCCGAAAGCCCTCTTTTCGTTGGATAGGGCTAATTCTAGCCCTAACTCACAACAACGGAACTAAGCCGCCTGATCGGGCGTAACCGGGCGCTGGCTAAGCTCCAAGCGCTGTAATTTGCCCAGCATATCGCGCGGCAGCTGATCGACGAACTCGATATAGCGCGGGCGTTTGTACCCGGCGATCTGGTCTTTGAAGCGCGCGGTGATTTCCTCGCGGCTGATCGTCTCGCCCGGCTTCAGCACGACGAATGCCTTCACTGCTTCGCCCCATTGCGCGTCAGGCACGCCGCAGCACCCGGCATCGGCGACTTCATCCATCGCTTGGAACACCGCATCGACCTCTGCCGGATAGACATTCTCGCCGCCGGTCTTGATCAGTTCCTTTGACCGGCCAAGCAGATAGACCAGCCCATGTTCGTCCATCTTGCCCAGATCGCCGCTGCGCAGCCAGCCATGGCCGAGCGCAGCCTCGGTCGCTTCCGCGTTGCGCCAGTATCCGAGCATCACTGTCGGCCCGCGCATGCAAATCTCGCCTTCCTCGCCGGGCGCCAGCCGATTGCCGTCCGAATCGAGAATTGTGAATTCGACATGCGGCATGGCCCAGCCGATTGAGCGGGGGTGGGCACACATGTCGGGATAGTCGATCGCGGTGGCAAATCCGCAAATCTCGGTCTGGCCATAACCGCCGACGACCTGGCAATCCCACTCGTCTTCAAGGAATTCGTAAAGCGGAACAAAGCCCGGGCCAGCGCCGCCGGTGTAGTTGGTCAGCGGGATCGCGCCGTCGCGCAATGGCTCCATACTGCACCACGGCAACAGGATCTGCGGAAACGCGCTGGTGGTGGTGCATTCCTCGCGGTGGAGCAGGTCCAGCATGGCTGCCGCGTCGTCGTCACGCCCGGCGAACACCATCGTGCCGCCGCACGCGATCATTGCGGCGACTTGCTGCATGCCGACAACGTGGAAAAGCGGGTTTACCGAGAGCAAACGCTCGCGATGCGTCCATCCGCGGCGTGTGCACATTCCCAGCGCGGAAGTTGCAACCGCGCTGGAGGCTTGCAGGCATCCCTTGGGACGCCCCGTCGTGCCACTGGTGTACATCATGTATAGTGGGCGATCAGGCCTCAGGTCCGGCTGTGTTTGGCGCGGTTGGTCATGGGCGACTACGCTTTCAAACGCGCCTTCGTCGTCGTGTTGCTCATCCACCAGCACCACTTCGCCTGCCTCGCTTTCGCTTAGTAGATGCTTGAAGCGCGGATTGGCGAAGGTCATGCTCGGTTCGGCATTGCCCATGATCCATGCGATCTCACCGGGGGCGAGCCGCCAGTTCAGCAGCACCGCAATCGCGCCGATACGCCCGCAAGCAAGCAGTGTGGTGACAAAAGGCGCGCCATCGGTCAGCAGCAGAGCGATCCGGTCGCCCGCGACGATGCCTTTAGCGAGAAGCCAACTCGCCAGATTATCGACCCGGGCATCAAGCTCAGCGTAGGTAAGCCGCTGGCTGTTATCGACGGTTGCTTCGTGGTTCGCGAGCCGCAGCGCGTTGGCGCGGAACAGCGTATCAAGTGAGAAATCGCGCGGGGTCATGCTCGCAGGTTTAGCTGCGCGTGCTGATCCGCTCCATGATCGATTTTGCGAATGTCGTCAGCGTGTCGTCGCGTGCGCCCATCACTGCGATGCGGTCGCCGGGCTGAGCCAGTTCGACAATCCGCGCGCCGCAATCTTCACGGTCAGCGATATGCTCGGCCGTGCCGCCAGCATCCTCAATCATCGCGATGATCCGTTCGGTCCCTTCGCTGCGATCGACTGTGCCGCCGAAATAGACCGGGTCACACATGATCGTGATGTCGTCTGCGTCCAGTTCGCGCGCGAAAGTCTCGGCCAGTTCCTTGCCCATCTGTTTGAGCGGACCGTAGCCATGCGGCTGGAAGAACGCGATCACGCGCCCGGGGGACGATTTGAGCGTGCGCAAGGTCGCGGCGCATTTCTCCGGATTGTGGCCAAAGTCATCGATAACGGTCACACCGGTGGGGGACGTACCGATGATGTCAAAACGCCGCGCCAATCCCGCAAAGCTCGCGAGAGCTTCAACCGCTACAGCAACCGGAACGCCCGCGCAGGCCGCGCCTGCAATCGCCGCGAGCGCATTGGAGAGATTGTGCCGCCCCGGCATGTTGAGCACCACCGGATGCTCGCTGCCATCGTGACGATCGATCACCACTCCGGCCTGCCGGATCGGGCCATCGGCGATGCTGCCCGGCACGATGCCGATTTGCGCTTTCTCCTGCTCGACCCCGAAAGTTATCGCCTGCTGCGCTGCCGGTAATAGCGCCAGCGCCTCTGCATCGTCGGCGTTGATTGCGGCAATTCGGCTGCGCGCGAGATACTCGCCGAACAGCACACGCAATTCGTCCATGCTCTTGTGGTCGAGCGAGACGTTGAGGAGCACGCCGACAGCCGGGCGATAAAGCGCGATGGAGCCGTCGCTTTCGTCGACTTCGCTGACATAGATGCTGCGCCCGCCCACAACCGCGCTGGCGATCGGGTGATCTTCAGTAACGAAGTTCTTCATCACTGCGCCATTCATGATCGTCGGTTCGCGCCCGGCGAATTGCATGATCCAGCCCAGCATGCCAGTGACGGTCGATTTGCCGCTGGTCCCCGCAATCGCGATCCCTGCGCCGCTGGTGTTGAACAGGATCGAATTGAGCTCGGCCCGCGTCAGCTTCAGGCAGCCCAGCTCTTTCGCGCGCACCATTTCAGGCACAGTGTCTTCCACAGCGGCGGAAGCGACCAGGATCTGGTCTTTCGAAGTGATCCCGCTGCCGTCTTGCGAGAAGAGCTTGAAACCTTGCGCCTCGAGCGCGGCGAATTTCTCAGGCGTGCGGCCCTGATCGCGGCTGCGGTCCGAGCCAGAAACCTGCGCGCCTTGCCCGGCCAGGATTTGCGCCAGCGGAAGCATGCCTGACCCGCCAATCCCGCAGAAGAAGAACGGGCGCTGCAACAATTCATCATAGGTGGGGAATTCACTCATGCGCGGTGCGGTATTGAGTTGTGCGCAGCAAGACAAGCGGGCACAGTAGCAAGATGACCAGAATTGCTGTTTGCGCCCCTGCCACTGCGATAACCCGCGATCATGCTGAAGCGGCCGAGGCACTGGTGGCGGACGAATTCCCGCAGCATTCGATCCATTTTCACGATCAGTGCTTTCTTGGCGCCGGGCATTTCGCGGGAGCAGATATCGAGCGGCTCGAAGCCTTGGTCGAACTGGCCAATGACCCGCAATATGACGCTGTGTGGTTTGCCAAGGGTGGCTATGGCTCGAACCGCATTGCCGAGGCAGCGGTTGCCCGCATGAATGAGGCTGCCAGAGCAAAGACCTATGTTGGCTTTTCGGACATGGGATATCTGCTGGCTGCCTTTTATCGGCACGGCATAGGCCAACCAGTCCACGGTTCCATGCCGGTAAGCGCTCGCAGCGAGACAGGCCGTGAGGCGGTTCGGCGCGTGTTGCGCTGGTTTTCGGGCGATGGCAGCGGGCTGGAGCCTAGCCTTGATGGGCAAACTCCCGCGGTTGCTTTTAACCTGATTACGCTTGCGATGATCATCGGGACGCCGCTGATGCCGAAACTCGACGGGCATGTCGTGATGGTCGAGGAAGTGAGCGAGCACCTCTATTCGGTTGACCGGTTGTTTTTCCACATTGCCAATGCCTTGCCGCGCATTGCCGGGTTCAGACTGGGCAGCGTAACCGCCGTTCCCGAGAATGATCGCGAATTCGGGCAAGAGGCTGAAGATATTGCGAAATTCTGGTGCGCGAGAGCGGGTATCCCATATCTTGGACGGGCGCAGATTGGCCATACAGCGGAGAACCGGATTGTGCCATTCGGCCTTGCGAGTCCGCCGACTGGCGACTAACCGGCGCCTCAAGAGGAGACATTGATGAGAGCATTCATTTTTCCGGGGCAGGGCAGCCAGAAGGTTGGCATGGGTGCAGATCTTGCTGAAGCCAGCGCCGCTGCGCGCGAGGTTTTCGAAGAGGTAGATGAGGCGCTGTCGCAAAAGCTTTCCGCGATCATGCGTGAAGGCCCCGAAAATCAGCTTACCCTGACGGAGAACGCGCAGCCTGCGATCATGGCCAATGCCATTGCCACCTTGCGCGTGCTTGAACGCGAATTCGGCGTATCTCTGGCCGAGAAGGGCGCTTGCGTTGCCGGCCACTCCCTCGGCGAATATTCAGCGCTATGCGCGGTTGGTGCATTTTCGTTGGCGGACACTGCGCGGTTGCTGAAATTGCGCGGGCAGGCGATGCAGGCAGCCGTACCTGTGGGTCAGGGCGCAATGGCGGCTCTACTGGGCGCGGATATCGATAAGGCCACTGCCTTGGCCGAAGCTGCGGCTGACGGTGAAGTTTGCGAAGTCGCGAATGACAATGACCCGACACAGGTTGTTATAAGTGGCCATAAAGGTGCCATCGACCGCGCGATTGTGCTAACCAAAGAGCACGGCATCAAGCGCGGGATTGCGCTGCCGGTCTCTGCACCATTCCACTGCTCTCTGATGCAGCCGGCCGCAGACCGCATGGCAGAGGCACTGGCAGTGACACCTCCGGGCGAATTCACACTGCCTGTTTTTGCCAACGTTACAGCCGCAAAGGTTAGCGATCCTGCTATAGAACAGCAGCTGCTGGTCGAACAGGTCACAGGCCGCGTGCGCTGGCGCGAAAGCGTGCTGGCGATGCGCGCAGATGGCGTAGAGCAATTCGTCGAATTGGGCGGAAAAGTGCTGGGCCCAATGGTTGGCCGGATTGACAAGGAAGCCTCAACTGTCAGCCTTATCACTATGGAAGATATCGAGAATTTTGCGAAGGAGATCGCCTGATGTTCTCACTCAATGGCATGAATGCGCTGGTAACAGGCGCTAGCGGCGGAATAGGTTCGGCGATCTGCAAGGCACTGGCTAGCCAAGGTGCACGGCTGGCGATCTCAGGATCAAATGCAGCCAAGCTTCGCGCTTTTCGCGATCAACTCAATGACGAGTATGAGCATGACAATGGCGAGCATGTAGAGATTACCTGCAACCTGTCTGACAGCACACAGGTAGAGGAACTGATCCCGGCCACGCTCGACACGCTGGGCGGGATCGATATTCTGGTAAATAACGCAGGGATCACGCGCGATAATCTGGCCCTGCGAATGAAGGACGAAGAATGGGATGATGTGATCCGCATCAACCTCGAATCGACCTTCCGCCTGATGCGTGCCTCTGCGCGCCCGATGATGAAGAACCGCTTTGGCCGGATCATCTCGATCACCAGCGTCGTCGGCGCAACAGGTAACCCGGGTCAGATGAACTATGCTGCTGCTAAGGCGGGCATCGTTGGTATGACCAAGAGCTTCGCGCAAGAAGTCGCAAGCCGCGGCATCACCGCCAATTGCATCGCGCCGGGCTTTATCCGCACCGCCATGACCGACCAATTGCCGGACGCGCAGAAAGACGCGCTAAATGCGCGCATCCCTATGGGCCGCATGGGTGAAGGCGAAGATATCGGCGCGGCAGTGGCGTTCCTTTCCAGCCGGGAGGCTGGCTACATCACTGGCGAAACCATGCACGTGAACGGAGGCATGGCGATGTTGGGATAAGAAAATCGCAAAACGGGAAGATTTTCCCTTCTTTTCCCCAAAGAATCGCGCTGCGAAAGCGCGCGAACTTGCCGCCTTTGCTGCGTGCGCTACAGTCACCTACGGTTTACCGGTGCCGGAGTGCGATTCCGGCGCGCACAAATGAGGATTGAGTAGGACCTATGAAGGCCACAATCGAACGCGCAACGTTGCTGCGCTGCCTGTCTCACGTTCAATCGGTGGTGGAGCGCCGCAACACCATACCGATCTTGTCCAACGTTCTGATCGAGGCCGCTGATGGCGGTACGGTCAAGGTGATGGCAACCGACCTTGATCTGCAGGTTGTCGAGAACATGGCGGCTGCATCAGTTGAAAGCCCGGGCGCGATCACGGTATCCGCGCACCTTCTGTTCGATATTGCTCGCAAGCTGCCTGAAGGCAGCCAGGTAAGCCTGGAAACTGCCGACAACCGCATGGACATCAAGGCCGGACGCAGTCGGTTCAAGCTGCCGACCTTGCCGCGCGATGATTTCCCGGTGATCGTCGAAGGCGATTTGCCGACCAGCTTTGAAATTCCGGCGAAACAGCTGGCCGAGCTGATCGATCGCACCCGGTTTGCGATTTCGACTGAAGAAACCCGCTATTACCTCAATGGCATCTTCTTGCATGTGACTGACGATGATCAGCCTGTGCTTAAGGCCGCCGCGACCGACGGCCACCGTCTGGCTCGTTTCACTATCTCGCGCCCCGATGGCGCGGAAGGCATGCCTGACGTGATCGTGCCACGCAAAACGGTGGCTGAACTGCGCAAGCTGCTGGAAGAGGCGATGGACGGAAACGTCCAGATCGATCTTTCGGCCAGCAAGATCCGCTTCACGCTGGGCGGCGAAGGCGGCGTTGTCCTGACCAGCAAGCTGATCGACGGGACCTTCCCTGATTACAGCCGGGTTATCCCCACGGGTAACGACAAGCTGTTGAAGCTTGATCCGAAGAGTTTTTTCGAAGGTGTCGATCGTGTGGCGACAATCGCTACGGAGAAGACGCGGGCCGTTAAGATGAGCCTGGATGCGGACAAGGTTACCCTGTCAGTCACGTCGCCAGACAATGGCACTGCTGCGGAAGAGCTCGCAGCGGACTACAGCTCTGAAGGCATCGAGATCGGCTTCAACGCGAATTATCTGAAAGATATTCTCAGCCAGATTGATAGCGACACGGTTGAACTGCATCTGGCCGATGCCGGGGCGCCCACGTTGATCCGTAAGGATGACAAATCGCCTGCGCTCTATGTATTGATGCCGATGCGCGTATAGCATTGGAATGAAATGGTTTCTTAATGCCGCTGCACATATGGCGCCGGCATGAGAAATTTCATTCTAACGATCGCCTTGGGACTGCTGCCCGCATCCCTTCATGCTCAGGAAACGGTTTCCGGTTCAGCCCTGACTGAACAGGTAAGCCCTGAACAAGACCTCGATTGTGCGATATGTGTAGCTCTTACAGGAGCGAATGCGGAAGGCACTAGGCAGAGCGGAGTTATCGCAAGCATGGCGTACTTTATTGGACGCTTTGAGGCTGCGACTGGCGCCGACTTCAGCAGTGCTGCTGCCGAGCGCCTCCGGTTGGCCGCGCTTGAAGAGATCGTTGCTCAAAGCGGGATCTGTATGTCCAGGATGGAAGCGTTCTCCGTGAGACTCGACAAGTTTGGGGAGGCGTTCAAAGGCTTACAGGGCGAACTCAACTCGACCGAACAAATGGACGACTAGTTGATGACCGCCGAAGTCCGCATCTTTGGCACGGTGATCTCAACCTATACGGGCATAGTCGAGATCGCCTGTCAGTAAGCGGGGCTTAGTCACGAGACGATCCCCACACCTGCTCATTCGCCGCAGAACCGCCATCCCTTTGGCAAAGTGCCAGTGGTGGAGGTTGACGGGCTGGAGCTGTATGAGAGCGTCAGCATCGTGCAGTACCTCGACAATGCGCATAACTCCGGCGCTTTGCAGCCAAGCGATCCCGCCGCACGCGCAGTCATGGATCGCTGGATCGCCATCGCGAACAATTACCTGTTCCCGCTGTTCGAGCATGGGCTGGTGATGCCGTGGATTATGCACAATTACATGGGCGCAGAGCTGGATCGCGCCAAGATAGACCGCGCACTGCCCAATATTTCGCGCGCGCTGGCGTTTTGCGACGCGGAAATCGCCAATGACGGTGCGTGGACGAATGGCGACTTCGATCTGGCTGACATCTTTCTCTATTGCGTGCGGCGCGGGGTACAATTGACGCCGCAGGGCGGGGTGGGGATTGCGCAGTGCCCGCATTTATCCGCCTGGATGGCTGTGACTGAGCATCGCGATTCAATCCGCGCAACACGCTGGGAAAGTGAACCTGACTAGGTTAGAGGTTTTGCAAGGAGGAGATCTGCTCATGACCACACAAGTCCATGTTCGCCGCGATGATTTGAATTCAGCCACTTTGGTCGAAGTACCGACAGGCGAGCTTTCCAATGGGGCAGTGCGGCTTGAAGTGGAGAGCTTCTCTGTCACTTCGAACAACATCACTTATGCGGTGGTGGGCGAACAGGTTGGCTATTGGAAGTTTTTCCCGGCTCCCGAAGGCTTTGGGATCGTCCCGATGTGGGGCCATGCCAAGGTCATCGAGAGCAAATGCGATGATATTGCCGTCGGTGAGCGTGTCTATGGCTATCTGCCGATGGCATCGCATCTTGACGTCGTGCCCGGTAATGTCTCCGCGCATGGCTTCGTCGACATGACCGATTACCGTCAGCCTCTGCCGCCGATCTACAACCAATATTCGCGGCTCAACGCAGACCCGGAGCATGATCCCGCACGCGAAGGCGAACGGATGATCTTCGGACCGCTGTTCAAAACCGGATTCCTGATCGACTATTTCATGCGCGCGAATGATTGGTTTGAGGCAGATCGGGTAATCATGACCAGCGCCTCGTCAAAGACAGCCATGGGCCTGGCAAGTGTCGCGAAGCAGAATTCGCCTAATATCAAGCGCATCGGTCTGACCTCTGAAGGAAATGTCGATTTTGTTGAAGCGACTGGCCTTTATAATCAGGTTTTCGCTTACAAGGAGGTGGGACGGATGTCGCTTGGACCTGCGGTCTCTGTCGACTTCGCAGGCAATGGCAAAGTGCTGGCGAGCATCCATGAGCATTTTGGAAAGAGCCTGAAGTACTCGTGCCTTGTTGGGGTCACCCATTTCGACGAACGAAGCGGCCCTGTCGGACAATCAGAGGGACTTCCCGGTCCCACGCCAACGCTGTTCTTCGCCCCAGATCACGCCGTGGCTTTGTTCAAGGAAGTGGGGCCACAGGAAGCCGGCGCGATGATGGCGAAGGCTTGGCACGGTTTCCTTGCCGATGTTGGCGATACGGTAACGATCGAGAAGCATTCGGGTCTCGAAGCAGCGCGGCAGACCTATCTGGAGATGGTTGGCGGCAAGGTTGATCCGGCGAAAGGCATCGTGATCGAGCCTTAGGTCACGCGATCAGTCGTCTTCTGACGCGTCCAGCTTGGTGTCAGGCGTTGGTGCGTCTGGACTTTCGATTTCTCCATAGAAGCCGACTGGTTCGAAGTCGCTCAGGCTGCCCAGCTTTGCGTCGATCCAGGCGACGTATTCGGGATTGAAGGCGAATTTGCGATCTTGCCACCAGTCGTTTGCGGCAGGTGACTTAAGCAACCGACTGAGGTGGCCAAGATACGTTTCGTACTGATCATCGTCCAGCAGGCCGTTGCGATGCTGGTAATAGATATTCTCGCCCATTTGCATTGTAGGAAAGTAGAGGCCGCCGAACACCTGTCGTTGCTGATCGGTCATGTCCTTTGTTTCAGCGCCCATGATCATGAACTTGTACATCTCGGGATAGCGAACCCATTCGAGCGCCATCTGACGATAGGATTCGGCTATCTCCTGATGCACTTGCGCGCGAGCGGTTTGTTCTGCGTGTCTGGATTGAGCCATGCCGGCACGCACTTGCAGACCGACAAAGATCAATGAAGCGACCAGCGCGGCAGCCGCGATCACCTGGCTGATGAAATAAATCGCTTCGAGGTTCACGAACCGCTTACTCTGCGGCCTCGGCCAGTTCCGCACGCTGTGGTCCGCGGATCAGGCCGCCGGGTGTTTCACCGGTCCATTTGCCGTCGCGGAAGGTGACGTGCCCGTTCTTGATCGTGCAGACGTAGCCATCCGCCTTTTGCAGCAAGCGCTTGCCGCCTGCAGGCAAGTCAAACGCGAGCCATGGCTTGCCGAGCTTCAGCTTGTCCATGTCGATCACATTGAGGTCAGCCAGATAACCCGGCGCGATGATCCCGCGATCCTCAAGCCCATACAGCTTGGCCGTGTCCCAGCATTGACGCTTGATCGCGTTCTCCAGCGTGATCCTGTCACCGCGCTTGCGATCGCGGACCCAATGCTCGAGCATGAAAGTGGGCGAAGCAGCATCGCAGATGGTTCCGCAATGCGCGCCACCATCGGACAGCGAGTTCACTGTGTCGTCTGCGTGTTGCAGCGGGTGGAGGAAGTCGAGATTACCGTCTGCATAGTTCAGGATTGGCAGGTAGATGAAACCCTTGCCATCGTCCGCGCAGAGCATGTCATAGGCGTACTCCTGAGGGTCGATCCCGGCGGCCTGCGCGCGCGCATTCACGCTGGCTGACGCATCCGGTTCGTAGTCAAAATCGGGGTCCATTTCATACTGGAGCGCCCAGCCTTGAGTGATGACCATGACCACGCCGATGATATCCTTTGGAGCTTCGGAGTAGTCATTGGATTCGCTCAGCAATTGCGCCTTGAACGCCGGATCAAGCAGCTTTGCCTTTTGCTCTTCCCACGGCAGTTCGTTTATCGCTTGCCAGCTGGGGCGGTACACGAACGGGTTTACTGTCCCTTGCCACGCCATGATGATGCCGTTGCCGCGCAGCGCGATCTGCGCGATGATGTTGGCGCCATTGTCATTCTCAGCACGCATGGTTTCGATCTGCTCTTTGAGCGGCATTTCCTTGGCGATCGATTCCAGCGCAGCGAAGGTGACGGGCAGGCCGGTCTCACGGCTGAGATTGCCCATCCACTCGAACTCTTTCCACTCGCGGTTGAGATCGCTTGCCATTTCGAACACGCCATGCCCGGCGCGGCCCATCGCACGGCCAATCTCGATCAGTTCTTTCTTCGTCGCGGTCGTTCCCGGGACAAGCTCCCCATCGACTGACTTGTGCAGCACTGTGCGGCTTGTTGAAAAGCCCAGCGCGCCCGCGCGAACGCCTTCTTCGACGATGCGGCTCATTTCGGCCACATCCTCATCGGTTGGAACGGCTCCAGGCTGCTCGCGGTCACCCAGCACGTAAGCGCGCACCGCTCCATGCGGCACATGCGTGCCGACATCGACAGCGCGCGGCATCTTCTCGAGCGCGTCGAGATATTCGGGGAATGTCTCCCAATCCCACGTGATGCCTTCGGCAAGCGCGGTGCCTGGAATATCCTCCACGCCTTCCATCAGGCTGATCAGCCATTCGTGCCGGTCTGGCTTGGCAGGCGCGAAGCCCACGCCGCAATTGCCCATCACAACGGTGGTCACACCGTGCCAGCTTGATGGGGCCATTTCAGGATCCCACGTAGCCTGACCATCGTAATGCGTGTGAATATCGACAAATCCGGGGCTGACGACCATGCCGCTTGCGTCGATCTCTTCCGAAGCATCGCCCGTAACATCGCCTACCTGTGCGATCAGCCCGTCCTTCACCGCAACGTCGCCGGTGAAACGCTCTGCGCCTGTGCCATCAACAATGGTGCCGCCGCGAATGATGAGGTCAAACATGGCCATCGAAACTCTCTCCCAGTTCTCTTTGAAACGGACATAGCACAGCGAAACGCGTGATGCTAAGCTCGCAGAATGGACAGGGAAACAAGCTGGGAACCCGCGCCTGACAGCGGGATTTCGATCAAGTGGATCGAGGCGAACGGACTGACTTTCGAAGTCGCTACGGCGGGCGAGGGCGACAAGCTCGCACTTTGCCTGCATGGCTTCCCGGAACTGCATTACAGCTGGCGACACCAGATGCCGCTGCTTGCAGAAATGGGCTACCGCGTGTGGGCACCCAATATGCGCGGTTATGGTCAAACGACACGCCCGCCAAACAAGAAGGATTATCGGCTCGATAACCTGACCGCCGATGTGGGGGCGCTGATTGATGCCAGCGGCGCAAAGGAAGTGACGCTGCTGGCGCATGATTGGGGCGCAATCGTCGCATGGCAATTCGCTATCCAGCAGGTTCGCCCGCTGACACGGCTGATCATCATGAACGTGCCGCACCCGCTGTGCGCGAGGCGCGAACTCAAGACGTGGAAGCAGCTGAAGAAGAGCTGGTACATGTTCTTCTTCCAGATCCCCAGATTGCCTGAGATACGCTTGAGCAGAAATAATGCGGCGGTCATCGGTCGGCTATTCCGCGAGACTTCGGTTAACAAGGATCGCTTCACGCGTGAGGAAAGCGAGCCCTATCGGAAGGCGGCAGCCAAGCCCGGCGCAATAACTGCCATGCTGAATTACTATCGAGCGCTATTCCAGACCGGGGACGCGCGAAAGATTGGGGATGGCAAGGTGCATGTGCCAACACTGATCGTTTGGGGAGAGAAGGACATTGCGATCGATATCGCGTGTTTGGATGACACCGATCAATATGTCGACGATCTGACGGTGCGTCGTTTCCCGAACGCCTCTCACTGGGTGCAACAAGATATTCCTGACGAGGTCAACGCAGCCCTGGAAGATTGGCTGCCTGCGGCTTAGCCCTTCGCGCGTATCATCGCTTCTATCTCGACGAACTTTTCACGGGGAGAGCCGTCGCGCGCTGCCGCCGCCTCTGCCTCTTCGATCTTCTTCCAATCGCGGAAAGTGACGATGTCGAGGCCACGCTCTTTTGCCAAAGTGTCGAAAGCCTCGCGACCTTTCTTGTCAGCGCGTCCCAGCACGCCTGAGCTAAGATCCTCTGCAATCAGATCGACAACTCCAAATCCATCAGGACGGTTGGTTCCTATTGTGCCTGACGGCCCACGCTTGGCCCACCCAACACAATAGATGCCTGGTAAAATGCGTCCTCCATCATTGGCAAATTTGCCCGCACGTTCGTCAAAGGGAACATCTGGGATTGGAGACGAGCGATAGCCAATGCAGCTGACCACTATGTCCGCTGGCACTGTGTAAGTCTCGCCAGTACCAACAGCTCGGCCTTGCTTCACTTCAGTTCGCTCAACCAGCACGCGTTGGACTTTCCCGTCGCCTTCAAAGGCTCGCGGACTGGCGAACATATCGAAGTGAATCTCAATGGGCTTTTCCGCGTGGACGCTCTCGGGAATAGCGGCGAAGCTGCGCAGGTGATTGACCGACTTTCGTAGGCCGGGTTCTAACACCATGTCCTCCTCTTCCTCAGGCAAATCGTCGCGATCAACCCTTGGTGAAGCGCGTTCAAGTACGGCAAGCTCGCCCAATTCCTTGGGCGTCATCATGATCTGATGCGGGCCCCGCCGCCCCAAGATTGTGATCGATCTGATGTTTGAAGAGAGCAGTGTCTGGAGCGCATGGGATACGATATCCGCACCTTCAAATTCTGCCTCGGTCTTGGCCAGAATGCGTGCGATATCCAGCGCTACATTTCCCATTCCGATGACGACAGCATGCTGGCCTGAAAGGTCCGGTGCCAGATCCGCAAACTGGGGGTGACCATTGTACCATCCCACCATCGCTGCACTGCCGAATATGTTGCTCAGCTCCTTGCCGGGAAGGTCCAGTTCGCGATCATTCGGGGCGCCGGTGGCAAGAACCACTGCATCATACATCGACTGAAGCTCGGGAACGGTAATGTCTTCGCCCACTCTCACATTGCCAATGAAGTGCACGTTTTCATTCAGTGCAGTCTTCTCATAGCGGCGCGAGACACCCTTGATCGATTGGTGGTCCGGTGCGACGCCGAACCTGATCAAGCCGTAGGGTACCGGCAGCATGTCAAAAATATCGACGCGTACATCGTCGCTCCAGAGCTTCTGAGCGGCTTCTGCTGTGTAATAGCCCGCTGGCCCCGAACCGATTATCGCAATGTGCCGCATATTGATCTCTCTCCCATCATGCGGCTCTTGCTCTCAGGCCGCCTGTGCTTCCTCGTCTTGCTCTGGCTCGTCCAGGAAGCGGTGAATTGCTTCGACGCATTCATCGCTGTGGCTCAACAGGAACAAGTGGCCGCCGCCACGCAGGACCAGCAGCTCACTGTTTGGAATCAGTTTTTCCAGGAACCACCCATTGGTGAGCGGCACAATGTGGTCATCGTCTCCCATCAGGATCAAAGTCTTCTTGCGCATGAAAGGCAACGCGGGAACGCTGGTCCAACCAAGCATGGCAAGCAATTGATAGAAATAGCCGCGCGGGGACGGGGGCTTTAACCGATGGATATGCTCCATCTTGTTCATCGCTTTACCCAAGGCCCCGCCATAGAGAGTCTGGAAGTGTTCCTCCATGAAGGCCGCATCGATATAGCGGCGCGGATCGGCCATCTTGCTTAGCGAGGCGGGATTGCCTGGCATCATGATCATGCCCGCGGTGGTCGCCGCCAGAATCAAGCGCCGTGTCCGTCCCGGGTGCTGAATTGCAAAATGTTGCGCCATTGCGCCGCCCCAACTGACGCCCATCACATCAACTTGGTCGATGCCGAATTTATCGAGCAGTTGCGCGGTGGTCCACGCCATGGTCACAGTATTATAGGGTACAACCGGCTCCGGCGAGCCGCCGACGCCAGGCATGTCGAACATGATAAATGCGCGATCCGGAAGAGCTTCGGCCAAAGGAGCAACCGCTTCAATGTTCGCGCCGATGCCGTTGAAGAACAGTATCGGCAAATGCTCGCTCGGCTTATCCAGTCGCCATGTGGCAACGCGCAATGTTCGCCCACGGACGCTTTCCATTGTTATGGTCGCGTCACGCATCGCTTCGTCGAGTGCTTCGTCGAGCACCTTTTCGCGTTTGTCCGCCAAATTCCCGTCCTGTCCTGCGACCCCTTTCGGGGACTTTTGTTTATCTTTCTTCCACTACGTAGAGACCGGGGGCTGGGTCCAGAGGCTTGTACTCCTCGTTCCCCAGTTCTGTTGGGGCCGGTTTCATGTCGCCGGAGCGCTTTTTCATCCAATCCATCCAGAATGGCCACCAGCTGCCGGCCACTTCTTCAGTGCCTTCCAGCCATTCGTCAGCGGTTGCTGGCAATTTACCCTTCTTCTTCTGGACGAAATACTTCGCTTTGGGATTGCCCGGCGGGTTGAGGATCGCCTGCATGTGTCCGGACTGTGAAAGAACGTACGTAACGTCCTTGGAACCAAACAATTGTGTGGACCGATACGTCGCTTTCCATGGCGTGATATGGTCCGTCACACCGCCCAGAATAAACATGTCAGATTTGACCTTGCTCAGGTCAATCTTGTGCCCAGCCATCTCAACTTCGCCCTTTTTGGTGAAAGCGAGCGTTTCGAACAGCGTCAGGAAATCGCCCATCAGGCTGGCGGACAGATTGGTCGCGTCAGAGTTCCAGTAGAGCACATCGAAGGCGGGTGGGTCCTGCCCGAGCAGGTAGTTATTGATCACATAGTTCCAGATCAGATCGTTCGGGCGTAACCACGCAAAACCACGGGCAAGATCATCAGCCTTGATAATACCTTTCTTCTCTGCTCGCTGGCGGGCCAGCTTCATGCCGTTTTCGGAAACCAGTGAGCCCGCTTCGATATCGCGCTCTTTAGGGTGCAGAACGCAAACCATTAACGTCAGCGAGCCAAGGATATCGTTCTTCTGCGATGCCAGCTTGGATGCGAGCACGCTGGCAGTTTGTCCGCCAGAACAGCCCGCGGACACGTTGACCTTCTTGGAGCCTGTAATGTCTGCGACTGCCTGGATCGCTTCCTCGCAAGAGGCGATATAGTCATCCATCCCCCACACGCCCTGTTCCTTGGACGGGTTGCGCCAGGAGATGACGAAAGTCTGGATGCCATTGTCAACCTGATACTTGATCACTGACTTCTCTGGCGAAAGGTCATTGATGTACATCTTGTTGATCTGAGGCGGGATCGTCAGCTGGGGAATCTCATGTACTTCGTCGGTGGTCGGCGCATAGTGCACCAGCTCAAACATCTCCGTACGAAGAACAACAGAGCCCTTTGATGTAGCGATATTCTCGCCCAGCTTGAACGGTCGCTTGTCGACCTGGCTCACCATCCCCTTGTTTTCGGTGATATCCTTGTATGCGTTTTGCAGGCCCTTGATCAGCGACAGGCCGCCGCTGTTGATGACTTGCTTCTGTGCGACAGGATTTCCGATCAGCGTATTTGTCGGGGCGAGGCTATCGATGATGATATTGGAAATGAAGTTTGCGCGATCACGCTCGAGATCGTCCAGTTCCAGCTCTTGCAACCAATTCGACATGCCTTTCTGGATCGCCAGGTAATACTGCGCGCCCGCACGAAAGAATGGATTGTACTGCCACGCCGGGTCCATGAAGCGCTTGTCTTTAGGGTCGGGCGCTAGATCAGACTTGCCGGTCATGATCTTGATCATGTCCTCACCCATGCTTTGCGCATGCTTCATCAGACGCTTTGGATCAGAGGCAGTTTCGCGCAACAGGACCGCCACAGCGCCAACGAAGTCTTCTCGCGCGACCCCGATCAGCGGCCCCAGCGCATTGGTCGATTGTGCTGCTTCGTTCTCGAGTTTGCTGCTCTGCGACATCATTTACCCCGGCGTTTATAAAAGACCTGAAAAGAGAGCCTTCTAGATGGCGTTCCATGTTCAGATTGGCAAGCGCCCAAAATGAGGAGGGACTGCGGTCCTCTTCGGAGGAATACGAACGTCATCATTAATTATCTGTTTGGAAACACTTATCGACTAGTGGATCGTCGAGGAAATCAGGTGGTCGCGAAAGTGGCCGAAATCAGGACTTTTTACATTGGCCAAGCCATTGTCGGTATTGAAAGATATATTCGTCAGCAGGCGGCAAGCCGCGGATGCTGCGCGCAAGGCACAGATGATTGACAGCTTTGAGAGTGCAGGACTGGGGTATTTCTGGTCGACCGATGCACAGGGCAATATCGATTATCTAACGCCGTCTGCCTTCAGCAATCTTGGATGGAACCGCAAGGCTGTGACCGGCACGCCGATCAGCAACCATTTATTACCTGCGGAAGATCCAGACAAAGGCAATGAACGCCCTCTGTCGTTTCTACTTTCCGCGCGAAACTCGATTACAGGTCTCACCGTAAAGTTGAAGACTGACATTGGCGATGTCTGGTGGGAAATTTCCGGCAAGCCTCAGTTTGACGCATCTGGTGAATTCGCAGGGTATCGAGGCAGCGCCAAGGACATTACGCATAGTCGGACTGAAGCGGCCGCCAATGATCGCCGCACCCAAGTCGATACGCTTACCGGCCTTGCCAACAAGACACAAATCAAGCGTGTTCTTACGCAAAACTTACGCGTGTTTAGAAACACTAAGCAGTCCTGCGCAGTCCTCATGGTCGACCTTGATCGCTTCAAACAGGTCAACGAAACACTTGGTCAGGCTGCCGGCAATGAGCTCCTTAAACAAGCAGCTGGCCGACTTGGCCGCATTGCAAGCGACAAGATTTCGATTGCGCGATTGAGCGCAGACGAATTTCTGGTTGTGATGCCGGACGTGGATGACCGCGCAATCCTTGGCGATATGGCTCAGCGTGTTGTGCAAATTCTCTCGCAGCCATTTGCGATTGACAGCAATCAGGCCAACGTAGGCGCTTCGGTTGGGATCGCGGTCGCTCCTTACGATGGAGTCGAAACTGATGAGCTTCTCAATGCATCAGAAATGGCTTTGTTTGCTGCCAAGGGAAGCGGAAATGGCAAATATCGCTTCTACTCTAGCGATCTGAAAAAACAGGCCAAGCACCGTGGTGAGATTGAGTCTGAATTGCGCGAAGCGATCGCCAAGGATCAGCTGCGCATGTTCTATCAACCTATCATCTGCGCAAGAACACATGCGCTGAAATGTGTTGAAGCTTTGATCAGGTGGGATCACCCCGAACGCGGCTGGATTTCGCCTGGAGAATTCATACCCATTGCTGAAGAATCCGGAGTGATCCGCAAGGTAGGCGCATGGGCGTTGCGACAAGTCTGTGAGGACGCGCAAAACTGGCCGGTTGAAATTCGCGCTGCAATCAACGTGTCCGCGGTGCAGTTTGAGCATGATGATTTCGTCCAGATCGCCAAGAAAGCTTTGATTGAATCTGGCATTGAGCCATCGAGGATCGAGCTTGAAATTACGGAAAGTGTCTTCGTCGGCGACTATGACGGGATCATGAAGATTTTCAAAGGTTTGAAGGGTCTGGGGGTCCGCCTGTCATTGGACGATTTTGGTACCGGTTACAGCTCTCTAAGCTATCTGCGCAATGCGCCATTTGACAAGATCAAGATCGATCAGAGCTTTGTTCGTGGGTGCACAGAACCGGGCAATAACAATTCGGCTATTATACGGGCGATTGTCAGTTTGGCAGAAGCGCTCGACATGGAGACTGTCGCTGAAGGCATTGAAGCGAAGGATGAGCTTGAATTGGTCAAGCGGCGCGGCGCAACACACCTGCAAGGGCTGATATTCTCGGGCGCAGTTTCCAATGATGAATTGCTCGCGAAACTTGAGAGCGGTGTACTGACTTATGAACCGCGTGGCCCTGAAAAGTATCGCGCTGACAGGCGAACAGAATTTCGCAGGATCGGCCTGATTCACGACGATCATCGTTATGATGTCGTATTGCGTAACCTCTCCAAGAGCGGAGCCTTGATTGAGGGGCTTCTGCGCGTACCGGTGGGCACTGAAATTGTGCTCGATCTTGGAGGTGGCCAACTTGCGGTGGCCACGGTGCGGCGATCCAATGAATATGCGCAAGGGGTCGAATTCGAAACACCCCTGATCAGCGACGGCGCCGACGGTTTGTGCACTCGCCACCGGGTCTCTCCATATCAGATCGAAGCGGCTGGAAGGCCACTTGCCGCTTTGCCGGATGATCCCTACGCGGCGATGAGTTCAGGATATCAGGCGCATGCGAGACCAAAGGCTTTCGTCCAGGTCGATACGTCGCGTCGAGACGCAGCTGCGTAAGCCGCAGTTAGCCGGCGCGGTCGCCGCCGAAAATTAGGAGAAAAATAACCATCTGGCTTTAGATCCCGGAAAGTGGCTTCGGGATCGAAGCGAGTAAGTCGAGGAGATTGTGGGCGTGCCCCTCAAGGGACTCTTGTCGGGTAAAGAAGGCGGACTTTTCGCCTCTGCTGGCCGTCGTTTTGGCGGGGCTGGCGCGAATTCGATGTCCGACGCCGACAAGCTCACAATGCTTGATGAACTCGAGCAGTCTGGACTCGGATGGTTCTGGTCGACCGACAAGCAAGGCAATCTTACCTATATCAGCGGCGCAATCGCCGATCGCATTGAATTGACCATTCCTGATCTCATCGGCCAACCTTTGACGGGATTATTCGAGTCAAAGGAGGGAGACGGTCGGTCCAAATCACTCTCTTTGAAACTTGGCGCGCGCAAGCCGTTTTCCGGATTTGCGGTCGCTCCCAGCAAAGGCAATTCCAAAGTGGTGATCCGGCTTGCGGGTCGGCCGGCATTTGAAAGGAACGGCACGTTTTGTGGATTTCGAGGTACCGGGACTGACATAACCGAAGAATATTACCGCGAGGAAGAAACCGCGCGGCTGGCAAAGTATGACTCCTTGACCGGGCTTTTCAATCGGCACCGCATGGCCCATTCGATTGAAACAACGCTCACTGCGTTTCGTTCGGCAAAACGCAATTGCGCCATCATGATGCTGGACCTTGACCGTTTCAAACAGGTCAATGACACGCTTGGCCACGCTGCTGGCGATGAATTGTTGAAGCAGGTTGCAAGTCGCTTGCAGCGTGCGGTTGAAAAGGACTGTGAAATCGGGCGCCTTGGCGGCGACGAATTCCAGATAATGCTGCCTGACATCGATGATCGCGGCGAATTGGGAGAGATCGCGGCACGAATTATCGCGATGCTGACTCAGCCATACTCGCTCGATGAAGGCCGCTGCATGATCGGGGCATCTGTCGGGATTGCCGTGGCGCCGCACGATGGGCTTAATCGCGAGGCAATTGTCAGGTCAGCTGATCTGGCGCTTTATGCGGCCAAGAATGGTGGGCGTGGTCAATATCGCTTCTACTCCGGTGACCTCGAGAACGAAGCTATTTTCCGCCGACGTCTCGAAGAAAGCCTGCAGGAGGCGATCCGGGACGAGCAGCTGTTCCTGACTTATCAACCGATGGTTTCCGCTGAGTCGCAGAGGGTAATTGCGTTAGAGGCGCAGACACGCTGGCAGCATCCGCAGAGAGGCGAAATTGACAATGATGAATTCCAGTCGATCGTCGAGAACTCGGCCCATGTAATCGAAGTAGGCAATTGGGCGATTCGGCAAGCTTGCCGGGAAGCAAGTCAGTGGCCTGACCCGCTGCGCGTGACAGTCAATGTACCTAGCAAGCAGTTTGCTTCGGAGGGCTTTGTCGAGAGTGTTGCTCAAGCCCTGAACGATACCGAACTCGCACCTGACCGGTTGGAACTGGAAGTCAAGGAATCGGTATTTGTTGGTGACAGCAATGTCGTCGACAAGGTTCTTGGCCAGTTATTCAAGCTAGGCGTGCGGTTGACCCTCGATGAATTTGGTACGGGGTATTCTTCGCTCGGATACCTGCGCCGCGCGCCATTTGACTCGATCAAGATTGGCGAGAGCTTTTGTCCTTCACATCTCGACAGCCACTCTCAGGAGCTGGGATTAGTAAAAGCGGTGGTGGCGCTGGCAAAGGCGCTGGACATGTCGACCATCGCCAGCGAGATCGAAACGATCTCCCAGCAACAGGCATTGGCAAGCGTGGGGGTCAGCTTGTTGCAAGGGGCAGTGTATGCTGACGCCGTTTCGGGCGAAGAGGTGCATGAACAGTTGGCGACCGGTGGCTGGATGATTGAGCCCTCAGCTGGCCGCGGGTCACGTGCAAAACGGCGCACGCTTCTGCGCAAGATCCACGTTATTCATGACGATCACTCTTACGAGGTCACACTCCGCAATCTCTCCAAAACAGGCGCATTGTTGCAGGGGCTGGAAAATGTGCCGCTGGATACGCAGTTTGTCGTTGATCTGGGCGGCGGACAGCTTGCGGTTGCGACAGTGATCCGTTCGAACCGCGACACACAAGGGGTCGAGTTTGAGACGCCGCTGATCGGCGACGGCGCGGGCGGACTGTGCACTCGTCACCGCGTTTCACCGTATGAATTGGCGTCCGCAGGTGCACCTTTGGCGGCATTGTCAAAAGGCAATTACAATTCGATGCAGGGAAGCATGCTGGGCGATGGCACCAGCGTGCCGAAGTTCGCATACGCCCCGGTCGGCTCTTCCGAAGCAGCCTGAATCGACAATAGAATTCGCCACGATGCAATCGGCGGGCTGACAGGCGCGGCGAGGGCGGCTAAAGGGCGTCGCAAAGCGCTATTTTGCGCAATCAATTAGCGACACCTGATGACTGACCTCTCCAAGATCCGCAATTTCTCCATTATCGCCCATATCGATCACGGCAAGTCCACGCTGGCTGACCGGCTGATCCAGTATTGCGGCGGCCTGACCGAGCGTGAAATGTCCGAGCAAGTGCTCGATAACATGGACATTGAGCGTGAACGCGGCATCACCATCAAGGCGCAGACCGTGCGGCTCAACTACACCGCCAAGGATGGCGAGACCTATGAGCTGAACCTGATGGACACGCCCGGCCACGTGGATTTCGCTTACGAGGTCAGCCGCTCACTCGCCGCATGCGAAGGCGCACTGCTGATTGTGGACGCCGCGCAGGGCGTAGAGGCGCAAACGCTCGCCAATGTCTACCAATCGATCGAGCATGACCACGAAATCGTGCCTGTCATCAACAAGATTGACCTGCCCGCGGCAGAGCCGGACAAGGTCCGCGCAGAGATCGAGGACATCATTGGCCTCGACGCATCCGAAGCCGTGCTGACCAGCGCTAAATCGGGCATCGGCATCGAAGATGTGCTGGAGGCGGTCGTCGCCAAAATCCCCGCACCATCAGGCGACCGCGACGCGCCGCTGAAGGCCTCGCTGGTTGACAGCTGGTACGACCCCTACCTCGGCGTTGTCATCCTCGTCCGCGTGATCGACGGCGTCATCACCAAGGGGCTGAACGTCAAATTCATGCAGGGCGGGACGCAGCACCTGATTGACCGCGTCGGCTGCTTCACCCCCAAACGCACGGACCTGCCTGAAATCGGCCCCGGCGAAATCGGCTTCATCACCGCGCAGATCAAAGAGGTTGAGCAAGCCCGCGTGGGTGACACGATCACCACGGTCAAGAACGGCGCGCCCGAACCGCTGAAGGGCTATAAGGAAGTGCAGCCGGTGGTTTTCTGCGGGCTTTTCCCGGTCGACGCGGCAGACTTCGAGAAACTGCGTGAGAGCATCGGCAAGCTGCGCCTCAATGACGCCAGCTTCAGCTACGAGATGGAGAGCTCCGCCGCGCTCGGTTTCGGCTTCCGCGCGGGCTTCCTTGGCCTGTTGCACCTTGAGATCATTCAAGAGCGGCTGAGCCGCGAATACGATCTCGATCTCATCACCACCGCGCCTTCGGTGGTGTACCGCGTGCACCTCAGCAAGTCGAAGAATGAAGACGCCAAGGTCATCGACATTCACAACCCCGCCGATTGGCCCGATGTGAACCGAATCGACGTGATCGAGGAGCCGTGGATCAAGGCGGTGATCTACACGCCGGACGAGTATCTGGGCGCGATCCTGAAACTGTGTCAGGACCGGCGCGGCATTCAGACCGATCTGACTTATGTCGGCGGTCGCGCGCAGGTCACTTACGAGTTGCCGCTGAATGAAGTGGTGTTCGATTTTTATGACCGGCTGAAGAGCATCTCCAGAGGCTATGCCAGCTTTGACTATGAACAGATTGGCCTGCGCGAAGGCGATCTGGTGAAAATGAACATTCTGGTGAATGCGGAGCCCGTCGATGCGCTATCGCTGATCGTGCACCGCTCCGTTGCGGAAGAGCGCGGGCGCGGCATGTGCGAACGGCTGAAAGACCTGATCCCGCGCCACCTGTTCAAGATCCCAATCCAGGCGGCGATTGGCGGCAAGATCATCGCGCGCGAGACGATCGCCGCGCTGCGCAAGGATGTGACCGCGAAATGCTATGGCGGCGACATTACCCGCAAGAAGAAACTGCTGGAGAAGCAGAAAAAGGGTAAGGCAAGGATGCGCGAATACGGGAATGTTAGTATTCCGCAGGAAGCCTTTATTGCGGCGCTCAGGATGGGAGAGGAGTAGGGGTGAAGCCCCGCGCCTAGCGCAGACGTTTGCGCCGCAAACGACAAGCTAGAAGCGAGTGGCTGCAACTCCGGCTAGCGGGTCTGCGAAGCAGAACCAGATTGACGTCACGCGGCGCATGAAGCGATTGCAACTGCAATCGTGGAACGGCGGGTTACGGACTTGCTCCATTTTTGGTCGCTTTGACTTGATGCGTGTTCCTGCTTTGTTTAATATGCCTATTCGTATGAAGCAGTGGATAGCTCTAGCGCTCGTCTGGGTTGAATGCCTTTCATCAACAAACTCGCATCAACTTCACTTGGCGTTCAGCAGACGGCTGGTTATAGGCCCAGACACGATGACAAGAGAGACGCGCGTGAATCTTAAGCCTGTACTTGCCGCCACTGTCGCTGGCGCCACTTTGCTGACCGCAGCCTGCGCCGGATCTGGTGGGTCGACCAACGAAGACGTCGCCTATGTCGCGCGCGATGTGGAAACGCTTTATTCCGAAGCGAAGTCGCGGCTCGACAGCGGGAACACCCGGCTCGCAGCGGCGCTGTTTGACGAGACTGAACGGCAGCACCCCTATTCCCCATGGGCACGCCGCGCGCAGTTGATGAGTGCGTTCAGCTATTACGTGGCGCAGGACTACAACGCGGCGATCTCGAGCGCGCAGCGATTCCTTTCGATCCACCCGGGCAACAAGGATGCGCCATACGCCTATTATCTCATCGCGCTGAGCTATTACGAGCAGATCAGTGACGTGTCGCGCGACCAGTCAATCACGGAACAGGCGCGGGTTGCGCTGCGCGAAGTGGACCGCCGTTTCCCGACCAGCGAGTACGCCGCCGATGCCCGGCTGAAGCTGGATCTGGTGAATGACCACCTTGCCGGCAAGGATATGGCGATTGGCCGCCATTACCAGCGCAACGGGCAATGGCTCGCAGCGACTCTTCGGTTTCAGAATGTGGTCGACGATTTCGAAACAACAAGCCACGTTCCTGAAGCGCTCTATCGTCTGACAGAGAGCAGTCTGGCGTTAGGCGTGCCGAGCGAAGCTGTGAAATATGCCGCGGTGCTGGGCGCGAACTATCCAGGTAACGAATGGTACGAAAAGGCCTACGACCTAGTGCAAAAGCATGCGCCGAGCGTCTCTGCCAGCTAAATTCCCAATCGAATTGCAAAATTCGACCAGAACCGGCTGATTTTCGGAAACCCTTTTCGCTGTCCTGCATTTATTGGATGCGGGCCGGGCCCCTCTGGCAAGATCACCCAATTGGTCTTGTGATGTCGGACCGCATCGGATTGCCGGTGCAGCGCGATTGGGCCCCTTTGACCCTCCCTTTCCGCCCAATGCCTGACCGGCAGTCCGATCCCCCTCGAACGAAATTTCGACAGAGCGAGATTAGACATGGTTTCCCAGATTGCGCCGATGTTGCGCGAATTCATGCAGAAGGAGAGCGCCGGCGGTATCACGCTGATTTTCGCCGCTTTCGCTGCGCTGATTGTTGCCAATAGCCCGCTGCTCGGCGCCTATCGAGCATGGCTGGACATTCCGATCGTGGCCGGATTTGGTGGATTCGTGATCGACAAGCCCCTGCTGCTGTGGGTCAATGACGGTTTGATGGCAGTGTTCTTCTTCCTCATCGGCTTGGAAGTGAAACGCGAAGTTCTGGACGGCCAGTTGTCCAGCTGGGATAAGGCTTCGCTGCCTTTGGTTGCGGCGATCGGGGGTATGGCGATCCCGGCTATTGTCTACCTTGCCATCAATTCCGGAACGCCGGAAAACACCGCCGGCTGGGCGATTCCGGCGGCCACCGACATTGCCTTTGCGCTAGGAATCCTGGCACTGCTAGGTCCGCGGGTGCCGGTGGCATTGAAAGCATTGCTGCTCGCGATTGCAGTGATCGACGATATCGGCGCGATCACCATCATCGCGCTGTTCTATACCGGAGAGATCGACACGACCTATCTGATGATGGGCGGTGTCGTGTTCCTGTTGATGCTGGCTATCGGCCGCATGCGCGTGGCATCAGCCATCCCATATGTGCTGCTCGCCATTTTGATGTGGGCGTTTATCCTGAAATCTGGCGTCCATGCGACACTGGCTGGCGTAGCGGCAGCGCTCACCGTGCCAATGGTTGCACGCAATGGTGAGCGTCCTCTAGAGCATATGGAGCATGCCCTGCATCCTTGGGCGGCATTTTTGGTAATCCCTATCTTCGGCTTTGCCAATGCCGGCGTCACTTTGCTCGCTCTTGACCCGATGGACGCGCTCGCACCACTTCCCTTAGGGATCGCACTGGGTCTGTTGATTGGCAAGCAAGTGGGTATTCTTGGCTTTGCGTGGCTAGCGGTGAAAACCAGGATCGCAAGCCTCCCGCAGGGCGTGAGCTGGCGCCAGATTCATGGTCTCTCGCTGTTCGCGGCGATTGGTTTTACCATGAGCCTGTTTATCGGGAACCTTGCCTTCGTAAGCGCTGAGCAAGTTGATGCGGTGAAACTGGGCGTGCTCTCCGGATCGACCATCGCAGCGATCACAGGATTTTTCCTATTGCGGTCAGCTCTGCCCACGGCTGAGGAGGCGCAGGCTATGACGGATCCGGAAGCGAAAGCCGTACCCGCCGAATAACTAGCATCTGCGGCTTGGAGAAAAATCCACAAGAGGGGCGCGTTGCAAGCGGTGACGTGCCCCTTTTGCTGCGCTAACACGTGCGGCGATGCTAACCCGCCTTTGGATCAGGAATATCGTTCTTATTGAAGCGCTCGATCTGGATTTCGGGCGCGGGCTCGGCGTGCTCACAGGCGAGACCGGCGCGGGTAAATCGATCCTGCTTGATGCGTTGGGCCTGGTACTGGGGGATCGCGCAGATAGCGGCCTGGTGCGCGCAGGTACAGACAAAGCCAGCGCCACGGCCAGCTTTGAATTCGCCAAATTGCCCGCAGCGATCTCAGAAACGCTCGACGATGCCGATATAGATATCGAGCCGGGCGAACCGCTGATTATTCGGAGACAATTGAAAGCCGACGGCGGCTCGAAGGCCTTTATCAATGATCAGCCTGTCGGTGTAGCGCTGTTGCGCGAGATCGCAGGGACACTGGTGGAGCTGCACGGGCAGCATGATGATCGCGGGCTGGTTAATCCTCGCGGGCATAGGGCCCTGCTTGATCGCTATGCCGGAGCCGACGTGGAAGGGCTTGCAAATGCCTGGCGCGAATGGCGCGCGGCGGAAGAGAGACTGGAGGCTGCGCGCAGCGAAGTCGAGCAGGCGAAGTTGGATCAGGATTTGCTGATCGCGCATCTGGCCGAGCTGACATCGCTCGAGCCACAAGCGGGCGAAGAAGTGCGGCTGGCGGAGGCGCGGGCGACGATGCAGAAAGGCGAAAAGCTCTCCGGTGAATTGGAAGAGCTACGGCATATCTGGGAAGGTTCGGAATCGCCATTGGCATCGTTGCGCGTGGCGGCACGCAAGCTCGACCGGATTGGCGGAGAACACCCCTTGCTGGCCGAAGCCTTGGCCGCGCTTGATCGGGCGGTCATCGAAGCGGGCGAGGCTGAAGACAAACTGGCTGCGGCAGCTGAGGCACTGGTTCACGATCCGGCGGCGCTCGACGAAGCTGAAACGCGGCTGTTTGATCTGCGTGCGCTTGCCCGCAAGCACCGCTGCGAGGTCGATGAATTGCCTGCCAAGATGCGCGAGATGCGCCGGGCGCTTGATGCCATAGAAGGAGGTGAGGCAGAGCTGGATGCGCTGGAAGATGCCGCGCATAAAGCAGGTGAGGCCTACGCGAAGAAAGCTGAGAGCGTGCACAAGGCGCGACTGGCGGCGGCGAAGAAGCTCGACAAGGCGGTGGCGGCGGAGCTCGCACCCCTGAAGCTCGACGCCGCTCGCTTCCTAACGGCGGTGGGCAAATTGCCGGAAGAGAAATGGGGTGCGGGCGGGATCGACAGCGTCGAATTCCTGATCGCGACCAATCCGGGGGCGGACTTCGCGCCGTTGAACAAGATCGCGTCCGGTGGTGAGCTATCTCGCTTCATCCTGGCTTTGAAAGTTGCGCTGGCAGAGCAGGGCGGGGCCGCGACGGTAATCTTCGACGAGATCGATCGCGGAGTTGGCGGTGCGGTGGCCAGTGCGATTGGGGAGCGGCTGGCGCGGTTGGCGGACGGTGGGCAACTGCTTGCGGTAACGCACAGCCCGCAAGTCGCGGCGCGTGGGGGCACGCATTACCTGATCGCGAAGTCTTCCAGCGGCACAGTCACCAAGACGAGCGTTGCGTTGCTTGATGAGGCTGGTCGACAGGAAGAAATCGCGCGGATGCTCAGCGGGGCGGAAGTTACGCCCGAAGCGCGCGCGCAGGCGGATCGCTTGCTTGAGGGGGTTTAGCCTTCCTTCTGCCCTAGGTATATCAGCACCATCATCGCCATTCCGCCGTAGACCCACGAACCATCAAACGGTCCTTGCCCTAGCGGCATCTGCCACAGTTGATATCCAGCTATGGCTACACCCTGAAACAGGCCCCACCAGACAACAACGGCGCTGCCCATAGCGATTTTTGCCCATTTTTTGCCGGCTTCGAACTCGACGGGTGTTGCGCCGCGCAGGCTCCACAGTTTCCAAGCGCCGAACAACCCGCCCAGGCCCGCCACGAATTCCAACGAGAAGACCAGTATCATGCCGACGATGATCAGGGCCGTCGGTGGCACCGGCAGCAACGTAACCGGATATGCTTCCTGATCGACGTGGCTGGTTGTGTAGACAAAGAATTCGAACGCTTGCGGATAGTTCGCGATGTTGTGCAGCACATACAGTAGCGCCATCAGTCCTACGCAAGCAGTCACAGCGGCTTTCAAATAGCGGTCGACCATCGGTTTCTCTCCCCCAAAAGAGATGTGCGACCCGATGTTGCGGGGCTTTCCCCCGCGAATATGGTGAGGCATAGCTTGCGGTATGGGAATCGATCAATCTCCGCCTGTGGACATCAGCGAGGCAGACGCTGCGAATGAGCTGATGCGACTGGCGAAAGCCATCGCGAAGCATGACCGGCTCTATCATGCTGAGGATGATCCGGAGATCAGCGATCAGGAATATGACGCGCTGGTTCGGCGCAATGCCGAGCTGGAGGCGCAATTCCCGCATCTGGTGCGCGACGATTCTCCGTCCAAGAAAGTCGGCCATGCGGTTGGGTCCTCTCCGCTGAGCAAGGTGACGCATGAGGTTCGGATGATGAGCCTCGACAATGGATTCTCCGCCGAAGAAATCCATGAATGGGTTGCGCGGGTGCGGCGCTTCTTGTCTCTGCCTGAAGATGAGCCGGTCGCGATCACGGCTGAAGACAAGATTGACGGGCTGTCGTGTTCGCTGCGTTACGAATCGGGCAAGCTCGTGAGGGCGGCAACGCGCGGAGACGGGCAGGTTGGGGAAGATGTGACCGCGAATGTCGCGCATATCGCCGATATTCCTCAAGACATCGATGGCGACCATGTGCCCGATGTTTTCGAAGTGCGCGGCGAAGTTTACATGTCGAAACAGGACTTTGCTGCGCTCAATGCTGCGCAAGAGCAGGCTGGCGGGAAACTGTTCGCGAACCCCCGCAATGCCGCCGCTGGCTCGCTGCGGCAAAAGGATGCGAGCGTAACAGCGAAGCGGCCCTTGCGCTTCTGGGCCTATGGCTGGGGCGCAGCGAGCGAGGTGCCCGCCAGCACACAGCACGATATGATGCGCCAGATCGAGGCGTGGGGCTTTCCCGTCTCTCCCTTTCTCAAGGTGACGAATACTATCGAGGAAATGTTGGCGCATTATGCAGAACTAGGTCGGCAGAGGCCGGACTTGCCCTACGAGATCGACGGTGTCGTCTACAAGGTTGACCGGCTCGATTGGCAGCAGCGGCTGGGCTTTGTCGCAAAGGCACCGCGTTGGGCGCTTGCGCACAAATTCCCTGCTGAACAGGCTGAGACGACGCTGGAGGCGATTGATATTCAGGTAGGACGTACAGGCAAACTGACCCCGGTCGGGCGGCTTGCGCCGGTGATGGTTGGCGGGGTGACTGTCACCAATGTGACGCTGCACAATCGCGACGAGATCGAACGGCTTGGCGTGCGGCCGGGGGACCGTGTGGTCGTGCAGCGGGCAGGCGATGTGATCCCGCAGGTTGTGCGAAATCTGACGCCTGAGGTTGAGCGAGAGCCTTATCTTTTCCCCGATACATGCCCCGAATGCGGCAGTGAGGCGGTAGCCGAAGAGGGCGAAGTCGATGTGCGGTGCACTGGTGGGCTCATTTGTCCGGCCCAGCGGACCGAGCGGCTGAAGCATTTTGTTAGCCGCAAAGCGCTCGACATCGATGGGTTGGGTGAAAAGACAATCGACCAATTCTTTGGGCTTGGCTGGCTTGAGAGTCCAGCTGATATATTCAGCCTAAGCGACAGAAAAGAAGCGATTTTGGCGCTGGAAGGGTGGCAGGACAAGTCTGTGGACAATCTGTTGGCATCTGTGGAAAGCAAGCGCGAGCCCGATGCTGCCAGATTGCTGTTCGGGCTGGGTATCCGTCATGTCGGCGAAGTCACTGCGCGCGATCTGCTGAAGAATTTTGAGACTTTGCCCGCGCTGCGCGAGGCAGCAGAGCAGGCGCGCTCCGGCGATGAGGACGCGCTCGCTGAAATCACTTCGATTGATGGTGTCGGCGGCGCGGTGGTCGAAGCACTGGGCGATTTCTTCCACGAGCCGCACAATGTCGAGGTGTGGGAAGATCTGCTGAGCCTGGTCAGACCGCCGCCCTATGTCGTCGAAACGCTCGACAGCCCGGTCGCGGGTAAGACTGTGGTGTTCACCGGCAAGCTGGAAACCATGAGCCGCGATGAAGCCAAGGCTCAGGCCGAACGTCTCGGTGCGAAAGCCGCGGGCAGCGTTAGCGCAAAGACTGATATACTGGTCGCAGGACCGGGCGCGGGCAGCAAACTCAAGAAGGCGCAGGAACTTGGCATCAAGGTTATCGATGAGGCTGGTTGGGCAGACATTGTGAAGGAAGCGGGATGAACAAGGGAATGGCATACGGCGTGGGGATCGCGCTTGGCGCGGCGCTGGGCGTGGCATTAGACAATATTGCGCTTGGCTTGGGTGTGGGCATCGCGATTGCTGCGGCAATGCACCTCGCCAACCAGAAAAAGGGTGACGACGAAAATTGAGCCTTCTCACCGAACTGCACCCGCAAGCGGCGCGAATTGCGGCACAACTGCGGGCGCGAGGGGAAAAGATTGCAATCGCTGATGGTGCAACCGGCGGCCTGATCGCGGCCAGCCTTCTCACAATACCGGGCGCGCTCGATTTCTTCGTCGGGGGCGGGGTGGTCTATTCGCTGCGGGCGCGTGAGATACTATTTGACCAGCCCCGTGACGCATACAAAGGCATGCGTGGCGCCAGCGAGGATTATGCGCTGTTACAGGCGCGCTCAATCCGAGATAATTTTCAGGCCGAATGGGGTATAGCGGAGAGCGGATCAGTTGGCGGCTCATCTCACCCCACTGGCGCGCCTGCCGGACAAAGCGTTGCAGCCATCGCGGGACCTGACGGCTTCCTGTTCTCCAAACTGACGCAAACGGGCAGCGATGATCGAATTGCCAATATGGAGGCATTCACGCGGGCGGCACTAAGTGCGCTTGAGGAGGCCCTTGGCAGCAAGTCCTAGCCAAGTCGCTCTAGTCATTGGGCATAAGATAGATTTCGCGCACTGCGCTTGTTTCTGGCTGATCAAGCGCAAACATAACCGCGCCGGCGATATCACTTGGCTGAAGCTTGGTAGGCTTGGGCTCATCGAAGAAGGGCGTGTCGACCATCCCGGGTGCGATTACCGTGCATCTGCCACCCCAATCGCGCATTTCCTCGGCAAGGTTTTCCGCAAAGCCGTGCACAAACCATTTACTGGCGCTGTATACAGAGCCCTTGAAATAGTCGCGCCCAGCCTTCGATCCGGTAACTATGAAGTGGCCTTTTGTCGATTTCAAATGAGGAATGCTTTCGTGAGCGGTGTAAAGGACCGACATCACATTCAGTTCGATCATTTCACGCCATTCGTCCGGATCGCCTTTCTCTACACCAGGCTTGTCGATGCCCCGTCCGGCGTTGGCGAATACCGCATTCATTTCGCCGAAATGTGAAACTCCTTCTTCGATCGCCGCACGTAAAGCAGCACGGTCTGTTACATCGCAAGGTAAGGCCAGAGCCGTATCGCCGATCTCCTGCGCCAGCGCGTCAAGCTTGTCCTTTGAGCGGGCAAGCAGAACAACTCTCCAACCTGCGACTGAAGCTGCGCGCGCGGTCGCTTCATCGATGCCGGTGGAAGCGCCGGTGATGAGAATGGTCTTGGTCATTGTCGGCTCCATTGCATTGTTTGCCGCTTAATAAAGCGCCGGTGACCGCAGTCCCAGTTCTAACATGCGTCGCCGTGTTGGTTAGGAGGTTCGCAAAACTGCGGGCTGAAGTGCTGCAGGCGGACGTTGCATCATGGCTGCCTTGCCGGCGGGTTAAATGGTGATCCATGTCTGCCGAGAATGAGGTTTGCCAGGCACTTTCCCATGAGTAAGTAGTTTGCTTAGCAGTAACTCGAAAATGTGAATCGGGAGAGTATCTTGGCGGGCAAATTTTTCGGAGCAATTGCAACAGGGGCAGCGATTTTTGCCGCATGGGCGCTCCCCGTTCATGCGCAGTCTTTTATCGAAACGCAGACCAATCCCGACATACCTACACTTACTGAAACGGTGGGACACGCGCCGGGTACCCGGATCACATCCCCGAGTGAAATGCTGGCCTATCTCAGCGCGTTGGCTCAAGCTGCTCCAGACCGCGCAAAGTTGGTGCAGTATGCGACGAGTTGGGAAGGGCGTCCGCTGCATTATCTGGTGCTTACTGCGCCGGAAAACATGGCGCGCATCGAAGCGATTAAGGCAGATCTGGCCAATGTCGCCGCGGGTCGGGCAAGTAACGGCGACGCCTTGCCTGTCACGTGGCTTGCCTTTGGTGTGCATGGCAACGAAGTTACTTCCACCGATGCCGCGCTGATGATGGCTTATCATTTGCTTGCGAGCGAAGGTGATGCGAGAGTGGACCAGATCATGCGCGATAGCGTGGTCATCATTGATCCTTCGCAAAACCCCGATGGCCGCGCGCGCTTCGTTCACAATTTTCGCGCGGCGCTGGGCCTTGTGCCGTTCGGCGATCGACAGGCTGCTGAGCATGACGAACCTTGGCCCAGTGGTCGCTTCAATCACTATCTGTTCGATCTTAACCGTGACTGGTTCACATTGAGCCAGCCCGAGACACGCGGGAAAGTCGCGGCGATCCGTGAATGGTCCCCTGTGGTCGTCAAAGACATCCACGAGATGGATGGTGACGACACCTATTTCTTCAGTCCTGCGGCAGATCCGGTGAACCCGAACCTGACGCCCGCGCAGATCCGTCTCTATGAATTGATTGGCCGCAATAACGCGGCCTGGTTTGACCGGATCGGCGAACCCTACTTCACCCGAGAGGTCTATGATCTGTTCTATCCCGGCTATGGCGATACCTGGAACGCACATCAGGGTGCGATTGGCAGTACTTATGAGCAAGGCTCACCGCGCGGCCTGGTCTGGGAGCGACGCGATGGTACCGAGCTGACATATGCAGCCGGTGTGCGAAATCACTTCGTTGCCAGCCTATCCACCGCCGAAGCGGTTGCGCAAAACGCTGATCGTTTCATGAGCGATTATGCGGCCTACCGATCGGAAAATGCGAATGGTGCGGCTGGACGTGGCAGCTATGTCATTGATCTTGGCAAACGGCGCTGGAATGCGGAGGCGCTGGGACGCCGTTTGGCCGCACAAGGCATCACTGTGCTTCGCCGCGACGGCGCTGCGACGGTGTGCGGGAAGAACTATCCCAATGGCTATCTGGCTGTTCCGCGGGCGCAACCTGCGGCTCGACTGGTGCGCAGCCTGCTTGACGCCCACACGCCGTTGCCGCGCGAGTTTGTGATCGAGCAAGAACGTCGCAGGAGCGAAGATCTTCCGCATGAACTCTACGACGTCACGGCATGGTCGGTGGGCATGATGTCGGGTACGGAAGTTGCGCTTTGTGGATCCGCGGTCGGCGGTGCACCGCTTTCTGCGATCTCTCCGATTAATCCTGTGGCGGAAGGTAGCGGCGATTTTGGCGTCGCGGTCCCCTGGACCGATAGTGGACAGGCCCGGCTGGTCGCGCTGGCTTTGCGCGAAGGAATTTCCGGTCGGGCCACCGATGAGGCTTTCAGCAAGGGCTCGCGGACGTTCCCCCGCGGCACCGTTGTTTTTAGTAATGCAGCCAATGGCGCCGACAAGATGGCGCGCCTCGCCGAATTGGCGAGCGAAATCGGAGCGCACACCGTGTCGCTTCAATCGAGCTGGGTCGACGACGGGCCCAACTTTGGCAGCAGTGCTTTTGTGACACTGGAGATCCCCAAAGTTGCGATGGCGTGGGATGATGGCGTTTCGCCGCTGAGTGCAGGCGCGCTGCGATATGTCCTGGAGCAACGCTTGGGCGTGCCGGTCACACCGATACGAACCGCGCGGTTGATCGGCGCTGACTTGTCAGAATACGATGTCTTGTTGATCCCGGATGGTGCGCCTGCCGGCGTGCTGGGCAGCAGCGGAGCGAGCAATGTCCGCGAGTTCGCGCGTGAGGGCGGTGTGGTTATCGCGATTGGCGACAGCCTTGATATGCTGGCGAGCGGAGACAACCCGATGCTGGCGGTCAAGCGTGAAGCCGCGTTGGGTCTTAAGCCTGGTGAGGATGAGGATGATGGCCCTCTGGCAGAAGCTCAGGAGATCACCTCCGAAGCTGAGTATCGCAAAGCGATCCAAGACGAAAACGCGCTTCCTGACATGCTTCCCGGCGCGCTCGTCAACACAGTTGCGGATCGGGAGAACTTCCTCTCAGCCGGTTATGATGATGGCGCGATTGTGAACGCCACTGGTTCGCGAATTTTCACCCCGCTAGATCGCGCAGACGGTATCAATGTGCTGCGCTTTGCTGCCGCCGATGATCTGGTGGCAAGCGGTTATGTGTGGGACGAAAACCGCCGGCAGATGGCGTTCAAGCCCTATCTGATGGCGCAACGCAAAGGCGACGGCTTGGTTATTGGATTCGCGCACGATCCCTCTACTCGTGCTTACCTCGACGGGCTGGACCTGTTGCTTGCCAATGCGGTGATCGTGGCGCCGGCGCGGGTTCGTTAGTCCGTTTCAACTTGCGGTATCCACTTCATCACACCCCCGGCCATCGGAGTCCACCAACCGGTTCTGATACCCGCTGCGGCCAGCGTGTCGCTGGTCCATTGATTGCAAGTCCTGCCCAGGTGATATGTGCCGGGCGCATTGTAGAACACGTCGTAGTCTGAATAGCCTCTATAGCTCTGGCGTTCGGCCTCTGGCAGCACTTCCTTTTCGATCAGCGCGATCAGCTTTGCGTATTCATCATGGCTGATTGTTAGTGGACGATGGTTGCGGGAGAGCGCCGGTCGCACATAGTGTGAGACGTGCAGCAGGCCTTCTCCACCGGTCGCAGCATTGATGGCGACTGGCAGCGAGAGGTCTGACCAGGTTGGCGTATTCAGGAAGACCTCGCGCTCCCCCCAACTCACCGAAACATGAGTGTAGGGGCGGTTAGGTGCGAGCACGTGATCGATCGGAAAGTCTTCGCGCCAGTTCTTTTGCGCTGTGACAGTGGGCACGACAATGGCGGTATGCACGCCGTTGGTTTCGATCATGATCTCGATCCCGGTGGCCGGCTCTTGCCAGCCCGCGTTACGCGGAATCGACGAACCGACCCAGGCGGTGAGTGCGAAGATGACGGCAAACGACGTCAGCGCCGCCAACGGCCACAGCAGCAACCTCTTGGCCCAGATCAGATACGTCGTTTGCGCAACCACAATATCGACCAGTCACCATTCACCATACGCTGAGCGAGTCGGAAACCCGCACGGGAATAAGCGCTGCGCACGCGGGCTTCCTGAGTTTCGAGCAGGCCCGCCAGCAGGACACTGCCACCTGGCGTTATCGATGCTGCAAAATCGGGCGCGAGCTCGACCAATGGGCCTGCCAGAATGTTCGCGATCAGCAGATCATAGGGTCCGCGTGCCTGCAGCAGTTCGTCTTCCATCCCGTCTGCAATCACCATGGTCAGCTCGCCGCGATCAGCGCCCATAGTGACCTTGTTGAGTGTCGCATTGTCCGCGACGACACCGGCGCAAACATCATCGATGTCCGATGCAGTGGCAAATGCGCCCTTCCACAGATGTATCGCGGCAAAGGCGAGCAGGCCGGTACCTGTGCCGATATCCGCGATATTGCGGGCGACCAGACCTGTTCGCTTCATGGTGTCGAGCATGGCCAAACATCCGGCGGTTGTCTCATGTTGGCCGGTGCCGAAGGCCTGACTCGCGGGAATGGCGAAATTGATCGCATCCTCAACGGGAGGATGGTTGGGAGTGTGAACGTAGAAGCGACCTGCACGGATCGGATCGACGCCTTGCTGGCTAAGCGTAAGCCAGTCCTCATCCGGGAGTTTCTCGACTTCGAAGATCGGCGCGACGTTGCCGAACAGGTTTGAGATCACGAGCTTTTGCGCGGCGTCGGGTTCTGATGGATACCAGGCTTCCAGCACCCATTCGTCCGGCCGGTCTTCCGAAATCTCACGCCCGGAAATGACGACCTCTGGGTCCCAATCGTCGATCTCTTCATGCACCAGTAGAGCCGCCTGAATCACTGGCTTTGACGCGTATGCCGACAGCTTCCAGCTTTCGCTCATTCAGTTGCGCTCGCTTCGCGTTCGAGGCGTGCATTGAGGCGGCGTTCGACCGCGTCAGCATAGGCGACGCATGAAACTTCGCCGATCAAACTGCCCGCGCCTGCACGTTTGATCATGTTGCTGGCTGACGGATGAGGGGTCAGCAGCATATCGCATTTGCTTCCGCTGAATTCACGCAGGCGAGCAATGCCTTTGCGGAATGTCGCCACATATTCGGGGTGATCAGTAAATCTGTAGTTGTCGGCGCTGACCGGGCTCAGGCTGTCGGCATAAACGATACTAAGGCAATCATCGGCTTCACAACTTTTCCATTGCCAGCTCATCGCGCCAAGCGTGTGACCCGGCGTGGCGATTGATGTGACCTTGGTATTGCCGACGTTCAGCACCCCACCGTCCGCGACAACGCGAATATCGCCGGTGACCGGCGTCATGGGATCGTGCAACCCGGCTTGTGGATCGCGCGGATTGTCGGCGCCTGTTCGCAAGAATGGCGCGGCCTCGGTGCTTGTATAGACAGTCGCTCGGCTCAGCTTCTGAAGACGGTTGAGACCGCCGACATGGTCGTAATGCTCGTGGCTAGTTAGGATCGCTTGAACGTCGTCGATCGAAAAACCAAGTGCGGCGATATTGTCTTCGACGACTTTCGATCCACCTTCCGTACCGCTGTCGATCAGCACGTGCCCATTTGGGCCCGCGATAAGGATGGCGGCAATCCCGCATGTTCCGACGTAGTACGTATCGCCGTGAATGCGGAACGGGGAGGCCGGCTTCTCCCATTCGTCCCACCTCTCGCACTCCGTCGCAAACCTCGCGTTTTCGCCTGAGATATCGGATGAGTTGGCGACCGCAGCATCAGGCTGCGCAAAGCTTTGCGCGCACGCAGCCATTATCATGCACGATGCGAGAATTGCTCTAACGAACATAACTTGCTCCATTGGCGTCGATAACCGCGCCGGTCATGCTTTCGGGCGCATCAAGCGCGCAAAATTCGATTATCCGTGCAATTTCTTCCGGCTCTGCGACCCGGCCCAGCGGAATATCGCGCAACAGGCCTTCGCCACCTCGGCTTTCCAGATAATCTCCCGCCATCGCCGTATCGGTGAAGCCCGGCGTAATCGCAAAGCTGACGATCCGCTCAGCCGCATAGCCTCGCGCTATGGTCTTGTGCATCGCGAGCATTCCGCCCTTGGCTGCCGCATAGTGCCAATGTGCAGGCGAATCGCCGCGATAGCCTGCGCGGCTCGCGACATGAACGATTCGTCCCGGAACGCCGCGTTCTTGCCAATGACGTAACGCGAAACGTGAAAGCTGGGCAGTCGCGGTCAAATTGATCCTCAGCGTCTCTTCCCACCCGTCGAGCCATTCGATGTCCGACGATTCGAGCGGTGTCGCGTTGAACAGCCCGGCATTGTTGACCAGCACATCCACTTCGCCGCCTGCGCGATTTAGAGCCTCTTCCCACAACATTTGCGGGGCGGACGGCTCTGTAAAGTCAGCCGCAACTGTGTCCGCATCGATTGCACGGGTAGCGTGGCCGATCACTTTAGCGCCGCGTTTTTCCAGCGCTTCGCGCGCAGCAGCTCCGATTCCACGGCTCGATCCAGTTAGGAGAATTGCACTCATTCGAACACCTATCCGAAACTTTGCGGGCCAAGTCGAGTGCTCACCGCTTGCACCACGCTGTCAGCACGCTAAGTGGGGGCGCAACAGGGATAACTGGAAAAGACTCCATGGCGAATAACAGACCGCTTTCACCGCACCTTCAGATATGGAAATGGGGCCCGCATATGCTCGTCTCGATCCTTCATCGCATCAGCGGAGACGGAATGGCGTTGGTCGGGTTGTTTGTGCTGGTATGGTGGCTGGGTGCGCTGGCTAGCGGCCCAGACTACTATGAAACTTTCGCCGGGCTGATGACGAGCGTTCCAGGCTATGTTGTTCTGGTAGGCCTTAGCTGGGCCTTTTTCACGCATCTGATGAGCGGTCTCAGGCACTTCGTGCTGGATATCGGCGCTGGCTACGAACTCAACGCCAACAAGTTTTGGTCGATCGCGTCTCCGCTAATCGCCATTCTCCTGACAGCGGGCTTCTGGGCCCTCATCCTCAACAAATAAGAGATCTGACGCATGGGTAACGGAACCTCACTCGGAAAGGTGCGCGGGCTTGGCTCAGCGCATGAGGGCGCGCATCATTGGCTGGTGCAGCGCTTCACTGCGATTGGCAATCTCGTGCTTAGTATCTGGTTGATTGCCAGCATCATCGGATTGCCCGATCTCAGCTATTCCACGGTCAGCAAATGGCTTGCGCAGCCAGTATCCGCGACGGCCATGATCCTGCTTGTGATCAGCACGTTCTGGCACGCCCGCCTTGGCCTGCAGGTTCTGATTGAAGATTACTTGCACAACTCAGGCACCAAGTTTGCTGCGCTCGCGGCGCTCAACCTTGCCGTGATCGGCGGCGGTGCCTTCGCCATTTTCTCTGTTGCCAGCCTTGCCTTTGGAGGGGCCGCCTGATGGCCGACACCTCGGACTATAAGATTATCGATCATACCTATGACGTTGTGGTTGTGGGGGCGGGCGGTTCTGGCCTGCGCGCAACCATGGGCGCAGCTGAAGCAGGCTTGAAGACCGCGAACATCACCAAGGTGTTCCCGACGCGCAGCCACACTGTGGCGGCGCAAGGCGGCATCGCTGCATCGCTGGGCAACAACACACCGGATCACTGGTCATGGCATATGTATGACACGGTGAAGGGCGCAGACTGGCTGGGTGACCAGGACGCGATTGAATATCTTGCGCGCGAAGCCCCGGCGGCGGTTTACGAGCTGGAGCACGCAGGCGTGCCTTTCAGCCGCAACGAAGATGGCACCATTTACCAGCGTCCGTTTGGCGGCCACATGCAGAATATGGGCGAAGGCCCACCGGTGCAGCGTACTTGTGCCGCGGCTGACCGTACTGGCCACGCCATGCTGCACGCGCTCTATCAGCAGAGCCTGAAGTATGACGCGGACTTCTTCATCGAATATTTCGCGCTCGACCTGATCATGGCGGGCGAGGGCGCTGACCGCAAATGCGTGGGCGTGACTGCGATGTGTCTGGATGATGGCACGATCCACCGCTTCCGCGCGCAATCAGTCGTGCTGGCAACCGGCGGTTATGGCCGCTGCTACTTCACCGCGACTTCTGCGCATACCTGCACCGGCGATGGCGGGGGCATGGTGCTGCGCGCTGGACTGCCGCTGCAGGACATGGAGTTTGTCCAGTTCCACCCGACCGGAATTTACGGCGCGGGCGTACTCATTACAGAGGGTGCACGCGGCGAGGGCGGTTATCTGACCAATAGTGAAGGCGAGCGCTTTATGGAGCGATACGCTCCGAGCGCTAAGGACCTTGCATCGCGCGACGTTGTGTCTCGATCGATGGCGCTGGAAATGCGCGAAGGGCGCGGTGTTGGCGACGACGGTGACCACATCTATCTGCATCTCGATCACATCGATCCGAAGGTGCTGGGCGAACGCCTGCCGGGCATCACGGAAAGCGGCAAGATCTTTGCTGGTGTTGACCTGACGCGTGAACCGCTGCCGGTGACGCCCACGGTGCACTACAACATGGGCGGCATCCCCTGTAACTATCACGGGCAGGTGGTGACACTCGGCCCCGACGGCGATCCCGATCATGTTGTGCCGGGTCTCTATGCCGTTGGCGAAGCGGCCTGTGTGTCGGTTCACGGCGCAAACCGCTTGGGCTCGAACTCGCTGATCGACTTGGTGGTATTTGGACGTGCGACGGGTCTGCACCTGAAGGAAAACACCAAAGCGAATGCGAAGCAGGACGAGCTGCCTGCCGACAGCATGGATATGACGCTGGCTCGCCTCGATCATTTCCGTCATGCTGATGGCGGAACGCCAACTGCTGAACTGCGCCGCGATATGCAGCAGACCATGCAAGCGCATGCCGCTGTGTTCCGCGACAGCAAGCTGATGGCTGAAGGTGTCGAGAAGCTGACTCAGATCAACAAGCGGATGGAGGACGTGAAAGTCCACGACCGCTCGCTTATCTGGAACAGCGATCTCATCGAAACGCTTGAGCTCGACAACTTGATGGCGCAGTCTGTGGTGACCATGGCGTCAGCTGAAAACCGCAAGGAAAGCCGCGGCGCGCACGCGCATGAGGACTTCCCCGATCGCGACGATGCGAACTGGATGAAGCACACCATCGCGTGGTTCGAAGGCTGGGGCGGCAACGGCGGCGGCGTGAAGATCGACTACCGTCCGGTGCACGAATACACGCTCACTGACGATGCCGAATACATCAAGCCGAAGAAGCGGGTGTATTGATGGCTTGACCATATGCGCGTTGCAAGGCAGCTTTCGAGTTGATGAAGCGGGGCGCATTTCTTCTTCTAGGTATGGCAGCAGCGGTGGCGTTTGCTGCGCCCGCCCTCGCGCAGAGCACTCCGCCGCAACCAGACAACACCGCCTCCACCCATAGCGCCGGATGGCCAGGGCTGGGATCAGGTTCCACTCCACAGGAAGTCCAGCAAAGCCTCGAGCAAGGGCCGGAGCTTAATCGCAACTTGTCGGCACGCGAGATGCTTGCACAAAGACGCAGGCTTGATGCCGCGCTCCGCGGCCTCGCGTCCGAGCGGGCAGGCCTAGCCGATGTCTACGTCATTTCGATCGCGCTCGACAGCGATCCGGTGTTCGCCCGCGAGGCACGCGAAGTCGGCAAGGTACTTGAGCGGCGCTACAACGCGCCAGACCGGACGCTGGTTCTCGCTGGGCCGGATGGTGAAGATGACGGTTTACCGCATGGTTCGATTAGCGCGCTTCTGATCGCGCTCGCCAGCGTGGCAGAGAAGATGGACACATCTGAAGATGTGTTGGTGCTCTATTCAACGAGTCACGGTCTGCCGCAGGGCTTGGCCTATCATTACAACGACGATGGCTATGGTATTCTCTCGCCCACGCTGATGAGAGATACGCTCGCTGAACTGGGTATCGAAAAGCGCCTGCTGCTGATTTCGGCTTGTTATTCGGGGATTTTCGTGCCCGCGTTGGCAAGCGACAACACGGCGATCATCACCGCGTCAGCTGAAAATCGCACTTCGTTTGGGTGTCAGCCGGACAATGACTGGACATTTTTTGGAGACGCGCTGATCAATCGTGCAATGCGTAAGCCGCACGCACTGCTGATGGCGCATCGCGAGGCGACACTCTCAATCGCCGATTGGGAATCGCGCATGCGGCTGCCAGCTTCACTTCCGCAAGCGCGGATCGGCAATGCGGCGATGAGCTGGCTGAGCGCAATCGAAGCGAACATCCCGCAAATGGCAACCGCGCCGGTTGGAAAGCCCGCAATGGGGGAATGAGCCCTAGTTTTCCGGGGTCGCTCTTCGCACATTCACGATCTCGATCGGCTTTGCGAGCATCTGACCTTTCAGAAAGCCTTCGCCCTTGTCAGGGTCGGTGTCGCGCGCGTGGATTGCATGCACCACATTCATCCCGTCGATGACGTAGCCAAACACAGCGAAGCCGGGGCGGCGGTCAGGGTCGTCTGAATCGGGAACAGCATCCAGTCCGCTTTGATCACGGATCATGATCGAGAAATCGCCGGTTGCTGTACCCGGCTCGAAGCGAGCCATAGATAGTGCGCCATTCGTATGGCTGAGGCCGGTCTCATTGGTCGGCTCATGCGCGATTCCATCCAAGATCCGGCGAGGATCGTTTTGCGTGCCGCACTGCAGAAAACCACTCGGTTCCTGCCCGAAGGTCACGCGCATTGCCCGATAGCACCTCGTGTTGTCGTACCGGTCCTCGTCCACATAGCGCAGGAAGTTGGCGGCCGTGATCGGCGCGCGTTCAGTCTCCAACGACACGGTGATGTCGCCCATTGTTGTTTCCAGCACTACCACCTCGGTTGCGTAAACCTTCGGCGGGACGCCCGGAGCGGTCGCGGCGCGCTCGCTCACTTCGAACTTCATCAGCAGCGTGCGTTGATCATCGGAAAAATTGTTGTCCGAGATGATATAGAGATACGTCTTGCCGCCTTCCTCGCGCACGGTAATCCCTTCGAAATTATCGATGGTTCGCGATGTGTCCCATTCGGCCAGTGTTTCGGTCAGCCCGTCCGGCCCCATCGCGACAATTGCGGTGGCATTGCCCAATTCGCGCGACCAGCTGCGGAACAGTACGAAGCACACCCCATTGCTGGCGCAATCGGCATCGGTCGGCACACCGCCGCGTTCGGCCAGCAGGGGAGGGGGCTCAAGCTCGAAACTCAAAACCCCTCTGCCGTTGTTAATAACGCAATTGGGTTTCGGTCCTTTCACCCACTCGCCGCAAGCGAGCCATCCATCACTGGTAGCAGCAAGTGTTTCCAAACCACTGTTTGATGGGGCATCCACAACCAAAAGGCCGGGGTCATCTGCGGGTGTGCTCGCCGCTTGATCGAAGGCGGCGTAGCGCCAAACGCGGTGGTCCTGTTCGAAAGCGACCAGCCATGCACCATCGCCTGTTCGGGTAAGCGCTTCGGCATCACCCTCACTTTTTCCGCGCAATCGCTTGCCGCGCTCATCCAGCAACTCGCCCTTGGAAATCTCGATCAGGTCGATCAGTTGATCACCGATCTCGTCGGTTTCGATTGTCAGCCAATGACCATCATCGCTTACCGCATAGAGCAGGCCGTCATGCCAATCGATGCCGGAAACTCCACCAATCTCCAGCTCGCCCGGCTCAATCTCCAACCCTCCACGATAAGACAACTCTCCGAGTGTAGTGTTCTCAGCGTCACTCTCATCTAGTGCGACCGGCAAGGTCTGAGGCATCACTGTTCCGGTGGCGGAAGAGGGCGCATGGATAGCAATCGCTGCCGCTGCAGCGCCAATTCCGAGTGCAAGGCCCAGTCTCCACGTCATTCGTCCATGGTGATCTGTCGCTCGCAGAGTTTCAACCCCTGTCTTGCCTTGTTAATACAGGCTTCATGTTTACATTCGTAGTCGATATGACTACAGGCGTAAACGTAACGCTACGATCGAGTTTTCTGGCACCTTAGGGAGGATGCAAATGGGACGGGGTGATACTGCCAGGCCTGAACGGATTAGCGAAGCGGAGCATGCGGTCATGGAAGTGCTATGGGACAAGAATCCGGCGACCGCGGCAGATGTTTCGAACGCGTTGGCTGACGAGCGCGGTTGGAGCCTGGCTACCGTCAAAACATTGTTGGGGCGCTTGGTTCATAAGAACGCGATATCCGCCAGCCCGGACGGACGGCGTTATCTCTACGCGCCACTGATCGCGCGGTCTGACTACATCGGAACCGAGAGTAAGCGGTTGGTTGACCGGCTGTTTGGAGGTCGCGCTGCCTCATTGGTGGCGCATCTGGCCGACCAGGAGGCGCTGACCGAGGACGATCTCACTGAAATCGAAGCCCTGCTGAAGGAGCTGAAGCGATGATGGACTGGCTGACCGATACATTCATTTGGACCGCCGCGCTGATCGCGCTTGTCCTGCTCATACGTCGCCCTGTCGCGCGGCATTTCGGCCCGCAAGCGGCCTATGCGCTATGGGCTCTTCCGCTGATCAGGTTGGTTCTCCCCCCACTGACCCTGCCGGCCTGGATGGCGCCTGCTGAACCTGTGACTGCTATCGCCAGTAAAGCTGAGCCGCTCGACGTGTTTGCTCTTGTGGCAAAGCGCAGCACTGTTCCAGTCCCGGCCACTGACGTCACATTGAGTGAACCGTTGTTGCCGTTCACCCTCACAGAATTCGTTCTTGCAGTTTGGATGGTGGGTGCCGTGGTATTCCTTTTCCTGCGTTTCCGGGCCTATCGGCGGATGCGACAGGAACTGCTGGCCGAAGGACGCGACGTCGGCCAGGCCGGCAAGGTGCGCCTGATCGAAACTCCTTCGACCAGCGCGCCCCTTGCCTTTGGCGTTATCGACAAGGTTGTAGCTCTGCCACAGGGATTTATGGCGACTTGGGACCGAGATGCGCGAGATTTGGCGCTGGCGCACGAGCTGGCGCACCATAAGGGCCAAGATTTGGCTATCAACATGGCGGTCCAACCGCTGTTCGCTTTGCATTGGTTCAACCCGCTGGGCCATCTGGGCTGGCTCGCTTTGCGGCGTGATCAGGAAGCGGCCTGTGATGCGCGTGTCGTCGCAGAACGGGCCAAGGAAGAGCGCGCCACCTACGCTCAAGTCATTGCAAGTTTTGCTGCCGGGCCCAACGTCGCGCTGGCCGCGCCGATGGCTTGCCCGGTGCTAGGGGATAAATCTATAATTCACCGTTTGAGGAGCCTTAAAATGAACAATCAATCAACCAAGCGGCGCATGGCCGGACGTGGCCTGATCGCGGCGGCGCTGGTGTCGTTGCCGCTGACAGCGACGGTTACATATGCTGACAGCAACACATTTGAAGAAGTATTTGCCGATGTGCCTGCGCCGCCAGCACCACCAGTTCCGCCTTCAGCAGCGGTCGCGCCCGCTGCGCCAACTGCTCCAGCGATGTTGGTTCAGGTGGCGCCTGAAGCACCTGAAGCGCCCGACGCTCCTAAAGTTGAAGAGAACGAATGGGTTGAACAGGGCGAAGACGGTGTCGAGCGCCGATATGTTATCCGCAGGGAAGTGCATGTCGATGGCGAGCACGGTGACCACGAAGCGCATCGCGAAGTGAAGAAGCATCGTATTGTACGCGTTGAACGCGACGGTGAAGGCCTGTCCGAAGAGGAAAAGCGCGAAATCCTGATCGAAGTTCGTGAAGGACTGGAGGAAGCGGATCTTGCTCTGAAAGAAGCCTTCGCAGAGCAGAGCATGGCGTTTGCAGAGCTAGAGAATGCCGAAGGCAATTTCACCGTTGTCGAAGTCAACTGTGACACTGGAGGCAAGGGCAAGAAACTGATGCAAGACGGTGAAGAAGTAACCGTGATCTGCAAAAGCGAGATCATGGCCAGTGCTCTCATGGGTTTGAAAGAGGCACGCAAGGCGATTGCTGAAAACCCTGAAATGCCGGACGACATGCTCTCCGAAGTGCTCAAAGCGCTGGACGAGAAGATTGCAGCTTGGGAAAGCCGCAAGGAGGGTTAAGCCAATTCACCTTTTCATGCTGTCGTAACCAGCGTGGTATCAAAGGGCGGGAGTGGTTCACCACGTCCCGCCTTTTTTATCGCTGCCCTGTTCAGTTGAATTGAAAGTAGCGGTCGCACACGCTGTCATCAGCGCTTTCCAGGCCTGCGCGCAAGGCCTCCATTCTCTGGGCGCTGGTACCATGCGTAAAGCCTTCCGGATTGATCCGCTGGCCTGCATTTCGCTGTAATGTGTCATCACCGATCGAGCTGGCTGCGCGCATGCCTTCTTCCAGATCACCGCGTTCTATGAGGTTGCGGTTCTTGCCTGCCCAAACGCCGGCATAACAATCTGCTTGCAGCTCCATACGGACTTGCAGTTCGTTTGATCGGCGCGGGTTCTGCTGCTGGGCGCTACGCACCTGCGCGGCTAGGCCAGTCAGATTCTGGATATGGTGACCATACTCGTGCGCGATCACGTACAGCCGCGCGAAGTCCCCGCCGGTGCCCGCCATTTGTGCGAGCTGATCGTAGAATCCGGTGTCGATATAGATACCCATGTCTGCAGGACAGTAGAATGGCCCCGCTGCGGACGAAGCACTGCCGCAGCCTTCTGTCGTCACACGACCTCCGGTAAACAGGTCGAGAACGGGTTGTTCAAAGCGGATTCCTGCGCTGCGAAATTCCGGCTCCCAGGTCTCGTTCAAGGACTGCAATGCATTGCAGGCCTCTGTCGCATAGGGGCCGCGCAAGCAAACTTGCTCCTCACTCACCTGTGATCGCTGCTGTGGGCCAGAGGAACCTTCCTGCACTTCCTGCACTGTTCCCAGCGTTTGCATGGGGTCTGCGCCGAACACGAAATAGGCGATGGCTACAATTATCAGTGTGCCGATACCAATACCGCCACCGCGACCGCCAGGAATTCTGCCGCGTCTGCCACTGCCGCTCGAACGCACCTTGATCTTGGACGTGTCAAACCTGCGCAGCTTCATAACAACCCCATTCGAATCACATGTGTGTCCCTTAATTGAGTGTAATAACGCTGGACAGAAGCGCGCGTCACGGCAAAAGCTGCTGCATAATTCTTGGATAGACAGCAGAGGTAAGTGATGGTGCTTGAAGGCAAGCGTGCTTTGGTGACGGGTTCAACTTCGGGAATTGGGCTTGCTGTGGCACGTGCATTGCGCAGCGAAGGAGCCGAGGTGATTCTCAACGGCTTCGGCAACGAGGATGAGATTGCCGAGCTGGTTGAAGAGCTGGGCGCGACGCATTCCAGCGCAAATCTGCTTGATGTCAATGAAATTGAAGCGATGATGGCCGAAGCCGGTGAAATTGACATTCTGGTCAACAATGCGGGCATGCAGCACGTCTCTCCGGTTGAGGAATTTCCGCTCGATAAATGGAATGCAATCATCGGACTCAATCTCAACGCCGTATTTCATACCACCCGGCTTGCGGTTCCGGGCATGAAGGCGCGCGGCTGGGGACGAATCATCAACACCGCGTCCGCTCATTCAAAGACTGCGTCCCCGTTCAAGAGCGCCTATAATGCTTCGAAACACGGGGTGGACGGCTTTACCAAAACAATCGCGCTGGAAATGGCACAGACGGGCGTAACCGCCAATTGCATTTCACCCGGATATGTCTGGACTCCGCTTATCGAAGGGCAAATCCCGGATACCATGAAGGCCCGCGGACTTAGCCGTGATGAAGTGATCAATGATGTTCTGCTCGCAAAGCAGCCAACCAAGAAATTCGTTCAGCCGCATGAAATTGGTGCTTTGGCGGTGTTCCTGTGCCGTGAAGAAGCAGGCAATGTTACCGGCGCGAACTGGAGCATCGATGGCGGTTGGACAGCAGAGTAGGACAAGACTTTGACACGCAGGCACATAACAACATGGTTTCGGAGCGCGTTTGCGCTGAGTTTGGGACTCACTCTGGCGGCGTGCGCCAGCACGGGAATCAATGTCTCGCCTTCCGAATTCGCGCAGATAGAAGGGCGGTTGAGCAGCCACATTGATGTTCTGGCGAGTGAGGAGTTCGCAGGTCGGCGACCGGGCACGATTGGTGAAACCAAGACGCTCGATTATATGCGCGGGCAGCTGGAGCCTGCTGGTTTTGTCTCGGGCACAAATGACCCGGCAAATCCATGGAATGCGCCTGTCCCGCTTGTCAGCATTGTGGGAGACAGCGGCCTCGCCCAGTTCAAGGTTGGCCAGCGCATTATCCCGATCAATTCCGAAGCGATCGCCACTGCAACGGATGCCCGCCGCGCATTAATGGAAGATGCGGAAACGGTCTTCGTTGGATATGCCGATACCGAAGTGGATGAAGAGATTGTGCGCGGGCGTGTTGCGATCATGCTTAGCGATCCGGGCTTAAGCCCGGCACGCCGCGCCGCACTTCATGAATTGGGTCCGGCAGCGGTCGTGACGGTTGTAGAATCCGCGCAGAGCACAGCGCAGATCCGTCAGTTCCAGATGCGTGAGCGTCTGGTTCTCGCTTCGCAAGCAAATGAAAACGTCTCGGTGTTCATGGCTAGGGAAGAGTTGGCCAAGGCAATTGGTGAAAACCGGTGGGGTGAATTGCTCGCCAATGCTGACGCAAGCAAGGGCACCGGTGAGTTCGATCCGGTTCTGCTCAATCTTAAACTGACACTTGATGCGCGTACAGATCGCCGCGACGTATCATCGCGTAATTTCATTGCACGCCTGCCGGGAGCGAAACCTGATGCTGGCGCGGTATTGTTGCTGGGTCATTGGGACCATTTCGGTGAATGTGGTCCGGAAGATGCAGAGGATCGATTGTGCAATGGTGCAGTCGATAATGCCAGCGGAATCGGTTTGATGATCGAGCTTGGCAAGCGATTGGCAAGCGGAAAACCGATGGACCGTGATCTATATATCCTTGGGACTACGGCAGAAGAATGGGGCTTGCTGGGCGCCGTGGCCTTTTCTGACGCGCCGCCGGTTCCGCTGGATGAATTTGTCGCCGCATTTAACTTTGACACGGTCGCCATCTCTCCCGAAGGAAGCCCGGTGGGCTTTATCGGCGAGGGCCGCACTCCGCTTGATGAGATCATCAAACAGACAATTGCGGACGTGGATCGCGAACTTGCACCGCGCGAACTTACCGAACCATTTTTGCAGCGGCAGGATGGTTGGGCGCTGCTTCAGCGTGACGTGCCCGCTGTGCTGTTGTCGAACGCATTCGGGTCTGAGGAAAGGCTGACGGCTTTTCTATCGGGCGACTATCATCAACCCTCGGATGAGCCTGGGGATATCGAACTGGGTGGCGCGGTCGATGATTTACTGCTGCACGAACTGCTGATCCGGCGCGTGGCCGATACCGAAGTTTATCCATAGGTTGATCGTCACCTCCAATGGTGCGGTGCAAAAAAGGCACGCGCTCCCACTAGCGATTTGCACAATGTGCGGTTACATGGGCCGCCACGAATCTGCAGATGATGAAAGTGGCGCATATGGATATCCCCCTCGGCCTGACCTTTGATGACGTGCTTTTGCGCCCGGCCGAAAGCGACATTCTGCCATCCATGGCGAGTACAGCTACAAAGCTGACGCGCGATATCTCGCTGAATATTCCGGTGCTTTCGTCAGCAATGGACACCGTGACAGAGGCAGATATGGCCATCGTTATGGCACAGCTGGGCGGCATTGGTGTTCTTCACCGCAATCTTGACATTGCAGAGCAGTGCGCTGCGGTTCGCGCCGTAAAGCGCTTCGAAAGCGGCATGGTGGTCAATCCGATCACTATCACGCCCGATGCGACGCTTGGCGATGCGCAATTACTGATGACGCAAAACAAGATCAGCGGCATTCCTGTGACTGATGCTGCAGGAAAGCTGGTAGGTATTCTAACCAACCGCGATGTTCGTTTTGCCGAAAACCCGTTGCAGCCGGTGCGCGAATTGATGACGACGGATAATCTTGCAACCGTACCATTGGGCACAGGGCAGGAAGAGGCCCGCCGGCTGCTGCATCAACGGCGGATCGAAAAGCTGCTTGTAGTCGACGATGACGGGCATTGTGTCGGTCTGATCACGGTCAAGGATATCGAGAAGGCCGTAACCTATCCCGATGCAACCAAGGATGAAGCGGGTCGTCTGCGTGTCGCCGCGGCCACCACGGTTGGCGACAAGGGATTTGAGCGAACCGAAGCGCTGATCGACGCTGAAGTGGACGTGGTGGTGATCGATACCGCGCATGGTCATAACAAGGACGTTGCGCGCGCAGTCGAACGTGCAAAGAAGCTATCCAACTCTGTTCAGGTGGTGGCAGGCAATGTTGCCACCGCAGAAGCTACACGCGCGCTGGTCGATGCAGGCGCTGACGCAGTCAAGGTTGGCATTGGACCTGGTTCCATCTGCACCACCCGGGTTGTCGCCGGCGTTGGCGTGCCGCAGCTGACCGCTGTGATGGAAAGCGCAGCTGAGGCAGTCAAATCAGGAGTGCCTGTTATCGCAGACGGCGGTCTGCGCACCTCGGGCGACGCGGCCAAAGCACTCGCAGCGGGTGCATCGACCGTGATGATCGGTTCGATGCTAGCGGGTACAGCTGAAAGCCCGGGCGAGACATTCCTTTATCAGGGGCGCAGCTATAAAGCGTATCGCGGCATGGGCAGTGTAGGCGCGATGGCGCGCGGTAGCGCAGACCGTTACTTCCAGGCTGACGTCTCAGCTCTTAAACTTGTGCCTGAAGGCATAGAAGGGCAGGTACCATTTAAGGGGCCCGCCGCCGATGTAATTCACCAGCTGGTTGGTGGTGTAAAGGCGGCTATGGGCTATACCGGTTCGGCCACGATTGAGGACTTGCAAAAACGTGCAAAGTTCGTGCGGATCACTAATGCTGGTCTGTCGGAAAGCCATGTCCACGATGTCGCGATTACACGCGAAGCGCCTAATTATCCGACGCGTTAAGGCCTTTAGATGACTCCTTCCGCCCGTGTTCAGGCGGCTATCGAGCTGCTCGACGAAATCATCGACGCAGCGAAGACCAAGGGTGCGCCCGCGGACCGATTGATCGCGAACTATTTCAAGCAACGTCGCTACGCCGGATCGAAGGACCGGCGCGCCGTGCGCGAACTGGTCTATTCGGCGATCAGGGCATGTGGACCGGTTCCCAGGAACGGACGCGCGGCAATGTTGCGGTTAGCTGAAATAGATCCGTCGATCTTGCTGCTGTTCAATGGTTCAAACCACGGGCCCGAGCCAGTCCGCGACAATGAGATGGCGGCAGCAGGCGGCATCGCTCCTGAGTGGTTGACCGATGCGTTAGCAGCCTCTGGCGTCTCGACTGAGGCAATGGAGGCGCTGTTGGACCGGGCATCGCTGGATGTTCGAGTGAATACGCTGAAGACGGATCGCGGCAGAATCGACCTACCCCAAGCCGGGGAAATACTGACTGCGCCTCATGCTTTGCGTTTTCCTACCGGCACTTTGGTTGAGCAGTGGCCGCAATACCGCGACGGGCAAATCGAGGTTCAGGATCACGGTAGTCAGCTGATCTGTGAAGCAATTCATGTCGCCCAAGGCGATACGGTGATCGATCTGTGTGCAGGGGCCGGCGGCAAAACGCTCGCACTGGCTGCTCGTCTGTCGAATGAAGGAACTCTCGTCGCGTGCGATACCGACAAGCGACGGCTTGGAAACCTTGCCCCGCGTGCGCAAAGGGCGGGGGCCTACATCGACCACACTGTCCTGCTTGATCCTAATCGGGAATTAGAGGCGCTTGCCCAATGGGTTGGACAAGCCAACGTCGTGTTGGTGGACGCTCCGTGCTCCGGAACGGGGACGTGGCGGCGCAATCCCGAGGCTCGCTGGAGGATAGACCAAGGTGAACTGGATCGGCTTACGAAGTTGCAGGACCAAGTGCTCGATATTGCTGCTCAGCTGGTTCATCCAACGGGTCATATTGTCTTTGTCACCTGTTCCTTACTTGATGCAGAGGGGGCTGACCGGATCGAAGCTTTTCTAACGCGCCACGGCGGCTGGGAAGCACCCCCAATCGGACTTCCAGCAGGATCGAAGCGCGGAAAGGGTATGCGCTTGGATCCTTACCACGCGGGTACTGACGGCTTTTTTGTCGCCATGTTGCGCCCCGGGTGTTAGCCTTTGTGGCATCATGACTGAAGCATCAGTCCTCCGCTCTGACACTGCTGCGCGCCGGGTTTTTCGATGGGTGCCCGCCGCTGCAGCGCTTGCTCTTGTGGTTTTCGTCACGGGAAGCGTCGGTACGATGATCTCGCCGGCTGACCCCCGTGCGGTTGCCATGGTGGAGCTTGGACGAGACGCTTTTAACCGAGGCGACAAAAATGCTGCGATCGACGCATTTGAGGCCGCGCTGGCGCTTGACCCGGGTTACAACGACGCGTTTATTGCGTTAGCCGATGCAACTCGGGCGCAAGGTTTGACGGCCAAATCAATCGACTACTATCGCAGTGTTCTTGATCGGGATCCAATCAACTTCGCGGCACTGGCAGGAGAAGGGCAAGCGCTAACCGAAAAGGGAGCGATCGAGAAAGCGCGACGCAATCTGGCTGTTCTTCGCAGCATGTGCGGCACGAACTGTCCGGAAACAATTGAGTTAGAGGCGGCGATTGTTGCCGACTCAACTGCATCATTGGCGGCGGACAATCCAGAGGCGGGCCCCGCCAGCAATTAGACGAAAGGTTTTGGCGATGTTGACACTTCACCATCTCGAATATTCGCAGAGTTTTCGCATTCTGTGGCTGCTGGAAGCCTTGCACGCCGATTACGAGCTGAAATTGTATAATCGCGACCCGGAAACCAATCTTGCGCCAGATGACTACAAGGCGCTGTCGCCACTTGGTACGGCGCCGGTTATAACTGACGGAGACGTGGTCCTGGCAGAGAGCAATGCGATCATTGACTACATCCTTGATTCCTATCCCAACAACGATCTGAACCCCAAGGCGGGCCATAAAGATCGCGCTAGACACCTTTTTTGGTACCATACTTCGCCCGGGTCATTGATGCCGCTGCAAAGCATCGCGATGGTGCTTGGCTTACTGGAAACCCGTTCGCCTTGGCCAATCAGTGCGCTCTTGAAGGCGGTCTTCGGTCAAGTTCGCAAGATGTTTCTAAACCCGCGTATGGAGACATTGCTTGGTGAGATGGAAAAGGACCTTGGGGCTCAGCCATTCTTTGGCGGAGACAATTTGACGGTCGCCGACATCACACTGGTCTATCCGATGTATGCTGCGCGCGACAAAGGCATTTTTGACAACGGCTTCCCAAATATCAATGCATGGTTTGACCGGATTGAGGATTTGGATTCGTTCAAATCTGCAAGGGCCAAGGACAATCGCGACCGGATAGCATTCCGCTTTCAAAACTAAATCAGCGCATAAAACTCGCGCACAACAGCGCGATATACGTCCCGTTTGAATGGTACGATCAGATCGGGCAACTGCTCGGGCTCGACCCATTGCCATGTTGCAAACTCTGGCGGATCGTGGGCTTCAAGATCGACATCGTCATCCGAGCCGGTGAAGCGGCCCAGGAACCAGTGCTGCTCCTGCCCGCGATATTTCCCGCCCCATAGTTTGCCGATCAGCTCTTCAGGCAGATCATAGCGCAGGGGTTCTCTCGTTTGCGCGATGATATCGACCAGATGCGCAGCGATGCCGGTTTCCTCATGCAATTCTCGCAGCGCAGCTTCGCGTGTGTCTTCGCCGGGATCAATCCCGCCCTGCGGCATTTGCCACGCGCCCAGATGTTGAGAGTCTATGCGTTGGCCGACGAAAACATGGCCGATACGGTTTGCCAGCATGAACCCGGCGCAGGGGCGATAGGCAAGCTCACTCATTGCGCGTGCTCCAACATCAACTTCATCGCGGTAAAGACACGTTCCAGATCTGTCTGATAGCTTGGAACCGCTTGACGCAGATTGGTGAAGCTGTGCGTTCCGCCGTTTACCTCAAGGTGGACGTGATCAATGCCCGCTTGGGAAAGCGCAGCGCCATAGTCGCGGCCCGAATCCCTGATTGGGTCCAGGCTGGCAGTGACCAGCACCGTCGGTGGTGCAGTTGAATGATCGCCGAGAATGGGCATCGCGCGTGGATCGTTTGGATCTGGAGCATAGGCTGCTCCAAAGAATTCAACAGCAGCCTTGGTTAGTACAAAACCATCAGCGAATTCTTCAAGGCTACGAGAGCCGGCGGAATCGCTAGCGAGTGGGAAAATCGGCACCTGCAAAACGATCGGCACATCGGCAGGGCTGGTCGCCAATTGCTGGCTCACTACGATCGTCGCGTTGCCGCCCGCGCTATCGCCGATCGGAATAAGCCCAATTGCTTTGCGCCCCAAGGCCTCTGGTGAACTTGCAATCCAGCGTGTTGCCGCGACGCAATCTTCGATCGGCGCAGGGAAGGGGTGTTCTGGTGCACGGCGATAATCGACTGCGACCACAGGAAGATCCATCTGATAGGCGATCTCCGTGCAAAGATTGTGATGCGTGTCGAGATCTCCGATCACAAATCCGCCGCCGTGATAAAATACGATGACCGGGCCGGGATCGCGAGTCTCGCGTGCATCGTAAAGTCTAAGCCCAATTTCGCCCTCGGGCCCCGGGAAACTAAGGTTCCTGATCACGGCCAACTCGCGCGCTGGAGCATCCGCCATACCGTGGAGCGCAATATAGCTTTGTCGCGCTTCTTCCAATGTCATTTCGGAAATCGGGACCCCGCCCATTGAGGCCAATGCATCCAGAAATACTTTCACATCCGGGCGGATAAAAGGTGGTTCGGCGGCCATTTCGGGCTCTCTCCTGCTGTGCTTTTTGTCAGGTTAGAGGGGACAAACGCGCTTTTCCACTCGACATTTGTCCCCATAGCAGAAAAACTTCATTGTGAGAGGCGGAGGCACATCATAGGTGGTCTCCATTGCAGGAGAAGCGCCGTATCATTCGGCGTACGACAAGGATAGCAGATGGCAACGAAAGCCGCTGAAAAGCCGACTTCACCCAACCAGCAACCCGATGCCGTGGTCGTCCGCTTCGCGGGCGACAGCGGCGACGGGATGCAGCTGACTGGCGGGCAGTTTACACTTTCAACCGCGCTGGCAGGCAATGACCTCGCCACATTCCCCGATTTCCCGGCAGAAATACGCGCGCCGCAAGGCACGCTGTTCGGCGTGTCAGCGTTCCAGATCAACTTTGGCGCGCGTGAGATCGACACGGCGGGCGACGAGCCCGATGTGCTGGTGGCGATGAACCCCGCGGCGCTGAAGGTGAACCTGCCTTCGCTTAAGCCCGGCGGTTTGGTGATCGTTGACGAGGGCGAGTTTACCAAACGCAATCTCGACAAAGCGAAATATGATGTCAGCCCTTTGGAGGATGACACCCTCGCCAAATACGACGTGCTCAAGCTCGATATCTCGGCGATGACCGTGGAGGCGGTGAAGCCGTTCGGGCTGGGCAACAAGGATGCCTTGCGCTGCAAGAACATGTGGACGCTGGGTCTGGCGCTGTGGATGTTCGACCGTCCGCGCGCACCACTGCACGAATGGCTCAATAGCAAGTTCGCCAAGAAGCCAGACATTGCGAAGGCTAACATCGCCGCACTGGACGCCGGGCATGCCTATGGCGAAACGGCGGAACTCGCCGGACCGCTCAAACAGGTGCATCTGGACCCTGTCCCGACGCAGCCGGGGCTTTATCGCACAGTCACCGGCGCGGAGGCGGTCTCGCTTGGCCTTGTGGCGGGCGCGCGCTTGCTGCGCCTGCCAATGTTCTTCGGCGGTTATCCGATCACCCCGGCGTCAGCGATTTTGCACCATCTGGCGCAGATGAAGGAATTCAACGTCACCACCTTCCAGGCGGAAGACGAAATTGCCGCGATCTGCGCGGCAATTGGCGCGAGCTATGCCGGTTCGCTGGGTGTGACCAGCTCGTCTGGCCCGGGTATCGCGCTCAAGACCGAGGCGATGGGCCTTGGCATCATGACCGAACTACCGCTGGTGATCGTCAATTCGCAGCGCGGCGGACCGTCAACAGGCCTGCCAACAAAGACCGAGCAGAGCGACCTCTATCAGGCGGTTTATGGCCGCAATGGCGATGCGCCGATCCCGGTTATCGCCGCGCGCAGCCCTGGCGATGCGTTTGAATGCGCGATCGAGGCATGCCGGATCGCGGTACAATATATGACGCCCACGATCCTGCTGACAGATGGCTATATCGCCAATGCGTCTGAGCCATGGAAAGTACCAAACCCTGACGCGTTTGAGCGCTTTCCGGCAGAATTCCTGACCAAGCCCAACGGTCCTGACGGGCAGCTGCTGCCGTACAAGCGTAACGAGCTTGGCGCGCGGCCTTGGATCAAGCCTGGCACACCGGGCCTGATGCACCGCATCGGCGGGATCGAGAAGGCGAAGGACACCGGCCATATCGATTATTCGCCCGCCAACCACCAGGCGATGACTGATGCACGCATGGGCAAGATCGCGGGTATCAAGGTGCGCGATCAACAGATCGAACTGGGTGAAGCAGGCGGCAAACTTGCGATTGTCGGCTGGGGCAGCACATATGGTCCGATCCATCAGGCGGTGCTGCGTGCTAGGCGCGAAGGGCTGGATGTCAGCCATATCCACGTTCGCCATATCTGGCCGATGCCTGCAAACCTTGGTGAGTTGTTGAAGAGCTATGATCAGGTGATCGTCCCAGAGATGAACACCGGCCAATTCAAGACACTGCTGCGCGATCAGTTCCTGATCGATGCCAAACCGTTGACCAAGACCAGCGGGCAGCCCTTTACGATTTCAGAGATCACGCGCGCGATCAAAGGAGCGCTGTCATGAACGAGATGACCAAGATCGAAACCACATTGAAGGATTGGGAAACCGATCAGGAAGTCCGCTGGTGCCCGGGTTGCGGGGACTATGCGATCCTGAAGGCGGTGCAGCGCACACTGCCGCAATTGGGCAGCGACCCGTCCAACACCTGCTTCATCAGCGGAATCGGCTGCTCGAGCCGTTTTCCCTATTACATCGAGAGCTATGGCTTCCACACCATCCACGGCCGCGCGCCGGCGGTGGCAACGGGCGTAAAGCTGGCCAATCCCGATCTCGATGTGTGGCTGGTGACCGGCGACGGCGATGGCCTTTCGATCGGCGGCAACCATCTGATGCATGCGCTGCGGCGCAATGTGAATATGCAGATCCTGTTGTTCAATAACGAGATTTATGGCCTGACCAAGGGGCAGGCATCGCCTACCAGCCGGGTCGGTACGCGCAGCCCGTCGACGCCGACCGGCTCGGTTGATGCACCGACCCGCGTTTCGGCTTTCGCGCTGGGCGTGGGCGCGCGATTTGTGGCGCGCGGGTTCGACGTGTCGAAGAAGCTGCCCGATGTGCTAAAGGCCGCGCATGCGCACCAGGGTGCGGCGATTGTAGAGATTTACCAGAACTGCATCGTTTACAATAAAGACGTGTTCGATGGCTTTGCCGCGCCAAAGGGGGCGGAGGACAGCCAGCTATGGCTTGAAGATGGCGAGCCGATGCTTTTCGCAAATGGCACCAAGGGTATCGCGCTCGATCACGACAAGCTGGCGTTGAAAGTGGTCGATGTGATTGATGGCGATTGGAAGTCAGCCGGTGTGATCGTGCACGACGTGAAGAACCGTTCGATTGCGCACATGCTGGTCGAACTGCCCTTCGGTCCGTTCCCGAAAGCGTTGGGTGTACTTTACGATGACCCCGCACCGACATTCGAAGTGCTGGTTGCTGAGGAGCGTCAGCGCGCAAGTGAAGGTAAGGAGCCGAACTTGGCTGCACTGCTTGCCAAGGGGCAGACTTGGACGGTTGAGGAGTAAGCTCCTCACCGGGTCGCACCGATGGACAATCTAACGCATTCACTGGTCGGTGCGCTGCTGGGGCAGGCCGGGCTCAAGAAGAAAACGGGCCTCGCGATGCCCGCGCTGGTGATCGGTGCGAACCTGCCCGATGTCGATGCGGCGTGCTTCTTCTGGCTTGAAGGGCAAGAGCATCTGGGTTTCCGCCGCGGGATTACACATGGCCCGCCCGCGATGGTGCTTTTGCCACTTTTATTGGCGGGGCTGCTGTGGGGCTATGACCGCTGGCAGACGAAGCGTGGCAAACGGCCTGAATGTCGGCTGCCGGTGCATTTTGGCTGGCTTTATGCACTGAGCCTGCTCGGATGCCTGACGCACCCCGCGCTCGACTGGCTCAATGTCTATGGTGTGCGCTTCCTAGAGCCGTTCTCGAGCCAGTGGTTCTACGGCGATACGCTGTTCATCATCGATGTGTGGCTGTGGGCGCTAATGGGGTTTGCGACATGGTTCTCGCTGCGGCGAGAGAACAAGGGCGGGGAGTGGATGAAGCCCGCGCGCGCAGCAATAGCTGTGAGCCTTGCGTATATCGGGCTGAATGGAGTGATTTCTGAGCAGGCTCTGGGCCAGACCGCTCAAGAATCGGCACCGTATGAAAGCAAGATGATCGCGAGCCCAGTGCCATTCAACTTTTGGGAACGCGAAATAATTCTCCAAAAGCCACTCATTGAGGAGAACGAGCTTAGAGTCGCATTCGCCTACGATGTTGGCAATTGGTCAATTGCTGATGACACGCCAAAGCTGCAGGCGATCTCGAAAGGCGCTTGTTTTTGGCCAACTAGAGAGGTTTGGCGAACAAATGATAGGGAGGTGCAGGCCTTCCTGTTCTGGACCCGTGCGCCCTTTGCCGAACGCGCCGAGGATGGCTCGGTCTTGCTGCGCGATGCGCGCTTCTATGATCCGCGTGCACGGGATCGCTTCACTGTCGCTTTGCCGGATGTGCGGTGTGAGCCATTGAGCCGGGAACCTCCCGGCGGGTAATTCGCTTGGGAGAAATGGCGAGTCCCCAAATCGTATGGCTGCGGCGCGATCTGCGTATGGTAGACAATCCCGCGCTCTATCACGCGGCGCAGGCTGGTCCAGTGATCGCGGTCTATGTGCTCGATGACGAACGCGCGGGTTCGCACAAATACGGCGGTGCTTCGCGCTGGTGGCTGCACCATTCGCTAACGAGCTTGCAAAACAGCTTCGCCCAGCGCCACGCGCGCATCATTCTGCGCAAGGGCGATGCGGTGGAGGAACTGTGCAAGATCGCGGAGGAAACCGGTTCAGAAACCGTCCACGCAAACCGCCATTACGAGCCGTGGTGGCGCAAGGCGCAGGGTGAGCTCAAGGACAAGCTCGACCTAGAGCTTTACGATGCAAATTTCCTGCTGCCTCCCGGCGCGGTAACGACGGGTTCGGGCACGCCGTACAAGATCTACACGCCGTTTGCGAAAGCGACGCTGGAGATGCTTCCGCCGCGTGACGAACTGCCAGAGCCGGAGACGCTCTCTTCTCCCGACACATGGCCCGCCAGCGATGCGCTGGATGACTGGCAATTGCTGCCCACGCGCCCTGATTGGGCAGGCGGCATGCGAGGCTTTTGGGAAGTGGGCGAGAAGGCCGCACACGAACGCCTCGACTGGTGGGAAGACCACACCGATGACTATGACGATGCGCGCAATCTGCCGTCGGTCGACAAAACCAGTCAGCTCTCGCCCTACCTCCATTTCGGCGAGGTCAGCCCGGTGCAGATCTGGCATGCGCTCAAGAACAAGCGCTCGCATGGCTGGAAGACCTATGAGAAAGAGCTGATCTGGCGCGATTATGCGCAAAACGCGATTTGCCAGTTCCCACGCTATGCGCTTGACAATTACCGCGAGGATTTTGACCAAATCGCATGGCGCGATCCGGAGAATGACGAAGCCGCTGCGCGCGATCTGAAAGCCTGGCAGCAGGGGCAAACCGGCTACCCCATTGTCGATGCCGGTATGCGGCAGCTTTGGCAGACCGGCTGGATGCACAACCGCGTGCGGATGATCGCGGCAAGCTTCCTGATCAAGCATCTGCTGATCGACTGGCGCGTCGGCGAACAGTGGTTCTGGGATACGCTGGTCGATGCCGATTACGCCAGCAATGCCACCAATTGGCAGTGGGTGGCGGGTACAGGTGTCGACAGCAATATGTTCGTGCGGATAATGGCGCCGCTATCGCAGTCAGAGAAGTTCGACGCTGCGGGCTATATCCGGGAGTACGTGCCCGAATTGGCCGATCTCAGCGAGCCTTACATCCACGATCCCGAAGAGCACGGAGTGAGACCGTCCGACTATCCGCGCAAGATCATCGCGCATCGGGAAGGGCGGGAGCGCGCATTATCAGCGTATCGCGATATGAAAGCACAAAGCTAAGCTTGCTCCCTCGCATCGCACTCCATAGGGTGCGCTCGTTTCTATTTAGGGAGATAATAATGCGGGTTTGGATCAGCAGCGCGGCACTCACGCTGGCACTGACAGGATGCGTAGCGAGCTATAGCGTCCCGATTGAAACTGCGCCGGTGCAAGAAAATCCGGTCACTTTCGTCACGCCGCCAGAGCGCGAGCCCGCTGATCTTCAGGTTCTGTTCTGGAGCGATGAACAGCGAGAACAGCGTTTCCGGGAGATGGAAAACTGGTTTGAGGGGCACGAGGTGAAGGGCGCGGTTGAGCCGCGCGCATTGCCGGATGGTGCACCGCTAAATGATACACTCGCGGCTGAAATCCGCAGCTTGATGGAATCGACCAATGCCGCCGGGGTGATGGTGCTGCAAGATGGCGAAAAACGGTTTGAATCCTATCGGCTTGGCTTTGGTCCGGAGCAGCGCTGGACAAGTTTCTCCGTAGCCAAGAGCTTCACCTCGACGTTGCTTGGTGCTGCGATCCAGGACGGTTTTATAGGCAGCCTGCAAGATCCGGTAACCCAATACATCCCTGAGCTCGCAGGCTCCGCTTATGAAGGGGTCACTGTAGAACAGTTGGCCACGATGACGTCAGGTGTTGCGTGGAACGAGGACTATACCGACCCCGAAAGCGATGTCGCCAAGATGGCCAGTTTCGTGCTGGAATATGGCGAAGATGCGATGGTGGCTCAGATGAAGGAACTCCCGCGTGAGGCGCCTCCGGGTGAGAAATGGGTCTACAAGACGGGTGAGACCAATCTGATCGGTTTGCTCGTTGAGAATGCGGTAGGGTTGCCACTGGCAGCGTATGCCAAGCAAAAGATCATCGACCCGGCTGGCTTTGAAGGCGACCTGTTCTGGATGAGCGATCCGCGCGGCGGCAGCATTGGTGGTTGTTGCCTATCGATCCGGCTGGCCGACTATGCCCGCATGGGTCAGTTTGCGCTCGAAGGCGGGAATGGCGTAGTGCCAGATGGCTGGTTTGCCGAAGCGGGTGATCGCAAGGTCGATTTCGCCAATGGCGGTTTCGGCTATGGCTACCAATGGTGGAGCTATCCGGGGATAAACTACGGTGCGCAGGGCATTTTCGGTCAGTCTATCACCATCATGCCAGAAGAGGGAATCGTGGTTGCGGTCGTTAGCAACTGGCCCACGGCCACCAGCGATGCTCGTGGGCAATGGTATAGGCTCGTACAAAAAATCGCCGCGGCTGAATAACTCAGCGGCGGCGATATTTTCTGCGGCTCACAAGCGGGTCAGATGCTGCGATTGGCAGTCATTTGTGCATAGCGCTGGATGATATTGTCGTGCACAATCGGGCTGAGTAGTTCTGTGAATGCGCAGCCAACAATGCAATTGTCCCACCACACAACTTGCGCCTGAAGCGATTCCAGACCCGGTAGTGTCAGCCAGCAGACCTGGCCTTCATGCATGCGGTTGATCGCAGCGGCAGAGAATCCAGAAATTGAAAGATCGTGCACCACGCTTTGGAAAGCGCGGCCACCAGATGCACGCAGCGAAGCCGGAATTGTCAGCTTAGTGCGCGGTGCGCAGCGATCTTCCTGCGCGGCGATTTCGTAACGGTCTTGCGTTCTGTGCATGCCCGAATTCCTTAAGTATCAGCGTATCTGGCTCTCAGCTACGCAAATCGCGGATCACGCGCACGAAGCCTTAAGCTTCACACACGTTGACTCGATGCGGTTTCCGGCATGTAACCTAAATTGGTTAGCGGTGATTTAACTAGGCGATTCTGCGTGAAGGCTAGCTGTCGACACGTTCACGATGTCCGGTAGTGAAGTCTTCTCCCAACAAGCCAACCAGTCGTTCTGCCACGACGTCTGGCTGTTTTACCGTTTCAGGGTCCTCACCCGGGTAAGCTTTTGCGCGCATGTCTGTGCGAGTGGCACCCGGATCAATGATCGCAACACGAATATTACCAATCTTTTCAACTTCCTGTGCGTAACAGCTCAGAATATTGTCGAAGGCCGCTTTGGATGACCCGTACGCGCTCCAATAGGCGCGTGGGCCAGCGCCAACGCTGCTGGTAAGCCCAATCACTCTTGCTGCATCTGACCGCTTCAGCATCGGATCGAACGCTGCAAGCAGCGCCTGCGTTGCTAATACATTGAGGTTCAAAGCCTGATTGAATTGCTTGGCGTCGATCTGCGTGACTGGAGTCAATGTCGGCAGATACGCCGCCGAAAGAACCAGAATATCTAGTACATCCCAGCGTCCGGATACCGCCTGTGCCAAACGTGCGATTGATTCGGGTTCGGTCAAATCAAGCGGGGCAATGGTTGCCGCACCGCCGGCTGCATGAATTTCATCCTCGACCAACTCCAAGGCTTTAACATCACGCGCGACTAGCACGACTTGTGCACCCCGTGCGGCAAGCGCCTTTGCAGTTGCTGCGCCGATGCCTTTGCTTGCCCCCGTGACAAGCGCAAGTTTGCCCTCAAGTGGTTTAATGCCGTCTGTCATGGCTCAAGCTGCCTTGTGATCTGCGAATGAAAGCTGTGCGTCGTCGCTGTCTTTGGCGTTCAGGTCAGTCAGCGAGGTAGGATAGTCGCCGGTGAAACATGCATCGCAGAATTGCGGACAGCTGTTGTCACGGTGGTCAGCGCCAACTGCGCGATAGAGTCCATCTATGGAGACGAATGCCAAACTGTCAGCCTTGATGTAGTCACGCATTGGCTCGACATCCATGCGCGCGGCGAGCAATTTTTCACGTTCGGGCGTATCTACACCATAGAAACAGCTATGCGCCGTTGGCGGACTGGCAACGCGGAAATGCACTTCTCTTGCGCCTGCTTCGCGCATCATCTCGACAATCTTCATAGAGGTGGTGCCACGAACGATGGAATCGTCGATCAATACGATCCGCTTGCCTTCAACCAAACCTCGATTGGCATTGTGCTTGCGCTTCACACCGGAGTGACGAGCGGTGTCTGATGGTTGGATGAAGGTTCGTCCGACGTAATGTGAACGGATTATACCGAGTTCAAACGGTACACCCGATTGCTGTGCATAGCCAATCGCAGCAGGTACGCCGCTGTCCGGTACTGGTACCACAAGATCGGCATCGACCGGGCTCTCGATCGCTAGTTGCTGGCCAATCGCTTTGCGGGCTTCGTAGACCGTATGGCCAGCAAACATCGAGTCAGGGCGACTGAAATAGACATGCTCAAAGATGCATGGTCGAGCGCTGTGATTGCCGAACGGCCGCAGCGTCTCAACCTTGCCGTCGAAATCCACTCGGATCAGCTCACCAGGTTCCACTTCACGAGTGAACTCGGCGCCGACCACATCGAATGCAACAGTTTCGCTGGCAAAGACAATCGCATCGCCCATCTTGCCCATGACCAGCGGGCGAATTCCCAGAGGATCACGACAGGCGATCATGCCTTCCGGCGTCATCACAACTAGAGCATAGGCGCCTTCGACCAGTCGAAGAGCATCGACCAGACGGTCAACCATCGTCGGGTAGCGGCTCGTCGCCACAAGATGGATGATCACTTCAGTGTCTGAAGTCGATTGGAAAATGGCACCGTGCTGAACCAGTTCGTTCCGCAACTTCTGTGCGTTCGAGATATTGCCATTGTGCGCAACTGCGAAACCGCCACTAGCAAGGTCGGCGTAAAGCGGCTGCACATTGCGCAAGCCAGCACCGCCGGTGGTGGAATAACGTACATGCCCTGCTGCCATATGTCCGGGCAGTTCAGCTATCGCTTCCTGAGAAGAAAAGTTTTCAGCGACGTGCCCAAGGCCACGGCGTGAGTAGAATTCTGTGCCGTCATAACTTGTGATGCCGGCCGCTTCTTGACCGCGATGCTGCAAAGCATGCAGCCCCAAAGCGGTCGCCGCAGAAGCGTCAGATGCATTGATCGCGCCAAACACGCCGCATTCCTCGCGCAGTTTGTCGCCAAATTCGTCGAGGAATGGATTAGTCCAGTTCATGCTGAGCCTGCCCGCTAGCGCCGCGTGTTACCGTCGCCGCGTCAATGGCGATGTTACAGCCGGATTACAAGGGCCATCACCGCGGTGTCACAAGCTTTTGATCGGGATAGGGCAAGGATGCGCCATTGCGCGACCCGAAAGCCTCGCCTAATCCTGCGTTCACATGAGGCTGGCCAAACCGGCCCGGTCATTTTCTTGAGGGCCTTTATATACCGTGATCCTCTCTCCGTTCGAATGGATGATCGCCAAGCGCTACCTTTTGCCAGGCAAAGGGGAGGCGTTCATCGCATTGGTCGCCAGTATTTCCATCGGCGTTGTGATGCTCAGCGTTGCCATGCTGGTGGTGGTGATGAGCGTGATGAACGGATTTCGGGCGGAACTGCTCGACAAGATCGTCGGGCTTAACGGCCATGCTGTGGTACAAGCCTACGGCGGGCGGCTCAACAGTTGGGAGGAAGTGCTGCGCGACGTGCAATCCACGCCAGAGGTGGTCGAGGCCAATCCGCTGATAGAGCAGCCCTTGTTAACGACTTTCAACGGGCGTGTGGAAGGTATTTTCGTGCGTGGCCAAACGCAAAACGATCTTGCCAGCATGGCTGACAAGGTCCTGCTCGGGAATGTTGGCGAACTGCAGCCAGATGCTGGCAAGGTCGCAATCGGGTCTCGACTTGCGCAGAACATCGGCGCGCGTGTGGGTGACACCATCACGATTATCAATCCGCAGGGGCGCTCGACCCCGTTTGGCACAACCATGCGACAGGTTGGTTATGAGATCTCAGCAATTTTCGAGGTCGGGATTTATGACTTCGACGAAAAGTTCGTAATGATGCCGATGGCAGACGCGCAAACCTTGCTTTTGATGGGTGATGCGGTGGGTCAGATCGAAATCAAGGTGACCGATCCGGACCGAGTTGGCGAAATCCTTGCACCCGTTCAGGAGCGGCTGGCTGGGCGGGCTGTAATTGCCGATTGGAAAACCATGAATTCGACACTGTTTGAAGCGCTACAGGTAGAGCGAGTTGCAATGTTTTTTGCATTGAGTTTCATGGTTTTGGTGGCAGCGTTTAATATTCTGTCGAGTCTCGTGATGTTGGTGCGTGCAAAGACCCGCGATATTGCGATCATGCGAACAATGGGCGCGACGCGTAGAAGCCTCACCAAGATCTTCGTGACCACGGGTTTCACTGTTGGTGCAATAGGGACGGTTGCGGGTCTAGGACTCGGGGCCATAGTGCTGTATTTCCGTGAAAGTATTGTTTCCTTCATAGCGTTGGTGACAGGCCAGGAAATCTGGGATCCCGAGGTGCGGTTTCTTTCGACGCTTCCGTCACGGGTAGACCCGGTTGAGGTAGCCGGAATTGTAGCGCTGGCCCTAATCCTAAGCTTCCTTGCAACCCTTTACCCCGCGTTGAAAGCGGCGAGTACCGATCCGGTCGAGGTGTTGCGCTATGAATGATGTTGTTGAGCCGGTCGTTAAACTGCGCGGATTAAAGCGCAGCTTCACTCAAGGTGACACCCTGATCGAGGTACTGCGCGGCGCGGATCTCGATATCATGCCGGGTGAAATCGTTGCCTTGCTCGGTCCATCTGGCACAGGCAAGTCGACCATGTTGCAAGCAGTCGGCCTTCTGGAAGGCGGGTTTGAGGGTTCGATCCAGATCGCAGGCAAGGAGGCTGCGACCATGGCCAGTGATGAGCGGACGAAGTTGCGCCGCGAACATCTGGGGTTCGTTTACCAGTTCCATCACCTGCTGCCTGATTTCAATGCGCGCGAAAATGTAGTGATGCCCCAGATGATTGCAGGGGTGGATGAACGCGATGCAGAGGATCGCGCCATTGAGTTGCTGACTGCACTTGGACTTGGTCACCGGATGGATCACCGGCCTAGCCAGCTGTCCGGCGGCGAACAGCAACGAGTGGCGGTTGCGCGGGCGCTCGCAAATCGGCCAATGCTCGTCCTCGCAGACGAACCCACAGGGAATCTTGACGAAAACACGTCGGAGCGTGTGCTTAGCGAGTTCCTTTCACTGGTACGCGGAGAGGGAAGCGCGGCGCTCGTTGCCACGCATAATGAGCGGCTGGCTAGCAAGATGGACCGCGTTGTCCGGCTGCACGATGGAATTCTGACCTGACATTGGCAGAGGTGCGTTCGCATCTGATGGATGCCGCTTTGACTTCGATCGCGGGCTGACTCACTCCTCTGCAAACTGAAGAGGGGAATACCATGTTCACGTCCTATGTCGCGCTTTTGCTGCTTCAAGCCGCGTCGGTTGCGGTGACTCCTGCACCACCGCCACAAGCTTGTGATAGCGATGGGCATGCAGGGTTCGACTTCTGGCTGGGCGAGTGGGATGTCTATCCCACCGGTGGCGATACCAAGGTCGCGGACAGCAGGATCGAGCGCAAGCACACTGGCTGCGCCGTGATCGAGAACTGGATGCCGCTGCGCGGTGGTGGCGGGACCAGCCTGAACCATTTCGATGTGGCAACAGGGCAATGGAACCAGAGATGGGTTGGATCATCGCCCGGCGCGGTCGAATTCACCGGCGGTGTTACAGGTGGCAAGATGGTGCTAACCGGCAATTGGCCATCACCAGGCGCCCCGCACACGCTGGTTCGGATGACCTATACGACAAATGAAGATGGATCGGTGCGCCAGTTCGGAGAATCCTCGACGGACCATGGTGTTTCGTGGCAAAGCGCTTTCGATTTCACTTACCGCTCGAAAGAGGACGTACCCAAATGACCACTATTGCCGATTTTACCGTCACTACCAACCGCGGCGAAGAACTCGACCTTGCAACCAAAAAGGGCAAAGTGCTGTTGGTTGTGAATACAGCCAGCAAGTGTGGTTTCACACCGCAGTATGACGGGTTGGAGAAGGTGTTTCAGCAGTACAAGGACCGCGGCTTCGAAGTACTAGGATTTCCCTGTAACCAATTCGGCGCGCAGGAGCCCGGCAACGCAAACGAGATCCAGGAGTTCTGCAAGGTGAACTTTGGCGTCACTTTTCCGCTGATGCAGAAAATTGACGTCAACGGTCCAGATGCTTCGCCGCTCTACGATTGGATGAAGTCAGAGGCGAAGGGCCTGATGGGCTCTACCGGCATCAAATGGAACTTCACCAAATTCCTGATCGACCGCGAAGGCAATGTGGTGCGCCGCTACGCGCCAACCGACAAGCCGGAGCGGATCGCGAAGGATATCGAAAAGCTGCTCTAATACGCCTGTCCACTTGTGGAGAATTTGCGCGCGTTTGCGCTTCCGAATCGCGCGGCAATTCCTAAAGTAGGCGGATGGCTTTCGCTCCGTTCGTCCCGCTGCGCGTGCAATCATCCTACTCGATGCTCGAAGGGGCGATCGAGCCCAAGGCGATTGCCAAGCTGGCGAAAGAGCGCGGCTTCCCCGCGATCGCGATTTGTGATCGCAATGGGCTGTATGGAACGGTTGCATTTGCGGGAGCGTGCCTGTCCGAAGGAATTCAGCCGATTATCGGCGCGATGGTGGGCATTGCGCGGGACGAGGAGGGGCGTCAGGTCGATTACCTGCCCCTCTTCGCGCAGGACCCGGCTGGCTATGATAATCTTTGCTATCTGGTGTCGAAGGCGCATCTGGATCGTCCCGTCGAATTCGATCCGCATGTTCAGCTTAGCGAGTTGAAAGGGCATACTGACGGTCTGATCGCGCTGACCGGTGCGGGCGAGGGCGCATTGACCCATTTGCTGGCAGAGGGTCAGAAAGATCACGCGGACGCGCTGATTGGGAAGCTGCAGGCGCTTTTCCCTGAGCGACTGTATATTGAAATCGCACGGCACGGCGACCCTGTTTGTGAGGCCGCGGAGGAAGCGCTGATCGACATGGCATACGCGCGCGATTTGCCGCTGGTTGCCAGCAATCCTGCGCAATATGCGGAGCCGCACTTCTACAAAGCGCATGACGCGATGCTTTGCATTGCCAATTCCTCGCACATCGACGCGGAGGATCGCCCGCACGCCAATCGCGAGGCATGGGTCAAATCCGCACCGATGATGGAAGATCTGTTCGCGGACCTGCCGGAAGCTATCGCGAACACGCTGGTGATTGCTCAGCGTTGCGCAACCATACCGCCCGACCGTAAGCCCATTCTGCCCAGCTTGGCTGGCGATCTGGAGGGCGAAGCCAAGATGCTCGCCGAGGATGCGCGCAAGGGCCTTGAGGCGCGGCTGGAGCCCTATGGCGAAATGTCAGCTGAAGAGCGCAAGGTCTATTTCGACCGGCTTGATTACGAGGTTGATATCATCGTCGGGATGGGTTTTCCCGGCTATTTCCTGATCGTTGCGGACTTCATCAAATGGGCCAAAGATAACGACATTCCGGTAGGGCCGGGGCGTGGTTCGGGCGCAGGCTCGCTGGTGGCTTGGGCGCTAACCATTACCGATCTCGATCCGATCAAGCTGGGTCTGCTGTTCGAGCGCTTCCTCAATCCCGAACGCGTTTCGATGCCGGACTTCGATATCGACTTCTGTGAAACGCGGCGCGGTGAAGTGATCCGCTATGTGCAGCAAAAGTATGGCCACGATCACGTCGCGCAAATCATTACCTTCGGCAAGATGAAAGCGCGTGCGGTGCTGCGCGATTGCGGGCGTATTCTGCAGATGCCGTATGGTCAGGTGGATCGCCTGTGCAAAATGGTGCCCAACCATCCGACAGATCCCTGGACATTGCCACGCGCACTCAATGGCGCAGCGGATTTCAAGCGCGAGTATGACAACGACAATGAGGTGAAAACGCTGGTCGATCTGGCGCTGGAGCTGGAAGGGTTGCCGCGCAACAGCTCAACCCACGCGGCGGGCGTAGTGATCGGCGACAGGCCGCTGGCACAATTGGTTCCGCTGTACCGCGATCCGCGTTCGGACATGCCGGTGACACAGCTCGACATGAAATTTGTCGAGAGCTCTGGCTTGGTGAAGTTCGACTTCCTTGGGCTCAAGACGCTGTCGGTATTGCGTAAGGCGGTCGATCTGCTGGAGAAACGCGGGGTTGAGATCGATCTCGGCGCCTTGAAGTGGGATGATCCGGCGGTCTACGACCTGCTTCAGTCAGGCAACACCGTGGGCGTGTTCCAGCTGGAATCGGAGGGAATGCGGCGCACGCTGGCGGCGGTGAAACCCACCAATTTCGGCGACATTATCGCGCTCGTATCGCTCTACCGTCCGGGCCCGATGGACAACATCCCGCTGTTCGGGAAGCGTAAGAATGGCGAAGCGGAGATCGAGTATCCGCACCCCAAGCTCGAAGGTATTCTTGCCGAAACCTACGGTATCTTCGTCTACCAGGAACAGGTGATGCAGGCGGCGCAGATTCTGGCGGGATACTCGCTAGGTGATGCAGACTTGCTGCGCCGTGCGATGGGCAAGAAGAAACAGTCCGAGATGGATGCGCAGCGCCAGCGTTTCATCGATGGCTGTAAGGAAGTCTCCGGAATTGAGAAGCAGCAGGCGAACGAGCTGTTCGACTTGATCGACAAGTTCGCTGGCTATGGCTTCAACAAATCGCACGCCGCCGCATACGCGCTGCTCGCCTATCAGACGGCGTGGTTGAAGGCGCATTATCCGGAAGAATTCTATGCCGCGTCCATGTGCTTCGACATGCACCATTCGGAAAAGCTGGCTGTTTTTGTCGATGATGCGCGCCGCTATCCGGGCAGCGATGGCGGGATTGAAGTATTGGCTCCGTGCATCAACCATTCGGAAGCGCGATTCACTGTCGAGCAGACCGACAATGGTTATGCAGTGCGCTATGCGCTGGCAGGGATCCGGAATGTCGGTGACAAGGCTATGGATGCGATCGTTGCGGAGAGAGAAGGATCAGGCCCGTTCACCAGCCTCAAGGATTTCTTCGAGCGGATACCCAAGGGGTCGATGAACTCGCGCCAATTGGAGGGGTTGGTCGCGGCAGGCGCGCTCGATTGCCTGGACGACAAACGCGGCAAGCTTTTTGCCAATATCGACATGCTGCTGGCTGTAGCCGACGCTGCGGAGCGAGAGCGCGCCAGCGGGCAGGGCGGTTTGTTTGGCGGCGAAGACGCTGCCGATGAAGATTTACGTCTTGTGGAGGCAGAGGCATGGTCGCGTACGGAGCAGATGGCGAAAGAGCGTGAAAACTTCGGTTTCTATTTCTCTGCCCATCCGGTGCAGCAATATTGGCATCTCGCCTCAGCCAATGGCGCGCGCAGTTACCAATCGATCATGGAGGCAGGCGCTCCCACCGGTGGCCGTGCCCCCGCTGTCATGGCGGCCATGGTTGAGGGATACAGCAAGGGCAGAACCAAGCGCGGTGCAGAGTTCATCCGAGGGGATTTCTCTGACGCGTCGGGACAGTTCAGCGCCGCATGTTTTGAAGAAAGTCTTGTGCCTCAGTTCGAGAAATGGGCTGCGGAGGGCACATGTCTGCTGCTGAACGTTGAGCTCGATTCGCCCAACCCCAGCGAGCCGCCGCGTGTCACAGTGCGCGGTGCACGTCCTTTGGACGAGGTTCGAGGTGGTACACGAATGCTCTTGATGCTGGATGTACTGAGCTTGGAGGCGCTGGCTGACTTGCGTCTTGAGCTCGTGCCGGCCGCTGAAGGCAGCAACACCTCCATGGGCGGAGAAGTGTTGGTACGTGTCGCACTGGACGCTGGGGAATACGCCACCATCCGTTTGGGCCGAGACTTTGCTCTCGATGGTGAACTGGCTGAGCGGCTCGGCGCGGTTGAAGGGCTTGCCAATGTCCAGCTGCAACCGCTTCGCGGGCGCGCCAATCTTCGATTGGTTGCTTGACGCGGCAGATTTGAATGATTGCCAAGCGCGACTGCACTCGGCATGACAATTAGCAAAACGTCATTCGGTTAGAGGAGAGAAACCCAATGCTGGGAGCCATGCAAGACTGGACTATGCGCATCACTCACGTGATCGACCACGCAGCACGCGAGGCAGGTGAGCGGGAGATTGTGACGCGTTGGGCCGATGGCAGCGAAACACGCACCAATTGGGCTGGAATTCGCAGCGATGCGTTGAAGATGGCACAAGCACTTAAGGCGTTGGGCCTAAAGAAGGGAGACAAGGTTGCCAGCCTGGCGATGAACCACTCGCGCCATTTGGTCAGCTGGTATGGCGTCGCAGGCATGGGCGGGGTTTTGCATACGGTGAACCCGCGCTTGTTTGATGATCAGTTGGAATACATCGTCAATCACGCCGAAGACAAAGTGCTATGCTACGATGCGGCGTTCCAACCCATTGTTGACCGGATGAAGTCCCGCTGGACCACGGTTGAGCACTACATCTGCTACGATAGCGGTGATCATGCACCAGCGTTTGAAGACTGGATCGGTGAGCAGGATGGTGACTTCGAATGGGTTACTGGTGCAGAGACCGACCCCTGCATGATCTGCTACACTTCTGGGACTACCGGCAATCCCAAAGGTGTTCAGTATGAGCATCGGTCTACCTTGATGCATGCGTTGGCCGGGCTTCAGCCAGCAGCATTCAATTTCAGCGCGTCTTCTGTGATGTTGCCGGTTGTGCCGATGTTCCACGCGGCGAGCTGGGGACTTCCTTATGCGGGGGCGATGGCAGGCATCAAATTCGTGTTCAGTGCGGTCAATGATCCTGCGGTTCTGCATGAGTTGATGATCCGCGAGAAGGTTACGGACAGTGCCGGCGTGCCGACGGTGTGGCTCGCGCATTTCCAATATTGCGACAAGGAAGGCATAGACCTGCCACCTTTGAAGGCCGCGACCATCGGCGGTTCGGCGTGCCCGCGTTTCATGATTGAGCGACTGATGAAAAACGGCACCCGCGTACAGCACGCCTGGGGCATGACCGAAACATCACCCATCGGAACTGTAGGCGGGCCGACTTGGGATTGGGATAATCTCAGCTTTGAAGAAAAGGTCGACAAAACCGCCATGCAGGGCCGACCAATCTTCGGAGTAGAACTGCGCACGGTTGATCTTGATGATATGATGACTGAGCTGCCGCGCGACGGAAAAACATCGGGCGCACTGCAAATTCGCGGTCCGTGGATTATCAAGCGCTACCTCAAGGCCGAACAGGATGCTGTTAACAATGAGGGTTGGTTCGACACCGGCGACGTAGGTATCATTCATCCTGATGGCACTCTTCAACTGACAGACCGCACAAAGGACGTGATCAAGTCTGGTGGCGAATGGATCAGCTCTGTCGAGTTGGAGAATGCCGCTGTGGGGCATCCAGCTGTGGCAGAGGCCGCCGCCGTGGGTATGTACCACCCCAAATGGGACGAGCGCCCGGTTCTTTTCGTGGTCAAGAAGGGGGGCGAAGAGGTCACGGGTGACGAAGTTATCGAGTTCTTGACCGACAAGGTCGCCAAATGGTGGTTGCCTGATGCTGTCGAATTCATTGACGAAATCCCGCATACTGCAACTGGCAAAATTTCGAAGAAGGACCTGCGCGACCAATTTGCCGATTACAAATTGGAGGGGTGAGCAGGATGAGCGAAGTCTATATCGATCCGTCACCCGCCAATTTTCAGGCGTTCAAAGACCTGCCTCGCGACGAGCCGATCCATATGCTCAACCTGCTTCGCTATCGCGATCTGGCCGAATATCCTGAGGGGCACGAGCACCATGGTAACGGCTGGTCAGGCAGGCGCGCCTATCAGGAATATGGCAAAACCAGCGGGCCGATCTTCAGCCGCGTAGGCGGCTCGATCGTGTGGCGCGGCGCATTCCAGACCATGGTGACGGGTCCGGAAGACAAGAGCTGGGATGATGGCTTTGTCGCACAATATCCGAACAGCGGAGCCTTCTTCGAGATGATCAAGGATCCGAATTATCAGCTAGCCGTTGTAAATCGCACGGCTGCGCTCACAGACAGCCGTTTGATACGCTTCAAACCGAGCGAGTCCGGTGAGGGATTTGGATAATCGCGGTTTACCCCCGGTCGAAGGGTATCTTAGTCGTTAGACAGCACAAGCAGGGTGAAACCCACTGCTTTGACCGAGGTCGACTGAATTTGCTTGAGTCGCTTTTGAAGCGCTGTCATGCGCTGAAAATGGCGCACTGGACTGAAAATAAAATCCATTTCTGTTATGCTCCCCGCTGCGCCTGCATTTTTCTGCAGGTCACATTGTTGCGTTAAGCATAACCGTAAAGATTTGTCGAATCCATACAATTTTCTAGATATCTGTGATCGAGACCCCACCGCGTTTCTGAGGTGCGTAGCCTCCACATTCTGGCAGGGAGCATTTCTCGATTGATCAACTCTCCCGGGGCGCAAAGTGTCATTACGGAGCCAGAGGACCGATCGAGCTTCAGAGCATTCAGAATAGACGCAATTGCCCACCTGTTTCAGGTCGCCGGAATTTTGAGCAATCGAGCTCTATTCCGGCAGGACCAATACCGGCGCGCTTGCGGGCCAAGCGAAAGCGCGTGCGAAACAGGTCGGCCCAAACACCCATGGGGTTCATGCGGCTGAAGAATTCAGGATCGTTGTCGCGACCATTCCTGATTGAACGAACAATGCTCATCACCTTCCCAGCGCGATCCGGGAAATAGACATCCAGCCATTCGCGGAAAAGCGGTGCAACTTCGTGTGGCAAGCGCAGGGGTATCCATCCTGCCGATCGAACACCCAGCTCACCCGCTTGTGCTACTATTTTTTCCATGAATTCGTCAGTGATTGCGGGGATCACCGGGGAAACCGAGCAATGGGTGGGCACACCGGCGGCGGCAAGCTTTCCGAGCGCAGCCAGCCGCTTTGCCGGCGAGGCTGCACGCGGTTCAAGCTTGCGAGAGAGTCTTGCGTCAAGGCTGGTCACCGAAACCGCCACTGCTACGAGATTGCGTTCGGCCATTTTCGCCAGGAGATCGAGATCATCGTTAACGCGGTCAGACTTAGTTGTGATCGTCACTGGATGGCGCGCTTCGAGGCATACTTCCAGAATGCTCCGCGTGATGCGATATCGCCGCTCAATCGGCTGATAGGGGTCTGTGTTGGTACCCAAGGCAATGGGGGCAGGGCGGTATCTGGGTTTGGCCAGCGATTCCCGTAGGATCTCTGCTGCATTGGGTTTAGCCCACAACTGCGTCTCGAAATCGAGCCCTGGTGACAAATCGTGATAGGCATGAGTCGGCCGTGCATAACAATAGACGCAGCCATGCTCGCATCCGCGATAAGCATTGATCGAACGATCGAAAGGGATGTCGGGCGACGTGTTGAAGCTCAGAATTGTACGGGGAGTCTCTTCCCTAACGCAGGTGCGTAGTTTTGGCGGCGAGCCATCCAGCCGTTCTACATGATCACGCCAGTCGCCATCCGTTTCGCGCAATGCCAAACCGAAGCGTGTTGGGACTTCCGCGGATTGGGCTCCGCGGCCGATTGCTTTCGAATGAGCAGGCGATGTTCCCATGATGAGAACATATAAAGAACAAAATCAGCTCGCGAAAGCCTATTTCTCTTTGAGTCGAGGCATAAGCTCAACGAAATTGCAGGGGCGGTTTCGGCTGTCGAGTTGTTCGGCCAGAATGCCGTCCCAGCCATCTTTTACCGCACCGTTTGAGCCAGGCAGGGCGAAGATATAGGTGCCGCGCGCCACAACTGCACAAGCACGGGATTGCACGGTGCTGGTGCCGATTGTTTTGTAGCTGAGCCAACGAAATAGCTCGCCAAAGCCGGGAATATCACGCGCACCGTCCAGCTGGCCGAGCGCTTCGGGGGTTACGTCTCGACCAGTCAACCCCGTTCCTCCGGTCGTCACAATTGCATCGATATTGGGGTCATCAATCCAGTCATTGAATTTGCTTGCCAGTAGGCGTGCGTCATCCTTCACAATCGTGCGCGCCGCCAAGTGGTGACCCGCAACCTTCACCCGCGAAGCCAGAATGTCACCCGAGGTATCGTCTGCCGCCGTTCGGGTGTCGGATACAGTCAGAACAGCAATATTGATCGGTTTGAATTCTCTTTCCAGATCAATCGCCATTTATGTCCTCTCTAGTTGCGCCCGCTCAACCGAACCGCGCTTGGGCCGCGGCTTTCAGGGAACTTTGGCCAGAGCCCTTGTGCCAGAGCCTTGCGGCTTTCCGATGGTGCACCCGATTGTCGCTCATACATCCAGTAATTGCGCATAACGACATTCACGTATCCGCGCGTTTCCCAGTATGGGATACTCTCCATATAGAGCAACGGATCCCCGAGATCGCGAACTTCGCCATTCCAGCGAGTTATAGGCGAAAGGCCTGCGTTATAGGCGGCCATGATTTTGGGCAGCAGGCCCTGTGTAGCACTACTGTCTCGCAGCATCTCCAGATTGCGTTGACCGAATGCCAGATTCGTTTCGGGGTCGTTCAGATTCACATAGTTGGCGCTCATGTTCATGCGCGAGGCGTGCTGCCTTACTGTGATCGGCGTGATCTGCATCAGTCCGCGCGCGTTCGCAGGGCTTACAGCATCAGCGCGAAAAACCGATTCTTGCAGCGCCAGTGCGAAGGCGAGCGCCGGATCGACTTGCCATCCGGTGGTCGGTTTCCAGCGAGCAGTGGGATAGCGCAGTGCGGGAACAGGGTCAGTTCCACGCGGCGTATTGTGCGCCATCCAGAGCTGTGCTTGCGGCAGACCCAACTCGCGGGCAAGGCGCGAAAGAGCGGCGAAGTCCGACGGTTTCCCGATTCGTGCCTGATGTCGAATAACCTCATCAGCCAGATCGCTTCGACCGACCTCGATCAGCGCCACGGCAATCCGAACATTCTGGTTATCACGCAGCCGCTGCCAGTCAGCCGGAGCGAAATCCGCGCCAGCATATTGCGTCGGGATATTCTGGCCAAGTTGCTCGAGCGCGAGCATGCCATACAGGGTTTCGTCAAAACGGGCGGCTGCGCGAAGATGTTCCGTCGCTTCGGCTGGTGCGCGGCAGCGAGTCATCGCGCGTGCTGCCCAGAAATGGCCGGCGGTCCTGAGCTCGACATTGCCGGCGAGTTCGGCGGCGCGAGCAAATCCGCGTCCGGCTGTGTCGCAATCGCCCATGCGCCATGCGGCAAGACCCGTAACCCATTCACCTTCAGCCAACCAGGCCCCCGAACCTTCAGTGACGGTTTGCGCCATCGCAAGGGCCATCGGGTCGTTATTCTCGATGTAGTAGCTCCAAGCGACGCGTTGACGCCACTCGGCCCGTGCCTCGGAGCTAAGCTGATCATCTATTTCATCAAGCAAAAGCCGAGCATTATCGGGATCATCATTCTTGACATGCTCAAGAATCTGGCTGCGGATGTCGGTCGGCATGGTACCGTCGTCGATTGTGCGCGGGCGAAGGCGTTTGGACGCATAAGACTGCCGACTAAAGCTATTTGCCTGCGGCAATGTGGGTATGTAGTCCAGCCCGCGCTTCTCTCCCAATCGGCCAAGTTGCTCTGCCTGAGGAAGTGCGGTGCCCATTTTGAACCAATTCGCAATCTGCTCAGCCGAGACAGTAGGGCTGTTGGCGTGAGTGTAGTATTCGGCGAGTGCGACCTGGCGCAGAAGGCCGGGCTCTTCTTTCTCAAGTAGTTCCTCAACACGCTGCCAATCTTCCAATGCGATCGCAGTAAATATGTCGCGATAGCGCTCTTTCTCCGCTTCGCCCAGCAACTGCGGAACGTTGCTTGTTTCGGCACGCTCACGGAAATATTTGGCTGCGCTGGTGGCTGCTAGAGCAGGGGTTGAGGCAAGCGCGGCAATGCTCCCCAATAGGCCGATTGCCAATGCTTTTACGCTGGATCTTGTCATCGCTTATTACGTGCCTGTCCATTCAAGCCATCGACGCCAGAACCGGGCTTTGAGCTGTGGCATTGCCATCATGCTCTCGAGCCCTTCTGCCGCCATGGCAGCTACGCTGAACCCTTCATGGTTAATATTTTCCAAAGAAGCAGGCTCTTGCGCCGCATTGTGCGCTAAAAGCGGCAAAATGTTTGATCCGAACGCGAGCACGCGCTGGGGAGAGACCAATTTAATATGATGCTGTAATACTTCGCGGAATCCCGCCTGAAGCAACGCCGCGCCATCGGACAGAGGCGTGTGCCGGGGTAGCGCAGAAGCGAAATAGACCTCTTGTTCCGAAATCTGCATTGCTTCGAGCATACGTTGCACAAGCCGCCCCTGAGGTCCGGACAGCAACTGATCGCGATCTTCGGTTTCCGGATCGGGCACTATTAACATCAGTTTCGCATTCGCTGGCCCTCGCGGAGCGATCCTGCCGCGAGGCCCAATGCTGTCAAGCATGGGCTCACTGAGCCACCATTCACGAAATTCACCAAGGCTGGCTGGTGGATTGGGGCCAAGAAGATCGTTTTTCTTTACAGTGGGTTCTTCAACTTGAGCGCCAGCGGCTTGCGTCTTGGTTGCTGGCTTGGGTGCCTCTTCGGGCAGCTCAGGCTCGGCTAGCCAATCCGTAGCGTCATCGGCAAAGTCGTAATCCACACCCGCATCGCGCCACCACTCGAAAGCGGCGATCAATTCGCGCGAATTAAATGCATCGGGATGGGCCATACTCACAAATGCAGGTCTTGACCTTGGAAGGCGCAGCAATCAAGGCTTTGCGCAAGGTTGAACACTGGAAATTTAAGGACACGAAACCTCATGAGCGCTGAGACTATCGAACGCGAATCCATGCCTTGCGATGTTGTGATCGTCGGCGGCGGGCCAGCTGGCCTGTCAGCAGCAATCAAGCTGAAGCAGATCAATGAGGAACTGGAAGTCGTTGTCCTGGAAAAAGGGTCCGAGATTGGCGCCCACATTCTGTCAGGTGCAGTGGTTGACCCCAAGGCTCTTGACGACTTGTTCCCTGATTGGCGTGATATGGATTGTCCGATGGCACAGACTCCCGTCACGGATAACTGGCATTGGGCACTGACCAAAAATGGGAAGTGGGACATGCCGCATCTGATGATGCCGCCGCTCATGAGCAATCACGGATGCTACACTGGTTCGCTAGGCAATCTGACCCGTTGGCTAGGCGAACAGGCAGAAGCTTTGGGCGTGATGGTGTTTCCGGGATTTCCTGCGGCAGAGGTTATGTTCAATGATGCTGGCGCGGTCACTGGTGTGATCACTCAGGATATGGGCGTTGCCGAAGATGGCAGCCACAAGGGTGATTTCCAACCAGGTATGGAAATCGAAGCGAAGTACACCCTGTTTGCTGAAGGCGCGCGTGGCCATCTGACCAAGCAACTGAAAGCGAAGTACGATCTTGAAGCCAACTGCCAGCCACAGGTTTATGGCCTGGGCATCAAGGAATTGTGGGACATTGACCCTGATAAGCATGAACCGGGACGTGTGATCCACACGCAGGGCTGGCCCCTGAGTGAAAGCGATAGCTGGGGCGGGGGCTTCCTCTACCACCAGGCAAATGGTCAAGTTGCCTTGGGCTTTGTGACGGCTCTGGATTACGCAAACCCTTGGGTTTCGCCTTATCAAGAGTTCCAGCGTTGGAAGCAGCACCCGGCAATCCGCGAGTATCTGGAGGGCGGTACACGCGTCGCCTACGGCGCCCGCGCCATCAATGAAGGCGGGTGGCAATCGGTTCCAAAGCTCGCATTTCCGGGAGGTGCGCTGATTGGCTGTGCGGCTGGCTTCGTTAACGTGCCGCGTATTAAAGGCAGCCATACGGCCATGAAGAGCGGCATGTTGGCCGCCGAAAGCCTTGCGGCAGCGATCGCCGCCGGCAGTGAGCATGACGAGCGCATGGATTATGACGCCGCGGTTCGTTCAAGCTGGATCGCGACCGAACTGAAGCTGGTTCAGAATGCGCAGCCTGCGGTCGCCAAGTTTGGCGGCGATATCGGCACGGTGCTCGCGGGCGCGGACATGTGGATGCGTACGCTCAAGATCGGCCTTCCGATTTCGATGAAGCACACCCCTGATCACACGCATACAGGCCGCGCGGACCTCTACCCCAAGATCGACTATCCCAAGCCAGACGGGAAGATCAGCTTTGATCGCCTGACCAATGTCGCGTTCAGCTTCACGAACCATGCGGAGGACCAACCGGTTCACTTGCAGCTGCAGGACCGTGATCTGCAGAAGGCCAGCGAGTACGATGTCTTTGGTGGCCCGTCAGCGCGCTATTGCCCGGCAGGTGTCTACGAGTGGATCGAAGAAGAGGGGCAAGAGCCGCGCTTCCAGATCAATTCGCAAAACTGCGTCCACTGTAAAACCTGCGACATCAAGGATCCAAACCAGAACATCAATTGGGTAACACCAGAGGGCGGCGGCGGACCGAACTATCCCAATATGTGATGGGGTTTCTTGTGCGGCTTAACGGGCTTGGTAGGCCAGTTGGACCTGCCGTGCAGATTCGGAAAAAATCGAGAATGTATCGCGCGCACTGATGATGGCTTCCTCCCGCGCAGACCGACAATGCACCTCGGTGTTGCACCACCTTAGAAACGCTCGCCAACATTCGATCCCTTTGTGCTCTGACATAAAGCCAAGCGCTAAACTGGGAACTTGTGCCCGCAACTTTGACGCAAATTGCTTGTGCAGGTGCGCAATGCCTAGGCGAGATCCAAGGATGACGTAAGTCACCCCAGCCTGTTCATATCGTGTGGCTGTTCTCGGCACAGGTTTGAATTCGACTTCGATCTCATTGCCACCTGCGTCATTCAAATCGGCCCGCAAGATCGCAGGATAATCGGGCAAAGAGCAACCAAGAATATCCGCGCAGAAGCCGGACACCAGATCTTGATACTGCAGTGCCGACAGCAGATGCGCTTGTAGAAAGAGGCGGTAACCCGTCAAAAGGGTAAGATCGAACTCCTCAAACTGGCGATCAAGCTTGTTATGCAGTTCAACTGTTGCCGTCTGCAATGTGCGCCGCAGTTCGATACTGCGGTCGAGAATTTCAATCTGAGACTTTAACGCATCCACTTGCGTAAACTTCCGAAGACATTGCTTTTTGTCAACTCAACTATACAAAGCTTCATTGCGTATGTGGTAATGCAGGGCAATCCGGTAGCGATACGTGGTCACACCGCTTTTGGGAGAGGAGGAAGCCAAGGTGAACAAACACGTGCCGCTAGATAAACTTAGCGTTGAAAATTGTGACCGCGAGCCGATCCATATTCCCGGCTGTATTCAACCCTTTGGTACCCTTATAGCTGGCCCAGCCTCGCTGACCAGCATCGACTATGCAGCGGCAAATCTGTCTGAGCTGTTGGGGGTTAGTTCGCAAGATGCGTTGGGCCGCAAGTTCTCCGAATTGCTTCCAGGCGAAGTTTTGCATGATGTGCGCAACATCTTGGCCTACTCGACTTCACGCAGCCAGCGCGAGCGGGTTGGCGCTTATGCAATAAATGATCGAGACCTTGAAGTTTTTGCGCACCTGACTGATGGTGACAAAGCAATCGTTGAAATCGAGGATCGCGGCATACCCGTCGACACCCATGAACGCGCTCCGGTTGAGAAGGCGCGCCTGTATCTGGCACAGGCCTCCTCCCAACCAACATTCGAGAAGTTCCTGCGTATTGCAGTCATGGGGCTGCGCGAGCTGACCGGTTTCGACCGCGTAAAGGCCTATCGGTATGCGCCCGATGGTAGTGGGGAGGTTGTGGCTGAGTCTCGCAGCCGGGAAGTCCCGAGCTACTTGGGGTTGAGATATCCGGCTTGGGACGTTCCGACTCAGGCGCGTGCGTTGCAGGTGCGCAACCCCGTACGCATGATCTCGGATACGCAACAGAAACCGATCGCAGTTGAGGCTCGGAATACACAAATGCCTGAGCTTGATATGTCACTAGCTCATTTGCGCGGCATTTCCCCGATCCATGTCGAGTATCTGCAGAACATGGGGGTTCGCGCAACGTTGACGATTGGATTGATCGTTGAAGGCAAACTATGGGGTATGTTTTCCTGCCATCATATGACGCCTCGTATCGTCTCATCAGATTCGCGGATCGCGGCCGAATTGTTTGGACAAATGGTATCGTTGCTGATTGCTGAAAGGCTGGCAAACGAGGAGGCTCATGCACGCAGCGAAGCTGCGAATGCGCGGCAACAGATTCTGGCTGAAACTGACGCTGCCGTTGACTTGCTCCACGCTTTTCCGGCCGTCAGCGATATCTTGCGCGGTCTGGTAGATTGCGATGGTATTGCCGTACTGCGTGACGACAAGCTTCAGACCGATGGGTCTGTACCCAGTCCGGAAGTTATTCGCGCCATCGGCAGGCGGTCTGAGGGTGATGAAAATCTGATCGAAGGTACAGATAGTCTTGTTGAATCAGAATGGCATCACACGATTGCGGGGCCAGTCGGTGATCTCAATGAGACGGCCGGTTGCATGATCGTCCGCTCAACTGCCGCCTATCCTTTGCAGCTGATGTTCTTCCGCGATCAAATACTAAAATCGGTAACCTGGGCTGGAAAGCCGGAGAAGGAAATTGGTCAGGGTGAGTTCGGACCTCGGATCACACCAAGAGCCTCCTTCGAAGCTTATGTCGAAGAACAGAAGGATAAAGCAGAAATCTGGAGCAAGTTTGATTTTGCATGTGCCCGCGAAATCCAGATCATGCTGACTCAGATTACCGCCAAGAGCGAGCGCGAACAGCTGTCACGCCACAAGGAACTTGTTAGCCACCAGCGCCAACAAGATTTGTTGATTGCCGAGCTAAATCATCGCGTAAAGAACATACTCGCTCTGATTAGATCGCTGTCACGCCAGGCCAAGGATTCCTCGGCATCGCTTGAGAGCTATGCCTTGGCACTGGAGCAAAGGATTGCGGCGCTGGCAGCAGCCCACGATCTTGCGGTTTCGGATTCAATGCGGGGTGTCTCCTTGCGCGGCATTCTCGAAACAGAACTTGGGCCGTATATTAGGGAGGATGAAGCACAGGCGATCCTGTCCGGACCGGTTGTGGGACTGCGCGCGGATGTGGCGCCCATGATCGCACTGGTCATCCACGAGATCGTCAGCAACGCAGCGAAATATGGTGCGCTTTCGACGCCAGAAGGCATCGTGCAGGCACGATGGGAGCAGTTTGATCAAGGCCTTTCATTCCATTGGCGAGAATTGGGCGGCCCCCCTGTGAAAGAGCCGACGCGGCATGGTTTCGGTCGTTCCCTGATCGAGAAAGCTATTCCTTACGAATTCGAAGGCTCCGCAAAGCTTAGCTACGATCCTGATGGATTGAAGTTCGCGTTTTCGATCCCCGCTGAAACTTTGGTTGATATTGAGTCCGAAAGCGAACCGAAGCTCACCTCCAAGGTGAGCGAGATTAGGCGCGCGGCCACCGGAAAGACTGTCCTGTTGCTGGAAGATAATGTCATTCTGGCGATGGATATGGTTGAGAGCCTGACGCGGTTGGGCGCTGAGAAAATCGAGACTGCGTCTTCAATCAAAGGTGGCTTGCATGAGCTGCGCCAAAAGAATCCTGACTTTGCGGTTCTTGACATGAATCTACGCGGAGAGGTCGCGTTTGATTTGGCGCTTGAAATGCTTCGTTGCAAAGTGCCATTCATCTTTGTCACGGGATATGGTTCCAAGATTGATATCCCGATTGAACTGCGACACGTTCCCATACTGACAAAGCCAGTCGATGACGCAACATTGTCCCGTGGGGTCGAGAATATTCTGCGCTGAAAATCTCCTGTTAGATTGCAGACAGAAGCGATTTTTCTGTCTAGTGCTCTGCCCGTGAAAATCACTGAAATTGCATATGCGAAGATCAATCTAGCTCTGCACGTCCGCGAACGGCGTGAGGATGGCTATCACGAGATCGAAACGCTGTTCGCCTTTGTTGATAACGGCGATAGGCTGACGGCTCGATCTGCCGAAACTGATCGCTTCGAAGTTGTCGGCGAATTTGCCGACGTGTTGGATAATCCATTCGGCAATCTTGTGTCGCGTGCGCTGTCGGCGCTGCCGCGACCGCAAGGGCTGCACGTGACTCTGGAAAAGAATTTACCTGTCGCCGCAGGGCTGGGGGGCGGTTCGGCTGACGCTGGCGCGCTGTTTCGCATGGTCGAGAATGTTCATGGTCTGCCTGAAGGCTGGGAGGATGCCGCCATCCGCCTTGGGGCCGATGTGCCAGCTTGCGTGCGAAGCGAAATGGCAATTGGGCGTGGCACCGGCACGGAGCTTGAGCCTGTCGAGAATGATATGGCGGGCATGGCGGTATTACTAGTGAATCCGCGCATTCCTCTCCCAACAGGGCCCGTTTTCAAGGCTTGGGACGGCAAGGATCTTGGCGCTCTGCCCAGTGGTTCAGCTAGAGAGGTTGCCCGCAATGGTCGCAATGCCCTACGCCTGCCGGCGGTCGAATTGTGCCCGCCAATCGCGGATGTGCTCGACAGCCTGAACCAGACCGACCCCTGGATATGCGAAATGTCTGGCTCAGGCGCGACATGCTTCGCGCTATATGAAAGCGCTGAACATCGTGATCGTGCTTCACGCGTACTCGCGGAATTGGAACCTCATTGGTGGCAAATGGTAGGTTTATTGAGATGATGATAGACGATTTGCCCTTTCGCCAGGTGGGCGAACCTAAAACTGGCGGGATTGTATGTGTGGTGGACCACGCGTCCAATTTCGTGCCGGAGGATATCGAACTCGGTATTCCAGCAGATCTGCTAGAACAGCATATTGCTCTCGATATTGGTGTCGAGGGTATCGCCGGCCGTATGGCACGGCGTCATGGCATTCCCGCGCACCTGGCAACTGTGAGCAGGCTGGTCTGCGATATGCATCGCGAAGAAGACCACAAGAATGTCGTGCCGATTGAAAGCGACGGACACTTGATCCCGGGAAATATTGGAGCCGACGTCGAAGCGCGGTTAAACCGCTTTCACAGGCCCTATCACAAGGCGCTTGGCGAATGGCTTGACGCTGCCCAACCTGAGTTGATAATCTCGCTCCATTCCTTCACGCCTTCGCTCGAAACGAGCGATGAGGAGCGTCCGTGGGAAGTTGCACTGCTCTACAACGAGGATGACCGCGCCGCTCGACACGCGATCCGCCTGTTTGGCGAGCAGGGCCTGAATGTAGGCGACAACCAGCCTTACTCGGGAAGAGAGCTGAACGCGACGATGAATCGCCATGCTGAGGCATACGGGCGCCCGTATCTTGCGCTGGAAGTGCGGCAGGACCTGATCGCGACCCGCGCAGAGCAATCGCGCTGGGCGGTAATGATCACTGATGTAGCAAACAGGGTTGCGCTGGCGCTGGAGTAAAGGCACTGCCCGTTTCGCAATCCAAGTGAATCGGGAAAGAAAATGTCTGATAAGCGCTTCGACAAATCGAAACTGCCTAGCCGCCATGTTTCGGTTGGCCCTGAACGGGCGCCGCACCGTTCCTACTACTATGCGATGGGGCTGACAGAAGAAGAGATTGCGCGTCCGTTTGTGGCTGTCGCCTCCGCAGGAAATGATTCCGCGCCTTGCAACACGACCCTCGATGCTCAAGCGGACATTTGCCGCACAGGGGTAGAGCAGGGCGGCGGCATGCCGCGCCGATTCAACACGATTACGGTGACTGATGGCATCGCTATGGGCCACCAGGGCATGAAAAGCTCGCTCGTCAGCCGCGAAGTGATTGCAGATTCGGTTGAATTGTCCGTGCGTGGGCACTGCTACGACGCGTTGGTCGGTTTTGCGGGATGCGACAAGAGCCTGCCTGGCATGATGATGGCGATGCTGCGGCTCAATGTCCCTTCGATCTTCGTCTATGGCGGTTCAATCTTGCCGGGTGTTTTTCATGGCAAGGATGTGACCGTGAAGGACGTGTTCGAAGCCGTAGGGCAGCACGCTGCGGGCAACTGCCCCTTGCAAGAGCTGATCGCGCTAGAAAAAGTCGCATGTCCAGGTCACGGAGCTTGCGGAGGCCAGTTCACCGCGAACACTATGGCCTGTGTGGGTGAGGCGATCGGATTGTCCCTTCCAAACAGTAACATGGCGCCAGCACCTTATAAATCGCGCGAGGAAGTGGCGATTGCCGCAGGCGAGCAAGTGATGGAGCTGCTCGCGCGCAATTTGCGCCCGCGCGACATCTGCACCCGTGCTGCTTTCGAGAATGCTGCGCGCGTTGTCGCAGCAACTGGCGGTTCGACCAATGCCGCGTTGCATTTGCCAGCGATGGCGAGCGAGGCAGGGATCGAGTTTGACCTGTTCGACGTTGCGCAGATCTTCAAATCGACCCCTTATATCGCAGACCTGCAACCCGGCGGGCAGTATGTTGCAAAGGACATGCATGAAGCGGGCGGTGTTTACATGGTGATGAAGACACTCATGGATGGCGGCTTCATCGATCCCGAACCGATGACGGTTTCCGGCAAGACGATTGGCGAGAATATTGAAGAGATCGCCTGGAATCCCGATCAGAAGGTGATTTACCCAGTTTCCAATCCGATTACTCCGACCGGAGGAGTGGTCGGCCTGAAAGGATCGCTCGCCCCTGAAGGCGCAATTGTGAAGGTAGCGGGCATGAGCAAGCTGCAATTTTCCGGCCCTGCTCAGTGCTTTGACTGCGAGGAGGATGCCTTTGCGGCCGTCGAAAACCGTGAAATTCGCGAAGGAAGCGTGATCGTGATCCGCTACGAAGGACCAAAGGGAGGCCCCGGGATGCGCGAAATGCTTGCGACCACGGCTGCTCTATATGGGCAGGGGATGGGCGAAAGCGTTGCACTGATCACAGATGGGCGTTTCTCTGGCGCGACGCGGGGCTTCTGTATCGGTCACGTGGGTCCAGAAGCAGCGGAATGCGGCCCTATCGCGCTGGTTGAGGATGGCGATGTCATCAGTATCGACGCAGTCGCGGGAACAATCGATCTGGAGGTTGATGCAGCTGTTCTCGAAGACCGGCGCAAGGAATGGCAACCGCGCACCAATGACTACCAGTCAGGAGCGCTGTGGCGATATGCGCAGAATGTCGGCCCGGCGGTAAGAGGCGCGCTGACACACCCGGGAGCTAAATCCGAACGCCACGTTTTCGCAGATATCTGATAAGGATGCGCGGATGAGCGCAAATCAGGTCCTTACAGTCGCGCAAATGCAAGCCGCCGAACAGACGCTGATTGATGCTGGCACCAGCGTCGACGAGCTGATGCAAATTGCGGGCAAGGGCGTGGCTGAATGGGTCTGGCGCGTTGCCGGTGAACGCTCTGTTACTGTATTGTGCGGTCCGGGCAATAATGGCGGCGACGGCTATGTTATCGCCGAAACTCTTCGCCAGCGCGGGCTAGAGGTGTGCGTAGTTGCACCAATTGCTCCGAAGACCGATGCAGCGAAGAATGCGCGGCGTGAATACAAGGGTGTGTGCCTGAGTTCCGGCAAGGATGCCAAGGGATCGGTGCTGGTAGATTGCTTGTTTGGCTCCGGCCTTGCCAGGGCTTTGAGCGCCGAACACTTGCTGCTGCTCCGCGATCTGGCAGAGCGGCATCCGATCCGGATTGCAGTGGACCTGCCCTCTGGCGTCGAGAGCGACAGCGGGGCTTTGCTCAATGAGCGTTTGCCGGATTATCGCCTGACCGTTGCGCTGGGGGCCTGGAAATTCGCTCACCACCGTTTGCCTGCGCGGGAGAAGATGGGTGATCTGCGGCTTGTCCCTATTGGCGTGGATGCGGTGAAAGGCGCCGCGCACCTCATCGGTAAGCCAAATATCGCTGCGCCTGCGAGCGACGCACACAAATATACGCGCGGACTTTGCGCAGTGGTGGGCGGAGCAATGCCAGGAGCGAGCCTGTTGGCAAGCCACTCCGCCATGCGAGCTGGAGCAGGTTACGTGAAGTTGTTTGCGCATCATGCGCCGAACTCAGCCCCGGCAGGCTTGGTCGTTGACGAGTCCTCGCTTGAGGAAGCTCTCGCAGACGAACGAATCGCGGCTTTGTTGGTTGGTCCGGGCTTGAGGCGCGATCGGGAGGCAGATGAGCGCTTGCGAGCCGTTCTGGCGACCAAGAAGCCGGCCGTGCTCGATGCAGATGCCCTGGTTCTGCTGAAGCGTGACATGCTGCAAGAGGGAGCGGCCTATCTCGCAACACCGCATGACGGTGAGCTCGAGGCGCTGTGCAGGACCTTTGCGGTGGTCGCGCCTGACAGGCAGTCGCGTGCGCTCGCAATAGCCAAGGCCAGCGGCATGGTGGTCTTGGCCAAGGGCCCCAATACGCTGGTGGCAACGCCAACCGGTCGATTTGCCGTAGCGCCACCTGCGCCCAGCTGGTTGTCAGTTGCTGGTACGGGTGACGTTCTTGCTGGCATTGCGGTAAGCCGGATGGCAACAGGCCGCGATCCGTTCGATGCCGCCTGCGAAGCGGTGTGGCTGCACGGTGAAGCCGCGCGTCAGTGCGGCGCCGCTTTTTCAGCGGATGAGCTTGCACTGGCGGTTTCCGGCGCTATCGCCGCCGCTCAATGAGCCAAGCTTCTCAAATCATCCGCATCGCTGCGCGCGGCGATGGCGTCACTGCCGATGGTCAGCACGTCGCAAGAGGCGTGCCGGGCGATGTCTTGCTTGCTGACGGTTCGCTCGAGCATGGCCCACACCACATAGCGCCGCCTTGCCCGCATTTTGGCAAATGCGGTGGATGCCAGCTGCAGCACGCTGATGAAGAGGCTCTGCGGCAATTCGTCACGGAGCGCGTCACGTTTCAGGCTGAAAAGCATGGCATTGCGATAGGGGAGCTGCTGCCGACGCATCTATCGCCACCCAAGTCGCGTCGGCGCACAACTTTGCATGCTCTGAGTACAGCCAAGGGAGCGGTCCTTGGTTTTCGCGAAGGCAATTCGCACCTGATCGTCGATTTGAAGGAATGCCATATCCTGCGTCCTGAGCTGATGGAGCTGCTCCAACCGCTCAAGCAGTTTGTCGCTCGATACGGAAGCAAACGCCCGGTTGATGTCGAATTGACGCTGGCCGATCAGGGTGTCGATTGCAGCATCAAGCATTTGGAGTTGGAAGGTCTGGAGGCGACAGAGGCCGCCTTGGAATTCGCGCAATCAAACGGTCTGGCGCGCCTTACACTCGATCAGGGTTATGGCCCTGAGACACAATGGGAGCCGCAGCCGGTCACCATCACGCTTTCGGGCAGACCTGTGGGGATGCCTCCGGGTAGCTTTCTGCAGGCAACGCAAGACGGCGAGGATGCCTTGGTTGCAGATGCGAAGGCTTGGATTGGCGATGCCGCGAGCCTAGCAGACCTGTTTTCGGGGTTAGGCACCTTTGCATTTGCATTGGCAAACCCTGCAAAGGTTCTTGCCGCCGAAGCATCGCGCGACGCGCATCTGGCGTGCAAAGCGGCGGGGGCGGGGCTGCCCATGGCGGCAATGCATCGCGACCTATTCCGCAATCCATTGCAGCCAGAAGAACTGAACCGATTTGAGGCCGTGCTGCTCGATCCGCCGCGCGCGGGCGCGAAGGAGCAAATTGGACAGATTGGGGCCAGCAGCTTCAACCGCGTGGTCTATATCAGTTGTAATCCTGTTAGTTGGGCGCGAGATTGCACCAAACTTGTCGAGGCCGGATTTAGGTTGGAAAAGCTGCGACCGGTGGGCCAATTCCGCTGGTCAACCCATGTGGAACTGGCGAGCTACTGGACGCGTGGGTGATCGAGATCGATTAACCTTCGATCAGCTTCATTTCGACAAATGCCAACAACCCGCCATAGGTTTCGAGCATCTCTGCATCGACGTCATCATCCTCGATCAGCATGTCGAAGCGGTCTTCGATCTCGGTAAAGAGGCCCGCGACAGCCATGGAATCGAGTTCGGGTAGATGGCCAAACAGTCCCGTTTCGCTGTCGAATTGGTCAACATCTTCAGCCTCAAGGCCAAGCACATCAACCAGAATGGCCTTAAGCTCGTTATCAATCGCCGAGCGGCTCGGCGGCAGGCCGGGCTTCTTTGCTTGCTCGTCAGTTGTTTCGACCGTCACTGGCGACTATCCCCCATTAGGAAAAGGCCGCTCGCCTTAGCGGTGCGTTGCGTCCTGTGCAAGCTGGCGAATAAGCAAGATAATCCGATTGACCAAGCGGACTTCTGCAGGTTTGGTATCTGGCAATGAATACAGCGCTCGACCCAGTACCGCGTCCATTAGACCATCTCGCCGAGCACGGCGCAGATGAGGATCCGGCGCTGATCCTGAAGTCAGAGAAGCTAAGCTTTGCTGATTTGCGTGAACGTGTGGCGCGATTGGCTGCGTGGCTGGCGCAAGAATTGCCAGAGAAGGGCGCCCGGGTTGCGACATGGGCTGCAAAGGGAGAGCTGACCTGCCTCATGCCATTGGCTGCTGCGCGCGCGGGGTTGGTGCACGTCCCCATCAATCCGCTGCTAAAACATGCGCAGGCCGCGCATATCCTCAGCGACAGCGGCGCGGCGATGCTGATCGGAACGCAAGCACGATTGAAGTCGTTGGAAGAAGGCGATGTCCCGCCGGCTTGTCGCCTGATTAACGAACAAGACGCGCTCGATGCAGCTACCACTCTGGGCGGGCAGTTGCCGCCTTCAGATTCCGATCCCGATGATCTGACGGCGATCCTGTATACCAGCGGCTCAACAGGCAGACCCAAGGGCGTGATGCTGAGCCACGCAAACCTGTGGCTCGGTGCGGTTAGCGTGGCCGACTATCTTGGCATGGGCCCGGACGACGTGACACTCGCTGTGCTGCCGCTGTCGTTCGACTATGGTCAGAACCAGTTACTCAGCACTTGGTGCGCGGGCGGAGCGGTCGCGCCGCTCGACTACCTATTCCCGAAAGACGTAATGAAAGCCTGTGCCAAGCATCAGGTGACGACGCTGGCTGCGGTTCCACCTTTGTGGGTGCAGCTAGCTGAGCTTGAATGGGGGGAAGACGCGGTCACCCCCATGCGTCGGCTGACGAATAGCGGTGGTGCATTGACAACAGATCTTGTCCGTGAGCTGCGCGAGACCTTTCCCGATGCCCGGTTATTCCCGATGTACGGTCTGACAGAGGCATTCCGCTCCACTTTTCTTTATCCTGACCTCGTCGATACGCATCCAACCTCGATGGGCAAAGCAATTCCCTTTGCGGAGATTTTGGTGATCAACGATGCGGGCGAGTTGGCAAAGCCTGGCGAGGAAGGCGAGCTTGTCCATTGCGGGCCACTGGTGGCGCAAGGATATTGGCAGGACGCCGCGCGCACGGCCGAGCGTTTCAAGCCAGCGCCCGACATGTCGAGCTATGGCGGCACCGCGGTATGGTCAGGAGATCGCGTTAAGCGCGATGCGGAAGGCTTGCTCTACTTTGTCGGCCGCCGGGATGCGATGATCAAGAGCCAAGGAAACCGCATCAGCCCGCAGGAAGTCGAAGAGGCGGCGCTTGCGACAGGACTGGTTGCAGAAGCGGTCGCTTTGGGAATTGCTGATGAACGGCTAGGGCAGGCAGTGCATTTGGTCGCTCGCGCTGAGCCGCGGGCGGTCGATGCCGAAGAACAATTGCCGAAGTTGCTCGCCAAGGAGTTACCCAATTTCATGCAGCCGCAAGTCATCCATTGGCGCGACGCGATGCCTCTCAATCCCAATGGCAAGATTGATCGTACCGCGCTGAAGCAGGAGCTTTCCTCATGAAGCCGATGGGGCCGCTTCCTGCTGGCTATGAAACACGTGACGGAGAGCTCGTGATCGGGGGCAAAACTGCGAGTGAACTGGCCGATAAAGCCGGACGCACCCCCTGTTTTGTTTACTCCAAGGCGCAACTCGATCAGCGGGTCTCTGATCTGCGCGCCGCCATGCCTGCGCGGTTGGGCATCAATTACGCGGTCAAGGCCAACCCATTCGCACCCGTCATTGAACACATGGATGGGCTGGTCGACGGCTTTGACATCGCGTCTGCTGGCGAACTTGAGATGGTCAAGGCTGCCGGTATCGATCCTGCGCGGGTCAGTTTCGCAGGACCGGGCAAGCGCGACGAGGAACTGGAAGCCGCCGTTTCTGCTGGCGTGACCCTCAATTGCGAAAGCGAAGGTGAAGTTCGGCGTGCATTGGTCATAGGCGAACGGATCGGTGTTCCGCCGCGCATCGCCATTCGCGTGAATCCCGATTTCGAGCTCAAGGGCTCAGGAATGAAGATGGGGGGAGGGGCGAAGCCCTTTGGTGTCGATGCCGAACGAGTGCCCGCATTGGCGCGCGAAGTTATCGCAGCTGGCGCAGAATGGCGCGGACTACACATCTTTACCGGCAGCCAGGCCCTGAATGCAGAGGCGATCATCGAAGCGCAGGCCAATGTTCTGGAATGTGCGGACCGCCTTGCTGGTGAAATTGGGGCTCCATTGCCGAAACTCAACATGGGCGGCGGCTTTGGTATCCCGTACTTCTCTGGCGACGAGCAGCTCGACATTGGCGCGATTGGCGCGGCCTTGGACGAACGCTTTGCAAGTCTACCGGATAACCTAATTGATACTGACCTGTGCATCGAGCTTGGCCGCTATCTCGTCGGGGAAGCGGGCGTCTATCTAGCGCGCATCGTTGATCGCAAGGATAGCCATGGCGTCACTTACCTTATCACGGACGGCGGTTTGCACCACCAGCTTGCAGCCTCAGGCAACTTCGGTACCGTCGTACGTCGCAACTATCCCGTGGCAATCGCCACGCGCTTTGGCGTTGAGCCTGAAGAGGAGGCCAATGTTGTAGGTTGCCTGTGCACGCCGTTAGACCGTCTCGCGGATGCTGCACATTTGCCTCGGGCAGATGTGGGTGATTTGGTCGCAGTATTTTGCGCCGGCGCCTATGGCGCGAGCGCGTCACCAGTCAATTTTCTGGGGCATGGTCCGGCAGCGGAAATGCTGATCTGAGTCTAATAGAACATTTACCAAATTCGCCTATCCCTGTGATTGAACAGGGAGTTTTGACATGTCCGAAGAGCAAAAGGCTGAACAGGTCGAGACAGCGCTCGCAGACATCAAGCGGCAACTCAGCGCGCGCGATGATCGCATTGCCGAGCTAGAGAAACGTTTGGAGAATCAGGAATATTCTGTTCGCAGCGTGCTCGATATGTTGATCGACTGGCTAGAAACAGACACTCAAGCCAGCCCCACTTCCTCTCGCGATGCGGCTTGAATGAGCTTCTGCAAAGATGCTGCCTACGCCTGAAAAATACTTTGAGGGTGTGGCCAATTTGACTCAGGTGCGTTTGCCACACTCCGCGAGACGGCAGATTTCCGCGGTTTTCGATGGGCCGCGATTGTGCTCACGTGTCTTTCCACTGCCCCGATTTGGGACCTGCCAATCAATCAGATGGTAAATTTACGTTTGCCAAGCGACTCCTTGCTTGATTAGTTTGTCATCGGGTCGAAGAATTACAGGAACTTTTACAAAGAGTTTCCGGTAATACTTGCGTCTTCGGCGGAATAGGGCGCGCAGTTATGGATGGTGGAGTTTCGCAGGCAATACCTTTGGTCGATGAGCAGGAATTGCTTGTCGAGAGCAAACGTAATTTGTCGATATCTGACGATCTCTTCAATCTCTCGGAGCTGGATTTACTCTATGAGGATCGCAGCGCGACCTTATGGACCTTCATGAAGCCTGAAGGGCGTCCAAGTTTCACTCCGCCAATGCTGCAGGATTTTGAACGATGGCAGCAGTTGATCCCGCAAAGTTTTGGCGCAGGCAAGGTTCCGCTACGCTATCTGGTGCTTGGCAGTCGTTCGCCCGATGTGTTCTGTTTTGGTGGCGATCTGGCTCTATTTGAGCAGTTGATCCGCAATCGCGATCGCGAAGGCTTGGTGAGCTACGGCCATCGTTGCTGTGCCATTCTCGACCGCAACATTCGCGCGCTTGATTTGCCGATGCTAACGATCGGATTGGTGCAAGGGGCTGCGCTGGGCGGAGGATTTGAAGCGCTACTTTCTTTTGATTTCATTGTTGCCGAGCGTACAGCCACTTTCGGTTTGCCAGAGATTATGTTTGGTTTGTTTCCAGGTATGGGGGCACATGCACTCCTATACCGCAAACTGGGCAGCGCAAAAGCCGAACAGATCATTCTCTCAAATGAGACATATACAGCCGAGCAAATGTACGAGCTGGGCATAGTTCATGAATTGGCCGAGCCGGGCGATGGTATCAACGCATGCAAGCAGTTCATCAAGAAGTCTGAACGTCGCCATGCTGGCTTGGTTGGCGCACGTAAGGCAATGAAGCATGCTTGGAATTTGAAACTAGGCGAGCTCAACAAGATTACGGAAATGTGGGCAGACACCGCTCTCGAATTGCGTGAGCAGGACTTGAAGGTAATGAATCGCCTTGTCGTTGCTCAAGCTCGTTTGGCGGAGCGAATAGCCGTCGCTTAATCGTTGGCGGCGTCTTGAGCGCCATGGCCCAAAGCCATATATTCATCACTGCGCATTTCCATCAACCGGCTCGCAGTGCGCTCGAACTCGAAGGCCCCGTCCCCAGAGACGTAGAGATCTTTGGGCTCCGCAGCAGCAGTCGCGAAGAATTTCACACGATGTTCGTATAGCGCGTCGATCAACGTCACAAAGCGCGCGGCCTCATTCCGCATATCTTTGCCCATCTGCGGAATTCCGACAAGAATAACAGTGTGATAGGCGCGCGCGATGGCAAGATAGTCCGGCGCGCCTCTCGCTTCGCCACATAGCTTCTTGAAGCTGAATACGCCCACGCCCTTAAGGCTTTTGGGAACGTGCAGCATTCGTCCACCGCCAACGTCCAGTTCTGCCGAGGGAACATGTTCGGCGTCTTCCGGCTTATAGTCAGTCAGACGGAAAAATACCTCGCGCACTTGCGCCGTCGCTTCGTCTCCCAACGGAGTGTGCCAACTCTCCATTCCTCCTAATCGATCCAGGCGATAGTCGATGGGACCATTGAGCGAGATTACATCTAATCGCTCATCGATGAGATCTATGAATGGTAGGAAGTGTTCGCGATTGAGTCCGTCTTTATACAGATCGTGCGGCGGACGATTGCTGGTGGTCACTACGGTCACGTTCTCATCGACAATCAGCGCACGGAAAAGCCGGCTCATAATCATCGCGTCAGCGGAATTGTTCACGACCATTTCATCAAAGGCGAGACAGCGGACGTTCTCGGCAATTCTAGCTGCGACGGGTGGAATGGGATCACCGCTCTTCCCTTTGCGAGCTTCGCGCAGCAGCGCATGAACCTGCTGCATGAATGCATGAAAATGCACCCGGCGTTTGCGGTCGATTCCCAGGGTTTCGATGAAAAGATCCATCAGCATGGACTTGCCTCGGCCCACGCCGCCCCACATGTAAACGCCCTCTATGGCTTCCGGCTTGCGGCTGAGAGCGCGCCACAGCACGGATCCGCGTTTGGGAATCGCTTCCAAATCTTCTTGAAGTTTTGCCAGTTGTTTAGCTGCTGCGCGTTGGTCAGGATCGGCTTTGAGTTCGCCAGCCTGGATCAACGCATCATAGCGGGCCAGGATGCCACTCACGGCATTAACTACGCGGCGCAAATTTGCGCACGATTCCGCTATAAGCAGCGACGCAATCGTCCTCTTGGACGACTTCGCCGCGTACGAACACAAGCTTGCCAGTCTCGCGCATGATCTCTGTCACTGCGTCAAGGGGGCGAGCAGGATCACCGCCACCGATGAATTGAGTCGAAAGCTCAAGCGTAACAGACGGTCCTGCATTGCCGCTGCCGACGACATGCATCGTGGTGAACATCGAAATGTCGATCAGGCCAAGTGTAACAGCGCCATGGATGATCCCTTGCAGGTTTTCGTGCTTGCGTTCCGGGAACATGCGAAGGCGGCATTTGTCGCCTTCCTTGCGGGTAATGAGCTTCCCCATTACCGCGCCGTTGAACAGCGTATCGTCTTTCAGATTCCAGTGATGCCAGCCCGGATTTTCCGGGTCGGGCCCATGTTCGAATACATCCTTGCTTGGCATGGCCAAATCAGATCGCGCGCTCTGCCATCATCTTCTTGGTTTCAGCGATAGCTTTCGCGGGCGAAAGCCCCTTGGGGCATACGTTCGCACAGTTCATGATCGTGTGGCAGCGATAAAGGCGGAACGGATCTTCAAGTTGGTCGAGCCGCTCGCCAGTCATCTCGTCACGGCTGTCTGCCAGCCAACGATAAGCTTGGAGTAGTATCGCCGGTCCCAAGAACTTGTCCGAATTCCACCAATAACTAGGGCAACTGGTCGAACAGCAGGCGCAAAGAATGCACTCGTAAAGGCCATCCAGCTTCTCGCGCTGCTCGGGAGACTGCAGGCGCTCCTTACCGCTTGGTGTAGGCGATACGGTTTGCAACCACGGACGGATGCTGGCGTATTGCGCGTAGAAGTGGGTGAAGTCCGGCACCAGATCCTTGATCACTTCCATGTGAGGCAGCGGTGTGATGCGGATTTCGCCCGGAAGGTCTTCGATTGCGGTTGTGCAGGCAAGGCCGTTCTTGCCGTTCATGTTCATAGCGCAAGAGCCGCAAATCCCTTCGCGGCAACTACGGCGGAAGGTCAGCGTGGGATCGGTTTCGTTCTTGATCTTGAACAGGGCATCAAGAACCATCGGACCGCATTCGCCCAGATCAATTTCGAACTTGTCATAGCGCGGGTTCTCACCGCTGTCGGGATTGTAGCGATAAATCTTGAAGCTTTTCACCCGCTTGCCGCCATCAGCTTTGTGGGTCTTGCCCTTACCAGTGATCTTGGAGTTCTTTGGGAGGGTGAAAGTTGCCATGTCTGTCGTGAATCCTGTTGATTTGCGAACCCTATCTAGCGGCTCGTGCGACAAGGGCAAGGGATGTGCTGTTGAGACTTTTGATGAGGGAGTTGAGGCCTATCGAACACCGGCGATCTCGGAACCGAACTCCACTCCCTTTCGTCTGATATGGCATGGACAGTACAGAAATTGAACGATGGCCTGCAACGGCTGCGGTATTCGGCGCATCAGGCGGGATTGGCGCGGCTTTGGTGCGTAGATTGGCCGAAAGTGGCACTCGCAAAATCTTTGCCGGGTCACGAAGTGGCAAGGTGCCAAACGTGGATGGCGCAATTCCCTTCAAGTTTGATCTGACTGACGAAGAGAGCATCGCTAGCGCGGCCTCGATAATGCGCGCTGAGCCGCCGCAGTTGGTGATCGTAGCGACCGGCGTACTGACATTGGCTGATGGTACCGGGCCGGAACGCACTTACAAGCGTCTGGATGCGCGGGCGATGGGCGAAGTGCTTGCGCTCAACACCATCGGCCCCGCGCTGATTGCCAAGCATATGTTGCCTTTGCTTCAGCGTGATCACCGAGCCGTGTTTTCTTCGCTATCGGCAAGGGTCGGGTCGATTGCGGACAACGGGCTGGGCGGGTGGCATAGCTACCGTGCCAGTAAGGCTGCTCTCAACATGTTGTTGAAGAACTTCGCCATAGAGCTAGGGCGGACTCATGATCAGGCCGTGGTGGTAGGCCTGCATCCAGGCACTGTTGATACCGCGCTCTCCGAACCGTTCCAGTCGGATTTGCCCAATGGGCAGCTTACCGGACCCACCGATGCAGCGGCGAACTTGCTCCGTGTGATCGAAGGGTTGAAACCTAGCCAATCGGGTAAGGTATTTGATTGGAAAGGTGAGGAAATTCCGGCCTAGAGAGCAATGTCCGTTAAAGTCCGAACTCTTGGCCAATCCGAAGGGCCACGGCTTTGTGGACTTCGGGCCTAGAAGATGCTCCCGTGCGCAACCAATCTTCCGATTGCGGCCACCGTTAAGATCGAGATTAGATCAAAAAACAGGAGCAGTCGGATAGAGGGTTTCGGCTCTAGACGACCAGCTTTTGCAGCGTTCCTGATGATTGGTTTGGAAAGAACAACTGCCAGGGATGCTGCGGTATACAATCCGACCTTTATCCAATAGCTCGGATCTGAGGTGTAGACTTCGGTTGGTTTTGCGGCCCACAAGGTCAGTATCAGACCAGAAATCAGAATGACCAGCGCTGATGCACCTGACATCCGATCTAGAGCGAGTAGACGAGTGAGTGCCGTTCCCTCAATCACCGTTGATCGCAGCTGGTTGTTCTTCAAGAAGCTCGCGAAGAGGCACCCCAGAAAACCCAGATAATGAAACGTCTTTGTGACCAGCTCACCTTCCAAGAGCGCCTCTCAACTAGAATTTAGTGGTGATTGACCTACTAGCAGATACTGCCTTGTCCGCAGTTGGGTTGGAAGCGGAAGGTGAGCTTTCTTCAACCATTCAGTCTACAGCTGAACTAACTTAGCCCTCAACCCATCAATCCGTGCCTGCGCAGGCTTTCAGCCAGAATAGATTCAATCAGTTGTTCTTGGGTCCATCCGGCCAGCCGGGCTGAACGACCGAAGACCTTCTGGGACCACAAATTGCAGTTCAGATTGAGCTCCAGGAAGGTCACTTCGCCGGTGTCTTCGTTGACACGGAATTCCCAGCGACCGTAATCGAAGGGGCGGTACTCCTGCATCGCTTTCTTCGTCAAATCAGTGATCTGCGCAATCATGTCTTTGTTCTCGAAAGGGTCGAGCGAATACTTCTGACTGCGGTCCACCAGATCGCGCTTTTCCTGATAGGTGCGCAGGTGTGAAGGATCCGCCTGACGGAAGATCATCATCGGCATGATCACAGGTTCGCCGTTGATCGTGACCACTGGTACTTCGACATCGCTGCCATCGATGAATGGCTCAACCAGCGCATCATGGCCTAGGTCATGCACGCTATCTATTGCCGCCCTCACAGTCGGCCAGTCAGTGGCGTCATTTACGCCCCAGCTTGCCGAGGAATTATTGGGCTTGACGACGAAACGGGCGCCTTCCGGGCACCGCGCCGGATCGATTGGAGCGCCGCGACGATAGAGCGCCCATGGGGCAGTGGGCACGCCTGCATTCTCGACAGAACGCTTGGCGAGGTGCTTGTCATCGGACAGTCCGCGCAGAATCGGGCTTGCGCCCAAATAGGGAATGCCAGCCCGCTCGCAAAGCAATGGACACAACATCTCCGAATTGAAAAATCCGGCGCGGTTCAAAAGCGGGAAAACAAAGTCCACGTCGGGCTTTTCGAAGAGCACTTCGAAGCGGTTCTCGACCCGCAAGTTCAAACCAAGCCGCGTCAGAATCTTACGCATTTCAACGTGATAGCTAGCGTGATTGCCATCTTCAGCGCTGCCGGAGCCATCCCACAGCGCATTCTTGGCAATGAACATGATGCGGCAATCGCGCTTGGTTGCCTCATCGATTGTCAGGGGTGCATGGTGGAATGACATGCAAGCGGGCCTTTCTTTTGTGCGCCGCGCCCAATAAGGCGGGTTTGGGTTATAGCCAAGCTGAATCGGGACAGAAATGGGTCATAACGGGATCAAAACCCCCGACATCCTGCATGATATTGCGGATGATGAGCTGACAAGTGAATTGATTTCGTTGTTGTCTTCTGGCGGTGACGCCCGGATCACCCTGAATCCCGAGACAGGCCTCAACAAATACTATTCCGCGCCTTACCCACGTCAGACACTGGCCTATGCCTCCTCGACTGCCAACGACTTGTCACCAGAGGCGTTTGGTCATCTTAGAGACTTATTGACCGCAGGCCTCCCTGACTATGCGGTGCATCTCGATCGGTTGCGGACCCGTATCCGCGCAACCTATCAACTGGGCGAAGATGTGGATATAATCTTTGCTCCTTCAGGCACTGATCTGGAGTACGTCGCTTTGGCTGCAATGATCGGTAAGGCAAGCGGCGGCATTCACAATATCTTGCTGGGTGCCGATGAAGTGGGCAGCGGTTGTATCTATTCAGCACATGGCTGCTTCTTTGCCGAAGAGACGGCGCTGGGAATTGCGACAGAAAAGGGTAGGCCGGTCGCTGGTTTCGGCGATGTTAGCATGGCCGACGTGCTTGTGCGCTGTACAGCAGGAGAGGCGCGGTGCAGCGAAACGATTTCGCAGGCGATTGAGCAGGAGATCGTACTCGCTCAGGCTTCAGACAAACACGCGCTAGTGCATGTTGTGCACGGCTCCAAGACAGGATTGATCCTGCCCGAACTGTCCGAAATCGATGCGCTGAAGGCAAAGTTTGGCGATGACGTTTCTTTTGTGGTCGATGCTTGTCAGGCACGGATCACCATCCCGGCTTTGCATGAGTATCTTGTGCGCGGAGCAATGGTATTTCTGACCGGATCCAAATTCATGGGAGGCGCGCCGTTCAATGGCTGGGCAATCGCACCCAGGGATATCGTCGAAGGGGCAGCCACCTTGCCTTCGGGTCTGAACAAAGTTTTTCGCCGTGCAGAGTTTTCTAAAGGCTGGGCAGGACAAAATACCCTCTCGAAAGGGGAGAATCCCGGGCTTGCCTTGCGCTACGAAGCCAGCATCTTTGAGCTTGAGCGCTTCCAGAATCTGGAGGTCGAGCGGATCGCACAAGTGCTCGACTCATTCGAGACCGCGGTCATTGGCAAGCTGGTGGAACCCATGGGCATCAAGCTTGTTCGACCATACGCCCAAGGACAAGAAAATGAACTGCGCGAGCACCCGATAGAGATGCGCACGCTAGAAACGCTTGACGTCAGTTCGCTGGAGATCGCGCGGACTTTTGACGATGCCCAAGCGGTGCACAGGAAGCTGGCGTTGTCAGGAGTCAGGTTGGGCCAGCCCGTGAAATGTGTACGCCGCAACGACGCTTGGGGCGGAACGCTAAGGATCGGACTTTCCATGCCGCAGCTTACGCGGTTGTGCGCGTTGCCCGTTCGCGAGGTGGAAGAGGCCCTGCAACAGGACATGCAGTTGATCGCGGAGTCAATTGCAAAGGTCGCGGATGAGGAAAACCACCCCACACAACACATTGCTTGCTAAACGGTGAGTGGCGGAATAGCCTGACACCAATTGTTTCGTCGGTCTTTTGGAGGGATGCCGATGGGATTGCAGCAATGGTATGACGCTCATCTGATGCCCAAGCTGGTAACCTTTGCTTGTGGGCAGGGGCAAGTGATGAAGCGCCGCTCACAGCTTGTACCTTTGGCGACAGGCGATGTCTTTGAATTGGGCTGCGGCGGCGGCCTCAATCAAGAGTTCTATCAGACCAGCCTCGTATCCAGCTTCTCTGGCATCGACCCGCATGCGGGGCTGTTGGAAAACGCTAGAGCCCGTGCCACCGCGCGAGGATGGGATCACAACATCCGCGAAGGAGTTGGCGAGCAGATCCCGTTTCGCGATTCCTCATTCGATACTGTGGTTTGCACCTTCACTTTATGTTCAGTCGATGATCCAGGCCAGGTGATGTCCGAGATGCGGCGGATATTACGACCGGGTGGAAGGCTTCTGTTCCTTGAGCATGGACGAGCACCAGATTCGGATGTTGCGCGTTGGCAAGATCGGATCGAACCAGTCTGGAAAAGAATTGCCGGGGGGTGCCACCTGACGAGGCCGATCGGCGCGGCATTGCGCGGAGCAGGCTTTGAAGTCGAGCCCATGGGGCAAGGCTATTTACCCAAAGCGCCGCGTTTTGCCGCTTGGAATGAATGGGGTATCGCGCGCAAAGCAGGTGTGTGACTCTGCTGGAGAGATAACGGGTGTGATTATCACCACACCCGCCGGTTCACTTATTCTTCGCCAAAGGTCCGCTGCCACCAACCCCGTTTAGGTTTGGCGTCCTCGTCAGAGGAGTCAGAGGACTTTGCCGGCTTGCTTGCCTCCGCGCTCTTGGTCTCGGCTGCATCTGATGCTGCCTTAGCCTTGCGAGGTGCGCGTTTCTTCTTGGGCTTTTCCTCCGGCTCGGGAGTTGCACCCTCGGCACCAACCTTTTCCTCGGTATCAGCCTTCTTCTTGCGAGGTGCCCGTTTCTTCTTGGGCTTTTCCTCTGGCTCGGGTGTCGCATCCTCCGCGTCAGCCTTTGCATCGGTATCAGGCTTCTTCTTTCGAGGCGAACGCTTCTTCTTGGGCTTTTCTGCAGCCGGTTCCGGCGCATCTTCTGGAGTGCCAACAACCGTTACATCTTCAGAAAGCTGATCGGATACGTCCGACAGCTTTTCAGCATCAGCCTCAGCGACGGAAGCCTCGTCGGCCTTTCCTTTGCCGCGGCGACCGCGACCTCCCCGACGACGGCGCTTCTTGGGCTTCTCTTCGCCATCCTCGTCGGCAATCGCCTCCGGATTATCGTCGTCCGAGTCGTTTTCTGCGGTGTCAGCCTGTTCTTCGCGACGTTTCTTGTTTCGACCACGGCCACCTCTGCGACGGCGGCGCTTCTTTTTCTTCGGCGCGTCGTCATCTTCATCGCCGAAATCCTCTTCCGGGAGATCATCCTCGTCATCGTCCTCGTCGATAATCGGCTCAAACTTAGGCGCTTCGGTAGGGCGCGGACCTGCGCTCGAAACAGTCATTTTCGCGCCTTCTTCCTCACCTTCCGGAGTGACTTCGACGCGAACGCCATAGCGTTGTTCGATCTCGACAAGATCATCACGCTTTGAGTTCAAGAGGTAGACCGCCGCCTCGGTGCTTGCGGCCAGGCGAATTACGGTCCCTTTGCCCTTGGCTGCTTCGTCTTCGATAAGGCGAAGTGCCGAAAGGCCAGCGCTGGAGGCCGTACGGACCAGTCCGGTGCCGTCGCAATGCGGGCAATCACGAGTTGTCGCCTCCAGAACACCTGTGCGTAGACGCTGACGGCTCATTTCCATCAAGCCAAAGCCTGAAATGCGGCCAACCTGGATCCGTGCCCTATCGTTCTTGAGCGCTTCCTTCATCGCCTTCTCGACCTTACGGACATTGGAATTGTATTCCATGTCAATGAAGTCGATCACGACGAGGCCAGCCATGTCTCTTAGTCGTAGCTGACGAGCGATCTCGCGCGCGGCTTCAACGTTGGTTGCAACTGCGGTTTGCTCGATTCCGTGTTCTTTGGTCGATCGGCCCGAGTTGATATCAATGGAAACCAAGGCCTCTGTCGGGTTGATAACCAAATAGCCACCTGACTTGAGCTGCACGACCGGGTCATACATCGCCCGCAGCTGATCTTCTGCACCATAGCGCTGGAACAGCGGAACGGGGTCCGAGTACGCCTTCACTCTCCGTGCATGGCTCGGCATAAGCAGTTTCATGAATGCCTTGGCCGATTTGTAGCCGTCTTCGCCCTCTACCACGACTTCTTCGATCTCACGATTGTAGATGTCGCGAATAGCGCGCTTGATAAGGTCCGAATCTGAGTGGATCAGTGACGGCGCCGTCGAGGACAAGGTTTTTTGACGGATTTCATCCCAAAGCCGAGCAAGATAGTCAAAGTCACGTTTGATCTCGGTCTTTGTGCGCGACAACCCGGCTGTGCGTACGATAAGGCCCATTGTCTTGGGTAGTTTGAGATCAGCGACAACTTGCTTCAGTCGCTTGCGGTCATTGGCTGAATTGATCTTGCGACTGATGCCGCCACCATGACTGCTGTTGGGCATCAAGACTGTGTATCGGCCAGCGAGGCTGAGATAAGTGGTTAGTGCCGCACCCTTGTTTCCGCGCTCTTCCTTGACGACCTGGACCAGCAAGACCTGGCGCCGTTGGATAACGTCTTGGATCTTGTAGCGGCGACGCAATGCCTGCCGGCGCGCGCGCACTTCATCGACTTCTTTGGCTCGGGTCTTGCCTTTGCCCTTACCCTGACGGCGGCGTCCACGACCGCCACGACCGCGGCGTGATCTTTTCTTGTCGCTGCCATCATCGTCAGAGGAATCGCCGCCTTCGTTTTCGTCGGAATCATCATCATCTTCGTCGTCACCGTCACCGTCGACATGACCTTCTTCGATGGTCGCGACCTTGTCTTTCTCCGACGTGTCTATCTCTTCTACACCATCTTCGGCGAGATCTTCGGCGAGCGCTTCGCCAGACTCCTCATCCTCAGCATCGTACTCGTCGCCGGGCAATTCGCCGCGTTCTTCCTCTTCAGCGCGCAGGCGAGCTTCTTCTTCAGCTGCCTCGGCCTCTTCTGCCAGCAGCTTTTCGCGATCCTCTTGCGGGATCTGGTAATAATCAGGATGAATTTCGCTGAAGGCGAGGAAACCGTGACGGTTGCCGCCGAAGTCGACGAAAGCTGCCTGCAACGATGGTTCGACCCGGGTTACCTTGGCGAGGTAAATGTTGCCTTTGATCTGCTTGTGTTCAGCAGATTCGAAATCAAATTCTTCGATCCGGTTGCTTTTGACTACCGCCACCCGAGTCTCCTCGTGGTGGCGCGCGTCGATGAGCATGCGCGTTGCCATTAGTAATTCTCCAGGCGCGGGGGCTGCGGGCTATTGCTCCGGCCGCTGCGCGCCTTTGATTGTATGATGTTTGGAATTTGCCAGCAGCGCCTGATGGGCGAGTGGCGATAGGGTTTTGACCCGCTGCATGTACACGCAGGGGTGAAAATTCTGTCGTCTCAATTGCGAGCGCAAGATTGCCGCTTTGTGCGGCTGCGCGGCCAACATCATCCATCGCGCGTGAAGCACGCGACTGCGGGAAATGCTGGAAGGGCTGTCTTGTCACTGCATCAACCTGTTGTGGAGCCTTGCAAAATGCTTTGCCAGGCAGCGGTGTTTCCATTTCGGGTCGGGGCGGAGATGCCGCAGCCGGAATGTAAACCGCTTGTGCGCTTGCTAGCACCGTGGGTTTCAACCCGCAACCATATTGCGTTGAACCGGCGCAACAACGTAACACGCATGGTTAATGAGCTTGCGCGTCCATCTTGCCCTTATTGTTCTGCTGCCAATCGCGCTTATCGGCGGGATGATGGCTGCGGATATCAAACTGCCTGTGCCGCAGTGGGGGCGCGAATATGTGCTCAAGTTCTTTTTGCCCGAGGCAAGCGCGCAAGTTGATCTGCCAACCACATATGGATCGGATAACCCATCGGACCCGCTTGTTGTGATCGATGCCGGGCACGGAGGTCGGGATCTGGGCGCGGTAGGCGCAGGCGTACGTGAGAAGGATGTAACACTCGCATTGGCGCTGGCTCTCCGCGATCAATTGGTCGAGCAAGGCGACATTCGCGTTGCGCTCACCCGCGAAGAGGACCGTTTGCTGGCTTTGGAGGAGCGACCCGATATTGCCCGGCGCATGGAAGCCGATCTCTTCCTGTCGATCCATGCCGACTCTGCAGGCGACAATGAGGCAGTGAGTGGCGCCAGTATTTATACGTTGTCGAATCGTGCTTCGAGCGCGGCAGCGGCGCGCTTTGCGCGGCGCGAGAATGATGCTGATCGGATCAATGGTGTATCGATAGGTGGAGAAAGCGACGAAGTGAGCACTATACTTGTCGAACTCTCCCAACGCAGATCACAAATGGCATCGGTCGAATTCGCGGGCCTTGTTACCCGCGAAGGCGAAGGGGAACTGGCATTCCACTCGCAGGCTCAGCGCTCGGCCGATCTGGTGGTCTTGCGCACGCCCGATATGGCGTCCGCACTTTTCGAGTCCGGCTTTGTTACAAATCAAGATGATGCTGCGCGCCTCATGTCGCCAGAGGGGCAAGCAAAATTTGCCGAAGTCATGGCGCGGGCGATTCGCGTGTTCTTTATTCGGCAAGGAGCTCTCTGATTTGCGTGCTGATAGCCCATTTCTCCAAGATTCATCTTTTAGAATGTAGCCTAGCGTGAATTCCGCGTGCTAAGCGGCGAACAAATGGTGGCAACTGGCTGACAATGAGCGAATCTCTGACATTTGACATCGGATATATCCGGGATCGTTTAAAGGGCGACAGCGTTGCGGCCTGGGCGTGGTTTGTGGCCGGTTGGCGCGGCCACAAGCTCTTTCGATGGGCTGCAGCATTGGCTGGTCTGGCCGTCATCGTTTTGATCGCGATCTGGTTGTTTCTTGCGCGAGGATTGCCAGAGGCCGAAAGCCTGGTGGACTATGAAACCCCGCTGCCTACAGTGGTTCGAGGAATTGACGGAGAAATCGTCCATTCCTACGCGCGCGATCGCCGAATTCAGTTGCAGTATGCGGACTTTCCGCAGAAGCTGATCGAGGCGTATCTCGCCGCAGAAGACAAGACCTTCTTCAGCCACGGCGGTGTTGATGTCACCGGTACATTAGGCGCGGTGATCGACTATGCGCGAAAGTACGGCTCTGACGAAAGGGCGGTTGGGGGTTCCACCATTACACAGCAGGTCGCGAAGAACCTGCTGTTGGGGGACGAGTACTCAGTTACCCGCAAGCTGAAGGAAATGATCCTTGCGACACGCATCGAGAGCGTGCTCACCAAGCAAGAAATTCTGGAGCTCTACCTCAATGAAATACCGCTTGGTCGTCGCAGCTTTGGTGTTCAAGCCGCTGCGCAAGCCTACTTTGACAAGGATGTTGATCAGCTTGATTTGCACCAAATGGCATTTCTGGCGATCTTGCCTAAAGCGCCAGAGCGTTATGGCCGCGCTCGGAATGCCGACTTGGCAATGGAAAGGCGCAACTTTGTTCTCAGCCAAATGGAGGACAACGGGTTTATCACCGATGAAGAAATGCGCGCTGCGCAAGCCATGCCGCTGGGGCTTGTCACCCAACGAAGCCGACGTTCGGTTGATGCTGGTTACTTTCTTGAGGAAGTACGTCGTCAACTGCTAGCTGAATTTGGCGAGACGGCTGAAGACGGTGCCAATAGTGTTTATGCTGGCGGTTTGTGGGTGCGAACCTCGCTTGACCCTCAGTTGCAGTCGGCTGCGCGAGATGCGCTGCGTGCGGGGCTGATGCGTTACCATGGCAGCCGCGGATGGGCTGGTTCCATCGCAACGATTGACGTGAGTGAGGGCGACTGGGCGCGCCAATTACAAAGTTCTTTCCTTGGCATCAATTACGAGGACTGGCGGATCGGAGTCATTACTGCGCGCGGCGGCAGCTCAGCGACGGTCGGCTTTTCAGATGGAAGCGAAGAGCCCCTGCTTGGGCCGCCCTCTAACCTAAAGTTGGGCGATGTTCTTGCTGTTCAGCCATCGGGAGCCGGCTATCGGATAGCGGTCGTTCCCGAAGTGTCTGGAGGTTTTCTGGCGCAATCGGTTCAAACCGGTCGCGTGCTCGCCATGCAGGGCGGCTTTGATTTCCGTCTTAGCGACTTTAATCGCGCAACACAGGCACAGCGTCAGCCTGGTTCTACCATCAAGCCGTTCGTCTATGCGACGGGGCTGGAAAACGGGATGACTCCTGCCAGCGAAGTGCCCGACCAGACATTCTGTTATTATCAAGGCGCTAATCTGGGAGAGAAATGCTTTCGCAACTTTGGGGGTGAAGAAGGTGGCCTGCACACCATGCGCTGGGGGCTTGAGCAGTCTCGAAACCTGATGACTGTCCACATCGCGATGGAATCCGGGATGGAGCAGGTCAATAATACTTTCGAGCGGATGGGTATCGGTTCATATGAACCATATCCCGCGTTTGCTTTGGGTGCCGGCGACACGACTGTAATGAAGCTTGTCAACGCCTATGCGGCGATTGCCAATCATGGCAGACTCAACACTCCCACAGTGATCGATTATGTCCAGGATCGCCACGGTAAAGTTATCTGGCGCGCAGACAACCGGCGCTGCGATCGTTGCAATATGGCCGATTGGGACGGCCAGGCTATGCCGCGCTTCGGTCTTAAGGGCGAGCAGGCAATGGATGCACGCACTGCTTTTCAGATGGTACACATGTTGGAAGGCGTCGTGACGCGCGGCACAGCAACTCGCCTTCGCGATCTGGGCTTGCCCATGTTTGGTAAAACCGGGACGACTTCTGGTCCCACCAATGCATGGTTTGTTGGCGGAACGCCAGAAATCGTGGCAGGGGTTTATGTCGGCCATGACCAGCCGCGCAATCTGGGTGGCTGGGTCCAGGGCGGGAATACCGCTGCACCGATATTCAAGCAGTTCGTTCAGGAAACACGTGACCGTTGGAGTGAGCAGCCAGCTGTTGCGCCCGCAGGAATCCGCATGGTTCGCATCGATCGCAAGACCGGCAAGCGCGTATTCGAAGGAGAGCCCACCGACGATCCACAAGCTGCCGTCATCTGGGAAGCGTTCAAGCCGGATACTGAGCCGCCGCGCGTGACCCGGCAAGACAGGATCGCCGATCTGCGAGAGGAGCTGCTCTCGCTTATCCGGCGCGGAACTGACGGCAGCTTGTCGTCGAACGATGGGCAGCCCAGCGATTTTGTCGAGGAACAAGGCGGCATCTACTGAGTTTGATAAGTCGTAAACCTTGCGGGATCGCAAGCGCGTTAGATACGCTGCGGTTTCAACAAACGGATTAGGAATTCATCATGCGCAAATTGGCTTTCGCTGCGGCTTTGACTCTCGGACTGAGCGTTCCAGCTTCAGCAGACCTTCCCGAAGGTGCGAAGGCACCGCTGTTCTCAACACAGGCCGCACTGGCTGGAAAAGAGTACGGATTTAACTTGCGCAGCGCACTCGCAAAGGGACCGGTGGTGCTGTATTTCTATCCCAAGGCATTTACTAAGGGGTGCACGCTCGAAGCGAACGCCTTTGCCGAGGCCATGCCTGAATTCAAAGCATTGGGAGCGAGCGTGGTGGGCATGTCAAACGATGATATCGAGACCTTGAAGCGCTTCTCAGTTGAAGAATGTCGGGACGCATTTGCTGTTGGCGTTGCAAGCCGCAAGATCATCGATGCATATGATGTTGCGCTGGTACGTGATGGGAAGGACACCGGCGTAACTTCGCGCACGAGTTATGTCATTTCCCAAAGCGGTGAGATCGTGATGGTGCACTCCGACATGGATTACCGCGATCATGTTCGCATGACATTGCAAGCTGTGCGCAACCTCACCAACTAAGTATCGCGACTGATGGCGGGAAAACTCCCGTGTTCATCGCGGCGCAACCGCTTTACAATCACACTCTGATCGCTAAGCGCGTGCATTCATTTGTGCGAAGGGATTGCTATGCGTGCCGAAGGGCAGGCCTTTGTTGACCGAATAGAAGCTGCGCTGGCGCTGGTGCGTCAGTCGCTGGATTGGGACGTTGCGCTTCGTCGGCTCGACGAACTCAACGCTCGCGTTCAAGATCCCACCCTCTGGGACAATCCCAAGGAAGCGCAGGCCGTTAGCCGCGAACAGAAGCTGCTCGAGAACGCGGTCAATACCGTTAACGAAATCTCATCAGAGATGGCAGATGCGATCGAGTTCATCGAAATGGGTGAGGCCGAGGGCGAGGAAGAAGTCATCAGTGATGGCTTAAGTAGTCTAGAGCGGCTCGCTGATCGTGCGGATGCGGACAAGGTTCAGGCGCTGTTATCCGGCGAGGCCGACGGCAATGACACCTATCTCGAAATCCATGCAGGCGCTGGCGGCACCGAAAGCCAAGACTGGGCGGAGATGCTGTTCCGCATGTATAGCCGCTGGGCCGAACGGCGCGGGTTCAAGGTCGAGACGGTTGAATATCAGGCGGGTGACCAGGCAGGTATCAAGTCCGCGACTCTATTGCTGAAAGGAGAAAACGCTTTCGGCTACGCGAAGACTGAAAGCGGCGTACACCGTCTAGTGCGCATTAGCCCCTATGACAGCAGCGCGCGCCGCCATACGTCGTTCAGTTCAGTGTGGGTCTATCCCGTGATCGATGACGACATCGATATCGAGATCAATGAGAGCGACCTGAAGATCGATACATACCGCGCTTCAGGCGCGGGCGGCCAACACGTTAACACGACCGACTCTGCGGTGCGGATCACGCACCAACCGACCGGTATTGTGGTGGCTAGCCAGAACGACCGCAGCCAGCACAAGAACCGTGCAACCGCGATGAATATGCTCAAGGCGCGCTTGTTCGAACGCGAAATGGCTGAGCGTGAAGCAGCGGCAAGCGGTGAATATCAGGAAAAGAGCGAGATTGGCTGGGGCCATCAAATTCGATCATACGTCCTGCAGCCGTACCAAATGGTCAAGGATTTGCGCACCGGCGTAACATCGACTTCGCCCGACAATGTTCTTGATGGAGATCTTGATCAGTTCATTTCCGCTGCGCTTGCGCAGCGGGTAACGGGCGAAACAGTTGACGTGGAAGACGTGGAATAATGCGCTCTGCGCTCCTTTCTCTGGTATTGACCGGACTTGCGTTGTCCGGATGCGAGCAGCTTGCGAGCGATCGACCAGATAGCGCGCGTGAATTTCCGACAGCAGACAGGCCGGTATCCGGGCTTGGTTCGACTGAGTTTTCAACTGAGGATGCGCGCGACGAGCGCGGTGAAGCGCAAAAAGTGATGGATCTGGCCGAAGTCACTTCGGGCATGACAGTGGCCGATATCGGAGCAGGTGAGGGCTACTACACGGTCCGCTTGGCAGAACGCGTGGGCGAGGACGGCCGGGTTCTGGCTCAGGATATTGACCGCGACGCTCTTGATCGTCTGGGTGAACGGGTTGAGCGTGATCGGTTTGATAATGTCTCGATCAAGCTCGGGCGCGAAGACGATCCGCAGTTGCCTCCAGACAGTTTTGACCGCGTGTTCCTGGTTCATATGTATCACGAGGTCAGCGAACCCTACGCGTTTCTCTGGCGGCTTTGGCCTGCATTGGCAGACGGCGGTCAGGTTATTGTAGTTGATACGGACCGGCCAACGGATCAGCACGGTATTCCACCACTGCTCCTAACCTGTGAATTCGAAGCTGTCGGGTATGAGCTCGTTGAATTTATCGAGAAGCCAGACATTAGAGGCTATTTTGCTCGGTTCGAGCGTGCTGCAAAGCGCCCTCTATTGGACGAGATTTCAGGTTGCGCGCTCAAGTGATGAGCGATCAATCACCAATCAGAAAGCCAAGCTCCCTTTTCGTAGTCGATGTGGGCTGCTAGGCGCGGCCTGAATACAACATATAAGCGGTGAGGAGTTGCTCCGGGGATGACTGATTTCCCAAACAGTTTTAACAAAGACGATCTTTTGAAGTGCGCACGCGGCGAATTGTTCGGCCCGGGAAATGCCCAATTGCCTGCTCCGCCGATGCTCATGATGGATCGGATCACCGATATTTCGAGTGATGGTGGCGAACACGGCAAAGGCCATGTGGTGGCGGAATATGACATCTCACCAGACCTTTGGTTCTTTGATTGTCATTTTCCGGGCAACCCGATCATGCCTGGCTGTCTTGGCCTTGATGGGTTGTGGCAGTTGACCGGTTTCAACCTTGGTTGGCGCGGCTGGCAAGGACGCGGCTATGCTTTGGGTGTGGGTGAGGTCAAACTGACTGGAATGGTGCGGCCTGATCGCAAGATGCTCACTTATTACGTCGACTTCACCAAGGCGGTACAAACCCGCCGATTGACGATGGGTGTAGCTGACGGCCGGGTCGAAGCCGATGGCGAAACCATTTACCAGGTCAAAGATATGAAAGTGGCACTCTCTGAAGCCTGATCGGCCAGAGGTGTATTCGAAGAGTTTTTAAAGAGGGACAGCATGCGTCGCGTCGTCATAACCGGACTGGGGATCTTATCCTCGATTGGGAACAATGCATCTGAGGTGCTTGCCTCTCTCAAGGCGGGCAAATCAGGCATTTCCTTCAATGAGGATATGGCTGAACACGGGTTTCGCTCGCAAATTGCGGGTGCCGTCGATCTCGATGTCAAAGAGCATGTCGACAAGCGCACCTTGCGGTTTATGGGCCCTGGTGCTGCCTATGCCTACATTGCAATGGAACAGGCCATTGCAGACGCTGGGCTAGAGGAAAAAGACGTCATCAATCCAATGACAGGAGTGATCGCCGGATCGGGTGGTCCCTCAACATCGGCCATGCTTGCGGCGCATCAGACTGTGCTGAAGACTGGCGCGACCAAGCGGATCGGGCCGCTTGCGGTTCCCAAATGCATGTCCTCCACTGTAAGCGCAAATCTGGCGACCGCGTACCAGATCAAAGGCATGAATTTTTCGATCACTTCGGCTTGTTCCACCTCGCTGCACTGTATCGGGATGGCGGCGCAACAGATCGCGCTAGGCAATCAGGATGTGATGTTCGGTGGTGGAGGTGAAGAGCTCGATTGGACGCTCTCGTGCCTGTTCGACGCCATGGGCGCGATGTCGAGCAAGTATAACGACACTCCAGAGCGGGCGAGCCGGGCATTTGATGCCGACCGCGACGGCTTTGTCATCGGCGGCGGCGGCGCGATGGTAGTGCTGGAAAGCCTCGAGCACGCGCAAGCTCGCGGAGCCAAGATCTATGCTGAAGTAACCGGCTTTGGCGCCACATCCGATGGTGTCGACATGGTTGCGCCATCAGGTGAAGGTGGCGAACGCGCCATGCGCGGTGGGCTGCGTACATTGAGCGAAGATCGCAAAGTCAGCTATATCAACGCTCATGGCACATCGACTCCGGTAGGTGATGTTGGCGAAATCGAAGCCGTGCGCCGTGTCTTTGGCGAAGGGTCAACACCTCCGGTCAGCTCCACCAAATCGATGACCGGTCACAGTCAGGGTGCGACTGGTGCGCAGGAGGCGGTTTATTGCCTGCTGGCGCTGGAGCATGACTTCATAATTCCATCGATCAATGTCGAGAATCTCGATCCTGCGTTGAAGCCGGAAGAGATTGCTACAGAGATCGTCGAGAATGCCGGGCTTGATACCGTGATGACCAATTCATTTGGATTTGGCGGAACAAATGGTTCAATGCTGCTGTCCAAGTTTCATGGATGAGATTGCGGCACGAGGTTGATTGCCGATAGGGCGGGGAGTTGAATATGGGCGTCCTTGCTGGAAAACGTGGCTTGATCATGGGCGTGGCCAATGATCGCTCGATCGCTTGGGGTATCGCCAAGTCATGTGCTGACGCAGGAGCAGAGCTGGCGTTTACATATCAAGGTGAAGCATTCGGCCAGCGCTTGGAGCCGCTGGCGCAAAGCGTCGGTTCAAACCTCATGATTGACGTTGATGTGACCGACGACGCTTCGCTAGACGCCGCATTTGATGTTTTGAAACAAAATTGGGGTACGCTGGATTTCGTGATCCATGCGATTGCTTACTCAGATAAAGCAGAATTGACCGGTCGTTTCCTCGACACATCGCGGGCCAATTTCAAGAATTGCCTGGATATTTCTGCGTACAGCCTGATCGAAGTGGCGCGCCGCGCACATCCGATGATGGTTGAAGGCGGTGGAACGATTCTGACGCTGAGTTATCTCGGTTCCATGCGTGTTACCCCCAATTATAACGTGATGGGGGTCGCCAAGGCAGCATTGGAAGCATCGGTGCGGTATCTTGCGAATGATCTCGGGCCAGAGGGTATTCGCGTAAACGCTGTAAGTCCGGGGCCGATGAAAACGCTGGCGGCCAGCGCGATTGGCGGAGTGCGCCGTACCTATAGACATACAGAGAGTAATGCTCCGCTGCGGAGCAATGCCACGCTGGAAGCAGTCGGCGGTACAGCGGTTTATCTGTGTTCGGATGCAGGGTCATGCATCACTGGCGAAGTGATCCATGTCGACGGGGGTTTTCACGTTTTGGGAATGCCGCAACTCGAAAACTTATAGCCTGTCTGCGCCGATTACTCTGAGCTTGGCAGTTAACGCCAAAGCTGCATTTCCTTGATTAGGCCGGGGAAAGCGGCGTTTGTATCCGGCCGTGACATGTTGCGTTCAACGAGCTTCCACTTGTGGCGTATTCGGCCACGCTGCCAAAGATCCGTGATCCATACGTCGCCTTCAAGCTGTTCAGTTCCGATGCGTGCTTCGATGGACATGCGGGCGGCAAATACTGCCATTTTCTTGTGTTGGCGGACGTAGAGATCCTTGAACCGATAAGCGGACAATTGGAACCGCGTGGTGGAGGCCTCAAGCCAGCTCGGGCGATCGAGCATGGCCGATGTTTGCGCACCAAGCAGGAACACAAAATCACTAGCAGCAAGTGATTTCATGGCGTTGCGGTCACGGTTCATCCAGCTGCGCATGAACTGGTGCTCAAGGGCTTCTATCTTCGCGGTAAATTCGTCCATGGGGCGTGCCTTAATACGCTAACACGCTAGTGCAAGCGGGAAACGTGTTACGGGTCGCTAAAGGCCGATCAACACCTGATCAGGGGGACGGTGACCATCCATCCAGAAACGAATGTTGGCGATTACTTTCTCTCCTGAGGCTTCGCGACCTTCTGCAGTAGCACTACCGATATGCGGCAATGTCATAACATTGGGGATCTTCAGCAGTCGCCGGTCCACGTTCGGCTCGTCAGGGTAAACGTCCAGGCCAGCACCCGCCAGGTGACCACTTTCGAGGGCTTCGATTAGTGCCTCCTGGTCGATCAACTCGCCCCGCGCGGTGTTAATGATCGCAGAGCCGGGCTTCATTAGGGCAATCCGCCGGGCATCAATCATCCCGCGGGTCTCGTCGGTCATCGGGCAATGCAAGGTCAAGACATCCGCCTCGCCAACTAGAGAGTCCAGATCAGCTACAAATCTCACGGCCAGCATCCGTTCAACCGCTTCGGGCAGACGCTTTCGGTTGAAATAAGCGATTTCCATACCGAACGCACGAGCGCGATGGGCCACAGCCTGACCGATGCGGCCCATACCGACGATGCCAAGTACCTTGCCGCCCAACTTGCGCCCAAGCATTCCAGACGGAGCCCAACCTGTCCATTTGCCGCTACGGACCAGCCCCACGCCTTCACGGATGCGGCGGGGTACACCGATAATTCCTGCCATCGCAATATCTGCCGTGTCATCGGTGAAAACGCCAGGCGTATTCGTGACGATGATCTTGGCGTCGCGCGCGGCCGCCAGATCGATGTGATCAGTACCGGAGCCGAAACTTGCAATCAGCTTGAGTTGATTACCCGCTTGGCCGATCATCTCCGCATCGATGGTATCGGTCACCGTTGGCACCAATACATCGGCGCTTTGCATCGCTCTGATCAAATCACCGCGTGAAAACGGCGCATCGCTCGGGTTGAGTTCGACATCGAACAATTCTTCCATTCGCGCCTCTACCGATGGCATGAGCTGGCGCGTCACAATCACGCGAGGCTTGTGGTCAATTGGCTTCGAGATTTCGCTGGCGTTGATGGACATGGAGAACGCGCTAATGCGGGCGGGGGCAAACGGTCAAGCGATCATGCGCAGCATCTTGATGCCGGACCAAAAAAAGCTGTATGCGTTTCGCATGCGCATTCCAACATTACTTATCGCTCTAGCACTAGGAATGAATGGTCTTGCGCCGGCCCTCGCTCAGGACCGCGAAGTGCCATATTGGGCCTCTATTTCTTCACCTGAGGTGCGCATGCGGGTTGGGCCGAGCCGCGATTTTCCCATTGAATGGGTCTATAAGCGGGATGGACTTCCCGTGAAGATTGTGCGTGTGCAAGAAAGTTGGCGCTTGGTTCAGGATCCCGAGGGCGCACAGGGTTGGATGGCAGCCAGCCTGCTGAGCCTTGAACGAACGGCGATTGTTGTCGGTGAGGGCGTCACACCCATCCGGACCTCACCATCGGACACTTCCGACCTCAAATGGAATGTCGAGCCGGGCGTGGTTGGAAAGCTTGGGAAGTGTACGGCTGGATGGTGCGAGTTCGACGCCTCTGGCCGCGCGGGTTGGGTGCTTAAAGAAAGACTATGGGGCGCTGGTGAGCCCTGAACTGGTCATTCAGCTGCCAGATCGTCCTCGGATTTCTCTTCTTCGGCAATAGGCGTCACAAGATAGCTTTGCGAGCCATCTACCCGTGTTGTGACGAAGCTGCCGTCTTCTCCAGCCGGTTCGTTGGTCCAGCAACGTTCCTGTTCCTCTTCACCGTCCCCCTCAGGGTCAAAGCAAAGTTCATCATCGGCAGTGCGCCAGGTACCGCCGCCGACCACTTCCTCATTCTCGCCGTAGTCAACATAGGTCCCGTCTTCGTTGAGACGAGTAGTGCCGTAGACAGTGGTTTCGTCACCAACCGAGTAAAGTCCGGGCTGCATCACTGCCGGCGCGGCTTCTTCTATCGCGGCAGATTCTGGGGCGGGCGGTTCAGCCTGTTCACAAGCGGCAAGCGCCGCGACAGCAATGATAGAGACTGCAATCCTCATCGTGACTTCCCCTGATCACATATTGTGAGCGAGGGGATATCACAGATATCGGCTGGAGCAAATTTGGCCGGTTATGCGAGTTCGACTGCGATTGCCGTGGCTTCTCCGCCGCCGATGCAAAGAGAGGCCACGCCCCGCTTCTTACCCTGCTTCTTTAGCGCATTGAGCAACGTGACGATGATGCGTGTTCCCGATGCACCGATTGGGTGACCAAGCGCAGTTGCGCCGCCGTTCACATTGATTTTCTCATGCGGGATGCCGATGTCACGCATTGCGAACATGGCCACGCAAGCGAACGCTTCGTTGACTTCCCACAGATCAACTTCGTCGGTTGACCAGCCAGCGCGCTCAAGCACCTTGGTGATCGCGCCAACTGGAGCGACGGTGAAGTCCTTCGGCTCTTGCGCGTGGGCGGCAAGCGCAACAATCTTTGCCACCGGCTCCTGCCCGTTTTCTTTGGCTACGCTTTCACGAGTAAGGACAACCGCCGCCGCGCCATCTGAAATGGAGCTAGACGTTGCCGCTGTGATTGTCCCATCCTTCGCGAATGCTGGGCGCAGCTGAGGAATCTTGTCCGGCATGCCCCGACCCGGCTGCTCGTCAGTGTCCACCGTGACTTCACCTTTGCGAGTGGCAAAGGTAACGGGCACGACTTCGTCAGCAAATGCGCCGCTGGAAATAGCCTCGTTAGCGCGTCGGAGCGACTCAATTGAGTAGCCGTCCATGTCTTCGCGGGTAAGCTGGTATTCGTCTGCAGTATCCTGAGCAAAGGTGCCCATTGCGCGGCCCGCGTCATAGGCATCTTCCAGGCCATCCAGGAACATGTGATCATAAGCAGTGTCATGGCCGATGCGCGCGCCAGAACGGTGCTTTTGCAGCAAGTATGGCGCGTTGGTCATGCTCTCCATGCCGCCTGCGATGACATAGTCGATTGTACCACTGGCCAGCGCCTCTGCGCCCATGATCACGGTTTGCATGCCGCTGCCGCAAACCTTGTTTACAGTGGTTGCTTGCACGGACTTAGGAAGGCCAGCTTTCAATGTCGCTTGGCGGGCAGGGGCCTGGCCTAGGCCAGCTGGCAAGACGCAGCCCATGTAGGAACGGTCAAACTTGTCCGGCGCAACGCCGGAACGCTCGACTGCCGCCTTCACAGCTGTCGCGCCAAGATCGGTCGCCGAAACATCGGCCAAGGCGCCTTGCATGCCGCCCATCGGCGTGCGGGCATAGCTCAAGATGACGACGGGATCGGCGGCGGAAAACTGTGACATGTCTTTGTTCCTCGTTCGAGAGAGGGGAAGAATCGCTTCGCGATCTAATGCTGCAATGCGGCAAAGGCAAACCGTTCGCTATCGGAAATACGTATTAGCTTGCCTTGGCGCGCAGCCTAGGCGAGAAAGATAGCAATTCAAAACGCATTGGCCCAGATGGGTCATGAGAATAGCCGGGAGAGAACAATGGCTGACGATCTTCGCCAGGAACAGGAACGCATCCTCAAGCTGCAGCGATCTGCATTCACTCAGTCGCGCCCAGAGCCGATGAGCATGCGTAAGGATCGGATCAAGCGTGCGATGGCTCTGATCAAGGAAAATGGCGAAGACTTGGCCAAAACCATGAGCGCTGATTTCGGTAGCCGCAGCATGCAGCAGTCGATGATCACGGACATCGCTGCGACAGTTGGCGCGGGCAAGCATGCGCTAAAGAGCATGGACAAGTGGGCGCGGTCAGAGAAACGCCCGGTGCAGTTTCCATTGGGCTTGCTCGGCGCGAAAGCTGAAGTTCGCTATGAGCCCAAAGGTGTAATCGGCATTCTCAGCCCGTGGAATTTCCCCGTCAATCTGGCTTTCGCTCCGCTGATGCAGATCTTCGCAGCCGGCAACCGGGCAATGATCAAGCCGAGCGAGTTTACCGAACGCACCTCGCTGCTGATGAAGGAATTGGTGAAAGAGTATTTTACCGAGGATGAGCTGGCAGTGATTACAGGCGGGCCGGAAGTGGCCGCCGCTTTCTCCTCGCTACCATTTGATCATCTGGTCTTTACCGGTTCGACGCCAACTGGGCGCCGGGTGATGGAGGCCGCTTCCGCAAACCTTGTGCCAGTCACGCTAGAGCTAGGTGGCAAATCACCTGTATTCATGGGACGCAGCGCAGACTACGCCAAGGCTGGCGAGCGCATTGCTCTGGGCAAGATGATGAACGCAGGGCAGATCTGCCTCTCGCCAGACTATATGTATGTGCCGCAGGACAAGGAAGACGAGGCCATCGCAGGCGTCAGCCAAGGCGTGCACAACATGTACCCAACGCTGCTGGAGAATGACGACTACGCCTCGATCGTCAGCGACCGCCATTTTGAGCGACTGCAAGGACTTGTCGAAGATGCCCGAGGCAAGGGTGCGGAAGTGATTGAAGTCAATCCGGGCGGGGAGGATTTCTCCAACGCCAACCAGCGCAAGATGCCGCTTAACATCATCCGCAATGTCACCGACGAAATGGCGGTGATGCAGGAAGAGATTTTCGGTCCGCTATTGCCGGTGAAGACCTACAGCCAGATCGACGAAGCGGTCGATTATGTGAACGAGCATGATCGCCCGCTGGGCCTCTACTACTTTGGTGAGGACAAGGCCGAGCAGGAACGCGTGCTGACCAAAACGATCTCTGGCGGCGTGACGACCAACGATGTGATCTTCCATGTCTCGATGGAAGACCTGCCATTTGGCGGGGTAGGGCCGTCAGGAATGGGCAGCTACCACGCGATTGAAGGCTTCCGCGAGTTCAGCCACGCGCGCGCGGTATATCATCAACCAAAGATCGACATCGCAAAACTGGGCGGGTTCAAGCCGCCGTATGGCAAGGCAACCGATAAGGCTATCGCTCAGATGATGAAGTGATGCTGCGAGCTTTCGCAGCAGGCTTCGCGCTCGTTCTAGCCTCGCCCGCATGGGCGGAGGAAGTTCCGGTATGGCGCGCGGTTGACGCTTCGACTGGCCAAATCCGCGATGTCGGGGGATTGGAACAGCTCGCGCTAGACTTTCCCGATAGTGGGACCGTGCGCCTGCGCATGCTTCAGCCCTTGCTGGAGGCCGACGAGGTCGAAAAGGTCATGCAGACGCTCGAGTGGCTGTATGACCGCGGTTACGTGTTCAGCGATGTCGCGAAGGAGCAAATCCCGCGATTGCTCGAAGGGGTTGATCCCGGGCGCATCGCGGAACGCCTACGCGCGGACGCCGAGGTGATTGAGGTGAGCGAGGTTGTGGCGACCGTTCCGGCCGAGGCGGGTTTGGCGGAAGATGTCATGCCCCTTGCAAATGGCGAGGGTGTAGTGGTGACTTCGGTAAGTGAGAATGCTCTTTTTGGCCCTGGACCGGGGGGAAATTGGATCGCCCTGACCTTGCCAGAGGCAAACGATTTGTCGGGTTTTGCAACAGGGACTGGCCAGAATGTTGGCTGGGTCGCCTCGGGAAACATCGATGGTTCGTCAGACGATAAAGAACTGTTCTCTGGCCTTATCGGGCTAACAGGGGACCTCGACACCACAATTTATATTCGAGCTCCGAATGGCGCCACCGTGTCAGATATCCATGTGGCCAATGGCGGGAGACTGTTCGCGAGTGATCCGATATCCGGCGGTGTTTATACCGCGAATGCCGACGATGATGTGCTCGCGCCGTTATTGGCACCCGGCACCTTCCGTTCTCCGCAAGGGCTCGCGACCAATGCGGACGATACGAAGCTCTACGTCAGCGACTATCGCTATGCCATCGCTGTTATCGATCTTGAAACGCGGGAAGTGTCCCGCCTTGCCAGCGACATTCCGGTAATCCTCGACGGTGTCGACGGGCTTTGGCGCAATGGGAATGAATTGATCGCCGTCCAGAACGGAACGTCGCCCATGCGCATTTCCGCATTCAAGCTTTCCAAAGATGGCATGCGCGTGATCGGCCATCGCATCTTGGAACAAGCGCATTCGGAGTGGACCGAGCCCCTGTCAGGCAGCATCGACGGTGACGCGCTGATTTATATCGGCAATGGTCAGTGGGATCGCTATTTCGAAGGCGAGCTTAAGCCCGGAATGGAAGCACTTCCGACCGAGATTCGCCGACTGCCGATTGCCCGATCTGCCGGGTAATCCCCGCAGATTTACCTATGCGCAACGCAAGTGCTATGAATTACACGATTCCCGCCCTTGCACCTTCGCTTGGAGGGGCTTAGAGGCGGGCGCGACTTTGCAGCGACGGGAATCATTGTGGTCGATCTTTCACAGTATCTACCGATACTGATATTCATATTTATCGCGCTCGGGCTCTCCGTGGCGTTTGTGTTCCTGCCTATGGGTGTTTCGCGCCTGACGGGTGCTCACAATCCCGATGCGGAAAAGCTCAGCGAGTACGAGTGCGGCTTTCCGGCATTTGATGACGCACGCAGCCAGTTTGACGTTCGCTTTTACCTCGTCGCGATCAGCTTCATCATCTTCGATCTCGAGGCAGCCTTCCTGTTCCCATGGGCGGTGAGCCTAGGTGAGACTGGCTGGGTCGGCTGGATCGGTATGATGGTGTTCCTTGGCATCCTTGCCATTGGGCTTGCTTATGAATGGAAGAAGGGAGCTCTGGACTGGGAATGAGCACTTCTAACAACAATAGCACAATTATCACTCCGCCGACCGCGCCGATCAGCGCGGCTGAAGCTGCTGCTATGATGCCAACGGCCAAAGGCGGCGAAGTTCGCACGCCTGACGCAGACTACTTTGAGGCGCTGCAGACAGAGGTCAATGATAAGGGCTTTCTGGTCACCTCGACCGAGGATGTTTTCCAATGGGCGCGCACAGGCTCGCTGTGGTGGATGACCTTTGGCCTCGCATGCTGCGCGGTTGAAATGATCCACGCCAACATGCCGCGCTATGACATGGAGCGGTTTGGCGCTGCGCCGCGTGCATCCCCGCGCCAGTCAGACTTGATGATCGTTGCTGGTACGCTGTGCAACAAGATGGCCCCGGCGCTACGCAAGGTTTACGATCAGATGTCTGACCCGAAGTACGTGATCAGCATGGGCAGCTGCGCCAATGGCGGCGGTTATTACCACTATTCCTACAGCGTCGTTCGCGGCTGCGATCGGATCGTGCCGGTCGATATCTATGTACCAGGTTGCCCACCAACCGCAGAAGCGCTGCTCTACGGCGTGATGCAGTTGCAGCGGAAGATCCGCCGCGCTGGGACGATTGAGCGCTAAGATGGCTGTTCTTCACTCCGCTCCGAAGATTTCGTCCAATGAAGGTGTGCGCGACGCACTTGTCGCAGCGCTTGGTGATATGGTGGTGTCTTCGAAAGAAGAGCACGGCGAGATCGTTATCACCGTCAAGCGTGACGAAATCGAGAATGCTCTGAAGCTGCTGCGTGACGATCACGAATATCAGCAGATGATGGAAATTGCAGGCGTTGACTATCCCGAGCGGGCGGAGCGGTTCGAAGTCGTCTACATGCTGCAGTCGCTGACGAATAACCATCGTGTGATGGTAAAGGTCAGCACGGACGAAGCAACGCCTGTTCCTACGATCACAACGTTGTGGCCCAATGCGGGCTGGCTGGAACGCGAGGTGTTCGATCTGTACGGCGTGACATTCGCGGGCAATCCTGACCTGCGCCGTATCCTCACCGATTACGGCTTCGAAGGGCATCCCTTCCGCAAGGATTTCCCGCTGACAGGCTATCACGAGCTGCGCTATTCCGAAGAGGAAAAGCGCGTGGTGTACGAACCGGTCGAGCTGGCACAGGACCTGCGCCAGTTTGATTTCCTCTCACCTTGGGAAGGCTCTGACTACGTGCTTCCGGGTGACGAGAAAGCGCAAGAGGGGGACAAGAAATGAGCAATATTCAGCTCGAACAGTCCCCCACCACCGGTGATGAAGTCATCACCAATTACACGATCAATTTCGGGCCTCAGCACCCCGCGGCGCACGGCGTGCTGCGCATGGTGATGGAGCTGGACGGCGAAGTGATCGAGCGGATCGATCCGCATGTCGGCCTGCTTCACCGAGGCACCGAGAAGCTGATCGAGCACAAGACTTACTTGCAGGCGTTGCCCTATTTCGACCGGCTCGATTACTGCTCTCCGCTGGCGCAGGAATACAGCTACGTTCTCGCGATCGAGAAGTTGCTCAATCTCGAAGTGCCAGAGCGTGCGCAATATCTGCGCGTGCTGTTCGCCGAGCTGACCCGCATCTGCAATCACATGCTCAATATGGGCGCGCATATCCTCGACGTGGGTGCATTCACACCGAACCTGTGGATCATGGACCTGCGCGAAGATTGCATGAACTTCTTCGAGCGTGCCTCTGGCGCGCGCATGCACAGCGCCTGGTTCCGCCCCGGCGGCGTGCATCAGGATGTGCCGGAAAAGCTGCTGGTCGATATCGGCGAATGGCTAGACGGGCGTTTCTTCCCACTGTTCGAAGACGCGATGAGCCTGGTAATGGACAACCGCATCTTCAAACAGCGCAATGTCGATATCGCCGTGGTCAACCGCGATGATGCGATTGCATGGGGCTTCAGTGGTCCGATGATCCGCGCAGCGGGCATTCCGTGGGATCTGCGCAAGGCCCAGCCTTACGATGTCTATGACCGGATGGAGTTCGACATTCCTGTCGGCACCAATTCGGACTGCTATGACCGCTTCATGGTACGCGTGAAGGAAATTTACGAGAGCGCCAAGATTATGCGTCAGTGCCTGCGTGATATGCCCGACGGGCCGGTCGCGAGCACCGACGGCAAGGTTTCACCGCCGAAGCGCGGCGAGATGAAGCAATCGATGGAAGCGCTGATCCACCACTTCAAGCTCTACACAGAGGGCTTCCATGTGCCTGCAGGCGAAGTCTACGTTGCTACTGAGAGCCCCAAGGGCGAGTTCGGCGTCTATCTGGTCAGCGACGGCACGAACAAGCCATATCGCTGCAAGATCCGCCCGACCGCGTTTAGCCACCTTCAAGCGATGGATATGATGAGCAAAGGACACATGCTGCCCGACGCGACCGCTATTCTGGGCGCGATCGACGTCGTATTCGGGGAGTGCGACCGGTGAATCGCTCAACGGCTCTGGTCGGGATCGCTTTGTGCGCGATTCTCCTTTTTTTGGACTCAAGCGGCATCGTTGATCTTGGTTATTTCGCATACGGCTTGATGTTCATCATCTTGGGATTGGGGACTTCGGTTCTTGTTTCAGTTAGATCCGTGAAGGACGACGCAAATGGCTGACCGTACGCCCGCACCCGACACGCCTGAACTGCGCGAGCGCTGGGGCTCTTTCGAATGGACGAAAGAGAACCGCAAGAAGGCTGATTATCATATCGCCAAGTACCCTGAGGGCCGTCAGAAATCGGCGGTGATGCCGCTGCTCGATCTGGCTCAGCGTCAGGTTGGCGCCGAGACCGATACACAGGGTTGGCTGCCTCTTCCGGTGATCGAATATGTCGCGGACTATCTCGACATGCCGGTGATCCGCGTGCTCGAGGTTGCAACCTTCTATTTCATGTACAACATGAAGCCGGTCGGGAAGTATCACGTGCAGGTATGCGGCACGACGCCGTGCATGCTGCGCGGATCGGATGGTCTGTTCGAAACCTGCAAGAAGCGAGGCATGAAGAAAGGCGAAGTGTCCCAGGATGGCCTTTGGACGCTGACCGAAGTCGAATGCATGGGCAATTGTGCGACTGCGCCGATGGTCCAGATCAATGATGACAATTACGAAGACCTGACGCCAGAGCGCTTGGACGCTGTGCTTGATGCGCTGGCCAAGGGCGAGCAGCCCAAGACCGGCACGCAAGAGCCGGGACGCCATACGTCAGAACCTGCGAACGCCCTGAGCAATCTGAAAGAGATGGTCACCGAGAACCACGACTACCGGGGAGATTGGTGATGACCGGCGGCGTTCTCGCATTGATGATTGCCGGGCTCATCGGTTTCGGCGCTGGCGCCTATCTCGCCGCGACGGGTGAACGTCCGATAGGGATCATGTTCATGGGATTTGGTCTCATGTTCCAGGTGCTGACACTACGTCAACTTCGCGCGGCAAAGAAGGATGGCAACGATGCTGGCTGATAAGGATCGCATCTTTACCAATGTCTACGGGTTCCAGCCGTGGAACCTCCCCGCTGCGCAGGCGCGCGGCGATTGGGACAACACCAAGAAGCTGCTCGAGCGCGGGCAGGAAGCGATCATCGAAGAGATCAAGGACTCCGGCCTTCGCGGGCGGGGCGGGGCAGGCTTCCCGACCGGCCTGAAGTGGTCGTTCATGCCGAAAGAAAGCAAGGATGGTCGTCCGAGCTTCCTCGTCATCAATGCCGACGAATCCGAGCCGGGTTCGTGCAAGGACCGCGAGATTATCCGCCACGATCCGCACAAGCTGATCGAAGGCGCGCTCTGCGCCGGTTTCGCGATGCGCGCGCGTGCCGCCTATATCTACATTCGCGGCGAATATATCCGCGAGGCGGAAACTCTTCAGTCGGCTATCGACGAAGCGTACGATGTGGGGCTGATTGGCAAAAACGCCAGCGGTTCCGGCTATGACTTCGATGTCTTCATGCACCGCGGTGCTGGCGCTTATATCTGCGGCGAAGAAACCGCGATGATCGAGAGCCTGGAGGGCAAGAAAGGCCAACCGCGCCTCAAGCCACCATTCCCGGCGGGTGCGGGCCTTTATGGCTGCCCGACCACGGTCAACAATGTCGAGTCTATCGCGGTTGTGCCTACGATCCTGCGGCGTGGCGCATCATGGTTCAACAGCTTCGGGCGTGAGAATAACCACGGGACCAAGCTGTTCCAGATCAGCGGGCATGTTGAAAAGCCCTGCGTGGTCGAGGAAGCGATGAGCATCCCGTTCCGCGAGCTGATTGAAAAGCATTGCGGCGGTATCACCGGCGGGTGGGATAATCTGCTGGCGGTTATTCCGGGTGGTTCTTCGGTTCCATTGGTTCCTGCGAAGGAAATCATGGACGCACCGATGGATTTTGACGGGCTGCGCGAACTTGGCTCTGGCCTCGGTACGGCCGCCGTCATCGTGATGGACAAATCCACCGATATCATCCGGGCAATTTCGCGCCTTTCGTATTTCTACAAGCACGAAAGCTGCGGCCAGTGCACGCCGTGCCGTGAAGGCACAGGCTGGATGTGGCGCATGATGGAGCGACTGCGCACCGGCGATGCGGCAATCGAGGAGATCGACATGCTGCAGCAGGTTACCAAGCAGGTCGAAGGTCACACGATCTGCGCACTCGGCGATGCGGCGGCTTGGCCGATCCAGGGCCTGATCCGCCATTTCCGCCCCGAGCTGGAGCGCCGGATTGAAGAGCACAATGCGAAGTTCCAGGAGGCCGCTGAGTAATGCCTAAGGTCACCGTAGACGGACAGGAAATCGAAGTCCCTGAAGGCGCGACAGTCCTTCAGGCGGCGGAGCTTGCGGGCAAGGAAATCCCGCGTTTCTGTTACCACGAGCGCTTAAGTATCGCCGGTAACTGCCGGATGTGTCTGGTAGAAGTGAAGCCGGGGCCGCCGAAGCCGCAGGCCAGCTGCGCCCTGCCGACCAGCGAAGGTCAGGAAATCCGCACTGACACCGAAATGGTGAAGAAAGCACGCGAAGGCGTGATGGAATTCCTCCTGATCAACCACCCGCTCGATTGCCCGATTTGCGACCAGGGCGGCGAATGCGATTTGCAGGACCAGGCGGTTGCTTATGGCCGTGGCGGTTCGCGCTATGAAGAGAACAAACGCGCCGTAACCGAGAAATACATGGGCCCGCTGATCAAGACGATCATGACCCGCTGCATTCATTGCACCCGCTGTGTTCGTTTCAGCGAGGAAATCGCGGGCGTGGACGAGATCGGCGCGCTCTATCGCGGCGAAGATATGCAGATCACCACCTATCTGGAACAGGCGGCGGCGCATGAAATGAGCGCCAATGTGATCGACCTGTGCCCGGTTGGTGCTTTAACCTCACGCCCCTATGCGTTCGAAGCGCGTCCATGGGAGCTGAAGAAGACGCTCAGCATTGATGTTTCGGACGCGGTTGGCGCGAATATCCGGCTCGACAGCCGTGGCCGCGAAGTCATGCGCGCGCTTCCGCGCATCAATGATGACGTCAATGAAGAATGGATCTCTGATAAGGCGCGGTATCAGGTTGACGGCCTGACCAAGCGGCGCCTGGACAAGGTGTTCATGCGCAAGCGTGGCGGATTGAAGCCCGCGACGTGGGAAGAAGCGTTCAAGGCAATCGCCAAGCAGCTGAAATCTGACAAGTCGTCGGTCGCGGCAGTTGCCGGCGACATGGTCGATTGCGAGACCATGTTTGCCGCCAAATCGCTGCTCAAGGCTTGCGGATCGACTCTGATCGAGGGCCGCCAGACCGGCATGGATTACGACGTTTCGAGCTTGGCCGCGGTGAATTTCAATTCAACGCTGGCAGGTATCGAAACGGCCGATGCCATCCTGATCGTGGGCAGTCATGTGCGCTGGGAAGCGCCATCGGTGAATGTCCGCTTGCGCAAGGCCGTGAAGAACGGCGCGAGGGTCTATGTGATTGGCCCTGAGTGGGAGACCACTTTCCACGCGACCTTCCTGGGCGCGGATCTTTCGGTGTTGTCGAATCTGCCTAGCGATCTGGTCGAGCACTTCCACGAGGCAGAGCGTCCCGCGATCATCATGGGCGGCGCCGCGCTGGCGAAGGGCGCGCTCCATGCGGGTCTCGCGGCGGCAGAGCAGTTGAAGGTTGTCCGCGATGGCTGGAACGGCTTCAACGTCCTCCATTTTTCGGCCGCACGTATGGGCGGGCTGATGCTCGGCTTCGCGCAAAAAGGCGGCATGAAAGATATCGCGGCGGCTTCGCCCAAAGTGGTCCTCAGCCTCGGCGCGGACGAGATGGACTTCGAGCCCTACGCCGACAGCCTTAAGGTCTACATCGGCCACCACGGTGACAAGGGTGCGCATGCAGCAGATATTATTTTGCCCGCAGCCACCTATGCCGAGAAGGACGGAACCTACGTCAACACTGAGGGCCGCGTGCAATTCGCGGAGAAAGCCGTGTTTGCCCCGGGCGATGCGCGCGAAGACTGGACGATCCTGCGGGCACTAGCAGATGCATTGGGCGTGAATGTCGCGTTTGACAGCTTTGGCGAGCTGCAGGCGGCGATGATTGCCGAAGTACCTGCACTGGGCGAAGAGGGCCTCGCGGATTACGGCGCGCTACCGGCTGCTCCTGCGGGCGCGAAGGCAGAAGGCGTGATAGAAGCTTATCCGATCAAGGACTTCTACCTCACCAACCCGATCGCCCGCGCCAGCGCGGTGATGCAGCGCTGCTCGGCAGAATTGCTCCACGGCGATGAGCTGAAGGAGGCGGCAGAATGACCGAATTTTTCCAATCCCTTGGCATGACATACGAATGGGCGTGGTTCGCAGCTACGATCAGTGGCATTTTGCTGATCGCCTTCCCGGTGATGCTCGCGGTCGCGATGATCATCTATATGGACCGCAAGGTGCTTGGCGCGGTGATGCTGCGGCGCGGGCCCAATGTGGTTGGCCCCTTTGGCCTGCTTCAAAGCTTTGCCGATGGCCTGAAGGTCTTCCTGCAGGAAACGATCATCCCCTCTGCCGCGAACAAGGGCATCTTCCTGCTCGCGCCGATTGTGACTTTCACCGTCGCACTCGCGGCATGGGCTGTGATCCCGTTCGATGCGCATATGGTACTGGCAGACATCAATGTCGGCCTGCTCTACATTCTGGCGATTAGCAGCCTCGGCGTTTACGGCGTGGTGATGGCGGGCTGGGCGTCGAACTCGAAATACCCGTTCTTCTCCGCGATGCGCGCCGCCGCGCAAATGATCAGCTACGAAGTCTCGATCGGCTTCATCCTGGTTTGCGTGGTGCTGTGGGCGGGCACGTTCAATTTGAACGGCATTATCGAGGCGCAGCGCGGGCACGGGCTTGGTTTCGTCAACGGGTTCTTCTTCAACCCGCTGCTGTTCCCGATGTTCGTCGTGTTCTTCATCAGCTGTTTGGCGGAAACCGCGCGCGCGCCGTTTGACCTGACCGAGGCGGAATCCGAACTCGTCGCCGGTTTCCAAACTGAATACAGCTCGATGAGCTTCGCGCTGTTCTGGCTGGGTGAATACGCCAACATCCTGCTGATGTGCATGCTGTGCGCGATCCTGTTTGTCGGGGGCTGGTTGCCGCCGGTGGAGTGGGAGCCGCTTTACTCGGTGCCGGGCATCATCTGGCTGCTGGGCAAGACGCTGTTCTTCTTCTTCCTGTTCAGCTGGATATGGGCGACCGTGCCGCGCTTCCGGTATGACCAGCTGATGCGGCTTGGCTGGAAGGTGTTCCTTCCGATGAGCCTGATCTTCGTCGCCGCTATCTCTGGCTATCTCATGGCTACGGGTCACTTCTCATGAGCACCGTCACTCACTTCATCAAATCTTTCACGCTTTGGGAATTCCTGAAGGCGCATGCACTGACGCTGAAGTATCTCTTCAAGCCCAAGCTGACGGTGAACTATCCGTTCGAGAAGAACGCGCTCAGCCCGCGTTTCCGTGGTGAGCATGCGCTGCGCCGCTATCCCAACGGCGAAGAACGCTGCATCGCCTGCAAACTGTGCGAAGCGGTGTGCCCGGCGCAAGCGATCACGATCGAAAGCGAACCGCGCGATGACGGCAGCCGCCGCACCACGCGCTATGACATCGACATGACGAAATGCATCTATTGCGGCTTCTGTCAGGAAGCCTGCCCGGTGGATGCGATCGTCGAAGGTCCGAACTTCGAATACGCCACCGAAACACGCGAGGAGCTGCTCTACGACAAGGCGAAATTGCTGGCCAACGGGGACAAGTGGGAGCGGGCAATTGCCGCGAACCTTGAAGCCGATGCGCCGTATCGCTAACGGGCGCCGTGGGGTGAGACAGGGGTCATGATACAAACCTTATCCTTCTATCTGTTCGCAGGTCTGATGATCGGCAGCGCGCTGCTGGTTATCACTGCGCGCAACCCGGTGCATTCGGTGCTCTGGCTGATCCTCGCTTTCTTCAACGGCGCAGGCCTGATGGTGTTGGTTGGGGCAGAGTTCATCGCGATGCTGCTGGTGATCGTCTATGTCGGCGCAGTTGCGGTGCTGTTCCTGTTCGTGGTCATGATGCTGAACATCGATTTCGCCGCCATGCGCGCGGGTTTCATCAAGAATTTCCCGCTTGGACTGCTGGTTGCGCTGATCCTGTTTGCAGAGCTGTTTATTGGCATCGTTGCCTACAATTCTGGTGGCTTGGAGCTGGGCACACCCAGTGGCACCGCTGCGCAGCCGCTGGGCATGAGCAATATCGAAGCCATCGGCGCGCTGCTTTACGGCCGTTATATCTTCCTGTTCGAAGTGGCGGGCATCATCCTGCTGGTGGCAATGATCGGCGCGATTGTGCTGACGCACCGCAAACGTCCGGACAACACCCGTTCACGGCAGGATATAGGCAAGCAGATCCGTCGCCGTCCCGAAGATGCAACAGTCATGAAGAACCCGGAGAGCGGGCAGGGGGTCGAGCTGTGATTGGCATCGAACACTATATCACCGTCAGTGCGATCCTGTTCGTGCTCGGTGTGATGGGCATCTTCATCAACCGCAAGAATGTGATCGTCATCCTGATGTCGGTCGAGCTGATCCTGCTTGCAGTGAATATCAACCTTGTTGGCTTCAGCGCATTCATGAATGACCTGGTGGGTCAGGTGTTTGCGATGATGGTTTTGACTGTCGCAGCGGCAGAAGCGGCAATCGGACTTGCCATTTTGGTCATCTATTTCCGTAACCGCGGCACCATCGCGGTCGACGATGCGACGCAGATGAAGGGATAAGACCAAGTGCATCCGATCCTTTTCATCGTATTCCTGCCTTTGCTCGCGGCGATTATCGCGGGGCTGGGCAATCGTATGCTGGGCAATACAATTGCCAAGTCGATCACGACCGGCGCGCTGTTCATCAGTTGTATCCTGAGTTGGCCGATCTTTGTTGGTTTCCTGACAGGAAGCATGGAAGCAAGCGTTGTTCCCGTCCTGAAGTGGGTGGAGAGCGGCACGCTGAGCTTTGACTGGGCGCTACGCGTCGACGCGCTCACAGCAGTGATGCTGGTGGTGATCACCACCGTATCCGCGCTCGTCCACCTTTATAGCTGGGGCTATATGGAGGAAGACCCGGATCAGCCGCGTTTCTTCGCCTACCTTTCTCTGTTCACCTTCGCGATGTTGATGCTGGTGACGGCCGACAACCTCGTTCAGATGTTCTTCGGTTGGGAAGGGGTGGGACTTGCTTCGTACCTCTTGATCGGTTTCTGGTTCAAGAAACCCACTGCCAATGCCGCCGCGATCAAGGCGTTTGTGGTCAACCGCGTTGGCGATCTGGGCTTCATGCTGGGTATCTTTGGTACATGGCTGGTGTTCCAGACCACCTCGATCCCGGAAATTCTCGAAGCAGCCCCCGGAATGACTGGTTCCACCATCGGGTTCTTGGGCTACCGGATGCACACAATGGATATCCTGTGCGTGCTGTTGTTCATCGGCGCGATGGGCAAGTCTGCTCAATTGGGTCTCCACACCTGGCTGCCTGACGCGATGGAGGGTCCAACGCCGGTTTCCGCGCTGATCCACGCGGCTACCATGGTGACCGCTGGCGTGTTCATGGTTTGCCGCCTGTCACCGATGTTTGAAGCTGCTCCGGTGGCGCTCAGCATCGTTATTTTCGTCGGCGCTGCGACGTGTTTCTTCGCCGCCACGATCGGCACTACGCAGTGGGACATCAAACGCGTGATCGCGTACTCAACCTGCTCTCAGCTGGGCTACATGTTCTTTGCAGCGGGTGTAGGTGCATATGGCGCGGCGATGTTCCACCTGTTCACGCACGCGTTCTTCAAGGCGCTGCTGTTCCTGGGCGCGGGCTCGGTGATCCACGCGATGCACCATGAGCAGGACATGCGCTATTACGGCGGCCTGCGTAAGAAGATTCCACTCACCTTCTACGCGATGATAGCGGGCACGCTCGCGATCACTGGCGTGGGTGTTTTGGGCATCTTTGGTTTTGCAGGCTTCTATTCGAAGGACGCGATCCTGGAGGCTGCCTTTGCCCGCGGAACGGACATGGCAATGTTCGCCTTCTGGGCGGGCGCGGTCGCAGCATTGCTAACCAGCTTCTACAGCTGGCGCCTTGTGTTCCTCACGTTCTACGGCAAACCCCGCTGGATCGAGAGTGAGCATATTCAGCACTCAGTACACAAGACACCCGAAGAGGCAGGTGAAGACACGACTGGCGGTTATCAGCCGCACGAAAGCCCGATCTCGATGCTGATCCCGCTGGGTGTGCTGACCGTGGGAGCGATCCTTGCCGGCTACGTGTTTAAATATCCGTTCATCGATGGGTCTGCCGAAGCTGTGAATGGCGCATTCTGGGGCGGGTCGATCTACTTCAACGAGAACCTGATTCATGCATTGCATGCAGTGCCGCTGTGGGTGAAGCTGACCGCGACCTTCGTGATGATCATCGGTTTCATCACCGCTTGGTTCGCGTACATCAAAGACACATCAATCCCGGGCAAGTTCGTGGAGCAGTTCCGCGTCATCCATCGCTTCGTTTACAACAAGTGGTATTTCGACGAGCTCTATAACATTGTCTTCGTCAAACCCGCTTTCTGGCTGGGCAGCATCTTCTGGAAGAAAGGCGATGAAGGCACGATCGACCGCTTTGGTCCGAACGGTGCCGCATGGCTGGTCCAGCGCGGTGCACTCGTCGCGAAGAAGGTGCAGTCCGGTTATCTCAACAGCTACGCGCTGATCATGCTTCTCGGCCTGGTCGCTGCAATCACATGGGTCCTGTTTTGATGGAAGGCTTTCCAATCCTTTCCGCTATGCTGCTGGTCCCGTTGATTGCGGGTATCGCGTGCTTTTTCCTCGAGGCGCAGGCCGCGCGTATGACTGCGCTGATTGCGACACTGTCCAATCTGGCGCTCGGCATTGTGCTGTGGGCGAATTACGAGATTGGCGGACCGCAGTGGCAGTTTACTGAGACTGCGCCGCTGTTCGCTGGTTTCGAATATGCGTTGGGTATCGACGGCATCGCACTGATGCTGATCATGCTGAGCGTCTTCCTGATGCCGATCTGTATCCTTGCCAGTTGGGAAGCCATCCAGAAACGCGTCGGCGAATACATGGCCGCTTTCCTGATCATGGAAGTCTTGATGATCGGTGTTTTCGCCGCGCAGGACCTGTTCCTGTTCTACATCTTCTTCGAAGCTGGCCTGATCCCGATGTACCTGATCATCGGTGTGTGGGGCGGAGATAATCGCATCTACGCGAGCTATAAATTCTTCCTCTACACGCTGCTTGGTTCGGTCTTGATGCTTATAGCGATGTTCTGGATGGTGAACACCGCGGGTACTTCCGACATCCCGACGCTGATGCAGTATGACTTCGATCCGGATGCGCAGTTCTGGCTGTTCCTGGCCTTCTTCGCCAGCTTCGCCGTGAAGATGCCGATGTGGCCGGTGCACACCTGGTTGCCCGACGCGCACGTTCAGGCGCCGACTGCGGGCTCTGTTATTCTGGCAGGTGTGCTGTTGAAGCTGGGCGGATACGGTTTCATCCGTTTCAGCCTGCCGATGTTCCCGGAAGCGAGCGCGCAACTGGCATGGCTGGTCTTCGCATTGTCGATGATCGCAGTAGTAGCCACCAGTCTGATTGCATTGGTTCAGCACGATATGAAAAAACTGATTGCCTATTCATCGGTCGCGCACATGGCGATCGTGACGGCAGGACTTTTCGCTTTCAACGTGCAAGGCCTCGAAGGCGCGATGATGATCATGCTCGGCCACGGGCTTGTGTCGGGCGCGCTGTTCCTCTGCGTCGGCGTAATCTACGACCGTCTCCACACGCGCGAAATCTCGCGCTACGGTGGCCTCAGCATCAACATGCCGTACTACGCGCTGTTTTTCCTATTGTTCACCATGGCCAGCATCGGCTTGCCGGGCACGAGCAACTTCATCGGCGAATTCCTGGCGTTGGCAGGTATCTACGAAGCCTCGACTTGGGTCGCGCTGATCTGCACCACGGGCATTATTCTGGGCGCTGGCTATATGCTTTACCTCTACCGCCGAGTGGCCTTTGGTGACCAGAAACACGCCGATGCTGCTGCCATGCTTGATCTGGATAAGCGTGAATGGATCATGCTTGCGCCGATCGCGGCCGCTGTGCTTTGGATGGGTGTGTATCCGGAAAGCTTCCTCGCCCCGATGAGGCAGGATATTGCCGCGCTTGAGGCGCGACTTGCCCGTGCGGCCCCTGAAGGAGATAGCCAGCTTGTGATTGGCCAGCCGACCGGCGTGATTGCCAATGAAATGTCGCATGCAGGCGATGATCACGGAGAGGGAGCCCACTAATGGACTTTTCAACCTCCTTTGCGCTGATCGCGCCTGAGCTTGTGCTGACCGGAACGGGTATGCTTCTGCTGCTGATCGCAGCATGGGGCGGTGACGCGCGTGCGCAGCTTAACACATATCTCGCCAGCATCGGTTTGTTCGTGGCTGGTATCCTGCTGGTTCCGACCTTGCATGACGGCTTAGTGGGCGCAGTCACGTCGGCATTTGGCGATCTGATGCGCGCGGATGCGTTTTCAGCCTTTGCCAAGTCGCTGATTTATCTCGGCGCAATCGGTTGTTTGCTAGTGGCTCCAAGCTACTTCAACCGTTTGAACGCTATGCGTGCTGAGTATCCTGTCCTGATCGTGTTCGCGTCATTGGGCATGAGCATCATGGTCTCTGCAGGTGATTTCCTGACGCTGTATCTGGGGCTAGAGCTCAACAGCCTTGCCGCATATGTCCTCGCATCGATCTTGCGCACCGACGATAAGTCGGCCGAAGCGGGTCTGAAGTATTTTGTTCTTGGCGCACTTGCTTCCGGCATTCTGCTCTACGGCATGAGCCTGGTCTATGGCTTCACAGGCAGCACCAGCTTTGTAGGCGTATCCACTGCACTGTCAGGCGAGCTATCGACTGGCGCGCTTTTCGGAATCGTATTTGTACTGGTGGGCCTTGCGTTCAAGATTTCCGCAGTGCCGTTCCACATGTGGACACCCGATGTTTACGAGGGCGCCCCAACACCGGTGACGACTTTCTTTGCCACAGCGCCCAAGGTGGCAGCTGTCGCATTAACAGCACGTGTTGCGCTGGAAGTTTTCGGCAGCCAGTCAGACGCATGGCAGCAGATCGTCATCTTCATCGCGCTGGCATCAATTGTGGTCGGCGCGCTGGGCGCAATCGGCCAAGAAAACATCAAGCGTCTGCTTGCATTCTCGTCGATCAACAACGTCGGTTTCATCCTGATCGGTCTAGCAGCCGTAACGCAGCAGGGTGCGAGTGCGATGATGGTCTATCTGTGGATCTACATGGCGATGTCACTGGGCAGCTTTGTCGCGGTGCTGATGCTGAAGGACGCAGATGGCACGCCAGTTGAGAACATCTCAAGCATGGCGGGCATGGTGCGCGAACAGCCATTGTTGGCATGGTGCATCTTCTTCCTGATGCTGAGCCTGGCGGGCATTCCGCCGCTTTTCGGCTTCTGGGGCAAGTTTGTAGTGTTCCAGGCGGCAGTTGAAGCGGATATGATCATCCTCGCCGCCCTTGGTATCGCCGCCAGCGTGATTGGCGCGTTCTACTACCTTAAGGTCTGCAAGATCATCATGTTCGATGACCCTGCCGGTGTGGTAACTGGCAAGAGCAACGCCAGCCATTGGGCGGTGCTTGGCATTACGACGCTGATCATTTCGCCTTTGGGATACTTGCTTACACCGTCACTGGGTGACTTGGCAGACAAGGCCGCAACCGCGCTGTTCCTAGCCTCTTGATCCGCTTCGTAGACGAGACCGGTTCCACAAACGCAGACTTGCTCTCGCAGCTAAGCGCTGGCGAGCCGCTGCGCGAAGGTGATTGGCTGATCGCAAGGCGCCAGGTTTCCGGGCGAGGGCGCCAGGGCCGGGAATGGTTCGACGGTGCGGGCAACTTCATGGGTTCTACCATCGTGTGGCCTGCATCGAGCGATGCTTCGCCAGCCACACTTGCCTTGATGAGCGGGCTCGCAGTCTACGAGGCGTTGTTGCCGCATTGCCCCGACCCGTCCGCGCTGATGCTGAAGTGGCCAAATGACGTCTTGCTAGGTGGCGCCAAACTGGTTGGCATTCTTCTCGAATCGTCCAGCGGCGCGGTTGTGGTAGGCATTGGGGTGAATCTTCGCGCAGCACCAGACCTGCCTGACCGTGCTACGGTTGCACTTTCCAATGTGACAAGACCGCCGTCGGTTGAGGACTTCGCAGATCGCTTGGCAGTCAGCTTTGACACGGAGTTAGAGCGTTGGCGCAATCATGGCCTCGATTTGTTGCTACGTCGCTGGCAAGCAGCGGCGCACCCGCTCGGTTCGCCATTAACTGTACATGATCCCTCTGGAGAGAAACTGTCAGGAACTTTCGCCGGTCTTGATGTGAACGGTTCCTTGCTGTTGCGCGACAGCGATGGCAAGACGCGCACCGTCCACGCGGGTGACGTGGATCTGGATTAGGAGTTCGCAATGCTGCTCGCCGCCGATGTCGGAAACACCAACGTAGTCTTTGCGCTTTTTGATGGGCGAGAAATCAAGGCGCGCTGGCGCATTGCAACCGATCCGCGCCGAACAGGCGATGAATATGCGGTATGGTTGCTGCAACTGTTGGCGATCGAAGGTGTAAAGCGCGAAGATGTCACGCAGATAATCTATGCCTCTGTCGTTCCGCGGGCGAACCACAACCTTAATGTACTTTCCGAAAAGTATTTCGGGATAACGCCATTGGTGGCGGGGCAAGGCGCGGCAGAGTGGCCGTTTGCCATCGACGTAGAGCAGCCAAGCTCTTTGGGGGCGGATCGCGCTCTCAATATTCTCGCGGCGCACGACAAGTATGGCGGCGATCTGATTGTGGTCGATTTCGGCACCGCTACCAAGTTCGAAGCGATTGATTTCAACGGCACTTATAAAGGCGGGATCATCGCGCCCGGCATCAATCTCTCGCTCGACGCATTGGTTGGCAAGACTGCCAAACTGCCGCGTATCGCTATCCGTGCACCTGACAATAACAGCGTTATCGGCCGCAATACAGAGGATCAGATGCTGATCGGCATCTTTTGGGCGCATGTAGCCATGATGGAAGGGCTTATAGCGCGGATGCGTGCCGAGATAGGCCGTCCAGCTAAAGTTGTAGCCACCGGGGGGCTGGCTATTCTGTTTGACGAGAAGACCGACATCTTCGACCACGTCGATGCTGATCTGACTATTCAGGGTCTCGCGATTCTGGCGGAGCACGCCACCTCGTGAAGAAGGACTTCACTCCAGAGAAAGAGCTGCTCTTTCTTGCGCTAGGCGGCTCGGGAGAGATTGGCATGAACGTCAATCTCTACGGCTGCAATGGCAAGTGGTTGATGGTCGACCTGGGCATGACATTCTCAGGCGATGTCTATCCTGGCGTAGATCTGGTTTTCGCCGATCTGGAGTTTATTGAGGATCGCCGGAAAGACTTGCTCGGCATTGTCCTGACGCACGGTCACGAGGACCACATCGGAGCGGTGCCTTATTTCGCTGCTGAATTGGGTGTGCCACTTTACGCGACACCTTTCACTGCAGAGTTGGTCAGCCGCAAGCTGGAAGAGGCAGGCCTGACCAAGGAACTCGATCTTTTCATCGTCGAGGAAGATCACGGAGAATTTTCGCTCGGTCCGTTCAAAGTCACTTACATTCCGCTTGCGCATTCGATCGCGGAAGGCAACGCGCTGAAAATTGATACGCCTCACGGCCGTATCTTTCATACCGGTGACTGGAAGCTTGATGAAGAGCCGATCATCGGAGAACCGACCACCGAAGAGGAATTGCGCGAGATCGGTGACGAAGGCGTGCTCGCGCTGGTTTGCGACAGCACCAATGTCTTCAACCCCAACCCAAGCGGGTCAGAAGGCGCAGTGCACACATCAATGATGAAAGAAGTCGCCAAGCACGCCGGAAAACGCGTGATGGTTACAACCTTCGCGTCAAATGTAGCGCGGCTCCAGACCTTAGGAGAGGTTGCGCGTGAAACCGGCAGGCAACTATGCGTTGCTGGGCGTTCGCTCGACCGGATCATCAGTGTTGCGCAAGAGAACGGATATCTTCAGGATTTTCCCGAGCCGATCGATTTCGATACGGCGATGAGTCTGCCACGCGGCGAGGTGCTGATCATTGCAACCGGGGGGCAAGGTGAGCCGCGCGCGGCGCTGGCAAGAGTAGCCGAAGGCAACCATCCGCTTGAGTTGGCGCCCGATGACGTGATCCTGTTTTCTAGCCGCCAGATCCCGGGTAACGAATTGGCAATTGGGCGTGTAATGAACCAGTTGGCTGATCGGGGCATCGTAATGGTGACTGACCGACAAAGCGCGATCCATGTCTCGGGCCATCCGGGCCGGCCAGAGCTTGAAGCGCTGTACGATTGGCTGAAACCCGAAATCCTGGTGCCGGTTCACGGTGAAGTGCGTCACATGCATGAACAGGCACGGCTTGGTCATACCAAGGGCATATCCGCCAATATTGTGCAGAAAAATGGCGACATCGTGCGATTGGCCCCGGGGTATCCCGGCAAGATCGCAGAGGTGCGGGCAGGGCGCCTTGTCCTTGACGGGGACATCATTGCACCGGCCGATGGCGATGCAATTACCATGCGTCGCCGAATTGCGCGCGATGGCGTGTTGATTGTGGTGCTCGATGAAGCCCGTAACCCGGCCATTGAAGCGATCGGTCTTCCGTTGGAAGAGGACATGTCTGACTTTGTTGAGGAAGCTTGTGAGGATGTGCGAGGCGCATTGAAACGGCTTCGTGGACACGCCGCGCGTGATCCTGATACAGTTTATGAAGCGGCGCGCCTTGCTGCACGACGTGCTGCGCAACGGTGGTCAGGCAAGAAGCCGCAAGTGCGTGTGATCATGTTAGGCGACGACTGATGATGGAATGGACATCAATTCTCGCGATTTACGCGTTGTTTTGGGTGATGACCGCCTTCGTCATGCTGCCATTCGGCGTGAAAACCGATGACGAAGTGGGCAATGAAAAGGTGCCGGGTCAGGCAGACAGCGCTCCGGTAAGTTTTCAGCCCGGCAAGCATGCAATGCGCGCAACTTTTGTTTCAGCAATTCTGACCGGTCTTTATATCCTCAATTACCAATATGGTTGGATCACTGCTGAAGACCTGAATTTCTTTCCTGAACCGCCAAGTCAGAGAGACGGATAGACAGCTAGGGTGTCAGACTGCGTCAGTCCCTCAAGCGCTCAATCGATTGTGCCAACGCAACATAGAGCTTTCCGATATCGGAACTGAGCAAGGTGACCCCCAACGCATTGCCATCTCTGGTTGAGAGAACATTGCGCAGCATTCCCTCAAAATCATGGATGTAGCGGCTGACATGTTCGCGAAAAGCGCGATCGGATTCGTAAAGATCCATGATTTCGCGAGCTTCAACATTGTTCACCAGACGCACACTCTTGCGCGCGAAGATGCCGCGGTCTCCCTTGAGATAGGCGGCCCAAGCCGTATCGCTGACGTCTTTTGACAGACCCTGAGCGATATCGATGGCATTGGAATTGAGGCTTTCCGTGATCAGCGCCATTCGGCGGGAGAAGTCATTGTCGACTTGCTCTTGAGCTTGTTCGCGCGCACGCGAAATGCGCTCCTCCAGATTTCCGGTTAGCTCGTTCACCTTTACGAGCTGATCACGCAAGGCTCTGGTGGATTCTTGAGCGCTCTGGTTGGCTCGAACAGATGCTTCCTCCAGACGCTCCACTGCAGCGTCGCCTTCAACCCGCAGGCTGCGCTCTATCGCAGCGCTGGCTCTGGCTGAAATTTGCTGTGCCATTTCATCTAGGCGCTCTCCAGAACCGCTTTCAATCGCTGCGAAAGCTGATTTGGCTGCCTTTTCAAGTTCTGCGATGGCTCTCTCCAGCTCTTCGGCCGACTTCTTGCTGACGCGTTCGCTTTCGTCAGACAGTGCAGTGATGGCGCTGCGCAAATTCGATATTCTGGTCAGGGTTTCTCCAGAACTGTCCGACAGCTTCGAGTTAAAAGCATCGACTTGGTGCTCTGCCTGTTGAAGGTTATCTCTTGCCGAAATGACATAATCCGACAGATCACCGCTTCGTTGATGTACGGCGTCTACAGTGTTTTTTAGAGATGCAGCACGTTCTTCAATCTCTGCGAGTTCGGTAGCGGCCTGATCTATCGCTTCAGGCAACGTTTCGCGGCCTTCACGTGCGCCAGACTGGATGATTTCGAGCAAACGAATGCCAGATTCGGTAAGTGTCGAAATCGCACTGCCGGCTTGATCCATCTCGCTACGCGCGGCGGCGATCTTCTCGTTGAAGTCGCCAATGCCTTGCCCGATAGATGAACGTGCGCTCTGCGATTGTCCTTCGATCGCCTCAAGCAGGGACTGCAACTCTTCCATCTTGCCAGCAAGCCTGGTGCCATAGGAAACCAAACTCTCCAGCCGTTCGGTCTGAGCGTTGATGCGCTCTGCAAACATCTCGTCGAGCTGGCTAAGTCGCTGCGCAAGGATTTCGCTGGCTTGAGTTTCGCGCGTGTCAAATTCGTCTTGGCGCTTGGCGAAGTCCGATTGGAAGCGCGCGTTGCGGGCCGCGATCTTCTCGTCAAATTCGGTCGCTTCTGCATGAAGCGCAACAACGCGCTGGCGCGATGCTTCAATTGCTTTCTTGTCCAGCGCATCAAGGCGGGCAACAACTTCGCCTATCTCGGTCTGGAAAACCGCTTTCTTCTCGCGCAATTGCTGCAGCGACTTCTCTTGCGTCGTGGCAAAACTTGCGCTGACTTCTTCGCTGCCCTCGCGCAGCGTGTCGAGTCTGGTCTGCAGGTGTGCCATCTGCGCTGTTTCCTGATCTGCCAACTCTTCAGCCATGGCGATGACAGACTGTCGCAAATCGTCAGAACGCTTGCGCATCGAGGCCAGGGCATCGACCTCGCGGCCTTCCCACTCTACGCGGAATTGCTCTCCCTTGGCGCTCAATGCGGCAAAACGCTCTTTGGCGGCCTGATCGATCGAATCCAGCTGGGAAGAAAACCCAGTCAAGGCCGAGCTGATTTTTTCCGACAATGCAGTAACTTGATTCTCGCTCGCCTTTCCAAACTTGTTGAGCCGTTCGAACCCGGTAACCAGCTTCTCCAGCTGCTCATGAGCGGTTCGACCGGCCTGCCCAACCTGGTTGGAAACATCACGCGCGGAATTGGCAATTACTGGTAAGTCATCGCGCAGTTTCGACATATTATTCAGTGCCGTATCACTCACACTTGCGATGGCATCGACCTGCACGCCATTGGTCTGGATCAGGCTTTGAAGCTCGGCAGCGTGCGTTGAGATTCGTTCGCTCGCGACCCGACCGAGTGAATCGAGTTCACGTGATTGGCTGCCGAGAAACTCGCGTGCCATCGCTAACTCGCGGTTCACGATGCCAAGCCGTTCTTCCAGCGCTTGAGATTCCTGTCGCAGCAGCTGCGCTGTATCGCCAAATCGCTGGGCTTCGCGCCGGCTATTTCGCAGCGATAACAGCCAGAATACCGAGATGAGCAGCATCGGTACCGCCCAACTGATCGTCCAGTCTATCCATTGCCGGGCAGTCCCCCCGGAAAGCATGTCATCTCGGAATGTCCAGGCAAAGAAGCCGGTCCACGCCAACATGGCAATGATGGCTGTGCTCGGAACCAACCACTCTATCCAGCGTCGGCGGGGAACGGGTTCATAGTCCTCGTCCTCACTAACCCATTCTTCTTCCAGCATAATTGGTTCATCGCCAGAGCTGGTTTCCGTTTCGTTGGACGCATCCTGCGTCGCTTCCTGGCCTACGGCCTGAATGTGCCATCGATTGGTCATTTGCAGAAACTACCCGATTTTTCTTCAGGATAAACCCTGCTTTAACCAACTTCCCGATAAAGGGATGAAATGGCGTATGAAAGCGGATCACTCGATGCGACATTGGCGGCAGCCGCGGGGCAGGACCTCGGGCTTTTGTCGGAGCTTCGCGATGCCTTGGTCGAAAGCGCTGAGAAACAGCTCGATTTGCTAAAACGTTCGCGATGCGACGGTAACTGGCAGGTTGCAGCCATGCGTTTGAAGGGGCTCGCGGCCAGTTTTCATGCTGAGACGCTGTTTGATGCAGCCGAGGAAGCGCTGAACTGCGCTCCGGGCGAGCCCACCGTGATACGCCGGATTGAAGCTGCGATCGCGGCTTTACGCGGACAAGGCGCTGCCCCCTACGATTTCATCAAGTAAGCCATTTCTCAGCCTTGGCAGGCGGATAGAAGCGTGCCTATGGTTGCCTCCGTAAACGGGGGCGAAATTTGCGCACGGCACTTATATCCTGTCTCGAAACATTGCCCGACGGCAAGAAGTGCGGCTTCGCGCGTCTCGGTGGTCGGACATTGCTGTCATGGCAAGTGGACCTGGCGCGTGATCTTGGTTGTGAGCGATTTGTTTGCCTGACCGAAGCCAAGCATGAAGCTTTCGATGAGTTAAGAACGCAGATCGAAGGTTTTGGTGGCGAATTCCACACGATCAGCGGTCCGATGCCATTGGTCAGCCTGCTTTCCGCGGATCAGGAGCTGGTGGTAATTGCGGACGGACTTATCGCTGACCGAGAGCTGGTGAGCAATTTTCTCCAGCAGCAACGCGGTGTATTATGTTTGCCCGACGAGGCAGGTATCGCCGCGGGATTTGAGAGGATCGATGCCCAGCATGCGTGGGCCGGGATATTCGTTGCACGCGCACATATTGCTGAAAGATTGGCAGAGATGCCACCTGATAGCGACACTGTTTCGCTATTGCTCAGGCTTGCTTTACAATCTGGAGGCAAGCTCATTCCGATGGATACAGATGTGCTCCAGACCGGTGAGTGGCTGTTGATGCGTAGCGGCTCTGATCTGGAAGTTCGCGAGCGAAACCTCCTCGACGCTACGATTGAGCGTGTTTCATGGTGGGAGCCTACGAGAGCATTTAGCCGACGATTGGCCAGATCGCTTGCACCGGACGGACTTGACAACGGCCCGTTGATTGCAGGGGTGGCGGGTGGCCTGTCTCTCGCAGGTGCGCTTACGGCAAGCTACTTTGCAAATCAGGCGGCCGGTTTCGCATTGCTTGGCCTGACTGTGTTTCTATGGTCGTGCCGGGATGGATTGGCGCAGCTGAAAACGCGGCTTCGCGGAAGCGAACCGAATAGTGCCACGGGCCTGAGAGATATCCTTATAGATATTGCTATCATTGCGGTGTTCGCGTGGCCATTTGATGCCTCAAACCTGCTTCAAAGCTTGTTTCTTCCGCTAGCCTTGATCGGCAAGCTGCGCTTGGGCGCGAAGATTTGGCCAGGCCCCTATGCAAGGGTACTGAATGACAGGGTTTTGCTGTCATTGAGCTTGCTTGGTGCGACGATTTTCGGTCAGCTTCACGCCATGGCGGGCGGCCTGACGCTGCTGATTATTGCTTTGTCATTGTATTTTAAGCGAGATTCGCAGCTAACGCGCGCTTAACCAAGACGCGCTATACGCACGCGATGGATAATGTTGTGACCAGTGTGACTGAAACCGAGCAGGCCGTTGGCGCCTTGCGCCGTGATTTGGCGCAGTGCGACAGTGCGCTTGCCGGAGTTGCACCGGTATTGAGCCATTTGCTGGCGACCAATGGTCAAGCTCTGGTGAGCGAGGATTTGGTCGCTCGTATGCGCGGAATGTTGGGCAATCTTGCAGGCAGTATGTTGTCCGCCGAAGCGGAAGCAACTGCAGGATCGAAACAGATCGATAGCTCCAGACTGATTGGTCTGTCCAACCGTCTGGCGGGCAGCAGTATCCTGGTCAGTCACTGCTACGCGCTTGCGATGGAAGGCCAGTTGACTGCCGATCTGGAGGAGCGCTGCGGCATCGACCAGGTCTTGACGCCGCTACTTCAGGAACTGATCGCCTCGACGGATGACAGCATTGCAGAACTGGCGATGGCTACCATGAGCGCGCAGGCTCGGTATGTGCAGGCTCAGCGGCGCATGAGTTTACCCATTGTCGAGTTGCCGGCTGAGCTATTCCATGAAGCCGTATCGCAATGGCGCAGTTCGGTGAGCGAAGGCGATCAGTCAGAGCTGGATCGCGCCATTACAAACCTGCGCGGCAAGTTCGATGAAGGCAATTCACGGCTTGGCCTTTTGACCCGCCTGATAGGCGCGATGGGCAATGGTGTGCGAGCAGCGCTGGATCTTGAACACGCCGGTTTCGCGCTCTTCGCAACCGCGTTAGCGCGAACATCGAAGCAACCGCGAGAATTGGCTGTTCTGTCTTGCCATGAGCGTCAGGCGACACGTCTGGCGATCGCATTGCGTGCAGCTGGCTTGAAGCCTGAAGAAGTCCGAAAACAGTTTCTGATGATTCAGAACGATCTTACACTACCGGACGGTGCCGACCTGGTTGCACCAGAAACTGCGGCGGCGATGCTTGCTGGAACCTATAGCGAGCCGGTGCGGTAAGCATGGAAACTCCGGAAACTTTGCTTGCCGCGCGAGGCATGACCGATCACGAAGATCGGCTGTTATCTGCTGACCAGCCGCTGGCTGAGTTGCAGCAGCGCTGTGGCGGAGAAGTGCCTGGGAAATTGGCCGTTCCAGAACTGCTGGAGCTGGTGCAGCAGGCGCGCGCAATGGGTCTTAGGCTGGCACGTGAATTCTCGGCCTCAGACGGTGATGGTCGCGTCACAGGATATGTCCGCATCAGACCCGACGAAAATTCGGGCAATGGCGGCTGCGAAATTTTGATCGAAAACTGGCGTCGGGAAAGGGCGGGGAGTGAGGATGATCGCGAGCAAGCTATCCGCCAAGATGCCATCGACCGTGCGACGGCGGAATTCACCGCCCGGCTTGATGGCAAGCAGCGTTTGCTGGCGGGCGAAGGTCATGCGGCAGACCTTGCAGAGCTGATCAGCCAAACCCGCAAAGATTCCGGCAAAATCTGGACTGACTATGTCGAGCTTGTAGGCGTTTCACATCGTCAGCCGCTGCATTGGCGCTTGTTGGATGGAGCCAAGTGCAAGATCACAGGCTCGCAGCGTGACTGGTTCGCGCGCTTAATCCCGGTTGGGAACGATCCGATTACACCAAGAGCGTTCGAGCTGCTGCTCGTGGCAGAGCAGCCTTTGTTGGAAAGCGATGAACCGAACAAGAGCGATGCAGGACCGAAGCTTGTCACTGATGCACTTGCGCCAGCATTGAGAAAGCCTGTCGCTCGGATTGTCGCAAATGCCGACAAGATTCGTGGGCGGCTGGCTGGTCCCCTGCGGCAGGAATATGCAGAGTATGCGGGTGACATCGCATCGGCGGCGCGTCACCTGGCAAGCTTGCTCGACGATTTGCACGAGCTTGAGACAATTGAATCGCCGGAATTTTCAGTCTCTTCGCAGCAAGTCGATCTGGCGGAAATCGCACGTCAAACCTCCAAGATGCTGAATGCCAAGGCTCAGGCGAAGTCCATCACGCTTGCAGCTGAAGTGGGCGAAAGCGGCCCATTTGTGCGCGGTGATCCGGTTCGCGTGCTTCAAATTCTGCTCAACCTCGCTGGCAATGCGATAAATTACTCGCCCGAAGGTAGTTTGGTCTCCCTCGGCACCGGCGATGATGGTTCGATTTCTGTAGGTGATGAAGGTCCCGGACTGTCGGCAGACCAGCAATCGCGGATATTCGCCAAGTTTGAACGACTGGGACGTTCAGGCGACGGTGGATCGGGACTAGGCCTTTATATCTCACGCAAGCTTGCAGAAGCCATGGGCGGCGCGCTTTCCATATCGAGCGCACCGGGCGAGGGCGCGACTTTCACATTACACTTGCCTGAAATCGAAGGTGCAAAATCAGCCCAGAGATGAGCCGATTCCGACCGATCTAGCGTCCGATTCGGCTAGAGCCCCAAAGTAATACGAAGCCAACCAGCACGGTAATTCCACCGTATAGCGCCCAGCTACGATCAGCCAGCATAAAGCTTTCGGCCGGCCACATGACGATGCCGAGGCCCTGGAGCGCCCACAATCCGCCTGACAGTACCAGCGCTACGCCAAATACCATCAGGACGAATTTGAGTATGCGCGCGCCCATTGTTTAACGCTGACCAACCGGTACGTAATCACGCTGTGTCGGCCCGGTGTAAAGCTGACGTGGACGGCCGATAACCTGCGCCGGATCGGAAATCATTTCATTCCACTGCGCAACCCAGCCCACGGTGCGGGCAAGTGCAAAGAGTGCGGTGAACATAGTGGTCGGGAAACCAATCGAGCTAAGGATGATACCCGAATAGAAGTCCACGTTCGGGAACAGCTTCTTTTCCTTGAAATAGTCATCGTTCAGAGCGAGCTCTTCAAGTCGCAGCGCTGTTTCGAACACAGGGTCATTGACGTTCAGTGCTTCGAATACTTCGCGCAGCGTCTGCTGCATGACTGTCGCGCGCGGGTCGTAGTTTTTGTATACGCGGTGGCCGAAGCCCATCAGACGGAACGGATCGTTCTTATCCTTCGCACGCTCAATATAGTGCGGGATGCGATCAGGCGAGCCGATCTCTTGCAGCATGTTGAGCGCGGCTTCGTTCGCACCGCCGTGCGCCGGTCCCCAAAGGCAAGCTATGCCTGCAGCGATACATGCGAAGGGGTTGGCGCCGGAGGATCCAGCCAGACGCACGGTGGAGGTCGATGCGTTCTGCTCGTGATCGGCGTGGAGAATGAAGATACGGTCCATGGCGCGTTCGATCGCCGGATGGATCTCATATTCCTCTGCGGGAACACCGAAAGTCATGCGCAGGAAGTTGCCGGTGTAACTCAGCGAATTGTCCGGCTGCAGGAAAGGCTGACCAATTGCGTATTTGTAAGCCATTGCCGCAATAGTCGGCATCTTTGCGATCAGGCGGTGGCTGCTGATCTTGCGGTGTTCGGGATCCGAAATGTCCGTGCTGTCATGATAGAAAGCAGACAGAGCGCCGACCACGCCGCACATAATGGCCATCGGGTGCGCGTCGCGGCGGAAGCCCTGATAGAACTGGCGCAGCTGATCATGCAGCATGGTGTGCCGGGTGATGGTGTAAGTGAAATCGTCCAGTTCTTCCTGGCTCGGCAATTCACCATTCAGAAGCAGGTAGGACACTTCCATGAAGCTTGAGTGCTCTGCCAGCTGCCCGATCGGATAGCCACGGTGCAGCAGCACACCTTCATTGCCGTCGATATAGGTCAGCGCGCTTTCGCAGCTGGCCGTAGATTTATACCCGGGATCGAAAGTGAAGGCGCCGGTCTGGCCATATAGCTTACGGATATCGACCACATCCGGGCCAACACTGCCACTTACAACTGGGAACTCGTGAGACTGTCCGCCCAGTTCGAGTTTCGCGTGTGTGTCCGACAAAATACGTCTCCTTCAATCCTGCGTAACGTCAGCCCGCTGCAGCAGCCTGCGCATCGATACGGGCCAATGCCTCTTCCCGTCCCAAAAGGACCAGAACATCGAAAATACCGGGCGAGGTTGTCGTTCCGGTAAGCGCTGCGCGCAGGGGCTGCGCGAGCTTGCCGAGGCCCAGTTCGAGCTCTTCGGCGAGTGACTTCGTAGTGGCTTCGAGTGCGTCGATTGTCCAGTCATTTTCCGCCGCGAGACGTGCAGAAAGCAGACCAAGACGCTCACGCGCTTCCTCATCTAGCAAATTGGCCGCTTTTTCGCTCATTTCCAGCGGGCGTTGCTTGAACAGGAATGCCGCACCTTCGGCTAGATCATGGGTGCTCTTTGCGCGAACTTTCAACACTGGCATGGCCCGGGTTAGCAGTTCCAGATCAACCGTCCCCTCAATCAGAGGCGCTACGATCTGAGCGAGTCGAGCATCGTCTGCCTCGCGAATATAATAGCCGTTGAGGTTTTCGAGCTTCTTCATGTCGAACCGCGACGGGCTCTTGCCAACGCCCTTGAGGTCAAACAGTTCGATTGCTTCTTCACGGCTGATCTCCTCACGATCACCGTGACCCCAACCGAGCCTGAGCAAATAGTTGAATAGCGCTTCGGGCAGAATGCCGTGATCGTCCCGGTAGGCTTCAGCGCCGAGCGAGCCATGGCGCTTGGACATTTTCGCGCCATCAGATCCATGGATCAGTGGAACGTGCGCGTAAACGGGCGGCTCCCAACCACCTTCGATTGCCTGCATGGCATGATAAATCGGAAGCTGGCGAAATGCGTTGTTCAAATGATCATCGCCGCGAATCACATGAGTGACGCCCATATCGTGGTCATCGACCACCACTGCCAGCATATAAGTCGGCGATCCGTCAGCACGCAGGATAATATAATCGTCAATCTCTTCATTGCGGACGGTGACGTGACCTTGGACCGCGTCTTCGATGGAGGTTTCACCTTCAGTCTTGGTCTTGATGCGGATAGTATAAGGAGCGCCTTCGGGGGCCTCCGATGCATCGCGATCACGCCAGCGCCCGTCATAGCGCATCGGCTGCTTATTGGCGCGTTGCTCGGCCCGCATGGCCTCAAGTTCTTCGGGTGTTGCAAAACACTTATAGGCATAGCCTGCCTCGAGCATCTTCAACGCTATTTCGGCGTGGCGCTCGGCGCGTTGAGATTGAAACACCGGTTCTTCATCATAGTCGAGGCCAAGCCAGTGGAGCCCGTCTAGAATGGCATCAATGGCTTCTTGTGTAGAGCGTTTCTTGTCTGTGTCCTCGATCCGCAACAGCGCCTTGCCGCCGTGATGGCGCGCATAGAGCCAGTTAAACAGCGCAGTTCGCGCTCCGCCAATGTGGAGAAAACCTGTTGGTGATGGGGCAAAGCGGGTGACAACTCTGCCTGCGCGCGCGCCGCTTTCGCTTGCCATAAGCCTTTGTTTCCTTTCCAATGCCTGGATGGCGACGCAACACACGCCAGTGGTTCCCACAGGGGCCGACGCCCAAGCCGGCGATGCTGCAGTGCAGCGCCAATGGCGCATGACGCTGTCTGTGTCCAGTGTCACCAATGCTGCGGAACAATTTCTTTCAGAATCCGGATTCGATCGCGGGCCTTGGCTGGTGGTCGCATTCGCTGCCGAGATCGCCAGTTGGTTCGCATTGCAGGATCCATGGCAATGGATCGCCGCGATCGGGGCCGGACTACTCATGGTTATGGCCGGCGCTGCAATTCTGACAGATCGCTGGCTGCCGATGTCTTGCCGTCCGAAATGGTTAAAGGCCGATGGAAAATTTCTGGCGAGGTCAGGCGGTCTGGCAATTGTCTTGGCCGATCAGCGAATCCAGACGGTCTCAGATCATCAGGGACAGCACGGTTGGTGGCGCGCCGAGCTTGACTAGGTTGGGGCTCTAGTCTGATTGGGGACAGCTCAGCGCGCAGGACAACCGCATAAGAACAAAGTTTAGTGGTAGCGGCGCAGCAGACCTGCGAGCTTGCCTTGGACAACAACTTCGTGCGGTGCGTAGACCTGTGGGTCATAGGCACCATTGGCTGGATCCAGACGGATCATCCCATTGTCACGGTGCAAGTATTTGAGGGTGGCTTCTTCGTTGCGCACGAGGGCAACAACGATTTCTCCATCCCGTGCACTGTCGGCACGTTTCACCAAGGCATAATCGCCGTCAAAGATACCTGCCTCGATCATGGAGTCGCCCGACACTTCAAGAGCGTAGTGCTCACCGGGGCCAAGCAGGGCCGCTGGCACCGGCATACTCGATTGACCTTCGAGCGCCTCAATCGGAGCGCCCGCCGCGATGCGACCGTGCAGTGGGACTTCGATAATGTCATTAGCCGGTTCGGGTGCCGTTGGGGCAGGGCTCGTAACCCGCGCTACCGGATCATTGGCCGGTGCTACACGACCCGCAGGCGTGGCATCTTCCGGCATCTTGATAACTTCAAGCGCGCGCGCACGATTGGCCAAACGCCGGATAAAACCGCGTTCCTCCAAAGCCGAGATCAAGCGGTGCACGCCTGACTTGCTCTTGAGGTCGAGCGCTTCCTTCATCTCTTCGAATGATGGGGAAATGCCGGTTTCTTCCAAACGCTGCTGAATGAAACGGATCAATTCGTGCTGCTTTGCCGTCAGCATGGCGAAAACCTCCTCTGGTCGCCTATCCCGCTTTCACGCGATATGGTGAACGAATGAAGAACAATTAGGCAACGAGTTCTGGCAAGTCAAGCAATTCAGCCATTTTTCAACAGCAGGCATGGAACATGTGTTCCCGCTTCGATCTCATCCGAGCGAGCCGGGCGATCAATTAAGCAATTGGCTTGTGCGAGCGCAGCTAGCGCTGACGAGTCCTGCGAATCGGCCAGCTGGACGCTGTCTCCGTCCCAATTGGCGCGCAGGAATTCGCGGCGTGAACCAATCGAGGGTAGGTCGCACCCTGCGGCGAGGGTTGCTCTGGCGGGAAGGGGTTGCTTTGCGCCCATAGCTGCACGCACCAACGGAAGCACAAACAAGAAGCACGTGACAAAGCTCGACACCGGATTTCCGGGCAGGCCGAAAATCACCTGCTTGCCGCGCGTAGCCACCATGATCGGCTTGCCGGGCTTCATTGCGACTTTCCAGAAGTCGAGCTTTGCACCCCATGCCTCAAGCGCTGGACGCATCAGGTCGTGGTCGCCCACCGAGGCGCCGCCCGTAGTTACCAAAATGTCTGCGCCGTCAGCTTTCGCGAGGGCGGAGGCGAGCGCTTCGCGGTCATCGGGCACCGGACCAAGCCTGACCACTTCACAGCCCAATTCTGCCAGCATTGCAGCGATCATCGCGCCATTACTGGCCGGGATCTGATGTTCGGCGCAGTGTGCTGGATCGGCTACCAATTCATCGCCGCAGTCGAGAACTGCAACCTTTGGTGCACGGCGAACATTCAGCGAGGCATGACCGGCACCAATCGCCAGCGCCAGCTGCGCAGGGCCAATGGGTGTTCCAGCATTAAGGACAGTATCTCCGGCAGAGAAGTCGAACCCGCGTTGCCGTATGTGACGCATGGCGTTTGGGAAGTCCTGAAAGCACGTCACAAATGCGTCATCGACCTGCGCATTCTCCTGAATCAGAATACGGTCTGCGCCGGACGGAACATGCGCTCCCGTTGAAATGCGCACTGTCTCGCCATGCTCAAGCTTACGGTCAAAAGGTGCGCCGGCGCGGCTTTCACCCACCAGTTTCCATGGGCCTTGATACTCACCGCCGATTGCATAGCCATCCATAGCCGAAAGATCCGCTGGTGGCTGGGTGCGCTGTGACTGCAAGTCCTCTGCGAGATACCGTCCCGTGGCAGTTCCAATCGGAACGCTTCCGATCGGCATTTTCGGCGCCAATGCCAGCACTCGCTCCTGTGCTTCTTCCAAAGTGAGCATTGCGCCCATGGGTCAGTCAGCCACCCAATGCCCGGATTTGCCGCCCAGCTTTTCCAGCAGGCGAACCTCCCCGATAACCATGCCCTTATCCAGCGCCTTGGCCATGTCGTAGATCGTCAATAGCGCCGTTGAGGCCGCTACCATCGCTTCCATCTCGACCCCGGTCTTGCCGGTTAGCGAAGCGGTGGCTGTAACGCGCACACCATCGTCTTCGAAGGTGAACTCGACGTCTACAGCATCCAAGCTGAGAGGGTGGCACAACGGGATCAGATCGCCAGTCTTCTTTGCCGCCATGATCGCAGCAATTCGCGCAGCGCCCAAAACATCGCCCTTGGGTGCATCGCCAGCCTTGATCGCGGTTAATGCATCGGCGCTCATGCGGATGATGCCGCCAGCGCGCGCCATGCGCTCAGTCGCCAGCTTAGCCCCGACATTGACCATGCGGGCGGTGCCGCTTTCATCGAGATGGGTCAGGCGTTTGCTCATGGTTCGCCTTTCTGGCCGATGTTCAGCCTTGCAGCAATGCCCGCGTGGCTGCCGCGACGTCATTCTGACGCATCAGGCTTTCGCCCACCAGGAATGTACGCACGCCAGATTTCGCTAGGCGCGTGAAATCTTCATGGCTGTTGATACCGCTTTCCCCGACCAGCAGCTTGTCTTCAGGCGCAAGCGGTACAAGACGTTCAGTGGTTGCGAGATCGGTTGTGAACGTCTTTAGGTTACGGTTGTTCACGCCAATCAACCGGGACTTGAGCTTGGCTGCGCGTTCCATCTCCGCTTCGTCATGCACTTCAACCAAGACATCCATGCCGCGCTCGAGTGCCGCGGCTTCGATTTCTGACATCACGTTGTCTTCCAGCGCCGCCACGATAATCAGGATCGCGTCAGCTGCAATCGCGCGAGCTTCAGCAACCTGCCACGGATCGATTATAAAGTCCTTGCGCAAAACAGGTAGATCGCAAGCCGCGCGGGCCGCCTTCAGGTAATCTTCGTGGCCTTGGAAATAAGGTGCGTCAGTTAGGACCGAGAGGCACGCCGCGCCGCCAGCTTCATAGGCCTTGGCGTGGTCAGCCGGATCGAAGTCCGCGCGGATCAGCCCTTTGGAAGGCGATGCCTTCTTGATTTCAGCGATCAGCGCAAAACCGGTTTCGGCCTTGGCGCGCAAGGCCGCTTCAAACCCGCGTGGGGCTGATTGACCTGCTGCGCGATGATCGAGCGCAGTCACAGACCGCTCGGCGCGGCGTTGCGCCACCTCGATCCGCTTGTTTGCGCAAATTTCCTCAAGCTTGTTCATCTATTGCGCCAGCTCGATCCATTTGCCGAGCAGCTCCGCCGCTTTGCCGCTATCAAGCGCCACGGCCGCCATTTCTGCGCCTTGGCCCCAGTCATCGGTCTTGCCAGCAACAACCAGCGTTCCAGCTGCATTGAGCAGAACCGCGTCGCGATACGGCCCTGGCGTTCCTTCCAGAAGTGCTTTCAAAGCTTTCGCATTGTGAGCAGCATCGCCGCCGCGAATAGCCTCTACCGGGGCGTGCGGCAAACCAGCCATCTCCGCATCCATGCGACGCATTTCAAACTCGCTGCCGGTAACGTCGGCAAGTTCGTTTCCGCCTGCAAGGCTCAGTTCATCGAGGCCTTCATCACCTGAAACAATGAAAGTGCGTTCCGTGCCAAGCCGCGCCTTAGCTTCGGCATAGATCGGGACATAGGCAGGGCGTGCGATCCCGATCAACTGGCGTTTGACGCCAGCGGGGTTAGACAGCGGACCCATCAGATTGAAGATTGTGCGTTTACCCAATTTCTGTCTGATGGGCTGAATTCTACCCATCGCGGGGTGGTGGTTCTTTGCGAAAAGGAAACAAATGCCGATTTCGGCGAGTGTTTTCTCCGCCGTTCGTCCTGCCGCATCCATATCGAGGCCCAGTGCTTCCAGAGTGTCCGCTGCGCCGGATTTGCTGGATGCCGCGCGATTTCCATGTTTCGCCACTGGCACACCGCAAGCCGCGACTACCAGCGATACCGCGGTCGAAACATTGAGGGTATGATGGCCGTCGCCGCCGGTTCCGCAGCAATCGACCGCGCCTTCAGGTGCTTCGATCGGTATGAGCCGCGCGCGCAAGGCTCGCGCCGCACCGGCAATTTCTTCAGCCGTTTCACTGCGCTCGGTCATTGCCAAAAGGAAACGCGCGATCTCGTCATCACTCGCGTCACCATCGAGGATCCAGCCGAAGACTTCTTCAGCCTCGTCTTCGCTCATGTGCGGTACTGCGAGGGGTAGCGTCTTCATGCGGTTTCCTTTGTTTCCATTCCGCAAAGTGCAAGGAAGTTGGCGAGAAGGGCATGTCCATGTTCAGTCGCGATGCTTTCCGGGTGGAATTGCACCCCGTGGATGGGCAAGTCCTTGTGGCGGAAGCCCATTGTGTAGCCATCGTCCGACGTCGCGTTGACCACCAGTTCCTCCGGCTGATCTTGCACCACCAGGCTGTGATAGCGCGTGGCGGTGAATGGGGAGGGCAGGCCCGCGAATAGGCCCGATCCATCATGCGTGACTGGCGAAGTCTTGCCGTGCATCAAGCCGCCTCGCTCAACTCGTCCGCCAAAGTGCTGGCCGATCGACTGGTGACCAAGGCATACCCCCAAGAGTGGCTTGCCAGCATCTGCACACGCGGCGACCAGATCCAGGCTGATACCGGCTTCATTGGGAGTGCAGGGGCCGGGCGAGATCAGGAACCCGGCTGCGTTCGTTTTGATCGCGTCAGCTGCGCTCAGCGCGTCATTGCGCTCGACACGGACCTCTGCACCCAGTTCCATCAGATAATGGACTAAGTTGAAGGTGAAGCTGTCGTAATTGTCGATAACAAGGATCATTGCGATGCCGCCTTCGCGGTTTGCGCGACCGCGATCAAGAAAGTTTTGCTATGTGGAGGTTTTCCCCGCCAGCTCGTCTGTCGCACGTACAAGCCCATCAACGATGCCCGGTTCGTATGCGCTGTGCCCCCCATCGTGAACAATACGAAGGTCGACTTCAGGCCAGGCCTTCTTCAGTTCCCACGCCGATGTCGGCGGGCAGCAGATGTCATGGCGCCCCTGAACGATGATGCCGGGAATACCCTTGAGCTTGTGCGCATTCTTCAGCAGTTGTGCGTCTTCGAAGAAGAAATCTTCCAGAAAGAACTTTGCGCAAATCCGCGCAAAGGGGACCGCTTTGTCTGGATCTGCAAAAGCAGCTAGCAAGTCTGGGTCGGGCAACAGCGTTGCAACACTGCCTTCCCACAGTGACCATTCGCGTGCAGCGGCAAGCCGGGTTGCTTCGTCATCGCTGGTCAGCCGATTGTAATAGGCTTTAACCAGATCTCCGCGCTCATCTTCAGGGATGAGGCCAGTGAACTGATCCCATTGCTCGGCCATGATCTCGCTCGCGCCGTAGCTGTAGAGCCAGTTCTTTTCCTTCTGCCGCGCCAGGAATACACCCCGAAGCACGAGCTCGTCGCAACGTTCAGGGTGCGTCTGCGCGTAAGCAAGCGAAAGCGTCGCGCCCCAGCTGCCGCCAAACACCTGCCAGCTATCGTGCCCGCACATTTCACGCAGTTTCTCGATGTCGGAAACAATGCGCCACGTGTCGTTGTTCTCAATCTCTGCAAAGGGCAGTGATTTGCCGCATCCGCGCTGATCAAAGAGCAAAACATCGTAAAGTTCAGGGTCCCACTGACGCCGGTTCTTTTCGCTGATTCCGCCGCCCGGGCCACCATGCAGAAAAACAGCGGGTTTAGTGCCCGGAGTACCGACGCGCTCGTAATAGAGTGAGTGCCCTTCGCCGACATCGAACATGCCGGTCTCGTAAGGTTCGATCTCTGGGTAGAGCGTACGCTCGTAGTTCATTCGCTTACCTTCTTTGTCACCACGATTAGGGGGCCGATATTGTTGATGTCATCCATGCGCTCGGTCACCGGGTCCCATAGGCCTGAAACTCCACCGTCGAGATAAAGCGCATTGGGGGTTTGCAACTCGTCACGGAAATAACGCGCCAATTGTCCGAAGCTAAGCGCTGACTCAGAGATAACGAAATGCGCCTTGCCGTCGTCGTCAATCCCAACTCCGTTGCGGACGATCTTGGACGGTCCATCATCCTGAATCTCGGGATGCAATTGTCCGTCAATAACCAGCATCGGCCCGGACTGAATACCGAACTGCGGGCGATCACTCACGTTGAAGAGAAAATCAGTGCTGGTCCGGATTTCCCAAAAACCGTCGGTGCCGAAGAACACACCGTTGGGCTTCAAATAGAAGTTGCCGGTGCCATCCCCGCGGTCAAGTTCCTCAAGCCGCTGCCCCTCCTCGACGTAATAGCCAATCGGCGATCCATCGCCTTCGTACATTCCGCCGTTCATGGCAAAGGCAACCACCGCTGCGTCATCGCCCAAGGCTTCGCCGTAGGTTTTCAGCGAGCGGTAAGCAGTGCCTGCCGGATCGGCGAGCACGGTCGAGATCTTGTGCTTGGCAGGATCGGCTATGCAGTGGGTCAGTGGAACGTCTTCGAAAATCGCTACTTCGCATGCCGAAGCCTCTCGACGCAGCGCAACTCGGGTCTCAGAACCTGAGCCAATTTCTGTGCGTGTGACAGGCTCACCACCTTGTAGTTCGCATCCACTAAGCGCGATGGCTGAGACGACGAGGAAGATCATGGACCTCATTGTCCAAACTCCGGTTCACTCGCGACACGTGCCGCTTCGCGTGCCGCGGCAATAAGTGCACCTGCCTTCGCCTTGCATTCGGCCAATTCATAATCGGGATCGCTGTCCGCCACGATGCCAGCGCCCGCCTGAACGTGCATCGTACCGTCCTTCACAACGGCGGTGCGAAGTACAATGCAGCTGTCCACGGATCCATCGGGTGCGAAATAGCCAACTCCGCCAGCATAGGCGCCTCTGGCCTCTGGCTCTAGCTCTGCAATAATTTCACATGCACGGATCTTTGGCGCGCCGCTGACTGTGCCGGCGGGAAAACCTGCGAACATTGCATCGATCGCATCGTGGGCGAGGTCGAGCTTCCCGACAACGTTGGAAACAATATGCATGACATGACTGTAGCGTTCGATGGTAAAGCTGTCGGTGACCTGGACCGATCCTTTAGAGGCCACGCGCCCAACATCGTTGCGGCCCAAATCAAGGAGCATGAGATGTTCTGCCCGTTCCTTGGGATCATCAAGTAGGCTTGCCTCGTTGGCATTGTCTTCAGCCGTGTTCGCACCGCGCGGCCGTGTTCCGGCAATCGGGCGAATTGTAACTTCCCCGTCTCGCACCCTGACCAGAATTTCCGGGCTTGAACCGACAACGGAAAAACCCGGCAGATCCAGAAAATAGAGGAAAGGAGATGGGTTCACGCGACGCAGCGCGCGATAAAGCTCCATCGGCGGGAGCGGGAAGGGGCATGTAAAACGCTGGGCCAGAACAACCTGAAAAATATCGCCGGCAGTAATGTAATCCTTCGCGCGCAAGACGATTTCTTTGTATTCGTCAGCGGCGAGCACGGGGGTGAGATTCATGTCTGGAGTTGCGGACGCGCTAAGATGCGGCGCCTTAGAACGGGACAATTTCCTCAGTACATCGTCGATCCGCTCTCCTGCGCGTTCGATAGCCGCATTCGCGTTTTCTGCCTGCCAAATTGGCGTAATTGCAAACAGCGTGTCAGTTAGCCCGTCAAACACCAGTATGATTGTAGGCCGGACGAACAGCATGTCCGGCAGTTCAAGCTCGCTGTCGGGCGCACGCGGCAGATCTTCGACCAATCCAACAGTCTCGAACCCGAAATACCCGACCAAGCAAGCAAGCGCGGGCGGGAGATCTTTAGGAACATCGATCCGGCATGATTGTGCGAGTGCCCGCAACGCATCAATGCTGCCTTGCTCGCAGGTCTCGAATGCTCCACGATCTTGCTGCCATTTCGCGTTTATTTCAGCCTCTTCTCCACGTGCCTTGAACACCAGATCAGGGTCAAGACCCAAGAGGCTGTAGCGTCCGCGAACTTCGCCACCTTCGACCGATTCAAGCAGAAAATCGCCTCGTTCGGGCTCTATCAGCTTGGCTGCAGCGCCAACCGGTGTTTCGGTATCGGCAATGACCTTGCGCCACACAAGCGCCGGCTTCCCTTGAGTCAAAGCCTCCGCTGCTGCTGTGGAGTTAGCCGGCAGATGTGCTTCCGAATGGCAGGACAACCGGCCAGCTCCTTACTGGGTCTCGCCAGTCATCTGGCGGCGCACAGCATCAAGTGCAGCAGGGTTCGTTTCAACCCCCAGTTCATCACGAATTGCACGGGTCATCTGATTGGCGAGTTCGTCGCTCATTGCGCCGCGAAGCTGTTCGCGGGCCCCTTCGATGATGGGGTCATTCCCGGAAACTTCCGGAGTATCGATGTCCTGCAGGTCGACAACGAACCAACCGAGGCTATTTGGTGCTTCCAGCCGCTTCGTAGTGCCTTCAGCCATGCTGAACATCAACGCCAGCGCCGGCGGGATTTGCTGGCCCTGTGCCAGCAAGTCTTCGCGATTGAGGCTAAGGTTGTCGACCGGGGGCAGGGCGGTCTCTTCGTCTCGGAAAGCAGCAGCGAGCGCAGCATCGCCTTTGACTCGCGTAATCACCCGATCCGCCGCCTCGCGTGCAAGCGCAGCACCTTCGGACAGACGCCAGTTCAGCACAACCTGATCGCGGATCTCGTCAAGCGGGGCCGCGGCAGAAGCGGTGATTTCGGACACTTCGAAGATCATGAAGGTCGTGCCGCGAACGATTTCCGCCAATTGCGGCTCACCCTCTTGCATCTGGAAAGCAGTGCTGACTGCACCAACCAATTGAGGCGGCAATTGTGCGCCAGGGACGCCGTAGATCTGGCCTTCTGCAGTGATCGGCGCAGTCGAAGCAATTTCGACTTCGAGATCCTGCGCCACCTGTGAAAGCGCAACGCCGCTATCAACCTGTTCTTCAACGCGCGCACTAAGATCGGCAAGAGCAATTGCTCGTTTCTCTTGCAATAATTGTTGACTGATTTCAGCGGAAACACTGGCAAGTGGCCGCTCTGCTATGGTGTTGATGTTGTCGACACGTACAACATGCCAACCAAGTGAACTGCGTGCTGGCTCGGCAATTCGCCCGCGCAGGGCATCGAAGACTGCAGCGGCGACAGCACCGGACGTCTGGTTGCCATACGCCTCTTGCCTTATCGGGCCAATCTGTGTGGTGCTGAAGCCGGCTTCACGCGCGACCGCCGCGAGAGACGCTCCGTTGCCGACGCGTTCGCGAATGCTATTGGCAGCGTCCTGCGTGGGCACGATCAACTGCGTGAATGTGCGTTCTTCGCTTGCCGCATATTGCGCACGATCACGCTCATAGCGGGCGGCAATCTCTTCTTGCGTAGGCGTGACATCAGTGTCCAGATTGTCGACCCCAAAGGTTGCGTAGCGCAGCACTCGACGCTCTGGCCGGATGTAATCGCTGCGATTTTCCTCGTAGTAGGCTGACAACTGTTCTTCCGTTGGGTCGCCCTCAGGTGCAAAGGATGCGCTGGGGACAAATCCAACCGCGCCGGTGCGACGCTCCCGAAGCAAAGAGGCATAGCGGATGGCAAATTTCTGCGGCATCCTCACGCCGCTTAACCCCGGCACGACCAGCTGCCGTGCAAGCAGGCTGTCACCCAAATCGCGCCGCAGCGTCGCTTCATTAAGACCACGCTGGCGCAAGGCCGCTTGGAATGCGTCCTGGCTAAAATTGCCGTCTGGGCCATTGAAAGCCGGAAACTGCAGAATTTCACTGTTGATTAGGTTTTCTCCAGCGCGAAGTCCGTATTCACGAGCATAAGCACCGACTGCGGTGCGATCGATCATCTGCTCGAGAACTTCTTCAAAACCCCCTTGAGCTGCGAAGATTGGCAAGGTGATGGTCGGGTCTTCCTGGCGAACCTGATCGATTGCGTTGCTGACTGCGCGACTGAAATCGGCGTTTCCGATCTTCTCGTCTCCAACAATTGCCACACGGTCTCCGCCTGACACGCCGCCAAACGTGGCTTGATTTGCCACATCGCTGCTGGCGAAAGCGAAGGCGATTAGGACTAAGAAACCCAACGTTATGCCGAGGCCGAGCTTAGAGCCGAAAAATTTACGAAACAGCGTAATCATATATGCGTGCAATCCACGTTGGCTCGCCGGATGGGGCGAGGGATTTATTTAATCGCTGCGCTTTATCGGCCCTGCGGTGTTGCCGCAACAGGTTGCGAACGCTTTTGACTGATTGTGAAAGGTCGTCTAGCGGGATCGCCCCCCAACGCCCATATGGGGGACAAGATTCGTAAGAACAGGAATTCCTCTTATGGCCGAGCGGCCTTATATTGTTGGCAATTGGAAAATGAACGGCACGCGCGCAATGCTATCTGAAGCGCGAACAATCGATCGTGCAGCTCAGCGACATATGAAGGTTGAGGTGGCGATAGCGCCCCCATACACTTTGATTCATGCTGTTCATCGCGAAGTCGAACAGATTGGTGTCGGTGCACAGGACTGTCATCCCGGCTTGGGCGGCGCATTCACCGGCGATATTTCGGCCCCCATGGTGGCCGATGCAGGGGCAAAATTCGTCATCGTTGGGCATAGTGAGCGCCGACAGGGCCATGGCGAGAGTAATGCACTTGTGCGGGAAAAGGCACAGGCTGCACTTGATGCAGGCATGCGTGTAATCATGTGCTGCGGCGAAGATTCCAAGACGCGTGAAGGTGGCAAGGCAGTCTCTTTCGTGACAAAGCAGCTGAAAGCGTCGCTGCCAGAGATGGAAGATGCCGGAGAGCGATTGACCGTTGCGTATGAACCGATTTGGGCGATTGGTACGGGCAATACGGCCACGACCGATGATATCGCGGCGATGCATGCTGAGATTCGCAAACTGTTGGTCAAGCTCTATGGCGAAGAGCAGGGATCGGGAGTGCGCATTCTTTACGGCGGCTCGGTCAATCCCGACAACGCGCGAGAGATCCTCTCGACCCCTGAAGTCGGTGGCGCGCTCGTCGGCGGTGCTAGCCTGACCGCAGACAGCTTTATGGGTATTGCGCTGGCTGCAGGCGATCCGCCTGAAGGTTAAGTTCGCCAGATTAACGCCTCAACACTTGTTCATTGACGTTCGTGCCCCTAAATGGCCGCGAATAGCTTTACCGGAATTATCATGTCGTTATTTCTCTTCCTGACTGTCGTCCAAGCCATCGTTGCGGCTGCGCTTGTTGGTGTCATCCTGATGCAACGTTCTGAAGGCGGTGGTTTGGGAATCGGTGGCGGGAGCCCGGGAGGCCTAATGGGCGCGCGTGGTGCGGCCGATTTCCTTACCCGCTCAACTCGTTGGCTGGCTATCGCTTTTGTTGCCCTATCGATCACGCTCGCTGCTGTTGCAGTTGAAACTGCCGGGGGCGATGAAATCAGCACGACGCTCGACCGGTCGGTCGCTCCTGCGGATCCGCTTTCACCGGCGGCCGATCCGCTGGCTCCGGCGCAGGACGCGCCGGCATCAGACGATCCGCTTTCGGGCGCGACCGAGTAAAAACATCCAGACTTGTGGATTGCGCGCCAATGAGCGCCGCAATTTGCTTGCCACGAATCCAATTCAACGCTTAAGGCTTGCCTCCCATGGCGCGGTATATTTTCATCACCGGCGGCGTGGTCTCCTCGCTCGGAAAAGGTCTCATGGCAGCAAGCCTCGGTGCTTTGCTGCAAGCTCGCGGCTATAAGGTCCGCATTCGCAAGTTCGACCCCTACCTGAATGTCGATCCAGGGACGATGAGCCCTTATCAGCATGGCGAAGTGTACGTCACAGACGACGGGGCCGAGACTGACCTCGATCTTGGCCACTATGAACGCTTCACCGGAGTTTCCGCGCGCCAGGCGGATAACATCACTTCTGGGCGTGTCTATCGTGACATCATCGCCAAGGAACGTCGGGGCGATTATCTGGGTGCGACGGTTCAGGTGATCCCGCACGTTACCGATGCGATCAAGGAATTCGCGCTTTCTGGCCAGGATGATCATGATTTCATCCTGTGCGAGATTGGCGGAACGGTGGGCGATATCGAATCGCTGCCCTTTATGGAGGCTATCCGCCAGCTGCGAAATGAACTGGAACCACAACAAACTGTTTCAGTTCATGTTACCTTAGTTCCTTACATCGCGGCAGCCGGTGAACTAAAGACGAAGCCGACACAGCACTCGGTGCGCGAACTGGCCAGCCTGGGCATCAAGCCGGATGTCTTGCTGTGTCGTGCGGAGCACGAAATACCAGAAGGGGAACGCAAGAAGATCGCGCAATTCTGTAACGTGCGGGCGGAATCGGTGATTCCGGCGCTTGATGCGCCATCGATTTATTCGGTGCCGTTACAGTATCATCAGGAAGGTCTCGACGCCGAGGTCTTGCGCGCCTTCGGGATCACTGATTCGGCAGAACCAGACTTGTCAGCATGGAACGACGTCACTGATCGTTACTTCAACCCGGAAGGTGAAGTGACAATCGGCGTGGTGGGCAAGTACGTAGGTTTGCCTGACGCGTATAAATCCTTGAATGAAGCCTTGGTGCATGGTGGACTGGCCAATCGCGTAAAGGTCAACATCAAGTGGATTGATGCGGAGATTTTCGAAGGCGATGACGCCGAACTCGCGGCGAAACTTGAGCCGCTGCACGGCATTCTGGTTCCTGGCGGTTTTGGTGAACGGGGAAGCGAGGGCAAAATCGCCAGCGTCAGGTTTGCGCGCGAACGCAAGGTGCCGTTCTTCGGAATCTGTCTCGGCATGCAAATGGCCTGTATCGAAGGCGCTCGCTCAGCAGGAATAGCCGCGGCATCGTCAACAGAGTTCGGTGAGACGAGTGAGCCTGTGGTGGGCATCATTGAAGAGTGGATGAGCGAAGAGGGTTTGCAAACGCGTGAAGCAGGCGGAGATTTGGGCGGCACCATGCGGCTCGGCGCCTATGATGCAAAGCTCTCTGCCAATAGTCATGTTTCCCGTGTCTATGGCGGTGCACATGAGATATCTGAACGTCACCGGCACCGCTACGAAGTGAACAGCGCATATATCGATCCGTTGGAAAAATCGGGCTTGGTATTCTCGGGCATGTCGCCTGATGGCTTGCTGCCTGAGATCGTTGAACGACCAGATCATCCCTGGTTTATCGGGGTACAGTTTCACCCCGAATTAAAGTCGAAACCGTTTGATCCGCATCCATTATTTGCTGGATTCGTTGCTGCGGCCTTGGATCAATCGCGCTTGGTGTGACCCTCAAATAGGGGACATGCGGAATTCAAGTGCACCCCAACCCTATTAATTGGTTTGAGTGCAACATACAGAATTCTAAGGAAAAAAAGCCAAGATTTCCTGTTTTCTCGACCCGTGTCGCGTTCTTACAAGTCAGTTAAAAAATTCTTGCGCAAAATGCCTCCATCGCAACAGTTTTGCGAATAATTCCGGGGGGTTTCCGGCAATAGGCAGTCTGATGCTGCCATTAAATAGTTCGCTGGCGGTCTATGTACTGTCTGGCACTGGACTCGAGTTGGTTTGTACCGTCTTTTGCGACCCGGACGTTACAGGCCGAACGAGGCGACGCAAGTCGCAGGGGGCGGATGAACGGTCCGCCCCCTTTGATTCCAAGTTTCAATAATTTTTGCTGTCAGGCTGCGTCAGCTTCGTTGTCGTCTGGCGAAGGCACTGCTTTCAGTGTGGTTTGGCCGTTCACAGCGATTTTCTTCGGTTTCATAGCCTCTGGAACTTCACGAACGAGATCTATGATAAGCAGACCATCCGCCATGTCGGCACCTTCGACACGTACGTAGTCAGCCAGCTCGAAACGGCGCTCGAACCCGCGATTGGCGATGCCGACGTGTAGCATTTGGCCTTCAGGGGCATCGTCGCGCTTCCGGCCTTGTACAGTCAGAAGGTTCTGTTGCGCGGTGATGTCGATGTCGTCAGGGCGAAATCCCGCGACCGCCAGCGTAATGCGATATTCATCGTCTCCGCGGCGTTCGATATTGAAAGGGGGATAATTGTCGCCGGTATTCTGGCGTACCTTGTTTTCGAGCAAGTCGAACAGGTGATCAAAGCCAACCGTTGAACGGCGATACGGTGTAAAATCTGGTCGTGACATATCAAATCCTCTTTTGAGCAATTCAAAGTTGTGCGAAGCCTGCAAACACAGCGCTTCGATGGGTTTGCCTCGGCCCCCATTGCGGCGAGCCTCGACATGCTTCAAATAGGGCGCGTAATCCGGTTTTCAAGACTTGTAAGGAACACGAAAGGCGATGCCGAAGATCGATATCTACACCAAGTTTGCTTGCGGATTTTGCGTTCGTGCAAAGCGCTTGCTGACGGAGAAAGGTGCGGAATTCAACGAATACGACATCACCTTGGGTGGCCCCAAGCGTGAAGAGATGCTCCAACGTGCTCCGGGGGCAATGACCGTACCGCAAATCTTTATCGGTGATGTTCACGTCGGCGGTTCGGATGATCTCGCTGCGCTTGAACGCGAAGGCAAGCTAGACGCGCTCTTGGCCGGATAGTCTACCAAAGTGCCGCGCATAGCCGTTTTGCAAATGACTTCCGGGATCGATCCCGAAGAAAATTTTGCTGTGATCGAGCAAGCGGCGAAGGATGCTCACACGCACGGGGCGTCGATGCTGTTCACGCCTGAGATGAGCCTGCTTCTTGATCGGGATCGCAAGCGAGCTGCACCACACATAGGCTCGCAATCAGCTTCGCCATATCTCAAGCGCTTTGCTTCAGTTGCGGTTGAGCAAACACTTTGGATGACTGTTGGGCTTCCAGTGCTTCTGCCCACCGGTCGATATGCAAATCGGCAGATGTTGTTCACGCCAACGGCGGGATCCCCGGTCGGTTATGACAAGATCCATATGTTTGATGTTGAGCTATCAACCGGTGAAACCTGGCGCGAAAGTTCCGCTTATCAGCCTGGCGAAGAGGTGGTTACCGCAGAAAATACACCGATCGGTCGGCTAGGCCTGACGACGTGCTATGATATGCGCTTCCCTGCGCTTTTCGAAGAACTGGGCCGGCGCAAATGTGATGCGATTACCATACCGGCGGCCTTTACCAAGCCAACCGGAGCAGCACATTGGCATGTCTTGCTTCGCGCCCGCGCCATCGAAGCTTCGGCATATGTGATCGCCGCCGCGCAAGTTGGAAAACACGAAGACGGGCGCGAAACCTATGGTCATTCGCTTGTGGTCGATCCGTGGGGCGAAGTGCTGCTCGATATGGGCGGCGAGGAACCGGGCCTGGGTTTCGTGGATTTAAGCATGGAACGCATCACTGAAGTCCGTTCTCAATTACCGAGCCTTGCCAATCGCCGCCCAATCTCCAAATAGAGCCGCGGAATGATTGTTTATGACCTCATCTGTGACCAGAGCCATCGATTCGAAGGCTGGTTTGGCTCGTCGGACGATTATGTCGAACAGCTCGAACGGGGCCTGCTGTCATGCCCGCATTGCGGGAGCGAAGCCGTGACCAAAGCTCCGATGGCGCCGGCGGTCCCGGCCAAAGGCAACACAAGATCTGACACGGTGACATCTCGCGACACCAGCCAACTTTCGAACCAGCCAATGCCGCCAGAAGTTCAGCAGGCGCTGAACAAGCTGGCAGAGGCGCAGGCCAAAGCATTGAAGAAGAGCACGTGGGTGGGTGATAAGTTCGCTGAGACTTCGCGAAGAATGCATTACGGTGAGACGGACGAGAAACCGATCCACGGGCAGGCCAGCCTGGAAGAAGCTCAGAGCCTGGTTGACGAGGGTATTGCCGTTGCACCGCTTCCATTTCCGGTTGCACCACCAGACAAACTTAATTGATTAGGCGTGTGGCGCTGCTATTGCGGCCATAGAGCAATCGGAGTGGCCCCGTAGCTCAGCCGGATAGAGCACCAGATTCCTAATCTGGGGGCCGCGTGTTCGAATCACGCCGGGGTCACCAATTCAACTATGCCCAGCGTTTGAATGCGAAGAACGCCAGCGACGTATTCAGCAGCGATGCACCGACTATCATCGCGCAAGTCGCTGCCCATCCACCCCAGTCATAGGATGCGGTGCCCAGAATGCTCCCAAGCCCGCCGCCGACAAACATGACAACGATGTAAATCGTCGTCAGGCGAGTGCGAATTTCCGGTGCAAGCGAGAGGAAAGTCATTCGGCCAGTCACATCAACACCCGGACCGACGAGATTTACGATTATCAGAGGGACGAGGATGGCCACTGCACTCACACCAAATGGATAGAGCAAACTGGTTCCAACTAGCTGCAACGCTGCCAAAACAACTCGAGCCTTGCGTGCGCCGACCCTGTCAGCCCAGCGGCCGATGCGAGGGGTGGAAAGGATACTGACTGCGGCAATTCCGGCAAGATAACCTACAACGTCGACACCGTATCCAAGCTCAGGGCTCGTAAGGTGTAGAGCCAGCGCGAGCCATGTAGCCGTAAACATGGCAAAATTGAGTGCTTGAATAGCAGCGGACAACAAGACTTCGCGGTGTTGTTGTGCCAGTTTGACTACCGAAAGCAACAACTCCGCATAGCTGCCTTTTGGACGCTTCTCGACGTGCGTCTCGCTGCGCATGGAGACCGGCAAGAGCAGCGTGACGGCAACCATCAGCCCGGCCGCGATCCAGAACACGGCACGCCAACTATAATACTCGGCCACTATTCCTGCGCCGACGCGCGCAACAAGTATGCCGAAAATAACGCCGGCGGTAAGCAGCGCAGTAACCTGACCCAACCTCTCAGGCGCGACACGCTTGGATGCAAACGCGGGAAGCAAGTAGGGAGCGATTGTCACAAAGCCGAGTAAGGTCGATGCAAGCGTGAACAGGAGCAGTTCTGCGGCAATAGCCATGCCCAACATCGCGATCGTCTGTAGGCTGACAAAGGTGATGCAAAGACTGCGGTTTGAGTATCGGTCACCCAATGGCAGCAGCAGGAAGATACCAACCGCGAGCGCGATCTGATTCAGGGCTGGAACTAACCCAATCGACCCCGCATCGACGCCAAAGTCACGCGCGACTTCGCCGATTATCGGATGGATATAGTAAGCGTTCGCGGTCACCACTGCTGTGGTGGCGGCAAGCCCATACTCCTGTGTTCGGCTGAGGTAGCCCGCTTGGTTCAATCCAGAGACCCAGCCTTCTTTGCCATTTCGATTATGCCTTGTGAGAGGTCAACTGGCCTGTCTTCCTGACAGAAGTGACCACATCCGGACAGAATATCGTGAGGCTGCCCTTCCGCACCTTTAATCCGGCTTGCCAACATGTCTCCAAGCCCTCCAGTCACTGGATCGTCTGCTCCGAATAGAGTCAGAAAAGGTTTGTCGAACGTGGCGAGATTTTCCCAAGCAACTTTGTTTTCTTCGATCCCGGCCATGCCATCTTCAACTGGAACCAGTTGAGGAAATGCGCGAGCGCCAGCTTTGCTTGGCTCGTCAGGGAAAGGGGCGTCATAGGCCATGACTTCTGCGGCAGATCGCTCTGTGAAGGTCGCGCGTTGCAGCAATTCTCCAATCTTGAATTCGGGCGAACTCTTGGCGAATTCGCGCCATGCCAGAAATGCAGGGGAGGGCGTGCCGCCCGTAGGAAGGAACGTGTTGCTAGCCACCACGAATGCGAAGCGTTCCGGTGCGTTTCCAACCATTCGTAGGCCAAGCAGCCCGCCCCAATCCTGACAGAAAAGTCCAGCTTCTTGCGGGACGACCGCCTCGCGCCATTGTTCGAGCCAATCGACATGGCGCGCATAGGTGTAGAAGCCTTGCTCGTCGGGCTTGTCACTTTTTCCAAAGCCGATCAGGTCTGGCGCCAGACAGCGAAAACCAGCTTCCACCAAGATCGGGATCATCTTGCGATATAGAAAGCTCCAGCTTGGTTCGCCGTGAAACAGCAGCACAGGAGGCGCATCCTTCGCGCCCTCATCAAGATAGTGCATCCGGCCACGATGACCGTCACCCAAATCAATCTCGAGCCAATTTTCAGCGAATGGATAGTCCGGTATGTCGGTGAAGCGGGCGGCGTCGTAACTGATTATTTCCATTGCACTCATCCTCCTCGAGAGAATTGAGTAGCATGAAAAAACCCAATTGCCAGTTGCTTAAGTAGCGAAGATTATTTGTCGAGAGGAACGGGCTCTTTGAACGTGTGCGTGACATATGGGAATGGTACCTCGATACCCGCATTATCCAGACCTGACTTAATCGCGCGAATGATTTTGTCGCGGCTCTCGTGCCCGGCACGCGGAGCTGCACCGGCCCACCATCGAACCAGGAAATCGACCGAACTGGAGTTGAACTCGCAAGCGAACACATCGATGCCCTTTCCGACATCGACAGCGTCAACGGTTTCCACGGCAGTTCGGATAACCTCTGCCGCCTGATCCAGATCGGTGTCATAGGACACCCCGACCACAACTGTATGGCAACGTTGTTCGACATCGGTCAGTATCTCAACCGGGCTCTTGAACAGGATTGAGTTGGGAACGACGGTAAGCTCACCCGAAGCCGCGCGGATATGTGTCTCGCGCAAGGTGATATGTTCGACCTTTCCATTGATGCCTTCGCATTCGATCACATCACCGATCCGCATCTTTTCGCGCAGCATGATAAGAACGCCAGCAAGGAAATTTTCGAAGATATCCTGAAACGCGAAACCGATTGCCACTGCGCCAATGCCAAGCCCGGCAAACAGGCTGCCGGGTGTCAAATCGGGGAACACGATGATCGCTGCCAACATCACGCCAAACAGCCAGATCGCCAGTTTGACCAATGTCTCGATCAGGTTGCGCAGCGATGGTCGTAGCTCTGTCTTACCAGTAATCTTGTCCGCGATTTTAGCTGCTGAACCGGCGACAAGACCTGTAACAAGCAAAACTATTATGGCGATGACCAGGACCGGTAGCGTAGACACAAAGCTGTTCCACATGGACGTTACCTGGTAATCGATCTGAGAGAGCATGTGCGGGTCTTTCTGTTGCTTGCAATTGCAATGAATAAAGCATCACCGCGGTTCCGAAAAGGTCCCTAGAGTTTCACATCTATCAACTTGGGGAGGTGGACTTGGCGCCTACACTTGGGCAAGCAGCGCGCGCAAGATAGAGAGGATCTCCGGCTCATATGCAGGAAAGTGAAGAACTGGCTGAAATCCGTCGTGCGGTACGTGCTTTGTGCGATGAATTCCCTGGCGAATATTGGCGAGAGAAAGATCGCACGCGCGATTATCCGGCCGAATTTGTCGATGCCTTGACAAGGTCCGGTTTTTTGGCGGCTCTAATACCAGAAGAGTTCGGCGGAAGCGGACTTAAGCTTGATGCGGCGGCGGTCATCATGGAGGAAATCCAGGCCAGCGGATGCAATGGTGGTGCGGCGCACGCACAAATGTACATCATGAATACATTGCTGCGTTACGGAAGTGAGAAGCAGAAGGCCAATTATCTTCCGAAGATTGCGAGCGGAGAGCTGCGCCTTCAGGCATTTGGCGTGTCGGAACCGACAAGCGGCACTGATACGCTATCGCTAAAAACCCGCGCCGTCCGTGACGGAGATGAATATGTCGTCAATGGTCAGAAGATATGGACAAGCCGGGCTGAACATTCTGACCTGATGCTGCTTTTGGCGCGGACTACACCGCGGGATCAGGTCGCGAAGCGCACCGAGGGACTTTCGATTTTCCTTGTTGATATGCGCGAAGTCATCGGGAAGGGGATGACGATCAAGCCAATTCGTACGATGATGAATCATTCATCCTGCGAAGTATTCTTTGACGACATGCGTATCCCGGCGAGTGCATTGATCGGCGAGGAAGGGAAGGGCTTCCGCTACATTCTCTCAGGCATGAACGCCGAGCGTATATTGATCGCTGCGGAATGTATTGGTGATGCCAAATGGTTCATTGAGAAAGCCAAAGGCTACGCTAGCGAACGCGAAGTTTTCAGCCGGCCAATTGGTAAGAACCAGGGTGTGCAGTTTCCGATCGCGCGTTGCTACGCCCAAATGCGCGCAGCCGAGTTGATGGTGCACCATGCTGCCGATGTTTATGATCAGGGCGGAAATCCGGGCGAGGAAGCGAATATGGCGAAACTGTTGGCCTCTGAGGCGAGCTGGGCGGCCGCGGATATGTGTGTTCAGACTTTTGGCGGTTTCGGTTTTGCGGAAGAATACGATGTCGAGCGCAAGTTCCGCGAGGCGCGGCTTTACACAGTTGCGCCAATTTCGACCAACCTGATTCTGTCGTATCTGTCTGAGCACGTGCTCGGACTGCCGCGTTCATACTGATTTGTTAAACAAAGCGCTTGCGTGCGGCGATTAACTATGATTCTGTGCGTGTCGGAGATCGGGGCGGACATGCGCAAACCACTACACGAACAGATACGGCAAGGGGTAGCATTGGCAGCTTTGCTTATGTTTGCTGGTTTTGCCATCGTTGGGCCAACCGGTTTGCTTACTTGGAATGAAAGTGAAGAGCTCCTCAAGCAGAGGCATGCACAGATTGCCGCGCTCGAAACACGCAGGGACATGCTCAAGAACAAGGTTGATCGACTAAGCCCAGATGGTGCTGATCCGGATCTGGTCGGCGAGCTTCTCCGCGAAAACCTCAATGTGGTTCATCCGGACGAAATTGTGATCACACTCGAAGAGCACTGAACTGCGCTTAGACGAGTCAAAACCATCAGAAGATTTCGTATGCAGGACGCGCTCTTGACGTTGCGTAACGGCGCTGCTTGCGCCTATAGGATGCGCGCAAGACATCCCTCAGGGTAGAACAACAAGCAAGGATTTGAGCTTTGGCCAAAGCCGCGAAAACGACGAAGAAGTCGTCCACAAAATCATCTGCATCTGACAATCTCGATTTCGTGCTCCATTCTCTTCAGGAAGCGCATGAGAAGAGCCCGAAATACGACGCCAGCGAAGAAGAACTGCTCACTTTTTACGAGCAGATGCTGCTTATCCGCCGTTTTGAGGAGAAAGCCGGTCAGCTTTACGGGCTAGGGCTGATTGGCGGTTTCTGTCACCTGTATATCGGTCAGGAAGCAGTGGCGATCGGTCTTCAAAGCGCGCTCGATAATGACAAGGATAGCGTGATCACCGGCTATCGCGATCACGGCCACATGCTTGCATATGGCATCGATCCGAATGTCATCATGGCTGAGCTTACCGGACGCCAGGCAGGTATATCGAAGGGTAAGGGCGGCTCGATGCACATGTTCAGCACCGAGCATAAGTTCTACGGCGGTCATGGTATCGTTGGTGCGCAGGTTGCCTTGGGTGGTGGCTTGGCACTGGCTCATAAGTACAATGAAGATGGCGGGTTGTGTCTCGCCTATTTCGGTGACGGGGCTGCGAACCAGGGACAGGTATATGAGACCTTCAACATGGCGGCTCTATGGAACTTGCCGATCGTATTCGTTGTTGAAAACAACCAGTATGCGATGGGTACGAGTACCGTCCGCTCCAGTGCAGAGACCGAATTCCACCGCCGCGGCACAGCATTCCGTATCCCAGGTATGGATGTGAACGGCATGGACGTTCTCGAAGTTCGTAACGCCGCAGAGATCGCGTTCAAGCATGTGCGCGAAGGCGGTGGACCGGTTCTGATCGAATGCAACACCTACCGTTATCGCGGACACTCGATGTCCGACCCTGCCAAGTATCGCACGCGTGAGGAAGTTCAGGGAATGCGGGACACACGGGACCCGATTGAGGCGTTGAAGAAGGTGCTGATGGAGAAAGGCAAGACCGAAGAGGAATTGAAGGCCATCGACAAGGCGATCCGTGCGCGCGTCGCAGAAAGCGCTGACTTCGCCGAGACCTCGCCTGAGCCCGAACCGGCTGAACTCTACACAGATGTTCTGGTGGAGGAGTATTGAGCCATGGCTATTGAACTCAAGATGCCTGCACTTTCGCCCACCATGGAAGAAGGTACGCTTGCGAAGTGGCTGAAGCAGGAAGGCGACACGATTGAGCCCGGCGATATCATCGCCGAGATTGAAACCGACAAGGCGACGATGGAATTCGAAGCCATTGATGAAGGTGTAATCTCCAAGATACTTGTCGCTGAAGGCACAGAGAATGTTGCAGTGGGCACTGTGATTGCTGAGCTGGAAGGCGAGGGTGGCGAAGCAAGCACATCGGAAGCTGCGCCCGCAGCCGCACCTGACCCGGCACCCGAACCAGCGCCTACGCCTGCCCCTGCAGCAAAATCAGTTGCTCAGCCGAAATCAGACCCTTCAATTCCGGAGGGCACGAGCTTCACCAGCGTTTCGGTTCGTGAAGCTCTGCGCGATGGCATGGCCGAAGAAATGCGCCGTGACGAACGCGTTTTCGTGATGGGCGAGGAGGTCGCCGAATATCAGGGGGCTTACAAGGTCACCCAGGGGTTGCTCGACGAGTTTGGCCCGAAGCGCGTTATCGATACTCCGATCACCGAATACGGTTTCGCTGGTATCGGAACTGGTGCGGCGATGGGTGGCTTGCGTCCGATCGTCGAGTTCATGACTTTCAACTTTGCGATGCAGGCAATCGACCACATCATCAACTCCGCTGCCAAAACCAATTACATGTCTGGCGGTCAGATGCGCTGCCCGGTTGTTTTCCGTGGCCCTAATGGCGCGGCGAGCCGCGTGGGAGCGCAGCACAGCCAGAACTATGGCCCTTGGTACGCAAGTGTGCCCGGTCTGATTGTGATCGCGCCTTACGACAGCGCGGATGCGAAAGGTTTGATGAAAGCGGCTATCCGCAGCGAAGACCCGGTCGTCTTCCTTGAAAACGAGCTGGTCTATGGCCGAAGCTTCGATGTTCCGGACTTGGACGATTATGTCCTGCCGATCGGCAAAGCCCGTGTCATGCGCGAAGGTAGCGATGTCACAATTGTAAGCTATTCGATTGGCGTGGGATTGGCCCTCGAGGCAGCCGAAACACTTGCTGGCGAAGGAATTGATACGGAAGTTATCGATTTGCGCACCTTGCGACCGCTCGACCGTGAAGCGGTCCTGACCTCGCTTGCCAAGACCAACCGCTTGGTTATCGCGGAGGAGGGATGGCCAACATGTTCGATCGCTTCAGAAGTGCAGGCGATCTGTATGGAGGAAGGCTTCGACCATCTCGACGCGCCTGTATTGCGCGTCTGCAACGAAGATGTGCCATTGCCGTACGCTGCGAACCTTGAAAAGCTCGCGTTGATCGATGCTCCCCGCATCGTCGAAGCTGCTAAGAAGGTCTGCTACAAATAACCCATATACAAAAAATGGCGGGCTATGCGGCCCGCCATTTCCTATTTCAGCCTCACCACACGACTATTCGTCGAGCAAGAAGATCGGCCGAGTATAAGTAAGGTTGGGTGAAACCCAGTTTACCAATGGCACAACTGCCGGCGGTGTGTAGGTCAGCGTCAGTGTTTTTTCGAAAGTTCCGTCGACACGCGGCGTACCAACAGCCGTTACGGTAGCGTCAAACGAGCTGTTTAGCAGATATGGTGCGCTCATCGCTTGGGCTTCGGCCCAATTCTCGATTGCTGCGTCTGAGATCTCGTTTTGCTTCTGATACTCGACAACAGCATACCGCGCTGTCTCTTGTGCAATTGAACGCATGGAGTTTTTGGCCTGCATGCCAAGCCCTACCTGAAACACTCCGAACAGGAGGCCGATAATCGCTGGGGCCAGAATCGCGAACTCAACAATGGTAGAGCCGCGTTCATCGCGTAGGATACTGCCATTCTTGATCATGATATTTGCACCCGGCGTTCGACTTTAAAATTGACAGGCTTTCCAACGCCGAATTCGGTCCATGCAGGAGTATATGTGTCCTCCATGGTGATGATTACGAATTCTGACACCACGGCGCTTGTCCCGCACGTGGTAGGATCATCGATGAGCGTGGCGGTGGTATCGCACCGGTATTTGAGGTCAATCTTCACCTTGTCCGTCGCTAAACCCGTGGAGGCTTCGATGATTTGCTCCAATGTCGCCCGTTCACTGGCTTCGTCGGGCGAACGCGCAAGCGTTACCTGAGCAGCTTCGGCTGCTGCAGTCTGAAGCTCTGCCTGGCGCGAGACGATATTGCTGACTTCAAGCCCGCCAAGCACCATCGTAGCCAGTATCGGCAAGATGAATGCGGTCTCAATTGCAACACTGCCGCGTTCGTTCTTTGCGAGTTTCTTGATCATTGCTTTCCCCGCTTATGCGACCAGCCGAACACGCGTACCGCCGCTGCCGAAGACCTTCAGATTGTCTTCGTCAAAGCCGGATTCGCAAAAGCTAGATAGGTCGGCAGTACCGCTGATGTTGATGCGCTTTGCCGCAACCATCAAGCATTCAGAGTTTGCTCCAGCTGTGCCTGCCATCTCGATGTCGCTATTTGGAGTGTAGATCACCCCGTTCAGGAACGTCGACGCATTGCCGTTGATCATATTGCTATTAGAGCCACGGGAATTCGGATCTTCGAAAATGAGCATGCCCGCAAGATCTTCCGCGTCGTCTGCTGCAACGCCTGCGGCGATTAACTCGTTAACCGTCATCGCGGTGAGTTCGATATCCGCGCCACCGTTTATCTTCAGGCCCGCGCCATTCTTTAGAACAAACATGACGCCTGAACCTTTGAGTGAATACTGCGCGTTAACGTCCAGATCACCTCCGTCGATCACATAGATGCCGCTTGCAAGAGTTGTGTCGCAGCTCAAGTCAAAGTCAGAGTAAGTTCCCGGGAGCAAATTTGCCTCACCGCTGGTGCTGACATTGCCGGTCACATTGTACGTGATGGTGGTTGTCGTTGTGGCCTGCTCATAGACCTTGTCTGGGCCACTCCCCGCCACCTGATACAAGTCACTGACGATAGTCGAAGACTCATCGACCGGCAGAGTAGTATAGGTCTGTCCATTCAACTGAGAGGTATTGGTTTCATCCGCCTTTGCATCGATGAACTCGCCATATGCGACTGCTTGCCGAGCGTTACGGCCAATAAAGTAATCATAGCTGACCGAAACCACAGTCTGCTCATTTGCCGTATATGTAACGCTTGATGTTGCGCAAGTAAGTGTGCGCGGCGTTGGATTGTCAGGGGGCGTAAGCGACTCAAACGGATCGTAAAGGTCCTCTACGTTTTCAGCTTTGGTCGCGTTGGCAAAGCCGCCATGTTCATCGACGATCTTGCCGGCAGTTGCCACGCTTCCCACATCATAGGTGCCCGAAGAGCCACTGATCTCGATGGCTCTGTTATTATTGGATAGCGCTCCGATACCGCATGCCGCATTAACGGTCGGCCCGCCATTGAACCAAAGACCTTTGCTTTGTGTTTTGTCGAGAGCCAACAAGCAGGCGCGCCATTCAGCGATAGTTTCCCATGTCGCCTGTGCATTCACTCGAATTGTGGCACTGCGGCCCATTACGAACCCTGCAAAGGGCAGGTTGGCTGTTACCTCTGCTGTGACAACAACGCTGTTCTGGGTTCCGCCATCATAGTCAGCGAGTGCTGCAGTGTGGCTTGCGCCCTTTGAACCAGTAATCGACAGGTTGTCGCTGAATTCCTGATCGGCCCGTGTTATATAGGCGTTGGTGGTGTCACCGTTACCGCGTGACCACGCCGCCGCTAGCGCGGCTTGGTCTGCTGCAAATTGAAGCTCTCGCTGCCACAGGTACCACTGCGCTGTATCGACCGCGAGGCCAGCACCGCCCATCAGGGCAGGCATACCCAACCCGACCAAGATCGCTGCGTTACCGCTCTTGCTGCGGCAAAGTTTTCGGCTGAACTTGCGAAGTACACCCATGTTTTAATCCCTTTTCGGCAGCCTTCATTGGCTACTTTGGGACGCGCATAGCGCAGGCAAGGTATTCGGAACGTTCAATAGTGTGGTTAACAAAACCCGACCAAAACCATGCGCGGTTATCAGGAATCTTGCTGATTTACTGGATTTCTAAGGTTGACAGGAGGTGGCTTTACGGGACTAGCGAGTGCCATGAATTGGCTTGAGAAGCTTGAACTGGGCGATGCGGAACAGATCGCGGTGCAGTACACCCCCAAGCGATTGCGGGCCAAACTCGCGACGTTGTTCGCTCTCGATCGTCGGCTTGGCCAGTTGATCGCGCAAACGTCTGAACCCGCGTTGGGGCAGATGCGGCTTGCATGGTGGCGAGACGTCTTGAGGCAGGATCCCGCAAACCGTCCGACAGGTGACATCGTACTCGACGCGATCGGAGCACATTGGGTGGGGGCGGAATCTCAACTTAGTGAGTTGATAGATGGATGGGAGTATATGTTGAGCGATCCTCCATTGTCCGAACTTGCTGCGCGGAACTTCATTAACGGCCGGGTGCGGTCGATCCGGGCCGGTACAGATGGGGACACGGCGGTTGAAGCCGCAGCCAGAAGATGGGCCTGCGCAGATGCTACTGCGCATACCTCGCAAGAGGATGAGCGAGCACTTTTCGTGAGGATCGGTTTAGAGGAATCCGATTTACGCCCGCACTTTTCTCAACCGCATCGCGGAATGGCAGTGCTAAACGCGTTGAGCCTCCGCGCGCTAAAACGCGGTGGCCGACCACTCATGGAAGGTCGGGGTGCTGCGCTGACAGCTATTCGCGCGGGCATTATTCGAAAATAACAATATGAATCTTCATGCCCGTTGTGTAGGAATACTTGATGAACCGAATAATTTTCGGAATGTTTTTTGGTTTTTTACTGGCCACTGGGGGGCTGTACTGGTGGCAGGGTCGGGCTGAAGTAGAGTTATACGCACCTCCCTTGCCTGAACCAGAAGAAGACGCGCCCGCTCCGGAGCAACTACCGCTGACCGATCCAGCCGAGATGCTGGGCCCGGTTCCACCTGAAGCGAGCGAGCTTACTAGGGAGCAGCGCCGCTTTTTCCGCTATGACCGCAATCGTGATTGGCGCATCACTCGTAACGAAATGCTCTCGACCCGAAGTGACGGCTTTCGACGGCTGGATGTTGATGGAAACAACTTGCTCACATTTGAGGAATGGGCGGTCACTACCGCAAACAAGTTTGATGACGCGGATTTTGATGGAGACGGCAAGCTGACGCCGAAAGAGTTCGCCACGACTGCTCCAAAACGCAGCACCGGCCGTTCAGCGTGTCGTTGTTAGCCTATGCCGGCACGGCCTCGCTTGCTTTGATCCATTCAGCCATGTCGGCTTTGGCGCGTGAGGTATAGGCTTCTTTGCGCTGTTTTTTCTTTACATCGTGAAGCGGTGGGAAAAGGCCAAAATTCACGTTCATCGGTTGAAAAGTCTCTGCCTCAGCGTCCCCTGTAATATGGCTGAGCAGGGCACCCATGGCTGTCGTTGCAGGTAGAGGAGCCCATTCCCGCCCAGCCAGTTCGCAGGCCGCCATCATGCCTGCCATAAGACCAACTGCCGAGCTTTCTACATAACCCTCGCAACCGGTCACTTGCCCAGCGAAACGAATGTGCGGAGCGTCACGCAACCTGAGCTGGCGATCGAGCACGAGTGGCGAATTCAGGAATGTATTGCGATGCAAACCGCCCAATCGGGCAAACTCTGCATTCTCAAGCCCGGGGATGGTGCGGAAAAGCTCAATCTGCGCTCCATACTTCAGCTTGGTCTGAAAGCCGACCATGTTCCACAAGGTGCCCAGCTTGTTGTCCTGGCGCAGCTGAACCACAGCATAGGGCCAACGACCTTGCGGGTGTTCATCGGTCGTGTCGTAGGGATTGTCGAGCCCGACGCCTTTCATAGGACCGTACCGAAGTGTTTCCACACCACGCTCAGCCATCACTTCGATGGGCATGCAGCCTTCGAAATAGGGTGTATTCTTCTCCCAGTCGCGGAAATCAGTCTTCTCTCCATCAAGCAATCCTTGGTGGAAGGCCAAATACTGATCCTTTGTCATGGGGCAATTGATGTAATCTCCATCTTCATTCGAAGCTTCGGTCCGCTTGTTCCAGCGGCTCTGGATCCAGCATTTGGTCATGTCGATACTATCGCGGTGTACAATCGGCGCGATGGCATCGAAGAACGAAAGGCGTTCCTGCCCGGTTGCTTTAACAATATTCTCGGCCAGTTTCTGCGCGGTCAGGGGACCTGTAGACACGATCGTCAAGCCGGCGGTAGGTAATTCGTCCACGCGCTCGCGGACTATGGTGATATTGGGATGTTCTGACAGAACCTTTGTCACTTCATCAGAGAACACATCGCGATCCACCGCCATCGCGCTGCCCGCCGGGACCTGAGCCGTGCCTCCTGCACGCATGATCAACGAATCGAGCGCGCGCATCTCGTGATGGAGCAGGCCGACTGCATTCTTGGTGTCGTCATCGGAACGGAAACTGTTCGAGCAGACCAGTTCAGCCAGTCCGTCGGTTTGGTGCGCTGGTGTCATCTCTCCTGACCCGCGCATTTCGGATAAGCGCACCTTGTATCCGCGCTTCGCGAGCTGCCATGCAGCTTCACTGCCAGCGAGACCACCACCTATGATATGCACATCGTAAGTCATTGCATCGCGCAGTTAAGCTTGCAGGAGAGGGGCATCAAGCCCTAGCTATGCCGCAAGGGGAGAATACCATGCCAAAGCGTGCACTGATCGATCATCGGCCGTGGTTGCTTGCGAGTGTTATTGCGGCGGTGGCGTACTACTTTTTGCGCGACAATCCGATTGGAGAAATCTGGCTAATCGCACTTAAGGGGACGGGTGTGGCGTGCCTTGCCTTCTATGCAATGCGACGCGGTGCAGTTTCCGAAGGCCAGATTTTGGCGGCGGTAATGTTGTTCAGCGCGCTGGGTGACATGGGTATTGAGATTGATTTCACTCTCGGTGGTGGATTGTTCTTCGTCTCGCACGTGTTTGCGATCTGGCTTTATTTACGCAATCCGAGAGCGAAGCCGGTTGGTTCCCAGAAGGCGTTGGGCGTCGCCTTGTTGCTGGGTACCCCGTTCATTAGTTGGGTATTGAGCCAGGATCTGGCGGTGGCGCTCTATGGACTCGCGCTCGGTGGCATGGCGGCGTGCGCCTGGATGAGCCGTTTTCCGCGCTATCGCGTTGGTATCGGGGCGGTGCTGTTTGTAATCTCTGACTTTCTCATTTTCAGTCAGATGGGAACCTTCGATCTGGGCGATTTGCCGAGATTCCTGATTTGGCCGTTATACTTTGTAGGGCAATTTCTGATCGCGACCGGTGTGGTGCAGACACTGCGCGGTGAACACCCGGGGCATGAGAAGGCGCCTCAACCGGAGTAACCGGCGATGGTAGTACGGTGCAGTTCGCGCCTATGGCCTTCGTAACCGCCGGTTGCCTTGTGAAGGACACTGCGATTGTCCCACATGACCAGCATTCCAGGCTCCCAACGTTGACGGTAAACAAACTCATCGCTGGATTGCCATTGAGCGAGCTCTGACAGGAGAGCAATTGCGTCTGCCTGCTCCAATTCCTCTATGCCGATAATGTACCCGAGTGTTGAGAAGATCGCTTCTTCACCGGTTTCCGGGTGCTTCTGGATCAATGGATGTGTGCATGTTTCGCGCGCGCGCTCATCGGGTCGGATGTCCATGCTTCGCCCCACGTCTTTATCGCCATAAGAACCATCAGGCGCGTAGGCGAGCTGCGCAGAATGAACCGCGGTTAATCCACGCAGGAATTCTTTCCTTTCCTCGGTAAGCGCTTCAAACGCGGCGACTTGGTTTGCGAACAAGGTGTCGCCACCAGCAGGCGGAATATCGATAGCGAGCAGGCATGTTCCAGCTGGTGGACGGGTAAGAAAACTCCAGTCGCTGTGCCAATTCTCGGCGAAGAGTGGCGTTTTCTCATCTGCTTCGCGAAGAATTGCAGCGATATGTTCGCGGCCTTCGATCGGAGCAAAAAAAGGGTCCTGACCAAAACCGCCCATGGCCAAGGTGAAACGCTCTAATGCGTCATCGTCCATGTCTTGATCGGCAAAAGCCAGAACCTTGTGCTCCAGCCATGCTTCGCGGATTTCTGATATAAGGCCCGATGACAGCTCGCCCTCCAGATCAACCCCGGTAACCGTAGCACCGCAAGATTGACCGGATGGCGAGATCATCAGTCTCATTCGTTAGCGCCGCTCTCGATATCTTTGTCAGATTGTGGCGTTGTTTCGGGCGCTGTCTCATCTCCGCCGCCGCGCCGTTCGACCATCTCTTCGACGATTGTCTCTTCAGCTTCGTTCTCTGGTTCTTCCTCATCATCGATAAGGGCAGCGCCAACGATTTGCTCGTCCTTGGAGACGTTGAAGATGCGCACGCCAGAAGAGCCGCGGCCGGAAATGGAATAGCCCGCATGGGTTTCGAACCCGCCATCGATCATATGGCGGAAATCCACCGGAAGCCGGATCAGTTTGGCCTGGTCCGTCACCAGCATCAATTGCGAGCCGTGCTTCACAGGGAAGCTGGCAACTACAGACCCATTGCGGTTCTTGTCCGAAGGTTCGCCTATGTTGGTCAGGCCCATGCCACCACGCCCAATCGTGCGATACTCATACGCCGATGAAATTTTACCGTATCCGCGAGATGTAAGCGTGAGAATGAATTCCTCATTCTCGGCCATTTCAGCAACCTTGTTCGCATCCAGAGTCGGTTCGGCATCATTGTTCTTCCAGGCGGCCGCTCGCAAGTACGCATCGCGCACTTCCGTGTCGCGTTCACCCGCGTCCAGAACAGCCATCGAAACGACTTTCTGGCCTTCTTTCAGCTTCATTCCGCGCACACCGATACCGGTGCGGCTCTTCGTCTCGCGCGCATCGGTCGCAGAGAAACGGATCGCCTTGCCTGAATCTGAAGCCAGGAAGATCTCCTGATCTTCAGTCAGCAGTTCGACGCCAATCAACCGGTCGCCACTGCCCTCCACGAAGCCCATTGCATATTTGCCGTTAGAAGGAACATTGGTGAAAGCGTCCATCGAATTGCGGCGCACCATTCCTTGTTCGGTAGCGAAGACAATATTGAGCTTGTCCCACTCGCTCTCGTCTTCGGGTAGCGGAAGAACATTTGTCACGCGCTCATCGTCACCCAGCGGTAATAGATTTACCATCGGTCGGCCCTTGGTCTGAGGCCCACCTTCAGGGAGCTTCCAGACCTTCAGGCGGTAAACGCGGCCGGTATTGGTAAAAAACAACACCGGATTATGCGTAGATGTGACGAACAGTTCGACGACGGCATCCTCGTCCTTTGTTGCCATGCCGCTGCGCCCCTTGCCGCCCCGAGCCTGAGCCCGGAACGTATCAAGAGGCGTGCGTTTGATATATCCGCCATGCGTCACGGTCACGACCATCTCGTCGCGTTCAATCAGGTCTTCATCCTCGAGACCATCCCATGCCGGTGCAATCTCGGAAACACGCGGGGTGGCATAAGTATTGCGGATCTCTTCGAGCTCTTCGCGCAGCACACCGTAGAGTTTCACCCGGTCCGCCAGAATTGAGAGATACTCTTCGATCGCCACCGAGAGTTCTTTCAGTTCGTCTCCGATTTCATCGCGCCCCAACGCAGTCAGCCTATGCAGACGCAGATCAAGAATGGCCTTAACTTGCCGCTCGGAAAGGCGATATGTCCCGCCTTCTTCGTCCGCGGTCGGATCGATCGCTTCGACAAGGCGAATATATTGCGCAATATCTCCAATGGGCCATTCTTTGGCTAGCAAACGCTCGCGCGCAGCAGCGGGATTGGGCGCCCCGCGAATAATTGCGACCACTTCATCGAGATTGGACACCGCAACGACCAGGCCGAGCAAGGTGTGCGCGCGGTCACGTGCTTTATTGAGCTCAAATTTGGTGCGGCGTGTTATGACTTCTTCGCGAAAGGCGATGAAGGCTTGAATAATATCGCGAAGCGAGAGCGTCTCCGGGCGCCCCCCGCGAATTGCCAGCATATTGGCAGGGAAACTGGCCTGAGCCGGCGTGTGTCGCCAGATCTGGTTGAGAACAACTTCGGGCGTCGCATCGCGTTTCAAGTCGACCACCACGCGAACGCCCTCGCGCGAGCTTTCATCGCGAATATCAGATATGCCTTCGATGCGCTTTTCCTTGGCGGCATCGGCGATCTTCTCGACCAGGCCAGCTTTACCAACCTGGTAAGGGATCGAAGTCAGAACGATTGACTGCTTATCCTTGGGGCCGGTCTCAATCTCGTGCCTTGCACGCATTAGTATCGAACCACGCCCGGTCGTATAGGCGGCCTTTGCCCCCGATTGACCTAAGATTAGTGGTGCAGTCGGGAAATCGGGGCCCGGAATATACTGAAGCAGCTCCTCGGAAGTGATCGCGGGATTATCGAGGAATGCAAAGCAGCCATCGATAACTTCGCCCAGATTATGTGGCGGCACATTGGTCGCCATGCCCACTGCAATACCGCCTGCACCGTTGACGAGCAGGTTTGGGAAGCGGGCAGGGAGGACAGTTGGCTCTTGCAGCGAGCCGTCATAGTTATCCGCGAAGTCGACAGTGTCCTTGTCGAGATCATCGAGGAGTGTGTTCGCCACTCTTGCAAGTCGTGCCTCGGTGTAGCGCATGCTAGCAGGTGGATCCGGGTCCATCGACCCGAAATTGCCCTGGCCATCGACCAGCGGAACACGCAGAGACCAATCCTGTGTCATCCGCGCTAGCGCATCGTAGATCGCCGCATCACCATGTGGGTGATAATTACCCATCACGTCACCCACGATCTTCGCACTCTTGCGGTATGGGCGCCCGGCAACGAAACCACCTTCCTTACTGGCAAAGAGAATGCGCCGGTGAACTGGCTTCAATCCGTCACGCACATCGGGCAGTGCACGGCTAACGATTACGCTCATGGCGTAATCGAGGTAGCTCGTCTTCATCTCGTCGACGATATCGACGCGTTCAAATTCGCCCAGTGGTTGAGGCGAGGGCAGAGTTTCGGTTTCGTCGCTCAAAGCGGGTCCGTTCTGTTAAGCTGAAGTCCAGCGGAATATCGATTTCCAATGTAGGCTTTCGGCGAGATTTTCGCCAGTTTTCGTGCAGATAAATGCACCTTCAAACGACCTTTTTCCACACAAAGCACCATCACCGTGCGCGCGGAATCTAACCAACGCTGGATAAGTCATTCAAAGACTGTTCAGCACGGCTCACATAGGAGGAATTGCAAAATACGCCAGAGCAGGCCATTGGGTGCCTTGTGAGCTATTTTATGCGCGGAAGAACCGCGAATTTTCGAAGTTTTCAGGAGTGATTTTAATGCGTCTTTTCGTTTCACAATCGCGCACCTTAAAGAAGCCGGGTTCGTCAATCGTTATGGCTATTGCTCTGCTGAGCGGTACTGCAATGCTTAGCGGTGTGATTGCAGAGCCTGCGCATGCGCAACGCGACCGCAAAAAGAAGAAAGAGACCACTGAATATTCGAAGGAGTTTATCGAAGCCTTCACTCCATTGCAGGCCGCAGTGAATGCCAATGATGGCAGTGCGGCTGGTGTCGTTGGCCAGTTTCCGGCGATTGTTGCCCTTGCTCAGTCGGCCGACGAAAAGAACGCGCTTGGTGGCTTGATCTACAACGCCGGAGCGCAGACCGGTGACCAGGGTCTTCAACTTCAAGGTATGGGCTTGATGCTTGAGAGCGGCAAGGTAGCGCCCGAGAATGTCGGTCGCTTCAACTTTATCGCTTACCAATTGGCGAATGCTCGCGGTGACTATGCCGGATCGCGCGCTTATCTGCAGGCTGCAATCGATGCGAACTTCACAGCGGACAATGTGAGTGTTCCTGACATGCAGATTGCAATGGCAGAAAGCTTCATCACTGAAAACCGCATTCAGGAAGGTCTGGACTACCTTGCGACGGCAATCGAAACCAGGAAAGCAGCTGGTCAGCCTGTCGATGAGGCTTGGTACCGTCGCGGTCTTAGCGTGGCTTACAATAATGAAGTTGTCCCTCAGGTTTATGACTTTGCGTCGATTTGGATCGCCGCCTATCCGTCGGAGACAAACTGGAGGGACGCGGTGAATATCGTGCGTAACCTCAATAGCTACGAGCGCGGAGCAATGCTTGATCTGATGCGGCTTTCTTACCGTGTTGGCGCGATGCAGGAAAAATACGAGTATATCGATTATGTCGAAGCAGCCGATGCTCGCCGTTTGCCAAATGAAGTCAAGCGTGTGATCGAGGATGGCTACGCGTCAGGCGTGGTTAGCCGCGACGACATCTATATTTCCGATTCACTTGAGATTGCCGACGGGCGTATTGCGGCTGACGAGGCTGACCTGCCAGCATTGGAAAGTGACGCGCGGTCTGCCGATGCTGGCTTGCGCACAGTCGTGGCCGCGGGCGATGCTTTCCTGAGCTACAGCGAGTATGCCAAAGCGGAAGATTTCTACTCCAAGGCGGTTGATATGTCCGGCGCGGATCGTGACGAAGTTCTGACTCGGTTGGGCATTGCTCAAGTTGAGCAGGGCAAATTCGACGCAGCTAGCCAAACATTCGCTCAAGTCGGTGGGGCTCGTTCTCCAATCGCGAAACTTTGGACAGCCTATGTCAGCGAAAAGGCTGCGGCCGCAACGCCTGCGGCAGAGCCGTCAGCTCCTGCGGTTGCAGAGGCCGAAGCAGCCACAAGTTAAGATAAGCTTCGAATTTGATTTTGGCGGCGCGGTTTCTTTGTGGGAACCGCGCCGTCCTTGTTTAATCGCTGACAGACTATCGCAGGCGTTTCACGAAAACCTGGTTGTCCCGACGTTCGAGTTTGAAATTGTCGAGAGTAGCGAACATCTCGTTGAGGCTCTTATAGCCGTAATTGCGTACATCGAAGCTTGAACGATTTCCCGCGATCTGGCCAAGCTGAGAAAGATTAGCAAAGCCCTTCTCATCACGCTTGGCTTCTGAATATGCAGCGGTGATCAAATCCATCAGTTCATCATCGACTTGCGTAGCAGGATCTGACCCGTCTGGCGCATCTTGAGCAGGAAACTCCGATTTATAGTTGGCGATCAGTTTCTTGATCTCAATAAAACGGGTGCAGACGCTTTTGAAGGCTTGCGGGGTCTTGGCTTCGCCGAAGCCGTAGACGACGATCCCGTCCTGGCGGAGGCGGGTGACGAGCGGTGTGAAATCGCTGTCCGAGGTCATAATCCCGAAGCCGTCTACTTTGCCCTGATATAAGAGGTCGATCGCATCAATAGTCATCGCCATATCGGTGGCATTCTTTCCTTTTGACACGTCGAATTGTTGCTGCGGACGGATCCCGAATTTGTTGGTAATCTTGTCCCACCGCGCGAGATTGTCTTTCGCGAAGTTTCCGTATGCGCGGCGTATGTTGACCTGGCCCAGTTCGGCCATAACAGTTAGGACTGGATCGATCCCGTCTGGCGTTGTGTTGTCTGCATCTATCAGCAGAGCGATATTCTTAAGTTCTGACATGCGCACTTACGTGGGGGCGATGGCGCGCCCGGGCAAGCGATTAATCCTCGGGAAGAAATTCGCCAGTATCTTCGTCGAGCGAATAGAGTACGCCTTCCTTGATTGAGAAATGCGCTCCGCGCAGCTTCAATGCGCCCGCCTTCTCTTTTTCTGCCAACCACGGGAATGTCCGCAGATTGGTGAGGCTTTGGCGAATGGCGGCAAACTCCATAGCCAATTCAGCCTTGCGGCCAGTCGTGCCATGCTTCTCCGCGACAATTTGACTAGCTTCATCAAGCAGATTGACCCAATCCGCAACAAACCCGCCTTTACCGGGCTCCTTTGCCTTCATGCTTCCGGTAAGCGCCGCCTGACAGCCACCGCAGCGACCGTGCCCCATCACCACGATCTGCTTAACTTCCAGCATCTGGACTGCAAACTCGATTGCGGCGGAGACGCCGTGGTAGCCGGGTGATGTTTCAAAAGGAGGAACCAGCGCTGCAACGTTTCGTACAACGAAAATTTCGCCCGGATCGACGTCGAAAATCTGGGCAGGATCTACGCGGCTATCCGAACAGCCAATTATCATCAGTTTGGGTTGCTGGCCTTCGGCAATGGTTTGTTCAAACCTTTCGCGCTGGCGCGGGTAGGTTTCCTCTCGAAAACGTCGATAGCCTTTCAGCAGTTCGGCAAATTCTGGCATCGCTTGCTATCCCCCCGTAGAAACAGACCTCAGAATCGCTCGCCTCGAATAACCTGCACGTCCCACATGGTGAGTATGAAACCGTGAGAGGTGAGCATAGGGGCGATATCCTCTGCAAGCTGCATCGCTTTGTCTTCCGGCGCGATCGTCAAAACGAAAACCTTGTCTGTTCCCATAACGCGTTCTTCGCGCCAATGCCCGTCGCGCCCTTTGCCTGAGTCAACGGGAGTGACAGTCCAGCCAGTGATTTCAGCCCTTTCAATGGCCGCTGTTACGCGCTTCAGCAGCGCCTTGTCGGTCAGGATTTCAATCCGCTTGCGGGTGACAGTTTCGATCATGGCATGATCCCTCCGCCACCAGTCAGATAGGCGGCAAATGCGCTAATAAGGCCAATGTTGACAAGCACGTTGAACGGGAAGGTTATGCTCAGCGACATGGTCAAGTATATTCCCGGATCCGCCTCCGGCAGCGCTAACCGCATGGCTGCGGGCACAGCAATGTAGCTGGCGCTTGCGCAAAGAACGCCCAGCGCCGCAGCTGAACCCGCATCAAGCCCGATTGCGACCCCAAGGCCAGTCCCGACAGCGCCATTGATCAGTGGTAGTAAGATAGCGATCAAGCCAAGGCGCCATGTGATTGCGCGCGAATCCATCATGCGACGTGCGGCGATCAAACCCATATCAAGCAGGAAGATGCAGAGCACACCTTTGAAACCTGCCTCAAAGAATGGGCTTACATCGGCGAAGCCATCTACCCCGCCGATCAACCCGATGACGAACGCGCCGAGTAGCAACATGATCGACGAGTTGGTGAATACCTCATGTAACATCTCACCGGTCGATTGCCCGCTGTTACCCGAGCTTCCGAGACCGCGCGCCAGCATGAGGCCTGAGAGAATCGCCGGAGCTTCCATCGCGGCCATCACAGCAACCATAAATCCGCCGGGTTCGCGAGCTTGGCCAGTCAGAATTTCTACTGCAGTGACGAATGTTACGACACTGATAGAGCCATAGTGCGCGGCAACAGCGCCCGAATTGATCCGGTCGAGCCTGCCGAATGTCTTAAGAACCGCATAGGCGAAGAATGGCAGGATGAAACCGGCTGCGATGCCGGCCACCAGAGCCGCAATCACCGTTCCGTCTATACCTGACTTGGCAACCGCCACACCGCCCTTGAGGCCGATCGCCGCCATCAAATAGAGCGACATGCCTTTCGCAATGGCTTCCGGAATGGCGAGATCTGATCTTACAAATGCCGCAAAAACGCCAAGCACGAAGAACAGAACTACAGGTGACGTGAAAGTCTGCAGTGTCGTAGCGTCCATGAAATTGCGTTAGCCACGCATACCAATGTCGGCAAGAGCCCATTGCACGCTATCCCGCGTTACCCTACATGGCGCGCATGAACGACCTTTCCTCTGTTCCGCCGAAAGATGAGGCACCGCGCCCGGCACGCCAGCGCAAACCGGATTGGATCCGCGTAAAGGCGCCTGTCAGCAAGGGATATAACGAGACGCGCAAGCTGATGCGCGACCTGAACCTTAATACCGTGTGCGAAGAGGCGGCATGTCCGAACATCGGTGAATGCTGGACCAAGAAGCATGCCACTGTGATGATCCTTGGCGACGTTTGCACGCGCGCCTGCGCGTTCTGCAACGTCAAGACCGGCATGCCACGCATGGTCGATCCCATGGAACCTGACAACGTCGCGATCGCAGCAGGAAAGATGGAGCTTGAACACATTGTCATAACCAGCGTCGACCGCGATGATTTACCAGATGGCGGGGCAGGGCAGTTCGTGAAGGTAATCAAGGCGCTTCGCCGTGAGACCCCGAGTACAACAATCGAAATCCTGACACCTGATTTCAGAGGCAAGATGCGTCCCGCGGTTGAGGCAATTTGTGAAGCCGGACCAGACGTCTACAACCACAACCTTGAGACTGTGCCGCGGCTTTATCCCACGATACGTCCGGGCGCTCGGTACTATGCCTCTCTGCGTTTGCTCGAAGAGGTAAAGCGCCACGACCCGATGATTTTTACCAAATCAGGCATCATGCTGGGTCTGGGCGAGCAACGCTTGGAAGTCCATCAGGTGATGGATGACATGCGCAGCGCCGAAATCGATTTCATGACGATGGGTCAGTATCTGCAGCCAACGCCAAGACATGCAAAGGTAGAAGACTTTGTCACGCCCGATGCATTCAAGGCCTATGGTTCGATTGCGCGTGCCAAGGGATTTTTGCAGGTCGCATCAAGCCCGCTCACCCGTTCCAGCTATCACGCCGGTGACGATTTTGCGGAAATGAAGGCTGCTCGCGCGGAGAAACTCGCTAAGGCAGAAGCGCGCGCTAAGGCCTGATGCCGGGAATTCGTGAAACCCGTCGGCTACCTTATACGGCCGAACAAATGTTCGATCTGGTGGCCGATGTAGGCCGTTATAGCGAGTTCTTGCCATGGGTTGTCGCAACACGGGTGCGATCGGATAGCGACACCGAGATGGTGGCTGATATGGTCGTTGGCTTTAAATCGATCCGTGAGAAATTCACCAGCCGGGTCTCGAAAGATCGTCCCCGGGAGATCGACGTCCATTATGTAGATGGTCCACTCCGCGATCTGGATAATACATGGATTTTCAGGGCTCATCCGGACGGAGGGTGCGAGATAGACTTTACCGTCGAGTTTACCTTCAAGAACCGCATGTTCGAGAGGATTGCGGGTCAATATTTCGACCGCGCCTTTCACAAGATGGTTGCTGCGTTCGAAGCCCGCGCGGATGAAGTTTATGGCAAGAGCAGTTCAAGCGCGCATAGCGTTGCCTGATGGCGAACTTCTGCTCGGTTCATGTCAGCAAAATGCTTTAGCTCGCCTTCGGGCTCAGCATCGCTCCCATTGCAAGCTTTGGCAAAAACAACTGTTCCAACTGGTTTCAGAGTCGTACCACCGTCTGGGCCTGCGACACCGCTAATTGCCACCGCTACGTCAGCGCTGCTCCGCTGTAAGGCGCCATTGGCCATCGCCCAGACGCACGCGATCGAGACCGCTCCAAAGGTTTCGATGATATCTTGAGCGACACCCAAAGATTCCATCTTGGCCTCGTTCGAGTAAGTGACGAACCCACGATCGAGTACTGCTGAAGAACCGGGGATTTCGGTCAATGCAGCGGCCACAAGTCCGCCGGTGCAACTTTCCGCAAGCGCAATCTTGCGGCCCGCTGCAGCATTCTCTTCGACCACGCGGCGAGCAAGTGCATCGATATCGGCCGGAAGCAAGCTGCCGTGTTCGGGTTGTATATCTTCGCTCATCAATCTCTCTGTAGGCTTGCGATGGCCTGTGCAGCAATCCCTTCGCCGCGGCCGGTAAATCCGAGTCTTTCTGTTGTGGTGGCCTTTACACTCACCTGGGTAACATCAACGCGCAACAGTTCGGCGAGCCTTGCCCGCATGCCTTCCCGATGCGTACCGATCTTGGGTTCTTCGCAAATTATTGTCAGGTCGACATTGCCGATGTGAAATCCTGCATTTTCGACCAGCTTAACGGCGTGCTCTACAAACTGAGGGGAGGGTGCCCCTTTCCATTTTGGATCGCTAGGTGGAAAATGCGTTCCGATGTCACCGTCACCTATCGCTCCCAGCAAAGCGTCGACAACACAATGCAGGGCGACGTCTGCATCAGAGTGTCCGGCAAGCCCTTTGTCGTGCGGTATTTGCACGCCGCACAACCAAAGTTCTTCACCTTTGACCAGACGGTGCACATCAAAGCCTTGTCCGACGCGCATGGCAGGAGTTTTGCTCACCAGATCCTCCGCGAATGTGATCTTTTTGAGTCTTTCGTCACCATCCACCAAGCCCACGGTTCCGCCGTTGGCCATAAGAACCTGTGCGTCATCGCCAGCATCCTTTGCACCTTTCCATGCCCGATGGGCAGTGAGGATCTCATCAAAACGAAACGCCTGTGGAGTTTGCACCCGGCGCAGCATGTCGCGGTCTGCCTTTGCCGTCATAATGCCATTCTCAGCGACTGCTATGCTGTCCACTACCGGAAGAACAGGAATTGCGCCCTGGTAGATGTCTATCATATCGAGCAAACCACTGATCACGTCATCGGGAATGTCCGGACGCGCGGCATCGTGGATCAAAACGCGTTCGCAGCTATTGTCAGCAAGAGCTTGAAGGGCATTGCAGACGGATTCTTGGCGTGTCTTTCCGCCGGTTACCAAGCGGTACCCTGACAAACCACTTAATGAAGATTGCGCAATGTCCTCACTAGCAGGAGGTATGGCTACAAGAACTTCAGCTGCGCCAATAGACAAAAACGTCTCGACCGAATGGCGAACCAGCGGAATGCCGCGCCACGTGGCAAATTGCTTTGGAATATCGCCACCCGCGCGCAGGCCTTTTCCGGCGGCGACAACGATCGCTGCAAAACGCGGGAGGGGAGTTGTCTTGGTCACTTTAATCTCAAACTCGGTGCCCGCGCTTAGGGGCTGGACGAGCCGAGTGCAATCCACTATGCGCTGCCCAAATTTTAGGCAGCTGCTTCACAAATGACTTCGCTTCCCACACCACCGGCCTTGAAGCCGATCCGGATTGGATCTGTCACCATCGAGACGCCAGTCGTGCTTGCGCCGATGACCGGCGTTACGGACTTGCCGTTTCGCAAGCTGGTGCGTCGGTATGGGTCTGGCCTCAATGTAACCGAGATGATCGCTAGCCAAGCTGCGATCCGGGAAACACGCCAGTCGATCCAGAAGGCTGAATGGGACAAAACCGAAGACCCTGTTTCTATGCAGTTGGTTGGCTGTGATCCCGAAAGCATGGCTGAGGCGGCAAAATTGCAGGAAGGCAACGGCGCTGCGATCATCGACATCAACTTCGGATGCCCCGTGCGCAAGGTCGTTAATGGTTTTGCCGGAAGTGCGTTAATGCGCGAAGTGCCATTGGCGACCAAGCTGATGGAAGCTACGGTCAAGGCCGTAAATGTACCCGTCACCGTGAAGATGCGCATGGGCTGGGATCATGCCAGCCTGAACGCGCCTGAGCTGTCCCGAATTGCCGAAGACCTCGGAGTGAAAATGATCACCGTCCACGGTCGCACCCGCAACCAGATGTACAAGGGCAGTGCTGACTGGTCGTTTATTCGGAGGGTAAAAGAGACGGTAGATATACCTGTCATCGTGAATGGCGATATTTGCACCATCGCGGATGCGGCGAAGGCGCTCGAGCAGTCGGGCGCTGATGGATTGATGATCGGGCGCGGTGCTTACGGTAAACCGTGGCTACTCGGCCAGGTCATGCATTGGTGGCGTACCGGCGAAATGCTCGAAAGCCCGAGCTTTGACGAACAGTACGAGACGTTGGTCGAGCACTATAACGACATGCTGGAACACTATGGCCGCGATGTCGGGACCAAGATCGCGCGCAAGCACCTAGGGTGGTACACTAAAGGGATGCATGGCTCTGCCGAATTCCGCAATCACGTGAATTTCATTGACGATGCGGATCAGGTTTTGGGTGAGATTGAGCGCTTCTATGCTCCCTTCCTCAAGCGCCGTGCGGCCTGATGGGCTAAGATGAGCAAGGTTGAAACAGTCATTCGAGCGAAGCCTGACAAGGCCGCGCAAATCGAGGGTCTGGTTTTTGCTGCTATCTTGATCGACCCTGATGGGCGTATAGCAGAGTTGAATTACGCTGCAGAAATGCTTCTGAGCAAGAGCGAGAAGAAGCTTGTAGGCAAGCATGTCGCCGCGAGCGTCGAGTTGCTGGATAAGCGTGTATTGGAACACTTGGATGACCCGGAATCGCCTTTGGTGGCTCGCAATGTGGGGCTTCGGGTGAACGGCCAGGAAAGCCGAGTCAATCTTACCATTTCGCCGCTCTCATCACACACAGGTTGGCGTGTGATGACTCTTTCGGACATTGGGCGCGACGATGGTCTGCATGAGCAGGAGAGCGAAGTAGCAACTCTTGGGGCGCCCTCGATCCTTGCTCACGAAATTCGCAATCCGCTGGCAGCAATTCGCGGCGCTGCGCAGCTTGCCTCGAGGAAGCTGGAGCCAAAGGAACGTGGTCTTGCAAAGGTGATCACGGATGAAGTCGATCGGATTGCGAGATTGATCGACAGGATGCAGCAGCTTGGCGGATCAACGCGTGAGGAGCTTGCCCCGACCAATTTACATGAATCGATCCGTTCCGCACTCGCTACTGTGCGCGCAGGGGGAACAGACGGTGTGGAGCTGGTTGAAGAGTTTGATCCATCTTTGCCTCCTGTTCTGGCCAATCGTGACGCTCTGGAACAGGTAGTGATGAACCTTGTCATAAATGCTTGCGATGCATTGCGTAGCCGCGAGCAGCCTGACCCGAGGGTTACGGTGCGGACACGATTTGTGAGTGGATTTGCTTTCAGCGCAATGCGTGAAGGCAGGGCCGTGAAGCTGCCAATAGAGATTACTGTGACAGACAATGGTCCGGGAATCGACGAGGCATTGCGAGATCATGTTTTTGAACCCTTCGTTACATCGAAGAAATCTGGTCAAGGCCTGGGTTTGGCGCTCGTGCGAAAGCTTGTTCGGGATATGTATGGCCGTATCGCGCATGAACGCGACACTCGGGAGAATTTGACGCACTTCCGACTGCACTTGTCTCTGGCCGAAGAAGGAGGCGATGCATGAGTAGCAAGGTTCTGTTAGTCGAAGATGACCGTTCTATCGCGACTGTGGTTACTGCAGCGCTGGAGGATGAAGGCTTCATTCTTCACCATTGCGAAAACATCGCCTCTCGTGATCGTTTGTTGAGCGAACACCGGTTCGACGTGATGTTGACCGATGTAATGCTGGGCGATGGCGATGGAATCGAAAGCCTGCATGATGTTCGCAAAGCTGATGCGGAAATGCCGGTCATTATACTTTCGGCACAAAATACCTTGGATACGGCTGTGCGCGCGAGTGAGACGAACGCCTTTGAGTATTTCCCTAAGCCGTTTGATCTTGATGAGCTGGTCCGCGCCGTAAAACAGGCGGCCGGGCAGCGTTCAGGAGCTGAAGCCACGCCTGCGGCCGAAGGCGACGGTATGCCGCTGGTCGGGCGTAGCCAGGCAATGCAAGGTGTTTATCGAATGATAACCCGCGTTCTGCGCAACGACCTGACGGTTCTGGTAACGGGTGAATCAGGAACCGGGAAAGAGCTGGTTGCAGAGGCAATTCATCAACTTGGCGCCCGTAAGTCCGGTCCGTTTGTGGCAGTCAATACTGCTGCAATCCCTTCAGAGCTGATTGAGAGCGAATTGTTCGGGCACGAAAAGGGTGCATTCACTGGAGCTGTTGCACAGACCATAGGGAAATTCGAACAGGCGAACGGCGGAACTTTGTTCCTGGACGAAATTGGCGACATGCCTGCGGAAGCGCAGACGCGTCTATTGCGCGCACTTCAATCGGGGCGGATCCGGCGTGTAGGCGGCCGGCAGGAAATCACCGTCGATGTTCGGATCATCGCAGCCACCAATCGCGACCTTGCCCCGATGATAGCGGAAGGGACATTTCGCGAGGACTTGTTCTACCGATTGAATGTAGTGCCGATCGAGCTCCCACCGCTCCGCGAACGTGTTGAAGACATTGAAGTGTTGACGCAGCATTTCCTAGGATTGGCTGCAGAAGACGGGTTGCCTCGCCGACAGATCGCACGCGAGGCGGTCGAGTTGTTGGAGCAACGGCGATGGCGCGGCAATGTGCGAGAGTTGCGCAATGTGGTTTATCGTCTGGCTTTGCTAGCAAGAGACGAAGTGATTGACGCCTCAGTCTTGAGCGAAGTCATCGGACCTGAAGGGCAGGGGGCGCCAGAAGCACAAAAACTCGACTTTGAAGGTGCGCTACAATTGTGGTTGGCGGCAAACCATCCAGCGCCTGGAGCGCTCTACCAAAGCGCACTCGCAGCGTTTGAAAAGCCGCTTATGGAGTATGCGTTGGCTCAAACGGGGGGAAACCAGCTCCGTGCGTCGAAACTATTAGGGATCAATCGCAACACGTTGCGCAAACGCTTGTCAGAACTGTCTATAAACGCTGATCGCTTTGCCAGACCGCTTTAACGCAGTGGCCGCAAAAAATACTTGCATAATTGCAACAATCTAGTTGTATCTGTGCAACTATGGATGGCCTGTCTGCAACACAAACGAAGAGATCGCCCCGCTGGCGGCGGCAGTTCTCGATAGCGACACGCCGATCAAATCTTTTCACCTGGCTCGAGATTGGCTGCGGAGTCCTGTTGCTGATTGCTATATGGAGCACTTGGTTCGCCTTTACACGCGATCCGGTCGAGGGGGAGCTGCTGCCATCGGCGCAGGTCTCTTTCTTGCTGGTACTCTCTTTGATTCCGGCCATTGGCTTGGTCGTATTATTCGGGCGACGCATTGCGCTCAGACGAGCGGCGGGCAGCACGGCCCGCCTACACGTCAGACTCGTGTTCTTTTTCTCTCTATTGGCTGCGGTTCCGACTATTTTGGTGGCAGGCTTTGCTGCTTTTCTGTTCCAGTCCGGGGTTGATTTCTGGTTTTCTGACGAGCCTCGGAATCTGATGGATAACGCCAATGAACTGGCTCAAGGGTACTACGATCAGAACCAACGACAGGTTGCCGCTGAAACAGTTGCCATGGCAGGTGACATTCGGTTCTATCTTCAGCAAGGCGGTGCAGTCACCGAAGATCAATTCGGAGACTTCTACGCCCTGCAAATGACCGGCCGGGAACTGACTGAAAGTGCAATATATCAATTGGTGAATGACGGGTCGATCCGTACGGCGGCCATGTCAAACCTTTCGCAAGACAATGATACCAGCGATGCCATTGCAGCCGCGTTGCCAGCCATCGACCAGGGCGAACTGGTATGGGTGAACGGCACTCCTGAAAGGATCGAGGCGCTTGCCCCGGTTGATCGCGAGGCAGGCATATATCTCTATAATGCTCGAAGCGCTGAAGCGGGGCCTTTTGAATATTGGGAGAATGCGCAGCGCGTGGCCAACAGTTTTGAAGCGTTGACCGCGGAGGCGCGAACACTGCAGCTCCGGTTCAACCTTGCATTGTTTGTTGCCAGTCTTGCTTTGGTCAGTCTCGCGGTCTGGTTTGCGCTGCGATTTGCTGATCGTCAGGTAGAGCCGCTGACGGATTTGGTCGTAGCTGCCAATAAAGTGGGGGCTGGCAATTTTGCATTGCGGGTTGAGGGGCGGACCGGTGCAGATGAAATCGGGATGCTCAACCGCGCATTCAACCGCATGACGCAGCAACTCGACAAACAAACCCGCGCATTGGTCGATGCCAATAGCCAACTTGATGAGAGGCGCGCATTTATGGAGGCCGTACTTGAATCGGTCACCGCGGGTGTCATCTCGATTGATGCGGATCACAAGGTCTTGCTGATCAATGGTTCGGGGCAAACGCTGCTTTTCGACGAGGCGACGCCGAGCGAAGCATTCGGCATGAAACTGGGAGATGTCTCTCCTCAGATCGATGCAATGATTGACGCCGGTCTGTCGAGCGGCATCGTTACGCATTCCAAGGGCACCGAACTGCTGACCCTTGCCGTCAAGATCGCGCCGGAGAATGACGGTCATGTGATCACATTTGAGGACATTACGCGGCAACTGCTGGATCAACGTCAGGCGGCATGGTCTGATGTGGCGCGGCGCATTGCGCATGAAATCAAGAACCCGCTTACACCGATCCAGCTTGCAACCGAACGTCTCAAGCGACGCTATCGTCGACAGATCGAAAGCGATGGTGATTTGTTTGACGAACTCACCAACACCATTGTTCGTCAAGTAGGTGACCTTCGCAAGATGGTCGATGAGTTTAGCTCGTTTGCTCGGCTACCAAAGCCTACCTTCCGGCATGAGGATGCATTGGACCTCTTGCGCCAGTCGCTTTTTCTTCAAGAGGTCGCCCACTCAAATATCGACTTCGATCTTTCTGTAGAAGACATGGATACACCGGTCATCAATTGCGACAGGCACCAATTTGGGCAGGCGATGACAAATGTGCTCAAGAACGCCGTCGAGGCGGTCGAGGCGCGAGCAAAGACGGAAGAGCCGGATTATCGCGGCAATATATCGGTGCGGATGTCTGGAGACCTTAGCCACGTCACGGTCGCGATCGAAGACAATGGCGTTGGACTGCCGCAAGAGCGCGAGCGAATAACCGAACCCTATATGACGACGCGTGAGAAGGGCACAGGCCTTGGACTCGCAATCGTCAATAAGATCGTCGACGAGCACGGCGGCGAGATGAGTTTTTCCAGTGGGGCAGATGGCGGTACGCGCGTTGTCATGCGCTTTGCGCGCGACCCGCTGGAAAAGGGCGTCGACCATCCACATGAAACGATTACCAAAGAGGGACAGCCCTGATGGCGCTTGAAATCCTTGTAGTTGATGATGAACGTGACATCCGAGACCTGGTTTCGGGCGTGTTGAGTGATGAAGGGTACGAATGCCGCACCGCCGGCGACAGCGCGAGTGCGCTCGCCGCCATAGATGAGCGTCGGCCCAGCCTCGTTCTGCTCGATGTTTGGCTCCACGGCAGTGATATGGATGGCCTTGAAGTGCTCGACGCGATCAAGCAGCGCGAACCGGAGCTGCCGGTGATTATCTTCTCCGGCCACGGTAACATCGATACAGCTGTGTCGGCTGTTAGCCGCGGGGCTATGGATTTCATTGAGAAACCCTTCGAAGCTGAACGCCTTTTGCTCTTGGTCGCGCGTGCGACAGAAACTGAGCGCTTACGTCGCGAGAACACTCAATTGCGCGAGGGCTTTTCGCGGGGTGAAGAATTCACCGGAAACTCATCTGCGATTAATGCGGTCAGGGCGACGCTTAAGCGAGTGGCAAATACCGGCAGTCGGGTCTTGATCTCAGGCCCCGCTGGGGCGGGGAAGGAAGTGGCGGCTCGACTGCTCCACAGCTGGAGCCCGCGTGCCGACCACGCATTTGTAATCGTCAATTCCGCCCGAATCACACCGGAACGGTTCGAGCAAGAGCTCTTCGGCGAAGAGAATGATGGCAAATTGGTGCGCCCCGGATTGCTCGAGTTGGCGGATGGTGGAACCCTTTACCTTGACGAAGTGGCTGACATGCCACTTTCGACCCAGGCACGCATCCTACGTGTTCTGACAGATCAAAGCTTCGTGCGCGTTGGTGGAAGTCGGCAAATCGGTGTCGATGTGCGCGTTGTCTCGTCAACGTCGCGAGATCTTGCCAGTGAAATGGAGGAAAAGCGCTTTCGCGAGGATTTGTTCTACCGCCTCAACGTTGTGCCTGTTGAAATACCTTCACTGGCTGACAGGCGCGATGATATTCCTGCTTTGGCTGAACATTTCTTCACGCGTTATGCCAGTGATCAGGGGTTGCCGGCACCTGGAATTAGCGATCAGGCGATGGCCGCGCTTCAGGCATATGATTGGCCCGGAAACGTGCGTGAGCTCCGCAATTTGGTCGAGCGCACGATTATCATGACGCCGCGCGAAGAGTTGGAGAACATTGAGCCTAACATGCTTCCTCCGGAGATCACCGGTGAGAATTCAGCGGTTGAGCCTGACACTCCGACCTTGGGCGGTGTGATGGGGGTTCCCTTGCGCGAAGCTCGCGAGAGTTTCGAGCGTGAGTATCTTTCAGTGCAGATTCGTCGTTTTTCAGGAAATATCTCCAAGACTGCGACCTTCATCGGAATGGAGCGCTCTGCCTTGCATCGAAAGCTCAAGTTGCTTGGCATGACCGACCGAAAGACGAAATCAACGGAAGAGTAGCCTCTCGAACTGCCAAGTCGCGAGATTGGCATTGCAGGTGGCGCGTGAACTCGCCATGATAGAGGCAGGACAGACGGGAAAACACGCTGGCCTGCGGACTGCAAAGGTGGCCGCCAACAAATTATAGGAGACACAACGATGTCTGAAGGGCGTACCCTCTCTGCCCGCCCGCGTAATGATGCTGCTGCACCACAGTCAGGTGGAAAGCAGGCAAAGCTTCAAGACGCGTTTCTTAATCTTTTGCGCCGCAACAAGACGACTGTGACGGTCTTCTTGGTCAAAGGCGTTAAGCTGCAAGGCATTGTCACGTGGTTTGACAATTTTTCTTTGCTGCTTCGCCGCGATGGCCAGTCACAGCTGGTGTACAAGCACGCGATCAGCACAATTATGCCTGGTCAGCCGGTCGATGCAGAACAGTTCGCGAATCAAGGCGGTAACAATCGGCAACGACTATTGCAGGATGTGTTCCTTTCGCGTGTGAGCGAGAGCGAAGTCGAAGTAACGATGTTCCTGGTCAATGGCGTAATGCTGCAAGGCAGGATCGCGGCTTATGATCTGTTCTGCGTCTTGCTGGAACGTGATGGCTTCGTGCAACTCGCATATAAGCATGCGGTTTCCACGATCCAGCCCGCTTCGAATGTTGATCTCAGCGTTGATTGGGAAGGCGAGGAAGACTGAGTTTCGACGACAATTTGCTGGACGATGTTACTCGTGGTGCACGGGCTATTGTCCTTTGCCCGGATATCCGCGGGCAAGCCTATGTGATCGATGCGGCAGAGCGGCTTGAAGAAGCCTGCGGTCTAGCGCTTGCTATTGGTGTGGTGGTCGAAGACGCGCGGATCATTCCTGTCCGCACTGTGCGTCCGAACACTCTGTTTGGTTCCGGGCAGGTAGATCAGATCGCGACAGATTGTGAACTTCACGAAGCAGAGTTGGTCATTGTCGACGGTGCGCTGTCACCGATTCAGCAGCGCAACCTTGAAGAGAAACTCAAGCGTAAGGTGATTGATCGCACCGGTTTGATCCTTGAGATCTTTGGCGAGCGCGCCGCGACTGCCGAAGGCAGGTTGCAAGTTGAACTTGCGCATCTCGACTATCAACAAAGTCGACTGGTGCGCAGTTGGACTCACCTCGAACGGCAGCGTGGTGGCTTTGGCTTTCTTGGCGGTCCCGGTGAGACGCAGATTGAAGCCGACCGGCGAATGATTCGTCAGCGCATGGCTCGCCTGCGTAAGGAGTTGGAGCAAGTGCGCAAGACGCGGACCTTGCACCGAGCGCGTCGGGGAAGGGCACCCTGGCCGGTGATCGCTTTGGTTGGCTATACTAATGCCGGGAAATCAACGCTGTTTAATCGCCTCACAGGGGCGGATGTGATGGCAGAGGACCTTTTGTTCGCCACGCTAGATCCAACTATGCGCGCAATCGAACTTCCAGGGATCGAAAAGGCGATCCTTTCCGACACCGTCGGCTTCATTTCTGACCTTCCAACCCAGCTCGTGGCTGCCTTTCGCGCAACCCTTGAGGAAGTAACCGGTGCGGACATCATCGTGCACGTGCGCGACATGTCCAATCCCGCGCATGAAGCGCAGAAGAAACAAGTCCTCTCAGTTCTTGCGGACCTTGGTGTTGTGGACGCCGAGGGCCAAGTATCCGGAATTCCGATAGTGGAAGCTTGGAACAAGCTGGATCTGGTTACGACAGAACGTGCGAATGAATTGCACGAAATGGCAAACGCGCAAGGCGACGCCATAGTTCTATCCGCGCTCACGGGTGAAGGCGTAGACATGCTGCTTCAACTCATTGGTGAGATGCTTAAAGTAGAGGCAACAGTACTCGAGATTGAATTGCCAGCAAGTGACGGGCGCAGGATCGCGTGGTTGCATGCACATGGAGAGGTTCTGGGAGACGTCGAGGTCGGGGAAGGGGAGAAGGGGCCACTTCGGCGCTTAACCGTTCGGCTCAATCCCAAGCAACGGGGTCAGTTCGAGCAATTATGAGCGGGCCTCAGCAACTTTGACCTGTTGCCAAAGTTCTTCCTGCTCTTCCAACGACAGTTTATTGAATCTTCCGTCGCCAAGCGTTTCCATCGCACGAAAACGACGTTCAAACTTGGAATTTGCCGCGCGCAATGCGTCTTCTGCGTCAACACCGTAAGCGCGCACCAGATTGACCGCCGCAAACAGCAAATCGCCAGCTTCCTCGGCTTTCTCTTTGTCCGAAGTGGCGTTGGCAAGTTCCTCACTTTCCTCGTAAACTTTGGCAGTTGGACCTTTCGTGTCGGGCCAGTCAAACCCAGTCCGTGCGGCACGCTTTTGTAGTTTTTGGGCCCGCATCAAAGCTGGAAGAGCTTTTGCAACACCATCCATAGCGCTTGTTGCGCCTTTTTCGTTACGTTCCGCGGCCTTGATCGCTTCCCATCGGGTTTCGCCCATGGTTCCGCTCTCGTCACCGAAGATGTGTGGGTGGCGGGCTTCCATTTTGTCAGAGATGGATCTGGCAACATCTTCAAAGGTGAATTGTCCATATTCTTCAGCCATCCTGGCGTGAAAGACCACCTGTAATAGAAGATCGCCAAGCTCGTCTCTTAGATCTGCCAGATCCTCGCGCTCGATGGCGTCGGCAACTTCGTAGGCTTCCTCGATTGTGTATGGCGCAATCGTTTTGAAATTTTGGGCAAGATCCCATTTGCATCCATTTTCCGGATCGCGCAGTCGCGCCATGATTGCCAGGAGACGATGGAGTTGGGCGTGGTCATTTTTTGAGGGGGATTGGGACATGGTGACGATTGCGATACCAGTGATATATGAGAATGATAATATATATTATGTTAAATAAAGCATCGGAGTTACAGTGTCATTCCCCTTTACTGACGAAACTCTATGATGCTGAAAAATAGAGCTACCGCGCAGAAAATAGCCCCCCAAATCAGCGTCATACGTAACGCTTTTGACCAACTTAGCCTGAACGATGCGAGAGCGCTGCCAGCTAGAACAAGAAATCCAAGCAGACTGACAATTCGAACCACTTCATATTCGTTCATGCGACAAGCTCCAGGCCGTCATAGCCAACGATGACATGATCGGGCGTCTCTGCGGCTAATGTGGCGTAGTCCATGCTCTTATCCAAGTGGCTTAGAACCAGTTTTCCGGCGTCTGAACGCTCTGAAAGTTCGATCGCCATGGCGAGATTGGCGTGCGTAGGATGAGGATCGCGTCGCAAGCAATCGCTCACTAGAATATCAACACCCTCGCAAAGATCGATCATGTCTTCAGTTATTTCTGAATAATCAGTCATATATGCGAGACTCTTTCCATCGGATTCAAAGCGAAATCCGGTGGTTTCGCCAGGGCCATGCGGCATCTGACACCATTCCACACCAAATCCAGCGTGCATTCTTAATCTATCAAGCGTCTCAAGTGTCGCGATAGTCGGATAGCCGTGCTGACCTGCAAAGATATATCCGAAGCGCTGACGCAGCCGATAAGCAGTATCTTTAGAAGCAAAGCCAGGGATCGGTCCACCTCGCCCGTACCTCAGGACGCGCAGATCATCGATGCCGTGGCAATGGTCAGCGTGATCATGCGTCCAGAACACGCCATCAAGTCGGTCAATCCCGTTAGTGAGCAACTGCTGCCGCAAATCCGTCGATGTGTCGACGAGAACCCTAGCGCCGTCATTGCTCTCGACAACTATCGAAACCCGTGTTCTACGATTGCGTGGCTCATTGGGGTTACAATCACCCCAGTCGTTGCCGACCCTTGGTACGCCAGTCGACGTACCTGAACCGAGCATAATCAGCTTCAAAACTTAGCCTTGCTGAACAATTTCCGGAAGTTTTCTGTCGTATAGTCAGCAAGATCACTGACATCATCACCACGCAGGCCAGCCACGAATTGCGCAGTATTGGCTACAAACGCAGGCTCACAAGGTCTCCCGCGATGCGGAACAGGCGCGAGAAAAGGACTGTCGGTTTCTACCAATAGGCGATCACGCGGAATTTCCTTCGCAATTTCCTGCAGTTCCTTGGCATTCTTGAAAGTCACGATCCCCGACAAAGAGATGGTGAGGCCCATCCCTAGTACACGCCTTCCAAACTCGGCCGAAGCGGTGAAACAATGGATGAGGGCAGGGAATGCCCCCTTCCCCAGCTCATCTTCAAGGATCTTGAGCGTATCTTCTTCGGCGTCGCGGGTATGGATGATCAGCGGAAGGCCGGTCTCACGCGCCACGCCGATATGCATGCGAAACAAGTCGCGTTGCGTCTCTCGCTCCGAATTGTCGTAATAATAGTCGAGTCCGGTCTCGCCAATTGCAATCACGCGCGGGTTCTCGGTCGCGCCGAGCAGCACATCCCGGCCCAGATCAGCATGCTCATCCGCCTCATGCGGGTGAATGCCGACGCTGGCCCAAACGTCTAGCTCTCGTTCGGCGGTGCCAACCACCTTATCCCATTCGCTTTGACGGGTCGAAATGTTGAGAAACTGCCCTACCCCAGCTTCGCGAGCCCGAGCTAGAACGCCTGCCTGGTCTTCGACGAGACCTTTGTACTCAAGGTGGCAATGGCTATCGACCAGCATCAGGCGGCGCTTTCTTCCTCTGATAGTTCCAAACGCGGGAAGATCGGGGTCGGTTTCCCGATGGTGAAGCCGCTTTCTACAAGCCGTGCATACCAAGTGTTGTCATTCAGGCTTTGGTAGCTGCGCTCATCGTCAGGGATACCGATTTGATCAAGCAAAGCCTTTGCTTTCTCAGGAACGACTGGCTGGATCGCGATTGCAAGATCGCGCAACGCCATGAACAGAGTTTGCAGAACTACTTTCATGCGTTCAAAATCAGTCTTGCGCAGCGCCCAAGGAGCTTGCTCATCGACATATTGATTGCAGGCATAGACGGCTCGCAGCCAGGCTTCGATGCCTTGCGAGAAAGCTAGCCGCTCGAAATCACGGGGTAGTTCCGTGAGGCACGTGTCGCGGACAATGCCCATCAGGCTCCTGTCGGGTGCCGCCGGGGTCAATTCTTCAAGCTTGCCATCCATATTCTTCGCGATCATCGACAGTGTACGCTGCGCCAGATTGCCAAAGCTGTTGGCGAGCTCGGCATTGGCGCGCGTCACGATAGCTTCAGGTGAATAGCTGCCGTCTTGTCCAAACGCGATTTCGCGCATGAAGAAGTAGCGTAGATTGTCGACGCCGAACTGCTCCGCGAGCGCCATCGGGTCCACCACATTGCCCGCGCTCTTGCTCATCTTTTCCCCGCCGCGCGCCAGCAGGAAACCGTGCCCGAATACCTGCTTAGGCAAAGGCAGGCCTGCACTAATCAAAAATGCGGGCCAATACACCGTGTGGAAACGCACGATGTCCTTGCCGATCATGTGAATGTTGGCCGGCCAGTAGCGCTGGAACATTTCGCCGTCAGCGTCAGGGAAACCGACGCCGGTCATATACGTCGTGAGCGCATCCACCCAGACGTACATCACATGGCCTTCGCTATCTGGCACGGGAACGCCCCAGTCAAAGCTGGTGCGAGAGACGCTCAGGTCCTTGAGGCCGCCTTCGACAAAGCGCATCACTTCATTGCGGCGGCTTTCCGGTCGGATGAAGCCTGGATTGTCGCGGTATAGCGCGAGCAGTTTGTCTTGATACTTCGACAGGCGGAAAAACCAGGTTTCTTCAGCGGTCCATTCCACAGGCGTGCCCTGCGGGGAAAGCTTTTCGCCACCCTCGCTCTCTGCGAGCTCACTCTCGTCGTAGAATGCCTCGTCGCGAACCGAGTACCAGCCTTCATAGCGATCAAGATAGAGGTCGCCATTGGCCTCCATGCGCTTCCACAGCTCGATGCTGGCTGCGTGATGGCGTGGTTCAGTCGTCCGTACAAACTCGTCGTAGGATAGGTTGAGCTTATCAGCCATGTCGCGAAAATGACCTGACATTTCGTTGGCCAGATCGATCGTTTCACGGCCTATGTTTCGCGCGGTCTGATCCATCTTGAGACCGTGCTCATCGGTGCCCGTGACGAAACGGACATCGCGGCCCATCAAGCGTTGGAAGCGCGCCATAACATCCGTAGCGATACCCTCATACGCATGTCCGATATGCGGCCGTCCGTTGGGATAGTTGATCGCAGTAGTAATATAGAATGGTTTAGCCATATGCCGGCTCGCTAGCGGCACCTGCGCTGGCAAGCAAGCTGGCTATTTCACCCACCAGCAAGCCATTGTCGAAATTATAAGTGGGTGCTTTGGCCGCAAGCTCGACCAAAGCGCTATGGGCGTCGATTATGGCCGTTCGTTTTTGGGCCGGCGCATCGGCGACTTGCTTTGCCAAGATTGTACGTCCCAACTCTATCACCGCTTGAATGCGTTCGCGGCTCGGGCGGGCTCCGATGGCTGCAGTTAACTCGGACCGCAAAGCCATACCTGGATCGCTCATAGTAACGAGCTTTTGCATGACCTGCGCCACAGGTCCTAGCTTCATTTCGGAAAACCTCATTGCGGCACCAAGTGACCCGCCTGCGAAGGCAATTGCCGGATCAGAGGGGTCGCTTACCCCTAGATGTTCCGCAATTCTGTCACGACTGAGCAGGGGGAAGCGCAATACGCGGCAGCGCGAACGGATCGTTGGAAGCAAACCTGCAGGGCGGTGAGTGACGAGCAAGAAGAAGGTCCCCTGCGGAGGTTCTTCCAGGCTCTTCAAAAGCGCGTTTGAGGCTGGCCGCTCCATATCATCTGCGGGGTATATGATCACCACTCGACGCGAACCGAGCGTAGGACGTGTGGTCAACCGCTGCTGCATCATACGGATCTGATCAACAGCGATATTACGCTTCACCTCGTAGGGTTTGCCCTCATCGCGTTTCTTTTCTTCGCTCTTATCCTTGGGAAGATGTGTAAGAATCAGGATATCGGGGTGATCGCCTTTTGGTTGCTGGACACCTTCTTCAGCCACCAATTCTTTTGCGGCGGTCAACGCAAAGTCGTGTTTGCCCAGGCCTTCCTTACCGGCAAGGATCCAGCCGTGATGCATCCGCCTGCCTGCAGCAGCGTCGCGCCATTCACGCCAGGCATCGGTATGATTGGGCCATTCCATCGCGCTCAAGCGTCCAGCAAGGTGGTCAGCGCGTGCATAACTCGTCCATGCACTTCATCAGGAGAGCCGCTGGCGTCAATCACCGCGAACCCGTCAGGATCCTCTGCAGCATACCGACGGAATGCATCAGCGACTGCACGATGATACTCGGCGTCTCGGCCACCAATGGCATCTGAATTGTCACCGTCGCGTTCCGCCAGACGCGCCGCAACCTGATCTTCCGCCGCTCCCAAAAGGATTGTGAGATCGGGCCGCAATCCCTTGCTCCCAATTTGATGTAGCGCGGAGATTGCCTCGTCGCCCAACTCTCCCGCCCCGCCTTGATAGGCTCTGCTTGAATCAACAAATCGATCTGACACGACCCATTCGCCACGTTCGAGCGCTGGAACAATTCGGCGGGCCACATGATCTGACCGGGCCGCGGCAAAAAGCAAAGCCTCGGCTTCAGCACCCCACCCCTCGCCCGGTGGATCAAGCAAAAGGGAACGAATAGCCTCAGCTCCGGGCGTTCCGCCCGGTTCCCGGGTCAGGTCAGTGGTGATGCCACGTGCACGCAATGCCTCGACAAGCAGGCGCGCTTGAGTGGATTTTCCGGCGCCTTCGCCGCCTTCCAGTGCAATGAACTTCCCGCGGATCATAAGAACCAACCGATAATACCGTTTATGATGCGCGCAAGAGGGCCAGCCTTTCCCACGTCTTCAGAAGCGTAGAGTGGGATTCGCGAAGTCGCCATCCCTTCGACCGCGATTTCCAGCTCTGCAATCTCTTGACCCTGGGCAACCGGCGCACGAATTGGGCCATCATAGCGGATGGAGAGCTTTATTTGCGCTTCGGCGCCCTTGGGGAAGGCTGCTGCCACGAGCCGCGGGTTTACCAGTGAAACATGGCGTGTGTTACCGCCTTGAATGCGCGCTGTGCCTATAACTTCGCCAGGTTCAAAAAGCTTCTTACTTTCGAAGTTGGAGAATCCCCACTCCATATAGCTCCGGGCTGCTCGTGCTCTGACCGAACCGGATCGAGTTCCAGCTACGACCAGTATCAACCGCCTGCCATTACGCTCCGCAGAACCCAGCACTCCATAACCTGCTTCGTTGGTGAAACCGGTCTTTATCCCGTCACCACCATTGAGACGTCCGGTGAACGGTTCATGGTTTGCTTGTGTGATCCCACGGTAGGTCAGCTCTCGCTTCCCGAAGTACTGGCGATAAAACCCGGGATATTCCTGCACCATGGCTTGCCCAAGCAGCGCCAGATCACGCGCGGTTGTGAATGTCCGGCCCTCATCCGGCCATCCGTTTGGGGTCCCAAAGTGGCTGTCTTTCATCTTCAAAGACCGCGCAGAAGCATTCATCAATTCTAACCACTTACCAATGGATCCCGCCGCCCCTTCCGCCAATACCGCGGACGCATCGTTGGCCGATACAGTTGTGATGCCCAGCAACAATTGCGAGACCGTGGGCCTTTCGTTGGCGTTTAAGAACATTGTGGAGCCGCGTCCGCCCCACTCTTCAAATGCTGGGCGAGAAAACCGCAATCTCTGGCCTGCCCGCAATTCTCCACTTTCGAGCAGTTCGAACGCGACGTAGGCGGTCATTACCTTGGTGATTGATGCCGGCATGAACCGGCGGCCTTCGTTGCGCGCGTGCAAGATTTGCCCGCTAGACAAATCAACCAACATCGCAATGGGCACGTCAGTTTCTGACGGGATTTCACCAGCATCTTGTGCCGAGAGGTGCGTTGGTGAGGCGAACAAGAGCAGCAGTGATCCAAACCTGCCGGCAATTGTTGAAAATATGCTCAAGAATCCGCTCCATACCGCTTTGCTCAGCCTATAATGGGTTCGCGATCGACAAGCGATCGATTGCGCTAGGCTTTCCCCCTTATAAGTTCGTACTGAACTAACGCGCGATTTCGTCCGCCAGAAGGCCAACGCTCATCGCGTAATAATTGGAGCAGTTGTACTCCAGGATTGCACGGTAGTTGCTTGTCAGCAGCCATGCCGGTGTACCGGGACCGTCCGGCTGGAACAGCGATGCCAACACATCGTCACCGATTACCCTTTGTGGGCGCACGCCCAATGCGCGCCATTCGTTCACCGTTTTCCATTCGCTATGACGTTCGTGAACGCGCGAACAAACCGGCGATAAAAGCTTGGTTCGAAGTGAATCGACATCAAATCCAGCCGGAACTGTAGCAGGAACACCCCATGGCTGCCCTTCCCGCCACCCCGCGTATTTCAGATAGTTACCGATGGACGCGAAAGTGTCCGCACGATTAGTGAAGATGTTGGCCCGCCCGTCACCGTCACCATCTTGTGCCAGACGCAAGTAAACACTGGGCAGGAACTGCGGGTTGCCGAATGCGCCGGCATAGCTTCCGACGAGCTCCTGCCGCGAATACCCCTTGTCAGCCACCTTCATTAAAGATATGAATTCGTTGGAAAAAAGCTCCCTTCGGCGTCCCTCCCATGCTAGGGTAGCAAGCGACCTCGCGAGGTCAAAACTACCCCGGATACGCCCATAGCTGGTTTCATGCCCGAAGATTGCGACGATAATTTCCGCAGGAACGCCGTACTCTGCCTCAGCAGCCATCAAGGCCGATCGATTTTCGGCAAATACCTCGCGTCCACCTCTGATTCGAACACTGTTTACGTGGGTATTGATGTAGGGAGCGAGCGCGGGATAGCCTCGTCGCGTTGGGCGGCCCGGCTGGCCGCGATCAAGCCGAATGACACGATCATTAGGTGTCAGGCCCTCAGTCATTCTTTGCAGTGTTGCCTCGCTGACTCCTTCAGTGCGCGCGCGCGCAATCAAAAGCTGAAGATATGCATCGAATGATATCTCGCCCAGTTCGCTTTCAGGGGCGGGCGCTGTTTGCCCTAGGGCGGGCTCTGCCAGAAGAGATGAAAGCACGGCTGTCGCGGCCAGGAGCAAGGGCTTCAGAGTCATAAGGTTACAATGTCATATGACATTTGAACCGTCCATGATTCTGGTAGCAGATCAGCGCGCGCGGCATGGATTTCAACGGGTTTTTCGCACGAATGATGCTGGACCCCTCGTTTGCAGGTGACAACGCTGAATTCACACGCTAGCGGGGGCATCGAGCGGACAGGTGGCAGAGCGGTTGAATGCACCGGTCTTGAAAACCGGCAAGGGTGCAAGCCCTTCGTGGGTTCGAATCCCACCCTGTCCGCCATTACTTTCAAGGAAAGTTCAACGGCCCCGTTTGATGATCTCATCCATCATCTGGCGCAGTTTCGGATCCCAATCCTTGCGCAACTCACGCACTTTGGCGATCAACTCGTCGTTTTCCCAAGCAGGAACGTCGATCTTATAGACATTCGCAAATTCGATCATCGTGCTACGATCTGCTTCCTCAAATGTATCGGCCATTGCTTGTGCAGCCTGCCGGTCGTGGCCCAGCGCCTCGTAGGCTGAACGCCCGATCCGGATTGCGCCGTCGTAGGTTTCGCGAATGATGTCGCGGCAGCCGATGGCCCACAGTTTAAACACGTGATCACGGTCAACAGCGCGGGCGATAACATGAACCTTCGGAAAATTCTGGACGACGTAGCTTACCAGCTTGTCAATCTGTTCCTTGTCATCAAGCGCGACGATCAGGAGTTTTGCCTTTGCAATGCCTGCGCTTGCGAGCAGATCGGGGCGTGTCGCATCGCCGAAGTAAGCGCGCGTACCGAACTTCTCCATATTGGCGATATGGCGCGAATCGTAGTCGATCACTGTCGCTTTGTATCCGGCCGCTTCAAGCATGCGATCAACGATGCCGCCAACACGACCACGCCCTGCTAGGATGATATCGTTGGCTTCATGGATGTCGTCCGCTTCTCGCTGTGAACCGCTTGCGTACCGCGGCGCGATGACTCGCTCATGCAATATGAACAAAAGCGGTGTCAGCAACATCGAGAACGCGATCACCAGCAGTAGTAGACTTGCCCCTTCTTGAGAGAGTACCGCATTGCCCAAGGCGAAGCTGATCAAAACGAAGCCAAATTCGCCTGACTGTGCCAGACCCAATGTAAAGAGCCACCGATCCTGGCCATGCAGTTTGAACGCTTTGCCGATCACGAACAGGATCGCCATCTTGGTCGCAAGCAGCACGGCAGTCCAAAACACCACTGCGCCTGCCAAATCATAGGCCAACGCAAAATCTATTCCCGCACCGACGGTGATGAAAAACAGGCCCAGCAACAGTCCCTTGAACGGATTGATGTCAGCCTCAAGCTCATGCCGGTATTCGCTGTTCGCAAGCACAACACCCGCGATGAATGCCCCCAAAGCCGGTGAAAGCCCCACCAGATACATCAACAAGGCGATACCAACCACGAACATCAAAGCAGCAGCGGTGAAAAGCTCGCGCAGTCCTGCCATGGCGATAAAGCGGAAAATGGGGCGCGTCAGATATGTTCCGATTAGAACAACCACACCGACCGATCCGAGAGTCACGATCCCGGCAAGCCATGCGGGAAGCCCTTCGACCAGACTTGGACCATGCGAGCCTTCTTCGCCGCCTTGTCCTGCAGCTTGCGCCACCAACTCTGGTGCGGCGAGCAGCGGCAAGACCGCGAGTATGAAGATCACCGCTACATCTTGGACAAGCAACACAGAGAAGCTTGCCTCACCGCCTTGCGTCTTGAGCAACCCTTTCTCTTCGAGCGTTTGAAGCACGATTGCCGTGGATGACAATGCAAGTATCATCCCGATAGCAAGCGCAGTGCGCCATTCATTGCCGCTGAGCATCGAGATACCAGCCAAGATCAGCGTGGTCAGGACCACTTGCCCGCCACCAAGTCCAATCAGACGTTTACGCATGGCCCACAGTCGCTTCGGTTCAAGCTCGAGGCCAATGATGAACAGCATCATGACTACGCCGAATTCGGCGAAATGTTGAAGTTGGATTACGTCGACACTCAAGAATCCGAGCAATGGCGAGAGCGCCATGCCGGCAAGCAAATATCCAAGTACCGATCCAAGCCCAAATCGGCTAGCGATCGGTACAGAGACAACCCCTGCTACGAGCAGGATAAAAGCGAGCAAGAGGAATTCGGTCATACTCCGCTATTCCTCACGTTCGCGTCAAAGGTCAAATGTGGAGCGCCTTGCCATAGGCTGCCAGCACGCTTTCATGCATACTCTCGCTGATCGTCGGATGCGGGAATACGGTTTGCATCAGTTCGGCTTCGGTTGTTTCGAGAGTTTTGCCCACAGTGTAACCCTGGATCATCTCGGTCACTTCCGCGCCAACCATATGCGCGCCCAGCAGCTCGCCAGTCTTTGCATCGAACACGGTTTTTGTGAAACCTTCCGCTTCACCCAAGGCAATCGCCTTGCCATTGCCGATGAAGGGGAAATTTCCGACCTTCACGTCGTAGCCAGCCTCTTTGGCCTTTGCTTCGGTCAAGCCAACGCTGGCGATCTGCGGATGGCAATAGGTGCATCCCGGGATTGCATCACGGTTGAGCGGGTGTGGGTGAACGTCTTTGTTGCCCAGCTCCTGTGCGATTGCCTCGGCCGCAGTCACACCTTCATGCGAAGCCTTGTGTGCGAGCCATGGCCCAGGCGTGCAGTCGCCGATTGCCCAAAGGCCCTTTGACTTGGTGCGGCCATAGGGATCGATCTGGATGAAACCGCGATCCATGTCGGCCAGCTTTTCCAGCCCGATGTTCTCGGTGTTGGGCACGATGCCGATGGCGACGATGCAGTGACTGAACTCCTGCTCGCTGACCTTGCCATCCTTGGCTTTGATCTTCGCTTTCACGCCGCTGGCAGTGGCTTTCAGGTCCTCTACTCCTGCCCCAGTCATGATCGTCATGCCCTGCTTGGTCAGGCTCTTTTCGAGGAATGTCGAGACATCCGCATCTTCGACCGGCACGATCCGGTCGAGCATTTCGACTACGGTCACGTCTGCACCCATGTCGTTGTAGAAGCTGGCGAACTCAATCCCGATGGCGCCGCTGCCAATTACCAGCAGCTTTTTTGGCATTTCGGGCGGAGTCATAGCGGTGCGGTACGTCCAGATGTGGTTGCCATCTGCGGGTGCAAACGGCAGATCGCGGGCCCGTGCGCCGGTGGCGACGATGATGTGTTTTGCGTTGAGCTTTTCCTCACTCTTCTCGCCTTTTACAGTTAGCGAAGTCGGTCCGGTCAGCGTCCCCTCACCCATATGCACGGTGATCTTGTTTTTCTTCATCAGATGCGTGACGCCCTGATTGAGCTGTTTCGCAACGCCGCGGCTGCGTGCCACAACGGCTTCCAGATCAGCTTCGATCGCGCCGGCAATCTTAAGACCGTAATCCTTAGCATGCTGCGCATAGTGCAGGATCTCTGCCGAACGCAGCAGCGCCTTGGTCGGGATACAGCCCCAATTGAGGCAGATCCCGCCCAGGTTTTCGCGCTCGACGATAGCTGTCTTTAGGCCCAACTGCGCGCAGCGAATTGCCGCCACATAGCCCCCAGGTCCGGAGCCCAATACGATTACATCATAAGAATTGTCAGCCATCTCTATTTCCTTGGAGAGGTTCTATTGAATGTTCTGTGTCATCCGGACCGGGCGCGGATTGCCGTCATCATCGGCCAGCACAAACACGAAGGTGCCTCTGCAGACTAACTGGGTTGTCTCGCCATTGCGCTCGCGAGAGATGCCCTCTGCGGCGATGGTGATCGAGGTGTTTCCCTCACGCACAATCTCGCAATAAATGCTCAACTCGTCACCGAGTGCCATGGCCGCAGGAAAGGCAAAGTCACTGGCGGCGACGACATTCGCACGCCCCTGCCCCGTGCGGCTTGCAAGCGAGCCAGCGCCCAGCGCCATTTGGCTCATCAACCAGCCGCCGAAAATCCCGTTATAGGGATTAAGGTTTTCCGGCATTGCTGTGACACGGATTTGGAGTTCGCCTTGCGGCATGGCGCTAAACCACCAGCCCCATGGGGTTTTCGCACAGCTGCTGGAAGGCCTGCATCAGCTGCGCACCGTCTGCGCCGTCAATTGCGCGGTGGTCAAAGCTGCCCGTTGCGCTCATGACAGTTGCGACTGCGAGCGCGCCATCCTTCACCACGGGGCGCTGCTCACCAGCGCCGACCGCCAGGATCATGCCCTGCGGCGGGTTGATTACCGCGTCGAATTGTTTCGTGCCGAACATGCCTAGGTTGGAAAGCGAGGCCGTGCCGCCCTGATACTCGTGCGGCTGCAGCTTGCCGTCGCGTGCCTTGTTCGCGAGTTCCTTCATCTCGGTGCTGATCTCGGCGAGACCCTTGCGCCCAGCATCGCGAATGATTGGCGTGATCAGGCCCGAAGGCGCCGCGACCGCAACCGACACGTCCTCGCGAGTGTATTGATGCAGCGTATCGCCCTGGAAGCTGACATTGCACTTCGGCACGCGTTTCAGCGCACGTGCGAGCGCCTTGATCAACAAGTCGTTGACCGACAGTTTCACGCCATCCGGCTCAAGCGAGGCATTCAACTGGCTACGCAGCTTGAGCAGCGCGTCGAGCTGCACATCCACAGTCAGGTAGATATGCGGTACCGTCTGCTTCGCTTCGGTCAGGCGGCGCGCGATGACCTTACGCACATTGTTGAGCTTCTGCTCTTCGTAGGGCGCATCCAGATCGCCACCGAGCTGCGGCGTCGGTGCTGGAGTTGGCGCAGCCGCTGAAGCAGCAGGTGCCGCTGCGGGCGCCGCGCCTGGCTGCGCACTTTCGACATCTCCCTTAACGATGCGGCCGTTCGGCCCACTCCCAGTGACGGTTGAAAGGTCTATTCCTCTTTGCGCGGCAATGCGCTTTGCCAGTGGAGATGCGACAATGCGGTCACCTGATGCAGCGGGAGCTGGAGTGGGTGCAGGAGCTGCCGCGGCTTCTGGCGCGCTGCCTCCGCCCGCTGCCTCAACATCACCCTTTGTGATCTTTCCGCCCGGTCCAGTTCCGGTGATCGAACTCAGATCGATGCCGTTTGCTTCCGCTAGTTTGCGCGCAGTGGGCGTTGCAGCCGGTCCGTCATCAGAAGGTGCAGGCGCTGGCGTGGCTGCGGGAGCTGCCGCAGCTGCTTCGGCATCTTCGCCCTCTTCCGCCAGCACAGCGATAACCGTCCCGACCTTGACGTTCTCTGTCCCCTCTTCAACCGAGATCGAAACCAGCGTGCCTTCATCGACGGCTTCGAATTCCATCGTCGCCTTGTCAGTTTCGATTTCGGCCATGATATCGCCGGCCTGAATCCCGTCACCAGGCTTTACAAGCCACTTGGCGAGCGTCCCTTCTTCCATGGTGGGCGAGAGGGCTGGCATCTTGATTTCGATCGGCATCGCGAGAGAGATTCCCTTTCCTTTACGCAACGGAAAGCCTCTGCCTAATTCACAGGCTTGGGGCAAGGACCTTGCGAAGAATACGTTTTCAGATGATACCCTAGGGCAAAGGAGTGCCGGGGTCATGCGGGTCTTTTTGGTAGTTATTGACGAGACTGACGAAGCGCGATCCGCATTGCGATACGCTGCACGTCGAGCTGCAGCCGTTGAAGGCGCAGTGCATATACTGGCGCTGGTACCTCAACAGAATATCAGCGCGTTTGGCGGCGTTCAGGACACTATTGAACAAGAAGCCCGCGATCGCGCGGAGATGCTTGCGCATGGTGCGGCCGGTAGCCTGATGGCGGAGATCGGCATTATGCCGTCAATCTCGGTTGTTATGGGCGGTGGTCAGCGCGTTATCCGGGAATTTCTGGACCAGCATGACGAAGTAGCTGCACTGGTTTTGGGGGCCGCGCGGGACAGTAACCCTGGGCCGCTTGTCACCCATTTCTCTACACATGCGGGCACTCTGCCGTGTCCGCTTTATGTCATTCCCGAAGGGTATGATGAAGCAGCCAAAAGGGCTGACCGCTAGCGCTTTCGGCGCCCTTGATGCCGAATATTTGCAGGGCGTCCGCGCTTGTTGGTCATGAACTTGCCCTTCTTTTTATGTCCGTATCTTGGCGCCGGACGCGCCCCGCGCGGTTCGATTTCCTGCCCGTCAGCGTCAACAGTCACGAACTTCAATGAGCCGGTCAATGGATTGGCTTCAGCGAGCTTGAGCTGCAGCGTGTCACCCATGGCATAACGAGTGCCGCTGTCTTCACCGACAAGCGCCTGCGCAGCCTCTTCAAAACGGAAATGTTCGCGACCAAGTGTGGAGACAGGGACCAGCCCATCACCGCCCAAGCCGATGATGGTCGCGAAGAAGCCGAAGCCCTGGACGCCCGTTATTCTGGTCTCGAATATTTCCCCGACCCGCGCAGACAGCCACGCAGCGACGTAGCGGTCGATTGTTTCGCGCTCCGCTTCCATTGCGCGGCGTTCGGTCTGGCTAATTGCATCGGTAATCTGTTGGAGATTGCTGCGATCGCGGTCCGACAATCCGGTGAAATCGGGCACGTCCAGATCAGTTTCTGGCTGTTCCAGCTTGTACGCATCAACCAGCGCGCGGTGAACCAAAAGGTCTGAATAGCGGCGGATCGGCGATGTGAAATGGGCATAACTGCCAAGCGCCAACCCGAAGTGTCCAGCGTTCTGCGGCCCATAGTACGCCTGCATCTGGCTGCGCAGAACCGCTTCCATCACTTGTGCCTTCTCGCCCTCGTCGCTCACGTCCTTGAGCATCCGATTGAAGAGTGAGGGTGTGATGACCTGCCCCAGAGCAAGCTTACGCCCGAAGGTGGCGAGGTAATCGCGCAAGGCGATCAGCTTCTCGCGCGCGGGTGGTTCGTGCACGCGGTAAACTACCGGTGCGGTCTTGGCCTCCAGCGCCCTTGCCGCCGCGACATTGGCTGCGATCATGAAATCTTCGACCACACGGTGCGCGTCGAGCCGTTCGCGCACAGCGATCTCGGCAATCTGGCCTTTTTCATTGAGGACCACGCGGCGCTCTGGCAGTTCAAGTTCCAGCGGGTCGCGTGCATGGCGCGCCTTCTCCAGCGCGCGCCAGCAACTCCAGAGATCGACAAGATGCCGGGGTGCCGAGCCATCATCGATAGAAGCCTGCGCGTTTTCGTATGCGATATTGTGATGAATGCGCACGATCGCTCGCGTGAAGCGCGTCTTGTCGACGGCCCCATCTTTGTCGACGTGCAAATGGCAAACCATCGCTGCCCGATCTTCACCTTCCTTCAAAGAACAGACATTTGCGCTTAGAACCTCTGGCAGCATCGGAACAACCCGATCAGGGAAATAGACCGAATTGCCACGTTTGCGTGCTTCCTTGTCCAGTGCGGTTCCTGGTCGGACGTAGAAAGAGACATCGGCAATCGCGACAATTGCGTTGAAGCCGCCCTTACCGTCTGGCTCCGCCCAGATGGCATCATCATGATCGCGTGCGTCCGCTGGATCAATGGCGACAATGGGTATCTCGCGTAGATCCTCCCGGTACTCCTCGCTCAATCTGAGCTGAGCAGCCACCTCCGCTTCGCGCAGCGTATCTTCTGCGAAGACATACGGAATGCCATGCTTGGCAATGGCAATCAGACTGAAGCTTCGTGGAGCGAGCGGATCACCGATCACTTCAATGACTTTGACACCCGAACGTTCAGAACGCCCCACTCTCTCCGCAATTACCAGCTGTCCTTCTTCGGCCTCGCCCAAATCAGCGATAGGGGAGGAATTGCGAATGCGTTTGTCGACTGGCGCGAGCCAAGCCTTACCGCGACCGTCGATTTCAACAACGCCCATTAGGCCCTCGGTGCGCACGGGCAGCTTCTTCATCGGGTGCGCAATCCAACCGCGCTCGGTTTCCTCGGTCCGTGACAGTACGCGATCACCGCGCTTCAGCGCAGGCATACGTTTCCCGCCGCGACCCTTCATCTCCCGCATGGTGAGACGCGGCGGTTTGCCCGGCGCATCGGGAGACCAGTTGTCAGGGATGGCAATTGCTTCGCCATCCTCGATCTCGACCACACGCAGCACGGTCACCTTGGGTACTCCACCCATCCGGTGATAGGCGGTCTTCTTGCCATCAATCAGGCCTTCTTCGGCCATATCCTTGAGTAGTCGCTTAAGCGCGATCTTTTCCTGACCTTTAAGCCCGAACGCCTTGGCCAACTCGCGCTTGCCCGCTGGCGTATCGGACGTTTGCAGGAACTCGAGAACCTGTTCCTTGCTGGGAAGGCCTGAAGGTCGCCTGGCAGGTCGCTTCGCCAAATCAATAAGCCTTGGCGATCAGTATCCGCTCGACCGCAGGGTCACCGGTGAAGATACAGATGCCATCTGCTGGCTCTGCCTCGCGCGGAACATTGCGGATCGTCAGCTTGTGCGCCTTCAATGTCTCTACCACCTTCTCCAGCGCATCGCCGGTGGGCTTCGACCATTGGACTTCAAGCCAGCCGGGGTACTTGGTTGAGCCATCGTAGAACGCCGCGACCTCGTCGAGCGAAGTCACACCTCGAGTGATGTTCGCATCGCGGCACGCGGCCGCTTCATCGAAAAGTGATTGCTGGATGTTTTCAAGGAGCGTTGCCAATCCGGCCACGGCCTCATCGCGCGGAGTGAAAGCGAAATTGGCCTTGCCATTTTCCATGTTCCACAAATTGTCGCGGCGGATCATCGCGACCTTGCTGTCGTTCATGTCTCGCGGGCCCACTTCCATGATGACAGGCGCGCCCTTGCGCACCCAGTCCCAACGCTTGGCGGCGGCTTGCCCTGGCTTTTTGTCGAGCAGCACACGAACCGGCTCGCCCAAGGAATGTAGCGCAGCAATCTCCGCGCGCAGGCTCTCACAATAGGCGAGAACGGCTTCGTCTTCATCCTTGCCGCGCAGCATGGGCAAGATCACAACCTGATGCGGCGCAATGCGTGGAGGAACCCGCAAACCGTCGTCATCGCCGTGCGTCATGATTACGCCGCCAATCATGCGCGTCGACACACCCCAACTGGTAGTGTGGCAGTATTGTTCGGTGCCTTCACGGTCCTGATACTTGATCCCTGCTGCATGCGCGAAATTGGTACCAAGGTAATGTGACGTGCCGGCCTGCAGGGCCTTGCCATCCTGCATCATGGCTTCAATCGACCAGGTCTCTACAGCACCGGGGAAGCGCTCGTTTTCCGGCTTCTCACCAGCGATGACAGGCAACGCCATGTCTTCCTCGGCGCAAGCACGATACATTTCCAGCGCGCGGTGCGTTTCCTCTAGCGCCTGCTCGCGGCTCTCGTGCGCGGTATGGCCTTCCTGCCAAAGAAACTCGCTGGTGCGCAGAAACATCCGCGTACGCATTTCCCAGCGCACGACGTTGGCCCATTGGTTGGTCAGCAGCGGCAGATCCCGCCAACTTTGCACCCAGCGCGCCATTGCATCGCCGATGATCGTTTCAGAGGTTGGACGAACGACCAATGGCTCTTCAAGTTTGGCCTCCGGGTCCGGCACAAGCCCGCCCTTCCCATCGGCGATCAGGCGGTGATGTGTAACCACCGCCATTTCCTTGGCAAAGCCTTCGACATGCTCGGCTTCGCGCTCAAAGTTCTTGAGTGGAATGAAGATCGGGAAATAGCAGTTCTGTACGCCTGCTGCCTTGATCCGGTCATCCATTAAGCGCTGGATGCGCTCCCAAATGCCGTATCCCCATGGCTTGATCACCATGCACCCGCGCACGCCCGATTCCTCGGCCATGTCGGCTGCTGAAATGACTTCCTGATACCAGGCAGCGAAATCGTCTTCACGCTTGGTGTTGAGGGCGTGGCGGATATTGGACACGTGTTTGGTATTCCTGCTGCGGCGACGGCTCTTTCCGACGCGCGATTGTTCTCACTTGCTCAGTTCGTCGAGCTTCTTTTGCATTTCGGCCATCTGTTTGCGCAGCGCATCAATTTCAGAGCCTGCGTTCTCTTTCGCCTTGCCACCACTCTTGCTTGATCCTGGCATTAGCACATCAGTAGCGGCGCGCATCATGGCCATGTTGGTTTCGTGAATCTTTGCGAAAGGCGTATTGCTGATCCCCTTCTCAAACGCCTCGCGGATCTTACCCTGGTTCTCGCGGAAATTGGTCATCGCCGCTTCGAGGTAGCTTGGCATCATCGATTGCATCGAATTGCCATACATGCTGATCAGTTGGCGCAGGAAATTCACTGGCAGCATCTGCTCGCCACCGCTCGCTTCCTCATCCATGATAATCTGAGTCAGAATGGAATGGGTGATGTCTTCGCCGGTCTTAGCATCCAGTACTTGAAAATCGACATCCTCGCGCACCATCCCGGCAAGGTCGTCGAGCGTAATGTAGCTAGAGGTACTGGTATTGTAGAGACGCCTGTTGGCGTACTTTTTAACGATGACTGTATCGCCATCTGCTGATTTTTTCTTAGCCATTATGCTGCGGCCCCCATTCTAATTATGCTGCGCCTTAGCACTTGCAGCATGTGCAGCGCAACATGGCGCGGTCACGGTTTAAACCGCTGTCCCAAATTGGTGAGCAATTCGTATTGCGGGATGCCGCTTTGCTGTGCTGCTTCAGGCAGCGAGTAGGGTAGCGAGACCCAGTCGCCCTCTTGTAACGAAGGAGCTTGTTCCAGACTGATGACGATCATGTCCATAGAGATCTTTCCAAGAACCGGCAGCATTCGATCCTCATGCATCAGGGCCCCCTTTTCGCGCCAAGCTTGTAGGTAACCGTCTGCATAACCAAGCGATACAACACCAACAGTCAAATCTGTGCTTGCTGTGAACGTTGCGTTGTAGCCAATGCTTTCGCCCGCTTTGATCTCGCGCGTTTGAATGATCGCGGCTTCAGGATAGGCAACTTGGCGAATCTGGCCGCGCAGCTCCTTGCGTTGGCATCCGCCAAACAACGAGAGGCCTGGGCGGGTAAGGTCGAAGTGGTAGTCGCTGCCCAGCGCGATACCCGCGCTGTTTGCCAGGCTTGTCATTTGGTGGGTAACCGATGGTATCACATCTCGAAATTTGGCGAGCTGCTGCACATTCATTTCGTGATCTTCGTCAGCGCAGGCAAGATGCGACATGAGTATACGCACATCGAGCTTCCCCACGATTGGATCACCGACTTCTTTCGGAGACAGCCCAAGACGGTTGATACCCGTGTCAATCATCAGGTCGCAAACCCCTCCTCCGGTATCAATCCAGCGCTTTGCTTGGCCTATCGAGTTGATCGTTGGGATTGCGCCGATGTTACGCGCGTACGCTGCATCTGCATCTGTTGCGGGGCCGTGCAGAACAGAGACGCTCTCTGGTGGCACATGACGTGACACAGCTTCGACTTCGCTCCAATGCGCTACAAAGAATTGTCGGCAGCCGGTGTCGCGAAGTATTGGCACGCATGTGTCGACTCCCAAACCATAGGCTTCGGCTTTGACTGCTGCTCCTGTAATGGTTTTACCCGACAATGCATCAAGAGCACGCCAGTTTTGTGCTAATGCATCAGAGTCGATTGTCAGCCGCAGGCTTGGCGGAGGTCTGTCAGCCATGCTCGTCTTCGAAATCACGCGGCGGGCCGTCAGGTATTCCCCACCAAAGCACCAATACGCCAAACGCAACGACCACCCATGTGTACCAAAGGCCGGAGTATATATTGCCTGTGCTTGCCACGATTACACCAGCGATCAGGGGTAGGAAGCCGCCTAGGTAGCCTGCTCCGATGTGATAGGGAATCGACATCGAACTGTAACGAATGTTGGGCGGAAACATTTCTGACAAGAGCGCTGCAACCGAACCGTATGTTAGCGCCGAAAGCATGCCGAGTCCCAGCAAGATGGCTACGATACCGAGGATATTGGCCGCGCTGGGTTGTTGTTTGCTGAAGTCGAAACCGAATTCTGACAGAGCGCCGCGAATACCCGCTGTACGTGCGCTGCCATCGTCAAACCACTCTTGCTCTAGCGTTACATTCTCGCCGCCGGCAAGCAAGCGCAGGTCAGTTGCGGGCTCGACGGTATATGCAACACCGGCAGCCGTCAGTGTTTCAAGCACCTTTCCGCACTCTGTCTGATCGCGGTTGAACATCTCTGCAAACGGATCGGTGGTGCATCCACTGCCCTGAACCACAATCGGCGTCTCCTGCGCCGCGCGCGAGAGGCCCGGATTGGCAAGGCTTCCCATGCTCCAGAAAGCGGGAAACAACAGAACAAGCGTTAGAACTGCGCCGATCATGATCGGTTTCTTGCGCCCGACAGAATCCGACCATTTCCCGATCAGGACGTAAAAAGTCATTGCGATCAGGCCAGAGAAAAACAGAATCAATTCCACTGTCAGATCATCAACGTGCATCGGCCCGCGCAAGAAGCTCATGCCTGAGAAAAATGCGGTGTACCAAATCGTAGTAAGAATGCCGGTAACACCGAACAATGCGACAAAGATGCGTTTCTTGTTTCCAGGGTAGGTAAAACTTTCCTTGAACGGATTTCCGGAAATCTTGCCCTCTGCTTTCATCGCCTGGAAGACAGGGCTCTCTGACAGCATAAGGCGCATCCACAGCGAGATGACCAGCAGAATAATCGACAGCAGGAATGGCACACGCCAGCCCCATGCCTGGAAATCATCTTCGGGGATCAAAAAGCGGCACGCCAAGACGACGGCGATGGACAGAACAAATCCGCCTGCGACGCTGGCTTGAATAAAGCTGGTGTAAAAACCGCGCTTCTCTGGAGGGGCATGCTCGGCAACGTAAATCGCAGCACCGCCATATTCTCCGCCAAGGGCAAGCCCTTGTATAACACGCAGGAGAATGACGATAATCGGCGCGGCAATTCCGATAGTTTCGATTGTTGGGATCAGGCCTACGCCGGCAGTCGCAATGCCCATCAGCGTAACGGTGACAAGAAAGGTATATTTACGCCCCAGCTTGTCGCCCAGAAATCCGAACAGCACTGCGCCAATCGGGCGGAATGCAAAACCTACAGCGAACGTGGACCAAACCAGCAAAAGACCCAGTGTTTCATTATCGGTATCGTAGAATGCATCCTTGAGGATGTAGGCGAGAGTGCCGTAGATAAAGAAATCATACCATTCGAAAACCGTTCCGGCGGAACTGGCCCCGATTACTAGCTTGATTTCCTTTTCGGACGGTTCGCGTATCGTCGCACTCGCGCTTTCTGACATGGCTGCTGCACTCTCCCCAGTTCATGTGCGGGGCAAAGCTCTAGCGCGTGTCTCGCTCCTTTGAAAGCGCCTGAATTGACGCCTTCCACGGCAGGACAATGGCGCCATGGCGACCAGTGTGTTCCCGAGCCGGGGAAAGTGCTTGGATAGCCGGCCAATCAGGCAAGTCGGCTTTTTCTTGCAACCACCTTTCGATAGCGTTCAATGAAACTGTCGCGGCCTCTAAATTCAAACCTGCTGCAGAGCGCGCGAAAATTGCGGCGGCTGCTTGGCCAACTGCACAAGCCGAAACGGATAAGCCCAGTCTTCCAATTGCGTCTCCGCTGTCGAGATCTATACCCAGGCGAAGCATGCCCCCACATGTTCGCGATCGTACTTCGGTCAACAGGTCCCAGTTGCCCGAAAGGGAATATTGCGCCAATTCCGTTGCCAACGAAAGCAAGTCTGGAGTGTAAAGCTTTGCCGCCTGGTTTGGGGGCATTATTCGCGCTCTGCATCCTGGCGCAGCTTTTCGCGGCGTTCCGCAATAATGTTGACCAGATCGCTCGAAGCTGAATCAATCACCGGGTATGTACGTGCAGTCGTGATCCAGACAGGACGGCCTTTGTATCCCCACATGCTGTCAAAACCGAGCGCGATGACCGAGAACGCAAATACCATGATAAGAGCGCCTTTGATTACGCCAAAGCCAAATCCTAAAACCCGATCAATTGGGCCCAGAATCGAATTGCGCGATGCCTCGCCCACATTGTTTGCGATCACTTTCATGGCCGCATAGGGGATCAGCAAAAGCAGTGCGAATGCCAGGATCGAAGTCGCCGGTTCGACGTCAAGGTACTCGTAAAGGGCCTCTGTCAAAGGTGTGTGCAAATAATAGATAGCAGCCGCAGCCAATGCCCAAGCCGCGAGCGAAAGCACTTCCTGCACTAGACCACGCAAAAAACCGCCAACCGCCGCAACTCCGACGATAATCAGCACGATGATATCAAACCCGTTCATGGGCTCACGAACTATGCTTTTGACATCACGCGGTCAACGAGGTTCGCGACTTGTCCCACGCCTTGATAGGAAAGCTTTGGTGAACCGGTTTTTGCATCGGATGGACCGAATGCAGCCGAAAATCCAAGCTTCTGAGCCTCTTTGACCCTCAACGCCGCGTGGGCAACCGGGCGTACCTCACCTGATAAGGAAATCTCGCCAAACCATACTGACTTATCTGGCAGCGGTTGATCTGCCAGTGCGCTTACCAATGCGGCCGCTACGGCCAAGTCTGCGGCGGGATCCGAAAGTCGGTATCCACCCGCGATGTTGAGATAGACCTCTGCTGAGCTGAAATTGAGCCCACATCTTGATTCCAGTACTGCGAGCAGCATCGCTAGCCGGCTATTGTCCCAGCCCACCACGGCCCGACGGGGCGTTGCTCCAGATTGTAGCCGTACGATGAGTGCCTGAATTTCGACAAGCACCGGGCGCGTACCCTCAAGCGCGGGAAAAACCGCGCTGCCGGCCAGAGGTTGATCGCGGCCCGAAAGGAATAGCATTGACGGGTTGGCGACTTCCTCCAGCCCTTGTTGCTCCATTGAGAAAACACCGATCTCGTCGACTGCACCAAAGCGGTTCTTGAGCGCGCGAAGTATACGATACTGGTGACTACGCTCACCTTCGAAGCTCATCACCACGTCGACCATATGTTCCAGAACACGGGGGCCGGCAATGTTCCCATCTTTGGTGACGTGACCCACGAGCATCAACGCTACGCCGTTTTCTTTCGCGTATCGGATCAGTTCGAATGCGCAGCCTCGAACCTGACTGACTGTCCCCGGCGCACCTTCGATCGTGTCGGAATACATCGTCTGGATCGAGTCAATAACGAGTAGCGTTGGTGCGTCCATCTTACCCAGTGTGGTCAGGATGTTGCGCACCGAGGTCTCAGATGCGAGCTGGATCGGAGCATCCGAAAGCCCGAGCCTGGCAGCGCGCATTCGGACCTGCCCCGCAGCTTCTTCACCGCTGACATAAACGACGCTGCCTCCATTCTTTGCGATGGTTGCAGAAGTTTGAAGCAAAAGAGTCGATTTACCGATTCCGGGATCACCGCCCATAAGCACAGCTGATCCGGGAACCAACCCTCCCCCAAGTGCTCGATCAAATTCAGCTAACCCGGTCGTACGGCGTTGAGGCAATTTAGTCGGTGCATTCAGTTCTTCAAAGGCGAAAGCCCGACCTCCGCTGGAAAGGTCATGCTTTTGTGAGAAGACTGTTGCGTGAGCATCCTCAACCATTGTGTTCCATTCCGCGCAATCAGGACATTGTCCTTGCCAACGGTGCGCTACGCTGCCGCATGCCTGACACACAAATCGCTTTTTCGCTTTCGCCATGACTTAGCTGTTAGCGAGAACATAAGCGGAACGCAATTGCTATCGCGCGCCAATCCCGTAAGAATATCAATATGCACCAGAAGGAACTTCGCATCGCATTGGTCTGCTATGGCGGCGTGAGCCTGGCGGTTTACATGCATGGGGTAACAAAAGAGCTATGGCATCTCGCGCGAGCTAGCCGTGCGTATAATTCAGCAGAGGTTCCAGACGGTAAGGTTGCGAAGGTTTATCGTGACCTCTTGGCTGAGATCGAAACAAGTCAGAATCTGCGGTTACGCGTTCTCCCCGATATTCTAACCGGCGCCAGCGCAGGTGGGATCAACGCCGTGTTTCTATCGCAAGCTATCTATGCTGGTCATTCGCTTGAACCGCTTACGGATCTATGGCTCGAGAACGCAGACGTAGAGAAGCTGCTTGATCCTGATGCGCGCCCAATGTGGAAGTTCGCAAAGTTTTGGGCGCAACCGATCGCATGGTGGCTGTTTAAGCGACCAGGCAACGTTGTGTCTGAAAGCGTCGCACCGGAGACACGTGACGAAGTGCGGCGCAAAGTTTCGCGCTTTGTGCGCGGTCGATGGTTTCAGCCACCCTTCTCAGGCGACAACTTCTCCCAGCTACTGTTCGATGCGCTCAAGGCTATGTCCGACGAGGAGCCTGGACCTCCGCTCCTTCCGCCGGGCCATCCGCTTGATCTTCTAGTGACCGCGACCGATTTTCATGGGCATGTCGAGTTGTTGCGGTTGAACAGTCCGAAAGTCGTCGAAGAGAGCGAGCATCGCCTTCCTATCGGTTTTCGAGCAACAACGCCTATCACCAGTGGGCCATCGCTGGCTGACCCCCTAGAGTTGACTATGGCCGCTCGTGCGACCGCGAGTTTTCCCGGCGCATTCCCTGCCTTCACTTTAGATGAGATTGATCGTCTGGCTCAGAAACGAGATCACCCTTGGGTTTCCCGCAGCTCTTTTCTGGAGCGAATTATGCCGACGCATATACGGCATGGCACGATGGAACACGTCGCGCTGATCGACGGCTCAGTTTTAGTAAATGCTCCCTTCGAAAGTGCGATCGAAGCCCTGCACGCTCGGCCATCGCATCGCGAAGTTGATCGCCGATTTGTCTATATTGATCCGAGACCAGACCGAATCGCGAGCATGAAGGATGCGGATAAGCAGCCTGTCGGATTCTTTGCAGCGATATTCGGGTCGATATCCAGCCTTCCTCGCGAACAACCCATCCGGGATAACCTCGAGCAGCTTGAGCAGCAGTCGCGTGATGCCGAGCGTTTGCAGCGAATTATCGGTGGGATGCGACCAGAGGTAGACCGCGTGGTCGAAAAACTGTTCGGGATGACCTTCTTTCTTGATAGCCCCACCCCGGGGCGGCTAGCCTCTTGGCGCAACAAGGCACAGCAGGCCGCAGCAATGCAAGCTGGCTTTGCATACCATTCCTATGCCCGGACAAAATTTAGCGGGATTGTCGAACGAGTCGCACAGTTGGCCTATGAGGCCGCACCTCAGCTGGGGCTGCCTGACTCTCGACCGATAGAAGATGCCTTGAGGCGGGAGCTCAAGGCCAGGGGACTTGAAACTCTCTCTGATCCAAAAGGCGGTGCCAACGAAGACGCGATAAACTTCTTTCGCTCTTTTGATCTTGGCTTCCGCATTCGCCGACTTCGTTTGCTCATCCGGCGTTTGTCGCGTGATTGGGAACGAGATCCCGACATTCCCGACGATGCTCTCGATCTGGCACGCGAGCGAATGTATGACATTTTGGGGTTCTATTTGGACCAGGATGCTTTCGAGATGTTCGGGCAAAGGTTTAACGACCTTGCAGCTGATGTAATTGCCAACCCGGGTACTCTGCTCGATTATTTGGAGAGCGCGCAACACCTTCCATCAGTTGATGTTCGTGCAGAGTTACTTCTCTGCGAGTCTCTGCAAGAGATGCCGAAGTCACTGCGCCGGCGAATGCTGCTGACGTACTTGGGTTATCCATTCTACGATATCGCGACCTTGCCCCTGCTCCGGCATGAGAACCTCAATGAATATGATCCGATCAAGGTTGACCGTATTTCACCAGATGATGCGCCGTCCATCAGAGATGGAGGAGCACGTTCAACTTTGCGCGGAATCGAGTTTTACAATTTCGGCGCCTTTTTCAGCCGAGCCTATCGCGAGAATGACTATATTTGGGGGCGGTTGCATGGTGCCGAACGGATGATCGATCTCGTTTGTTCAACGCTTGAGGGAACGATCGATGCCAGCAAATGCCGAGCCTTCAAGCGGGCAGCTTTCGAGGCGGTTATTGAAGAAGAACTAGAGGCAAAGCGTTGCCGACAAAGCCTGCTTCACAATTTACAAAACGAAATTTCCGAGAAGTTCGGCGAGAATTGAATATCGGTCTAGTTCAGACTCTTCCAAACCGCCTCGATGAAGCGATCCTCGCTGATGAAACCTTCACCGCGTTCAAAGCTGTCAAGTGGTCGTAAAGCCTGAGCTTCTTCAAGCGTAGATCCAGAATCGCGAAGCGCGCGAATCCGGGTTACAGCCTCACCGACTGTGTTTCTGAACGCCACCAACTCTGACTTGTCGGACATGGGACCATGGCCTGGAATAACCTTCGTTTCCGCGTCCATCATGTTGATTGCTGCGTCGAGTGAGAAAAGCATGTCTTCAATATCGCCGCCTGATTCAACATCGACAAACGGCCATCCGGGAATCTTGAAATACAGATCGCCCATATGAACGATATTCTTCTCTCGCCAGCGGACGATGCTGTCACCGTCGGTATGACCACCCCCAACAAACACGACATCAATCGTGTCCCCGTTGAGATGGAGTGTGACGCCGCGGTCATAAGTTACGACCGGTAGTGCAGCTCTGGGTGAAGGCGGTATGACCCGCTCGCCGCGTGTCTGTTCATTGGACATGCGGACACGGACATTGTCATGCGCGAAGATAGTCGCACCGGTACTTCCGAAATGCTCATTCCCGCCGGTATGATCGCCATGCCAATGCGTGTTGACGACATATTTGACCGGAGATGCTCCCAGATAGGCGACTGCTGTTTCAATCTTTTCCGACAATGGTGCGAATTGGTCATCGATGAGGACCGTTCCATCCTCGCCATGACTGACTGCCATATTTCCACCGGCACCAAAGAGCACGGCAACTCCTGGAGCAAGCTCCTCAGAGGTGATCTCAACTTCACTGAAGTCACGCTGGGCCACCAAAGGCGAGACCACAATGAGCGATGCTGTTATCAGTGCTGCAGCGATGGTGCGTTTCATGACTAATCCCCTCTGTTTGCCAGAGGCTTAGGCTTGAAACTGTTGAGAGTCGAGGAACCTGAAAGGGTTAGCCGCCGAAGGCCTCTTTCATCCGATCAAAAAAGCCTTTGCTTTCGGGACATTCGTCACCTGTTTCGGTTTCGCGGAACTGTTGCAGCAATTCCTTCTGCTTCTTCGAGAGTTTGGTCGGGGTTTCGACCGAAATTTCCACCACCAGATCGCCGCGTCCACGCCCTTGTAACACCGGCATCCCGGCGCCGCGCACGCGCAATTGCTTGCCCGACTGGATCCCTGCGGGAATTTCGACCTTGTTGTCGTCTCCGCCAAGATCGGGGATTTCGACTGACCCACCCAACGCGGCGGTCGTAAAGCTGATCGGAACGCGCGTAAGCAGCGTCGTCCCTTCGCGTTGGAATACTGCGTGGGGTTTCACATGCACAAATATATACAGGTCGCCTGCCGGCGCACCACGGGGTCCGGCTTCGCCCTTCCCGGACAAACGAATGCGTGTGCCCGTATCAACGCCAGCAGGAATTTCCACTTCCAGCGCGCGAGGTTTGTCAACGACGCCTTCGCCTCGGCAGTCCCCGCAAGGATCTTCGATAACGGCGCCGCGCCCGTGACACGTTGGGCATGGCCGCTCAACCACGAAGAATCCCTGCTTCGCGCGCACTTTTCCGTGACCATCGCACATGCGGCATTCGCGTTCGCTGGTTCCCGGGGATGCGCCGGAACCATCGCAAGTTTCGCAACTTTGGGAGACTTCGATTTCCAACTCGACGGTTTTTCCGTGGAAGGCATCGTCCAAGCTGACTTCAAGGTCATACCGAAGGTCTGCCCCACGACGAGGTTGAGCTCGCTGTCTTCCTCCGCCGCCGAACGCGCTGCCAAATATAGTCTCGAAGATATCGCCTATGTCGCCGAAATCGCCTTGGGCTCCGCGGCTTCCACCCCCACCCGACATGCCCTGAGTATAGGCCGCATGGCCATATCGGTCATATGCCGCACGTTTCTGCGGGTCCTTTAAGCAATCGTACGCTTCGTTGATGGCTTTGAACTTCGCCTCGCATTCAGCATCGCCCGGATTTCGATCTGGGTGATATTGCATTGCGAGCTTGCGATATGAGCTCTTCAACGTGCTGCCATCAGCATTCCGGCTAACGCCAAGCAGCTCGTAATAATCGATATCAGTGGCTGACATTCTACTTTTCCCTGCCCAAACCTGTGCCGCCACCAGCGCAATAAGCGCCAGTGGCGGTCAGATTTTCCATCAGGACATCAGCCCTTGTCTTCGTCTTTTTCTTCGCTTGAGCTTTCATCGACTTCTGAGAACTCAGCGTCGACAACCTCTTCGTCTGCAGAACTGTCAGAAGCCGCTTCAGCGCTCGCATCCGGACCCGCAGCCTGCTCTTTTTCGTAGATCTGCTGACCCATCTTCATTGCAGCTTCAGTCAATGCTTGAGCCTTGGCATTGATCGCATCCACATCATCGCCTTCAAGCGCGGTCTTGGCTTCCGCCAGCGCCGCTTCGACTGCGGACTTGGTATCGGCATCAATGCTGCCACCATGTTCTTCAAGCTGCTTCTCAGTCGCATGCACCAGACTGTCTGCCTGATTGCGTGCTTCTGCAGATTCACGACGCTTCTTGTCTTCTTCCGCGAACTTCTCTGCGTCCTGCACCATCTGGTCGATATCGGAGTCAGAAAGGCCGCCTGAAGCCTGAATCTTGATCTGCTGTTCTTTGCCAGTGCCCTTGTCTTTTGCCGACACGTTAACAATCCCGTTTGCATCGATATCAAACGTGACTTCGATTTGCGGAACGCCGCGTGGTGCAGGCGGGATACCAAGCAGATCAAATTGACCGAGAAGCTTGTTATCAGCGGCCATCTCACGCTCGCCCTGGAACACCCGGATCGTCACGGCATTCTGGTTGTCCTCGGCAGTTGAGTAGACTTGTGTCTTCTTGGTCGGGATCGTCGTATTGCGATCAATCATACGGGTGAAGACACCGCCGAGTGTTTCGATACCCAGTGATAGCGGAGTAACGTCAAGCAGCAGAACGTCTTTCACGTCACCCTGCAGGACGCCAGCCTGAATGGCGGCACCCATTGCAACCACTTCGTCGGGGTTCACACCGGTGTGAGGCTTCTTGCCAAAGAACTCTTCTACGACTTCGCGTACTTTGGGCATACGGGTCATGCCGCCGACCAGAATCACCTCATCGACGCCGCCCTTGTCCATACCGGCGTCAGCGAGCGCTTTCTTACAGGGTTCCAGTGTGCGCTTAACCAGATCGCCAACCATCTTCTCAAGGCCTGAACGAGTGATCGTTTCAACCAGGTGAAGCGGTGTGGAAGAACCATCTTCCATGCGTGCGGTGATGAACGGCAGGTTCACTTCGGTTTGCTGCGAGCTCGAAAGTTCGATTTTCGCTTTCTCAGCTGCTTCTTTCAGACGCTGCAGCGCAAGCTTGTCCTTGCGCAGGTCCATGTTCTCTTTTGTTTTGAACTGGTCTGCCAGCCATTCGACAATCGCGCTGTCAAAATCTTCACCGCCAAGGAAAGTATCGCCATTGGTCGATTTCACTTCAAAAACGCCATCACCAATCTCAAGGATCGAGATGTCGAAAGTGCCGCCACCAAGGTCATAAACCGCGATGGTCTTACCGTCGTCTTTATCAAGACCGTAGGCCAAAGCAGCAGCAGTTGGTTCATTGATGATACGCAGGACTTCGAGACCAGCGATCTTGCCAGCATCCTTTGTCGCCTGACGCTGTGCATCGTTGAAGTAAGCCGGGACGGTGATCACCGCCTGCTCAACTTTCTCGCCGAGATACTCTTCTGCGGTTTCCTTCATCTTTTGAAGAATGAAAGCTGAAATCTGCGAAGGCGAGTAATCTTCACCGCCTGCTTTCACCCATGCATCGCCGTTGCTGCCTTTGACGATATTATATGGGACGAGTTCCATGTCCTTCTTGGTCATTGGATCGTCGAAGCGGCGCCCAATCAGGCGCTTTACCGCATAAACGGTGTTGTCAGGGTTGGTAACAGCCTGACGCTTTGCCGGCTGTCCAATCAGTCGCTCACCATCCTTGGTGAAGGCGACAATTGAAGGTGTTGTGCGTGCACCCTCAGAGTTTTCGATGACCTTGGGTTTGCCCCCATCCATTACCGACACACAAGAGTTGGTGGTGCCGAGGTCGATACCGATTACTTTACCCATCTTTATACGTTCCCATCAGTTCAATTCATGGACACCGCGCATTGTGCTTTCCAATATAGGCAAAACAGCTCGGCGGCTCAGTCCGTCAGGTGTGTTACTCGGGTGATATAGGTGCGGTTTTGCTTGGCACAAGGGAGCAGGCGCACTAGTTTTTGCATGTTTTGACGGGAGAATTCTCACATGAAATTTCAGAATTTGGCCTCCGCGGCGTTGCTGGCATCCAGTCTTGCTCTTGTGGCCTGCAGTCCCGAGCCTGAGGCAGTCGCAGAAGCAGAGCCCGAAGGTATTCCTGGAATGAGCGTAGAAAACGCGCGGCTTGTGCTGGCCCCAGTCAGTGGTAATCCCGCGGCGGTTTATTTCGACCTGAAGTACGATGGCGATAAAGGTCTGTCGATCCGCCGCGCGGATGTATCAGGGGCTAGCGAAGCTCAGTTGCACGCTTATGGCGAATGGGAAGGCAAGATGCAGATGGCAGAAGCCATGCCGATCGCTATTACCAAAGGTACTGAGATAGCGTTCAAGCCAGGCGATTATCACGTGATGGCATTCGGCCTTCCGGACACGCTTGCTGCGGGCGACACTGTTGAGGTCACACTGACTGTATCGGGCGGTGATAAATACAGTTTCGATGCAGAGGTTCGCGCAGCAGGGGATGAGCGCTGAACCATTCGGGCGCAGTTATAAATTTGAGCACAGAAAACGCCAGCTGCCCTGTGGGCGGCGAACGTGATCTCACTCCCGGCGAAGTGAAACTGGCACAGTCGGTTTTTGGCACTGCAATTGACTATGATGCGGTAACTATACGCCGCCGCAAATGGTTTCCATTTCAGCCACGTCATGTCACGATGGCACCGAGCGGCCATTTGCATTTTCATCCCGAGGGCAATGCCTACTGTGCCGACTTTTCGAGTGAGTGCCTGACCCGCCAGGGTTTCTTTATTCACGAGATGTCGCATGTGTGGCAGACACAAACGCGCGGAAAGTGGCATCTGATCTTCAATCGGATGCCATGGGCACGTTACGATTACACGCTCAAGCCCGGATGGCAGCTGACTCGATACGGCATTGAGCAGCAGGCAGAGATCATTAAGCACGCCTTCTGGTTGCGGAATGGAGCCAAGGTAGCTGGTGTTAGCGACGCATCCGCGTATGATCTGTTGGTGAACTTTCCGGGAGCAGGGACAAAATGACATCTGACAGTTGGACAATCCGGCCCTTTGCGCCTGCAGACGCTCCTGCATTTGCCGCTTTGAACCGGCGCTGGATCGAAGAGATGTTCGGGATGGAAGAGAAGGATGTTCGTCAGCTCGAACATCCCAAGGATGCCATCCTCGATCCGGGCGGGTTTATCGTTGTGGCCGATGCGAATGGCTGGATCATGGGGACAGGTGCTATCCTGCCGGCTGCCAATCCGCCTGATGACGGCCGCAATTGGATGGAAGTGATCAAGATGGCGACTGATGTCGCAACACAGGGCCGTGGTATTGGTTCAGCGGTTCTCGCCAAGTTGCTGGAATTCGCGCGGGAGCAAGGTGCCGATGCGGTGTGGCTTGAGACCAACGAGAAACTGGAGGTGGCCACCGCGCTTTATGAAAAGTTCGGTTTCAGCAAGCTTGAGGGAGAGGATGTTTGGCCCTCACCGTATGACCGCTGCAACCTGCAGATGGTTCTGGAGCTCTAGTTTTCCACCGTGCATGCTTGAGTGATCAAGTTTCAATTGATACCATTTACTTGTCCAGTCGGCCCAACCCGCGACTGGCCAATGAGTCACTCAAATGGAGATCAAAGACTACGGTTTAAGCCGCGAGCGCGGCTACCTTTCGCACTATGAAATCGACGAGATCACTTTGCCTTCGCGCTTCGAGGGTGTCACACAGGCAGCTGGTAATCTTTCAGCACTGATATCAAGCGGGCGCGTGCGCCATTGGCTGGATCAGCTTGATGATCCAAAACTCGAAGAATGGGCGCTTGAAGCCGCCGAAGAGGAGGTCCGCACCGCGATGGTGCATTACTCCTTCCTCGTGCAGAGCTACGTTTGGGGCGAAGCAACGCCGCCCGTTTCTCTTCCGGCCAATCTGGCCCGGCCGATGGTAGCGATATCCGACCGTCTGGGCCAAGCTCCACTGCTTCCCTATTCCGGCTATGTTCTCGATAACTGGGCGCGGCTCGACAAGTCCGGCCCGATCACGCTCGACAACATCTACATGTACCAGAACTTCGTTGGCGGCGATGACGAGAACTGGTTCGTGATGATCCATGTCGCAATCGAAGCCGAAGCCGGGGTTCTGCTCGACAATGCGGCGAAACTTGTAACGGTTGCGAAGAACGGCGATGCCGCAGAAGCAGAGCGTTTGCTCATCGAAATGGATGAGGCTTGGGAGCGCATCTACACACATTTTGCGCGTATGACCGAGCGCTGCGATCCCTACTGCTATTTCCACCGCGTGCGGCCCTACATCCACGGCTGGGCGAACAATCCAGCGCTTAAAGGCGGCGGACTGATCTACGAAGGCGTCGAGAAGCTTGGTGGGAAACCCCAGGCGCTACGCGGCCAAACCGGTAGTCAATCCAGCATTGTCCCGGCAATGGACGCGCTTTTCAACGTCGGTCACTCGGACGATCCGCTGAAGAGCTTTCTTGACGAACTCCACCATTACCGCCCGGTGCAGCACCGCCGCTTTATCGAAGATCTGGCGGCGCAATCGACCTTGAGAGCGTTCGTGTCAGCGTCAGGTTCGCAATCTTTGAAGGATGCATTCAACGCATGCGTCGAGCAAGCTGCTCGTTTCCGCACGCGGCATCTGGAATATGCCGCAAGCTACATCAACAAACAGGCGGGCAGCATCGCTGGCAATGATCCCGATGTCGGCACCGGCGGCACACCCTTCATGAAATATCTGAAGAAACACCGCGACGAAAACCGCGAGCAAGTTGTCGCCTGACGCAAAAGAGGCCGCCCCAACGTTGGAGCGGCCCCTTTTTTGTCCGGAGTTAAGCTCAAAGAATGAAAGTCAATCCGGCGCTGATTGTCCACGGGTCGAGATTGTGCTTGGTGCGGATGATCTCGTCATCGCCCACGCGGAAAGTCGCATCGGTACCGATGAAATAGCGCTTCACGTCGACGGAGACGCCAAATCCGGCTTCTTCGATCGGGATGTCGAACCCGGCTTGCAGCGCAAAACCGAACTCGTTCGAAAGATCGGCATCGGTCACGCCAAGTCCGACCAGGTCACTGCCCTCGTCTTCACCGAAGAACATGAAATAGGCCACGCCAGCGCCGACATAAGGTTTCACACCGCCCAAGTCGAAATGCGCCTTGGCTGTCACCGTACCCGGGATAAGGCGCAGGTCGTCGACCAGTTCGACACCGTCAAGCGCCCCAGTGCCGTCGACGTCGTGTCGCGCCATGCCAGCGATCGTTTCAATCGAGAAATTGTCTGCGACAAAGTACTCGATCGCAAAGGTTGGAATGAACTCGTCGGTTGCGCGTGTGTTTGCACCTGCAGGCAGACCGAAATCGTCAAGTTCGACTTCATCGATTTCACCGTCCGGCAGAACCGCCGTACCCAAAACCTTGATCTGGATATCACCTGCATCTTGGGCCATTGCCGGCGCCGAAACACTGGCCGCAAGTGCAGCTAAGAACGTCAAAGAAACTTTCTTCATTGTAGAAAATACTCCTGGAGAAAATGCCGCGAGCGGCACTCAAACTCCCTTTCCGGAGCATTCAACGTGATATGCTATATCATGTTCCCGAAAATCGGATCTCGTTCTCGAGGTATTGAAGGTTAATCCAGCTTCTTCGCCACGCCTACCATGGCCGGACGAAGCAAGCGATCCTTGATCATATAGCCGCTCTGCATTTCCTGAACGATAGTGCCTTCCTCGGCCTCATCGGTCGGGACTTCCATCATTGCCTGATGCTGGTTCGGGTCGAGCGGCAGGCCGACCGACGCGATACGTTTCACGCCATGCTGGCCAAAAACCTTCTCCAACTCGCGCTGAGTGGCTTCGATACCCGCGACAAGACCTTTCATCTTCTCGTCTTCGCGCAAGCTCTCAGGAATCGCCGCAATGGCACGTTCAAGGTTATCTGACACGCTCAGGATGTCGCGAGCAAAACCGGTCGCGGCATAGGCACGCGCGTCCTGCACATCCTTCTCGGCACGGCGACGAACATTCTGCGCTTCGGCCTTTGCATAAAGAATGTCCTGTTTGGCGGTTTCCAGATCGGCTTTGAGTGCATCCAATGCCTTCTCGAAGCCGTCTTCAAATGCTTCGTCTTCACCGTTGTCCAGAAACTCTTCCGGCACGCCTTCGAGCTCTTTCTTCACCGCATCATCGTCTGCTTGCGATTTGTCGTTGTCGATCATGTTCTCAAAATTCCAAAGCTATCCGATAAGCTTGCCCAGCGATCGGGCGGTCAGGTCAATCATGGGAATGACGCGGGCGTAATTCAACCGCGTGGGGCCGATTACACCGAGCACGCCGACCACCCTTCCCTCACGGTCACGATAGGGCGACGCGATAACCGAAGAGCCAGACAATGCAAACAGTCTGTTCTCGCTGCCAATAAAAATCCGCGTGGCTTCGGCTTCGCGCGCGCTTTCGAGCAACTCAGCCACGGACTGCTTGCTCTCAAGGTCTTCAATCAGGCTGCGCACACGATCAATATCCTGCATTGCCGCATCGTCGAGCAGGTTTGCTTGCCCACGCACGATCAGTACGGGCCGCTGCGATGCATCTTCGCTAAGCACAGCTAGTCCGCGTTCGACCAAGCTCTCACTGGCTTTGTCCAGTTGACTCTTGCCTGCCGCGATTTCCGCAAGGATCGAAGCGCCGGCTTCGCTCAGTGTCCGGCCTGCAAGCTTTGCATTGATGTAGTTGCTTGCTTGCTCGAGCAGCCCGGGCCCGATTGTCCAGCCCAGTTCTATTACGCGATTTTCGACATTGCCGTCTTCGCTCACGAGGACGGCAAGCGCGCGGCCTTGACCCAGATCGACAAGGCTGAATTGCGCTAGTTTCTGGTCGCGCGTGGGCACCATCACCATGCCGGCCGCGCCGGACAGGTCGGACAGGATGGCACTTGTTTGTTCCAGTGCCTGCTCGATCGGGCCGTTTCCGTTCAGCCGCCCTTCGATTGCGGCACGTTCCTCTGCGGTGGGTTCGGAGACGCGCATCATGCCGTCAACGAACAGACGCAGGCCCGTTTCCGTGGGCATGCGGCCTGCGCTAGTGTGCGGCGCAGATAAAAGCCCGGTCGACTCCAGGTCAGCCAGAACTACACGGATTGAGGCAGGCGAGAGATTGAGTCCTGTATCGCCTGCAAGAGTTTTTGAACCGACCGGCTGCCCGCTTTCCAGATACCCCTCCACGACGAGGCGGAAGATATCCCGCGCGCGGTCAGTCAATTCTGAGATGGGCGGTGAGGACATGTCTGACTATCTAGCGCTTTGCTCCACAGCCTCAAGTCTTGCGGGCAATACCGCGCACAGCCTATCGCACAGGCAACGAATCGAAACACAAGGATTTTTCATGCGACCTTCCGGCCGCGCGCCTGATGAAATGCGCGCTATCTCTATCGAAACCGGCTTTACCAAGCACGCTGAAGGCAGTGTGCTGATCAGCTGTGGCGACACCCGTGTGCTGTGCACCGCCAGCATCGAAGAACGCATTCCGCCTTGGCTGCGCGGCAAAGGCGAAGGCTGGGTAACAGGCGAATATTCAATGCTCCCCCGCGCGACGCACACCCGCGGAAGCCGAGAAGCCGCACGTGGAAAACAATCGGGCCGTACGCAAGAGATCCAGCGACTGATCGGCCGGTCTCTGCGTGCTGTTGTCGACCTGAAGAAGCTCGGAGAGCGCCAGATCACGCTCGACTGCGACGTTCTTCAGGCGGACGGCGGAACTCGCACAGCGTCGATCTCAGGAGCTTGGGTGGCATTGCGGCTCGCTGTGAACAGCCTCATTGCCTCTGGCGATCTGAAAGAAGATCCGATCACCGGCCAAGTCGCAGCGATCAGCTGCGGCATTTACAACGGCACGCCTGTCCTTGACCTCGATTATGACGAAGATTCCAGCGCCGATGCGGACGCGAACTTCGTGCTGATCACTGGCGGACAAATCGCAGAGGTTCAGGCGACGGCTGAAGGCGCAACCTATGATGAGGAAGGCCTGCTTCGCTTGCTGCGCTTGGCCAAGATTGGCTGTGACGGCATCTTCAAGGCTCAGTTGGAAGCATCAAAATGACGCGCAAGCTGGGCGGAGGATCGCTGGTCATTGCCACACACAATGAAGGCAAACTGCGCGAGATTTCCGCCCTGCTCGAACCCTACGGCCTGAAATGTATTTCGGCGGGCTCGCTGGGCCTGCCTGAGCCGCCAGAAGACGGAAAGACATTCGTAGAGAACGCTCTGATCAAAGCGCGCGCCGCAGCTGAAGCGTCAGGTCTTGCGGCACTTGCCGATGATAGCGGGTTGGCGGTCGACGCACTTGGCGGTCGCCCTGGCGTTTACACTGCAGACTGGGCCGAACGGCAATGGTTCGAAGGCGATCCCGGCCGTGATTGGTACATGGCTATGGGCAAGGTCGAAGGGATGCTGCAACAACTTGGCTCCGACACAGACCGCAGCGCGGCATTCCATTGTGTGCTGGCGATTGCTTGGCCCGGCGGCGAACACGCGGTTTACGAAGGTAAGTGTGCGGGCTCGCTGACGTGGCCACCACGCGGCGAGATGGGCTTCGGCTATGATCCGGTATTTGTCCCTCAAGGGCGTGATCAGACATTTGCTGAAATCGATCCTGAGGAAAAGCACGCCATGAGCCACCGCGCAGATGCCTTTGCCAAGCTGGTCGCGGACCAGTTTGGCAGCTAGTATGGGCGCATGGCGCGCGCTCTCTACATCCACTGGCCCTTCTGCGCGAAGAAATGCCCCTATTGCGACTTCAATAGCCATGTGCGCGAGCGCGTGGACGCGGCGGCGTGGCGTGATGCCTTGTTGGCGGATATACGGCATGAGGCAGAGATGGCAGGCGGAGCGCCGCTGCATTCGATCTTCTTTGGCGGCGGAACGCCGTCACTGATGCCGCCAAGCCTGGTCGAGGCATTGCTTCAGGAGGCAGAGGCGTTGTGGGGTTTTGACGCCAATATCGAGATCACGCTGGAGGCCAATCCAAGCTCGGTCGAGGCTGCGAACTTCAACGAATTGGCGCAGGCGGGTGTGAATCGAGTTTCGCTGGGTGTTCAGTCACTTGAAGGCGATACCTTGCAGTTCTTGGGACGTCTGCATGGCGCAGATGAGGCACTACAAGCTGTCGAGACTGCGCAGCAGAATTTTGACCGCGTCAGTGTCGACTTGATTTATGCGCGCCCGGGGCAATCGGCTGAGCAATGGACGGCGGAGCTAAAACGCGCGCTGGCGTTGGGCACGGATCACATGTCGCTCTATCAGCTGACCATCGAGCCAAACACGCGCTTTGCCACCGATGTCCGGCGCGGTGCGTTCACCCCGTTGGACGACGATCCCGCAGGCGATTTGTATGCTTTGACGCAAGAGATCATGAACGCGGCGGGCCTTCCGGCTTACGAGATCAGCAACCACGCCAAACCGGAACAGGAAAGCCGCCACAACCTGACCTATTGGCGGTATCAGGACTATTGCGGAATTGGGCCCGGCGCGCACGGGCGGCGGGGTGGAGTGGCTACGGAGCGGCACAAGAAGCCGGAGAATTATTTGAGCGCGGTCGGCGAGGATGGCCACGGCATCAAGCATCAACGCGCACTTTCGGTGGGCGAACAGGCATCCGAAGCGCTGCTGATGGGCTTGCGCCTTGCCGAAGGGGTGGATTTGAGCCAATTGGAAGCGCGGTTTGGAATTCCACGCGCCGATCTGATCGATGCGGATCGCCTTGCGCTGCACAGTGATCTTCGCCTGCTCACTCGCGATGGAGACCGAATTACCGTTAAGCCTGCCGGAATGCCGCTGCTCGACGCATTGCTGGGCGAGATCGTTGCAGACGGGCTGGTCACCGCATGAGCGCGGCCGATCTCCTTGAAGCGTGGCGTAACGAGCTGACCAATTCGCGCCGACGCAGTCCGCACACCGTGCGTGCGTACCTCGGCTGTGCCGAGCGGCTGTTAGAGGCGCGCGGGCTAGAGGATTGGGAAGGTGTCGCTTCGCTCGAGGCGCAAGACCTACGCCGTCATCTTGCCGGGCGACGCGCGGAAGGGATCGGCAATGCCAGCGCCGCGCGCGAACTCTCGGCGCTCAAGAGCTTTATCGCCTATGCGCGTCAGCAATCGGGGGACCCTGAGCCTAGCGCGCCACGGCTGCGTGGGCCACGTGTCAAGAAGGGTTTGCCCCGCCCCGTCACTCCCGATGAAGCGAGCAATCTCGCCGATCTGGTCGCGGGCAATGCCAAGGCCGAGTGGCTCGGTGCGCGCGACCGCGCAGTTCTGCTTCTGCTCTATGGTTCAGGCTTGCGGATTGCCGAAGCGCTCTCACTCACCGGCAATGATGTGCCGCTGGGCGACGTGCTGCAAGTCACTGGCAAAGGCGGCAAGCAACGCATGGTGCCGGTGCTGCCGATTACCCGCGCGGCGGTGGCGGAGTATTGCGCGAAATGCCCCTGGCCGCTGTCGGGAAATGAGCCGCTTTTTCGCGGAGAGAAAGGCGGGCCCCTCTCACCCGGCATGGTGCAAAAGGCTACGGCGCAAGCCCGCCTAGCCTTGGGCTTACCTGAAACCGCTACCCCGCATGCGCTGCGTCACAGTTTCGCTACGCATTTGCTGGGCGCGGGAGCCGATCTCAGGAGCCTGCAGGAATTGCTCGGCCACGCCTCGCTGGGCTCAACGCAGATCTACACCAAGGTCGATGCAGCCACGATGCTGGAAAACTACCGCGACGCACATCCACGGGCGAAGAAGAGGTAGCTCAATCGACTTTCTTTTAATGGCTCGGATCTTTCTAATTGAGATGTGAACCACAATTGTCGCAACTGTCAGGTATCGATCGAAAAATGTTTGTCTTTAGGAGATCGGTTGCGGGCGCGTCTGGATCGAAGAAAACTGATCTTGCACAATGTTGGCATTTCGAAAGTCTCAACACCAAAATCGTTACAATCGCTCCAAGGATTCCAAACAATATATACTAATAAGCTTCGGTTAGAATGAAGGGCGAGAGCAAGACGATAGGTATCAAGCCGAGATACAGGACATGAAGCAGTTTCGCGCGCGCTTTCACATTGTCAATCATGCGCCCACCCGAGCCTCAATCACATCCCAGATCATGCCGGCGGTATCGGTGCCGTTGAACTTGTCGATGGCAACAATCCCGGTCGGCGATGTCACATTGATCTCGGTCAGGTATTTCCCGCCGATCACATCGATGCCGACGAATGTCAGCCCTAGCCGCTTCAGCTCCGGTCCCATGGCGTCGCAGATTTCCTGCTCGCGCTCAGTCAATTCGGTCGCCTCTGCGCTGCCGCCCATGGCAAGGTTACTGCGGAACTCGCCCTCGCCCGGCTTGCGGTTGATCGCGCCCGCGACCACGCCGTCGACCAGCACGATGCGCTTGTCGCCCTCGGCCACCTCGGGAAGGAACGGCTGAACCATATGCGGTTCAGGCCAGGTCTGGTTGAACACTTCGAACAGCGCGGAAAGATTCTCGCCATTTTCCGGAATGCGGAAGATCGCCTTGCCGCCATTCCCGTGGATCGGCTTCACCACAACCGCGCCATGCTCGGCCATAAAGCGCCGCACTTCGTCAACGCTGCGCGTTACCAGTGTGGGCGGCATGAAGCGGCGATAGTTCAGCACCATCACCTTTTCCGGCGCGTTGCGCACGCTGACCGGATCATTGACCACCAGCGTCTCGTCCTTGATCCGCTCAAGCATATGGGTGGCAGTGATATAGCCCATGTGGAACGGCGGATCCTGCCGCATCAGAACAACGTCGATATCCTTGCCCAGATCAAGCCGCTCAGCCGCGCCCTTGGTCACATGGTCGCCTTCCACGCGCTGGACGGTGATCGGATGGCATTCAGCAAACAAGCGGTCGTCGGCATCCAATGTGAGGCTCTCGACATGATATTCATAGCAGGTGTGTCCGCGCGCCTGCGCCGCCTCGATCAACGCAAAGGACGAATCCCCGGCGATATTGACGCTTTCAATCGGGTCCATCTGAACGGCGACGCGTAGGCTCATTCTGTATTCCTAAATCTCACCCTGCTCAGGGCATCCCATGCATTGGTGATGTGGCGAGGGATGCTCGCGGGTGCAAGCAGGATTACATCAATTCGCATATCATCGCCGTCGCGAACATATTGATGTGCAACCGCTTCCGCAGCGGCCGCAACCCTGCGCAAACGGTATTCGTCGATCGCATGATCCAGGTCTTCACGGCGTTTGCGCCATTTCACTTCTGTGAACGCGACCACGCCGTTGCGCCGCGCGATCAGGTCAATCTCGCCCAGCGGGGTTTTCACGCGTTCGGCGATGATCTGCCAGCCCTGCAGGCGCAGGAACATAGCGGCGCGGAATTCGCCTTGCCGCCCTGCCCGTTCGGTCTTCTGCCGCTTCATCCGGCCTTGAGTTCCATTGCGCGGGCATAGAGTGCCTTGCGATCAAGGCCGGTCGCCTTCGCGACGCTAGCGGCGGCTTGAGAAGTCTTCATAGTTCTTAGCGCCTCCCGCAGCAGTGCGTCCGGATCGGCATCGGAGGCACTCGTGACAGGTGGGCCTGCCATCAGCACAATCTCACCCTTGGGCGGGTTGGCGGTGTAATGAACGGCCAGTTCAGCCGCTGTCCCACTGCGGCATTCTTCGTACAGCTTGGTTAGCTCACGGGCGACCGCCACCTCGCGGTTTGGCCAGATGTCAGCGATTGCTTTCAATGACTTAACCAGGCGAGGCCCGCTCTCATAGAAAATCAGCGTGGTATCAATGTCAGCAAGCTCCGCCAATGCGTCTGCGCGCGCTTTCTCTTTGGTCGGCAGGAAACCAGCAAACAGAAAGCGATCATTGGGCAATCCAGATATGGTCAGCCCCGCAATCGCTGCGCAGGCACCCGGCAGAGTCGTGACTGGCACACCCGCCTCGCGCGCAGCCGTGACCAAGCGATAGCCCGGATCGGATATCAGAGGCGTTCCTGCATCGCTGACCAGCGCAATCGCTTCGCTGCGGGCCCGCTCGACCAGGCTCTCGCAGATCTGTTCGCTCGCGTGATCATCGTACCGAATGAGTGGCTTGCGAATATTCAGGTGCTTCAACAGCTTGCCCGTTACCCGCGTATCTTCGCAGGCGACAGCGTCGCATTTGCGCATTATATCGACCGCACGGAGCGTTATATCGCCTAAATTGCCAATTGGCGTAGCGACGATATAGAGGCCTGCAGAGAGAGGTTCAGACAGGGTTGGTTCAGGGGCGCTGGTGTTCACAAGTGTCTCTTTGGAACAGCCGAGACGGGGTCGGCAAGTATGAAGCGTGGATTGTTCAGTACTCGTGGTATTATTGTAGCTGCGGCGGCGTTGTTTCTGGCAGGCTGTCAGGTCATTCCGAAGACGGGGCCTGACACGACTACAGCACCTGTAGACGCTCCGACAGATGAGCCGAGCGCCGATGTATTGCCAACTGACGAGACACGCCATCGAATTGCGATTCTGGTACCTATGTCCGGGCGCAACGGCGCGGTTGGAGAATCGATCGCAAACGCTGCCAATATGGCGATTCTTGACACGAGCGCGGATAACATCCGCATCACGACCTATGACACGTCGAGCGGGGCCGCTGCTGCGGCCGCACAAGCTGTGGCAGACGGCAACCGTCTGATTCTTGGTCCGATGTTGGCCGACAACGTCGAGGCCGTACGCGGAGAGGCGGCGCGCGCAGGCATCCCGCTTATTTCGTTCTCGAACAATACCAGCGTGGCTCGCCCAGACGTCTTTGTGATGGGTCACATTCCGGAACAGTCGATCACACGTTCGGTCGCCTATGCTCGATCGCGAGGTGCTGTGAACTTTGCTGCGCTGTTGCCAAATGGCGATTACGGGGATCGCGCAGCCAGCGCCCTGGACAATGCCTTGGCAGATTATGGCGGGCTTCTGGCGCAGACGCAGCGCTACAATCGAGGGAGCAGCGCTGTTATCGGAGCGGCAACCCGCATGCGGGAGGCCGGCGGATATGACACCGTGCTGATTGCAGACGGCGTTCAATTGGCATCGCAAGCGGCCAACGCGCTGCGCGATGATGAGACTGGTACGCCGCCCAAGCTAATCGGAACCGAGCTATGGAGTGGCGAGAGTGCTGTTACACGCACAAGCGCTCTGCGAGGTGCGATTTTCTCGGCGGTATCGAACCAACGCTTTCAGCGCTTCCGTGACAGCTATCAAAATCGGTTCGGTGGCGCACCCTATCGTATTTCAACCTTGGGTTATGATGCCGTCCTTCTCACTTTGCGCGTGGCAAGAGACTGGCAAGTGGGGCGGCCGTTCCCTACACGCCAATTGACCGCAAGCGATGGTTTTCTGGGGCTCGACGGCGCTTTCCGCTTTAAGAGCAACGGAGTGATTGAGCGTGCCATGGAAGTGCGCGAAGTGCGGGAAGGAAATGTCGTTGTTGTCGACGCCGCTCCTGCCCGGTTTGAGGACTGAGCAAAACCTTTGGCCCCCGCTTGTCGCCGTGATCGCACGCGGCATATAGGCTGATTAATGTCTGACGACCTGTTTGAAAATGCGCCAGCGTCCAGCGGCGACTATGATTCCTCTTCCATTGAAGTTTTGGAGGGGCTTGAGCCTGTCCGCCGCCGCCCTGGCATGTATATCGGCGGCACGGATGACCGTGCCCTGCATCACTTGGCCGCAGAAGTTCTCGACAACTCGATGGACGAAGCGGTTGCGGGCCATGCCAACCGAATCGAGGTCCGACTGGAGAAAGGAAACCGACTTTCGATCAGCGACAACGGGCGCGGAATTCCGGTTGATGAGCACCCCAAGTTTCCGGGCAAGTCCACGCTTGAAGTGATTCTTTCGACTTTGCACTCAGGCGGCAAATTCTCAGGTAAGGCCTACGCGACTTCAGGCGGTTTGCACGGGGTTGGTGTTAGTGTTGTCAATGCGCTCAGCGAACATACGCGCGTCGAAGTTGCACGGGACAAGCAGCTCTACGCCCAAGAATTTGCCAAGGGGCAAACGCTGGGCAAGATTGAGAATCTGGGCGCGACCCCCAACCGGCGTGGAACGACCGTCACATTCAAACCTGACCCAGAGATTTTCGGTGATCGCCAGTACAAACCAGCGCGATTGTTCAAGCTCGCGCGCTCCAAAGCATATCTATTCGCTGGTGTAGAGATCCGCTGGAAATGTACACCCTCACTTGCCAGCGAAGATGTACCTGAAGAGGCGACCTTCAAATTCCCGGGCGGCCTGGCGGATCACCTGGCCGAGCAAATTGGCGCTCGCGAATGCGTGACTGCAGAAGCCTTCACCGGCAATCAGGACTTCCCTGAGGAGAAAGGTCGTGTGGAATGGGCGATTGCGTGGCCGCTCTACTCCGATGGATCAACCAGCTGGTACTGTAATACGGTCCCCACGCCAGATGGCGGTACGCATGAACAAGGCCTGCGCGCCGCTTTGACCAAGGCTCTACGAGCGTTTGGCGAGCTGACGGGACAGAAGAAGTCCAAGGACATCTCCGCGGACGACGTGATGACCGGCGCAGAGGTTATGCTGTCTGTCTTTATTCGTGACCCGCAGTTTCAGTCGCAAACGAAGGATCGTCTGACGTCGCCAGAGGCATCACGCCTTGTTGAAAACGCTGTTCGCGATCACTTCGATCATTTCCTCACCGCCAATATGGAGCGCGGCAAGGCCCTGCTGGGCAGTGTGATGGAACGCATGGATGAGCGTTTGCGGCGCAAGCAGGAACGCGAGATCAAGCGCAAGACTGCGACCAACGCCAAGAAGCTGCGTCTGCCGGGCAAATTGACCGATTGCAGCGGCGAAGGTGATCGCGAGACTGAGCTTTTCATCGTTGAAGGCGATTCTGCCGGTGGCAGTGCCAAACAGGCGCGTGATCGCAAGAGCCAGGCAATCCTGCCGATCCGTGGCAAGATCCTGAACGTCGCCAGCGCCACAGCTGACAAGATTCGCGCAAATCAAGAAATCGCCGATCTCTCGCTCGCGCTTGGGTGCGGAACACGCAAAGACTGCGATCCTGAACAGCTGCGCTATGACCGCATAATCATCATGACCGACGCGGATGTTGACGGCGCGCATATCGCGACGCTGCTGATGACATTCTTTTTCCAGGAGATGGCGCCGGTTGTACGGGCCGGTAATCTCTATCTGGCACAGCCTCCGCTCTACAAATTGAGTGCCGGGAAAGAGACGCGCTATGCCCGCGACGATGCGCATCGCGCCGAGCTGGAAGAGACGGTATTCAAGGGCAAGAAGGTGGAAGTCGGGCGGTTCAAAGGCCTTGGCGAAATGAACCCTCAGCAGCTGCGTGAGACAACAATGAACCCCGAAACGCGCTCACTGATCCGCATTACGTTGCCTGAACAGAATGAGCAGCGATTTGCGGTGAAGGAACTGGTCGATCGGCTTATGGGACGCAACCCGGAACACAGGTTCAACTTCATCCAGAACCACGCCAGCGATGTGGATCGCGACTTGATTGACGCTTAGAAAGGCGCGCCTTCTATGGTATCAGCTGCGTAAATCGCTATTTCAGGCGGCGCGCTGGCCAAGGCGGCAACCTCGCGGACGAACTCACCGGATTCCGGGACAGCAAAGTGCGCCTTGACCGCATCCATATCGCGCCATTGCTCAAAGAAGTGCATTCGGTTCGCGTCTTCTGCGTCAAGGTAACAATTGTGCGAGATGCAGCCATCTTCCGCACGTGATCTGGCGGAGTGTTCGCAACCCAGGTTGATGGCCTCATCGCGCTTCGCTGGGTCGAGCGAGACTGTTCCTGTGATTATAATCATCCCGCCGCCTCCGTATGAATATGCAAGTGCCCTTCCAGCGTGCGGTGGACCGGGCATTTGTCAGCAATTTCGATCAGCTTCGCCCGTTGTTCATCATCTAGCGAGTCACCCAAAATCTCTATCTTTCGGTTGAGCGCCTGAACTTGCACATTCTCATCCAGAATGTGGCCGCAATCCTCCGCATGGTCGCGTTCGTGGGTCACGTGGATACGCGTTCCCTCAAATGGCCATTTCTTGCGATCGGCATACATCTTCAGCGTCATCGCAGTGCACGTACCGAGCGCGGCATTGAGTAGATCGTATGGTGTCGGGCCTGTATCATCTCCGCCGTAGCTGATTGGCTCATCGGCAACGAAACGATGGCTGACGGTGTGGACTTCGGTACCAAACTTGCCATTCCCGGTCTGCACAACAACACCCTCTTCCGGCATTGGCAACGCTTCCTTTTGCGGCAAGTAGCGCCCCGCCCAGGCCGCGATCATCCGTGCCGCAAACTGGGCATCCGCTTCATTCAGCAATAAGTGGTCCGCGCCAGCAAGGCTGACGAAACTCTTGGGATGCTTTGCCGCTTCGAACAGGTTGGAAGCATGCTCCACGCCGACAGTATCATCGGTCGGTGAATGCATGATCAATAACGGAGTGCGCAGGCCTTTGATCCGTTGCACCAGATCAAATTCGCGTGTCTTGTCGAGAAAATGCTTGCTGAGTTTGAAGGGGCGACCGCCGATCGTCACATCACCCTCGCCTTCGCGTTCAATCTCGTCCAGATCACCTTTGATATTGTGGACGACATGCGGAACGTCGCTTGGCGCGCCAATGGTCGCCACCGCGGCCACCTTCTCGCGACCCAAGTCAGCTGCAGCGGCCAAAACAGCTGCACCTCCTAGGCTATGCCCCACCAGGAGTATCTGACAATCAAACCGCTCAATCAGGTACTGTGCAGAGGCGATCAGATCTTCGACATCGCTCGTAAAGCCAGCGCGGCCGAATTCACCCCCGCTCGCCCCCAGTCCCGTAAAATCGAACCTAAGTGATGCGATGCCTTCGCGCGCTAAAGCCTGTGATACCGCCCTTGCTGCCTTCGATTGCTTGGTACAGGTAAAACAATGCGCAAACACCGCCGCACCTCGAACTAGCCCCGTAGGCATCTCGAGTGCACCCGACAGCTCATGCCCCTCTGACGTCGTGATCTTCAAGCTTTCGGTTGGCATCCTGCTCTCCTTCGCGCTCGCGTTCTAACCGCATATTCGCACTTGCGCTCAAAAAGTTTCAGGTATCGCGATGACGCACCCTCGCCAATTCGATAGCTTACGCAGCGTCACCCTTGCGCGCAGCCGCGCGGTAACTTAACGCGCACGGAAAGTTTCAAAGGGATACTCATGACTGACCAGCCGCAACGTTTTGAAGGCACCAATGATTATATCGCCACCGATGATCTGAAAGTGGCCGTCGATGCAGCAGTAACGCTGCGTCGCCCGCTTCTCGTCAAGGGTGAACCGGGCACAGGAAAAACCGTGTTGGCCCATGAAATTGCAAAGGCGATTGGAGCCCCCCTGATCGAATGGAACGTCAAGTCGACCACCAAAGCGCAGCAGGGCCTTTACGAATATGACGCAGTTGCCCGCTTGCGTGATGGCCAACTGGGTGACGAGCGCGTTCATGACATCTCGAATTACATCAAGAAGGGTAAGCTGTGGGAAGCGTTTACTTCCGAACAGCTGCCCGTGCTGCTGATTGACGAGATCGACAAAGCTGACATCGAGTTTCCTAACGACCTGCTTCAGGAACTCGACCGGATGAGCTTCGATGTCTATGAGACTCACGAAACGATCAGCGCGAAAGAGCGGCCGATTGTTGTCATTACTTCGAACAATGAGAAGGAATTGCCCGACGCGTTTTTGCGCCGTTGTTTCTTCCACTACATCAAGTTCCCTGACCGGGACACAATGCGTGAGATCATCGAAGTCCATTATCCGGGCATTCAGAAGACATTGGTGACCAAAGCTATGGACATCTTTTATGAGCTTCGCGAAGTTCCCGGCCTGAAGAAAAAGCCGTCGACCAGCGAACTGCTTGACTGGCTAAAGCTGCTTCTTAACGAAGACATGCCGATGGAAGTATTGGCGGACAGCAATCCGAACAGTGCAATTCCGCCGTTGCATGGCGCGCTGCTCAAAAACGAGCAGGATGTAATGATGTTCGAGCGGCTCGCTTTTATGGCCCGGCGTAACCCGAGCTAAGGCAAACTGTTAGCTTTAGTCAAAGCTGTAAGCCAGTTCGTAGTCACCCCAACGCTCTCCGTTTATGTAGAGCGGAACATAGACGTTGCGAACAACGATGTATTTCTCTCCATCGCCCTCCTGGCGATAGACAGCCATCGTGTACGGCGCATTGCTGACCTTCGCTTTCTTGTCGACCCCGTCAAAAATGATGCGGCCATTGCGACAAAAGGCGGTGTCATGCGCCAGATTTCCGGTCGGCTGCTTCGAACGCGCAGTCAGGTGTGTTGGTAGAAATCCGTTCACATCGGTGCAGGCTGCGGCAAGCAAGCGACTATCACTAGCTTGAGCCTTGTCCAGCAATGGGCGCCAGTTCGCGTGAATCCAATTTGTCCCTACGGTCGAGAAGCGCGGCGGATTGCTGCCTTCAATCGATTGATAGTTGCGATCAAACAATGCGGCTTTGTCCACCTTGTTTTCCGCAATCGCATGCTCCGTAAACTCTACAAGTTCGCGGGCAAATGCCTGCGCTTGCTCCACCATGACGCTGTCTTCAGGTGAGAGCCCGGCATGGACGATGCTGTCAAACATATCGCTGGCAGTCAGTTCGAGTTCTTCCATCCGACGGTGAGCTCGCTGCAGCTTGTCTTCGTTGTCAGTTGCGGCCTTGTCGAAGCTGTCCAGAACATCACGCACGCTAACCACATGATCGCTGATCGTTGTGGTTGATCGTGCGATCTGGTCATTCTGCTTGTCGACCTCCTCAACCAGCTCGCCCACGCTCAGAATTGTGCTTTCGATTTGAGCGACAGACGATTTTGCCTGCCCACTGGCGCTTGACCCGGCTTCAATCCGTTCAATCACCTGTTGAGCTTCGGTTCCCAAGGCTTCGACCGTAGCGGTGATTTCCTCGGTCGCCACGCGAGTATCGTTGGCCAAGCTTTTTACCTCGCTTGCAACAACGGCGAAGGTTCGTCCCGCTTCGCCAGCACGCATTGCCTCAATGGTGGCGTTGAGCGCCAAGATATTGGTTGTTTCGGCAATATCCTCGATATCCTTCGAGCAACGACGCACCTGATCCATGGCCGCCGCAAAACTTGTCACGTGCTGCGCGAGCGCTTCGACCAGTTCGAGCACCTCATTGATCTGGCCCAGCGACGAGTGGATCAGTGTAGTGCCCTCACCCAGCCGCTCAATCGCGCGTTCGGACAGGAGCCGAGCTTCATCGCTGGCTTCTGCAACCTTGTTCTGATCTGCTTCAAGCGCGGTGACAGTGGCACGCAGGGAGTTGTGTTCCTCGCGCAGGGTTTCGGATGACTTCAAAACGGCTTCGACAATACCGGCAACGTCGGTGCAACCGACGGTTACATCGCCGCAGCTATCCGGAATCTTGTCGATTGCCGATGCTCCCGCGGTATCAATTTCGATTGGCTTCATGCCCCTGCATTCCCCACAATTATGTTCGGGGAGCTTCGGTAACTACCTATGGTTATCGTCTGGTTAAATTGACTAGGATTGTTTCAACGGGGCTGGTGGCGGCGACATAGGTGCGCTATCGCAACCTTTATGTTCTTCAATTTCGTAGATGAGTTACGCGCTGCGGGTATTTCCGCGAGCTTTAAAGAGCACCTTACTTTGTTGGAGGCGCTGGATAAGGACGTAATCGAGCAAACGCCCGAGGCCTTCTATTACCTGTCACGCGCAACCTTCGTAAAGGATGAAGGCCTGATCGACCGCTTTGATCAGGTCTTCAACAAGGTCTTCAAGGGCATCCTGTCCGATTATGGCCAGAACCCCGTTGAAATCCCCGAAGACTGGCTGAAAGCCGTTGCAGAGAAGTTCTTATCCGAAGAGGAAATGGAAAAGATCAAGTCGCTGGGGGACTGGGACGAGATCATGGGTACGCTGAAGAAGCGTCTTGAAGAGCAGCAGAAGCGCCATGAAGGTGGCAATAAATGGATCGGTACAGGCGGGACCTCTCCGTTTGGGCATTCGGGCTACAATCCCGAAGGCGTTCGTATCGGCGGTGAAAGCAAGCACAAGCGCGCAATCAAGGTTTGGGAGAAACGCGAGTTCAAGAACCTCGACAGCACCAAAGAACTGGGCACGCGCAATATCAAGATGGCGCTGCGCCGTCTGCGGCGTTTCGCGCGAGAGGGTAATCCTGATCAGCTTGATTTGGACGCAACGATTGATGGAACTGCGAAACAAGGCTGGCTCGACATTCACATGCGTCCGGAGCGGCGAAATGCGGTAAAGCTACTGCTTTTCTTGGATGTGGGCGGATCGATGGACCCATTCATCAAGCTTTGTGAAGAGTTGTTCAGCGCGGCTACCAGCGAGTTCAAAAATCTGGAATTCTTCTACTTCCACAACTGCCTGTATGAGGGTGTATGGAAGGACAACAAGCGCCGCTGGCAAGAACGCACAAAGGTTTGGGATGTGCTGCACAAGTATGGCCACGACTATAAGGTTATCTTTGTCGGTGATGCTGCAATGAGCCCGTATGAAATCACACATCCGGGCGGCAGTGTAGAGCATATGAACGAAGAAGCCGGCGCAGTCTGGATGCAACGTGTAACCAACACTTACCCAGCTACGGTTTGGCTCAATCCGGTGCCTGAAAAGCAGTGGGGTTATTCACAGAGCACAAAGATCATGAAGCAACTGGTCAATGACCGGATGTATCCTCTTACATTGGATGGGCTTGATGATGCGATGCGCGAGTTGAGCCGGAAACAGGGGCATTAAGTCGGTAGGCGCCGACTGCCAAAACTGTTGAGTTTGCAGTTTACCTCGCTGCTGCTAGATTCCTCCGATGATTTTGTGATGGGGGAAACCAATGCGTAAATTGATGATTATTGCTGCGCCGCTGGCCTTGATGGCATGTGCTGAACAAGCGGCGGAGGTTGAGGAAGAAGTGGTCGAGACCGAACCTGCTGGCATGACCACAGCTAACGGTACCGCACCTGGTACCTATGCGGTTTCAAACGATGAGGGGCCTGCGGGAACTTCAGTCTTGAACGGCGACGGTACCTATCAAGACCTTGCGGCCGACGGATCAGTAGCAGATGAGGGGACTTGGGAAGTCGTCGACGGCAAGACGTGCTTCACCTCTAACGAAGATGGTGCCGAGGCTTTGTGCTGGACTGAAAGCGAACCAGCAGAAGATGGATCGTTCACAGCCACTTCCGATGCTGGTGAAACAGTGACTGTTAGCCCGGCAGTAGTTGAAGCCGAGGGCGAGGCAGAAGAATAAGCCTCTCATATTGTTGAGTCAGAATGGGGCGGCCTAGTTGGTCGCCCCATTCATTTTTCAGTACAGAATTAGTTCTCGCACATCTGCGATCCATGTCGCCTCATCGGCTGAAGCGATAGCGTCAAGGTCGGCGGGCTTTGCGGACGGATCGTCGACCCATTTGCGCAATCCCGGCCCGCCATTAATCACATCGATGGCGAGCACGTCGTCTGTGTATTCGTATTTGAATTCTGTCCCACGCCAGAGCCGGTAGTCTGGATAGAGTCTCCGGATTGCTTTAAATGCCAGAGCTTGCAGCCGCCACGGCTTGAACTGCTGATGGTCGTAGTACGGACCTTCTGCGTGGATCATCAATGCGTTACACAGCTTCCCTGTGTGCTTATGGAAAGTTGGTTCAAACCAGCATTCACGGATCGCGCAACCCTGCATCCAATCGGGTGCAAGGTTCCTCATTTCCGCCAGCACTGCCTTTGCATCAATGTCAGGCGCACCGAACAGCACTTCCAAGGGGCGCGTGGTGCCCCTGCCCTCGCTCACTGTCGCTCCTTCGATCATTACCGTACCGGCATAGGCGCGCGCCATATTCACATTGGCGGCATTGGGTGACGGATTGATCCAGATCCGATCCGCCGGCCAGCCATGACCGCGACCATCAGGCTCCCAGCCCTGCATCTCGACTACACGATAATCGACGTCGAGATTAAAGTGGTGAATGAACCAGTGGCCCATTTCGCCCATTGTGAGGCCGTGCCGCATCGGCATGGGGGCGGCACCAACAAAGCTCTCATTGCCTGGAATCAGCAGAGTGCCTTCAACCGGCCTTCCCGCCGGGTTTGGCCTATCCAGCACCCAGACTGATTTGCCGGATTTTGCCGCTTCCTCAAGAAGATAGAGCAAAGTTGTGACAAAGGTATAGATGCGGCAGCCGAGGTCCTGAAGATCAAAAAGGAACACATCCGCAGAAGACATCATTTGCCCCGTCGGGCGGCGGACTTCTCCATAGAGCGAAAAAACAGGGATACCGAATTCTGGGTCAGTCTCGTCCGCCGTCTCGACCATGTTATCTTGTTTGTCGCCTTTAAGGCCATGCTGTGGCCCAAAGGCACTGCTCACATTCAAGCCGGCAGCGAACAGAGCATCCAAGCTATGAGTAAGATCCTGCGTGACAGACGCTGGATGCGCCACCAGCGCGACGCGTTTCCCTTCGAGTTCGGACAATAGCGACGGGTCAGCCAGCAGACGGTCGATGCCGAATTGGACGCTCATGCACCTCTCTCCACACGCAGCTTGCGACAGACGACACTGTGAAACTCCGGCTTTCCATCAGGGAATGCCAGAGCCCAGAACTGAATATTGCCATCAAGGTCTTCGACAATTGCGTTAAGCGCGACTTGTGCTGGGTCATGCAGCTCAGATGATATGTTCGCGCGCAACACCAATTCATTGGCCGAATGGGTACACGCCACCTCGATCGCCCTGACCGGGCCGTCGCGTGAATTGAGGCGGAAATCATCAAAATCATAGCAAGCCCATTTCGAAGAGGGCGACAAATTGAATTCGCGATACCAATCACCTCCGTCGGGTTGCCAGAAGATCTCAAAACAGGTTGTTTTCCATAGGAAATCTTCGCGCATCGATGCCGCATGCTCGGGCACCTTTATCTTGCCAATCTCTCCGTGGAGGCGAAACTCTGCGGTGCCGCCATCTGCAGTTGGCTCGACACTTGCCGAAACCGCTGTAATCGGGCCAGGTTTACCATCGGGATGAAGAACCAGCGTGTGCATATATTTCAGCCCTATGTCTGTGCGAACGGGCAAGCAAGAGGCTTACGTTCCGCAAAATGCATTGCTAGAGGCCTCTCCACAATGAGCACATACAAATCCGATCTTCTGAGCGTTCTGCATGAGCGCGGCTATATCCACCAGACCACCGATGCGCAGGGCTTGGACCAACTCGCCTGTGAAGGAGTGATCTCTGGTTACATAGGCTTTGACGCAACCGCCCCTTCACTGCACGTCGGCTCGCTGGTTCAGATCATGATGCTGCGCCGATTGCAGCAGGCGGGGCACAAGCCGATCGTCGTGATGGGCGGAGGCACTACCAAGATCGGCGACCCCTCTGGCAAGGACGAGAGCCGAAAGCTGCTTACAGCTGAACTCATCGACGAGAACATTGCCGGTATACGCAAAGTTTTCGAGCGTCTCTTGACCTTTGGTGATGGCCCGACGGACGCCATTATGGTCAACAATGATGAGTGGCTTAGCTCGCTTGGTTACATTGAGTTGCTGCGCGATGTTGGCCCGCATTTCACGATCAATCGCATGCTGACCTTCGATTCGGTAAAACTCCGACTTGAGCGCGAACAGCCGCTGACGTTCCTCGAATTCAACTACATGATCCTGCAGGCCTATGATTTTCTGGAGCTGGCAAGGCGCTATGAATGCCGATTGCAGATGGGCGGCAGTGACCAATGGGGCAACATCGTAAACGGTATGGAGTTGGCCCGTCGCAAAGATGGTCGAGAGCTTTTCGGAGTGACGACCCCGTTGTTGACGACTGCCGATGGAGCCAAAATGGGCAAGACCGCGGCAGGTGCGGTCTGGCTCAATGAAGAACAGCTGCCCGGATATGATTTCTGGCAATACTGGCGCAATTGCGATGACCGAGACGTCGGGCGCTTCCTGCGATTGTTCACCGATCTGCCATTGGATGAGATTGCCCGGCTCGAAGCGCTTGAAGGCGCGCAGATCAATGATGCCAAGGTCGTGCTTGCCAATGAGGTGACCACATTGGTCCGCGGCGAAGATGCCGCCAAGGCGGCGGAGGCCACCGCTGCGCAAACTTTTGCTGGTGGTGGTACCGGGGATGATTTGCCCAGCGTGGCTGTTGGACCCGAAGGGATGCGCATTGCGGCATTGCTGACAGAGATCGGCTTCACTGCTTCGAATGGCGAAGCAAAGCGGAAGATTGCCGAAGGCGCTGTACGCCTCGACGGATTGCCTATTATAGATCCAGGTACGCTGGTCGAGGTGGGTGAAGGCGATCAACGCAAGCTGAGCCTCGGTAAAAAGAAGCACGGCATTGTGACGCGTTAACCTCTGTAAACCGCTGAAATGTCATGAAGTTGTGAATGCGCTGCACGAAAATGCGACGAAAAGTGTCGAATTGATCCAATTCATCTTTACCAAATATCAGCCTTTCGCCGGCATACGACCTAGTCAGAAAAATAACTGGAGGTTGTGTTGTGAGTGCCGGAGCCAATCTGAGCGTAACTGATCTGCGTCGTGCGGCGCGTCACCCGGTAGATTTTCCGGTGATTGCCGAGCATCGCCGCTTGGGTGATATCGAGCTGCACGTAGCCAACCTGTCAGCCCATGGTTTCATGGTCGACAATGCTGATGGCCTGCAACGCGGAGATCGGGTGATCATCCGCCTGCCAGTTGTCGGACGCATTGAAGCCTATGTTATCTGGACGCGGGATGAGCGAGCGGGCTTCCAGTTCGAACGTATCGTGCGCCTGGATGATTTCTTGGCCATCATTGACGAACTTCAGCCGAACCCTCGTTTGCGCAGACTTCGTTAAAACGAACGCTTAGTTCCCGAATAGCTTTTGATATCTTGGCACGGGGCATTCGCCCTGCCATGGCGGTTGCGTGAATGAAGCAACCTCCCCCTCACCGCAAGAATTGAGCGAGCCTTCGCATCCGTTCGGCGTCGCCAACTTCCGGTATTACTGGGTCAGCCGTCTCAGTATGACCCTTGCCCAATATGCGATGCTGCTCATCATCGGTTGGCAGACGTATAACATTGCCCGCGACGACGGGATGACCATGGCCGAAGCATCAGGACAACTCGCTCTGATCGGCTTGCTACAGTTCCTGCCGCTATTTGTCCTAACGCCGTTTAGCGGGCTGGCTGCTGACCGGTTTGACCGACGCAAGCTCGGGCGCCTTACAGTGCTGCTTCAACTCGCTTGCGCGGCAATCTTGGGCTGGTTCAGCTGGAACGATGAAATTTCATTGCCAATCCTGTTTGGTGTGGCTGTGATTCTTGGCGTCGCAAGGGGCTTTGCCGGCCCCGCACTGTCTGCGCTTTCGCCAAACCTCGTCCCTAAGAATATCTTGCCAACCGCTATCGCGTTATCATCGATTTCCTGGCAGGTCGGGATGATTGCCGGACCGGCGCTGGGCGGCTTTCTCTACCGCGTCGCGCCTGCCCTACCCTATGCCGCTGCATCAGGTCTGTTTCTCGTCTCTGCCATAGCGCTCACGTTGATTGGCAAGGTCCCTCAACCGGCTGTGCGCAAAGACCAGCGTCCGATTGGCGCGATCGTTGACGGCCTGGCATATGTCGTGCGCAACAAGATGGTGCTCGGTGCGATAACGCTCGATCTGTTTGCCGTATTTCTTGCAGGTGCGACGGCACTATTTCCTGTTTATGCGAGAGATATCCTGCAGGTGGGAGAGGTTGGATTGTCCTTCCTTGCGGCCGCTCCCGCAACTGGTGCAGCGCTTACCGCGTTTTATTTCAGCTTCCGCCCTCTCAGGACAAATGTTGGTCCAAAGATGCTATGGGCAGTCGCCATATTCGGTGTTGCGACGATCATATTTGGGCTGTCGACCAACATGGCATTGAGCCTTGCTATGCTCTTCATAGTCGGAGCCGCTGATATGTTCAGTGTTTATATCCGTCAGTCGCTGATCCAGCTCCACACACCCGATGACAAGCGTGGCCGTGTATCTTCTGTCAGCCTGCTAACCATCAGCGCATCCAACGAAGGCGGTGATGCCTTTTCCGGTAGTCTGGCGTTTTTGATCGGGCCAGTGGCCGCAGTGGTTGCAGGAGGTCTCGGTGCGATTGTAACCGTTGGCCTTTGGAGTCGAATATTCCCGGTGTTGCGAACGACAAAGACATTCGATCCGCCTGAAGACGTGCTACAAGCAGAACGACAGACAAAATCCCAGGAGGCCTAGATGAAAGCCGCAAATATCCTCGAAACCATCGGAAATACGCCGCACATTCGCCTTTCGCGTATGTTCCCGGATCACGAAGTCTGGATTAAGAGTGAGCGGGCAAACCCCGGTGGATCCATCAAAGACCGTATCGCTTTGGCCATGGTTGAAGATGCAGAGGCTTCAGGTGCATTGAAGCCCGGCGGAACAATCATTGAGCCAACCAGTGGCAATACCGGTATTGGTCTGGCTATGGTCGCGGCCGTCAAGGGCTATAATCTGGTGTTGGTCATGCCTGAGAGCATGTCATTGGAGCGCCGGCGACTGATGTTGGCCTATGGCGCGACTTTCGATCTCACACCGAAAGAGAAAGGCATGAAGGGCGCGATAGAGCGCGCTCATGAGCTTGTCGCGAGTACAGACAACTCCTGGATGCCGAGCCAGTTTGACAATCCTGCGAACGTGGCGGTCCATGTGAAAACTACTGCGAAGGAGATACTGGCTGACTTCGCGGACTGCCCGATTGATGTCATGGTTACCGGGGTCGGCACTGGTGGACACCTGACTGGTTCCGCAGAGGAGTTGAAGCGCCATTGGCCGGGCATGAAGGCTTATGCGGTTGAACCTACTCTCTCGCCGGTCATCAGCGGCGGTCAGCCAGGCCCGCACCCGATCCAGGGGATTGGCGCCGGCTTCATTCCTGGGAATTTGCACACGCAAGCGATCGACGGTGCCATTCAGGTGGATCCCGAAGATGCGAAGGAGATGGCGCGGCGGGCCGCTCGGGAAGAAGGTATGTTGATTGGTATCTCTTCCGGCGCAACGTTGGCTGCAATTTCTCAGAAATTGAGTGAGCTGCCGGCCGGCGCGCGCGTTCTTGGGTTCAACTATGATACCGGCGAACGATACCTTTCAGTGCCGGATTTCTTGCCGGTCGAGTAGCACCCCCGCTGAAAAGAAAGGCCCGAAGGATTTCTCCTCCGGGCCTTCCTGATTCTAATTCGGCCTGGCTTATGCCGCGGTCGCAAACGCCTCTTCACCCAAAGCCATCATGCTCTCACTGCCGGCTTCGAGTTTGCGACGCAGAGCACCCGCATCAGGCAGGAAGCGCTCTGCATAATAGCGGGCGGACGTGAGCTTGGCTTCATAATAAGCTGCATCACTGGGAGAGTTGCCGAGGGCCTTGGTCGCGGTCTTTGCCATACGAAGCCACATCCAGCCGAGCGTAACTATACCCATGATGTGCATATAATGATGCGCACCGGCCCCGAGATGATTGGGGTTCTGCATTGCATTGTTCATGAACCACATTGTCGCGGCCTGCTGTTGACCAAGGGCCTTTTCTAGCATCTCTGCAATGTCTTTTAGTTCATCGATTTCCTTGGCTGAGGCGATGTCCTCTCCCACAATCTTGAAGAAAGCCTGTATGGCGGCCCCGCCCTTGCTGGCCAGCTTGCGGCCACACAGGTCCATGGCCTGAACACCATTAGTGCCTTCATAGATCTGAGCGATACGGGCATCTCGCACGAACTGGCTCATGCCCCATTCTTCGACATAGCCGTGACCGCCAAACACCTGCTGCATGTTGGTGGCGATGTCATAACCCTTGTCAGTGCCGTAACCCTTGATGACCGGAGTAAGCAAGCCGATCAGCGCGTCTGCTTGCTGACGCTCTTCTTCGGTCTGCGCCTTGTGTGTCAGATCCACCTGAAGAGCTCCCCACAAGCACAGTGCTCGCATGCCTTCAGTGAAAACCTTTGCATCCATCAGCATCCGTCGGACATCAGGATGGACAAAGATTGGATCTGCCCTCTCGTCTGGTTGTGCCGGTCCTGTGAGCGCGCGGCCCTGACGGCGATCAAGTGCATAAACTACAGCGTTTTGATAGGCTGCTTCAGCCTGAGCCAGGCCTTGGATGCCAACACCCAGACGAGCGGCATTCATCATGACGAACATTGCCGCGAGGCCTTTGTTCTCCTCACCGACCATCCAGCCTTTGGCACCATCATAATTCAGCACGCAGGTGGCGTTGCCATGGATTCCCATCTTGTGTTCGATCGAACCGCAGGACACTCCGTTGCGCTCACCAAGCGAGCCATCGTCATTGACCAGCACCTTGGGAACCACGAAGAGGGAAATACCTTTTGAACTGTCGGGCGCACCCGGTGTCTTTGCCAATACCAGATGGATGATATTGTCGGTGAGGTCATGCTCACCTGCGGAAATAAAGATCTTCGTTCCTGTGATTGAGTAACTTCCGTCAGCCTGTGGTTCGGCCTTTGTACGGATCATGCCCAAGTCGGTGCCGCAATGTGGCTCTGTCAGGTTCATGGTCCCCAGCCATTCGCCTGAGACCATTTTGTGGACGTACTTCTCTTTCTGTTCGTCTGTGCCGGCAGCAATCAGAGCAGCAATGGCGCCGGTTGTAAGCCCCGGATACATGCCGAATGCCTGATTGGCAGAAGCGACGAATTCTTCAATCACGAAACCCAGAACGTGTGGCATGCCCTGACCACCAAATTCCTCTGGGGCAGAGATCGTGCCCCAGCCCGCTTCGCGATACTGTTCGAACGCCTCCTTGAAGCCGTCAGGTGTGGTCACGCTGCCATCTTCATGACGTGTGCAACCTTGCTGGTCCCCAGTCTGATTGAGCGGAGCCAGAACTTCAGAGCAGAACTTGCCTGCCTCGTTCACAACCGCTTCGACCATGTCGGGTGTTGCCATCTCGAACCCGGGCAAGTTTCCATAACTTTCGAGCTCGAGCATTTCATTGATCACGAAACGTGTATCGCGCGAAGGGGCATTATAGATTGGCATCTAGAGGTCCTTGTTAAGAATAAGGGCTTGTTAGGAATAGGGGTTGGACAGAGTTACTGTTCGAGAATTAGTGTTTCGATCTGCTTTATGAAATCGGAAAGTTCTTTGATCGAGGAATCAATATCCGCTCGCTGTCGGCGCAATTTTGCGACATGTGCTTTGCACTTTTCGACCGTGACCCGGCGCTGTTCAACGCGGCCGTCATCGAGATCGTAAAGGTCAATCATCTCGCGGATTTCCACGAGACTGAAACCAACGTTCTTTGCCCGCATGATCCACGCGAGCCGTGCACGATCGCGTTTCGAATAGACCCGAGTCAAACCCACTCGCGCGGGTGAGATAAGTCCTTCATCCTCATAAAAACGAAGCGCACGCGCTGTGCACCCGAATTCGGTCGTGAGATCCGAAATCGAATATTGCTCACGTGCTAGCTTGTCCGGGCGATCTAGGTGAGCGCCTGACAGCTTGTCGTTGTCGCCATGATTTGAGTTGGTTGCAGGAGATGTACCCATACGACGGGCATAACTTACCTTTACGTTAGCGTCAAGAATTGACCTTTACGAGAGTATCACCCGATAGCTGGCGGTAGAAACAGGAACGCTCTCCTGTGTGGCAGGCTGGCCCTGAGGGCTCGACAAAAAGCAAAACGGCGTCCTGATCGCAGTCGACACGGATATCTGTGACGTTCATGACATTCCCCGAAGTTTCGCCTTTCTTCCACAACTGCTGACGCGAGCGGGACCAGAAATGTGCGACGTGGGTGCGCTGGGTTTCGTCAATCGCCTCCTGATTCATGTGGGCGACCATCAGGATATCCTTTGTCTGACCGTCGATTACGATGGCTGTTATCAAGCCGTTTGCGTCAAACTTGGGATTGAAGGTTCGCGTCGTGTCGCGAGGTTCGCCGGCGATTGAAGAACTAGGCAATGCATTTCCTTCGATGAATAGGTTCTGGCGTACGATGATTTGTTGCAGGATAACCACATTGAGTTTCTAAAATCCATCTCTGTTCAACTTCTTACTTTAAGTTTTTTCCCCGCAGTGAGACGAAGACGCTTCGGGCTTCGGCCCGACCACCGAACAAAGGTGCAAAAAGCGCCAGGTTCAGGGGCAGTCAGGACGCAGCTCTCCAGCAACGATGAGCGCTTCTGACATGAACGATGAGGGATAGGACCTGAGTGGCCAAATTAGGGGGTGGCTGCTCTAGCTTCTTGGAAGTGGGTTCGTTTAAATTCGTCACGTGGCGCCCGGGGTCTTTTGACCTCGGGCGTTATGTTTTGGTCTCCCTTAAGGCTGCGGCATCTCCGTGCAGCACTTCGTTCATCACCCGAGCAAAGCAGGCAATCGAGACAGATGTTGCGCCCGCTTTCAGCAAAGCTTTTGTGCACGCGTCGCTGGTGGCACCACTCGTCAGCACATCATCAACCAAGACCACATCACGGCCACTGATCTTTTCAATGCGCTTTGCGTTTGTCTGGATAGCACCAGATTTTGTCTGGATAGCACCAGATAATGCGCGCTCGCGCGCGGATCTGTGCAATCCACCAAGCATGGGTGTGTGCTTCCGGCGAACCAGACCATCTGCCAGTGCTTTGCTGCATCCCAATTTCTCCAATTCAGCGGCAAGCAGAGAAGACTGATTATAGCCACGGCGCCAAAGCCTCCATCGATGCAAGGGTACAGGAATCAGGATTGCAGCCCGCCCTGATTGTGGTGGGATTTTTGCAGCGATTAGCCGGGCAAGATGCCTCGCCAACACAATCTTCCCACCATGCTTGAAGGCCAGCAGGAGTTTTCGCGATGCATCGTTATAGATCGTTGCTGCGCAGATACCCGAATGTCTTGGGGCTTGGCCAGACATTGAGCGCACTGAATTTCGTCGTCCTTCAAAAAATCAGGAGGAAACGGTCTAGAGAAGCTGGCGCAAGATGGCTCACCCGGGATCACTAGCGAACTCTTGCATGGTGCACAGAGTCCGCCCTGTTCTGCTGTCGCTGCGCCGCAAAGCGGACAGCGCGGCGGATAAACCAGATCAATCAGTGGCACGATTGATTGCGCCACCGACTTAGCGAAACTGGAGCCAGATGCCATATCTCTTGCGCTGCACCTCTTGCCTTGTTTGGGTAAGCACGGCAGTGGTCGCACGATGTCCGGGCAACAGGTACCTGCTATATTCTCAATGGCTCGTCGTGCACTGCGTAGCGAGCGCGCTGCCTCCGCCGGGGGCACGAATTGGCTCTACGATGCGATGCAGGAGGATATTGCCGAACGGCTCGACTTCATGCGCTTTGACCCGCAGACGGCTCTTTTGATTGGTGCAGAAACTGGTCAGCTTGCACACCTTGTCGAAGCGCAGGGCACCAGGGTTAGAACTTTTCCAGAGTTGGATGAGGAGCAACCGCTACCTGTCGAAGGGGTAGAACTGCTTATCAGTCTGGCGCGGCTCGACACCGTCAACGATTTGCCCGGCGCTCTTATTCATTCACGAAATGCGCTGTCGCCGGGTGGCTTGATGATAGCGCAGATAGTCGGCGCAGGTAGCCTGCTGACCTTGCGCCAAATCATGCTCGCCGCCGACGGCGATCTACCGGCTGCCCGTATCCATCCGCAGATTGATGACAGAGCCGCAACCGCATTGTTGCAACGTGCCGGTTTCAGCAAACAGGTCGTCGATACACACAAGCTGACTGTGCGGTACAGTTCCCTTGATAGATTGGTGAGCGACTTGAGAGAGCAAGCGCTTACTTCTGTGCTCAGGTCACCTGCGCCACAGATCGGCAAGGCTGCTCTTGCCCGCGCCAAGGCAAGGTTCGAGGAAATGCGCAAAGACGACGGGAAGGTCACTGAGACCTTCAATATCCTGACGCTAACCGCTTGGCGTTAGCCCTGCAAAGCAGCTTGCGCCGCAGCGAGACGCGCGATTGGCACGCGATATGGCGATGCGCTGACGTAATCGAGGCCCGTTTGCTCGCAGAAGGCGATACTGGCCGGATCACCGCCATGTTCGCCGCAGATGCCCAGCTTGATATCCGGGCGGGTTGCCCTGCTCCGATCTGCTGCAAGCTCGACCAACTGGCCCACGCCTTCGATGTCGAGGCTGACGAACGGATCTCGAGGAAATATGCCCTTGTCGACATACGGTGCGAGGAAACGTGCACTGTCATCGCGTGAGACACCCAGTGTCGTCTGCGTCAGGTCATTTGTGCCAAAGCTGAAGAAGGCACCTTCTTCCGCGATTTCTCCCGCCATCAAGGCCGCGCGTGGCAGCTCGATCATGGTGCCAACTAGATAATCAACGTTTGCGCCTTGCTCTTCGAAAACCTTCGCTGCCGTTGTGTCAACAAGCGCCTTGAGAATTTCCAGTTCGCGCTTCGTTGCGACCAGCGGGATCATGATCTCTGGCACTGGCGCTTCGCCAGTTGCCTTGGTCACTCCGCACGCCGCCTCAAAGATTGCGCGCGCCTGCATCTCGTAAATCTCAGGAAAGGTGATCCCAAGGCGGCAGCCGCGATGGCCGAGCATGGGGTTGAATTCATGCAGTTCGTTCGCGCGCCGTTTCAGGTGGTCAACCCCCAAGCCAGTCGCGTCGGCCAGCTCGGCAAAGTCGGCATCTTCATGCGGCACAAACTCGTGCAACGGCGGATCAAGCAAACGGATCGTGCAGGGCAGCCCGCTCATTACTTCAAAGATTTCGCGGAAGTCGGCCCGCTGTTCTGGCAGCAGCTTCTTGAGCGCTGCCGCGCGCGTTGTCTCGTCCTCGGCCAGGATCATCTGCCGGACGGCGGTGATACGGCTTGCGTCGAAGAACATATGCTCTGTGCGGCACAGTCCGATGCCTTCCGCACCAAACTGACGCGCCATTTTGCAGTCTGCGGGCGTTTCGGCGTTGGTCCGCACCCGCATACGGCGATATTTGTCTGCCCATTCCATCAGCGTGCCGAAGTCACCAGCAAGCTCTGGTTCGATCGTGCGCACTTCGCCGGCCATAATCTGGCCATTGGCGCCATCGATAGTGATTGTATCACCCTCTTTCAGCTCGCGGTTGCCGATACGCAGTGTCTTGGATGCACGATCGATCGAAACGGACGAGGCACCGGAAACACATGGCCGGCCCATGCCGCGTGCAACCACGGCCGCGTGCGAAGTCATGCCGCCACGCGCGGTCAGAATGCCTTGGGCAGCGTGCATTCCGTGGATGTCCTCAGGCGAGGTTTCGACGCGCACCAAGATCACTTTCTCACCGCGCCCGGACCACTGCTCTGCCGTGTCTGCATCCAGCACAATCTTGCCTGAAGCTGCGCCCGGTGAAGCTGGTAGCCCCGTTCCAATTATATCGCGGTGCGCCTTCGGATCGAGCGTGGGGTGCAGCAGTTGATCCAGCGCCATCGGATCGACCCGCAGGATCGCGGTCTTCTCGTCGATAAGGCCTTCACCCACCATATCAACCGCCATCTTCAGTGCGGCCTTTGCGGTGCGCTTGCCCGAACGGGTTTGCAACATCCACAGCGTGCCCTGCTGCACGGTGAATTCGATGTCCTGCATGTCCTTGTAATGCGTTTCCAGCAGGTCGAATACGTGGGCTAGCTCGCCGTAAGCGTCCGGCATTGCCTCTTCCATCGATAGCGGCTTGGCATTCGCTTTCTCGCGCGCGGCCTTGGTGAGGTATTGCGGGGTGCGGATTCCCGCCACCACGTCCTCGCCCTGCGCGTTGATCAGATATTCGCCGTAGTATGCGCGCTCACCGGTTGCAGGATCGCGGGTGAAGGCAACTCCGGTGGCCGATGTATCGCCCATATTTCCGAACACCATCGCCTGCACGTTGACGGCGGTGCCCCAATCGGCCGGAATGTCGTTCAAGCGGCGATAGACCTTTGCACGGTCGCTGTCCCAGCTGTCAAACACAGCGCGGATCGCGCCCCATAGCTGCTCGGTCACATCCTGCGGGAATGGATGCCCCAGTTCCTTCTCGGCGATGGATTTGTACTCGGCGACCAGTTCTTTCCAGTCCTCCGCCTCCATCTCGGTATCGGCGTATAGGCCCTTGTCCTCCTTTGCGATTTCCAGCGCTTCCTCGAACAGTCCGTGGTCCAGGCCGAGCACAACATCGGCATACATCTGGATGAACCGCCGATAGCTGTCCCACGCAAAGCGTTCGTCACCCGATGCGCTGACGAGACCAGCAACAGTGTCATCGTTGAGCCCAAGGTTGAGGACGGTATCCATCATGCCCGGCATGGAAACCCGTGCGCCGGAGCGGACCGAGACCAGCAGCGGGTCGCCCGCATCGCCAAAGCTTTTGCCCACAGTCGCTTCGATATGTTTCAGTGCGTCAGCTACCTGCGCGCGCAATTCATCCCCGAATTCAGCACCTTCTTGCAGGTACTTCACACACTCTTCAGTGGTGATGGTGAAGCCTGGCGGCACTGGCAGCCCGATGCTGGCCATCTCTGCCAGATTGGCGCCCTTCCCGCCGGTAACGGTCTTGTCCTTTTGGCGTTCATCCGAGTGATCTGCCGATCCGCCGAAAGTGTAAACCGTTTGAACCATCAGCCTTCAATCCTTGAGAAATCTGCTACTTGATGCACCGCATCGCGGAAGCGCGATAGCAGCGTCAGGCGCGCCGCGCGCACATGCTTTTCTTCAGCGTTGACAATCACGTCTTCAAAGAAGCGGTCGATTGGAGCGCGAAGGCTCGCAAGAGCGGACATGGCAGCGGCAAAGTCTTCGCTTTCAATCGCCGCGACAGCCTTGGGCTGCGCCGCTTGAAGTGCATCGATCAGTGCCCTTTCCGCCTTCTCAGGAGAATGCGAAGGCTCAGTCGGCTCGAACTCCTCTTTCTTGAGGATATTGGCAGCGCGCTTGTATCCCGCGAGCAGGTTTGCGCCGTCCTCGGTTTCGATGAAGCTTTGCAGCGCCTTTACGCGGGCGAGCAGACGGACAAGATCATCTTCACCGCCGAGAGCCAAGACTGCATCGATCAGATCGTGACGAACGCCTGCTTCGCGTTGCTGGACCTTGAGACGGTCCGCGAAGAATTCGAGCAAATCTCCTTCTGCAACTCCAAGGCGCAATCCGTTCCCGTCAATAGTCCGGATCACGCCAAGTGCTGCTCTACGCAGCGCGAATGGGTCTTTCGAGCCAGTCGGCTTCTCGTCAATCGAGAAAAAGCTACGCAGGGTGTCCAACTTATCCGCCAGAGACACCGCCACCGTCGCGGGCGCGGTCGGCACTTCGTCGCCCTGCCCGACCGGCTTGTAGTGATCGCGGATAGCGTCGCTGACTTCCTGAGGCAGGCCTTCCTTCTCGGCGTAATAACCGCCCATCAGGCCTTGCAGCTCGGGAAATTCGCCGACCATTTCAGTAACGAGGTCCGCCTTGCACAGCCGCGCGGCCTGTTCGGCCAAGTCTGCGTCCGCCTTGACGATGTCTTCTTCGCATAGCCAGCGCGCCAGCTTCGCCACACGCTCAACCTTGTCGGCAACCGTGCCCAGCTTCTCGTGGAAGGTAATCCGCTCCAACTTTTTGGCGTGTTCGGCCAGCGGTGTCTTTTGATCAAGCTCCCAGAAGAACCGCGCATCGCTCAAACGCGCCGCGAGCACCTTGCGGTTGCCATCCACCACCACAGCGGGGTCTTCCGCCATAATGTTGGCAGTGCACACAAAAGCATTGGCGAGTTTGCCGTTCTGGTCTTCGCAGACGAAATACTTCTGGTTCACCCGAGCGGTGAGCTGAATAACTTCGGGCGGAACGTCGAGATATTCCTCGTCAAATCGCCCGAGCAGCGGCACCGGCCATTCGGTCAGGCCGGCATTCTCGATCACCAGACCTTCGTCTTCGACCAGTGTCAGGCCAGCTTCCTCTGCGGCCTTTTTCGCGCCAGCGCGAACGGCATCCTGCCGCTCTTCATGATCGACGATCACATGCGCTGCGCGCAGCTTGTCCGCATAGTCGTCAGCCGAACCGATTGTGATCACACCATCCGAGTGGAAGCGGTGGCCAACGGTTGTATTGCCGCTCGACACATCGCCAGCACTGCATCCGACCACTTCATTGCCCAGCAGCGCAACGATTCCCGACAATGGTCGGACCCATCGTGTGCTTTCGGTGCTGATCGAGGCATCGCCCCATCGCATTGATTTGGGCCAAGCGAAATCGCGGATGATCGCCGGGATCGCCTCGGCGAGCAGATCCTTTACCGCCCTGCCCGGCTTTTCGATTACCGCGAAATAGGTATTGCGCCCTTTGACGTCGCGCACCTCCAGCTGGTCGCGCGCCACGCCGTTTTTTCGGCAGAAACCGTCGACCGCCTGATCGGGCGCGCCCTCGGGCGGGCCTTTGGCTTCTTCGCGCACCGCTTCGGTCTCAGTCGGCAGATCGCGTGCAATCAGCGCCAGCCTGCGCGGCGTTGAGTAAACGGTCAGATCACCGACTGATACGCCGGCAGCATCCATCTCGCGGCGGAAGAGTTTTTCCAGTTCGGCACGCGCACCGGCCTGCATCCGCGCAGGAATTTCTTCGGAACGAAGTTCTAGGAGGAAGTCAGAAGCGTTCATTTCGACCACTCCGGATACTTCTCCGCCCAGCCAGCGGCCTCTTTCTCCATATGCGCTTCGCACGAACCACGCGCCAGATCGCGTACACGCCCCATATAGCTCGCGCGCTCTTGAACGCTGATCACGCCGCGCGCTTGCAGCAGATTGAAGATGTGGCTCGCCTCGACCGCCTGTTCATAGGCGGCAATCGGCACATTGGCCGCCAGCGCGTTCTTGCACTCCGCCTCCGCCTTGTTGAACAGGTCAAACAGCGCATCGGTATCGGCGACTTCGAAGTTCCACTTCGACATCTGTTTCTCGTTTTCGAGGAAGACTTCGCCGTAACTGACCCCACGACCGTTGAAATCGAGGTCGTACACATTGTCGACGCCCTGAATATACATAGCGAGGCGCTCAAGGCCGTAGGTCAGTTCGCCCGCGACGGGTTTGCAGTCAAACCCTCCCATCTGCTGGAAGTAAGTGAATTGCGTGACTTCCATTCCGTCACACCAAACTTCCCAGCCCAGGCCCCACGCGCCCAATGTAGGACTTTCCCAGTCATCCTCGACGAACCGGATATCATGCTTGAGCGGATCGATCCCGATCACTTTCAGACTGTCGAGATACCATTGCTGGATCTCGGGCGGGCTTGGCTTCAGTATCACCTGATACTGATAGTAATGCTGCAGGCGATTGGGGTTCTCACCATAGCGGCCATCAGTCGGGCGGCGGCATGGCTGAACGAAAGCTGCGTTCCATGGCTCGGGCCCTAGCGCACGCAAGGTCGTCGCCGTGTGAAAGGTACCCGCGCCCATGCGCATGTCATAGGGTTGTAGGATCAGACACCCCTTCGAACTCCAGAAATCATGGAGCGCAAGGATCATGTCCTGAAACGACCTCTTGGGATCGCGTGGCGACGGTGTGAAACTCATGGGCGTGGCCCATGGCGTAACCCCTCGCCAGCGTCAATGCTGCGCTGCAGCGGTTGCCAGCAAAGTGAGGATATCTCTACGCCAAAGGGCAAGATTTCATTGCCTATTCAGGGAGGCTACGGATAGATTCACCCAGAAAGTTCTTACGGATAGGAATAGTAATGCATTTTCCCCGAGTTACCGCCGCTTTGGCCTGCGCGTCATTCCTTTATGGAGGCGCTGCTTTGGCGCAGGACGGGGCAGATGCCGCACAAGAAGAGCCCGCCGCAATCGAAACGGCAGCGGAACAGGGCGTGCTTGGCGCACCCGCGCTTTGGAAAGTGGCCGACGAAGATACAACGATCTATCTATTTGGTACGGTACACGCCCTGCCCAAGGGCATCGAGTGGTCGTCGAATATGCTCGACAACGCTTTGGCCGAATCTGACTCCATCGTAACCGAGATCAAGATGGGGCCTGAGATGGCGCAAGAGATGCAAAGCCTTGTGATGAGCAAGGGTGTTTTGCCGCCGGGAACAACGCTGCGCAGCCTTCTCACCGAAGAGCAAAACGCTGCATACGAAGAAGCAATGGCCAAGCTGTCGATGCCGCCTGCTGCCTTTGATCAGTATGAGCCCTGGTACGCCGGCATGTTGATGAGCATGCTACCGCTGCTGCAGCAAGGGTATTCACCTGACGATGGCGTTGAGAAGTTATTGCTGACCAAGGCTGGCGGCAAACAACAAGAGGCACTCGAAACAATCGCATTTCAGATCAGTGTCTTTGATGAGTTGCCTCAGGATTCGCAGATCGGCTTTTTGGTTGATGCAGCCGAAGGGATCGATCAGATCAAACCTCTGCTCGACCAGATGGTTGCCGAATGGGTTGAGGGTGACGCTCATGCGCTTGCGACACTTATGAATGACGGTTTGACCGATCCTGCCCTGGCCGAAAGTCTGCTCTACAAGCGTAATCGCAATTGGGCCGATTGGATCGACACGCGGCTTGGTGAACCCGGTACCGTCTTTATCGCGGTGGGTGCTGGCCACCTTGCAGGTGACAAGAGCGTTCAGGAATATCTGAAGGCGCGCGAGATCGAGACGGTTCGCGTCCAGTGATCAAACGCATGGTATGTCTGCTGGCAGGCGTGTTTGCTCTTGCCAGTTGCGCATCTGAACCGCAGGAACCAGAGGCCAGCGATACGCCGCCGCCCTCGCCGATCCTTTACGAGATTGCAGACTCTGACGGAGCAGCCAGAGGCTGGCTGTTCGGTACCATGCACGCCCTGCCTGACGGGGTGGAATGGCGCACACAGACTCTTGGTGATGTGATCGATAGCGCAGACACGCTCGTCGTCGAAATTGGCGATCTGGCAGACCGGCGCGCGATCAGTACGACATTCACAAGACTGGCGACCTCTCCGCGCCAGACCGATATACGTTCCAGAGTCTCGGCCGGTGACCTTCCTGTGCTGGACGACCTGATGAAAAAGGGGAACTTTTCATCGCGCGACTTCGCGAATGTCGAGACATGGGCTGCCGCCCTGATGTTGGCACAGGTGACAAGTACTGGCTCAACCAGGAACGGCGTTGATGGTGCTCTGATAAATGAATTTCCCGCTGATCGGGTGCGCGAGCTTGAAGGCCCGTTTGTTCAGCTCAGCATTTTTGACCGCTTGGCCCCGCAAGATCAGCGTGATCTGCTCGCTGGTGTAATTGATGAATACCGCATCCTTCAGGAAGATCCAGAGCGACTTCGAAGGGCCTGGCTAAAGGGTGAAGAGCAGGCCCTCATTCAAGCAACACAAAGCGGTATCCTGGCTGATCCCGAACTCAAGCAAGCGCTCCTGGTAGAGCGCAACCGTGCATGGATCGATGACATCGATGTGCTTATCCGCGATGGTCGTAGACCTTTGGTGGCGGTTGGCGCGGCCCACCTGGTAGGTGAAGAAGGCCTCGCGGTGTTGCTAGAGGCGCAGGGGTACAGTCTGGAACGCCTGCAATAGCGCTTGCCAATCACGTTCTCGCTCTCTAAAGGCCCGCGCTTCGGCGTCATGGTCATCCCTGGAGGTGTGGCGCGCGAAAAACTCTAATAACGCATTTCGAAAGGTAAGCGACATGAGCGATGCTCTGACACTTCCGGCCGAGGCGCGCGAACGGGCTGGCAAGGGAGCCTCCCGTGCACTGCGTCGTGAAGGCCGCGTCCCCGCCGTAATCTATGGCGGCAAGGAACAAGCAACCACCATCCACGTGGAAGAGAAAGAACTGGTCAAGCAATTGATGACCGGTCACTTCATGAACTCGATCGTAGAAATCGATCTGGGTGGCAAGACCATCAAAACCTTGCCTAAGGACGTGTCGCTTCATCCCGTCACTGACCGCCCTGTGCACGCTGACTTCCTGCGCCTTGCCAAAGGCGCCAAGGTTGAAGTTTCTGTACCGGTTGTATTTGTCAATGAAGACGCATCACCGGGCCTCAAGAAGGGCGGCGTTCTCAACGTTGTCCGCCACGAGCTCGAGCTGGTTTGCGAAGCAGACAGAATCCCGGGCGAGATCGAGATCGACGTCACTGGCAAGGAAGTCGGGGATTCGGTTCACATCAGCGAGCTGACGCTGCCAGAAGGCAGTGAGAGCGCGATTACCGATCGTGACTTCACCATCGCAACTCTGGTTGCTCCATCCGCACTCAAGAAGAGTGAGGAAGAGAGCGCCGAGGGCGATGAAGAAGCAGTTGAAGGTGAAGAAGGCACAGAAGCTGAAGGCGGCGATGAAGCTGCTGACGGCGAAGAAAGTGGCGACGAATAAGTCACTGCTTCCATTTCTCACATTGAGAAATCACCAAGGCGCCGGCCCATTATTGGGTCGGCGTTTTTGCATCGGGTCACAATATGTCACAAACAGAAAACTTCGTAGAGGTATCGCAAGCGCAGGGCGCTCGCTTCTTCTCCTCAAATGACGGTAACGGTCCTGTCTTCATGCTGAATTTGCTGAAGTTCAGAGATATAGCTGATTACGAACATGCGCCTGAACTGACGCCTGATACCCCAATCAGTGGTAAAGAATCTTACGCCATCTACATGGCCGAGATAGAGCCTTTGCTGAATGCGACCGGTGGTGAGGTTATCTTCTCTGGGAACGCACGCGAATATCTTATCGGACCAGAGCATGAGGGGTGGGACTTCGTGATGCTGGTAAAGCAAGCGAGCAAGCAGGACTTCCTTGCATTTGCCTCTGATCCGAATGCCCAGCGTATCACGCAGCATCGCACGGCAGCTGTGCTGGATTCTCGCCTGTTACCAGTTCACTCCGATGCTTGAGCGCTACAAGAAAACTATCTAACGCCCCAGCCATGCAAATTTGGGCTGGCCTCGGAAATCCTGGACCGCGCTATGCGATGAACCGGCATAATGTCGGCTTCATGGCGTGTGACGTCCTGGCTGAAATGCACGGTTTCGGTCCAGTTCAGAAGAAGTTTCAAGGTTGGGTGCAGGAAGGGCGGATTGGCGCATACAAGGTCCTACTCCTGAAACCTGCGACTTTCATGAATGAAAGCGGGCGCTCGATCGGGGAAGCGCTGCGTTACTACAAGCTTGGCCCTCAAGACCTGACCGTATTCTATGACGAACTGGATCTCGAGCCGTTCAAGATCAAGGTAAAGCGCGGAGGCGGTGCAGCCGGGCATAACGGAATTCGTTCAACCATTCAGCATGTGGGAGCCGATTTCCGCCGTGTGCGGATCGGGATTGGTCACCCCGGGCACAAGGAACGGGTCCATGGACATGTCTTGGGCAACTACGCCAAGGCCGAACAGGATGACTTGGTTGAGATGCTGGGAGCGATCGGCAGCGAAGCCGAATGGCTGGCGAAGGGAGATGATGCACGGTTTATGAGCGACTACGCGTTGCGCATGAACGGCTGATGCTATGCAAAGAGTTTTGGTCATTGGCCCATGCGGAGCTGGCAAGAGCACGGCATCTCATCGGATCGCGTCTGCGCTAGACCTGCCAATCTATCACCTCGACAAACTCCATTGGAGTGCCGGGTGGGTAGAAGGATCCAAAGATGAATTGCGCGCTGCCTTGGCACCGATTGTTGCGAGCGATTGCTGGCTGATCGATGGCAATTATGGCAGCACGATGGAAGCACGCCTTAAGCGCGCCGATACCGTTGTTTACTTGGACTACCCAATCACCCTGTGCCTTTGGCGAGCAGCAAAACGAGTGTGGCTTTACCGCGGGCGATCACGACCGGAAATGGCTGAAGATTGCCCCGAGAGGTTCGATCTGGACTTCTTCTGGTACATTGCGAACTGGAACAAGCACGCTCGACCGCGGACCGAAAACTTGATCCAGGGATCGGAAGCAAGCATCCTGCGTTTCAAGACTCCACGACAACTTGATCGGTGGCTGTCGAAACTGGAGAGTAGATCATGAGCCATATTTCCCGTCGCGGCCTTCTTGCCGGTGGCGCAGCAGTTGGAACTTTCGCAGCGACCGCATCGCTCGCTCAGCCAGACCAAATTGCCGCAGATATTGATCTTCAGGGCAAGAATATTCTTGTGACTGGGTGTTCATCCGGTTTCGGACGCTTGATGGCAGAAGATTTTGCGCGCAAGGGCGCGACGGTGTTCGCAACGATGCGGAATATGCCTAGACCGGAAGCCGAAGAGCTGGAGACGCTTGCGGAAACCGAAGGCCTCGATCTGCATGTCATCGAGATCGATGTTATGTCTGATGAGCAAGTTTCATCGGGTGTAGCCAAAGCTGAAGAGATCGCAGGCGGCGCGATTGACGTGCTGATCAATAATGCAGGCATCGGTTATGCCGGCCCGATCGAGCTTCAGGACATGCAGGCGACACAGCTGATTTTCGATACCAATGTCTATGGCCCCCACCGTATGTCGCGCGCTGCCCTGCCCGCGATGCGCCGCGCCAAGGGTGGTTTGATATTTAACATTTCCTCTCAACTTGGGCGGGTGATCGTACCTTCAGCGGGACATTATTCGCCAACCAAATTTGCGCTCGAAGCAATGAGTGAAGCTATGGCCTACGAGTTGGTCCCGCATGGCGTCGAGGTCTGCGTGATCGAGCCCGGTGGCTATCCCACCAAGGTCTGGGTCAACCGCAACAGGTTGGCAAATGAATTGAAAGAGCGACTGAATTTTGACGAGCGTGCCGCCTACCCGCAACTTGTGGCGCGCATGGGCGAGGAAGATGGGACACGTCGTACCGCAGATCCGATGGATGTCCCCAATGCAATTGCCGAAATCATCGCGATGCCGCCGGGCACACGCCCGCTGCGAAAGGCGGTTCATCCGGGCAACAAGCCGCAGGTCCCGATCAATGAGCTAACCGCGAAGGTTCAGGTCGATTGGCTGGGACAGTCAGGCTTCGGTCCATGGATCAAGGACGTGCACAACGTCTGACGAATCAGATCGGACTGCCAGGAGGCACGTCAGGCAACAGCGCTTTGTTCCTGATCGCTGTATCAAGCGCCTGACGATCGGATAGGAGTGAGCCGAGCCCCCTCGCCCAGTCTCCTGCTGCACCACTCGCGCGGCTGCCACTCAGTTCCTTTGTCCAGGCTGCCAATCGGCCGTCAACCTGCATGGCCAAGGCACGCGAAAGGGCATTGTCGCGCGAAACCTTTGCCAGCGAAAGCGCGATGGTAGTGGCAATGCGTCGGCCCAACGCGCTGTCGGCTGCTGAAGTGTTGGCGTGAGAGATCAATCGACTCAGAACGCGATCTACATCGGGAGCTGAGATCCCGCTTGCCTGCTGGATATCGAGCCGATTCAGGCGTTCCGGTGCGAGCAGGTTTTCCAAGACAGAGACAGCACCGATCTCAGCTGCGCGCATCGGATCAAACACCGATCCACCGGCTGTTGGCATGATTTCAATTGCCGTTGCATAGTCGCCGGTCGTGCGCGGGCCGTATGAAAGGACGGGGCGCAGTTGTTGTGGCACGGTCAATGCTTCTACCGACAGCGCATGCATCAGGCTGTCGAGGGCGGCCGTTTGCTGATTTGCGGGCACGGGCTTGACCTCTACATCGTCACCTGAAAGCCCGATTGGTGTATAGACTCCGCCCAACAGTTTCGCGCTCGCCTCCGCCTGGTAGCGATGGAGCAGCCAGATAGGAACGAAGGCGCGCCGAAGGCTGGCCAGATCCTGCCCGGCCGGCACGGCGTCGATATCGAACCTTGCCAAGGCGGCCTTTCGAACATCCAGCACTCGATTGAGCTCAGCAACAGGATCTATCCCGTCGTCCCAAAGGCCGCCGTGCGGGTTCGCAGCACCAGTGCCATCAGTATCTGCGTTGGAGACGAACCTGAGGCCCCTCGCCTGCGCTTCCTGGACCATTGCGCGCGCTTCTTCGTCAGTCTTGGCGGCATAGAGATATCGGATCGCGAACTTGTCCCACTCGCCCACGCCCACGCCATAGGCATTGGCGATCGAGAGCTTGCCATCGACCAGTTCCACCCGCGGCGCAGGGTAATCCATTACCGAGTAGCGATCCTGTGTGCTGGCGGCGAAGTTGTGCGCCAACCCCAAAGTATGGCCAACTTCATGGGCCCCCAGCTGACGAATTCGCGCGAGCGCCACGGGTACCGGATCGTTCGGATCACCGGTATCGGTCAGCCCCGCCCCCATCAGAGCCTGAAAGATCATGATGTCTTGCCGCACTCGTAGCGAGCCGAGCATGACGCTGCCCTTGAGAATCTCGCCTGTACGCGGGTCGACGATGCTTGGGCCGTATGACCAACCCCGTGTTGCGCGGTTGACCCAATTGACAACGTTATAGCGCATATCGAATGGATCAACATCAGCGGGCAGTACTTCGACGCGGAATGCGTCGATAAAGCCCGCATCCTCGAATGCCTCTGCCCACCAACCAACACCGTCTATCAGCGCTTGCCGTACAGGCTCCGGCGCGGCACCGTCGACATAATAGACAATGGGTTCCTTGACCGGACTGCGCTCTGCATCAGGGTCTACCTTTTCCAGACGGTGACGCTCTGCCAATTGCACCAGCATCGATTGGCCCAGGGGAGCGGAAAAGTCATAGGTCGGCGTTGTAAAAGCGAAGCCGTATGGATCGGTGCGGCGCGGCATCTGATCATCGGGTAAGTCGACCAAAGAATGGCGCACCCACAGAGAAATATCGCTACCATTCGGCGATACGTTACGCAGCGATGGGTTCGGCTTCTTAGACGTGAAACTCAGCAATGCCGAGAACTCGACATTTTCCGGGAAAGCCTTCACTCTCGCCGGGTCTGCCAAGGAATACTCACCTTGGAGCGCATACCCTTCACCCAGCTGCTCCGCGAATCCGAAATGGTCCTTGGCCAGGAATGGCGCGAAATCGAAGCTGAAGCTGCCGTCATCAGACGTATCTTTGATATCTCCGACCCACATTGTCGCATTGGAGAAACTATTTGCGATCGAGTCCTGTTGAGCCTGCGAACCATTGGGTGCAATGAACTTGGTATTCTCAAGCTCAGCCACCACTTTCTTGCCAACGCGTCGGAACCGCAGAATTCCCGTTCGCAATGGTGCACCGCGATCTACACCAGTCGCAGCCGAGCCTACACCGGTTTCTATCTGCGCTACATAAAGATAACGTCCTGCTACACCGTCTTCATCAGGAGCCGGCATGGTTAGAGTAATCGTCCCATCTTCTGTATCGGCAGCAACCGGCACCAGAGTTTCCTGTGCGCTTAGCGGGCCCAGAGGCATAGCGGTCGCCAGCAAAGCAGATAGGATGAGTTTGCGCATCGTATTCCCCCAGTTGTTAGACCAAGAGTTAGCAGCTTCGCGAAATCTGTCGAGCATCACGCTTCCCTGCGGCGCGCTTACCCGCTAAGGCGCCCGAAAATTCAAGATAACCGGAGTTTTGCGATGGGTTTCCGTTGCGGGATCGTCGGTTTGCCAAACGTCGGCAAATCGACCCTCTTTAATGCATTGACTGAAACGCAGGCTGCTCAGGCTGCGAACTATCCATTTTGCACGATTGAGCCGAACGTCGGTCAGGTAGCAGTTCCTGACGAACGTCTCGATAAGATCGCTGCAATCGCCAAGAGCGCGAAGGTGATCCCGACACAGCTTGCGTTTGTCGACATCGCCGGCCTCGTCAAAGGTGCGAGCCAAGGCGAAGGCCTCGGCAACCAGTTCCTCGGTAATATCCGCGAGGTTGATGCCATCGTGCACGTACTACGTTGCTTCGAGGATGATGACATCCAGCATGTTGCAAACAAAGTCGATCCGCTCGCCGACGCTGAAGTGGTTGAGACTGAGCTGATGCTGGCTGACTTGGAGAGCTTGGAGAAACGTGTGCCAAACGCGCAAAAGCGCGCAACTGGCGGGGATAAGGAAGCCAAGATCATGGCTTCTGTTCTTGGGCAAGCACTAGAGCTCCTGCGCGACGGCAAGCCAGCACGGCTCACCGAACCCAACGACGAAGAAGAGGCGCGGGTCTTTGCGCAGGCGCAACTGCTGACGGCAAAACCGGTCCTTTACGTGTGCAACGTGGCCGAAGAAGATGCGGCTGACGGCAATGAATTATCCGCAAAGGTGTTTGCCAAGGCCGAGGCCGAAGGCGCGCAAGCTGTGGTGGTTTCGGCTGCAATCGAAGCTGAGTTGGTCGCCATGCCGATGGAAGATCGTGCGGAGTATCTTGAAGCCTTGGGCCTTTCCGAAAGCGGCCTCGCACGCGTGATCAAGGCTGGATATGAACTACTTGGCCTGCAAACCTTTTTCACCGCAGGGCCGAAGGAATCTCGCGCATGGACATTCCCGAAAGGTGCGAAGGCCCCTCAAGCCGCTGGTGAAATTCACACGGATTTCGAGAAGGGGTTCATCCGCGCCGAGACGATTGCCTATGACGACTACATCGCGCTGAACGGTGAAGCGGGTGCGAAGGAAGCGGGCAAAATGCGACAGGAGGGCAAGGAATACCTTGTCCAGGATGGTGACGTAATGCTGTTCAAATTCAACGTGTGAGGCGCTCCGGATGATCTATTACGAAGACCTCGAGATCGGGAAGCGTGCGTCATTCGGTCGGTACGAAGTAACGCGCGAGGAAGTGATCGAGTTTGCCAGCAAGTACGATCCCCAAGCCTTTCATCTCGACGATGAAACAGCCGCCAAAACACATTTCGGGCGTGTTTCCGCCAGCGGTTGGCACACCTGCGCCATGACCATGGCGATGATGGTTGAGAACATGAAGAACGTGCAACAGGCAGGCCTTGGCTCGCCCGGTGTCGACCAACTGATGTGGAAAAAGCCGGTTTATCCCGGCGATACTTTGCGCGTCGAAAGCGAAGTGACCGAAAAACGCCGCAGCAAATCGAGGCGCGAAATGGGTATCTTCAAGAGCCGTGCGCAAGTCTTCAATCAGAACGACGAAGTCGTGCTGGAAATGACCTCAAACGGGCTAATCGCTGTTCGCGATCCAGATGCGCCGATCGAAGGCTAGTGCCGCCCAAACAGCCTTTCGACATCTTCCATGCTCAGTTTCACCCACGTGGGGCGGCCGTGATTGCACTGGCCTGAGCGCGGCGTGCGCTCCATCTCGCGTAGCAGGGCATTCATCTCCTCAACCCGAAGCACGCGCCCTGCCCGCACTGATCCATGACATGCCATGGTCGCAAGCACATGCTCGAGCTTTTCCTCAAGCAATAGCGCCTGCCCATGCTTGGCGATGTCATCCGCCAAATCGGTAAGCAGTGCCCGTGGATCACCCTTGCGAAGGGAATGCGGCATCGCGCGGACCAGCATTGCAGCCGGCCCAAAGCGTTCAATCACCAGGCCAAACTTCGCAAAACCTTGGGCCGCTTCTTCAAGCCGGTCGCAATCAACTTCGTCCAGTTCGACAACATCGGGTACAAGTAGCGCTTGCGAACGCGCCACTGCATCACCTGCTCCCGCTGCACGTAATCTCTCCAGCACAAGCCGTTCATGCGCCGCATGCTGATCGACCAAAACCAGTCCGTCGGCAGCTTCTGCGACGATATAGGTGTTGGCGACCTGCCCACGCGCAATACCAAGCGGGAAGTCTTTGGGTGCATCGTGCTCATCAGCCTCGGTCACCCTGCCCTGCGGCGCATAGTCATCTCGCGCCATAACCTCACCTTCGTACGTGCGATAGGCCTGGCCCGCCTCGCTAACGCGCGTGCTGCGTGCAGTCCAATCGCGCCCCTCGAAGATTGACCGCAACGCCGGTGAAGGCTCTGCACCAGAAACAGGTTCTTGTTGCCAGCGCTCCATTGCGCCGCGATCCGGTCCTTGCGCGCTCCGTCTGTCACCGGTCCCGAGTGCTTGCCGAAGCCCTGAAACGATGAACCCGCGTACGCTATTGGCATCACGAAAGCGCACCTCAGTCTTGGCCGGGTGAACGTTTACGTCGACGTCTTCGGGTGGGAGCTCAAGAAACAGCGCCAGAACCGCATGCCGGTCGCGGGCGAGCATATCAGCATAGGCACCGCGCACAGCCCCGACGAGCAAGCGGTCCTTCACTGGACGACCATTGACGAAAAGATACTGGTGATCTGCTACACCGCGATTGTAGGTCGGCAAACCTGCAATCCCAGTTAGCCTCATCACACCAGACTGACTTGGCCGCTTCAGATCGATCTTGACGCTGTTGTCCTTAAGTTCGCGCGCGATGATGCCGGAGACGCGATCTGCCAGCGGCTCATCGGTCTGAAGTCCGAATATCCGACGCTCCCCATGCGTCAGTGAAATCGCGATATCCGGCCGCGCCATGGCCAGCCTGCGCACCACATCCAGACAGGCGGCGTATTCACTGCGCGGCGTACGCAGGAATTTGCGCCGCGCAGGGACTTTAGCGAAGAGCTGTTCCACTCTAACGCGAGTGCCCGGTGGAAGCGCAGCAGGCCCTTCTTCTATGACCTCCCCGTGATCGACAACTCTCCGCCATCCGTCAGCCTCCCCCCTGACGTGGCTCTCAATTGTGAATTGCGCGACGCTGGCGATCGACGGCAGCGCCTCACCGCGAAACCCAAGCGTTGAGACAAGCTCGATCGCTTCATCGGGCAGCTTGGATGTGGCGTGGCGCTCGAGTGCGATGGACATCTCCCCGGGGCTCATTCCGCAGCCGTCATCGGCAACTTCGATCTTGCCCAGCCCGCCTTCGACCAGTTTTATGTCGATCCGACTCGCGCCAGCATCAATTGCATTTTCGACCAATTCCTTGAGCGCAGCTGCAGGTCGTTCCACCACTTCACCTGCCGCAATGCGGTTGATCAGGCTCTCGGGAAGGCGACGAATTGACGGCATTTTGCCAAGCTAGCGATCAAGCGCTGCAAATTCGAGGCCAGCGGTGGAAAATCCTGTGTGGATCGAACAAATTTTTTGGCCTTTTTAGCCGCGTTGCAGTAGACCGTCTCAATCCTGTCAAATTGTGATCGCAGGGGAGGCGCCGCGGGGGTTGCCAAAGCGATCCGCACACACGAATTGCACGGTCAAATGAGCTTCTTTTCCAATCTTCTGAAATTCGGTTCACACAACATGGCTATCGATCTGGGTACAGCCAATACGCTGGTCTATGTCGAGGATCAGGGCATTATCCTTGATGAACCATCGGTTGTCGCGATTGAGACAATCAACGGCATCGAACGGGTCAAGGCCGTTGGTGATGATGCAAAGATGATGATGGGTAAAACACCAGATACGATCAAGGCAGTTCGGCCGCTTCGTGATGGTGTTATCGCTGACATTGAAGTTGCCGAGAAGATGATCGAGCATTTCATCCGCAAGGTTCATGGCAAGCGCACTCTGTTTCGTTACCCTGAGATCACCATCTGTGTCCCTTCAGGCGCAACCTCGGTAGAGAAACGCGCAATTCGCGATGCAGCGTCCAATGCGGGCGCAGCGGAGGTGTATCTCATTCTCGAACCGATGGCAGCGGCCATTGGCGCGGATATGCCGGTAACTGAACCCGTCGGTTCAATGGTTGTCGATATCGGCGGCGGTACGACGGAGGTCGCTGTGCTCTCGCTTCGCGGTCTAGCCTACACCACGTCAGTCCGTACCGGCGGTGACAAGATGGACGAGGCGATCGTCTCTTACGTTCGCCGACATCACAACCTGCTGATCGGTGAAACAACTGCGGAGCGGATCAAGAAGGACTACGGAATCGCAATCGTACCTGAAGACGGTGTTGGCGAGACGTTTACGCTCAAAGGCCGGGATCTCGTGAATGGGGTGCCTAAAGAGATTACAATCAACCAGGCACATATCGCTGAGGCTCTTTCTGAACCGATTGGCGCAATTGTGGAAGGCGTTCGCATCGCGCTTGAAAATACTGCTCCGGAACTTGCGGCTGATATCGTTGATCAAGGTATCGTTCTTACGGGCGGCGGTGCGCTGATCCGGAAGCTTGACGAGCACCTTCGTGAAGAAACAGGCCTCCCGGTTAGCATTGCGGAAGATCCGCTTTCTTGCGTGGCGATAGGGACAGGGCGTGCGATGGAGGACCCGATCTATCGCGGCGTTCTGCTGACAGCTTAGGTCATGGCGCCGCCTTCGTCCCGGCGCTCTGGCCATTCGCGCAAGGCGCAATATTCACGTTTCACCGCTTACGTGATCGCTTCGGTTGGCGCGGCCATTGGCGCTGTATTTCTGGGCATTTCGCTTTTACAGACAAGTTCTTTCGGATCGCTTCGTGGCATGGCGGGGAATGCCGGAGAGCCAGGTGGACGGGTCGTCTCAGCATCGCGCGATGGCAGCGCAACTGTGTTTGATCACATTGCTGCATATTGGAATGCAGGTAATCAGAACGTCGAGCTGCGTGATGAGCTGGAAATCTCCCGGATCAGAATGGAAGAGTTGGAAGCGGTCAAGCAAGAGAACGCTCGGCTCAAGGCACTGTTGAATTTGGCTGAAGATGATGGCGAGCCCGTTACCGTAACCCGTATCATCGGTTCCAGCGCAGTAAGCGCGCGCCGGTTTGGCTATATCGGTGCGGGAACAGCTGACGGAGTGCAAGTCGGCATGCCGGTTCGATCGGAGCGCGGCATTCTTGGGCGGGTCCTGGAGACGGCTTCGTCTACTTCACGTGTTCTGCTGCTCACAGACAGTGAGAGTGTAATCCCGGTCAGGCGCGCGCAGGACGACTTGATCGCCTTCGCCGAAGGCCGCGGCGACGGACTGATCCGCATTCGACTGATCAATTTAGGCATCAATCCCATCGAAGTTGGTGATGTATTCGTTACCAGCGGTGCTGGAGGCTATTTCAAACCCGGTCTGGCTGTTGCGGTGGTTCACGAAATCACCGGTGACGGAGGACTCGCCAGAATGATCGCAGACCCTGCTGGCGCAGATTTCGTGCGTGTAGAGAAGTTTTCCGAAGCCGAAACCATTGTTGCTGCACAAGAATCGCCCGATCGAGTGTTAGGGGAAACTGGTGCAGGCGAATGATCCGGAGTGAATTACAAATAGGTCGTAAGCGTACTCAATTCCGCCGACAGATCAATCGCGAACCTTCGCCATTGCTTGCAGGGGCGGTACTATACGGCTCAATCATTATCGCGTCGTGGCTGCCGACATTTTTTGTAACAGCCAGCATGCCCTTGCTTCCGCCATTTGGTTACTTGCTGCTCGTGGCATGGCGATTGATGCGGCCGGGGACATTGCCAAGCTGGGTTGGTTTCCCGCTCGGTGCATTCGATGATCTCGTGAGCGGGCAACCTTTCGGAAGCGCCATTCTTTTGTGGTCACTCACCATGCTTATCTTTGAATGGATCGAAGCGCGTTTCCCGTGGCGGGGCTTCCTGCAAGATTGGATGGCCAGTGCAATTGCGGCCGGGTCCTACGTCATTCTATCTATTGCCGTTTCAGGAGCTACTTTGAGTTTACCGCTTCTTGTAGCGAGCACGCCGCAACTCTTGCTGTCCATGGCGCTGTACCCCATTATCGCGGCCATGGTCGCACTGCTTGATCGTTTTCGCCTTATCCGCATCAGGGAAGTTCGCTGATGGTCCAGCGCGGCACGCGGATTAACCTAAACCCGACGAAGCTGAGGAATACCTTCGATCGACGTAGCTTTGTAATCAGCACAGCAATGGGGGGGATCGGTGTGCTCTTGGCCGCGCGAATGGCCTACCTGTCGATTGGGGAGAACGAAAGGTATCGGACAGAAGCCGAGAGCAATCGTGTCAATTTGACCCTCATTCCGCCAAGACGCGGATGGATATTGGATCGCAACGGGGCACCGTTGGCGTCAAACCGCGCTGACTTTCGTGTTGATATTATACCAGAGCGGATGAGTGATCCGAACGCGACGATCGATCGTATTGGAGAGCTGCTGGGCCTGGAGGCTGATCGCATCAGCGACTTAAAATCCAAGGTTGAGAATTCGCGTAAATTTCGCCCGATCGAGATAGCAAGCGGGCTTGACTACGAAGCATTTGCAGCCGTCAGTGTCCGCTTACCCGATCTGCAAGGGGTTGTGCCACAACGCGGCTTTTCGCGGTACTATCCCACGGCGTCGAGTGTAGGGCATTTGATTGGTTATGTTGGTCCCGCTTCGGCAGAGGAATACGAGCTGGATCGAAATCCGCTGCTCATTACTCCCGGTTACAAGATCGGGAAAGACGGTCTCGAGAAACAATTTGAACAAACACTTCGCGGGGTGCCCGGTGCACGCCGTGTAGAGGTAACTGCATCCGGGCGGATCGTGCGCGATCTTGAAACCCGCGAAGATATCCAGGGCGATGCAGTTCGACTAACAATCGACGGTCCTCTGCAAGACTATGCGGCAAGGCGTATTGGGTTGGAAAGCGGGTCAGTCGTTGTGATGGACTGCCTCACTGGCGATCTGTTGTGCATGGCATCGATGCCTAGCTTCGACCCAAACAGCTTTTCGGATGGCATTGGCAGCATCGAGTATTCAATGCTGCGGGATGACGAGCGGGTTCCGCTCAGAAACAAGGTCCTGAAAGGACTTTACCCGCCCGGGTCAACGGTCAAACCCATGCACTGCATGTCGTTCCTGAAGCAGGGGGTCGATCCTGAAGAAACGATCGTTTGCGGCGGAGGCAGACGCATCGGGAATCGTTTTTTTCGATGCCATAGCAATCACGGCGTCGTGAACATGACAAAGGCGATCGCTCAAAGTTGCGATAGCTATTTCTATCACTTCGCGCAGCAGGTCGGCTTCGACAACCTCGCAATCCTGGCAAAAGATCTTGGTCTTGGCCAGCAATACCCTCTTCCTGTGACAAGCCAGTTTTTTGGAACCGTCCCGACGTCTGAATGGAAGCTCGACAAGTTTGGTCGGGAATGGCAGCCGTATGACACGGTCAATGCCTCAATCGGCCAAGGATACTACCTTACAAGCCCGCTGCAATTGGCGGTGATGACTGCGCGGCTCGCAACAGGGCAGCGCATCAACCCAAGGTTGGTCCTGAACGGCGCAACTGAGACCTTCAGTTCCTACAATTTCGGCGGTCAGGAAATCCAATACATCCGAAGCGCAATGAACGAAGTGGTAAACGGTGCCGGCACGGCCCGCCGGGCCCAGTTGCCGATTCCGGGAGTACAGTTGGCCGGCAAGACAGGAACAGCGCAAGTCGTGTCCTTAAGTGTATCCGACGGGCGTTCTGGTCCCTGGAAATATCGTGACCACGGGCTGTTCGTCTTTTTCGCACCATTCGAAAATCCACGCTATGCCGGCGCTGTAGTAATCGAACACGGTGGTGGATCGGGAGCCGCATACCCAATAGCGCGTGACGTGATGACATTCATGTTCGATCCGCAGAAAGGCCTCGAAGCCTTGCAGGCTCTCGAACAACAATGGGGCGGAACGGCACATGAGCGGCTTGAAGCCCGCTATGCCGCTTATGCTGCCGAGCGCGGGGAGGCACTTTTAAAGCCACCGCGCCGCGATGAAGATATTTTTGCCCGTGTCGACGCTGAGGCACGGATTGCAGCGGCCCAGTCCGAAACCATTGCTGATGACGCCATTATACCGCGTGAAGACCAAACCGCTGTCGGGACGACACCACCGGGTACATCGCTTGATCCAGCAGCGGAGATTGAGTGATGAACCGGTTCGGAAAGACCAGCAACAATTCGCTCATTCCCGCTCCGATTGCTCGCCAACCGTGGGAAATGTTGATCCCTTTGCTGACGCTGGTCCTGTTTGGGGCAGCGGTACTTTATTCCGCCGCGGGTGGTGCGATACAACCATTCGCCGCATCGCATATTGTCAGGTTCACAGTTTTCATGGTCATGGCAGCAATAATAGCATCGCTTCCGCAGCCACTTGTGAAATTCCTGACTTACCCGGCATACGTTACGGTGCTTTTGATGCTTCTTGCAGTCGAGGTCGTTGGAGCGATTGGTGGAGGTAGTCAGCGGTGGCTTGATCTGGGGTTCATGCGATTGCAACCGTCTGAAATCATGAAGCCGGTTGTGGTTCTGGCGCTTGCGCGATTCTATTCTTCGCTGCCACCGGGAATGGTCGGAAACTGGCAGGCTCTGGTTCTACCCGGCGCTTTGATCGCCATGCCGATGTCGTTGGTTTTATTGCAGCCAGATCTGGGAACGTCGCTCGCAATTGCATTCGGCGGTGCGATAGTGATGCTGTTGGCAGGCCTCCCGGTCCGGTGGTTTGCTATCGGTGGTGCGATCGCCGCTGTTTTAGCACCCCTCGCCTTCTTCTTCGGCCTTCAAGAATATCAGCAGCGGCGCGTGACGACATTTATGGACCCGGAAAGTGATCCGCTTGGGGCGGGTTACCACATTACCCAGTCGAAAATCGCAATCGGGTCAGGCGGCTTGACAGGCAAAGGCTTCAATCAAGGCTCGCAAAGTCATCTGGACTACCTTCCTGAGCCTCACACAGACTTTGTTTTTGCAACCATGGCTGAGGAATGGGGACTAATCGGCGGCTTGTTCGTCATCGTGATGTTCAGCTTGATATTGCGCTGGGGTTGGCGAGTTGCGCGGGCGTCTAACGATCGGTTCGCCATGCTGCTGGCTGGTGGAGCAACGGCGACAGTATTCTTCTACATCGCGATCAATCTGATGATGGTCATGGGATTGGCGCCTGTTGTAGGCATTCCGCTGCCATGGATGAGCCATGGCGGTTCTTCCATGCTGACCAACATGATCTGCGTAGGATTACTTATGATGGTCAACCGCTGGAACAGAGAGGCACCCCGGCGCGGTCTGCATTGACCAACTCAATCGAGTAACAAAGGCTTTCAATTCCAAGCAGCAGCGCTATATGAGCGCCTCTTCCGATTCGGAACCGCGCAGAACGCGCGTCGTTATCTGAACAAAGTGGACGCATAGCTCAGTTGGTAGAGCAGCTGACTCTTAATCAGCGGGTCCTAGGTTCGAACCCTAGTGCGTCCACCATTTTCTCCGCCCAAGCCGTTAGATCATCCTCTCTTTAGGCCAAGAACACATTTCTATGTGTTTAGATGCTTTAGATAAGCACTTTTCTAGCTTGAAATCACATCACAATGTGATATCGCTGGCTTATGAGCACATCTACAATCACACGCGTACGCGATCTCATATCATCGGGCGAGATGTCCCGCGCTGGTCTGGCCAGAGCTGCCGGTCTGCATGCCAACACGTTGCGGGATTGCGCGGAAGCCAGTTGGAATCCAACTGCAGAGACCCTCTCGAAACTGGAGAACTTCCTCACAGGTAATGATGACCGCCCTGCACTCGTCGGAATCGAAGAGATCATCGACGAAGCGCGGAACGGCCGTATGTACATTTTGGTAGATGACGAAGATCGCGAGAACGAAGGCGATCTCATCATCCCTGCTCAAATGGCGACACCGAACGCCATCAACTTCATGGCCACACACGGTCGCGGATTGATTTGCCTTGCTCTTAGCCGCAAGCGCGTTGAAGCGCTTGGCCTTGAGCAAATGACAGCGAATAATTCTGAAAGCATGCAGACCGCTTTCACGATCTCAATCGAAGCGAAGGAAGGGGTGACAACCGGTATTTCAGCAGCTGATCGCGCTCGAACTGTATCAGTGGCGATTGATGCGACCAAGGGACCCAATGATATCGTAAAACCAGGGCATGTCTTCCCGTTGACAGCCAGGGATGGCGGGGTGCTAGTGCGCGCTGGCCATACCGAAGCAGCGGTCGACATCTCTCGGCTCGCTGGCTTGAACCCGTCAGGTGTGATCTGCGAGATCATGAATGAAGATGGCAGTATGGCACGGTTGGACGACTTGATCGGTTTTGCCCGAAAGCATGACCTCAAGATCGGCACAATCCGCGACCTGATCGAATATCGCCGCCGCAATGACCATCTGGTTGAACGTGTCAGCGAACGGAGCTTTGAGTCTGATTACGGCGGTCAGTGGCGTCTGATTACCTACCGGAACACCGTTGATGGCAGCGAGGCATTGGTCTTGCAAAAGGGACACGTCGTGCCCGGTGAGCCCACCCTCGCCCGTGTACATCCGGTTTCGGTGCTCGACGATGTTCTTGGCCAGCCGGGAGAGCGCAAGCGTGTTCTGCAACGCTCTATGGAAGCGGTCGGCAAACACGGCTCCGGCGTGATCGTTGTGCTCCGCGATCGTCCTGCCACAAACAATTATAGCGAGGAAGACGAACTTAGGAATGTGGGCATCGGCTCACAAATCCTTGCGGACTTGAAGATCCATGACATGATCCTTTTGAGCAATTCCCAACCTAATGTTGTCGCGATCGAAGGTTATGGCCTGAATATCGTAGATCACATGCCCATCCCGGAGTGACCCGATAAATGGCCAAAATCCTGATAGTCGAAGCCCGTTTCTACGGACACTTGAATGATATGCTCATTCGCGGCGCAAGAGCCGCCATCGAAGCTGCAGGTCACGAAGTGGAAGTTCTAACCGTCCCAGGAGCGCTCGAGATACCGGGTGCTATCGCCCTCGCGCTTGAGAGCGATCAATATGATGGGTTCGTTGCGATTGGCGTGGTAATCCGCGGTGAAACCTATCACTTCGAGATTGTGGCCGGAGAGAGTGCACGCGCGATTATGGCGCTGACTATGGACGGCATTGCAATCGGCAATGGCATTCTGACCGTTGAGAACGAGGAGCAGGCACTTGTCCGTGCGGACCCCGCTCAAAAGAATAAGGGTGGCGAGGCTGCCGTAGCAGCGCTCGCCCTACTCAAGATTCAGGAACGTTTCGCCGGTTGATCAGCTCAGGCGGCCAAAACAGGCTGTACCCGCATAAACCGCGTTGGCACCCAACTCTTCTTCGATCCTGATCAACTGATTATACTTGGCCAGCCTGTCTGACCGGGCAAGCGAGCCTGTTTTAATCTGCCCGCAATTAGTCGCCACAGCCAAATCGGCAATAGTCGAATCTTCCGTCTCGCCGGAGCGGTGACTCATCACAGAGGTGTAGCTGGCGCGATGGGCCATATCGACGGCCGCCAGCGTTTCAGTAAGGGTACCGATCTGATTGACCTTGACCAACAGCGAATTCGCCAAACCTTGCGCAATCCCGTCAGACAAGCGTGAAGGATTGGTCACAAAAAGATCATCGCCAACGAGCTGAACCTTATTTCCGATGGCATCGGTCACAGCCTTCCATCCTTCAAAATCGTCTTCACTCATCCCGTCTTCAATCGATTTGATTGGATAGTCATCGCAAAGTTTAGCGAGATATTCAGCCATCCCGTTACCGTCCAAGCTCAGGCCTTCGCCGGAAATCTCGTACTTGCCATCCCTGTAGAATTCGGTGGCTGCGCAATCGAGTGCCAACACAATGTCAGCGCCAGGTTTGAATCCAGCCTCTTCGATCGACGCCATTATGAAATCCAATGCCGCCCGCGTGCTGGCAAGATCTGGAGCAAAACCGCCTTCGTCACCGACGCTTGTTGCCAGGCCTTTTGCCGACAAGCCTGATTTCAAGGTGTGGAACACTTCGCTACCCCAACGAACCGCTTCGGCCAAACTTTCGGCGCCTACCGGCATGATCATAAATTCCTGAATATCGATCGGATTGTCGGCATGCTCGCCCCCGTTGATAATATTCATCATCGGAACGGGCAGAACATGTGTCGCAACACCGCCAAGATAGGAATAAAGCGGAAGGCCGCGTGCATTGGCAGCTGCTTTGGCCACGGCAAGGCTGGTGCCCAGAATGGCGTTCGCACCGATCCGACCCTTGTTCGGCGTGCCATCAAGTTCGATCATTGCCATATCAACGTCGCGTTGATCTTCTGCGTCGAAACCAAGGATGGTGTCTGCGATCTCGGTGTTTACGGCATCAACCGCTTTCAGGACACCTTTGCCTTTGTAGCGCCTCTTGTCGCCATCGCGTAGTTCGACTGCTTCGTGTGCACCGGTCGAAGCGCCTGACGGCACGGCTGCCCGACCGAAACTGCCATCTTCCAAAAGGACGTCGACTTCCACGGTCGGGTTACCTCGGCTATCAAGAATTTCACGGCCGTGAAGATCGATAATGGTAGTCATTTTCAGGCTCCTGGATCGGACTGTTGTAATCGGGTAAAACACCACCATATGGAGTGCATCAGCGCTGTATTGCGCGGAACACCAGCGCGCAAGCAGCGTTGAAAATTTAGTAACCTCGGCAGACGTATTCAGGCCGAAATTGAACAAACTAACAGGCAAAGGACGGATCATGGCAGAGACCAGCAAGACCAAGACCCGCAAAACTGCCGCCAAAAAGCCGGCAGCGAAGAAATCAACCAAGGCCGCAGCGCCTCAGAGCCATACGGCCGAGGCAAAATCGCGCTTCAATGCCGCGCTTGATGAAGCGAAGGCAGGTGCTGCCGCGCTGAAGGCGGAAGCCGGCGAGCGTGCCGACGTATATCGCAATCAAGCCCGTGAGAAAGGAACCGACCTCGTGGCAGAAGCAAAGAACTACGGACAGGAAGCCAAGGCTAAAGCTGGCGATCTGGCGGTAGAGGGTAAGGCACGCGCAAGCGATGCATTGTCTTCATTTGGAAAGATCGTGGCAGACGCTGCACCTCAGATCGACGAGAAGGTCGGTGAGCAATACGGTGACTACGCCCGCAAGGCCTCGCGCAGCCTTCAGGAAGCTTCGGCAAAGCTGGAGTCCAAGAGCATCGATGAGATCGGTGACGATGCCCGGGAATTCGTTCGCAAGAGCCCCGGTACTGCACTTGGTATTGCGGCTATTGCAGGATTCATCATCGCTCGTCTATTCCGTGGGAGCAAGTAAGACGCCGCACGGAAGGGGCTGACTATGGATGATCCGGATCGGGCTCAACGTAGCCCGGCCGAAGTGGATGAGGAATTGGACGCTGCGGTTCGCGGCGACAATGATTCTGCGCCTACGCGATCTTCTATTGTTGATGACCTCACAGCTTTGGCGGAAGACGGCAAAACGCTATTTCAGGCCGAAATTGGCTTTCAGAAGACGCGCTTGGCTTTTGCGGCCAACCGCAGCAAGTCTGCCCTATTCTCAGGGCTAATGGCATTTGGCTTCTTGCATCTCGCGTTAATTGCGCTGGTTGTTGGTATGGTGATCGCTCTGACACCATATGTCACAGCATTTGGTGCGACCGCCATTGTTGTAAGCTTATTATTGATCGGGGCCTATTTGCTGGCGCTTCGTGTACGCAATTCAACGCGTGAAATCGGCGAAGTCTTCGACAGCACTTCGGACGAAGATGAGAATGGCTGATCTGAAACAACAGCTAAAGGAAGACAAGGCGATCCGTGGCGCTGCACGATCAATTGTGGCAGCGCAAATCGCGCAGGTACGCCAGGGATTGTCAGGCCAACGGATCGGGTCGCAATTGGCCGATAGTTTAGGCGAGCCTGCGATTGACAAGTTGGACAAGCTGGGCCTGCCGGCCAAGGTAATTGCCGCTGCCGCTGCAGGGGCAGCAGGAGTTCTCGCAATTGCATTGGCATGGAAGCCAGTCGCAGCTTTGCTTGCTTCAGACAACGAGGCAACCTCAACGGAGGTCGATAATGACGCGTGAACAAAAGAGAGAGGCTCTGAAAGAACGGATCGCTGCCGCTCAAGCGCGTTTCGGTGATCGCTCGCCCGAAGATATCGCTTCAGATGCTGCAAGCGCGGCATTCCAATACGCGAAACAAAACCCTGTCGTAGTGATCGGCGGAGCACTGGCACTGGGGCTTGCGCTGGGTAGCTTTACGCGCCGTGGAAGAAAGGCCGCCGCCGCTGGTGGCTTGTTTACCCGATTGGCAACAGATGTTGCGATTGGTTTCGCGGTGGCGATGTATGAGAAGGCCCATCACGCGAAGAGCGAGGTTGGATTGGCAAAAGGTCAGGAACTGATCGAGCAGAATTCCGATCAGGAATAGGAATTCGTTGCCCTCACGCACTTGCCTCCACGGCATAGTCGTTTATTGGGCGCCGCAATTGCTATAGCGAACAGGAATAATCATGGCGGAACTCGAAACCAAGCAGCGCCTGCACCTTGTTATGGGTGGCCGGGTCAAAGACCCTAGGTCGCATGAATTTCAGGACCCTGAAAGCATTCACGTGGTCGGCGTTTTCAGTAATTATGACGACGCGGTTGAGGCATGGCGCGGACAGGCACAGCGCACCGTTGACGATGCTGAAATGAAGTATGTTGTCGTCCACATACACAAGCTGCTGGAACCGGACGAATAATTCCCCCGGCGACCATGTATGCTTTTCGCCGATTCAGGCGTAGCGATGCAGAACGGCTTGAGCAGGTCTTTGTAGACGCAGTCTCAGTGATCGGGTTGCGGGCTTATTCAGCATCGCAGGTTGCAGCTTGGGTGGCTCGGTCGCCTGCCGCGAAAGATCGTATTATTGAACGCGCCGAGTTGGGCCATTGGGTAATCGTTGCCGCCGAGGAGAGCGGTATGCCGGTTGCCTACGCCCTGCTGGAACAAGATGGCCATCTCGACCATCTTTACTGCCATCCCGATCATACCCGAAATGGACTGGCTGATCGGCTGCTTGAAGCTGCGGAAGAACAGGCGCTGACTTGGGATTGTAAACGGCTGTACACTGAGGCGAGCGAGCTGGCGCGCCCGTCATTCGAACGCGCCGGCTATGGCGTTACGCAAAGGCGGGACTTCACAATCGAACACGAAGGCAAGCTCGTGCCGATCCACAACTATGCTATGGAAAAGACGCTCGGTTGAGCGTCCCTTCTGTAAAAATCAGATAAATTCGATCTTGTCGACGAGGTAGAACTTATCGCCTGAAGGGACAGTCACTTCGATCTCTTCGCCAACTTCCTTGCCGATCAGCGCACGGGCAATCGGAGAGTTGTAGGAAATGCGTCCCTTGTTGGCATTTGCTTCGGTCTGACCGACTATCTGGTATTTTACCGGTTTGTCGTCTTCATCAAGCAAAGTCACAGTTGCGCCGAAAACCACCCGGTCGCCGGACAAGGTAGCAGGGTCGATGATCTGTGCGCGGCTGACCTTGTCTTCCAACTCGGCGATTTGGGCTTCAACCTGCCCCTGACGCTCTTTGGCGGCGTGATATTCGGCGTTCTCCGATAGATCGCCGTGCGCACGAGCTTCCTCGATTGCATCAACAATTTTTGGTCGCTCCGTGCGCAATGCCTTCAGGTCAGCAGTCAACTGCTCATAACCTTCTGCCAGCATTGGAACCTTTTCCATCGTAGCCATCTCTTCTTTCCTTTGGCGCTTATCCCCATGAAAAAACGGTCATTTCAAACGAGGCCGCATCTAAAGAAGCGGCCAAATCTCGTTTAAAATGTCGGGAAAAAGCTTGTGTTCGCTAGCTATAATAGTCCTGCAACGAGCGGACTTCAAGATCAGTTGCATTTACCGCACGAATTGTGTTGGCAACTGCCAATGAAGCTGCTGCTGTTGTATAGTACGGCAGTTTGGCCTCCAGGGCCGATGCACGGATCGATTTTGAGTCCAGCAAAGACTGCCAACCTTCCGTAGTATTGAAGATCAGATCGACCTCGCCGTCTATAATCTTGTCCACGATATGTGGCTGACCCTCGGCCACCTTGTTGATCCGTTCAACAGGCAAACCTTGTGCGCTGAGATATGTTTGTGTGCCGCCTGTCGCGATCGCTTTGAAGCCTTGATCAATCAGAGACTGCACCGCCGGCACTATATGCACCTTGTCGCTGTCTTTCACCGATACAAACAATGTCCCTTTCGCAGGCAGTTTCATTCCCGCTGCCAATTGCGATTTGAGGAAAGCTGCCTCGAAACCCGTGTCGATGCCCATGACTTCGCCGGTCGACTTCATTTCCGGTGAAAGGATCGGATCAGCCCCCGGGAAACGGTTGAATGGGAAGACCGCTTCCTTAACCGCCATGTAGGGCAATTCGCGCTTGAATGGCTCGAAATTGGAAAGCGGCTCGCCTGCCATCACCCGCGCGGCAATCTTGGCTACCGGCTGACCGATTGCCTTCGCGACAAATGGTACCGTGCGGGAGGCGCGTGGATTAACTTCGATCAGGTAGACTTCGCCGTCCTTAACCGCGAATTGCACGTTCATCAGACCTACGACATTTAGCGCCTTTGCCAAGGCTTCCGCCTGCCGTTCCATCTCTGCAACAATGTCGGCGGGCAGCGAGTATGGCGGCAGTGTGCAGGCACTATCGCCCGAATGGACACCGGCTTCCTCGATATGTTGCATCACGCCCGCGATGCGCACTTCCTTGCCATCGCACAGCGCATCGACATCACATTCGACCGCGTCGCGCAGATATTGATCGACCAGAACCGGGCTGTCGCCTGACACGTTCACAGCCGTGCGGATGTAGTCATCCAGTTGCGCCTCACTGTCGACGATTTCCATCGCGCGGCCACCCAGCACGTAGGACGGGCGCAACAACACCGGATAGCCGATCCGTGCGGCAACAGCTGCGGCTTCATCTCGACTGTAGGCAATGCCGTTATCCGGTTGCTTGAGCTTCAGCTGATTGACGAGCTTCGCAAACCGCTCTCGGTCCTCGGCCAAGTCGATTGCATTTGGGGAAGTTCCCAAAATCGGCACCCCGGCATCTTCCAGCGCTTGCGCGAGTTTCAGCGGAGTCTGTCCACCGAACTGCACGATTACGCCTGCCAATGTCCCCTTGGACATCTCTACGCGCATGATTTCCAGCACGTCTTCCGCCGTCAGCGGTTCAAAATAGAGCCTGTCCGAAGTGTCATAGTCGGTGGAAACCGTTTCCGGATTGCAGTTGACCATGATCGTTTCATAGCCAGCCTCTTCCAGCGCAAAACAGGCATGCACGCAGCAGTAATCGAACTCGATGCCCTGTCCGATCCGGTTCGGGCCGCCGCCCAGGATCACTACCTTCTTGCGGTCAGACGGATCGGCCTCACACTCAGGCTCGCCAAAGCTTGGCGCTTCATAGGTTGAGTACATGTAAGGTGTGATCGCTTCGAATTCGGCGGCGCAGCTGTCAATGCGTTTGAAGACAGGACGCACGCCAAGCTTTTCACGCAGTGCGCGGACTTCGTCTTCGCTGGTCGCACCAGCCATCGCCTGCAAGGCATCATGCAGTAGGCCTGAGCGCTTGGCTTGCGTCTCACCCAGCCCGCCTGCAACACCCACCGAGCGTACAGCCAATGTAGCGAGGCGCTTGTCCGAAAAGCCCATCGATTTGAGCTTGCGCAATTCCGCCGCATCGCGCGGCAGACCGTCTGCGGCAATCCGTTTTTCAGCCGCAATAATCTCTTCGATCTGGCGGAGGAACCAGGGATCGTAGGATGTAACAGCGTGGATATCTTCCACACTCATGCCTTCGCGAAATGCCTGTCCTACATTCAGCAAACGATCCGGTGTCCGCTTGCTGAGCGCGGCAGTCAGCACTTCGCGCGAAACACCTTCCAGCGCAGGCACGCGATTGAACCCGTCCAGATCGGTTTCTAGCCCGCGTAGAGCCTTCTGCATCGATTCCTGGAGGTTCCGGCCAATCGCCATGACTTCGCCGACCGACTTCATCGCGGTGGCCAGCTCTGGCTTCGCGCCTTTGAACTTCTCGAAAGCGAAGCGCGGGATCTTGGTCACCACGTAATCGATTGTAGGCTCGAAGGATGCCGGTGTAGCGCCAGTAATCTCGTTGGTAATCTCGTCCAGCGTGTAGCCCACGGCCAGCTTTGCTGCGACCCGCGCAATCGGGAAACCGGTGGCTTTGGATGCCAGAGCGGACGAACGTGACACGCGCGGGTTCATCTCGATCACGATCAAGCGACCGTCCGCCGGGTTGACCGCAAACTGGACGTTGGAGCCTCCGGTTTCGACGCCAATCTCGCGCAGCACCTCGAGCGAGGCGGTGCGCATGATCTGATATTCCTTGTCCGTCAGCGTCAGCGCGGGCGCGACAGTGATGCTGTCACCGGTGTGGACGCCCATCGGATCGACATTCTCGATCGAGCAGATGATGATGCAGTTATCGTGCTTATCGCGCACAACCTCCATCTCATACTCTTTCCACCCCAGCAGCGATTCCTCGATCAGCACTTCTGTGGTGGGCGACGCGTCGAGGCCTTCGCGAACAATCCGCTCAAACTCGGCCTTGTTGTAGGCAATGCCGCCGCCCGTACCGCCCAACGTAAAGCTGGGGCGGATGATCGCGGGGAGCTTGGTGCGCTCCAGAACTTTCAGCGCGTCGTCCAATGAATGCGCAATGCCGCTGCGCGCGCTTTCCAGCCCGATCTTGTCCATCGCCTCACGGAACTTCTGGCGATCCTCGGCCTTGTCGATGGCTTCGGCGTCGGCGCCGATCATCTGCACGCCATACTTGTCGAGCACACCCATCTTGTTGAGCGAGAGCGCGCAGTTCAGCGCGGTCTGCCCGCCCATCGTCGGCAGCACGGCATCGGGCCGTTCTTTGGCGATGATCTTCTCGACGATTTCGGGCGTGATCGGCTCGATATAGGTCGCATCGGCAAACTCGGGATCGGTCATGATCGTGGCCGGGTTCGAGTTGACCAGGATGACGCGATAGCCCTCTTCCTTCAGGGCCTTGATCGCTTGCGTGCCGGAATAGTCGAACTCGCACGCCTGGCCGATGATGATTGGGCCAGCGCCAATTACGAGGATCGAGGAAATGTCAGTGCGTTTGGGCATCTTGGTCCGATATCATCTGTATATGGAGGGGGTAGCCTGCGACCCGCGCACGCTCGAACACGCAGTGGATCGCTATGTCATTTTCTTTATTGATTTTGATCAGCGAGAAAGGAACGCCATCCAGACCGTTCGCATCTTTCATATAGAACTGCTTGGCTCCGCATTCTCTGAGCAATGCGCCGCTTGTTTGTGCAATCGCTTCAAACTGGTCGATTTCTTCCAGAGTGAGTACCCGCTCAGATACGCTAAGATAGGGCTGAAGTTTGTCTCCGCTCGAAAAAGCGACGGATGTGGCGATTGAAGCTATTGCAGACGTCGCTGCCCCCAAAGCGAACCAAGTAAGCCTAGTACGCCTCACCCCAACATCCCCACGAATTTCTCGAACAGGTAGAAGCTGTCCTGCGGGCCGGGTGAGGCCTCTGGGTGGTATTGCACGCCGAAGGCTTGCTTGCCTTTGATGGAAATCCCGCAATTGCTGCCATCGAACAGGCTGACGTGGGTTTGCTCGACATTGTCAGGCAGGCTGTCTGCATCCACCGCAAAGCCGTGGTTCATGCTGGTAATCTCGACGAGCGTTTCGCTGTCGCCCCAGCCCGCGCCAACACGCTGAACCGGGTGGTTCGCGCCGCGGTGTCCCTGGTGCATCTTCACTGTCTTCGCGCCCGCTGCCAGCGCCAGCATTTGGTGACCGAGGCATATCCCGAACAGCGGAATATCACGATCAAGCAGTCCCTTGATCACTGGCACAGCATATTCGCCCGTCGCCGCCGGATCGCCCGGTCCGTTGGACAGGAACACACCCGCCGGCTCCAGCTCCAGCACATCCTCCAGCGAGGTCTTGGCCGGAACCACTGTGACCTTCGCACCTGCGCGCACCAGATTGCGGAAGATGTTGTCCTTCGCGCCGTAGTCGATCGCCACGATGTGTGGGCGCGCATCGCCCTCACCCGTCCCATAGCCATGACCAAGCTGCCAGTAAGAGCCGCTCCAGTCTTCGTGAGCCTCACGGGTCACGACCTTCGCCAGATCCATCCCTTCCAGCCCGGCCCAGCCTTGCGCCTTCTCAACCAGAGCCGGGATATCGAACTTTCCATCGGGCGAATGTGCGATCACCGCATTGGGTGCGCCGCCCAGGCGAATGCGCCGCGTCAGCGCGCGGGTATCGACACCAGACAGGCCAATCTTGCCATTGGCCGCCATCCAATCGGTGAAGCCTTCGATACTGCGGAAATTGCTTGGCCGCGTTACGTCTTCGCGCACCACGCATCCCACCGCGCCCTCAACCTTGCTTTCGATGTCTTCAGGGTTCGCGCCAACATTGCCGATATGCGGAAAAGTGAAGGTGACGATCTGCGCGGCATAGCTGGGATCGGTCATCACTTCCTGATAACCGGTCATGGCAGTGTTGAAGCACACTTCACCCACCGCATCGCCACTCGCGCCGAAGCCCCTGCCCCAAATCACACTGCCATCGGCCAGAACAAGGACTCCTGTGCTCCCTTTGGGTTGCGCAGGATGAGAGGCAGCAGAGGCCATTTCGGTGCTCCGAGTAAAAGGTTTTCCGGCGATGTCGCTAAGACCCATCCGCTAGGCTTGCGGATCGGGTCCGTCAACCTATCTGTGCATTGTATTTTGCGCTATCCGCGCATGCATTCGAATCCATCCACAAGAAAGACTGTAATCATGCTCCGCGATGATATCAAAGCCGCCACGATCACTGCCATGAAGGCAAAGGATAAGGACCGCACCGCTGCGCTTCGCCTGATCGCTGCGAAGATCAAGGATCGCGATATTGAGGCCCGGACTGGCAAGGCGCCGGAAAATGACGACGAGCTGGTGACCGAAGTGCTGCAGAAGATGGCGAAGCAGCGCAAGGAATCGATCCAGATGTATGACGATGGCGACCGCAAGGAGCTGGCGGATCAGGAACGCGCGGAGCTGGCTGTCATCGAAGAGTTCTTGCCTGCCATGATGGACGAGGCCGCGACCAAGGCCGCTATCGAAGCAGTGAAGGCGGACATTGGCGCCGAATCGATCAAGGACATGGGACGCGTTATGGGTGAGCTGAAGAAGCGCCACGGCGCTGAGCTAGACATGGGTCTTGCCAGCGGATTGGTGAAAGCCGCACTTTCTTGAGATTGGCACAGGCTGGTCCACAGCCAACGCTTGAACATGGCGCCGATCCCGCGCATTGATAACCCATGTCGATCACCCCGCAATGGAAGGATGAACTGCGTGCGCGCGTGACGCTGTCATCCGTCATCATGCGGACGACCAAGCTGCAGCGTGCGGGACGCGAATGGAAGGCGTGCTGCCCGTTCCACAACGAAAAGACGCCCAGCTTCACCGTAAACGATCAAAAGGGTTTCTATCACTGCTTCGGCTGTGGTGCGCATGGCGATGTCATTTCATGGATGACTGATCAGCGCGGTTTGCCGTTCATGGATGCAATCAAGGAATTGGCCGTGCAGGCGGGGATGGAGGTCCCTCGCCCCGATCCTGTTGCGGCTCAACGCGCGGAAAAACGAGCTAGCCTGGTCGATGTAACCGAAGCTGCGCAGCACTGGTTTGTGGAAATGCTGGGCTCGCCAGGTGGGGCGCGAGCGCGTGATTATCTCGCTTCTCGTGGATTTTCGCCCCAGGTCATTCGCGAATTCGGCTTTGGCTATGCGCCTGACAGTAAAGTTGCGTTGAAAGGCGCGCTGTCGGATTTTGAGGAAGGCATGCTGGTGGAAAGCGGCATGCAGATCAGCGTGGACGACAAAGCGCCTTATGACCGCTTCCGGGACCGGCTAATGCTGCCCATTCAGGACCAACGCGGACGCGTGATCGCGTTCGGCGGGCGAATTCTTGAGAGCCGCGACGGCGTTGCGAAATACCTCAATTCTCCCGATACCCCGCTGTTCGACAAGGGGCGCACGCTATACAATCTGCACCGCGCCGGCCCTGCAAGCCGCCATACGAACCGTATGGTCGTTGTCGAAGGCTATATGGATGTGATCGCTCTGGCCCATGCTGGCATAAGCGATGCGGTGGCGCCTTTAGGTACAGCGCTCACTGAGAACCAGCTGACATTGCTGTGGCGTCTGGTCGACGCACCAGTGCTCTGTTTCGATGGTGATAATGCCGGACAACGCGCGGCAATGCGTGCAATTGAGCGAGCGCTTCCGATGCTTCAGCCGGGCAAGACTTTGTCGATTGTGCGATTGCCTTCCGGGCTGGATCCGGACGACCTGATCAACCAGCAAGGCGCCGGCGCGATGCAGAAGCTGCTGGCGGAGCCCGCTAGTCTGCTGGATACGCTCTGGTCCTTTGAACGCGACGCGCAGGAACTGCGTACACCGGAAGACAAGGCCGGCTTGAAGTCCCGTTTGCTTCAGCATGTCGATGCGATCCAGCACCCCGATATCCGCGCACTTTATAAACGCGAATTGCTGGAGCGTTTTTCCGGTTTCGCTTTTCCACCTCGCCCGCAGCGCGAATGGAAGCCCGGGGCACGTTCAACCTGGCAGCCCGCCCCGCGACTTTCCAGCGATGCCGCCGCGAAACTGCGTCACGCCATATCCGGCGGTGCGCGTGACGAATTCACCCGGGCGGTTGTCCATGGATTGCTGCAGCATCCAGGCGAGATTCTTCGCCACGCAGAAGCGCTCGGTAAGCTTGCCCAATTTGATGCAAAAATGACAGAAACTGTCGAAAGCCTGCTTGAACTGTCAGAAACGCTTGATTCGCGCGGCCAAGTCGCCATATCAGCATCGGAAGGCATTCCCGCCCCACCGGATAACAGACGCTACGCTTTCCTGAGAGAAAGCACCAACCCGGTAGATGCGCGCGAGGAATTGGCTGAAGCCGTTGCTTTGCTGGTCGAAAGGCCGGCGCTTTTGTCCGCTCTTGAGGCGACAAAGGTCCGGTTCAATGAAGACCCGGAGGGCGCATTTGCAGAACAAACGCGGCTGCGTGAACGGCTCACTTCTTTGAATCTACGCTTGAAGGAATTCGGGCGACGAAAGGCCGGTATATCGGCCGGGGCAGAAATTTCTCGAGAGAGCGCCGACGATGAAGCACTCTCCGACATGAAAACGGACTGATTTGGACCTATGGCGTCGAAAACCAAAAGCGCACCGAACAAAGACGATGACGCACCGCTGATCGATCTCAACGAAGCATCGATCAAGAAGCTCATGACCAAGGGCAAGAAGAAGGGCTACATCACCTATGATGAGCTCAATGCGGCCTTGCCCTCGGGTGAGATGAGCCCTGACCAGATCGAAGATATCCAGACTGCGCTTTCCGAAATGGGTGTGCAGATCGTCGAGAATGACGAAGAGGCCGAGGCTGAGGCAGAACAGGACGCCGAAGTTGAGGAAATGCAGGTAGGCGAAGGCGCGAAGAAAGACGCAAAGAAAACTGCCGCTGCAACTCCCGCCAAAAAGACAACGACCGGTGATCGCACAGACGATCCGGTGCGCATGTATCTGCGCGAAATGGGCGCAGTCGAGTTGCTCAGCCGTGAAGGCGAAATTGCAATCGCCAAACGTATCGAGGCAGGCCGCGACATGATGATCATGGGCCTGTGTCAAAGTCCGATTACTTTCCACGCCATCATCCAATGGTCTGAAGCGCTGAACAACGAAGAAATGCAGCTTCGCGAGATTCTGGATCTTGACGCCATGCTTTCGAAAGAGCCGCCGGCTGAAAAGCTGGAAGAAGGCGCTGAAGACGACGATGATGACGAGATCTCCGAAGAAACCGCTGGCCCGACAATTCGCGATGACGACGATGATGTCGAGGATGAAGACGACGGCGAAGAAGGCGAAGACGGCGAAGGCAAGAAGCGCGAGGACGATGATGAGGAGGACAACACCATGTCGCTCGCTCAGATGGAAGCCGCACTGAAGCCCGACGCGATTGAGCGTTTCGCCCGAATCACCAAGACCTTCAAAACTTTTGAGAAGCTGCAGAACGAGCGCGTTGAAACACTCGCTGCGGGTAAGGAATTCCCGAAGGCGAAGGAAAACAAGTACGAGAAGCTGGGCGAAGAACTGACCGGCGAAGTGGAAAGTATGCAGTTCCACGCGACCAAGATCGAATTCCTGGTCGATAATCTCTATGCCTTCAACCGCCGCCTCACGGCTTTGGGCGGGCAGATGCTGCGCCTGGCAGAGCGGCATAAGGTCAAACGGATCGACTTCCTCAAGGCCTACGTCGGCAATGAGCTGGATGAGAGTTGGCTGACTGACAACGCCAAGAAAGATAAGAAATGGGCGGCCTTTGCTGAGAAGGAAGAAGCGGCGATTGACCGTATCCGTGCCGAAATCGCGGATATCGCCAGCCAGACCGGTATGGCGCTGCCTGAGCTACGCCGCATTGTGAACATGGTGCAAAAGGGCGAGCGCGAAGCACGTATCGCGAAGAAGGAAATGGTTGAGGCCAACCTTCGTCTCGTTATCTCGATCGCCAAGAAATACACCAATCGCGGCCTGCAATTCCTCGACCTTATTCAGGAAGGCAACATCGGCCTGATGAAGGCAGTCGACAAGTTCGAATATCGCCGCGGTTACAAGTTCAGCACTTACGCAACCTGGTGGATCCGTCAGGCAATTACGCGATCTATCGCAGACCAGGCGCGAACAATCCGTATCCCGGTCCACATGATCGAGACGATCAACAAGCTGGTCCGCACTTCGCGGCAATTCTTGCACGAGGAAGGGCGTGAACCTACTCCAGAAGAGATGGCAGCTCGCCTCTCCATGCCACTGGAAAAGGTTCGGAAGGTGATGAAGATCGCCAAGGAGCCGATTTCGCTAGAAACACCAATCGGTGACGAGGAAGATTCACACCTTGGCGATTTCATCGAGGACAAGAACGCGATTATCCCTGTGGATGCCGCCATTCAGGCGAACCTCAAGGAAACAGTCACCCGAGTCCTCGCATCGCTTACTCCGCGTGAAGAACGCGTTCTACGCATGCGCTTCGGCATCGGCATGAATACTGACCATACGCTAGAGGAAGTTGGCCAACAGTTCTCGGTGACCCGCGAACGTATCCGTCAGATCGAGGCGAAGGCGCTACGCAAACTCAAGCACCCGAGCCGCAGCCGCAAAATGCGCTCGTTCCTGGATCAGTAGGTCGGTTTTCCCCATAAAGGCGCATTCCGCTCTCGCGTTCTAGCTTGAATTGCGATACCCATTGTGCAGTGCAGCATTTTGGGGTTCGAACCATGCCAACCATTGCCATCATCAGCCAAAAGGGCGGGTCGGGTAAAACCACTATCGCCCTGCACTTGGCCGCGAGCGCTACGCAGGCGAAGCAACCCGCCTGCGTCATCGATACAGACCCACAAGCCACCGCGGCGGCGTGGGGCGACTGGCGCGGGGATTTTTATCCGTTGGTGGTAACCAGCCCCCCTGCCCGCCTCGCGAAGACCATCGAGCGTGCGCACAAACAGGACGAGGTAGACGTGGTGGTCATCGATACACCTCCACACGCCGAAGCTGCAATGCGTGAAGCGATCAAGGCGGCCGACCTTGTCCTCATCCCGTCGCGCCCGCGCGCCTTCGATCTCCATGCTCTGGAGGCCGTGGCCGAGATGATCGAATTCGCCGGAAAGCCAGCATATGTCGTTCTCAACGCCGTACCGGCGGGCGCCACTCGCCAAATTGAAGAAGCCAAGGAAACGGCGAGAAAGTTCGGCCTCAAAACCTGCCCCGTAAACTTCGGCGAGCGCGCAGACTTCCACCGGTCATCTGCGAAGGGAGAAGTTGCGGCAGAGATCGACGCAACCGGCAAGGCTGCGGCCGAGGCCAAGAAACTGTGGACCTGGGTACGCAAACAGATCAGCTAACCCCAAATCACCGTCGAAAAGCCTGTATTCGGGGTGGAGAGAATCGTTCACGCTCCCTATGTGAAGCCCATGCGTATAGCGATTGCATCTGACCACGCCGCCACTGAGCTCAAGTCCGAGCTAGCAGAATGGCTGATGGAAGCCGGGCATGAAGTTGCCGACCTTGGCCCGCATTCGACCGACAGCGTTGACTATCCAGATTATGGCTACAAGCTGGCTGAGGTTGTGGCTGATGGCACTGCAGAACGCGGCATCGCCTTATGCGGTAGCGGGATCGGTATCTCGATCAGCGTGAACCGCAATCCGGCGGTACGTTGCGCGCTGGTCTCGGAACCCCTGTCTGCCGCCCTGTGTCGCGAACACAATGACGCGAATTGTATCGCTATGGGCGCACGACTGATCGGGATCGAAATGGCAAAGTCCTGCGTTGCGACATTTCTAGATACTGACTTCGCCGGCGGTCGGCACCAGCGCCGCGTCGACAAGCTTTCCAACCCGCCCACTGACACCGATACGATTGAGCCTCTCCAATGAGCACAGCACCATCCACTGAAACCAACATCATGCACCGCTTCTGGCACGATGACCTGGCAACTGCTGACCCCGAAGTCGCTGCGGCGATCGGCAAAGAGTTGAAGCGCCAACAGGACAAGATTGAGCTGATCGCTTCTGAAAATATTGCCTCAAAGGCTGTCCTCGAAGCGACCGGTAGTGTCTTCACCAACAAATACGCGGAGGGTTATCCGGGCAAGCGATACTACGGCGGCTGTGACTACGCCGACGTAGTGGAAACGCTCGCGATCGAGCGCGCGAAAGAGCTGTTCGGGTGCAATTTCGCGAATGTTCAGCCCAATTCCGGCAGTCAGATGAATCAGGCAGTGTTCCTGGCGCTCTTGCAGCCAGGTGACACTTTCATGGGTCTGGATTTGAATTCAGGCGGTCACCTGACCCACGGCTCACCCGTCAACATGAGCGGAAAATGGTTCAATCCGGTCAGCTATGGTGTCCGCAAGGATGACGAGTTGATCGACATGGATGAAGTCGCGGCGATTGCGCGCGAACACAAGCCCAAGCTTATTATCTGCGGAGGAACAGCCTATTCACGCACCTGGGATTTCCCGCGGTTCCGTGAGATCGCGGATGAAGTAGGTGCGTATCTGCTTTGCGACATGAGCCACATCTCAGGCCTCGTCGCAGGCGGCGCACACCCATCCCCCTTCCCGCATGCACATGTGGTGACCAGCACGACGCACAAAAGCCTGCGCGGCCCGCGGTCGGGCATTATCCTTTGGAATGACGAGGAACTGACCAAGCCATTGAACATGGCGGTGTTTCCCGGACTCCAGGGCGGCCCGCTCATGCATGTTGTGGCGGCCAAGGCCGTTGCATTCCGCGAAGCGCTGCGGCCTGAGTTCAAGACTTACGCGCATGCTGTGGTTGAAAACGCCCGCGCACTGGCTGCCAGCATTGAAGAGAACGGTCTGCGGATCGTTTCGGGCGGCACAGACAACCACTCTATGCTGGTTGATCTGACCGCCAAGGATGTGACGGGCAAGTCTGCCGAAGCCGGCCTCGACCGGGCTTGGCTGACGTGCAACAAGAACGGCATTCCTTACGACACGCGCAGCCCGTTTGTGACAAGTGGCATTCGCCTTGGTACACCAGCGGGCACCACGCGCGGTTTTGGACCGGCTGAGTTCCGCAAAGTAGGCAAGCTGATCACCGAAGTGGTCGATGGGCTTGCCAAAAACGGTCCTGAAGGCGATGCTCAGATCGAGGAAGCCGTGCGCGGCCAGGTATCTGAGCTGTGTGCAGCTTTCCCTGTCTATCCGGAGAGCTGAAATATGACTGACAAATCCCCCCAGGAAAGCAACGTCTTCGACGATGTGAAAGACGAAGTCATCGGTATCGCAAAAAGTGGCGTCAAACACCCGGGAACGAAACCTGTTCTTACAGGCGCAGCCGTTGGAGCAGTCGCGGGCGCGGTTTTGCCGGTTGTTACATGGCCGGTTGGCCTTCTCGCGGGCGTAGGCATTGCGATCTACAGCCGCGTCAAGAAATAGCGGGATAACGCAAACAACTCATGCGCTGCCCGTTTTGCGCCCATGATGACACGCAGGTCAAAGATAGCCGCCCGACCGAGGATAACACCTCGATCAGGCGCCGGCGCCAATGCTCAAGCTGTGGCGCCCGTTTCACGACGTTTGAACGTGTTCAGCTACGCGAGGTAATTGTCGTAAAGTCGGGTGACCGACGTGAAGCTTTCGAGCGCAGCAAGCTGGAGCAATCGGTTGCTCTCGCGTGCCGGAAGCGCGGCGTAGACCAGGAACGGATCGATCAGCTGGTCTCCGGAATTCAGCGTCAGGTCGAGACTGCCGGAGATTCGGAAGTGGCATCCTCGCGAATTGGCGAAATGGTGATGGACGGCCTGCGGCAGATCGATAGCGTCGCCTATATCCGGTTTGCCAGCGTCTATCGCGACTTTTCCGAAGCAAAGGACTTCGAAGAGTTTGCCAGCACCGTGCAGGAAGCTGCTCAAAATGGGGCAAAATAACCAACCGATCTTCGTGCTTGTTCGCCCTCAACTTGGGGAAAATATCGGCAAGGCCGCGCGCGCTATGCTCAATTTCGGTCTAACCGAAATGCGGATTGTGGCGCCACGGGATGGCTGGCCCAATCCAGACGCTGGGCCCTCTGCTGCTGGCGCAGATATTGTTCTGGAGAACGCGAAGGTATTCGATACCACGGCCGACGCCGTTGCAGATTGTGCTCATGTGTACGCGACGACCGTGCGGAAGCGCGGTGTGACCAAGCCCGTGGTGGGCCCCGATGAGGCTGGTGCTGCGATCCATGCGGAATCGGGTAAAAGCGCTATACTATTCGGCCCCGAACGGTCAGGCCTCGAAACTGAGGATGTGGCCCTTGCCCGGAGCATTCTGACGGTCCCGATTAACCCCGAGTTCGGCTCGCTCAATCTCGCACAAGCAGTAATCCTATGTGCCTATGAGTGGTCTAAACAGGCCGACCTGGTGCAGCCGACAGCGGAAGACGAAGCGCTTCCCCCTGCTCCACAGGCGGATCTTGACGGACTTATCGCCCATTTTGAGCGCATGCTGGAACCAAAGGGATATTTCCTGCCGGAACCGCGCGCGGATGCCACGCGGCGCACATTGCGCACCGTATTGACCAAGCCTGGGTGGGATCACTTGCAAGTGCGCACCTTGCGCGGGGTGTTGTCTTCGCTTGAACGCGGTGATCGGAAGTAAAGCGGAACGCTTGAGAAATCTGTGAGTTCTACTCTGTACATCGGTATAGACGTGTGGCTAGTGCACCAAAACCCCCAACCCTCTCAATTCATAGGATTCCCTTCATGATTTCGACCTTGTTTGCTTTCGCGTTGGTCGCGCAAGCGCAACCCACTCCGCCAGCAGAGCAGAACTCGGAACAAACTGCCGAGCAAGTTCAGGAAGAGAAAGCCGAAGATAAACGTATCTGCCGCCGTATCAGCACGGGCATGGGTTCTCGCAAGAAAGAGCGTGTCTGTATGACAAGCGAAGAGTGGCGCGAATTCAACCGCGGCAACTGACCTAGATCTGAGTTTGGAGCGCCGCGGGGCTTAGTTCCGCGTAGCGTCCCAGATTTCGAATTCATACGCGATCGAGTTCTCCACCAGCAATTCCCATATTGCTTCGATGCGATCCCGGGGCATGCTACGCGCTTCTGCTGCTTTGCCAGCTGCTTGAATTACTGCGGCTTTGCGGGCTTCATCGCGGACGGTTTCACGAGATGGCTTTATGCGCGCTGCCGCGCGCATATAGCCAAAACGTCGCTCAAGCAGAGCGACAAGCTCTTGATCGGTTGCGTCTACGCCGGCGCGCACCTCGCTCATTGTGGTGCATTCGTCTGGCATAAGGATTGTGTCGGTCATGGCCCGCGCTCTTAGCCTCTGGGGCGCGTTTGTCGAGACCAGTTAGGCAGCCACCGCGCTTTCGGCTATTGAATGGTCTTCCTTGATAAGGTCCGAAGCCCGTTCACCGATCATGATGCAAGGCGCATTGATGTTCCCGCTTGGGATCTCTGGCATGATGCTGGCATCTGCAATTCGTAAATTCTTGACGCCTTTAACGCGAAGTCTTTCATCAACCACGTCGCCTATCCGGCATGTGCAGCTGAGATGGTAGATCGTATTGCCAAAATGCAGGGCATGGTTTTCCAATAGTGCGTCGCTTGGCTCGTCACCTGGCTTGTAGCCGTGCTTGCGGGCGAGCTCCGGCGAAACCATCCAGTCTCCTAGCCCTTCGACGGGCCAGTTTTTGGCAATCTCCAGCGACTTTCGCATGAGCGCGACCATCACCTTGAGGTCATGCGGATCGGCGAAGTAATTGAAATCGATCTTTGGGGCGACATGCGGGTCGCTTGATTGAAGAACGATTTCGCCTTCGCTGTGCGGCACACAATTGCTGGGCAGAATGATGATGTTTTCCGCTTCTGGTGCAAGGTCCCTTTCCGCGTCATCGAACATACGCGAGATGTCGCTGTTTGCTTGCTCCCGAAAGAAATCGACAGTGTTCGTGGCTGTCAGAAATCCGATTTGTCCGTCATGGGTGAAATCATCATCGAGCCCAGTTGAGTAGAAACACACTCCGTCATAGGTGCTGGAGGAGGCAAGGCTACTCCCGGTTCTCAACCACTCATCGTGTTGACGTTCGGCTTCGGCTTTCAACTCTTTCAGGTCATCGCTCATCGAATCATCGTCAGCAGGATCCTCTGGCAGTGGTCCATCGGGCCCACGCAGCATGTCGGGCCCGATCGCAACCGCAATTTCGCCCACAGATTGGCCGATACCCGGCGCTGGGAAAATCATGCCGACCAGGAAATGATCCTTCAGATGCTTGCCGACATGCTCGTTATGCAGTCGGCATACCACTCCCGCTTCTTCGAGCTCGCGGCGTGGGCCGATGCCGGAAAGCATCAGCAAATGCGGCGAACCTACGGCCCCTGCGGACAGGATTGTTTCGAGCGCCGCTGTCACTTGCTGGAGCTCGCCATTCGCGTCGCGGTATTCAATGCCTCGAGCGATCAATTCACCTTCTGATTCGTCAAGGATGATACGCTCTGCATGAACATTTGTGATGATGGTTAGATTGGGCCGGTTCTCAGCCGCGTTCTTCAGATAGCCGTGATAGGTGCTGGAACGCTTTCCATCACGTGTGTTGGTCTGCACCAAAGATGACACGCCGCCTTCCTGAAACCGTCCGCTGCCGTTGTAATCCCCCTCTGGCATGCCGGTACGTGTCGCAGCGATCACGAATTGCCGCGAACATGGTAGCACGGGCGAACGGATGCCCACTCCGATCGGGCCTGCCTGCCCTCGCCCCTCCCCATCGATTGCAGCTTCATTGGTTTGCGATACCTCTTCCAGCCTTTCGAATGCATATTCAACATCAGAAAAGCTCCAGCCCTTCGCGCCCTTGGCTTCCCAATTGTCAAAATCCCCCGGATGTCCGCGCACAAAAACCATATAGTTCATGGCAGATGACCCACCCAGCATCTTGCCGCGCGGTACCGGTATCTTGTTGTTGCGCAGCCCGCGACCTGCCTTTCCGGCCTCCCCCTGAAACATCCAGTCGCATTCAGGATCAAGTTGCAGCGACGCACAAGCTGCCGGGATTTCCTCTCGCGCAGGTGGTTTTCCGCCCGCCTCAAGCAATGCCACCCTTACACTCGGGTTCTCGCTCAGCCTAGCAGCTAGAGCGGCGCCCGATGAGCCAGCTCCAACGATTACGAAATCAAACTCTTTAGACACGCGGCAAACCCCCAAACTACGTTGTGGCGTGCGACCGCAAATCAAAGCTTACACATAAGCTCTAAAACCGCCAAGCGTCTTGACGCGGTGCACAATCCTGCTATCTGCGCGCCTTCGCAAATTGGCTCCGCACCCCGGTGAAGCGGAAGCCGCGTTGGATATCCTATCCGACGGTGCGACGCCGGGTTAAATGGTCACCGTGAGGGTGACCCAGCAAACTGAAGGAAAGACTTATGTCAAAGCGCAAGAGCGCCAAGTACAAACTCGACCGCCGGATGGGCGAAAACATCTGGGGTCGTCCCAATTCTCCGGTAAACAAGCGTTCCTACGGCCCGGGCCAGCATGGTCAGCGTCGCAAGGGCAAGATGAGCGACTTCGGCCTGCAGCTTCGCGCAAAGCAGAAGCTGAAGGGCTATTACGGCGATGTAACCGAGAAGCAGTTCCGCTCAACCTATAAGGACGCAACCCGCATGAAGGGTGACACCGGTCAGAACCTGATCGGTCTGCTTGAGCGCCGCCTCGACATGATCGTGTATCGCGCCAAGTTCGCACCGACGATCTTTGCTGCGCGTCAGATCGTTTCACACGGTCACATCTATGTGAACGGTGTGAAGTGTAACATTGCATCGCGCCGCTGTGACGTTGGCGATGTGATCAGCCTCGGCAAGAAGGCGCAGGAGATGGCTCTGGTCATCGAAGCGCAAAGCCTGCCCGAGCGTGACATTCCTGACTACGTTGCACCAGATGGCAATGACAAGGTTCAGTTCACCCGCGTACCGAAACTGGATGAAGTCCCATATCCGGTCACAATGGAACCGAACCTGGTGGTCGAATTCTACTCGCGGTAATTGGCCGGAACATTACCTAATCGAAAAAGGGCGGTCCGTTTGGGCCGCCCTTTTTGTATTTGCACGCAACCCTTTGCCGAGCCTATCCTGCGTGAAATGCATATCCTGATCCTTGACGGGCACCCTGATGCCAACCGGCTTACCAGCCATCTTCTCGACATGTATCAGGCAGGTGTAGCGCCCGGTAATGAAGTCGATCGGATTGCGGTTCGTGACCTGCAATTCGATCCTGTTCTGCATCATGGCTATGCCAAGCGAACCGAGTGGGAGCCGGACTTGCATCGTATCGCTGCCTTGCTGGACGCTTGCGATCATTTGGTTGTCGCATTCCCAATGTGGTGGGGCAGCGAGCCAGCTTACCTTAAGGGCTTGCTTGATCGCCTACTCCTGCCCGGCCTAACCTTCGCTTATCATGATGACGACAATTGGTGGGACAAGCTGATGGAGGGGCGCTCCGCCGATGTTATCGCAACTATGGACACGCCACCGCTGTTCTTGCGGATGATGTACGGCGATGCGTTGATCAAAAGGTGGAAACGTCAGGTTCTGGGCTTCTGCGGATTCAAGCCGGTGCGTTTTCTCGCACTTGGACCCGTGAAGCATGGCGAAGCGGACAAGCGTTTGCCGAAATGGCGCAATCGAATCAAGAAGATGGCGCGATCTGCAAATCCCGCAGACTCAGCCAAAAAACGCGAAAGACTGAAAAGCTTCTTGAACCGCTAAGCAGACAGGTACTCGCGGCGGAAGTCACTGGCGAAGGCGTCAAAACGACTTTCTGAAATCGCATCGCGCATGCCTTGCATCAGCTGTTGGTAAAAGCTGAGGTTATGCTCAGTCACCAACATCGCCCCTAGTATCTCACCCGACTTCTGCAAGTGATGCAGATAGGCACGCGAGTAGGTTTGACAGACATTGCAGGTACATTTCTCGTCGAGCGGGCCGGTGTCTTCAGCATGCTTGGCGTTGCGCAGGTTGAGGGGACCATTCCAGGTGAATGCCTGCCCGTTCCGCCCTGAACGCGTGGGCAGCACGCAATCGAACATATCGATCCCGCGTTCGACCGCTCCCACGAGATCGTCCGGCTTTCCGACTCCCATCAAGTAGCGCGGCTTGTCATACGGGAGCTGGTCTGGTGCAAAATCCAAGGTGGCAAACATGGCGTCTTGGCCCTCACCCACAGCAAGCCCACCAACGGAGTAGCCATCAAAGCCTATGTCAGTAAGTTTTTGTGCGCTGATCTTGCGCAGATCCTCATCCAACGCGCCTTGCTGAATGCCGAACAGGGCCGACTGGGCGGCGTGTTCTTCACCACTATCAAAGCCATCACGGCTGCGCTTCGCCCATCGCATAGAGAGCTCCATGCTCACTGCGATCACATCGCGTGGTTGATCTGCGCGGGGGCATTCATCGAATGCCATGACTATGTCAGAGCCTAGCAAGCGCTGGATCTCCATCGAGCGTTCAGGTGTCAGCATATGCTTCGAACCATCGATATGGCTGCGGAACTCTACGCCTTGCTCGGTCAGCTTGCGAAGCTCCGACAGGCTCATCACCTGATAGCCTCCGCTATCGGTCAGAATAGGTCGCTGCCAATTCATGAACTGATGCAACCCACCAAGCCGCGCAACCCTCTCTGCACCAGGGCGCAGCATGAGGTGGTAGGTATTACCCAAGATGATATCGGCGCCGATCTCTCGCACAGTCTCAGGCTTCATCGCCTTGACCGTCGCAGCAGTGCCAACGGGCATGAAAGCGGGCGTCCGAATATCCCCTCGCTGCATTTCGATGCGGCCAGTACGTGCTCTGCCGTCCGTGGCATTGATGCTGAATTTAAACCGCTCGGTCATGGCGGTATCCGCTAGCCGTCTGCAGAGATGATGTCACTTAAAAGAAAGGCCGGCGATGCAACGCAGCGCCGGCCTGCTTCTGGATCTCGAATACTAGAAGGAGAATACGAAGCCTGTGGTGCTACGGACCGTGTCGAACGAAACTGTGTCGACATTGAAGCGCAGCTTTCCGCCTGCAAGGGGGATATCGACGCCAGCACCGACAATCAGATCGCTATCGCTGGTGTCCACTCCATCCAACTCACCATCGTCGAGTTCGATGTTGAGAATCTCTTCAACGTCGAGTTCGATTTCCTGGTAGCCACCGCGCAGATAGTATTTGGTGCCGCTTGAATCGGCGGTGCCGAAGCGAGCGAGCGCGCCATATTCATAGTCGACAGCGTCTGTGCCAAAATGGAAGTTACCTTCAAAACCGGCAAACATGCTGTCGCCAACAGGGAAATCGACGCCTGCAACTACCCCGAAGATCGGGCTTCCATCGTCAAGTTCCACACCATCAGATTCATCCGAACCAACACCCAGATCATGGTATCCGGCCGATACGCCGATAAATGTTTCGGTCTCGTTGGAATCCTGAGCCAGCGCAGCGGCTGGCGTCATCATAGCCGCTGCGAACAGCCCTGCTACAAATTACTTTCTCATTTTCTGTACTTTCTTATCTAACCTCTCAGGGGGCGAGCGGCGAGCCGGATATCGCTTTTGGACCTGTGCATAACAAGGCAACTCGAAGTCACATTTTATCGTTTTATTACGATAATTTGCACGTGTTGTAATACGGTAACACAGTTTTATCTGCGGTCAGTCTCGAAGACGCCAACCCGTCTTGAAGATGTAGGCAATTATCGCAGTACAGACAGCCAGGAATCCCAGCGTGATACTCAACGATAACCCGAAGTTGACGTCTCCACTGCCGTAGAATGTCCAGCGCAGTCCGCTGACCAAATAGACAATGGGATTCGCTAGAGCGATCTTGTCCCACGGCGCTGGCAACATGTCGATCGAATAGAATGTACCACCCAGAAAGGTAAGCGGGGTGAGGAAGAGCAGAGGTATAATGCCCAACTTCTCAAAATTGTCGGCCCATACGCCGAGTATGAACCCGAATAACGAGAAGCTTGCCGCCACCAGCATGATGAAGATTATGGCCAGAATTGGATGCGCAATTGTGTAATCCACGAACAGGTTGGCAGTGATCAGTATAATGCTGGCGAGTATCAAGCTTTTCGCAGCTGCAGCACCAACGAAACCAATCAGCGTCTCCGCAACGCCCACCGGAGCTGACAGCAACTCATAGATTGTTCCTGTGAACCGCGGCATATAAATACCGAAGCTCGCGTTCGAAGTGGTTTCCCCAAGCAGGGTGAGCATGAGCAGTCCGGGGATGATAAACGCACCGTAAGTTACGCCATCGATGGGTTCCATCCGGCTGCCGATCGCAGAACCGAACACAATGAAGTAGAGCGATGTTGTCAACACTGGCGCGAGGATCGATTGGAATGCAGTGCGAAACGCCCGCATTACCTCGCGCTTAAAAATGGACCAGGCGCCGCGGAAATTGAAATTCATTGTGCGGCCTCCTTCTCACCCAGAAGCGAGACGAAAATATCTTCAAGCGAGCTCTCTCGAATGTCGATGCCCGTAAAATCGATCCCTGCCACGCTCAGCGCTTTGGTCAATTCGGCGACTTCAGCCTTGCCTTTGCCAGTGCCGTCGCCGCCGCGATAGCAAAGTGACAAGCCTCCCTCTTCGAGCTCGACAGGAAAGCGCTGGATCGTATCCGGCAACTCAGTCATCGCGGAAGCAAGTTCGATGTGCGCTTCGGTCCGGCCCAAGCGCTGCATCATTGCATCTTTCTCATCGACCATCAGCAGTTGGCCCCTGTTAATGATGCCGACGCGATCGGCCATTTCCTCAGCCTCTTCGATATAGTGTGTGGTGAGGATGACAGTTACGCCTCGCTCGCGCATCTGCCCGATCAATTCCCACATACCCTTGCGCAGCTCGACATCGACCCCCGCCGTGGGTTCATCAAGAAACAGCAAGTCAGGTTCGTGCGCGAGCGCCTTGGCTATCAACACACGGCGCTTCATCCCTCCTGAAAGCGCCATGATACGTTCGTCTCGTTTGTCCCAGAGGCTGAGCGCACGCAGGATTTCCTCGATCCGACTCTTGTCTGACGGGAGACCGAACAGACCGCGCGAATAGGAAACAGCGCGGATCACAGGCTCGAACATGTCGGTCGAAAGCTCTTGTGGCACCAGACCGATCCGCGCCCTCGCCTGCCGCCAATGCGTCGCCATGTCATAACCGAAAGCCCGGATAGTCCCACCGCTTGGTCGAACAAGTCCACACACTGCACCGATCAACGTGGTTTTGCCCGCGCCATTGGGACCAAGAAGGGCAAATATCTCACCCTTGCGTATATCCAGATCAACAGAATCAAGTGCTTTTAAACCACCCGGATAGACTTTGGTCAGACCGTGCAGCTCGAGAATAGGTTCGCTCATTGCAACTGATTAGGGCAGGAGCAGTGAGGAGTCACCATATGAATAGAAACGGTAGTTCGCATTTATCGCGTGCGCATAAGCCTCCATCATGCGTTCGCGACCTATCAGTGCGCTAACCAGCATTATCAAAGTGGATTTTGGCAGATGGAAGTTGGTCATCAATCCATCGACACCTTTGAAACGGTATCCCGGGGTTATGAAGATGTCAGTATCACCTTCAAATGGGGCGATAGTTCGATCATCGCATGCGGCGCTCTCAAGCAAACGCAAGGAAGTTGTCCCAACGGCGATAATCCGCTTTCCAGCCACCCGAGCAGCATTCAGGCGCTCTGCAACCTGGGGCGTTATTCGGCCCCATTCCGAATGCATCTGATGATCGTCGGTATCATCGGCTTTAACCGGCAAGAAGGTTCCTGCCCCGACGTGCAGCGTCAGCGTTTCGTGGCGAATGCCCGCGGCATCCAATTCAGACATCAAACGCTCTGTAAAATGCAGTGAGGCAGTGGGTGCCGCGACAGCTCCATCCTTCTGTGCAAACATGGTCTGGTAGTCTTCGTAGTCCTGCTCATCGATGTCTCGCTTGCCCGCAATGTACGGCGGCAAAGGCATTGTTCCCGCACGGTCGAGAAGGACTTCGACAGGCTCATCGCCTTCAAAAAGCAGCGTGAAGCTCCCGTCTTGATTGCGGGTTTCAGCAAGCGCAGTGACTCCGCCGCCAAAGACGATCTGATCCCCTTCCTTCAGGCGTTTGGCGTTTCGGATGAATGCTATCCAGCGGCGCAGATCCTCTCGCTTGTGCAAAGTGGCACCGATCTTGGCTTCGCCCCCGGCGCGCCGTCCTTCAAGCTGACCCGGGATTACACGCGTGTCGTTGAAGACAAGCACATCGCCGGCAGAAAGCAATTTGGGCAGATCCCGCACACCCCTGTCTTCGAAAGGTCCTGTACCCGGTACATAGAGCATGCGCGCGGCATCGCGCGGGCGAACTGGACGCAGTGCGATCAGCTCTTGCGGGAGTTCGAAATCAAACAGGTCAACACGCATGATCCGCGCGCCTTAAGGCCGACAGTGGCGGTTGAAAAGCTCGATCAGCTAAGCGGAGCGTTCAACGCATCCGCTGTGATCTCTTCTTCCACTGGCGCTTCGGCTTGCGGGAAGACCTGAGGTTTGTTGTCGGATGCAAGGCTAGCCTGCAGAATTCGCGTTGGGTTTGCCGGCGGCTCACCACGCGTGATCGCATCGACACCTTCCATATTGGCAATCACACGACCGAAATTGGTGTAACGCTTATCCAGACTGAAACGCGGATAGAAGACAATGAAGAACTGACTATTTGCACTGTTCTCTTCATTCGCACGTGCCATGGACACTGTTCCGCGAATATGCGGCCGCGGGTTAAACTCTGCCTCAAGGTCTGGCATAGCAGAACTGCCCTGCCCAGTGCCTGTGGGATCGCCACCCTGTGCCATGAACCCTTCAATGACCCGGTGGAAAATCACGCCGTCGTAGAATCCTGTACGGGTGAGCGTTTTTATGCGCTCTACATGGTTGGGCGCCCATGCCGGCATCAGGCGGATTGCAACCCGTTCACCATTTGAAAGGTCAAGCAACCACACATTTTCCGGATCGACCGCCGGATCATAATTGATGGCACGGGGCAGAGGAGCAGCGGCTTCAGAAGCCGGCTCTGTATCCTGTGCGGAACCGTGGGCCGGCATTGATAGCATTCCAATGGAAAGCGTGGCGGCGAGAATTTTCTTCATCATGTTAAAGGTCACGTGATCTTTTGTTTAATTCAGTAAAGCGGGAAGCTGGTTAGCCGGATAGAACTGTCGCGGCAATGAATGATCGCGTCTCTCTCAACAGCAGGCTATTCGGCGAGCTTTGCCAGGACATCGGCTCTAACACTGCTTGTCACGAATTTGGAGATCTCACCGCCATAGATGGCGACTTCCTTCACAAGTCGGCTTGCGATGTGTTGAAGCGAAATATCCGCCATCAAGAATACAGTCTCAACCTCGTGATTCAGCTGCCGGTTCATGCCTGTAAGCTGATATTCGTATTCGAAATCGGTCACTCCGCGGATTCCGCGAATAACAGTGCTGGCACCCATTTCATCGGCAAAATCGACGAGCAATGAGTTGAAGCCCACCACACGGATATTTCCCGGACTAATCCCGGCAACCTCACGTTCGACAATAGCGATCCGTTCTTCGTCAGAAAACATCGGGGACTTAGCTAGATTGGTGGTTACTCCGATGATCAACTCATCAACCAGTTTCGCACCGCGCTCGATAATGTCCATATGACCCAAGGTGATCGGATCAAAAGTTCCCGGATAGATCCCTGTGCGTTTTGTCACCTGTCCCTCTCCACAATGTAACGCGCGACGGCGGCCAGCATCTTTGCCTCATCGCCATGGACCGACAAATGGCCGATGGCTTGATCAACCAGCGCACGTGCTTGTTCTCTCGCCTTGCCTGCACCCATCAGCGTGACAAAGGTCTGCTTTCCCTGCCCCTCATCCTTGCGCAGCGCCTTCCCGGCCTTGTCTGCATCGCCTTCAACGTCCAGCAGGTCATCCGCAATCTGGAAGGCAAGACCGATATCGCGGGCGTAAGCACGAAGATGCGCTCTCCCCTCTGGCTGTACATGCCCCATTATCGCGCCCATCTCTACAGAAGCAGCCAGCAATGCTCCCGTTTTCAATTGTTGAAGCCGCGTGATGGTATGCAGATCGTAATCCTCTTCCTCCGCCATCATATCCATCATCTGACCACCAGCCATACCGTCTTTGCCGCTGGCTTTCCCCAGTGTGAGGATAAGCTCTGAACGCGTGAACGGGTCTTCACTGGTGGCAGTATCGGACAAGATCTCAAATGCGAGCGCGTGGAGCGAATCTCCGGCAAGAACCGCTGTCGCCTCATCGAACTCCAAATGCAGAGTTGGTTTGCCATGGCGCAGAGCATCATCATCCATACACGGCAGGTCATCATGGATCAGTGAGTAGACATGGATCGCTTCGACTGCGCAGGCCGCGCGTAGTGCCGAATCGCGATTTACGCCGAACAGCTCTGCCGTACTAACCAACAACAATGGTCTGACCCGCTTGCCGCCGCCGATTGCGGCATACCGCATTGCTTCTACCAACCGCGCCCGACTATCCTGCGGAACCGGTAAAAGCGCATCGAACACGCTATCAACCTCACGCTGAACGCGCGAAAGCCCGTCTTTCAGGAAACTGTGGTCGATCGCCGCAGCCATCCTATTGCCCGTCGGAATCAAATGGGACAGTGGACGCTGCGCTCCCGCTGCTATCGGTAACGATCTTCTCAATCCGGGCCTGGGCATCATCCAGGCGCGACTGGCAATGATTGCGCAACTGCTCTCCTCGCTCGTAAAGACTGATCGATTGGTCCAGCGGAACATCGCCACTTTCCAATTGCTGGACAACCTCTTCCAATGCGGTGAGTGCTTGCTCGAAGCTCAACTGTGAAATGTCTGTTTCTGACACGTTTTGTCTGATCCCTTCCTTGGCGAGAAGCATTGACCGCCACAGCCCAGACGGTCAAGCTACGATACGAAAGAACGGAGAGTCGCGAATGATAAAATGGGTGATAGCTTACGTTTCGGCAGCAATCGCGTTTGGCGTATTGGATGCGATCTGGCTCCGGTGGGCAGGACCCAATTTGTATGAACCGGTGATCGGCGGAATCATGGCGGACAATTTCCGTGTTGTCCCTGCAGCAGCGTTCTATACAATTTATCTGGCAGGCATGTGCTGGTTTGCAATCAGGCCGGGCCTCGATTCCGGGCAGGTTGGCACTGCATTGATCAATGGGGCTATTCTGGGGGCGGTTTGCTACGCAACTTTTGATCTAACCAGTCAGGCAGTTTTCAAGGTTTGGGCTACACACATCAGCGTTGCTGACATTGCATGGGGAACATTCGTGACTGGCACGTCGGCGGCAATTGCGACATGGATCACTCTTAAGTTCTCCGGATAAAGATATGTTTATTGGTCATTTTGCCCCTGCATTTGCTGCCGCGGCAGTAAGTCCTCGTGCGCCGAAGCTCGGCACCCTGTTTATCGCCGCTCAATTGGTCGACTGGGCATTCTTCGGGTTTGCAATTGTCGGTATCGAAGCGATGCGCATTGACCCAAGCGCGACAGCTATGGTGCCGTATGATCTCTACCACATGCCCTACACACACAGCCTGCTCGGTACCGGAGTGTGGGCCGTGATCTTCGGACTGCTCGTTTTCGCGATCTTGCGCGAAGCTTCTGCTGGAGTACTGGCGGCGTTTGTGGTCGCCTCACATTGGCTGCTCGACTTTGTCACGCATCGACCTGACTTGACACTCGCGGGCGGGGATTCGGTCTATGGACTGGGGCTTTGGAATTTACCGTTCATCGCTATTCCGCTCGAGCTCTCCATCACGCTTGGAGCATTCTACTGGTATGTGAAGCGAACAAGGGGCCCGGTCGGGCCGCCAATCATTTTGCTGGTCTTGTTGCTGATCATGCAGGCAGTGAATTGGTTTGGGCCGCACCCGGATGAAGCCGGGCTGGGTCTCTATGTGCAGGCTTTGATTGCTTTCGGAGTGCTGACTCTTGCGGCGCGCTGGGTCGGGGACAATCGCAAGCACAAACGCGCAATGGGCTGGCGGTAAATCCCGGTCGGCGCTAAGGGCGCTGACATGGCTACAATCGCATCTCAAATCACCCCCGAAGTCGTCGAACAGCACGGGCTGAGCCCGGAGGAATATGAGCGCGTACTCCACGCACTTGGCCGTGAGCCAAACCTGGTGGAGCTCGGAATTTTTTCAGTCATGTGGTCAGAGCATTGTTCGTACAAGAGCTCTCGCCTGCACTTGAAGAAATTGCCGACCGAAGCGCCTTGGGTGATCTGCGGCCCGGGTGAAAATGCTGGCGTAATCGATATTGGCGATGGTCAGGCTGCCATTTTTAAGATGGAGAGCCACAACCACCCGAGCTACATCGAACCATACCAAGGGGCTGCAACCGGTGTCGGCGGCATCCTGCGCGATGTATTCACCATGGGCGCGCGCCCGGCCGCAAACGCCAACGCGCTACGATTTGGCCGTCCAGACCATCCCAAGATGCAACATCTCGTGAAAGGCGTGGTCGCTGGTATCGGCGGCTATGGCAATTGCGTGGGCGTACCTACCGTGTGCGGCGAAACCAATTTCCATCCGGCCTATGACGGGAATATTCTCGTCAATGCGATGACTGTTGGCGTCGCGGACGCGGACAAGATTTTCTACTCTGCAGCAACCGGCGTGGGGAACCCTATCGTCTATGTCGGGTCGAAGACCGGTCGCGATGGCATACATGGCGCAACGATGGCGAGCGCCGATTTTGAGGAAGATGCCGACGCCAAGCGTCCAACTGTACAGGTGGGAGATCCATTTACCGAGAAGCTGCTTATAGAAGCCTGTCTCGAGCTGATGGCGACCGACGCCATCGTGGCGATTCAGGACATGGGCGCAGCCGGTCTAACCTCATCCAGTGTCGAGATGGCCACAAATGGTAGGGCAGGCATTCGCTTGGACATGGACAAGGTGCCATGCCGCGAAGAGGGCATGACGCCCTATGAAATGATGTTGAGCGAAAGCCAGGAGCGGATGCTCATGGTGCTGAAGCCCGGCAAGGAAGAGATGGCAGCTGCCATTTTCGAGAAGTGGGAACTTGATTTCGCGGTGATCGGTGAAGTCACCGACACGCAGCACATGGTGCTCGAGTTCGGCGGTGAAGTAGTCTGCGACATCCCTCTCGGCCCACTCGCCGCCGATGCGCCTGAGTATGACCGCCCTTACCTCTCGAAAGAGGATTACACGGCGTGGGCGCAGATCACGCCTATGCAAGATGCGCCTGACAGCGCCGATCCGGGGGCAGACTTGCTCAAGATGATGGCAAGCCCGCAGTTGGCCTCTCGCTCCTGGATCGCAGAGCAATATGACAGCCAAGTCATGGGCGACACGCTGCAAACCGGCGGCGATGCCGGTGTCGTTCGCGTGCACGGCACGAAGAAGGCACTCGCAATCAGCACCGATTGCACCCCGCGCTATGTCTATGCCGATCCCTACGAGGGTGGAAAGCAAGCGATTGCGGAGGCTTATCGCAATCTTTGCGCTGTTGGTGCGCGTCCGCTTGCGGTGACAAACTGTCTCAATTTCGCGAACCCCCAGCGTCCTGAAATCATGGCGCAGTTCGTCCACGCACTTGAAGGCATGGGCGATGCCTGCCGGATGCTCGATTTCCCCATCGTTTCCGGCAACGTCAGCTTGTACAACGAAAGCAAGGCTACCGGCGGCGGTTCAGCTATCCTGCCCACCCCTGCAATCGGCGGCGTCGGCATCATCGATGATTACGGTCACATGATGACGATGGGCTTCAAGAATGAGGGCGACACTCTCTATCTGGTCGGCCCTGAGTTCTGGGCAAAACCTGATCCAACGCGCTCACACCTGGGCAAATCGCTGTGGCTGCAAATTGTTCATGGGCGTGATGAAGGACGCACTCCGCCGACAGACCTCGTGGTTGAACGCAATGCGGGCAAGATCATTCACGAGTTGATCGAGGATGGCCTCGTCAACGCAGTGCACGATCTGTCCGATGGCGGCCTCGCCGTTGGGTTGGCAGAAATGGCGCTAGCGAGTGGAATGGGTGCAAATGTCGAAGCGCATCCCGATTACACTGCTGCGCAATGGTGGTTCGGTGAAGATCAGGGGCGCTATGTTATCTCCGTTCCAGACACCGAAGCACTGAACGCTGCACTCGCCAAGGGTACCGAAAACGCAGAGACCGCGCAGATCGGTTTCCGCCGTATCGGCACCGTTGGCGGAGATAGCCTTCTCGGAGTTTCGCTCAGTGACTTGCGCGAAGCCCACAAGAGCTTCTTCGGCGACTGGATGGAAGCATAGAGTTTCTCCAGCCAATCCTGCACTACGGCGGTCATTGGATTGCGCCGTTTCTTTTCGCGGCACTTATTTGGCGTGACAAATGGAGCCGTGCAGGCCTTGTTATCGCTAGCGCAAATTTGATCGACCTGGACCATTTGCTGGCTGATCCGATTTTTGATCCCAACCGTTGCAGCATCGGTTTTCACCTACTGCATGGTTGGGAAGCCGCAATCATTTACGTGCTAATGTTAGGGGTGCCTAGATGGTGGGTGCGCGCCTTTGCAATCGGCGCCATTTGGCATTTGGCGGTCGACTACGGTGATTGCGTGATGATGCAGGCCGCTTAAGCCGCCAAAGCCTCAGGCATAATCATATCATCGTCTTGCAGACCTTCTTCGAACAGCTGCGCGATACACTGGCGATAGATCACAGGTTCACCGATATTGAGGCGTTTACGCGCTTCATCAATATCTTCCCGCATCAATGCCTCGATGTCTTCGTGAGCAATTTTCGCCGCTGCCTTGCCCAGCGCTCGACCCTCACGGATAGCATCAAATATAGGTGCCTTGGTCTTGGTTTCCTTCATTCTCTGACGCGTTCCCGCGTAGGCGATGAAAAGAATGCCAAGATTGTGGTTCTGCTCGTAGCTGAAGCCGAGCAAGCATGCTTCACCTAAGCCGTCGCGATTGTAAGTTGTCAGGACGTGAAACAGGTCATGCGTGTCACGCAGCCGTTCAAAATACCACTCGGTCTGATCCTGATGCCGTTTCTCTGCTGGCTGCCACTTGTGGCTTTCTTCGACCAGCCCAGCCGCTGAGAGCCCCTCGCGCTTCATAAAACGCATGTAGTGCTGCGCCACAGTATTGGGTCCGCAATCGGCCCAGCGCGCATGGTCATCAAGCATCGCCGGAATGTTGACCTCTTCGCGCATCATCCGCTGGCCCTCTGGTGATCGGATGAAATCCCAGCCCTGCTTGTGGCCTTTGCGCCCCTTGAGGGCTTCAATGATGTGAAAAACCTGCTCGGTGTCTTCCTTGTCCGCGACCAGTTTGCGGAAATGCTTCCACACCTTGAAAGGCCTGAAACCGGTGGTCTTGCGACCTGGTGCAACCAAAGGGCGATCGATAACAGCCATTGTGAGCTCCTGAGTAGCTGGTAGCAACTTACAACATTGTAAATTCGCTGTCCACGCTCCCGACGGTGTAACAACTTCCGTTCGCTGCGCGAATGCGCAAAAAGAAAGACTATGCAAGACACCGAAACTCTACCCTATTCGCTGCCGGCTCTATCTGATGAGGAAAGCATTGCGCGCGCGCGGTCGCTACGAGATCGATTGAAAGAGCGCCGCACCTGCCGTTTCTTTTCGGACAGCCCTGTCCCACGCGAGGTCATCGAAGCTGCGATCGAGGCTGCAGGGAGCGCGCCCAATGGCGCGAACCATCAGCCCTGGCACTTCGCCATCGTATCCACTGCGGAAAAGAAATGCGCGATCCGCGAGGCAGCTGAAGAAGAAGAGCGCAGGTTTTACGGAGCCGATGGAGACAAGCCCAAGGCAAGCGAGGAATGGCTCGAAGCACTTGCGCCCATTGGTACAGACGAAGAAAAGCCATTTCTGGAAACCGCCCCTTGGTTGATCGTAGTCTTCGCTCAGCGCAAGGGCGGGATCGATGAGGACGGAAAAACACAGAACTACTACGTCAACGAGAGCGTTGGCATCGCTTGCGGTATGCTCATTGCGACCTTGCATGAGGCAGGCTGCGCAACGCTAACGCATACCCCCTCCCCCATGGGTTTCCTGCGCGAAATCTGCGGTCGACCTGAATGGGAAAAGCCGTTGATGATTGTTGTCGTCGGCCACCCCACAGACGACGCGACAGTTCCGGCGCATGCGGTGAAGAAAAAACCGCTTAGCCAGATCGCAAGTTGGATTTAGCCAGACCTCTGGGGAGGAGAATTCAATGCAAAAGACTTGGCCGGTTTGGATTGGAGGCATTCTAGGGCTTGCAGCCATCGCATTCGCGTTTGGGACACAGGCTGGCGTAGTCAATCAATGGCACGAAGCCGCGCATTATACAGCGCGCGTTGGTTTCCCCCTGCTCATTCTAGCCTATATCGCAAGACCGATGGTCGAACTGACCCGCAGTGAGTGGGCGAAGTATGTTCTGGCGCGGCGGAAATACTTCGGACTTGGTTTCGCTGTTGCGCATACAATCCATCTGGCCGCACTCATTACTGCGATAGAAGTATCGGGCGAAGGCAAAGGTATTGTGACCTATGTCTTTGGGGGCGCTGCCTATGCGATCCTTTACGTAATGGCATTCACATCCAACCCGGCCTCAATGAAGGCCATGGGCATTTGGTGGAAACGCGTGCACCGCGTGGGGATCCACTATCTTTGGTTCATTTTCTTCCAAAGCTATGCGGGCCGAATGGCTGATCCAGAGGAAGCCATGATCGCCATACCGTTCACCATCATTGCCCTGGCCGCCGCAGCTGTTCGCTTCTTGGTGTGGTGGAAGGTGCGACAGCGCAAGCGCGCTGCCAACGCGAACTAGCCGCGTACCCAATCTTCTTCCGGGATTCCGAGCAAGCGAAGCACCGACGTCAGATCACCGCTATCGATCCACCCATTCGCGGCCTGCTTCGTCTTCGGCTTGGCCTTATACGCCATGCCGTAGTGGGCCTCTTGCAGCATCGGAATATCATTGGCGCCATCACCGGTCGCCAGCGAAATCGCGCCTTCGCCCAATTTCGCCAGCTCACTCTTCAGCGCGGCGCGTTTGACCGAACTGTCAACAATCGGCCCGATCAGACCGCCTGACAATTTACCGCCTTCAACCTCAAGCCGGTTTCCGACCACATGCTGAAACCCAAGCTGCTGAGCCACCGGATCTGCAAAATGGTGAAAACCTCCGGTGACGAGAACAGTCTCGCAATCGTGCTCCTTGAGAGTCTGCACCAGCATGCGCGCGCCCGGCATCGCGGATATCCGTTCCTCGAGACACTGTTGAATCGCGCCTTCATCGAGCCCTGCAAGCAACTTCACCCGTTCACGCAAGGCATCTTCGAAATCCAATTCTCCCTGCATCGCACGCTCGGTAATGGCGGCAATCTGCGGCTTTATCCCGGCATAATCAGCCAGCTCGTCGATGCATTCCTGCCCGATCATGGTGGAATCCATGTCTGAAATGAACAGATCCGGCAGGTCGAAACCATGATCGCTGATCAGCGCCGCTTCTGCACCCAAAGCATCGCTCAACAAGCGAGGTAGAAGCGCGGGATCATACTCGGCGTTCCACTCAATCTCATGCACGCCCAGATCAATCTCGACCGGTTCAAACGCCGCGTCAAGTTCGATCAGCCACTTCGGCGGATTGCTCAAACGAGTTTCAAGCTGAGCTGCGTCTGCTATCAGCCGGGCGATGGGCAAAGGAGAATCTCCGAATAGAAAACCGGTTGCGCTCATCGCAGGGCCAACCGCCAGCGGCAAGAGCGCAATTGCTTTGCGGCTTGCAAGCGCACGTTTGGCCAATGGCCTGCAAACCGTCATCATCAACGCGGACAGCATGCAGGTTTATCGCGATATACCCGTGCTCGCCGCCACTCCGGATACCGATGAGCAAAGCCAGTGCCCGCACAAGCTCTATGGCGCGTGGGATGGAGCGGAGGCCTGCTCTGCCGCAGACTGGGCAGTACGTGCGAAGCAAGAGATCGCTAAGGCACACGATACGGGTGCCCTTCCCGTTCTGGTCGGCGGAACAGGCATGTACATGAAGGTGCTGCTAGAAGGAATCGCACCAATTCCCGATATCGATCCAGAAATTCGCGAGCAAGTTCGCGCGATGGATACTGCCGATGCATATCTTGCGCTTGAGTCAGAAGATCCTGAGCGTGCTGCCCTTTTGGAACCCACGGATAGCCAGCGGATCGCGCGGGCGTTGGAAGTGATGCGTTCTACCGGTCAACCGCTTAACCATTGGCAGGAAAGGAAGACTGGCGGAATTGAAGGGCAGATCGAACTCCATCCATTGATCCTGCTCCCCAACAGGGATTGGCTCTACGAGAGATGTGATCGCCGTTTCGAGAGCATGCTCGAATCCGGCGCAATTGATGAGGTGCGAAATTTGCTTGACCGTGGGTTTGATCACAAACTCCCGGTCATGCGGGCAATCGGCGTTCCGGAGATCGTGGCGCTGGTGAAAGGAGAACTTTCCCGCGCTGAAGCAATCACCGCTGGTCAGCAATCAACACGGAATTACGCCAAGAGGCAGTATACATGGTTCCGTCGGCAACCTCCCGAGAGCTGGCCACGTGCAGAATCAATAAATAACGATGTTGAGCCTTATTTTGCATCATTATTACAATCATAACGGTTGACACGTTAGATTCGAACGCATAGCGAGGTCTCGTGAGGCCCGGTGTTGCAGTCCCTGCACCGGGCCTGTTTATTAGGGACAAAAAGAGCTGGAATAAGCGGGCCAGTCTCCCGCGCAAATGGAAGGAAACACTCGTGTCGAGCGAACGCAGCGGCGCAAAGATACTGGTAGATTGCCTGATCGATCAGGGAGTTGAATTTGTCTTCGGCTACCCCGGCGGCGCGGTCTTGCCCATTTACGATGAATTGTTCGGCGACCTACGCATTCGCCATATCCTTGTACGCCATGAAGCTGGTGCAGCCCATGCCGCAGAGGGATATGCCCGCTCAACAGGCAAGCCGGGTGTGGTTCTGGTTACTTCAGGCCCAGGCGCAACAAATGCCGTTACCGGAATCGCGGACGCGTTCCTCGACTCCATTCCTATGGTCGTCATCACCGGACAGGTCCCTACCCCTCTGATCGGCACCGACGCGTTTCAGGAGGCCGACACCGTCGGCATCACCCGCCACTGCACCAAGCACAATTATCTGGTCAAAGACCCTGTCGATCTGAAGCCAACTCTGGAAGAAGCATTCCGTATCGCAACAACGGGCCGCCCTGGTCCGGTCGTTGTCGACATTCCGAAGGACGTGCAAATCGCCGTGCCGTCGATGCAGCGGGCGACTAAATCAGCTTCTCACCGGTACGAACCGCAAATGGTCGGCAGCGCCGAAGCCATTGCGGAAGCTGTTGATCTGATCGCCAATGCCGAGCGGCCAGTCTTATACACCGGCGGCGGTGTGATTAATTCGGGGCCAGAGGCGAGTAAGTTGCTACGCCAACTACAGGATATGACGGGTGCACCACTGACCAGCACGCTGATGGGACTTGGCGCATTCCCCGCCGATCATCCCGATTGGCTGGGCATGTTGGGGATGCACGGCACCTACGAAGCCAATATGGCGATGAACAAGTGCGATGTGATGTTGTGTGTCGGCGCACGATTTGATGATCGTGTCACTGGACGTCTTGATGCCTTCAGCCCTGAAAGCACCAAGATTCATATCGATATCGATCGTAGCTCGATCAACAAAACCGTTCCGGTTGAGCTGCCAATTCTAGGTGATTGCGCAGCAGTTCTGCAGCAATTGGTTGCAGCCTGGGGTGATCGCAAGCCGAGAGATCTGGGCGAGTGGAAAGCCCGCATCGCGGGATGGCGCGCGCGCGAATGCCTCGCCTATCCCGAGAAGTCAGAGATGATCATGCCGCAAAAGGCGGTTGAGAGACTCTTCGCGCTCACCAAGGATAGCAACCCGATCATCACAACCGAAGTCGGCCAGCACCAAATGTGGGCCGCGCAATATTTCGGGTTCAACGATCCGAACAAATGGCTGACCTCTGGCGGGCTTGGCACCATGGGTTATGGCCTGCCAGCAGCGATCGGCGCGCAACTGGGCAATCCAGACGATCTGGTGATCGATATCGCTGGTGAAGCATCGATCCAAATGAACATTCAGGAGCTTGGCACAGCCAGCCAGTATCGCTTGCCGGTTAAAGTGTTCATTTTGAACAACGAATATATGGGCATGGTCCGCCAATGGCAGGAATTGACCTATGAAAGCCGTTATTCAAACAGTTACTCGGATAGTTTGCCGGACTTTGTGAAGCTTGCTGAAAGTTATGGCTGGACCGGCATCCGTATTAATGACGAAAGCGAGTTGGATGCCGGAATCGAAGCTATGCTGGCTGCTGACGGGCCGGTCATCGTCGATTGTCTTGTCTCGCCAAGCGCTAACTGCTTTCCGATGATCCCCTCAGGTGCGGCACATACCGAGATGCTTCTCTACGGCGATCAGGTCGAAGGCACGATGGACGATGAAGCGAAAGCACTGGTTTAAGGACGGGTCATGAAAATCAGAGATGCAGCTTCTGAGCGGCACGTTCTTAACGTTACCGTCGACAACGAACCCGGTATTCTAGCCAAGATCACAGGTCTGTTCACCGCGCGCGGCTACAATATCGACAGCCTGACAGTGGCGGACATTTCGGAAGACCATGCCGTCAGCCGGATCACCATCGTCACAAACGGCCCGCCGGAAGTGATCGACCAGATTGAAGCGCAGCTTGAGCGGCTTGTTCCGGTACACCGCGTGGTGGACCTCACAACCGCTGGCGAACATGTCGAGCGCGAGTTGGCACTTATAAAGGTATCCGGAACCGGCGACAAACGCGTTGAAGCACTGCGAATCGCGGAGCTATTCCGCGCCAATGTTGTCGACACCACGATTGAGAGTTTCGTGTTCGAGCTGACTGGAGCTCCGGACAAGATCGATAGTTTCATCACGCTGATGCGCGAATTGGGCCTTGTAGAGGTCGGCCGAAGCGGCGTGGTAGGTATGATGCGTGGCGCTGAAGGCGCCTGAGAAAAGGGAATACAATGAAAGTTTATTATGACGCCGATGCAGATCTGGGCCTGATCAAAGGCAAAAAGATTGCTGTACTGGGTTATGGTTCGCAAGGTCACGCGCACGCTCAAAACCTGCGCGACAGCGGCGTAGGCGAAGTCGCTATTGCACTGCGCGAAGGCTCTGCCACTGCGAAGAAAGCCGAAGGCGCAGGCTTCAAGGTTCTCTCGAATAGTGAGGCTGCTGAATGGGCGGATATCCTCATGATCCTGGCGCCTGACGAGCATCAGGCAGCGATCTACGCTGACGACATCCACGGCAAAATGAAGCCGGGCAGCGCGCTTGCATTCGCGCACGGCCTTAACATCCATTTTGGCCTGATCGAGGCGCAAGATGACATCGATGTTATCATGATCGCGCCAAAGGGTCCGGGCCACACTGTACGCAGCGAGTATCAGCGCGGCGGCGGTGTGCCCTGCTTGATCGCGGTACATCAGGATGCCACCGGCGCTGCGCATGACGTTGCTCTTGCCTATGCATCGGGCGTTGGCGGCGGCCGTAGCGGCATCATCGAAACCAATTTCAAGGAAGAATGCGAAACCGACCTTTTCGGTGAGCAGGCCGTATTGTGCGGCGGGATCACGCACCTGATCCAAGCTGGCTTCGAAACACTGGTTGAAGCGGGTTACGCGCCCGAAATGGCGTATTTCGAGTGTCTGCACGAGACCAAACTCATCGTTGACCTGCTTTACGAAGGCGGGATCGCGAACATGCGCTATTCGATCTCGAACACTGCCGAGTACGGCGACATCAAGACCGGCCCGCGGATCATCACCGATGAAACCAAGGCCGAGATGAAGCGTGTGCTGGCAGACATCACTTCTGGCCGCTTCGTGAAGGACTTCGTACTCGACAATCGCGCTGGTCAGCCGGAACTCAAGGCAAGCCGCAAGGCCGCCGAAGCGCATCCGATCGAGAAGACCGGTGCAGAACTACGTGCCATGATGCCGTGGATCAGCGCGAACAAATTGGTCGACAAGGAAAAGAACTGAGCCGAGAAGGCGCATCATGCGTCTTTCCGATTGCCATAACATCGACGACTTCCGGAAACTGGCCAAGGCGCGCTTGCCTTGGCCGGTTTTCGATTACATCGACGGCGCGGCTGACGATGAACAGACCAAGGCGCGCAACACGGCAGCGTTTGATGACGTCGATCTGGTGCCTGATGTGTTGGCTGGCGTAGCTGAGATTGACACCAGCTGCACAATCATGGGCCGCAAAAGCGCCCTACCCCTGATGCTTAGCCCCACAGCGGTGCAACGCGCTTTTCATCATCAGGGTGAAACCGCCGTAGCGAAGGCAGCAGAGAAATTCGGCCTGTGGTTCGGCATATCCAGCCTAGCCACGCGTAGCATCGAAGAGATTGCCGCGCTCACCAGCGGACCAAAGCTGTTTCAGCTCTATGTTCACAAGGACAAGGGGCTGAACCAAAGCATGATCGAACGCTGTCAGGCGTCGGGCTTTGATGCCATGGCACTGACGGTCGACACTATCGTGTCCGGCAAGCGCGAGAGGTGCCTGCGCAGCGGCTTCACTACCCCACCCCGTTTCACCCCATCAGCGGTCTGGAGCTATGCTACTCGGCCGCGCTGGACGCTCGACTATATCTTCCGTGAGAAATTCCGCCTGCCCAATCTCGACACGCATGTGTCCGAGGGAACCGGTAAAGCAGTGAGCATAGCTGAATACTTCAACACCATGCTCGATACCTCGATGGACTGGGATACCGCCGCGCGTATCCGACGGGATTGGGGTGGCACATTTTGCCTCAAGGGCGTGATGAGCGCGAATGATGCGCGGCGTGCAGTCGAGATCGGCGCTGATGCAATCATGATTTCAAACCACGGCGGCAGGCAATTGGACGGCAGCCGAGCGCCATTCGATCAGCTGCGCGAAATCGTAGACACGGTCGGCGGCGAAATCGAAATCATCTGCGACGGCGGCGTGCGGCGGGGGACCCATGCACTAAAATCGGTCTGCACTGGGGCAACCTCAGCATCGGGAGGACGGCTTTATCTCTATGCCCTCGCCGCTGCTGGTCAGGCAGGTGTTGAGCGCGCAATCGGCATCCTGAAAGATGAGATTGAACGCGGAATGCGGCTGATGGGGGTGACTTCGGTCGACCAGCTTACGCCGGAGCGGCTGCGCTGGCGCTAGTCTGGGCCCCGCTTAGCGCGGCTTCTGACGCTGCCTGCACCTTCTTGGCATCAACCATCAGGATCGTACTCGTTGCCTTAGCCAGCACAGTGCCATCCGGTGCCAGCAGATGGCCCTCATAGAATTCAGTTCGGCGACCTTTCCGCTCAACCCAGCCTTCGGCAATGACCAGACCCGGTCGGGTCGGCGCGAAGAAGCTGACCTTTAGTTCGAGAGACATCGGCACGATCGCGTCGCCATGACGCGCCATCGCAGCATGCGCCATCGCTGCATCAATCCAGCCAGAGATAAATCCGCCCTGCACGACGCCGCCAGAATGGCACATCTCCTCACGCGCTTTGTACTCAAGCGTGGATGATCCATCCGGATCCATCTTCACTATGCGCACCAGCCCCATCGCCTGATAAAGCGGTTGCTGAAGGTCTATCTTGTCGATCATCCCGGCTGCTTAGCCGATTGTGCCGGACATACAAGAAAGGGCGAGCCGCAGCCCACCCTTTGTGAAATGTTGCCACGTAATCTTAATCTGTGGTGTAATGCTCGTCAGGCGAGTGCGTAGGATAATTGACGTCTGCGCTTGCGATGAAGCCTGGGATGTCCTTGTTCCAACGCTCAGCTACGCTCTCGTTAAAGTTCAGGTACAGCTTGCCATCGACGATCTTGTAAACTTCCGGATCGCCCGGAGCGAGCGCATCATTGGCACCAATCGCCCATGCGCAATAGCCACCATACTGCGGGGCATACTTCGCAGGATCAGTCTGAAATTCAGCTGCATTCTCGGCATTCGCAAACTGATAGTCATAGCCTTGATAACGCACCGTATATTCGGCTGAACCTTCTACCGGTGCGTCGCCTTTGAAATAGCTCACGGCGTCATAGCCGGACAGCGCGAGAGTTTCGCCAGCATTCTTTGTATAGATTGGGCCATCGAGCGTACCGCCCAAATCAGCAATCACCGGGATTGCATCGACAACAACAGCCATGCTGTCCGCGCTCGAAGCGTCGTTGGCAGCCGGTTCAGCTGAGCACGCTGCAATCGCAGTTGAAAGCGCAAGCGCCACAAAGAGTTTCTTCATTGATCTTCTCCAGTCATTGTGACCGGTAGTTCGCAGCGCCACCCGATTGGTTTCACAAAGCCACAAATTTTCCCAAATTTGCCAGAAAAGGTCAGTCGCGCTTGCGCTGCCCGACATTTTCCGTAATGCAGGAGCCTATGTCGCGTAACGGTTCGCTACTAATTCTACGACTTACACGCCCTTGGGCGTGACAGTCTGTGCGCGCTCTTCGCGTGCGGGACGCTCAAGGGAAACCAGCTAAGTCGATCAATTCCACCCGTTACGAGTTTCTTCCAAATGACTATGTTGTCTGATCCAAGCCGCAAGTATCGGCCATTCCCGCAAGTCAACTTGCCTGACCGGCAATGGCCAACACGCTCGATTACCGCCCCGCCGCGCTGGCTCTCGACCGATCTTCGCGACGGCAATCAGTCGATTATAGATCCGATGGATGCCGTAAAGAAGAATCGGTTCTTCGAGGAATTGGTCCGTATCGGAATCAAGGAAATCGAAGTCGGATTCCCTAGCGCTGGCGCGACTGAGTTTGACTTCATTCAGGGGTTGGTGCGCGCTGGTAAGATTCCCGACGACGTAACGGTGCAGGTGCTGACGCAAAGCCGCGAAGACTTGATACGGACCAGTTTTGAGAGTCTGGATGGTGCGAAACAGGCCATCGTCCACCTCTACAACGCCGTTAGCCCTGCATGGCGCGATATCGTGTTTCGCATGAGCAAGCCTGAAGTAGTCGAAATCGCCCGAACCGGCGCAAAAGTCATGCGCGACGAAGCGTCCAAGCATCCCGATACGGACTGGCATTTCCAATACTCGCCGGAAACGTTCTCTACCGCCGAACTCGACTTCAGCATCGAGGTTTGCGAAGCGGTAATGCAGGTGCTGCAACCAACTCCTGACAAGCCGATAATCTTGAACCTGCCCGCGACGGTAGAGGCCGCGACACCGAATATCTACGCTGACCAGATCGAATATTTCTGTCGCAATCTGCCCAACCGCGAAAGCGCGGTGATAAGCCTCCATACCCACAATGACCGCGGGACCGGGGTCGCTGCGGCTGAATTAGGCCTGATGGCAGGCGCAGACCGCGTGGAAGGTTGCCTGTTCGGCAATGGAGAGCGGACTGGCAATTGCTGCCTCGTAACCGTTGCCCTGAATATGTACACGCAAGGAGTCGATCCAGGACTCGATTTCTCTGACATCGACCGGATCATCGAAACGGTTGAGTATTGCAACGAGCTGCCTGTGCATCAGCGCCACCCCTATGGGGGCGAACTTGTGTTCACTGCGTTCTCTGGATCGCATCAGGACGCGATCAAGAAGGGTTTCGAAGCGCACGACACACAAAATGACGAACAGTGGCGTGTGCCATATCTGCCGATCGATCCGGCCGATCTTGGCCGTGATTACGAGGCCGTCATCCGGGTTAACTCACAATCAGGCAAAGGTGGATTTGCCTGGGTGCTGGAGCAGGATCAAGGCCTCAAGCTGCCCAAGAAGATGCAGGCGGACTTCTCCAAGCATGTTCAGCGCATGGCGGACGAGCTTGGCCGCGAACTGAATGCCGCCGATATCTGGGAGGCGTTCAAGAACGCCTATCATGTGCAAACTCCCGACAAGCACTTTCAGCTGGTCGACTATGAGGAAAGCCGCGCGTCGGATGGCACCCGCGTGTTTGCCGGCAAAATTGCGGTTGCGGGCGAGGAACAAAGTGTCAGCGGCCGTGGCAATGGTTTGATTTCGTCAGTGGTTTCTACACTCGAAGACAGCTTCGATCTTGATCTCAAGGTACTTGACTACACTGAGCATGCCATGGGTTCTGGTCGGGATGCGCGCGCTGCCGCTTATATCATGTGCCAGTCCGGCGATCGCGTGATCTGGGGCTGTGGTATCGACGAAGACGTTGCCACCGCCAGCGTGCGTGCTGTGCTGAGCGCGGCGAACGGCGTTGTGCAATAAGCTGACCTAATCCCCTGCACGCCGTTTAGGATGGAATTCATCGTCTTTGGTCAGCAATTTTCTTTCTTCGCGCGATCGGCTCATTGCGATGACATGGTCGACGCCTTCGATGGTGATCGCGAGTTCGCTTTGTTGAGTGATCTCGAGATAACCCTTTGATTTGAGATACCAGGTATGGAACTCAAAGCTTTCATCCGAGCACTTGGTCAAACCTTGTACGTGGTAGCTTAAAACACCTGGATCTTCGGGATGCTCTCGCCGGCGCTTATACAGAAAAAACAGAATCTTTTCGTGAATTTCTGCGTCTGCAACGGCGTCCTTCTCATCAATCCAGATGTCCTCGTTGACCGCGAATGAATGAACCGTCCCCTTCCCCAACCGCCGATATTCCTGATCATACTCAGCGCGCTTGTTGGGATCTCGCAGAACTGCATAAGCTTCTGTGACCGACTGGAACTTACCGACATCGGCGGTTTCAGCGTGATCGGGATGATACATTTGGGCCAGGTGGCGATAGGCTTTCTCAAGTATCGTCGCATCGCAGGTAGGCCTCACCTGCAAAACTTCATAATAATCTACAAACGGTTGCGTACTTTCCATCACCCCCACCCCTTGGATGCGAATCTTCAAGTGTCATGCGACCGTGAATTATGGCGAAATTGCATGGCCTGTTCTGATTATTCCGGCCTGCGAACGTCATAGTCACGGCAAGTCTCTCGCTTGTCAAAGAAAATTGATAATCGACAGGCTGCGCCGCTACGACCAGACTTCGGTTAGCATGAGCCATCGAGGAGGGGAAAAGAGCCATGAGTGAAGCAATCATTGAACCGGATCTTCCTATCATCGACCCGCATCATCACCTTTGGGACTTGAGGCCCATAGTACCGCTGTTTCCAGAGCCCCGGCACCGTTTCATCGAAACGCTAGTACCCGTCTCCTATTACACGTTCGACCAATTGCACGCCGACGTGAGTGCCGGTCACAATGTGATCGGTACGGTCTTTATGGAATGCGGGGCGTTCTACAACGGGCGCTATGGCGATGCCCTCAAGCCTGTCGGCGAGGTCGAGTATGTGAATGGTGTGGCCGCACAGTCAGCAAGCGGGCTCTATGGTAATTTGCGGCTATGTGCCGGCATTATCGGTCACGCAGACCTGACGCTGGGGAACAAAGTTGGCGAAGTCCTGGACGCGCTACATGCAGCATCACCCAATCGTTTCAAAGGTATTCGCCACCAAGGTGCATGGGATGCGGACCCTGAAGTGCTTGGACCTCCTTTTCACGCACCACCAGAACTGTATCGTGATGCAATCTTCCGCGAAGGATTTGCCGAGCTGAGAAAGCGCGACATGACCTTTGATGCGTGGATTCTTGAACCGCAGATCCCGGATGTGATTGACCTTGCGAAGGCATTTCCAGATCAGCCAATCTGCCTGGACCATTGTGGTACACCGCTTGGGATAGCCTCTTATACGGGGAAACTACACGAGCGCTTTGACACGTGGCGGCAAAATATCCGCGAGCTTGCCAAGTGTGAAAACGTCGTAATCAAACTAGGTGGTCTAGCGATGCACAACTGCGCAATGCCTGAAGATGGGCCGGCTGTTGGCCATGGCTCTGAGCATTTAGCGGCCTTGTGGCGACCCTATATCGAGACTTGCATCGAAGCCTTTGGTCCAAAGCGCGCGATGTTTGAAAGCAATTACCCTGTTGACCGCTGGGGAGCGACCTATCCGGTGCTTTGGAACACATTTAAGCGCATTACGCAGAAGGCTGGCGCGGATGAAAAGACTGATCTTTACGCCGGCACTGCCGCGCGTTTCTATGGGCTGCAAGACTTGCTTCTTACAAGCTGACGCTACGGCACAGAGAGCTTAGCTGACCCTAGCAAAATCGGCCCCTTGGCAGAGCGGAAACCCACGTTAAAGAGCAGCGTAATTCACGCTAGTTGATGCATTGGAGTTATCCGCATGGCCCTTCCCGCACCGTTCGATCGCCTTCGCCTTCCGTTAATCGGTTCGCCGCTTTTTATTGTTTCCGGCCCTGAATTGGTGATCGCGCAGTGTAAAGCCGGCATTGTCGGGAGCTTTCCTGCGCTCAACGCTCGCCCTCAGACCCTGCTTGATGAATGGCTTCATCAAATCACAGAAGAGCTGGCCAAACACAATCGTGAAAACCCAGATCGTCCCGCGGCTCCATTCGCAGTGAACCAGATTGTTCATAAATCGAACGACCGTGTGATGGCCGACATGGCCACCTGCGAGAAATGGCAAGTCCCGATGATCATCACGTCGCTGGGCGCACGTGAGGAAATTTTCCAGGCTGTGCGCAATTGGGGCGGCATCACTATGCATGATGTGATCAATAATCGCTTCGCGAAAAAAGCAATCGAGAAAGGCGCGGATGGCCTGATCCCGGTTGCAGCTGGTGCTGGCGGGCACGCCGGGGCACTCTCCCCGTTCGCGCTCATGCAGGAAATCCGCGAATGGTTTGATGGCCTTGTTGCCTTGTCTGGCTCGATCGCGAACGGCTATTCGATCCTTGCCGCGCAAGCGATGCGGGCAGATTTTGCCTATACCGGCAGCGCGTTCATTGCGACTGAGGAAGCCAATGCCGATCAGCGTTACAAGGAAGGCATAGTCGAAGGTGATGCGAGTGGCATCGTATACACAAACCTATTTACCGGCGTGCACGGAAACTATTTGCGAAGCTCAATCGAGAAGGCCGGTCTTGACCCGGACAATTTGCCGGAAAGCGATCCTTCAAAGATGAATTTCGGTAGTGGCGGCAATACGAAAGCTAAGGCCTGGAAGGATATCTGGGGCTCTGGCCAAGGTGTTGGCGCAGTGAAATCTGTTGGTACGGTTGAGGATATGGTGGCTCGTTTTGAACGTGAGTATCATGATGCGAAGGCTCAGTTGGAGGCGAAAAGCGCATACACTGCCTGGAACAGCTAGGTCGCTTTCCAGAGTTCCTCGGCCATTGCATCGAGTCTGGTGAAATCAAATCCAGTCCCCAGCGGATCCTTGCGATTCAAGGTCAGGCGTCGCTGTTCAGACAACAATCGTTTTCGCAACGCCTTTTGAAGCAATGCCAGACGAAGCAAGGCGTCCTCCATGGCTCGGCGCGGGTCAGTTAATCGATCCTCCGACCATGAATGTTCGATGTTACCAACACGTTCGATTACCATCTCGTTATACTCGGGATGAGGACCACGGTGGAGAGGCAGCGCCCGGCGAAGTGCGGATTCCTCGTTGGCGGGCAGGAGCACACCATTTCGTCTGAAGTCTTCAAAGCCGACTCGGCGGGCACCAATTTCCGCAAACATTTTCCCGAAACAATGTTTCGACAGTAACTCGCACGGCAGAAGGTGATGGCGCTGTAACTCTGGATCATACCCGGTACGATCACGGCGATTTACTGAACGAAAAGGTATGGTCTTTCGTGATAAGACCGCTCCTGATTTTGAATTACCTTTCCCAGTCGGCACTCTCTTTATTCGCTCAAGACACGAACAAATCGCGCATTTCCTGAAGGTTCCAGATGAATGATCCTGCCATCCGGACTGACAAGATCTTCGCGCCGATCGACTGTCCCTGTCAGAATCAATTGATTGATGAGCCGTACCGCCAGACGAGTCGCAACCACTTTGTCAGACGCCAAATCAGGTTCGATACGGAGCTCCTGTCCGATGATGTGCGCCAGCCCAACGCTTTGCAACCCGCCATCGAGCGCTTCCTGGAACGCGATCAAACCAAGCGCAGGAAACGCTCCCCCTTCAAGATATACGCTAACAGTCGATTCAAAGAATCGTCGACCAATCACGCTGCCAGACGGGGGCCAGACTACGGCTTCGATCTGTTCAAAGCGCTGAATCAGGTTACGGGCCAGACCAAGCAGGGTTTTTAGCACTGGGATCGCGCCCTCTGCGCCTGAAACATGGGCGCCGGGATTCAATCTGATTGCGTGTTCGAATTTGTTGATTTGGTTACGGTCAAAATCGAAGCTATGCGCGACAGTCGGAAAAGAAGAATAGTCGCCAGGAGCCAAACCGATGATGTCAAAGGTTAGTCCATCGCTCAACAATTCGAGCCAGCTGGCTGTATCATGCTCCGTCATCCATTCTTCGTCCGGTCGCGCACCACTAGCGACCAAACCTGGTGCCGGCTCTTTGCCAGGATCGAAACTTACCGAAATGCTCGGGTACAGCTTCGTAAAGCGATAAATATCTAAAATACTTGGGCGTTTTCCATTCTTGAAAAGCAAATAGATCCCCTGCACATCATCATGCATGTAGCGATCCTAGTCTTTTGACATGATTAAAGTCAGCTCCCCGCTCCAGTACCCGACCCCTCAAACACTTTTGGCCACAATTGTGGTTCGCGTCGAGTCCTACCCCCATTTTTACATGGCGCCCGATGATCAGTTCTCTTTGGGCGTTAGTAAATTCCAAGCTTTATTGCCTCCGCCATAGAGCGCCCCAACTCATTGGCTCGAGCAAGATCAGTGGCAGACAATGACTTTTGTGCGGCAATCTCAGCAGCAGATTGCGCATGCGTGATTACAATCCAAGGATCAGCCACGCGCTTCAGGCGCCAACCAGTTGCAATGCGATCAATTTGTCGCTGCGCCCCCTCCCCATCTGATCCTGCCGCTATGATCGTCGCGTATGCCCGCCCCCCGATTTGCCCGAGAACCGGGTAGTAACAGCGATCAAACATTTCTTTCATCTCTCCGCTCATGCTGGCGAGATTCTCGGGGCAAACGAATAAGTACCCGGATGCGAGCAAGATGTCTTCGGGTTGGACGTCCTGGGCTCTACTTAACTTGCACATTCCCTCGGCACCTTGTGCTGCGCCATCGGCGAGCGCCTCACTGGCGCCGGTGCGACTGTGCCAGACAATCAAGAGTGATTTTTCAGTCATACAATGCCAGACAAACCCTCCGATTGAGGAAAGTCAATCCAAGTAGCTTCTGTAGCGGCAATAGATACACTATAGTTCGACCATGGCCTCCCGATCGATATCCCATGTACTTGGCGTGAGCACCTCCCTATCCGGAAAAGCCTGGCTATGGCGCGGCGGCAATATGGAGATTGATCCCGCTTCAACCGGCCTTGAGGACAACATAATTGCGCAATTGCTCAAAACGCGAGGTGTTACGGAAACTGACCTTGCGCGCAACATGTCGCCAACGATGCGCGAGTTTCTTCCCGATCCCAGCATTTTCCGCGATATGGATGCCGCCGCTGAGCGGATAGTTTCCGCCATTCTTGGCGGTGAAAACATCACGATCTACGGAGACTACGACGTAGATGGCGCCACCAGCGCCGCCTTGTTGGTTAACTTGCTGCGCGAATTGGGTGCCGAAGCGGGCTATTATATTCCTGACAGATTGCTCGAAGGATATGGGCCAAGCGGTGAAGCATTGATCAATCTCGCCAAGAGCGGATCCAGCCTGATCGTAACAGTCGATTGCGGGGCTATGGCATTCGACGCATTGAAGCAGGCGCACGATGCTGGCGTGGACGTGATCGTGGTCGATCATCACAAGTGCGCTCCGGAGCTGCCTCTCGCGGCTGCGTTGGTAAACCCCAACCGCTTGGATGAGGATGATGAAGCTGCCGCGCATGGCCATCTGGCGGCTGTAGGAGTTGCTTTCCTGCTGGCAATCGCGATCGTTAGAGTGCTGCGCGCGCAAGGCTATTTCGAGACGCACAAAGAACCCAACCTGATGTCCCTGCTTGATCTGGTTGCACTTGGTACAGTGGCCGATGTTGCCGCCCTTCATGGCTTGAATCGCGCCTTCGTGGCGCAGGGGTTGAAGATCATGGGCAAGCGCGAACGGGTTGGGATGGCTGCCTTGATCGACGCGAGCCGATTGAAGCGCGCGCCACAATGCAGCGACCTTGGCTTCGCACTCGGCCCAAGAATCAACGCCGGCGGACGGGTGGGTGAATCCACATTGGGGGTGCGCTTGCTCACAACAGATGATCCAGTCGAAGCGGCCGAGATTGCGGAGCAACTCTCGCAGCTTAATGAAGAACGTCGCGCGATCGAAGCTCTGGTACAGGCACAGGCTGAAGATCAAATCGCTACCCAGCACAATCGTGCTGTGATCCTGCTTTCCGGTAGAGATTGGCACCCTGGTGTGATCGGGATCGTGGCCGGTCGAATCAAAGAAAAGACTGGGAAGCCAAGTCTGGTCATTGCGGTCGACGAAACAGAGGGTGTTGGCAAAGGTTCAGGCAGATCGATTTCTGGAGTGGATCTGGGAGCAGCAATCATTGCTGCGCGCGAAGCCGAATTGCTGATCGCCGGAGGGGGGCATGCGATGGCCGCTGGCTTGACCGTGGAATCGGGAAAGATCGACGCTCTCGCCGACTATCTGGACCAACGACTTTCTCGAGACGTCGAGAAGGCGGGTTTGAACCAAGCGATGCAGCTTGACCTTTCCTTGGCGCCCGGCGGTCTCACGCCAGATTTGGTCAGTACCCTTGAGAAAGCCGGACCATTCGGGGTTGGCTGGCCTGCACCTCGAGTGGCCGTTGGGCCCGTACGCATCGTTAAAGCCGATGTGGTGGGCAAAGATCATTTACGTGTTATCGCCGCAGGCGAAGATGGGCGCTCGTTTAAATCGATCGCCTTCCGCGCTGCCGAGACTGAGATGGCCCAAACGCTGCTACACAGAGCACACGGACGCAAATTTCACTTGGCTGGGCGTGTCAAAATCGATGATTGGGGCCCTCGACCTCAGGCAGAATTGCACCTCGAAGATGCAGCTTTTGCAGATTGATTGAAAACTGGGCTTGACCGGAATCGCCCACCCCTCTAGAGGCGCGCTCTCGCAAGCGAGCGTGGCCCGTTCGTCTAGCGGTTAGGACGCGGCCCTTTCACGGCTGAAACACGGGTTCGATTCCCGTACGGGTCACCACCACTTTCTCCACGCGCGCATTTATCCGAATAAAACGCACAGGCACACAGATGCCTGCGCTTTTATTGGCCGTGTTATCTGGTATGGCCCACAACCATGGATAGCGGCCCGGAGCACCCCGTTACATCAATCGTGATCGCCGCGATTGCTTGTTTGACGTTGGTCCTTTTTGGCCTTGGGATAGCACCTTCGATCGGCGTGTTCGTCTTGTGGGTAGGGTCGATCTACCTTGCTAACGCTACCCCACCCCCATCGCATGAGCGTCATAACGATGGCCTGATCACAAGCGAATCCATGGGCGAGTTGATCCAGCATTCTTCTATCCCCCTGCTGGTGATCGAGGATGGGAAAGTGTCGATAGCCAATCGGGCAGCAAAGCGGGTTCTGGGCAATCACATCATCGGGCAAGATTCGCGGATGGCCTTCCGCCAGCCTGCTGCAGTTAAGTTGCTTACCAAAAAGAAAAATGGGGCGGCGATAATAAAGGGGCTCGTAAGGAGGCGTGATATCTGGCGCATGAAGCGCCAGAAGCTAAGCGACTCGATGTCGGTAATCGAGTTGACGAATTTGACTGCAGAAGCGGATATCAGTCGGGCGCACACCGATTTTGTTGCCAATGCCAGTCACGAACTACGCACGCCGCTCGCTTCGATAATCGGCTATGTAGAGACCTTGCAGGACGATAGCGCCGCCTTGGACAAGCCTACGTCACAGAAGTTTCTCGATACCATTCATCGCGAAGCACAGCGGTTGCAATCGCTGGTCAGTGATCTGATGTCGCTGTCGCGCATCGAGGCGGTCAAGCATGACGAACCGACAGATCTGGTCGACTTTGCAGGACTTGTCGAACGCGCTGCACGAGATGCCGCCGGTCAAGAGCGGGCCGAACGACTCGAGTTGCAACTTACACCAAACCTGAACGTTCGCGGCGATCAACAGCAACTTGAACAGCTTGTACGCAATCTGGTCGATAACGCGCTGAAGTATGGCCACCAGGACAAACCCGTCAGCGTAGTCCTGGAAAGCGGCAAGGATGCCAATGCAAGGTTGACGGTTACTGACAGGGGTGATGGCATTGATCCGGAACATCTCCCGCATCTTACAAGGCGGTTTTATCGGACTGATCCGGGCAGGAGCCGCGCCGCAGGCGGAACCGGCCTGGGCCTCGCGATTGTAAAACATATTGTGGAGCGCCACCGCGGCCGGCTCGACATAGAAAGCTCTTTGGGCAAAGGCACATCTGTAATTGTCCGGATTCCGGCCGTTTCAGATGAGAATGACTGATTGTCATGAATTTGTCTTATTTCTTTAACAAAGCACTCGGCGACCGGCGCGACCGTCATACAGATTCGCATTCTTTCGCGGGTTTGAAACATACAGAGTTTAGATCACCTAGGCGTACTTCCCACGACTGGGGCATGAGCGCAGCAACGGGGCATATTAGCTAAGCAATGACGCCAATTACGCTGCTCTTGATTGGACTTGGTCTAGCCCTTGCCGGGTGGCTTGCGGCTCGTGCGAAGGCGTGGAGTCTTCAGTCATCGGACAGTGTTGTACGGTTGACTTCGCGACCGAATTATCACGGGTGGTACGTCGCGCTATGGATCATCGTGCCAATGCTGGCCTTTATAGGCCTGTGGTCATTCATTGAACCGCAATTGGTACTCCAGGCAGTCTTGAGCACACCAGCAGCGCAGACGCTGCCAGAATTCGGTTTCGAACGAGAGTCGATCCTTGCAGAAGCCCGCGCGGTTGCAACAGGGCAAGCCAATGCGGTGTTTAATCCCAGTGCGGAACCTCTGATTGAACCCTTCCGTGATGCGCTGCAACGTTATCAGTTGATTGGCGTGGCGGTAGCCAGCGCGATAGCCCTTTTGTCCGGAATTCGGGCGTTTCTGAAGATTAAGCCGGACTTTTCTGCTCGAACCAAGGTTGAGCGCTCCGTGATGGCGCTGCTCCTGCTTGCATCGCTGGTCGCTATCCTCACGACGTTTGGCATTTTTGCCAGCCTCGTGTTTGAGACGATCCGCTTCTTCGGCATGGTCAATCCGATTGATTTTCTATTCGGGACGTTCTGGGGGCCGGACCCCATGAGCAATCCGGAAAGCCCCGACCCGACGCGTTATGGGGCCATCCCGCTCTTCTGGGGCACAATTTATATCGGCGCCATTATTGCGATGATTGTTGCGATCCCCCTTGGGTTGATGAGCGCAATCTATCTTACACAATATGCCAACCCGACTCTGCGCAAGTGGCTCAAGCCCGCGCTTGAGATTCTGGCTGGTGTTCCAACAGTGGTCTACGGCTATTTTGCCGCCCTTACCGTAGCACCGGCCATTCGCGACGCAGCTGTTGCGATAGGCATCAGCAATGCCTCAAGCGAAAGTGCACTGGCTGCGGGCCTGGTCATGGGCGTTATGATCATCCCATTTGTCTCATCCATGGCAGACGATTCCATTGCCGCCGTGCCAAGCGCAATGCGTGACGGCAGCTTAGCATTGGGCGCCACCAAATCCGAAACAATCAAGCGGGTGCTTGTGCCCGCTGCTCTGCCCGGAATTGTCGGCGGCGTCATGCTCGCAATCAGTCGAGCCATCGGCGAAACTATGATCGTCGTTATGGCAGCGGGAGCTGCTGCAAACCTATCAGCCAATCCACTCGAGGCCATGACTACAGTCACGTTCCAGATCGTTGCCATGTTAACCGGCGAAGGTAGTTTTGATCACCCGGCAACGCTCAGCGCTTTTGCGCTTGGCCTTGTTCTCTTCATCGTCACTCTAGGTCTCAACTTTGTTGCCCTGCGTGTCGTAAAGCGGTTCCGTGAAGCTTATGAGTGACGCAACAGCCTCCCCCGACGCCATCCGCCCGACGCGGACCGATGCATTCCGTCAGCACCTTGAGAAGCGTTACGCGGCTGAAAGACGCTTCAAGCTTGCCGGCCTGAGCGCGATTCTGCTTTCTGTAGCAGTGCTGATCTTTCTGCTCGGCAACATGACCTACAATGGCCTGGCTGGATTCCAGCGCGCAGAGATCGACGTCAAGATTGATCTCAGTCAGTCGGGTATTGCTGGTGATGAGAACACTCTGAGCGGCCCCTTGGCCATTCAAACACTCGAAGGCCAAGGACTGGCCGATGTGGTTCAATTCTACGCCACGCAAGAGCTTGGAGAGGAAGGCGCCCGGGGAATCAGCAGCGAAGCTTGGCGCGATGTCGCGGCAGACATTATTGCCGATCCGTCCATCCTACAGACACAGCAAACATTCAGCCTGCCCGCATCAGACGATCTTGCATCTGGACTTAAAGGCGAGGGTTCGACCGAGATGCAGGCACTGGCCGACCGGCTGGAGGCTGATGGGAAGCTTGCTAGCAATTTTGACGCAGGGTTTCTGCAGCGTTCCGATGCAACGAGCCCACAAAAAGTAGGCATCTGGGGAGCTTTGAAGGGTTCAATCCTCACCATGATTGTCACCCTGCTTCTCGCATTCCCGATTGGCGTAATGGCTGCGCTATACCTCGAAGAGTATGCCCCCAAGAATCGTTGGACTGATTTAATCGAAGTATCGATCAACAATCTCGCCGCTGTCCCATCCATAATTTTTGGTCTGCTTGGCCTCGCGGTGTTCCTCTGGATGTTCCCGAACTACCGTTCTGCACCCCTGATCGGGGGCATGACGCTCGCGCTGATGACAATGCCGGTGATCGTGATTTCAGGACGCAATGCGATCAAAGCGGTACCACCTTCAATTCGCGACGGCGCGCTGGCAATTGGTGCATCTCCGGTCCAAGTCGTGTTTCATCACGTCTTGCCGCTTGCGCTTCCAGGTATCCTGACCGGAACAATTATCGGCATGGCGCGTGCACTTGGTGAAACAGCACCGTTGCTGATGATCGGCATGCGTGCGTTCGTAGCGACTCCTCCCGATGGTTTCACATCACCCGCTACCGTTCTGCCAGTTCAAATTTTCCTCTGGTCAGACGAAATCGATCGAGGTTTTGTCGAACGGACGAGTGCGGCTATCATAATCCTGTTGCTGTTCCTCCTGCTGATGAACGGCCTCGCCATTTACCTACGCAACAAATTCGAGAAGACCTGGTGACTGTAATCCACCCCAACCTTGAGACGCTTGATGCTAAGATGCGCGCGAAGGACGTGTCGGTCTTCTATAGCGAGAAACAAGCGATCGATAATGTCTCGATCGATATCCCGACCGGGTACGTGACAGCGTTCATCGGTCCATCTGGCTGCGGTAAATCGACGTTCCTGCGGGTATTGAATCGTATGAATGATACGATCCCGACTGCGCGCGTCGAAGGTACTATCGAGCTCGATGGCGAAGACATTTACCGTTCCGGTATGGACGTGGTTCAGTTGCGCGCACGCGTCGGAATGGTGTTTCAGAAGCCTAACCCATTTCCCAAGTCGATTTATGATAACATCGCTTATGGCCCAAAGATCCACGGACTTGCTGAAAGCAAAGATGAACTCGACGCTGTCGTTGAGCGGTCGCTGACCCGTGCGGGCCTGTGGGACGAAGTAAAAGATCGCCTGCAGGATAGCGGGACTGCACTCTCTGGTGGGCAGCAGCAACGCCTGTGTATCGCGCGGGCAATCGCAGTCGATCCTGAAGTTATCCTGATGGATGAGCCGTGTTCAGCGCTTGACCCCATAGCTACGGCAAAGATTGAAGAACTGATCGCTGAGTTGACCGATCGCTATGCGATTGTGATCGTCACTCACTCAATGCAGCAAGCCGCGCGTGTTTCACAACGCACAGCGTTTTTCCACCTTGGTAAGATGGTAGAATACGGTCAGACTTCTGACATATTCACGAACCCCATCGAGGATCGGACCAAGGATTACATTACAGGACGGTACGGATAATGGCTGAACATACAGTCAAAGCATTCGACGAAGACATCACGCGTCTGCGCGGCTTGATTGCGGAAATGGGGGGGCTTGCCGAAGTCGCTCTCCAGGATGCGCTTGATGCTATGGTGCGCGGCGATGAAGAGCTGGGCGAAAAGGTCGTCAAGAACGACAAGAAGATCGACGCGCTTGAGTCAGAGGTGGACAAGTTGGCTGTGCGGGTGATTGCCTTGCGTGCACCAATGGCTGACGACCTGCGTGAAGTCATCGCAGCGCTGAAGATTGCCGGTGTGGTCGAACGTATCGGCGATTATTCAAAGAATATCGCACGCCGAGTTGGTCAAGTTGAAGACCGCAAGCGATTTGAGCCGCTTACCCTATTGCCGGCCATGGGCGAATTGGCCGGCGAAATGGTGCATGATGTGCTGACTGCCTATGCTGCACGTGACCCCGATCTTGCGCGCGAAGTGATCGCGGCTGACAACAAGGTAGATGCTTTTTACGACAGTATTTTCCGGAACCTTGTCAGTCATATGGTAGAGAATCCTGCGACCATTTCTAGCGCGGCACAATTACTTTTCGTCGCCCGGAATATTGAACGGATCGGCGACCATGCGACCAATGTTGCCGAGATGGTACATTATGCGGCGACCGGGACATATCCGCCGGATGAGGATGATTGACATCAATCTGTCGTAAAAGTGCAATAGAGCTCTCCTCGTCGCATTCGGTTGAAGGAGACTGACGATTATGTCCGCGGCTAAATTATTGCTCGTCGAAGATGACCCGTCCCTTTCGGAGCTCCTCGAGTATCGTTTTTCGAACGAAGGCTACGATGTGCGTTGCACAGCTGACGGCGATGAAGCGCTGATATTGGCTGCTGAAGACTTGCCAGACCTGATAATTCTCGACTGGATGATTGAAGGAACTAGCGGGATTGAAGTTTGCCGCCGCCTTCGCCGAGACAAAAGCACTGCTCACGTTCCAATCATCATGCTCACCGCCCGTGAGGCGGAGGATGATCGGGTGCGAGGTTTGGAAACCGGGGCGGATGACTATTTGACCAAGCCCTTTAGCCCGCGCGAACTGCTAGCACGTGTGGCTGCCGTCATGCGTCGTATCCGCCCTGCGCTTGCTGGTGAGAGCATTTCAGTGGGTGACATCATGCTTGATCCCGTTGCACACAAGGTTCAGCGGCGTGGGCGTGATCTCAAGCTTGGTCCGACCGAGTATCGTTTGCTCAAATTCTTCATGGAAAGCCCCGGGCGGGTGTTCAGCCGCGGTCAGTTACTTGATGCAGTCTGGGGCACTGAAAGCGATATCGAGTTGCGCACCGTCGATGTGCATATTCGACGTTTGCGAAAGGCCATCGAAATGGATGGCCTTAAGGATCCGATTCGGACGGTTCGATCAGCCGGTTATGCGTTAGAAGCCGTATGACTCAGTGAAAGTCGCGTGACTTGGGCAGGATGCGCAGGTTGCGCGGATGCCCTATGGCAGGCAGTGGCCGTTCGCCATGCAGATCACGAGGTTTGACGGTCAATGGCTTGCGCGAGTTGAGCGGACTGCTGACGTGATCGGCACGCGCTACAGGTGACGCCAGCAAGTCATCCGCCAAACCATAAAGCGTATCAGTGGCATCGGTCATATGATGCGCAATCACGTGTATGACTTCATCGTCATATTCGACCCGCCCTCGCACCTCCATCAGCCGCGCGCCCATGATGACGCGCCGCTGTTTCTCCATAACATCAGGCCAGACCACAAGGTTCGCGACCCCTGTTTCATCCTCCAGTGTGATAAAACACACGCCCTTTGCAGACCCCGGTCGTTGACGGATCAACACCAAACCCGCGATCTGCACCATGGAGCGGAACTTGCGGTCCCTCAGCTCACAAGCGCGTACAAAGCCGCGCTCCGCGAGCGACGCGCGCAAAAAGGAAAGCGGGTGTGCCTTCAGACTGAGGCGCGTGGTCTGATAATCCGTTACTACTTCTTCGCTGAGTGGCATTTGCGGCAGCTTGGTGCGTGCCTTTTCAGCCCCTTCATCACGTTCTGCTGCAGCCTGAAATAGCGGCAGATCAGGTGCCGCGATCAGGCTGCGCGCGTCCCACAAGGCCTGCCGGCGTGAAAGGCCCAGCGACGTGAAGCAATCCGCGCTTGCAAGTCGTTCGATATGCGCAGGAGAAAGCCCTGCCCGCTCACGCAGTTCGGCTACGTCCTTAAACACGCCGCCCTCTGCCCTCGCCGTAACTATTCGTGCCGCCACATGTTCTGGCAGGCCATCAACCTGTCGCAGTCCCATACGCATGGCGATGCTATCTCGCTCGCGCCGGGACACGGCAGCATGTTCGAGAGTGTTGTCCCACATAGAGTGATTCACATCTACCGGAAGCACCTCAACCCCATGCTCACGCGCGTCACGTACAATTTGTGCCGGGGCATAGAATCCCATCGGCTGAGAATTGAGCAATGCGCAGGCGAAAGCAGCGGGGAAATGGCATTTGAGCCAGCTAGAAACATAGACCAGATGCGCAAAGCTGGCCGCGTGACTTTCCGGGAAGCCATATTCCCCAAAGCCCTTTATCTGGTTGAAGCAGCGCTCGGCAAAATCCGGGTCATACCCACGCGCAACCATTCGCCCGACCATCATGTCTTCCAGCTCGTGCACCATCCCGCGCGAACGGAAGGTTGCCATTGCCTTCCTCAACCGATTGGCCTCTGCGCTGGAAAACTTCGCGGCATCAAGCGCGATCTTCATCGCTTGCTCCTGAAAGATCGGCACACCCAAGGTGCGCGCAAGGATGCTGGAAAGCTCATCCGGTGGGCCATGCTCAGGCGCGGGCGCAGGAATTTGTACCGGTTCTGCACCCCTGCGGCGCTTCAGATAGGGGTGCACCATGTCACCCTGAATAGGACCAGGACGAACAATCGCGACTTGGATGACCAGATCGTAGAACTCTCGTGGACGTAGCCGGGGTAACATATTCATCTGTGCGCGGCTCTCGACCTGAAACACGCCCAATGAATCCCCGCGTCGCAGCATCGTATAAGTCTCCGGGTCTTCGCGCGGTACCGTTGCCAATGTCAGAGTGCGATCATGATGCGCCTCAAGCAAATCAAAGCATTTCTTGATACACGTGAGCATTCCCAGCGCCAGCACATCGACTTTCAGGATACCCAGGGCTTCGATGTCATCCTTGTCCCATTCGATGAAGCTGCGGTCAGGCATCGCGCCATTCCCGATCGGAACAGTTTCAGTCAGCGCACCTTCGGTCAGGATGAAGCCGCCGACATGCTGGCTGAGATGACGTGGCATGCCGATCATCTGCTCTGCCAGCTTGATCACACGCTTCAAATGTGGATCGCGCACATCCATGCCCGTTTCCTTGACGTGCTTTTCCGCGATCTCGCTACCGTAGCTCCCCCAAACTGTCCGCGCGAGTGAGCTGGTCACATCTTCGGACAGGCCCATCACCTTGCCCACCTCGCGGATTGCCATGCGTGGCCGATAATGGATCACAGTCGCAGTCAGTCCGGCGCGATGACGGCCGTATTTCCGGTAAAGATACTGGATCACTTCCTCACGCCGCTCATGCTCGAAATCGACGTCGATATCGGGCGGCTCTTTACGTTCTTCGGAGATAAAGCGATCAAACAGGAGCTGGTGCTTGGCCGGATCGACGCTGGTGATCTCAAGGCAATAGCATACCGCTGAATTCGCCGCTGAACCTCGGCCCTGGCACAGGATCGGCGGGTCAACGCTACGCGCGAAATCGACAATGTCCTTGATAGTGAGAAAATAGCGCGCAAGGTCGAGCTTGCCTATCAGGTCAAGCTCCCGCTTCAGTGTTGACCGCACGCTGTCTGGGACACCTTCCGGATAGCGTCGATCTGCCCCTTTCCAAGTTTCGCTTTCGAGATATTGCTGGGGAGCCATTCCGGCGGGGTAGATTTCCTCAGGATACTCGTAGCGCAATTCTTCAAGACTAAACTCGCAAGCGTCGGCCACTTCGCGCGCAGCAGCGATCGCATGCGGCCAGCGTGAAAACAGCTGTTGCATCTCTTGTGGTGATTTCAGGTGTCGTTCGGCATTGGCTGCCAGCAAATGCCCTGCCTCAGCCACCTTGGTCTTGTATTTGATCGCGGTCATTACATCCTGCAAGGGACGCTTGTCGGGTGTCGCGTAGTGCACATCGTTGGTTGCCAGCAGGCAAAGCCCGTTGGCCTTGGCCAAAGTATCGAGCATTTCGATCCGTGCGATATCATCGCCGCGGAAGAGATAGCTTGCCGCAATGTGGCGCAGCGTAGGCAGCCCTGCCGTCAAATGTGGAAGCAGTTCCGTAAAATTGCCTGATACGTGATCGGCAAGCGTACAGTTGCTATCGAGCGCCACTACGTTGTTCGCCCAGGCCGGAACAGTAAAACGTGCTCTCAAGTCAGCTGGTGGTAACAGGATGAGCTGCACATCCTCAGCATACTCGGCAAGCATGGCGAGCGAGATTTCGCACACGCCTTTTTCTTGCCACTCGCCAGTGAGTGTTTGCATTCGTCCAGCACTGATCAGCTGGCACAACCGGCCATAGGCAGCCCGGTTCTTAGGGTACGCGAGACATGCAAGTCCCTCGACCGTCTCAATCCGCGTGCCGATCACCGGCCTCATTTTGAGCGTGGTTGCTTCACAGTGAATGCGCACGACGCCGGCAAACGAGTTGGCATCGGCTATCCCGATTGCGTCGTAACCTTGAAGGTGAGCGGTGCTGACCAGATCAACAGCGTCAGAAGCACCACGCAGAAAACTGAAACAGCTAACCAGCCCCAGCTCGACAAAGGGCGCACGCTCAGGCGGTGTAATCGCATCAGGATCGACATCGATCCGGCGCTTGGCTGCTGTCGGCGGTGAATCGGGCATAGTTCACATAGATTGATCTTCTGGATCAAACTTATGTTCACTAAATGTTCCAACTCAACTTTTCAAGCAGATGGTCAAAGGGCGAGCAAAGAATCAGGCAGCCTTGCCTGCTTTCTTCTGTTCTTTCTTTCTCGCGTTCTCATTGTGGAGGAAATCGACAACCGCCGGGTGCATCTTTCCTTCAAAAGCAATTCCTGCATATCTTCCGTCTACCCAGACGAACTTTCCAACAGGTGTATGCACTCCGTCGATCCGCAAGAGGATGCTTTCACCCACGCGAGCGAAGCCGTGTCCTCCCTTTACCTTGCACCCTCCCTCAGAAACATCGATCACTTCGACGAAGAGTGGGCGCGAGCGAGAGCGGCCCTTGACCAACAGGTCAAGCCGCTTGCGATCGGATGAACGTGATGATTCCGTCTGCTGCATGCGTCCCTTATGCGGCAAAAACGTAAAGAAAATTCTAGCAAATATTTCTATATGTTTTCTAGTAACTTGTCTGTTAACCGTAGAGCCCGTGCAAGTACCAGAGTGGTAAATCGCCGCGCCCATCACCACTGATCCCATGGCGATATATCCAGTAACGCCGCCCCTCTGAGTCTTCGATTCTGTAGTAATCACGCAGCCGTGCGCTTGAGCGTTCGCGCCACCATTCAGGCGCAATTCGTTCCGGTCCTTCCGCGCGCATGACTTCACGCACTTCTCCCCGCCACTTGAAAGAACGCGGGTGACCATCTGGAGTCGCATAAAGTACGGATATCGGCTCGGGCTTGTCGAACAATTTTAGTGGCCGTTGATGAAAAGCAAGCTCACCTTGTGTCATGGGCTCAGGCTCCAACGGAGGCTGCCAGCGCTGTGCACGTTCGGGTATATGGCTCGCATGCGCTACAGGGCGCTGCACAGCGTTTTTTCCAAGCCGCACAGTTAACCGGTCGATACAGGCATTGAGCGAAGTGCCGTGTTCCTCTGCGGCAGTCTCGATATCGCGCTGATCGAGCGCCAAAGGTTCAGCCCAACTGGCGCGCAATCGCAGCAACTCGATCCCGAAGCCAGCATCAACATCGTCAAGTTTCGCGCCAAACAAGCGACAAATATGGGCAGGATCACGGGTGGATGCGGAAAGTTCAAGCGTGCGGATCACCACTTCTCCATCGACCCGCCACAGGCCCAGTTCTAAGCGTCGTGCACCCTCGCCCTTGCCTTCCAATTCACGCGCCATGTCATCGGCCAGATCGCGCATGACCTGATCGAGCAGACTGCGATGACGGATCGGCTCAATCAACCGACGCTCGACCAGCGGGACACCCTGCGGAATCACTGGCAGCAACGGCTCAGGTACGCGGCCCAGCAACTGATCCATTCGCACCAATGGGTTGGACGCAGGGGATTTGCGATTACGGAACCGGCGCTGCAGCGCATCTCTCCCTACCCCGCCAAGATCTTCCAGGCGCTTAAGACCCAAGCGGCGCAGCACGGTCAACACGTCAGAGTCCAGTCGTAACGCTGCGACTGGTAGCTGCGACAGATGCATAGCCGCGTCGTCCTGAGCCCCCAAAATAGCCCCATTTGCCCCGTAATGCGCCAACGCCCAAGCCGCGCCCGCTGTTGGCGCGATTGCCAGTTTTGCGGTCAGATCGCGTGCAAGGAATGCCGCCTGCGTATCTGCAATCAATCGTTTCTCGCCACCGAATAGATGCGCCACTGCGGTCACATCGACGATCAGCCCGTCCGGTGGATCCAACGCACTCCACGGTCCCCAGCGCCGCGCCCAGAGTGCCAATTTCTCCAGAAAAGCCAGATCGCCTGCAGGGTCAGCCGGGGCTGTCTGGATTTCCGGACAAAGCGTGCGCGCATCTGCCAGCATGGTACCCACCCGTGCTCCCGCAGCATGTCCCGCCTCATTCACAGCTGCGATGCGCGGCCCATGAGCAGTCTCGCTAAGAAGGACGGTTGGCGCGGCGTCTGCACCCTCACCACGCGTAATTCCGTTAGAGAGCCGCCAGCGATCGACCGCCAGCTGCACGAACCAGATCGACATGATCCGTCGCGGTTGCGACTGTGGAGCCGCTGATTGATGGCTTATGCGGTCGAGCGGCGATGAGACCGCTGCCGTCATCGCTTAAACTCCATTCTCCAGGCGGGTGCGTACGCGCACGAAACAGCTCTGCACGCCAGGTCGGGCGGCCGGGGGTGGTCCGCGCCCAGCGCGGAGACGCAGATGGTACAGATGTCACTTTCCAGCGCATCCGCGCTGAAGACAGATCAGCCTCGGCATCAATCCGCACCAGCCACAAGGGCACGCCATGCTTCTCTGTTGCCAAACTCAACCTTCGTGACGCAGTAAAATTAAGTCCACGCGGATTGCCGGCAATTTCTCCCAGAACGAAAGCGAGATCACGACAACGCAGCCCTTCTTCCAGCGCAAACAACGCATCTTCCGGCGACTTGGCTTCGACATGGATAAGTCGGTGCTGCAAGTCTTTAGGTAGGCCATGGACATAGGGTCGTCCCGTGAGGCGTACGGCAGATTTATCCTGCACCCACAAGATCTGGCGGCGATCCTCTTGCGCAGGCGCGATATCCCTTGCAGCCACCTTCATCGCATCGCGCGCTAAGGAAAGGGCCAGCGCAGCGCCGGAGCCTTCATCACTGTCAGAGAATATCTCACTATGCTGAGGCACCGAAAGGCCAGGCTTCCAACGCGGTAGACAGGTTTGCACGAGCGCCGCTGCACTACCTGCAGATGTATTGGCGACAAGGATATCAGAGACAGAATCAGTAGTTTTGGACATAACGGAACGACTCATTTGTTCCTATTATGTTCCAATATCGGTGGGTTGGCAATGGCTGTCGACTGCGCGCACGAAAAAGGCCGGAGGATCAACCTCCGGCCCATCACCAAACCCAACAAGCCTTATCCGAACAAACCAAAAAACAGAATAACCGTCAAAGCCAGGGGACAAACAAAACGAACCAACACCCGCCAGCTCTGATGCAGAACCCCATCCAGTCCATTTTCGTCATCGATCAGTTTCGCATCAGCTACCCAACCGACGAAAATACACGTCAAAATCGCACCAATCGGCATGAACAACTTCGCCGTCACACCATCGAGCGTGTCGAAGAAATTCGTTTCCGCGAATAGCGGAATAAAGCCAAGCGGATAAAACTCAGCCATCTCATTAAATGAAAGCGACGACAGCACACCCAAAATCGCTGCCCCCAAACCGACAATCAAAGTCGCAACCGGTCGCGACATACTGAATTTCTCGAACACATAAGCCGTCGGGGCTTCAAGCAGCGAAACCGAGCTCGTCAGCGCTGCAAAGAAAACCATCACGAAGAAGGCAAGGCCGATCAACGAGCCAAATGGCATCGCCTGAAATGCAATTGGCAAAGACTGAAACATCAAGCCCGGTCCAGCGCTTGCCGAAAGACCCGCCGCAAACACAATCGGGAAAATGGCGAGGCCCGCCAACATTGCAACACCAGTATCAGCCGCTGCGATAATGCCCGAAGTCTCACCCAGATTGGTGTCACGATTGGCATAGGCGCCGTAAGTCATCATGCCTGCCACGCCAAGCGAGAGAGAAAAGAACGCTTGTCCAACAGCGGCGAGCATTACCTCTCCGGTCAACTTCGAAAAATCGAAGGTAAAGAGATAGGCAACAGCCTCTCCGAAATTGCCTGTGAACGCGCCATAAACAGTGATGCCAACAAACAGCAGGAAGAAGATGGGCATCAGGTAAACTGCGACCCATTCAATCCCACTCGACACACCCCGAGAGACAAAGAACATGGTCACAGCGAGAAAACCGAGATTGAGACCAACCATTAGTCCACCGTCACCAAACAAACCGGGCAACAGACCTTCGATATCAGACGCAGCGCGTCCTTCAAATGCACCGCCAGAAAGCCCGGTTTGGACTAGATCGCCGGCGAAGACCCCTATGTAATAAACGACCCAGCCACCCACGACGCAGTAAAAGCTCAAGATCAGGAACGCTGCAAACACCCCCATCGAACCAAGAATGCCCCATCCCTCCGGCGCATTGGAATCGCGTGCAACACGGCGCACACTTTCAGGTGCGTTGGCTTGGCCATGACGCCCGACCAATACTTCAGAAAGCAGTACCGGCAGGCCAATCAGAAGAACGCAGAAGATGTAAAAGAGAACAAAGGCACCACCCCCATTCTCCCCCGCCTCTGCGGGAAACCGCCACATGTTACCCAACCCGACAGCGGAACCCACCGCTGCCAGAATAAATGCACTGCGTGACGACCAATTCTCGTGGCTCTTACCGGTGACTGCCATGACTGAAGATTTTCCCTTTAGTACGCGTCCTCGACGCGCTTTGTTCTGGAAAGCCTTGTGCAAGAAAATTGCACTTTCGCCAAGTATCTTGGCTTTGCCTTATCCCCACAGCATAGCTAAAGCTGCCGCATGTCTACCACATTTCAGCTCGACACCAGCACAAGCCGCGCCACCCCCACCCCCAAGCCGCGCAAACGGCTCACGATTCCAAAAATTCGGGATCACAAGAAGGATGGTGAGACCAAGGAACCGCTGGTGATGTTGACGGCCTATACGGCACGTCAGGCTCAACTACTTGATGCACATTGTGACATCCTGTTGGTCGGGGATTCACTGGGCCAGGTTATCTATGGCCTCGACTCAACAGTTCCAGTGACGCTGGAAATGATGGCAAACCACGCCGCAGCCGTTGTGCGCGGCTCGTACCACTCAGTCGTGGTGGTCGATATGCCATTCGGCTCCTATGAATCTTCAAAAGAGAAAGCATTCGAAAGCGCTTCCTATCTGCTTAAACAGAGCGGCGCGGCAGCTGTTAAGCTTGAGGGCGGTGAAGCGATGGCAGAGACGGTCGAATTTCTGAACAAGCGCGGCATTCCCGTAATGGGCCATGTAGGCCTAACCCCTCAAGCGGTTAATGTGTTGGGCGGATATGCCGCGCGCGGGCGCAGCGACGCCGAAGCCGAGAAGATCGTTAGCGATGCAAAGGCATTGGACGCAGCTGGAGCCTTCGCCATTGTAATTGAAGGTGTGGTCGAACCAATCGCAATCGAGGCAACCAAATCAGTCTCCTGCCCAACAATTGGCATTGGCGCCTCGGCCCAATGCGACGGCCAAGTGCTTGTGACCGAGGATATGCTGGGCATGTTTGAACGGGTACCTCGCTTCGTGAAGAAGTATGAGGATATTGCAGCCATGATCGACAAGACCGTCGAAAGTTATGCAGGGGAAGTGCGCGCGCGCACGTTCCCGACTGCAGACCAGACCTACCAACCGAAAAGCTAAAACTGATGCAGACGCTGCTCCGCTATTACAGCTTCTCACTGGCTTTCTCCGCCGTCTGCCTTGGCCTGGCGGTTTGGTATGGCTGGGCCAGCACGGGGGATATTGCCGCCACGCTAGGCATCCTCTGGATTGTTTTCGTGCTTTCCATTCTCGAAGTTTCACTCAGCTTCGACAACGCTGTCGTGAACGCGACTGTGCTGCGAAACATGGATCCGGTTTGGCAGCGGCGCTTTCTAACTTGGGGCATACTCATCGCGGTTTTCGGGATGCGGATCGTCTTTCCGATCGCGATTGTTGCCATCGCTGCACAAGTGGGTCCGGTTGAAGCTATCAATCTGTCGCTCAACAGTCCGGATGAGTACGAACGAATTGTCTCCGAAGCGCACGTCGGCATTGCCGGCTTTGGCGGCGCGTTCCTTGCGATGGTGGGCCTGACCTTCTTCTTTGAGGAAGACAAGGAAGTGCATTGGATCGCTATGCTTGAACGCAGTATCAATCGGTTTTCCAGCGTACCCGCGATCGAGATCGGACTGGTGCTCAGCGTACTGTACGGCGTGTCGACACTGCTCACTCCGGAAGACACGATCACCTTCCTGACGGCAGGCATCCTCGGCCTTGTCACGTTCATCGGCGTGCAGGCGATCTCTTCCCTACTGGAAGAAGCCGAAGCAAAGAAACGCGCGGCAGGCATCGTTGTGAAGTCCGGCTTGGGCGGGTTTCTCTACCTCGAAGTGCTTGATGCTAGTTTCAGCTTCGACGGCGTGATCGGCGCCTTCGCGCTTTCCAACAACATGGTGATCATCGCGCTCGGTCTGTCTGTGGGCGCAATCTTCGTGCGTTCAATTACGATCCATCTGGTCCAGACCGGTACGTTGAACCAGTACCGCTATCTTGAACACGGCGCGTTCTGGGCAATCATCGTGCTCGGCGCGATCATGCTGTTCTCTGCCAAGTTCCACATTCCGGAAACAATAACCGGCTTGTTGGGTGCAACGCTGATCGGATTGAGCTTCTGGTGGTCGGTACGACACAACCGGCGCGAAGGTTCAGAAACAATCGATCTCAACTCGCCGGGTTGAGGCGGCTCGCAATCGGCGCAGCCACGACCAGCTGGATGAAGTGGTAGGCGATCAGGGGAATCAGAATGATTCCTGCCACCGCCGGATCGAACATCAGCGTCGCAAGCGGCGCGCCCATCGCCAGGCTTTTTTGCGTCCCCGCAAACAAGAACGCGATCCTGTCTGGCCGGTTTTTGGTAAGCAGTCCCCCTGCTGCCCATGATCCGGCAATCGCATATGCCAGATAAAGGAATACAGCGATCAGAGCGGCAATCCACGCTGACCCACTGATCCGATCCCAGATGCCTTCATTCACCGAACCGCTCATCGCCACATAGACAGCGACGGCAATCGGAATACGGTCAGTCCATTTAGTCAGCGCCGGGTTCTGGGTAATGATTTCGCCAAATCGCGGCTGCAAGATCTGACCAAGAGCAAATGGGAGAAGCAACACCGTCGCGATCTTGACGAGCACTTCACTATGAAACGCTACAGCGTCTCCACCGGCGATAACGGCAAACAGCGGTGCGCTGAGGAATACACCGAGTATGTTGAGCAGCGCAGCAGCGACAACCGCATGCGCAATATTCCCTCCGGCCAAAGAGGTATAGACCGTCGCTGACTGTATCGTAGACGGAAGAGCGCCAAGGTAGAGAAACCCCAATGCCAGAAGCGGCGGGAGCAAGCCACCGCCGAACTCATAAATCGCCCATCCGCCCAGCAACATCGCGCCAAACACCCACAGCGCCAGCGCCCCGTGGAAGCGCCAGTCTGTTAAGCCTCTTCTCACTTGTTCTCGGGGAAGCCGTAAACCGTTCAGAAAAAAGAGCACGAAGATCGCTGCGTTGGCGATCCATTGCCCCAGTTCCTGGCGGCTATCCGGCACAGGCGCAACCAACGCCAGCACCAACGCCAGGATCAGTAAACGGACCATTGGATCAAAGATTCGCGCCAAGGAAGAGAGCATGGGCTCGCTCTGCCTTTAAGGAACACGCCTGTCGAGAGCGCCGATCCCTCGCCGCCTCATTATGCAGACAAATCGTATTGCTTCAGCAAGTCATACAACGTGGGGCGGCTGATCCCCAGGAGCTTCGCAGTATTCGAAATGTTGCCCTCGCTACGCGCCAAAGCATGCCGAATAACCCGGCGATCCGCTTCTTCGCGTGCGCTCTTGATATTTAGGACATCATCCCGCCCTACGCCATTTTCCTGAAGGTCCAGATCGCCTGCGCAAACCAGCTTGCCATCGGCCATGATCACAGCTCGCTTTACACGATTTTCCAACTCCCGCACGTTACCTGGCCAGTTATGTGAATCGATCGCGACCAGGGCATCAGGTGAAAACCCTGTAATCTGCGGGTTCATTTCATTGGCAAATCGCTTGAGGAAGGCTTTGGCCAGTAAAGTTGAGTCACCGTGACGCTCAGCCAATGAAGGGATCTTCACGACAATTTCCGCCAAACGATAGAACAGGTCTTCGCGGAAAGTGCCTGCTGCGCACATCGCCTCAACATCCTGATGTGTCGCGCAGACGATCCGCGTGTCGACCTCAATTGCCTTGCGCCCACCGATACGTTCTATTGTGCGTTCTTGCAGGAAGCGCAGCAGTTTAACCTGCAGGGGCAAAGGAATGTCGCCGACCTCGTCCAGAAATAGCGTGCCACCGGCGGCATTCTCGATCTTGCCTTCGGTCGTCTTTACTGCCCCGGTGAACGCGCCCTTCTCATGACCGAACAGCTCACTTTCCAGCAGGTTTTCCGGAATTGCAGCGCAGTTGATGGCCACAAACGGCCCACCTTTGCGATCACTCGCATCGTGCAAACCCTTAGCGAGCAACTCTTTGCCTGTACCGCTAGCTCCCAGCAGCATAACCGAAACATTGGTTCTTGCTACCCGCTCAATCGTATTAGCAACTTTCACCATCTCTGGTGCGCTCGTTATCATCGTGCCGAGTACACGATGATCATCACCACTCTGTGCTTTTAGTTTGCGATTTTCATCTTCAATCTGATGTAGATTGAACGCGCGCCGTACAATTAGCCCCAAGGCATCAATATCGACCGGCTTCTGATAGAAGTCATAGGCACCGCCCTCGATTGCCTTCAACGCGCTTTCGCGGGCGCCATGACCTGATGCCACTATTACCTTGGTGTCGGGTTTGAGTTCCATGATCGCATCAAGGACAGCAAATCCTTCACTTGTGCCGTCAGGATCAGGCGGAAGTCCGAGATCCAAAGTGACCACGGCTGGTTCATGCTGCCGAAGCGCGGCGATGGCACTTTCGCGATCTATGGCAGGAACAACCTCAAAGTCGTCATAGGCCCATTTGAGCTGTGCCTGTAAACCCTCATCATCTTCGACGACGAGTAGCACGGGTTTACGGTTGGTCATCACGCCACCTCGTTCTTCTTAGATAAGCTTTGCTCGAAAAGTTTGGCCGTTGCGGACAGGGGCAACGTCACCATAAACCGGGTTCCAAGTCCTGGCCGGGTCTCAACATTTATTCTGCCACCCATCGCACGGATGAGTTCGCTCGCTTCGAAAGCACCGATACCGAACCCGCCTTCTTTCGATGAAACGAATGGCTTGAAAAGGCCGTTGCGCACAAATTCGGGAGTCATTCCCGTCCCGCTGTCGACAATCTCGATCTTCGCGTGGATGCCGTCATTTTTAACCTCAAGGAAGACGGTGTCGTCATCCTTGCTGGCGTCAATCGCATTCTGAACAAGGTGTTGCAGAGCCTGTGTAAGCGCTTCGACATCACATCTGACGAGTCCAGGTATGGCCTGCGCCACCTCTACTGAGTGCATTCCGTTAAAACGTTTGGCAATGTCACCAACGAGCGCGGAAATCTCGACTACACTCATCTCGGAAGGTTTTCCGGAACCATATCTTCCGAGCCGAGCAAGCATCGTATTCAATTTGTCGGCAGAATTCCGCAGCGTTATAAGCATATCCTTACGGAATTCAGGGTTCTCAGCATGCTTTTCAGCGTTACCAGCGAGTAAACTAAGCTGACTCGCAAGGTTTTTGATATCATGCATGACAAACGCGATCCGACGATTGAACTCGTCAAACCGATTGGCTTCCATCAGGGCCTGCTGTCCCGTCTGCTCTGCCAGATAACTCGCCAATTGCCGACCGGCCACACGAAGCAAATCGAGATCTTCCCAATCGAGACTACGATTGGTTGTGGGGCGCGAAAGAATTACGACGCCGACAAGTCGACCATAATGCAATAACGGAACTGCGGCCCAAACGTCTTCGGATTCGAGCATCCATTCAGGAAAGGAGCGCAGTTCTACCGGGACGTTCGCGCCTGAGCGGACTCTGTCAAAATCTACAATGTAGCCGCTTTCTTCAAGCGCACTCGAGAAACCGCGCTTAGCTGCGGGCGAAGGGACCGAAATCTCTCGCCATCGCCAATCGGAAACCAGCTCCAACTCGGCCTCCTCATTGGGCGCAAGAAGCAGCCCGCCTCGGCTATCTGTAATGTCGGCCAGCGCCTTCACAGCACGATCTTGCAGCGTAGCGTTGTCATTCTCGTTCAAACCCACGGTGTCGGTGAAACGCTGCCACTCTGCCCGGTAGTCATAACGATGCTGGAACAGATGTTTGACTAAGGTTACTCGAAGCCATCCGCGTGCCTTTGCGGAGGGAACCCACACCACGGCCGCTGCACATGCCAGGATCAGAAAACCCACCTGCGAAAAGCGCCCTAGCTCTCCCCCCAACGCGGCAAGTGATTGCGCAATTACTACCATCGCAAGCAGGTAGGCTGTGATGACCAGTAAAGAGAGGCTGCGGAAGGCGACGGCTCTGGACGGGCTGAACTCTAAGCCTGCCGTGCGTGAATGACTTCCGAGTGCCAGACAAACAGCAACTCCAGCGATTGCAAAGCCCTGTAACACCGATAGAAGATCGGGTGCGTCCCCGGTGAGGTATGCGATTGTATAATAGTTGAGTTCAAACAGCCAAAAACCCGCAAGGGCCAAGGCGCTCCAACGCAGCAGATTGCGCGATGTGGTTGCCGCACCCGCATATAGATTGTGCAGCAGAACCAACGATCCAATCGTCACCAGCAGATGCAAGATGGCAGAGATTTGGAAAATAAACGCCTGCGCTTCAGGAATGCTCACGAACCGCCGATCAAGGATAAGCAACAGCGGTTGAAACAGCTCCACTACGAACAAGGTGATGACCAGATAGCGAACCATGCGCATGCTCAGATCCCGGCCGTCATTAGCGAAGAGCCGGAACAGCAAGTAAACAAGCGCTATATTCCGCGCAGTTTGAGCAAGCTCAGTTGAGAAATCTGCAGCGCCGAATGCTGCGCAAAGTACACTCCACAGAGCAGATAACAGAAGCGCTAAAATCGTCGCATCTCGATCCCGACGTTGCGCCTCTCCACGCTTGTAGACCCAGCCAGCTGCGATCACGCAGGCCACGGCCCCCACAATAGCCGCGGTTACTGCCAAGAATGGCATCAAACTGGATGAGGCTCCGATCATCCCTTCGCTTTTAATGAGCAGAAGTGAAATGTCGGTAAACTTTACACTAAGTCTCTATACCGCTGAAAAGTCGTGACCTTTCTAGTCAAAGCACAGACAAACTATCGCTGTTTGAGCCCCTGAAAATCGAAAGGGGTCACACCACGTGCAAGACGATCGACTTGCAACGGGGCACCACGCGGCGGCAACGATCGCTGACGACAGCCTTCTCGATAACATCTCGCGCAGCCGAGACCGATGGGCTCCGCAGCCTCAGGTTCAAGCGACATTCCCTTCGTCGCAGCAAGCTGTGAACCGTATCTCGCCTCGACACCCAGAACAATGACAAAACGGGCTTGTTCCGCCGTGCCGATAGCATCGACTGTCCGAGCCAAGGTAATCCAATGCGCTGGTCCTGAATCAGCCCCCTCAACAATGATCGGTTGCACACAAAGATCGCCGCGCCGTTCAAAAGCGCTATGCGCAACCCACAGCGGGCAAGTGGCTTCACTTTCCAGCAGGGTAGCCCCGCTAGCGCCGGAGAAACGCTTGGAAAACTGTCCCGCCCGATCAATCCTAGCCATAAAGAACGGCAAGCCGCGCTGGCCGACCCGTTGCAAAGTAGTGAGCCGGTGTGCCAACTGTTCGAAACTGACGCCAAAGCGCCGTTGAAGTATGACGAAATCATATCCGGTTTGCTCGCAAGCCCGCAGAAAACGACCGTAAGGCATCAGCAGCGCCGCAGCGAAGTATGCTGTCAAGTGCCGCTCAAACAACTGACGCGCTGCAAGATCATCTAATTGTGCGCCAGCGACCAGCTTTGAAATCGCTTCGCGTTGCTCAAACGTGACGAGTTGCGCGGCAATCTGGAAATTGCGCGAGGACCGGTCGAGCATTTCGGACAACTGCAATTGGCGCGCGTGTAGATCCAATCGGCGCAAAGCATCAGGCATTACATCAAGCGGCAAAACCCGTACGCTCAACTGATGCCTCTCGCGAAGCCTTTCGGTAAGCGCTGCACCGAGATCGCTGTTCGAAATTCGCAGTTCGTCCGCAAGCTCTTCTGCGGTGCTGTCCAGATCTGCGAAGTGGTTGCGCCAGCGCTCGATCTCGCGCCGTGACGCGATCAGACTGTCGTTGACACCGCCAACTTCCTGACCGCTTTGGTCATACAGCCGCGCAAATGCCGCCGCCGCCTGAGGAGCGGAATTGAGCAGTTCGCTAATTTCTTCACGGTCAATATTGAGATCGGCAAATCGTTCATCGGCCAGGCGCCGAGCCAATCCATCGACTCCGCCAATGCTCTCATCTTCACGCAAAGTACGTGGGTCGAAATCAAACCGGTCGATCACCTGCACCAATACACGCGCGGATAGTGGTCGCTGGTTTCGTTCGATCAGGTTGAGGTAGCTCGGACTAATTCCCAGGGCTGCTGCCATGGACGACTGTGTCATTCCTTCACGCTTGCGCAAACGGCGCAGTGCGGGGCCAGCTAAGAGGCTATTGTCGGTCATTTTCGTAAATATATTTACATTTTGACAAAAAGATAGCCTCAATTTCGCTCAATCAGACACGATTTTTTGTAATTTTTCCTGTCCGAATCTTCACCTTCCGCGCATTTAGGGTGCAAAGAGGCACCTCCCCGCCCTTGGGCACGCCTCAGCAGGAGATCAAAGAATGACATACGCTTCGACAATTGCTGACCTTCGCACCACGATCGAGACCAATGGTCCGTCTTGGGACGCGATCGATGCTGAGAGCGCCGCACGCATGCGCATCCAGAACCGCTTCCCCACCGGACTAGATATCGCGCGCTACACCGCGAAGATCATGCGCGAGGATATGGAAGCCTATGACGCTGATCCAGCGAACTACACGCAGTCACTCGGTTGCTGGCACGGTTTTATCGCCCAGCAAAAGATGCTCAGCATCAAGAAGCATTTCGGCAGCACTAAACGCCGCTATCTCTACCTCTCAGGTTGGATGGTCGCTGCATTGCGGAGCGAGTTCGGCCCGCTGCCCGATCAATCTATGCATGAGAAGACCAGTGTTCCTGCTCTAATCGAAGAACTCTACACCTTCTTGAAGCAAGCCGATGCGCGCGAACTCGGCGGGATGTTCCGCGAGCTTGATGCAGCAAAAGAAGCCGGCGACGCTGTCACAACGCATCGCTTGCTGCACCAGATCGACGAATATGAGACCCACGTTGTTCCGATCATCGCTGATATCGACGCAGGCTTCGGTAACGCCGAGGCAACATATCTGCTCGCAAAGAAAATGATTGAAGCAGGTGCTTGTGCGCTTCAGATCGAGAATCAGGTCTCTGACGAAAAACAGTGCGGTCACCAGGACGGTAAGGTTACAGTACCGCATGAGGAATTCCTGCAGAAGATCCGCGCCATCCGTCATGCGTTCCTGGAACTGGGTGTTGAAGACGGCATCATTGTTGCTCGCACCGACTCGCTTGGCGCTGGTCTCACAAAATCAATCGCCTACACAAAGGAAGACGGTGATCTGGGCGACCAGTACAACAGTTTCCTCGATTGCGAAGAAGTTGAGCCGACCGACATCAAGAATGGCGACGTCTTCTTGAGCCGTGAAGGCAAGCTTTTGCGTCCAAAGCGCCTCCCGTCGAACCTTTATCAGTTCCGCGCCGGCACAGGCGAAGATCGTTGCGTTCTGGATTGCATCACATCACTGCAGAACGGTGCAGACCTACTCTGGATTGAGACCGAGAAACCGCACATCGGTCAGATCGGCGGTATGGTTGATCGCATCCGCGAAGTCATTCCCAATGCCAAGCTGGTCTACAACAACTCGCCCAGCTTCAACTGGACGCTGAACTTCCGTCAGCAGGTCTATGATGCATGGGAAGCAGAGGGCAAGGATGTCAGCGGCTTCGATCGCGACAAGCTAATGAGTGTGGACTATGACAGTTCTGAACTGGCTGCTGAGGCTGATGAGCGTATCCGCACATTCCAGAAGGATGCAGCTGCGCAGGCTGGTATCTTCCACCACCTGATCACACTGCCTACTTATCACACGGCCGCTTTGAGCACCGACAACCTTGCGAAGCGCTACTTCGGAGAAGAAGGTATGTTGGGTTACGTTCTCAACGTTCAGCGCGAGGAAATCCGTCAAGGCATCGCTTGCGTGAAGCACCAGAACATGGCCGGTTCGGACATTGGCGATGATCACAAGGAATACTTCGCCGGTGAAGCGGCCCTTAAGGCTGGCGGCAAAGACAACACCATGAATCAATTTGAGGCTGCATAAGCAGGCCCGCCCAAAGGAGAGTGATTATGACTGACACCACAACCAAGGAACCGGGCCGCGCTCGCGCACTGCTCTCAACAGCAGATTTCCGATTGCTACGCCGCGCACTTGAAAGTCACGCTCGCAGCACCGAGGACCGCGATGAGCTGGCGAAGATCAACGCGCTTCACCATCGCCTTGGCACATACACCTGATTGATCTGGCGAAGTGGCCCTTCCCCCCAGCTGCCTAGCTAAATCAATTCTCCTGGGGAGGAGAACACGGCCGTCCAAGCGGAGACGCTTGGGCGGTCGTACTTATTTAGGGGATGCCTAAACTCCCTGCATTCACCACATGCTGTATGACCATGCCAACATCGCTGACAGGCTGGTCACCATGATCAGGACGAGCGGGACACCTGTGCGCACATAGTCTTTAAACACATAGCTCCCTTCGCCCATGATCAACATATTGGTTTGATAGGCAATCGGCGTAGCGTAGCAGAGGTTGCACCCGAACAAGACCGCGAGGACCAGGGGTTCGGCTGGGATGCCGAGCTGGTTGGCAATACTGAAAGCAATAGGCGTTCCGACCGTAGCCGCCGTCGCATTCGACGCGAAGTTGGTCAGGATCGTCACGAACAGCATAATTGCCGCAACAATTCCTGCAGGCGGCAGGAATTGTAGCCCTAATGATAACAATTCGCCCAACCAGGCAGCCGCCCCGCTCTCAAGAATAACCCGACCGATCGCGATGCTGGCCGCAATGAGAACGATGACCTGAGCCGACAAGGCTCGCCCGACCCGTTCGAACTTCACGCAGCCGGTAACGAACATCAAAATGGCACCAGCCAGAGCCGAAATGGCGATCGGAAAAATTCCGATAGATGCAGTGAAGATCGAAACACCCATAATGGTGGCAGCCAGAAGGGCTTTCGATTTGCGAGGCAATTCGCGTGCCCCCTCGAGCATCAACAAGCTGTCGCTCGTAGCGAAATCCTGAAGATCTCCGGGAAGCCCCATAACCAACAGAACGTCGCCTTCGCTGATTCTGAGATCACCGACCTCGCTGTAGTTAGCTTTCTCTCCCAACAGGCGATCAGGACGATGAATGCCCAACACTGCAACGCCATGCAGGTCCGCGATACCTGATGTCGGGAGCGTACGATTGATGAGGCGAGAGTCTGCGGTAACCGTCATCTCAACGACGACGATATCCTGTTCTTTGTTTCCGGCCTGGCGTCGAATGCGATCCAGGACCCAGGTTGGCGCCAACTCGCCCTTCAGAACACGAACCGCATCCTCGAGCGCTTGGTGCGAGCCCGAAATGTGCAAGCGTTGTTGTGGTTGTACCGGCCCCGTCATCTTGTCGTGGAAACGAATTCCGTCTGGCAACTTTGGCAGAATGGCGGAGACTTCTTGGCCGATCAGTTCGCTGTCACCGCCAATGCGCAGGCGCGTATGAAACATCCGGGGCGCGTGCGCGGCCTCTACCCGGTTGTCACCGAGCAGCTTTGGCATGACCAGCCAGAGGTAAGGCAATGCGATCAATGAGGCGCCGAGCACAATGGGTGTAAAGTCAAACACACCCATTTCTCGCATACCCAAATCGACCGCAATCGATACTACGAGGATATTGGTCGAGGTGCCAATCGTGGTTGCGAGCCCGCCTAGCAACGACGCAGCATTCAGCGGGATCAACGTCTTTGAAGCTGGTAAAGCTCCGCGCTCGGCCAACGCCACAAATATTGGGATCATCAGCACCAGCACGGGGGTGTTGTTCACCACCATGGACAAGGTGAAGGCGATAAATAGCGAGAAAAGCAGGCCCAACTGCAGGTTCATCTTGAAAAGTCGTTCAAGAAGACGCGCAGCTGGCTCAAGTGCACCTGTTACTACTAACCCCCGACCCATCACCATTAATGCACAGATTGTGATCAACGCGTAGTGGCCGAAACCCTCGAAGGCCAGAATCAAGCCATCTGTCTCACTGGTTCCATCAAGCGGAAAGAAATAGAGGCCAACCGCAATCACTGCGATCGTAAGCAGTGAAATGATCTCAATCGACATACGCCCACGAGCGAAGCCGACGAACATCGCAATGGTCAACACCATAGCGGCTATTGCATGTAAGGAAGGCAGCGCGATCATTGCTGATACACTGAATCCCAAAGCTTCAGGGAAATTACAAGCGAATTCGTGAAATGTGGTGCCCCTGGCCCGACTCGAACGGGCACTCCGTTAGGAACTCGATTTTGAGTCGAGCGCGTCTACCAATTCCACCACAGGGGCACACCTTGCGGGAGCGAGGCAGATAGCCGCGCCCGCAATCAGGTTCAAGCCTTCAATGCTCCAGCAAGAAGTTTGTGCAATTTTGAGTGCAATGCATCGTTTGCTGCGAGCACATGTTTTGCGTGGACGGGTTCCGAACGACCGCGAAAATCGCTCACGAATCCGCCCGCTTCCCTGATCAGAAGACAGCCTGCAGCTGTGTCCCAATCGCTAAGACCGGTTTCCCAAAAACCGTCAAACCGGCCTTGCGCAACATAAGCCATATCCAGCGATGCGGCGCCGAATCGGCGGATGCCCGCGACTTCTGGCCCGATCGCCGAGTAGATCTTCATCCATTCATTCGGGTCGCCGGCTCCCTGGAAAGGGATGCCCGTTGCGATCAATGAATCAGAAAGGCGGGAACGCGCCGACACGCGCAAACGTGCATCCTGCAGCCACGCACCGCGCGTTTTCTCAGCCCAGTACGTCTCATCGTTGATAGGGTGATAGACCACTCCGGCCGTCACCTCGCCCCAGCCAGACCCATCAAGCTTTGGCTCCTGCACCGCTATGGAAATCGCAAAATGCGGAATGCCGTGCAGGAAGTTGCTGGTTCCATCTAACGGATCAATGATCCACCGCGGCTTGGTCGGATCGCCTTCGATTATGCCTGCCTCTTCCAGCACAAAGCCCCAGTCAGGTCGCGCATGGAGTAGTTCATCATAGATTGCACGCTCAGCGCGCATGTCAGCTTTCGATACGAAGTCAGCAGGTCCTTTGCGGCTTACCTGCAGGTGCTCGACTTCGCCAAAATCGCGGCGCAATCGATTGCCAGCTTTGCGTGCCGCCTTCTCCATCACGCGAACGAGGCCAGAAAACATCGACATGGACCTTAGCCAGCCTTCCCGACATAAGTCTGCTCATAGACATCGACCACGATGCGTGTGCCGCTTTCGATATGTGGCGGCACCATGATGCGCACTCCATTGTCCAGGACAGCCGGCTTGTAGCTGGAAGAAGCGGTCTGCCCCTTCACCACAGCATCGGCTTCAACGATTTCGGCTTCGATCTGCTGCGGCAATTGCACGCTGATCGGCTTCTCTTCCCACAGCTCAAGCTGAACCTGCATGCCGTCTTGCAGGAACGGGCGCGCATCACCCAGAAGGTCTGATGGCAGGTTGATCTGCTCGTAGGTTTCCTGATCCATAAACACGAGCATATCGCCATCTTCGTAGAGGAACTGATACTCACGGGTGTCCAAACGCACCTTCTCAACCGTGTCAGCACTACGAAAACGGACATTGGTTTTGCGCCCATCCTGCAGGTTTTTCATCTCGACCTGCATATAGGCACCGCCTTTGCCCGGCTGTGTGTGCTGGATCTTGGCAACTTTCCAGATGCCGTTCTCGTACTCAATGATGTTGCCTGGGCGGATATCGACGCCGCTGATCTTCATGGGAACCAACCTTTTCAAGGAACCTGCAGAGCCACGCCCTGCAATACGTTGCGCGCCCTTAGCCGAGGCGACTGCGCGGGGCAAGGATGCTGGCAATGCGAATGCGCGCGTGATAGATCGATTGCATGAGAAAAGCCTTCATTTTCACGGTCGCAGCAGCGCAATTGGCAATCACACCGGCTCAGGCACAGATGCTGCGCACCATGCCTCACGGTCCCTATGAATGCGCTCTACCCGGGGACGCGTCGCGCGAAGCATGGTTACCGCAAGAAAAGGAAAGTTTCCGCATTGCCCGGGCCTCGCGCTATCGCAACGACCAGGGTCGCGGCACATATATTCTGAAAGGTGATGAACTGACCTTTACCGCCGGACCAAAGAACGGAGAAAAGTTGCGGCGCACCGGGACAAATGAGCTTCGATCAATCAATGAAGATGGATCAACGGGTCGACTCATTTGCGTGCGGGTCGGTTAATTCCGATCTTCGACCATTCTTTTGAAAGCATTGATTACTTCGACCTCGTCACCGTTCCATACCGCCCCGGACACAGCCAGAAAATCTGCGCCCGCTTGGACCAACGGCCCGCAATTGGACGGCGTAATTCCGCCTATCGCGACGCAAGGAATCTCGAACAGCTGCGTCCACCATGCAATGATGTCCGGTGTCGGACGCTCGGCATCGCCTTTATCCTTGGTACTGCTTTCGAAAAACGCGCCGAACGCAACATAGTCAGCCCCGGCCTCGCCCGCTTCCATCGCTAAATGCTTGGAAGCATGGCATGTCACTCCGATTTGCGTCTCACGGCCCAGCTTATCGCGTGCATCCTTGGGATTGCCGTCACCCTGTCCCAAGTGCACACCATCTGCCTTCAGTCGTTTTGCAAGAGCCACACTATCGTTCACGATGAAGGCAACATCACGGTCGGCGCAGATCGCCTGTAAAGGCTCTGCAAGCCGCGCAGCATCATGCTGATCCATACCCTTTACGCGAAATTGGAACGCAGTCACGATACCCTTGCCAGCATCGAGCGCGCGCTCGAGACGCGCAGGAAAATCGCCCGCGACATCCTGCGGTGAAATAAGGTAAATCTGGGTACTCGGTTCGCTCACGCGCGTAATTTAACCGGCAGCACTCGCCGCTGCAATCTGATCGATTGCCTTTCCAAGAGCGGCGTCGAATTCTGCATCAGACTGGCCTTTGCGCAAGTCCTGCAGCAATCCGCGGCTGAAGCTGGCGATCATTCCTGCATTCTTGGACAGGTGATCGCACGCATCATCAGTGGAATAGCCGCCAGACAGCGCCACTACGCGCAGCACATTCGGGTGCGCGATAGCAGCTGAATACAGATTGTCTTCGACCGGTATCGAAAGCTTTAACATCACCTTGCGGCCTTCTGGCAGCGCTTCAAGGTTCTTCATGATCTCTGCAGCCAGGATCTGCTCGCCCTCCGCACGATCTGCGGCAGTGATGTCATATTCAGGCTCGATCATTGGCACGAGACCCTTGTCAGCAATCCGGTTGCCATATTCGAACTGCTGCGCGACGTTCGCAGCGATGCCTGCCGCGTTTGCTGATTTGATGACGGAGCGCATCTTGGTTCCGAACATGCCAGCTGCGACAGATTTGTCGAGCAGTTCATCAAGCCTCGTCATGTCCTTCATCAACTGGACGCCTTGGGCCTCATCCTCAAGGCCCTGATCAACCTTGATGAACGGCACCACGCCGCGCTGCTTGAGCGTTTCTGGGGCCGGAAGCCCTTCAACCATGCCTTCCATCGTTTTTTCAAACAGAATTGCGCCAATCACTTTGCCGTTGGCAAAACTGGGCGAGGTTATCACACGGCTGCGCATTGCATGGATCGCGGCGAACATTTCTTCGTCGCCCGACCATTCGCTGTCTTCGACACCATAACCGCGCAGAGCCTTGGGCGTGGACCCGCCCGATTGGTCCAGAGCGGCGATGAAGCCGCTACCTGTCGCGATTTTGGCGGTCATTTGATCGAGATTCATGCGAAAATTCCTGCTTCAGATTGGTCTTTGCATACCTATGCACGCGCCCTTAAACAGTGGGACGTTGCCCCGCAACTGTGATGGCGGCTATTTCGACAGCGCCGCTACACCAGGCAGCTCTTTACCTTCCATCCATTCGAGAAAAGCGCCGCCGGCAGTCGAGATATAGGTTACATCGTCAGTCACACCGGCATGTGCCAGCGCAGCAACTGTATCACCCCCACCCGCAACCGAAATCAGCGAGCCTTCGAGTGTGAGTGCGGCAGCCGTGCGCGCTAAAGCTACCGTAGCTTCATCAAATGGCGGGGTTTCAAACGCCCCCAAAGGTCCATTCCAAACCAGAGTACGACATGTCTTCAAGACGTCAGCCAAGGCTTCAACAGCTTGAGGACCGACATCAAGAATGATCTCATCTTCCGCCACCTCGTGAACGTTGCAGGTGCGCAAGGATGGCGGATTGGCGGCAAACTCTTTCGCCACCACAACGTCATAGGGCAAATGTACCGTGCAGCCGGCGTGATCGGCTTTGTCCATGATTGCGTTTGCAGTGTCAGTCAGATCATGCTCGCAAAGCGATTTGCCAACATCCACCCCGCGCGCGGCAAGGAAGGTATTCGCCATCCCGCCTCCGATAATGAGGTGCTGAACGCGCCCAACCAGATTCTCGAGAACAGCGAGCTTGGTTGACACTTTCGCGCCCCCGACCACGGCGGCGACAGGTGTTTCCGGATTGCCCAGCGCCGCATCGAGCGCCTTCAGCTCTTTCTCCATTGCGCGGCCCGCGTATGCGGGCAGATGGTGCGACAGCCCCTCGGTCGTGGCATGCGCACGGTGCGCAGCCGAGAACGCGTCATTGACGTAAAAATCGCCATGGGCCGCGATGGCCTTTGAAAGCTCAGGATCGTTCGCTTCCTCGCCGGGCCAGAAGCGCGTGTTGTCGAGCAATCCGATGTCACCATTGCGCAGGATACCGATCGATTGCTCGACGACTGGACCTGCGATCTCTGGAATGAACATCAGTTCCTTGCCCAAAACGCCTTCGACATCGCCCACGACCATACTGGTCGAAAGGACGGAAGAGCGCTTCCCACCCGGCCGTCCGAAATGCGCGAGCAGAAGAACTTTCGCGCCTTTGTCGCTCAGTTCAAGAATAGTTGGTTTGACCGCTTCGACGCGCGTCAGATCCGTGGCCGAACCATCCTTCATCGGGAGGTTCAGATCGACACGGACCAACGCGACCTTGCCGGCGACATCGCCCAGATCATCAAGAGTCTTGAACGCTGTCATCACCTGAACCCTTAGAGGAACTTCGCCATCACGCCCGATGTGTCGATCATCCGGTTCGAGAAGCCCCACTCATTGTCATACCATGAAACGACGCGGCACAGCTTGCCTTCCATGACCGACGTTTCGAGGCTGTCGATCGTTGAGCTTGCCGGATAGTGGTTGAAATCTGAGGAAACGAGCGGCTGGTCGGTATAGTCGAGCACTCCCTTCATCGGGCCGTCAGCGGCGGCCTTGAGCGCAGCGTTCAGCTCTTCAGCCGAAGTGTCGCGGCCAGGCGTGAACACCAGATCGACCAGCGATACATTCGGCGTTGGCACGCGCACTGACGAACCATCCAGCTTGCCTGCCAGTTCAGGTAGCACGAGGCCAACTGCGCGTGCTGCACCAGTGGTGGTCGGGATCATATTCTGAGCCCCACCGCGTGCACGGCGCATATCACCATGCATCTGGTCGAGCATGCGTTGGTCATTCGTGTAGCTGTGGATCGTGGTCATGAAGCCGCGTTCGATACCAACGGTCTCGTTCAAAGCCTTTGCCATGGGTGAAAGGCAATTGGTGGTGCAGCTGGCGTTGGACACAATAACATCGTCAGCAGTCAGCGTTTCATGGTTCACACCATAGACGATCGTAGCCGACACGTTCTTTGCCGGCGCAGAGATCAATACGCGCTTTGCGCCTGCCTTAAGGTGAGGCTCAGCCGCTTCGTGGCTCTGGAAGAAACCCGTGCATTCCAGCACGATGTCGATGCCTTGTTCGCCATGAGGGAGGTTGCCAGGATCGCGCTCGCTGGTAACCGCAATCGACTTGCCATTGACGATGATCGCCCCGTCGCCGACTTCCACAGTGCCAGGAAAACGGCCGTGCGTGCTGTCATACTGAAACAGCAAAGCGTTTGACTTCGTGTCTGCCAGATCGTTGATCGAGACCAGTTCCAGATCGTGATCGCTACGTTCCAGAATGGCGCGCGCTACCAGGCGACCGATACGTCCGAAACCATTGATTGCAACCTTAGTCGCCATGGGGGAATCTCCTGCTTAACCGTTCAATTTATTCAAAATTTGCGGGACGATTGCCTCCGCAGTGAAACCGAATTTGGCAAACAGATCGCCTGCCGGGGCCGACGCCCCGAAACGATCAAGGCCAATGTTGACGCCATATGTTCCAGTGTAGCGTTCCCAGCCCAAGGTGGAACCTGCTTCTATCGAAACCTTCAGGCAATCGGCGGGGAATACGTCTGCGCGATAATCGCCAGGCTGTTTATCAAAAATCTCAGCACATGGCATCGAGACAACATCGGCACCAATGCCCTGCTCTTCCAGAGCGCCCGCAACTTCGGCGGCGAGCGCGACTTCGGAGCCCGTAGCCACCAGCACAACTTTGCGGTCCGCGCCGGCAGAGGCAATCCGATATGCGCCCTTGGCTGAGCGATTTGAGCTTGCTGACCAGTCAGCATCCCCCTCTCCGCGCAGCTGCGGCAAGCCCTGGCGGGACAGACAGAGCACGGACGGGGTATTCGGAGTTGATAGTGCCAGCGCCCAGCATTCAGCTGTCTCGATCACATCGCATGGGCGGTAGACGTTGAGATTTGGCATCAACCGCAGGCTCATGACCTGCTCTACCGGTTGGTGTGTTGGGCCATCTTCGCCCAGGCCGATGCTATCGTGCGTCATGACATAGATCGCGCCAACTTCCTGGAGCGCCGACAGCCGGATTGCATTGCGACAGTAGTCGCTGAAGATCAGGAAAGTGCCGCCATATGGCACGACCCCGCCGTGCAAAGCCATGCCGTTCATCGCGGCTGCCATCCCGAATTCACGAATGCCGTAATAGACGTAGCGTCCCGAATAGTCCTGAGCGCTCATCGGGGAGGTGCTGCTGGTCTTGGTATTGTTGGAGCCAGTAAGGTCTGCCGAGCCGCCAATCAATTGCGGCAAAGCCGCGGTTAGCGGTTCCAGCGCCATTTCCGACGCCTTGCGGGTCGCGACCTTCTTCGGTTCTTCTGCCAAGTTCCGGATGTGCGCTTCTAGAGCTGGAGCCGCCAGACCGCCAACCCCCATCATGTGGTTTTCGAATTTGGCCTTGCGATTCAGATCGGTCGCAAGCCGACCAGCCCACGCGCCATGCGCGGAAGCTCCACGTTCGCCTGTTGCGTGCCAATCAGCGAGAATGTCGGTTGGAACCGTGAATGGCTCATGTTCCCAACCCAACTCTTCGCGTGCAGCAGCAATCTCTTCTGGCCCAAGCGGCGCACCATGCGTTGCGCTGGTTCCCTGCTTATTTGGCGCGCCCTTCCCGATTACGGTTTTACAGGCGACGAGCGATGGGCGGCCATCAGCAACAGCTTCATCAAGAGCGCGAGCGATGTCTTCGAAACTATGCCCGTCACAGCTGGTCACATGCCAACCCGTCGCTGTGTATCGGGCCTTGATATCTTCGCTGGTCGAAAGATCAGTCCCGCCATCGATGGTGATGTTGTTGTCATCCCACAGCACGATCATCCGGCCCAGACCAAGATGACCAGCAAGGCCAATCGCTTCGTGGTTGATACCTTCCATCAGGCATCCGTCACCTGCAACGACCCAGGTGCGGTGGTTGACCAGATCATCGCCAAAGACAGCGTTGAGGTGTCGCTCAGCCATGGCCATACCCACTGCCATGGCCAAGCCCTGCCCCAGCGGCCCAGTGGTGCATTCTACGCCGGGCAACAGGAAGTTCTCTGGATGTCCCGCACACGGGCTGCCCAGCTGACGGAAGTTTCGAATATCGTCCATCGTCGGGGCAGCATAGCCCGACAGATGCAATAGGCTGTAGATCAGCATCGAGCCATGCCCGGCTGAGAGAACGAAACGATCGCGGTCTGCCCAGTCGGGCGCGTGAGGGTCAAACTTCAGATAGTTCGACCACAAAACCGTCGCGACATCGGCCATCCCCATCGGCATGCCCGGGTGTCCTGAATTGGCTGCTTGGACTGCATCCATCGACAGCGCGCGGATCGCGTTGGCCATGGGTTGAAGGCGGACGGGATCGAGGCTCATTCGATTGGGCTCCTGAACTGCGAAAAGCGTGGCGGGTTACCAATTCGCTCAATGCGTCGATTCGACGCGTTGACGGACCCTTCGCGGAGGGGCGTTACGAGGTCAAGCCGGTCTGATCGCCATTCCACCGACTGGCGAAAGTTTGACGCGATTGAACAAGCTCAAGATCACTTATCAACAGGCCGGGCCAAGGCTTTGCTCTGTTTGCGCAATTCGTCTATTTTGGCGGAGTGGAAAGAGATCGAATATCGCGAGCGATCGAAAGGATCGAAGTTGCCGTCGACCGGATCTACACGGCGAGCGAGAAGATTAGCGTCCAATCGCTAGATAATGGTAGTTGGTCAGCAAAGCACGAAATTCTGCGGAAAGAGGTCTCTGCAACACTGTCGGATCTCGATCACTTAATTGCCGGGCTTGAGCCATGAGCGAGATTACACTGCGAATAAGGGGCAAAGCCTACAAAGTCGCGTGCGCTGACGGCGAAGAGGCGCACCTCGCCAGACTTGGCGGCATGATCGACGAAAAGTTGTCCGCCATGGGCACTAAAACTGGTTCAACAGAGGCGCAGAATCTGCTGTTCGCCGCTCTCTTCCTTGCCGACGAACTGTATGAGGCGCGCCAAGCTGTGGGTGATGACCCAGGCAAGCTGAACGAACAGGTCAAATCGCTTCAACAAGACAATGAAAATGCTGAGAAAAAACAGCGAGAGATTTCACTGGAACTTGACGCGGTTCGCGGTGAACGAGATGCGATAGCCAATGACTTGGCCAATATTAGATCGGCGGCTGGCGGGCAGGAGACACTTTTCAAGAGTGACGATATTACGCCAAAACTTGAACAATTGGCCGACCTGATCGAAAAATGTGCCGATACGCTTGAGAGCCGGGCGTCCATGTCCTAAATACAGCGTTGGCGGGACTGCCCGGCACGAGCCGTTTGAATATCCCTGAGGCTATAAGCAATTCCTAGGGAGCTGTCCCTGCTCCGGATTACGGGTTCGTCCTGGGGTCTAGGGCATTACGGCACCCACCTGACGTTTAGGCGTCAGAGGATTTCCCGAGCACCGACCCATGGTGGTTCCGTCACTGTCTTTCATTCCGCACGCCTTCAGGCGCGCGATATCCTCGCTCATGCGACCTGAAGGTCGCGTCGCTGCGGGCGCCCGTTCGGGCTTGCGGCCTTTTGGGCCGATTGGACGAGTAGGTGATGTAGCGATGAGGAAATCAGAGCTTCGAAAGCAATTGCGCTCAGCCCGCCGAGAGCATGTTGAACAATTGCCAGAGACGATGCGTGGCCTTGTCTTCCGCCATCCCCCGCGGCCGATACTTGATCGTATTGGACCAGATGCCGTGATTGGCCTTTATCATGCGACCGCGCACGAGGCACCTACTGCGAACTACAGCGCACATTTCTGCGAGCATGGGCATCGCGTCGCCCTTCCCCGCTTCGCATCACATGATGCCCCGATGCGATTCGCAGAGCACACCGATCCGTTTGGCGAAACCGATCTGGAGAAAGGCTCATTTGGCTTGATGCAACCAACTGCTGACGCACAGGAGCTGACGCCCGATGTCCTGTTCGTTCCCTTGATTGGCTTCGCAGCCACTGGCGAACGGCTGGGCCAAGGCGGCGGGCACTATGATCGCTGGTTGTCGGAACATCCCGATCGCATGGCGATTGGTCTCGCATGGGATGTTCAACTCTGCGAGGATCTCCCGACAGAACCGCACGACATCACCCTAGACGCTGTGATAACCCCAACGAGAATGTACGGACCCTTTTGATGCGCGAAACACCAACTTGGCGAATTCCCGTGGGCATTCTTGCGCTATTCACCGCGTTAATCGTCTATGGCATCGTGATCGCTCGATACGCACCAGATTTGATCGGCGCTTGGCCGGTATGGGCTCAGACGATTATTTACGTCGTATTGGGTGTGATCTGGCTGCTGCCACTCAAGCGTTTCCTGATCTGGATGGAAACGGGCCTTTGGAGCGCCCCCGACTAATTCCATTGCCAGTACAAACTCGATCGCATAGCCTCCGCTCGGGGGAGGAAGCTGCGTGGAGACAGATGAGGGCACAGAACCGCCCAACTCCGGCCAACCAACGGTTGGGCTGAAAATTGCCTACGGGTTTGGGGCGAGTGCCTTTGGCATCAAGAACAACGGTTTCGATTACTTCCTGTTGCTGTTCTACGGAACGGTCATTGGCCTTGAACCCGGTCTGGTTGGCTTGGGCATCCTGATCGCACTGGTATTCGACGCGATCAGCGATCCCTTGGTCGGGTATTGGTCCGACAATTTCAGGTCACGCTGGGGAAGACGTCACCCCTTCATGTACGCTGCGGCGGCACCCGTCGGTCTGACGTACTTCCTGCTCTGGAATCCACCCGAACTCGATCAGCTCGGGCTTTTTCTTTATCTGACCTGCTTGGCCGTGCTCATCCGGACTCTCATAACGTTCTACGAAACGCCGAGCACAGCGTTATTGCCTGAACTTTCGTCCGACTACGCTGAACGAACCAATCTCCAGTCATATCGCCTGTTCTTTGGATGGACCGGCGGCAACATCATGAGCGTGCTTATGTTTGGCGCGCTGCTTGCCGGTGAAGGTGGTATGCAAAGCCGAGAGGGCTTTGAGACATACGGGATCATCGCCGGCACGCTAATATTCCTGACCATCATGGTGTCCGCAATCGGCACACACCACCGCATTCCCACACTCTCAAAACCTTCGGCCAACACTGAACGCTATAGTGTGCGTCGCATATTTCGCGAGATGGTAGAAACGCTCAGCGAAGGAAGTTTCATTGCATTGTTCTTTGCGATGATCTTTGCTTCGATCTCGACCGGAATTGCTACGTCGCTATCCTTCATCATGCTCAACTACTTCTGGGGTTTTAGCGAGTTTCAGATCTTCCTCTGGACCGCGACGGTATTCTTTTCTGCCTTGCTGGGTTTTCTGATTGCTCCACGAGTAACTCGAAAATTTGGCAAGAAGGAAGCCAGCATTGGCTTGGGAGTTCTGGCGTTCAGCATCGCGCCTGCCCCTGTCATTCTCCGACTTCTCGGCCTTATGCCCGAAAATGGCGATCCGGTCCTTTTCCCGTTGGTTCTTGCAATCAATGTGATTGACCTGGCATTGATCATTGCGGTTCAGGCCGTAATTTACTCAATGATCGCCGATCTGGTTGAGTCCAATCAGCTCAAAACCGGGCGAAGAAGCGAAGGGGTTTATTACGCGTCGATCACTTTCACCCGAAAGACTACACAGGGTCTGGGCGTGCTTTCCGGGGGTCTAATCCTGTCGGCGGTCGCATTCCCGCAAGGCGCCGCGCCTGAGACTGTGAGTGAGGATACGTTATGGTGGCTGGGCGCTTTCTACGCACCCTCGCTGGTGTTTATGTGGTCAGCCATGCTCTATTGCATCTCGCGCTACCGCATCGACAGAAATGCCCATGAGGAGAATCTACGCAAGCTAAGAGAGTCCATTCGGGCCTGAGGAAGCATATGAAACGTTCTGTAATCTGGCTCGCAATAATTGTCATTCTTAGCGCGGGCGCCGTATGGATTTTCGGCCAACGCTGGATTGGTGAACGGGTCTTCGACAATGCGGTCGCTCAAAGAGTCGGGGTAGATCGTACCGCCGAACTACCTGATGGCTTGCATGTGTTTGTATGCGGCAGCGGCTCGCCGATGCCAGATGCCAATCGCGCCGGCCCTTGTATTGCCGTCCTGGCAGGCCGCGATGGATATATTTTCGATGTGGGCTCGGGTTCCGATCGAAAACTAGGTGCGATGGGCTTTCCCATGGACCGTCTTCAGGGAACGTTCCTTACTCACTTGCATTCTGATCACTTCGATGGACTCGGAGCCTTGATGTTGCAGGCGTGGATGGCCGGTGGGCGCGACGAGCCGCTGCCAGTTTACGGTCCGGAAGGAACAGACCGCCTAGTAGATGGCCTGATGCAAGCTTACGAGATCGACCGAGGATACCGGATCGCACACCATGGACCAGAGGTTGCGCGGCCAACTGGCTTTGGCGGCATCGCAACGAACATCGAGGAAAACTTCACATTTGAGCGAAATGGCCTCTCAATTCGCACACTTCGGGTAGATCATGCGCCGATCGACAATGCGTTTGCATTTCGGCTCGATTACGAGGGTCGCTCAGTGGTGATCAGTGGCGATCTCAAATATTCCGAGGAGTTTGCTCGCTTCTCTCAAGATGCCGACGTCATCCTGCACGAAGCGCTCAATCCGACCATGGTGGGGCAACTGGGCGAAACTCTTGCTGCCCGCGGCAACACAGATGGCGCGAAGATCATGGCCGATATTCCAGACTACCACACTTCACCAGAGGACGCAGCGCGCGTGGCGCAGCTCGCCGGGGCGAAAGCTCTGGTTCTGTATCACTTGGTGCCCGCGCCGCCTGTGCGCTTGATCGAGCCCGCACTCCTGGGCGACGCTGAAAAGCACTTTGATGGCCGGTTGGAGCTTGCTGAAGATGGCATGCTGATCAGCTTGCCAGCGGAAAGCCAACAAGTCGAAATCGATCAGCTATTGTAGAGAAATACCCAAGTGGCGCGAGTGACGGGACTTGAACCCGCGACCTTCGGCGTGACAGGCCGACACTCTAACCAACTGAGCTACACCCGCGCAGCCACTTGGGAGACGCGCAAATAGGGCCGAGTCCAGATGCTGTCAACGACCGTTTGCGCGAAAAAACAAACTTTATTCGCTCAAGAGCAGAACCGGCGTTTCGATCAGCTTTTTGAGCTCTTGAATGAAGCTTGCCGCGTCGTATCCATCAACGACACGGTGATCGCAGCTGATCGAAATGTTCATCAGTTTGCGCTTTTCGATCCGCTCCTGCCCGTCAGGCCCTGTCACAAACATAGGGCGTTCGACAATGCGATTGGGACCGATGATCGCAACTTCGGGGCGATTGATAACCGGTGTGGTGGCAACACCTCCTAGAGGACCAAGCGAGGTGACGGTAAGGGTCGATCCCGAAAGCTCGTCCGACTTGGCGGAACCATCGCGCGCCGAATTGGCAAGCCGCCCGATTTCATTGGCAAGCTGCCAAAGGTTCTTCGCCTGCGCATCCTTGATCACGGGCACCATCAGCCCGTTGTCGGTCTGTGTTGCCATGCCGAGATGAACCGAGCCATGGCGGGTCACCACGCCTGCTTCGTCATCATAACGCGCGTTGATCATTGGGTATTCTGGCAGCTTCTTGCAGATCGCCGTGATCAAAAGCGGCAGCATCGTCAGCTTTGGCTTGGCACCACGAGCCGAGTTCAGCTGAGCACGCATGTGCTCCAGCTCGGTCACATCGCACTCTTCAACATAGGTGAAGTGCGGAATATTTCGCTTCGCTGCAGACATATTCTGCGCGATGCGCTTGCGCAGGCCGATGACCTTGACGGCCTCATCTTCGCGGGTCGCGCCCGCTGGGGCAAAACCACCACTAGTGTTGTAGGCTAGGAACTGATCCAGATCGCCGTGGCGAATTCGTCCATCTTCGGCGGGTTTGATCTCGGACAGATCGATGCCAAGGTCGCGTGCACGCTTGCGAACGGCAGGCGTGGCAAGAATCTTTGCGGAGGTTTCAGCAGGCACTGAAGCCGGGGCTGGCGCAGGTTCTGGTTTTGGCTCCGGTTCTGGCGCGGGCTCTGGCTGCGTAGCTAGCTCGGGTGCTGCTTCTTCAGCGACCTCTTCAGCCTCCTCTACCTCGTCAGGCACTTCGCCCTCGACTTCAACAACTATGAGCATCGAGCCCACCGCGATCACGTCGCCAACTTCGCCAGCGACTTCAGTCACTACACCATCAACCGGGCTTTCGATGTCAATCGTAGCCTTGTCGGTCATCACATCGACGAGATGCTGGTCTTCCGACACAGTGTCGCCAACCTTGACGTGCCACTCGACGATCTCGGCTTCGGCCACGCCCTCGCCTACGTCAGGCATATTGAATGTGAACTTTGCCATTGCGTCAGTCCTTCAAAATCTTGTCGATCGCATCGCCTATACGGACCGGGCCCGGAAAATAGGCCCATTCCAAGCTGTGCGGATATGGTGTGTCGAAACCGGTCACGCGTTCAACCGGAGCCTCGAGATGATAGAAACAACGCTCCGTAACCAGCGCGGACAGTTCAGCGCCAAAACCGGCGGTGCGGGTTGCTTCGTGAACAATCAGGCAGCGTCCGGTCTTCTCAACAGAAGCTTCGATTGCTTCAATGTCGAGCGGGACAATTGTGCGCAAATCAAGGATATCGGCGTCGATACCCTTCGCCTCACAGATTGCCTCTGCCACATGAACCATTGTTCCGTATGCCAAGACGGTCAGCGCTTCGCCTTCGGTAACATGGCGCGCTTTACCGAGCGGTATCTTGTAATAGCCTTCAGGCACCACACTTTGCGGGTGCTTCTTCCAAGGTTCGACAGGTTTGTCGTAATAACCAGAGAAAGGCCCATTATAGATACGCTTAGGCTCGAAGAAGATCACAGGATCGTTGTCTTCGATTGCGCTAATCAACAAGCCTTTTGCATCATATGGCGTGGAGGGTATGACCGTCTTGAGGCCTGAAACATGAGCGAAGATTGCTTCGGGAGACTGGCTGTGGGTTTGACCGCCGAATATTCCGCCCCCGAATGGAGAGCGTACAGTCAAAGGCGCAATGTAATCATTCGCTGAGCGGTAACGCAGACGTGCCGCCTCTGAAATAAGTTGATCAAGCCCCGGATAGATATAGTCCGCAAACTGGATTTCCGGCACAGGTCGAAGGCCATAGGCTCCCATCCCTACTGCTACGCCAATGATCCCGCATTCTGATATCGGCGTATCAAATACACGCGTCTTGCCATGCTTTTCCTGCAAGCCCGCGGTGCAACGGAAAACGCCACCGAAATAGCCGACATCTTCACCCATGATGATTACGTCATCATCGCGTTCGAGCATGATGTCGAGCGCGTCATTGATCGCCTCAATCATGTTGAGCCGGCGCTCGCCTGCTGCAGCCGCGGCAACCTCTGTCTTGGCTTTAGTGCTCATTCTCCCGGCCCTCCTTCGGGCCATTTAATCTGGCGTTCGCGGATAGCTTGATCAGCTTGCTCCTCCAGATGCCACGGCAGTTCTTCATAAACGTCTTCGAACATGGTGTGGAACGGATGATGAAGGCCATGGCCGAGAATGCCGTTCTTTTCAGCTTCCTTGGTTGCAGATTTGACCAGCTCCGCGCATTCAAGATCCATCGCTGACTGGCGGTCTTCGTCCCACTCGCCCAATTCGATCAAATGGTTTTTCAGGCGCATTACGGGATCGCCCAGCGGCCATTCCTCGCGCTCCTGCGCGCTTCGGTAGCCGGAGGGATCGTCCGACGTAGAGTGACCTTCCGCACGATAGGTGAAGTATTCGATCAGCGTTTGCTCGCGCACGGTTCGCAGCCCATTGCTGCGCCGCATAGCAAGCAAGAGCATCGTTCCCATCAACCCGCAGGCCAGCCAATCCATAACCCAGAGCACGCGCTGCAAATGTTGTGCGTTCCGCGCCGGCAAATCCAGAGAAGCTCGAGATCGCCCACTGGTTGTTGATGACGTTGAGGATGACCGGCGCGTTGTAGACCGTCGCAAAGGTGCAGGCAGAGTGGAAGTCGCCCTCCGCCGTCGAACCCTCCCCCACCCATGTCGCAGCAATTCGACTATCGCCTTTGATCGCACTCGCCATCGCCCAACCCACCGCTTGCGGTGTTTGCGTGGCGAGATTGCCTGAAATCGAGAAGAAGCTGTGCTCGCGGCTCGAATACATGATCGGAAGCTGGCGACCTTTCAGCTTGTCGCCTTTGTTCGAATAGATCTGATTGATCATGTCGACGATCGGATATCCGCGCGCGATCAGAATGCCTTGCTGCCGATACGACGGAAATATCATGTCGTCTGATGCCAAGGCCATAGAAGACGCAACGCTGGTCGCCTCTTCACCAGTACACTTCATGTAGAATGACGTCTTACCCTGGCGCTGACCGCGGAACATGCGATCATCGAAGGCGCGAACAAGCGCCATGTTGCGCAGCATGGTGCGCAGCGTGTCGGCATCAAGCTTTGGATCCCACGCCCCATGCGCCTTGTTGTTTTCGCCCAACACGCGCACCAGTCCGTAGGCAAAGTCGAGCATCTCTTTGGGGGCGCTCGCCTCGTCAGGGCGAGGCTGTTCGCCTGCTTTGGGGATTTCAAGGTGGCTGTAGTCGACCTCGTCACCGGGCCGGTACTTCGGCTCTGGTACGTGCAGCTTTAGCTGAGGCCGGTTCGAACCGGACTGCGGATGTTTATCGGCCGGATCGGCCATAGGCTTGCTCTCCCAACACCAGTGTGTGGCCATTCGAAGGGTGCAATCTCGCGCGAGATTTCTACCTGACAGGCACACATTCGAATGCTGTTATGAGGAGCGCCTATGGCAGCAAATTGCGGCGGTCAAGCGGCGCAAATCACACCGCAACAGGAGCCTTGATCGGAGCCTGTGGCGTGTAATCATGAACCACAAAATCGTCGATTGAGTAGTCGAAAATTGTTTCTGGCTTTCGGGTGATTTCAAGAGTCGGATTACCAGATGGCTCGCGAGACAACTGTTCCGTGATCAGATGTTCGTGATTCATGTAGAGATGCACGTCCCCACCCATCCAGATCAACTCACCCGGTTCAAGGTCTGTTTGCTGCGCAAGCATTCGCTGCAGAAGGGCTGCCGACCACAAATTGAAAGGCAGGCCCAACGCAACGTCACAACTGCGCTGATAGAGCAAACAATTCAGGTGCTTTTCGGCAACATGAAACTGGTACGTCTTGTGACAAGGAGGCAGAGCCATCCTATCCAATTCGGCGACATTCCAACCTTCAATGATGTGGCGGCGGCTGCCCGGATTATTCCGCAGGCTCTCTACCACCCCGGCGACCTGATTAATGCCGGGCCCTTTCTCGTAGAGACCATCCTTGCGATAGCGAAAGGTCGGCCAATCGACCCATTGCTTGCCATAGACCGGGCCCAGATCGCCCCACTTCGCTGCGAACTCCTCATCATCGGCGATCCGCTGCACGAACTCATCGAGCGCGATCTGCTCACCCGTCGCTCTGACGAAATTGGCGTGCGGCCATTCATTCCATATTTTCACGCCTTGCAGAACGAGCGGCCGGATATTGGTTTCGCCGGTTAGGAACCACAACATCTCGCGCGTGGCTGTCTTCCAGTACACGCGCTTGGTTGTAAGCAAAGGCATCGCACCGTGCGCTAGATCAAATCGCAGCATTGCGCCGGCAATGGAACGCGTGCCAATTCCCGTCCGATCAACCCCCTCACTACCTTGCTCCCATATCTGACGCATCAGATCGAGATACTGCTGCTCGTAATGCGCCGTATCACCTTGAGTGTGGGGAATCTTAGCACTGGCCATACAACAACCCTAAACCCGCAATTGCGCGCTTGCCACCCCGCTAAGGCGCTTCTATAGGGCGCGCCTTGCCTCGTTCCACAGCTCTTTTGCAGCCATGTGGTCCGATCCGGTCGGGGAGTAGCTCAGCCTGGTAGAGCACTGTCTTCGGGAGGCAGGGGCCGGAGGTTCGAATCCTCTCTCCCCGACCATATTCAAACTGGTTCAATCCCGATCAGGCCCAGTGCCGCTGTCAGTGTTCCCAGTCCCAGCGACAAATGCCATCGCAACCGCATGAAAACAGTGTCAGAAAGACCTAACCAGCGGTCAATGCAAGGGCTCAATGCAATTAATACGCCTAAACATAACAGCTGTGGCTCAGGCCACTGCCACCCGAAAGTCCAAGGCAAGAACAACGCTAGCGCCAGCAAGCTTGGCAACACCGCAATCAGATAGACTATCGCGTCACCTCGCCTTGCCAGCAGAGCTTGCCCCCACCAAACCCCGCCCAGGAAGCTGAATATAATTGCCGCATAGGCGAAACCTCCTGCCAGCGCGATGAAGCCCCACTCCCCTCCTTGCAAAAGGAGCACGAGCGAAATGGCCTGTGGCAGCAGTCCTGCATATCCAAGAATTCGAGCCGGTCGCGATAAGGTTTCGGTGGTCATGCCCGACCAATAGCCAAATTCACCAAGGGTTCCCTGACCTGACAAATTTGAGTGATTGCGCGTTGGAGACAGTTCGCGCAATCTGCGGATCATGAACCTTTTCGATCTAAGCGGAAAAACCGCAATCATCACGGGTGGCAACAGTGGCATCGGCTTGGCTTTCGCTCGCGGACTAATCAAATCAGGTGCCGACGTCGCGATATGGGCACGCAATCCGGAAAAGAATGCACACGCAATCGATGAACTTTCGGCACTGGACGGCGGCAAAGCAATCGCCCTACCCTGCGATGTTGCTGAAGAAGAACAGATCGCGGCTGCCATGGCAGGGACGCTCGATGCGTTCGGGAAAGTCGATATCTGTTTTGCGAACGCCGGTATCGGTGGTGGCATGGCGTTGCCAGAGATGACCGCCGAAGCATGGGACCATGTGATGGCTGTCAACGCACGGGGCCCAGCTCTCACCTATCGTTACGTCACCGAGCATATGGTCGAGCGGGGCGAAGGTGGCAAACTTATTGTGACGTCATCCGGCCAGTCGATCATGGGGGTCAATCGCAGCTCCAACTACGCCGCGTCAAAGGCGGCGGTAAACGGGCTGACCCGCGCCGCGGCATTTGAGCTTGCACGCTACAGGATTACCGCAAATGCCTTGCTGTTTGGCTTCTACGAAACTGATTTGACTGCACAGGCAGACCCGCGGTTTGCTGAGTGGATGACCAAGCGCATTCCTCTCAGGCGCTTCGGAGATCACGATGGGCTGGAGGGCTTGGCAGTATTCTTTGCCTCTTCGCACAGCGACTACATCACTGGTCAGTGCCTACCGGTCGATGGTGGTCTTTGCATTAGCTGAGGAACAGCGACAGGCTCCGATCATTGGATAGCCGTATGGACGGCACAGATTGGATCAATTCACGTGACTGATCGCGATAACCCACGGGATAACGCGCGTTATCGAGCCGTTCCTAGTTCGCGCCTCGGCCGGGTGGCGGGTTTTGGCCGGCTAGCAAGCGGAATCGCCGGAGGTATGGTGGCCGAAGGAGCACGACGGCTCGCCAGTGGCGAGAGAATTTCCGCCGAGGACCTGCTGCTCACACCCGGCAATGCACGTCGTCTGACGGAGAGGCTGTCCCATCTACGTGGCGCGGCGATGAAGCTGGGGCAAATCATCAGCATGGATGCAGGTGATTTCCTGCCGGCTGAGCTATCCTCAATTCTTTCCACACTCCGCGATCAGGCGAACTTCATGCCGGCGCGGCAACTGGACTCCGTTCTGCGTGAAGAATGGGGTACGGATTGGCGAACGAATTTTCGTTGGTTCAATCCCCGCCCCATCGCGGCGGCATCGATCGGACAGGTCCACAAGGCGCTTACTCGCGATGGCAAAGAACTTGCGATCAAGGTCCAGTACCCGGGCGTTGCGGAAAGCATATCTGCAGATGTTGACAATGTCGCCACGCTGCTGCGGATGTCTGGACTGTTGCCCGATACGCTCGACATGGAACCGCTGTTGGCGGCCGCCAAGGAGCAGCTCAAGGAAGAGGCTGACTATATTCGCGAAGGCGAACAAATGCGCCTTTATGCTGAACGCATGGAAGGCGATGACCGCTTCGTCGTACCCGACATACACGAAGAGCTGACACGAAGCCGTATTCTGGCGATGAGCTTTGAAGAGGGCATCCCGATCGAAGCTCTCGCCGAAGAACCACAGCACCTCCGCAACGAAGTGTTCGAGCGAATCGTCGATCTGGTTTTGCGGGAGCTTTTTGAATTCGGCGCAATGCAGACCGATCCCAATTTCGCAAACTACCGCTATCGCCGCAGCAATGGGGCGGTAGTGTTGCTCGATTTCGGCGCCGCGCGCGATATCGAGCCGCATGTCATCAAGGGTTACCGAAAACTCCTTAACGCAGGTCTGAGCGGCGATGCCGCCAGAGTTCGTGAAGAGGCTCTCTCCATCGGATTTATAAATCAAACCGTAATCGAACGTCAGGGCGAACGGGTCGACCGGATGATCGCGATTATCACTGATGAAATGAACAAGGATGCGCCCTTCGACTTTGGCAATCGCGCTTTCGTGCCACTTTTGCGCGATGAAGGGTTGGCGATCGCCGAAGACAAGCAAAGCTGGCATATCCCGCCGGCGGAGACGTTGTTCGTTCAACGCAAGATAAGCGGAACGGCGCTGTTGGGCGCGCGGCTGGGAGCTGAGATAAACGTCCGCCAGCTTGTGGAGGCCAAGCTGGCGGAGGTAGTCTGAAGTTACCCAGACTTTTGCGCTTCAATCCATCTTTTGACGTATGTTTCCAGAACACTCATTGGAACTGATCCATTTTCAAGCACCGTGTCGTGAAATGCCCGCAGATCAAAACTTGATCCCAGTTCTCGCTCGGCCAGTTCCCGCAATTCGCGGATTTTCAACTCACCTACCTTGTATGCCAGTGCCTGACCGGGCCACGTAATGTAACGGTTGACCTCAGCATCGATATTCGCGGGCGAAAGCGCCGTATTGTCGAGCATGTAATCGACCGCACGTTGCTTGCTCCAACCTTTGGAGTGTATCCCGGTATCGACGACAAGTCGCGTGGCGCGCCACATCTCATAGCTTAACCGGCCCATCTCACGTGCAGGCGTATTGTAGAGCCCCATCTCAATTCCAAGACGTTCAGAATACAGCCCCCAGCCTTCCACGAAAGCGGTGAAGAATGTGCCGTTGGCGCGAAGCGGATGCAGGTCCAGCTCGCGCTGCAAGGCAATCTGGTGATGATGGCCCGGGACTGCTTCATGCACACCCAGCGCGGGTAGTTCCCACAAGGGACGCTGATCGAGCTCGGTCAGATTCAAACGATAAATCCCCGCCTGCCCCGTTTCGAGCGAGCCAGGCTCGTAATACGCAGTCGTATTCCCAGGGGCTTGTGCTGCTGGAATGGGCAGTACCGTGTAAGGCTGGCGCGGTAGCTTACCGAACAGTTTCGGCATCCAGCCATCGATCTCCTTAGCCAAAGCTTGTGTATAGCGCAGATAGTCCTGCTCATCGGTCATGTAATACCGCGGGTCGGTGCGCAGATGCTCGATGAAAGCTTCGCGCGTTTCAAACCCGGCTTCGGAGGCCACAGTCTCCATTTCCGCACGGATTCGTGCGACCTCAGATAGCCCAAGCTTGTGAACTTCGTCAGCGGTCATGTCCGTCGTAGTGAAACTCTTGACGCGATAGTCATAAAACTCTGCACCTCCAGGAGTTGCAAGGACGCCCGGTGTTCCTGTGCGACATCGAGGTGCATATTCGTCTGTGTAGAAGTCCGCAAAGGCTTGAAGCTCCGGAAATACAGAGGATTCTAAGACGGTCTTGGCGCGAGCTTTCAGATCCGCCCAATCCGCATCGCTGATCGTTGCAGGCTGTGTTGCAAACGGGGCCCAATACGGAGAGCTTTCCGCTTCAGAGTGAACCATGCTCTGCATGCGATCATCGAAACCTTCCATCGGACCGCACGCGTGTGTCAGGCCCTTTTCGATGGAGATTCGTGACCGATCAATAGAGTCTTGGTTAACCTTTGAATACGCGGCAAGGCGACCAACGTAGCTCTCGTAATCCTCCAGCGTGAAGAATGGTGAGCTATGCGGCAATGAGGCCAATTGATTGAACCAACCCCCGCGGTTGGTGAAGATCTGGTACCAGTCATGCTCATGAGCGGAGGCAGCGACAATGTCCGCCATACTAAGTCGTACGACGTCGAAATCGACTTGCAAGTCAGCAGAAAGTGCAGCCCTGTCGATCGTATCAAGCTGCGCCACAAACCGCCGGGCATCAGCGATGCTGCGCGCGTGGGCTTCGAGAGACCAATCGCCCAACTTACCGTCACCCCTTCGATCGCCAACGCTTGTTGCTAGGCCCGGGCTGTTATCCAGATACCATTGCCAGATCTCTTCGCGAAGTGACTCATAGGCAGCGATAGATTCGCTTTCTATGGTTGCCATCCCGTGATCATTTGCGCTGACAGATGTGCCAGAAATAGCGGCAGTCGATGCGAGCAATACCGCGGCAAGTAGCTTTTGCATTAAAATCTCTCCTGTTGCGGACGCTTCCTATTGCGCGACCACCTATAGGTCCAGTAGCCATTGACCAATGGCACACACCGCATCTGTTCTCTTCGTTTGCCTTGGCAATATTTGCCGTTCCCCTTTGGCCGAAGCCGCTTTCCGCGCCGCTGCGCACGAGGCAGGTTTCGAAGTGCATGTCGATAGCGTGGGCACTGCAGGTTATCATGTGGGTGAACCGCCCGACCCCCGAAGCATCCGCACAGCGGCCACTCGTGGCATCGACATCGCGCACTATCGTGGGCGGCAACTCGCAGAGAGTGACTATCGCGAATTCACGCACATCTTTGCGATGGATCACGAGAATCTAAGAAACATTGAAGCTAGAGCGCCCACAGATGCGACGGCGAAAATCTCGCTTCTGCTAGATTTACTTCCCCACCGTATGGGCGAAGCCGTGGGTGATCCCTATTACGGTGGAGAGGATGGATTTGAGCGCACATGGGCTGAGGTGAATGAGGCGGCACAGGCGCTCGCAAGAAAGCTAGCCCCCGCGCAATAATTGTACGCCCCAATCCCGCTCAAACAGATAGAGCAGGATACGCGCTGCCTCTCCCCGCTCGCTTGCCAATCCCCCATCTCGCTCCATCAACAATCGCGCATCGGCATGAGCCGCGGGCAACAGTCGCGTGATCTGTTCAAGATTTGCAACGCGAAAAGGCGTGTCTCCCGACTGGCGGGTTCCCAAAAGCTCACCGCCACCGCGCAATTCCAAATCCTCTTCGGCAATGCGAAAACCGTCCTGCGTTTCGCGCATCAGCGCGAGACGTCTACGAGCAGTTTCAGACAAGGCTTCTCCGCGCAACAGAAGACACACGGCCTGTTCCGATCCACGGCCAACCCGGCCACGCAGCTGGTGCAGTTGAGCGAGGCCAAATTGCTCGGCCTGCTCTATCACCACCAAAGTCGCGTTGGGCACGTCCACACCAACTTCAATGACCGTGGTCGCGACCATCAGCTTCGCCTCGCCCGCGACAAAACGCTCCATTGCGGCGTCCTTGGCTTCGGGCGGCATTTGACCGTGCACAAGCACAACGGAATCTCCGAACCGCTCCTTCAGCGCCGCATAGCGCGCTTCTGCCGCCGCCAGATCGGCGACCTCGCTCTCATGCACCATGGGGCATACCCAGAACGCCTGCTGCCCTGTCTCAAGGTGTCGCGCGATCCCATCGACAATCTCACCCATGCGTTCCATCGACATGACGCGGGTCAAAATCGGCTTGCGGCCCGGCGGCATCTCATCGAGTTTGCTAACGTCCATCTCGCCATATTGCGCGAGCGTAAGCGTGCGCGGGATCGGCGTGGCCGTCATCGCCAATGTGTGCGGTGTGCGCTTGCCCTTACTGGCGAGCTGCAGGCGCTGGGCAACGCCAAAGCGATGCTGTTCGTCGATCACCACCAGACCAAGGTCTTTGTAGTTCACTGTATCCTGAAAGATCGCGTGCGTGCCCACCACAATATCGATTGAGCCGTCGAGCATGCCCATAAGCTTAGCTTCGCGGGCCTTGCCTTTGTCACGCCCTGTCAGGAGAGCGACCTCAACGCCAGTTGGCGCGGCCATCTGCCGCAAAGTCTCGTAATGCTGGCGAGCCAAGATTTCTGTTGGAGCCAACAACGCTGCCTGCTTGCCCGCCTCATTCGCGATCAACATGGCATACAGCGCGACCACGGTCTTGCCCGCGCCAACATCGCCCTGCAGCAATCGCAGCATGGGCGCTTCCTGCGCCAGATCGCCTTCGATTTCGCTGACCGAACGAGACTGTGCACCAGTCAAAGAGTAAGGCAGCTGCAGTTTGTCACGCAGTGAGCCCTCGCCAGCCAGGGGCTGGCCCTTACGGCTGCGATTGTCCGCCCGCACCAGCATCAGCGCGAGACTGTTCGCCAGCAACTCATCATAGGCCAACCGATCGCGAGCTTTCGGATTCTCGGATCTGTGCGCCAGGCTCAACGCGTCACGCCAATCAGGCCAGCCCTCCTTGTCATGCTGCGTCGGTTCGATCCATTCGGGAAGCTCTGGCAAGCGGGTCAGCGCCTGACTGACCAGCCCTGCCATTCGTGGCTGCGTCAGCCCTTCCGACAAGCCGTAAACGGGCTCGCACATACGCGCAAGGTTGGCGCTGCTTTCCTTCTCGACGTGATCCGGGTGCACGATCTGCAGCATATCGCCAAAACGGTCGAGCTTTCCCGCTACCCAGCGCCTCTCACCAACTGGCAGCTGTTTCTTCGCCGTGTAAGACGCCCGCCCGAAATAGGTGATGTTGCAGATGTTGCCGGTGCTATCCTGCGCAAAGACCCGATAGGGCCCTCGGTTATTCCGCGCTGCACGGTGTTCGGTCGGCGTTAGCGCGACAATAATGTTCTCGCCTTCGTTCGCGTCATCAAGCGTTTCAACGGCTCGCCGCGTCACAAAACGCTCTGGCAAGTGATAGGCTAAATCGCGCACGCGAGTGAGGCCGAGCTTGTCCAGCGGCTTCTTCAGCTTCGGCCCTACGCCTTCCAGCGCATCGCTCTCGATAAACAGCGGATTTAAGACCTCAGGACGCATTTCACTGCTATAGCCGCTTGCGCGCTTTGAGCGAGTCCCCTACCCGCGCCTTATGCCCGACGCACTGACATTCGAAGCCCGTCTCGCCCGCGCCAAATTCCGCGCGTGGCATCGTGGCACCCGCGAAGCCGATTACATGATCGGCGGCTATTTCGATCGTTATCACAGCGAATGGGATGAGGTTGCATTACGCTGGTTCGAAGATCTGCTCGACGAAGACGACGTGGATGTGATGGCCTGGGCCATGAAGACCGCACCAGTTGCAGAACGCTTTGCCGGACCGATGATGGAGCGAATGCAGCAGCTCGACTATGTCGACATCCCGCGCTGATCCGACGCACCTCTATGCCTGACCTTTCGAATATCCTTTCGGCCTCTTCGCCGCTTACCCTCGCCTCGGTTGCGCGCGGCGCGCAGCCATTGGTGATGAGCGATCTGGCGCGCGCTTCTAAGGGACGCGCAGTCTTTATCGCACCGGATGAGGCTGCGATGCGTTCGGTGGCGGAAGCGGCCAAGTTCTTTGCACCAGAACTTGAAATGATCGAGTTCCCCGCATGGGATTGCTTGCCTTATGACCGGGCGAGCCCTGCATTATCGGTCAGTGCAAAGCGGCTCGCCGCCCTGCATCGCCTTCAGTCTGGCAAGGCCGGTTCACAGCTACTGGTTACCACTGCGAACGCGGTTCTGCAGCGTGTTCTGACCCCGTTTCGAGTTCGCGAGAGCGTTCGTGAATTCAAACAGGGTACAACCATCGGCCATAGCAGCTTGTCCGCCTTGCTCCAGCGGCAAGGCTATTCACGCACGGACACCGTGGTCGATCACGGTGAGTATGCCCTGCGCGGCTCGATCGTCGACATTTTCCCGTCGAGCCTGGAACAGGGTCTGAGGCTCGATTTCTTCGGCGATGAGCTGGAAAGCTTGCGCCTGTTTGATCCGTCAACGCAGATGACCGTCGGCACGCTGAAACAGCATCTCTTGCTACCTGCGAGCGAGGCGCTGCTCGATGAAGACAGCATCAAACGTTTCCGCAGCCGCTACCGAGAGATGTTCGGTGCCACCGCAACACAGGACCCTCTTTATGAGGCAGTCAGCGATGGACGTCGACTGGCTGGCATGGAGCATTGGCTGCCGCTGTTCGAGGATCGGTTGGCGACGATCTTCGACTACCTCTCGTCTGAAGACGTGGTGGTCATCGACAGCGGAGCCATCGGCGCATCGGACGAACGGCTAAAGGATGTCGCGGATTATCATCAGGCGCGCAAGAAGACTGCCGGCCAGGCAGCCGGTAGTTATCGGCCGCTCGACAATAATGCGCTCTACCTGGGCAAAGACGAATTCGATGCTGCGCTCAGGGAGCACACTGTCCACCGCAGCGTGATTTTTGCTGAGCCTGAAGGTGATCAGGTGATCGACTTCGGGTTCTCCTCAGCGCGCGATTTCGCACCGGATCGAGCACGCGGGGACAATGTCTATCCCATCGCGGCACAACACCTCAATTCGCTCGGCAAATCCGGCAAGCGTGCGATTATCGCGGCATATTCCAGCGGCAGTCGCTCTCGCATCGCATCTATCCTCGAAGAGGCTGGGTGCAAGGTAGAACACGCAAACACGTGGCAAGAAGCGCTAGGGGCGAGCGCCAGGGGCAAGCCCGTAGCCACCGTTCTGCCGCTCGAAACGGGGTTTGCGAACGATCAGATCGAACTGCTGACTGAGCAGGATATCCTGGGTGACCGGCTTGTTCGACGCAAGAAACGCCGCAAGGATTCCGATGCATTTCTGGCGGAACTGCAATCGCTTAGCCGCGGCGATCTGGTGGTCCATGTTGAACACGGGATTGGGAAGTATCTAGGGCTGGAACCAGTCCCCGTAGGCAAGAGCCAGCACGACTGTGTGATGTTGGAATACAAGGGCGGCGACAAGCTGTTCATCCCGGTTGAGAACATCGATGTGCTTTCACGCTACGGCAGTAGCGAAGAAGCGGTCATGCTCGACCGGCTAGGCGGCGAAGGTTGGCAGAAACGCCGTGCGAAGCTGAAAGAACGCATCCGTGCGATCGCCGGTGAATTGATGCAGATCGCCGCTCAGCGCGCGCTGAAGAAAGCGCCCGTGCTTGAGCCAGAGGCATCGGCCTACAACCAGTTCGTCGAGAAGTTTCCGTGGCAAGAAACCGACGACCAAGACGCAGCCATCGCTGACGTATTGCGTGATCTGGAAAGCGGCCGCCCAATGGATCGATTGGTGTGCGGCGATGTGGGCTTCGGTAAAACCGAAGTGGCCCTGCGCGCTGCATTTGTAGCCGCGATGAACGGCCAGCAGGTGGCAGTGGTTGCCCCCACTACCTTGCTCGCGCGGCAGCATTACACCAATTTCGTTGAACGCTTCGCTGGCTTCCCGCTGAAAGTTGGCCGCTTGTCTCGTTTGGTCCCCGCTAAAGAGATGTCGGACACACGCGAAGGTCTTGAGAAAGGCGATGTCGATATTGTCATCGGCACGCATGCGATCCTGTCAAAGAGCACCAAGTTCCGCGATCTGGGCCTGGTGATTGTCGACGAAGAGCAGCGGTTCGGGGTGACGCATAAAGAGCGGCTAAAGGCATTGCGTGCTGACGTGCATGTTCTGACTCTGACGGCCACTCCCATCCCGCGCACGCTGCAAATGGCGATGACGGGCCTGCGCGAACTCTCAACCATCCAGACGCCGCCGGTCGACCGCCTCGCGGTGCGGACCTATGTGATGGAATGGGATGACATGGTGATGCGCGAAGCTTTGCTGCGCGAACACCACCGCGGCGGGCAAAGTTTCATCGTTGTACCACGCATTTCCGACATGGCCGATGTGGAAGAATGGCTGCGCGAGCATGTGCCGGAAGTGAAGAGCATATCCGCGCACGGCCAGATGGGAGCTGGTGAAGTCGAAGAGCGCATGAGCGCGTTCTATGACCGCAAATATGACGTGTTGCTGTCGACCACCATCGTCGAGAGCGGACTCGACATCCCCAGCGCCAACACAATCATAATCCACCGCGCCGATCGGTTCGGGCTGGCTCAGCTTTACCAGCTGCGCGGGCGCGTAGGCCGGTCAAAGCTGCGGGCCTACGCCTATCTGACCTACGCAAAGGATGTGCAGTTGTCAGAAGTGGCGGAGAAGCGTCTGAAAGTCCTGGGCGATCTCGACTCATTGGGAGCCGGATTCCAGCTCGCTAGCCACGATCTGGACATTCGCGGGGCCGGCAATCTACTGGGCGACGAGCAATCGGGCCATATCCGCGAAGTCGGGTTTGAACTCTATCAGTCCATGCTCGAGGATGCGATCCTTGCTGCAAAGGCAGGCGAGATGGGACTTGAGGCAGACCGCGACAAAGTCAGCCCGCAGATCACCGTCGACGCACCGATCATGATCCCGGAAGATTATGTGCCGGATCTGGCGGTGCGCATGGCGCTGTATCGCCGTTTGAATGATGCCAAGGACAAGGCAGAGATCGAGGCCATGGCGGCTGAGATGATCGACCGTTTCGGCCCCCTGCCCGATGCCACTGCCAACCTCGTTCGCCTGATCGAGATCAAGCATCAGGCCATCACAGCCAATATTGCCAAAATTGATGTCGGCGCACGCGGAACACTTGTGACATTCCACAAGGATGATTTTCCGGACGGGCCAGGCCTTCTTGCCTATGTCGACAGGCTTCAAGGAACGGCCAAGCTGCGCCCAGACATGAAGCTGGTTATCAATCGCGCTTGGGGTGATCCGCAAAGTCGCCTCAATGGCTTGTTCCAGCTCACCAAGGGACTTTCACGTATCGTCCAAAAAGCTAGGAAAGCAGCCTGAACGTTGAAATACGCTGGCTTCGCGCATAGTTGTGCGATCACGCTTGGCGATGAAGGGACGAAAAATTGTCCGATACAGGTACATTCAAACGCTTTGCCTTGCTGGCTTCTGACGCGCATCGAGCCAAAACTGCCTATGCCGATCTGTTGCCTACACATGACTGGGTACCAGTCGAAGAAGCAGATGTGGCTGTAGTTTTGGGCGGCGATGGCTTTATGCTCCAGACCCTGCATGAAATGCTGAATCGCGGAAGAGTCATACCCGCCTATGGCCTCAATCGCGGCACAGTGGGCTTCATGATGAACCGGTATCGCAATGGTGGAAACGTGCTTAGCCGGGTACAGAAGGCTCGCCCTTTCACCTTCTCACCATTACGAATGGAAGCGACCACGCAGGACGGTAAAGAGCACACATTTCTTGCCATCAACGAAGTGTCGTTGCTGCGTGAGATGCGCCAGACCGCCAAGATTGAAGTCTCAGTCAATGGCCGCGTGCGGATCAAAGAACTGGTCTGTGACGGCGTGCTGCTGTCAACGCCAGCAGGATCAACGGCCTATAATCTGTCAGCCAATGGCCCAATACTGCCACTCGATTCGAAACTATTGGCGTTGACGCCGATCAGCCCATTCCGTCCGCGGCGCTGGAACGGGGCAATTCTGCCCGATCATTTGCCCGTCAAATTTCGAATACTCGAGGCGGCAAAGCGTCCCGTTTCTGCTGTGGCGGACCAGACCGAGCTTCGCGACATTGCAGAGGTTCTGCTCACAGTCGAACGTGACACGGAGCTTACGCTGCTGTTCGACAAGGGACATTCGCTCGACGAACGGATTGTTGCCGAACAATTTCAGGTCTGATCAGCGTGAACCGTAATAGTCGCGAAAAATTGCGGCCTGAGCCCCACACACCACTTGCCAAACGAATCCAGCGCCCATATAGGGCCGCTCTGCCTTTCGGGCTGCTCCCCGATAGCTCAGCGGTAGAGTAGGTGACTGTTAATCACTTGGTCGTTGGTTCGAATCCAACTCGGGGAGCCACTTTCTTCCAATGCATCGAATAAATGATCGGCTAAAAGCCTAACAACAGCCGTGCGCCCACAATTGTGACCAAGGCAGCGGTTAGCCATCTGATCCATCTCAACGGAAGAACCCGCACCGCCAACAGGCTGCCGATCTGACCGCCAATGGCTACCGAGATAAGCAAGGCAAAACCCCCAGCAACCGCGCCGCTTAACACACCACTTCCGCTTTTGATCAGCTGCCCCGCAAGGCCAAACAGCGAATTCACCAAGATGAAAAAACTGGCCGTTGCAGCAACTGCACGCGCGTTGTTCCATCTGGTCAAATGAAGCAGGGGAGCCAGGAAGATGCCTCCCCCAATCCCCACCAAGCCTGCGATGTAGCCCAGCGGCACCGCCACCACGCCGACGTAGCGTGCGAACTGCATCGGCATTGCATCGCTTCCATCCGCAGTCGGCATCAGCATTGTTATGCCTGTAAGCACAAGGCTCGCGCCAAGAAGCAGCATGAAGGTTGCTTCATCAATCGGGGTAAGCCCCCCAAGGAACGCTGCCGGTGCTGCCAACGCAGTTAGCAACAATGCGCCGCGCCATGGTGTTACCTTGGCCCGGGCAAAACGCACGCTACTGCCGGCGACAACTACAATGTTGCAGGCAAGCGCCAGCACTGGCAGCAAACGGTAATCGAGCCCGGACAACGCCAATAATGCGGCATAGGTCGAACCACCACCAAAACCGACGGACGCATAGAGCAGTGCAGTAATGAAGAAGGCCGCGATCAGGAATGGCATGCACGCTCTCTATCCGCCCCCTCATCCCCATGCTAGCAAAAGCGATCAGGAGGGGCAGGCATTATGCAGATTAGCGACATAGATCTGGGAACAGGGCTGACCCGTGCGATGTTGCGCTCAGACGCGGATGTGATCGGCGACATAACCGCTGACGCGTTTCGAAACGACCCGTTCAACCTTTGGCTGTTCGGAAACTTTCCCGCGATCAGCGCTCTGTTTCACGCTCAGGCCAGACGGATTTATGTTCCCAATGGTTTCTCCTACCGATCAGGAGAGGAAGGCGCGTGTATGTGGATGCTGCCGGATCAGCACGCGAACTTCGGATTGTCAGACTATGCTGTGATTTCGTGGTCAACCCTGATCAGGTCTGGACCACGTGCCGTTGTTCGCGCGATCAAGACCGGGACAGCGATGGATGCGCAACACCCAGAATTCCCCCATGCCTATCTTTTCAGCATCGGCGTGCGTCCCTCCGCGCAGGGCAAGGGCTTGGGGCGCAAACTCATCCAACCCATGCTCGATGCCTGTGATCGCGCAGGGGTCCGAGCATATCTGGAGAATTCCAACCCGGCGAACACGGGCTTCTACAACTCTTGCGGCTTCGAACAGTTTGGGGAGCCAATCCACCCGGAACCGGAAAGCCCGCCACTGGTGCCAATGTTGAGAGAGCCGCGCGCGTTAGCCTGAGCAAACGCGCTTGGCTCTCCCTTCAATCCAATTCTGGCCAATCAGATCACTGCGCCATGGCAATGTTTGTACTTGTTCCCTGATCCACAGGGGCATTGTGCATTCCGGCTGATGTTCTGATCCGCATAGGGGTTGACAGGATTACGGCCGCCAGGACCAAACCCGGCGCGCGGGCTGCCTGCAAACGAGCCAAACAGTTCCGGCCGATCTTCGGAACCGTCACCATCGTTCGAATTGTCAAGACCGGTCAGTGGATCGATGTGTCCGGTCAGGAAATCTGGGAGGTCAGGCAATTGCTGCGGCTCAGGTGGTTGAACGCGCAATTGCGCGGTTGCCAGGATCTTGGTGATGTCCTCACGCAAGGTATCAAGCATTGTTTCAAACAGGCCGAACGCCTCCTGCTTGTACTCATTGATGGGTTGCTTCTGCGCGATACCGCGCATCCAGATCACCTGACGCAAGGCATCCAGTGTGGCGAGGTGTTCCTTCCAGTGGAAATCGAGCCTCTCAAGGAGCACCGATTTTTCGACCTGACGCCAGATGTTCGGGTCTGCGTCGGCAATCTTCTTGTCCATCATGGCGTCTGCTTCAGCGCGGATGCGCTCTTCCAGCAATTCAGGCTCAACCTGCTCTTCTTCCAACCAGTCGTCGATCGGTGGTGTGAGTCCAAATACCTCTTCGACTTTCTCTTTCAGCCCGTCGACATCCCATTGCTCAGGGTATGATCCCGGTGGGCAAGCTTGCCCTACCAGCGAGTTGATGGTGTCATGGCGCATGTCAAACACGACATCGTCGACCGTTTCCGACTCCATGATCTCACCGCGCTGTTCGTAGATGACCTTACGCTGGTCATTCATCACATCGTCGTACTGGACAACTTGCTTGCGCGCTTCATAGTTACGCGCTTCGACCTTCTTCTGCGCGGTCTCAATCGCCTTTGAGAGCCATTTGGAGCCAATCGCTTCACCGTCCGCCAGATTCGAATTCATCATCTTGGCGAACAGGGTATCCGGGCCGAAAATACGTAGCAGATCGTCTTCAAGGCAGAGATAAAAGCGGGAAAGGCCCGGGTCACCCTGACGGCCAGAACGGCCACGAAGCTGATTATCGATCCGGCGGCTCTCATGGCGTTCCGTGCCCAGAACGAAAAGACCGCCTGCCTCAAGGACCTTTTGCTTCTCGGCTGCGACTTCGGCCTTGATCCGGTCTTCCTCCATCGGGCGCTTAGGGTCGTCTGCCGCCAGATGGGCAAGCTCGTCACCGATACGGAAGTCGACGTTCCCGCCTAATTGAATGTCAGTACCGCGACCTGCCATATTCGTTGCAATCGTGACTGCCCCAATACGGCCTGCCTGCGCCACGATGTGCGCTTCACGTTCATGCTGGCGAGCGTTGAGAACCTCGTGCTTGACGCCTTCCTTCTCGAGGAATTGGCTAAGCAACTCTGATTTCTCGATCGAAACTGTGCCGACCAGCACCGGCTGACCGATCTGATTCTTCTCTTTGATCGCCTTTGCAATCGCGGCGAACTTGTCCATCGTGTTCTTGTAGAACTCGTCTTCTTCATCGACGCGTTGGACGGGAACATTGGTCGGAATCTCGACCACGTTCATCTTGTAAACGTCCCAGAATTCTGCTGCCTCAGTCGCAGCGGTTCCGGTCATACCCGACAGTTTCGGATACATGCGGAAGTAATTCTGGAAGGTGATCGAAGCCATAGTCTGGTTTTCAGGCTCGATCTTGACGCCTTCCTTGGCCTCTACCGCCTGATGCAGGCCGTTAGACCAACGGCGACCATCCATCATGCGGCCGGTAAACTCGTCGATGATGACAACCTTGTCATCCTTGACGATATAGTTGTCGTCGCGCTTGTACATGATGTTCGCGCGCAAAGCCTGATCGAGGTGATGCACGACCTGAGTGTTCTCAACATCGTAAAGGTTCTCAGTTTCAAGCAAGCCCTTCTCAATGAGGAGCTTCTCGATCTCGTCAGTACCTTCTTCGGTCAGCTGAACATTCTTGGTCTTTTCGTCTGCCTCGTACCAATCCTCAGGCACATTCTTCACGACTTCATCAAGTGCGACATAAAGGTCGGACTTATCTTCAGTCGGGCCTGAGATGATCAGCGGTGTGCGTGCCTCGTCGATGAGGATGGAGTCGACCTCGTCAATGATCGCGAAATTGAAGGGTCGCTGGACCATCTGATCCTTAGAGTGCTTCATATTGTCGCGTAGATAATCGAAGCCCAGCTCGTTGTTCGTGCTGTATGTAATGTCGGCGTTGTATGCCTCGCGGCGTTGCGCTTCGCTCAGATTGGGGACAATTACACCCACTGTGAGACCAAGCCAGTTGTGTAGCTTGCCCATCCACTCGGCATCACGACGAGCCAGATAGTCGTTGACCGTAACGACATGCACGCCCTTGCCTTCAATGGCATTCAGATAGGTCGCCAGTGTTGCCACGAGTGTCTTGCCCTCACCCGTCTTCATCTCCGAAATTTCGCCGCGGTGAAGCACGATGCCGCCAACCATCTGGACATCGAAATGGCGCATTCCAAGTACGCGAAGCGAGGCTTCGCGTACCGTAGCAAACGCTTCGGGCAGGATATCATCCAGTGTCTGCCCTTCATCGAGCTGCCGACGAAACTTTTCTGTCTGAGCGCGCAACTCATCGTCACTCAGCGCTTGAATCTGCGGCTCTAAAGCGTTGATTTGATTAACGACTTTGCCGATCGACTTGACATAACGATCATTGGATGAGCCGAAGATAGACTTGGCAATGGCTTGAAACATGGGAGAGACCCTGTCTGGACTGAATTGTAAATGGAAAGCAGCCGCACTCGATGGTGCCCGCCGCACAGATTAAAGCAAAGATATATGAAGGATCGCCGCCCTATTCGTGGGCGCGGTCAACACCGTAAAGCACAGGAAGCCGCAATACGCGCTTAAAACGTTTGGCGGGCTTGCGGGCTTTGTCACCATCGTCAGCATCTTCGGCTTCTTCGCGATTATGATGGCAGGTCCGGTCGTCATCAGCAGCGTCATCCGCTGCACCCATCGTGATACCGATCTCGCAATCAAGCAGGTCTGAAACGCTGGCATGCGCAGGCGATGTGACGGCCACAAGGCCAGTCAACAGCGCAAAACAGGCGAGCAAACGACGTAACATCAATTTCTAAATACGCCTTCTTCCCGCAGACGTCCACCTCTCATGATGGATTTACTGGCATCAAATGTATCGCTAGCGCTCGGAGAATGGAACTTGAACGCTCACCACTTGCATTACCCTTCCCCGAGGACCTGCCTGAAATTGAGGGAGTGACCCTTAGGGTGGCCCGCGCCCGCTACAAGGATTGGGACCGGGCGGATCTGACATATGTCGAATTATGCGAGGATACATCAGTCGCTGGCGTTTTCACGCAAAGTGCCTGTGCATCCTCTGAAGTAGAGCTTGGCCGTGAGCAGGTCCGGTCTGGTACGGCGCGCGCGCTGGTGGTCAATGCTGGCAACTCTAATGCTTTCACCGGGTACCGCGGACGTGAAGCGGTTGAGCAGATCATGAGCCAGGTCGCAGAACACCTCGGCTGCGATAGTTCTGACGTGTTTGTGTCATCCACCGGTGTAATCGGTGTCCCCCTGCCCAAGGACAAGGCTCGCGACGGAGTCGAAGCCGCGCTCACAGCACAGCCGTGCAGCTGGCTTGATGCGGCAAAGGCCATCTGTACGACCGATACATTCGCCAAGGCTGCTCACGCTTCAGCGATGATTGGCGGCCAGCGTGTCGAGCTGGTTGGCATTATCAAGGGATCGGGCATGATTGCCCCCGATATGGCAACCATGCTGGGCTATATCTTCACCGATGCAGCGATTGATGCGCCTTTCTTGCAGGAACTGCTTAGCGGCGCGAATAAGGAAACATTCTCCTGCATAACAGTCGATGGCGACACGTCGACCAGCGATACTGTGCTGGCGTTTGCGACTGGAATGGCTGGAAATCCCCCGGTCGCGGGTTTCGATGATGCGGGCGCGGATGCCTTGAACGCTGCGCTGAAAGACATCTGCCGTCAACTTGCTCAGCTTGTGGTGCGCGACGGCGAAGGCGCAAGCAAATTCATCACAATTTCCGTGACAGGCGCAGCCACCGATGACAGCGCACATCGCGTTGCGCTTTCCATCGCCAATTCTCCGCTGGTCAAGACAGCGATTGCCGGGGAGGACGCCAACTGGGGCCGTGTAGTCATGGCGGTAGGCAAGGCAGGCGAGCCAGCTGACCGCGACAAGCTGTCGATCGGTTTTGGCGGGGTTTGGGCCGCGCGGAATGGACTACCGGTCGACGGATATGATGAAACACCGGTTGCCGAGCACCTAAAGGGGCAGGATATCGACGTTGCTGTCGATCTGGGCATTGGCGATGGGCGCGCGAAGGTCTGGACCTGCGATCTCACACATGGCTACATCTCGATCAACGCGGATTATCGATCTTGAACCCGCTTGATCTATCCGTGCTCGACCTTGTCCGGAACGTCAGCGAGCGCGTTATACTGCCTCGTTATCGCAATCTTGAGGACGGCGAAGTTACCGAAAAAGCGGCGGATGATTTAGTCACAGTCGTCGACCATGAAGCGGAAGACTTATTGTCGGATGGGCTGGCCCGAATCGACGCGTCTCTTGCAATAGTTGGTGAAGAAGCATCGCATGCGGATGCGACAGTGCTTGACCGACTATCGGGGGATTGCTGGATCATCGATCCGCTGGACGGGACGCACAATTTTGCACACGGAAAGCCACCCTTCGGGGTTATCATAGCGCAAAGCTCTGGCGGGCTGTGCCATTCAGGCTGGATCTATGACTGCCTGACTGGGCGGTTCTGCCACGCACACCGCGGCAACGGGGCATATGTAAACGGAGAGCAAATATATTCGCGACCAACCGGATGCGATAGACCTGTTGCGGCGATCTCTCGCATTTTTCTGACTGAGGAGCAGCGCGCGCTCGTGGATGCAAAACTCGCTCCGCACTACGAATTGGTAGACATCCCGCGCTGCGCGGCCGAACAATATCCACGTTTGGCCTTGGGCGAAAATGATGTGTCGAGTTTCAAGCGAACTCTAGCATGGGATCACGCCGCGGGCGTCCTCTGGCTAAACGAGGCAGGTGGCAAAGCTTGCAGACTGGATGGCAGCGCATACCGCGTTGATGAGCAAGATAAACCGGGCCTGATTGGTGCATCAAGCCCGGCTATCTGGGATCGGTTTGCTGAGCGAGCGCTCAGCTAAGCGAATTTACAGCTCGCCTTCAAGCCACTGCTTAAGCGCGCTTTTTGGACGTGCGCCGGTCAATGTCGCAGCGATCTCACCATTCTTGTAAAGTGCCAGATACGGAATACCCTGAACGCCCAGTTTCCCGGGGATGTCCGGATTTTCCATGATGTCCATCTTGGCGATGGTCACTTGATCGGCCAATTCATCGCTGATCTCTTCCAGCGCAGGTGCAATCATTTTGCACGGGCCACACCAGTCGGCCCAGAAATCGACCAGAACCGGCTTGTCGGAATCGACCACGTCAGCCTGAAAACTTGCATCGGTGACTGCTTTTGTCGCCATGAGGAATCTCCTGATTTCGTGTTGCTGCCTATCTAGGAATTTTTCCGCCTTACTCAACGCCTGCCGGTGGATAGCTTTCATCTTCAGCCGCAAAGGCATTTTTGTGTAACCTGATAAGTTTATGAGGGATAACGAAGATTTCCGGCGTTTGCGTGTAAAGTACGGCGGCGCGGATTTCGTGTTCAGGATAGATGGCTTCCAACGCAGCAACATAGGCCGCAATCTGTTTGACGATGCTATCAGGAATTTCCTCAAGTGAACTCGGAGGCCGCCTTGCGGTTTTGAAGTCGACGACAGTAACTGTGGTTTCCGTGATCAAAAGGCGGTCAACTGTTCCGGCAATTACCTGACCGCCGACCGTTGCTGCCAAGGGAACTTCCGCAAGAGAGCCTGGTGCAAATACATCGGCGAAGTCCGCATTATCCAGAACCTTTATTGCCTGCCCCGCGATCTCGGACCGCTCGTTTTCAGATAGATCACCGGCCTGTCGCTCAAGCCACGTCAGCGCTTGCTTCTCCCGCTCATCCGCGTTCACATCGGGCAAACGCTCAAGCAGACTATGGATCAGGACACCCCGGCGCGCTGCAGATTGAACCATATCAGCAGGTAACGGCGGATCACTTCCCGTGTCGTCGCCCGCGGAGGATGGCGCGAGAGGTCGCGGCGGTCTGGGTTCAGGACCGATCGGTGTCGTCAGCCATTCCGGCAATGTGTCACCTACGCCGATCTCTTCTGCTTCATCGGTCGTTATCGGCTCGGCCCGCCCCCCATACTCACGCCGGGCATCCCAGATATCATCGTCCAGAACATCAACGTCCATCAGTGGAGAGAGCCGCGCGTACCAACTGTCCTCGTGGGGCTGCTGAGTCTTTGGCCCCAGAGAGCCGCCGATGAATAAAGCCTCTTCCGCGCGGGTCATCGCAACGTAAAGCAAACGCCAGTGTTCTTGCAGATCCCGAGCTTTGGCTTGGTCATAAGCTTCCTCAAGCCTGCCCTTACGTTGTTCTGCATTAATCCCCGGCAGCGGAACGCCTCGCGAATCCGCCTCATTCCCTCCAGGTATCTCCTCTTCAAGTTCGAGGTCGCGAACCTGGCCCGGCTTGCTGGTTGCATCGGCCAAAATCACTATCGGTGCCTGCAGTCCCTTTGACCCATGCACTGTCATGACGCGTACGAGATCGGGCGCGTCATCCGGATCACGTTTTAGCACGCCATCGCCGGCGTCAAACCACTGGATAAAGCCCGCGAGGCTGGGTGTATGGCCGCTTTCATAGGCGAAAGCGGAATTAACCAGTTCATTGATCGGATCATTTGCGTCTGCCCCCAAACGCGCGAGAAGTTTTGCGCGCGATTGCCACGGTCCAACCAGCATCCATTCAAGCAGGCTCTGCGGCGTTTCGAAATCTGCCAATGCTAACAGTTCACGCAGCTTCGCAACCATTGCCTGCACAAACGGTGCATCATGCTTGCGCAAGTGATCCCACAGGCGCTGCTTCGGTTCGCGCGGAATGTATTGAAGCAATTCGTTCTGCGACCATCCCATCAACGGCGACGACAAAAGGTTCGCAAGCTGAAGATCGTCCAGCGGCTGTGCGGCAAAGCGCAGGGCCGCCATCAGGTCTTTGACGGCCAGCGGATCGCCCATGCGCAAGCGGTCAACGCCCGCAACCGGGACCCCCTTGGCATGAAGCCGCGCAACGATCAGTCCAGCCAGATCCTTGCGACTGCGCACCAGCACCATGATATCGCCCGGCCGTGCGTTGCGATGCCGCCCCTTCTGGAGCGCAAATGGCTCTGTTCCATCGGTCCAGCGCTTCACCTGTTTCGCGATGCGCTCTGCCATCTTGCGATCATGCTTGGCGAGCCAGCCCTCTTCGCCCTTGTCGTCACCCCTTCCCTCGGCCGCTTCCTCATTCTCGCGCTCGTCATGCACCGGGTTCCACAGCGTAACCAGACCAGGGCGGTTCTCCCCCTTATGCGAATGGTATGGATCAGTCAGGCCGATGTTCTCCGGCCCAATCGCATCAACCGCTCGGTCTACAAATTCCAGGATCGGGACAGATGTTCTAAACGATTGCCCCAAGTCGAGATCCTGGAGCGCCCTTTGCCGCGAGTTAAGGCGCGCTTCGGCAGCATTTTGAACCGCCGAATGCATTGCGGCCTTGACCCGCTCCTTGGCCTTGCGAAAGTTCTCGGGACTGGTGCCCTGAAAGCCAAAAATCGCCTGTTTATAGTCACCCACCGCAAAAATGGTGCGCACCTTGTCACCGGCCGCGCCTTGCCCCGAAAAGAAATCATCGATCAGCGCATCGATGATGTCCCATTGCGATTTGTTGGTGTCCTGCGCTTCGTCCACCAGAATATGATCGAAGCGCCGGTCGAGCTTGAACCGGATCCAGTCAGCTGCCTCTTTCTTCTTCAGCAGCGATGCCGCGCGTTCGATCAGATCATCGAAATCTAGCAGACCTTCGCGCGCCTTGGCCGCATCCCATCTCAGATAGAATGCGCGACCAAGCTCAAGCGCAGGCGCGAGAAATTGAGAGAGTTCGAGGAGTGATTTGCGTTCAGCAAAGCAAGCCAACGCTTGCGCGATCTCTTCCTGACGCGCCGGAAGCGACGGGTCTTCCTGCGACGGCTTGTTCATCTGGCGCGGCAAGCCTTTGGTGGTCAGAACAGTCGAATAGAATTGTCCGAAGCATTCCACGCGCCCCGTCAAATCCAATGGCAACCACGCCCGTATGAACTCAGCTGTTTCCTTGCCAGTCTTCGCGCTCCAACCATCCATCAAAGGAAGCATCGCCTGTAAGTGATGATCGGGAAAAACATCAGCAGAAAGAACCTCATGGATCCACGCTTCGTCGGCGTCGGACGGAATCCCAAGCAGCTGCTTCACTTGCGGCGCCATCGGTGGTTGCCATCCACGCGGCCCCTTCCACAATTGATGCAGGTTCGCACACCGCATCAGCCATTTCTGCAACGCGTCCTGACCCTTCGTCCGGGTGAATTCCGATACGATCTCGAGCGTCGCGTGATCGCTTGCCTGCTCAGCTTCGACAAGCATCGCCGCGAGCGTCTCGCGCATCAACAAGGCGCGCTCGCGATCTTCCATCGGTCGCATCCCAGGCAGCATCTCTGCCTCGTTCGGGAAATTGGCGAGCAACCACTGTGAAAAGGCATGGATCGTATCAATGCGCAGCCCACCACCAGGGCAATCGAGAACGCTGGCAAACAAAGTGCGCGCACGGTCGCGCGTCTCCACATCATTCGGCGCACCAAGATAGCCCAGCTCTTTGCCAAGTTGCGTTTCCGAAAGCCTTACCCAACGCGCCAGAACCGAATTGATGCGCGTCGCCATCTCGGCCGCGCCCGCCTTGGTAAAGGTCAAGCACAGGATTTGTGAAGGATCGAGATGCGGCTGCAACAAAAGGCGCAAGACACGCGCCGACAGCACCTGTGTCTTGCCCGTTCCGGCAGAGGCGGAAAGCCATACGCTGTCTTCGGGGTTAGCAGCCGCAAGCTGATTGTCCTGAAGGGGATAGATCGCCCCGCTCATGATGCGCCCTTACCATCGTCCAACCCGGCGTCATCATCGACGAAATTAGCCTGCCACTCATCCAGGCGCATCAGTTGGTCGTAATCATTGTATCCCGGATAGTCAGGGTTCAGCTTCGCTGTGAAAGGGTCGCTGCCCTTGATGAATTTGGTGATTGCGTCGCGCAGGAAACTCTCGTGTTCCGGCAGGAATTCCTCAGGCGTAATTCCACTTCGCTTGTTGCCATCCTTCCAAGGTGTGGAAACGTAGCCAAAGTCACCATCGCTTTTGGCCAGAGACCAATACTCAAACTTTGCTGCGTCACCGGAGATATCGCCAAAGCTGCCATCACGCGCAATCAAACCCATTGTGCCCATCTGCAGCGCATAACCGGCTTCAACCTGCGCCGCAGTCGGCGGTTTACCAGTCTTGTAATCAATGATGGCCAGAGTCCCATCAGGATAGCGATCGATCCGGTCAGCTCGACCGTAAACTCGCACCCCCTCGAACGTCATTGAGCCTTCGCGCTCAATCGCGACAATCTCGCGCTCGGTTTGTTCGGATACTGATTGTTCGACCCACTCAAGCCCTGCAAGCAAGCGCGGCATCCACAATCCTCGCAGCAGCGGGTGGATACTGGCTTCCTCTAGAACCTGATTTGCAGTGTCTTTGATGGAAACCAGTTCGCCCCTCATCCGCGCTTCGTGCCAGCGCTGCAGAATGTCATGCGCCTGGGTTCCCTGCCACGCGAAGTCCTGAGAAGGATCGGCATCAAGAGGGTCAATCTTGGATAGCCCAAGGATCTCCTGCGCATAGAACTGATAGGGATCGCCCATAAGTCGATCGAGCCCGGTGACTTTGATGGGAACGTCGCGCAGTTCTGCCGATGGCATTGGCGATGGTCGAGGATATGGCTCTGCAGGCTTCACTACGGCATTCACCGCCGATGCAGAACGGGCGGTTCGCTCGTCGCGATGATCTTTGGCCGCTTCGCCTAACAAGGCTTCGATTCGTAATATAAAGCGTGAAGGAATTGTCGGCCCGTCCATATCGCGAATGGCGCGAGTCAAAACGACATCAGGTGCACCTAGCGCTCCGGCCAAATCGTGTGCGGCAAGCCCGATCCGAAACTCTGGACCGGGCATACCCAGTGCACGCAGAACGGCAGGTGCAAGCAGCGGATCGGGCGAAGGCGACTGCGGCCAGGTTCCTTCGTTCAGGCCACCGCAAATCTCCAAGTCGGACCGTGACATGCGCGCCTCAAGTAGACCATAGATCGCCACCCTTGGATGGCTGCCATAGGTGGGGCGCACAGCGACCTGGTCCATCGCATCGCGCAGGGCTGCATAGATCTCTGACGAAGCTACACTGGTACCAATTTCGCGCGCATTCAAACGCAGATCCTCGACAAAGCGAGATAGCGCACGACCATCCTCATTGGCCCAAAGATCATCACCGGCAAGTGCCTCGCCTATGGTCAAAAGGATATCCAACGCATCGGCAAGCAATACCTGTTCATCTCGCCCAGCAATGTCAGCCAATGGCCCAAGTATGGCCTCAGTATTCCCCCACCAGTCTTTGACCCCAGCCAAGTTGGCGATTGCCCGCAGGCTTTCAAAGCCTTCTGCAGGTCTGGGGCCCCGCAACTTGCGTTCAAATGCGCGCAAAGCCCTCAACCAGTCGCGCCGGGCATCACCTTTCATCACAAGCGGATGTCCCAGGGCCGCAATCAGCGGAACGGGCGCAAGACGTTCTGATACCAACTCGGCCAATTGCAGCAAAAGTCGGCCCGCCGCGGTTAGCGAGAGCGGGCGTCCCGCGGTGTCGTCTGCTTCGATATTCCAACGTTGCAAATGCTGGCCCACACGGCGTGCCAGGCTGCGATCCGGAGTCACGACGGAGACTCGCCTCTCGGGTACTTCCAAGGCTTCACGCACAAGGATGGCGATTGCTTGAGCTTCTTCTTCGGAGGTTGCGCAGGACAAGGTTCTTACACCTGAAAGACGTCGCTTTTCAGGTTTGAGGTCAATCCAGGATTTGCTCGCTTCGGGCGGCAGAAACAGTGATGAGATCGCGTGTGACCGTTCTGGCGGCGCTGCTGATAGGCCCTTGCGATGCCATTGCTGTACTTCGTCTCGCGCGATGCCCATGCGATTGAGCAAGAGTTTCAGGTGATATTGCGGATGTGTAGCTGCCTCATGAGCTGAGAAAGGCGATTCCTCTGGCGCCGGCGCATGCCCTGCTCTGCCCAGTTCATCCCAAGCGTCAAGCGGCAACGCCAGATCGAGATCCGGCAGAATTACCGCGCCTTTGGGAAGGTTCGCAATCGTGCGCAGGAGGCGTGTCAGTGCAGGCGCCGCGCTGGTCACACCTGCAGCCACGATTGGCGTTTCGGGCGGCTCGGAACGCCAGCGGTCTGAAGCGCGGTCAAACAGCATATTTCGACGCGTCGCCAGATCGACTTCCCCGCGTTCCAGCAAGCGCAATTCCCAATCCGCAAGCACCATCGCGAAAAGTTTGGTGTTGTCCTTCCAGTGCCTTGCCAGTTCGGCGCTCGCTCCCACCACTTCCTCGCTCAGGAAATCTGCAAAGCTGACCTCTTCCGCGATCAGTCGGTCCATCATGCCCCCAAGCTCGCGAGCGAGCCGCAGCAGGGCTGCTCCGCCGGGAATATCGCGCTTTTCGCGTTCCATGGCCGAACGAAGCATATCGGCCAATTCTAGCCATCGGCGTGTCGGATCGGCCGCCTTGGGGATGTCCGATGCTCCCAACGGATCGAACGATGGTCCCAATGCCTCGTCCAGATCAATATCGCCGACCATGACCATGCGCGGCATCAGAAGGCCTTGCTGCCCGGTTTCGCCATAGTGACGGATGAAAGCTTCTTTAATGCTACGTGCGGCCCGGCTTGAAGGAAGAATCAGTGTCAGTCGTGCGAGACCCAGATTGTCTTCACTATATCGCGGCACCAAACCGGCCACGAGTGCATCAGCAAAGCCGCGATGCGCAGCGATTGAATAGACCCGGGGCTTGTTGTGTTCAGCCACGCCGAAGCGCAGCCTCTGTCGGGGGTATTGCTTGCGGGGTACCCACCTCGAACCATTGGCCGGTGAATGATGCGCCGAACAGGCGCCCCTCCTCAATGGCACGACTCCACAAGACATTGGTAGAGAATGGACCCTTAGGGGCATCTCGTAACAGACGGTGCGATACCAGTTGGATTCCGGTGTAAATGAAGGGTGCAACTCTCCCCGACGTACGACGACGCAAACGTCCAACTGCATCCATATGGAAGTCCCCTGCGCCGTTGAAGTTTTCCGCCCTTGCGTGCGGGACAACCAGCAACAACGCATCCATCTGGTCTGCATCCCAGCGCGCAGATAGATCGGCGAATACGTTGCGCGGACCATCAAGCCAGATGTTGTCCGAATTCAACGAAAAGAAGGGATCAGGTAAGTTGGGCAATGCCTTCAGCATCCCCCCGCCGGTCTCAAGCAATTCGCCGCGCTCATCAGAAATCGTCACGCTGGGCTTTGCGCGGCCGACGATATGAGCTTCTAGCGCGTCAGCCAGATAGTGGACATTGACGACTGCCTTGGCGATCCCTGCATCCTCAAGCCGATCAAGCGCATGATCGATCAATGGCTTACCCGCGACCCGGACCAGCGGCTTAGGCTGGCTCGCAGTTAATGGGCGCATGCGCTTGCCCATCCCTGCTGCGAGAATCATCGCAGTGTCGGATGCCAATTCGCTCATTCGATTGTGCCTCCGCCATACTTGCGCAGATCATCGGGAATATTAGCGTCAAACCAAGCAGCGACCGGTGCCAGCGCAGGATGTTCCAAATCCCGTTCCATCAAAGCCCACACACGGGGGATGTAGCCAAGATACCGGGGCTTGCCATCGCGTTTGTGGAGCCGTGTAAATATGCCAACAATCTTGGCATTTCGCTGAGCCCCCAGAATAGCATAGTCAGCCTCGAAATCAGGGCCCGGATTGGCGCCAGCAATATACCGCTCAAGCATCGCACGTTCCAACTCAGGCGATACATCGCGTCGCGCATCTTGTAGCAACGACACCAGATCATAGGCTGGATGGCCAACCAGAGCATCCTGGAAATCTATCAAACCCTGTTCGCCATCTCTAATCCCGGACTGGCCCAGGATCATGATATTCTCTGCATGATAGTCACGCAGCACGGTGACTCCCGGCACCTGCCGCATGATCAGCGGTGCAAGAACTTCATGCCAAGCTGCACGATACCTCTCATTATCGACCTCCAGCCCCATCGCCGGTGTGTACCACTCCGTCAGCAAGCCTGCTTCACGCTGGTAAACGGCCATATCATAAGGGTCGAGCGGCCCGGCAGGCTTCTGATGAAGCTGCACCAACGCATCAATAGCTTGCGCATAAATTGCTTCTTCGCTGTCAGGCCGTGACTCAACCCACTCGCGCATTCTGTCATCGCCGAAATCTTCGGTCAGTAGCCATCCAGCACCTAGATCATGGGCTAGCAACTTGGGCGCACGCATATCGTTCGCAAGCAGCCATTGCGCAACTTGCACGAAGGGCCTTGGGTCTTCTTCAGGCGGCGGGGCGTACATGAGCATCGCGGTTTCTCGAGCGCGCCTGATGCGAAAATAGCGCCGGGATGAGGCATCGCCGGGGATAGCTTCGATCTTGGCCCCTCCCCAACCTGATTGAGTGAGGAACTGTTCGATACCTTCAGGCAAAGTTGTCATGGCATACGCCCTTGCCATTCGCGCCCACCGCGGACAATTGCCTGCCTTCCCAGACCCGCAATTTCCAGCTTGATTGCAAGGCACGCAGATTCATGCGCAAAGCCGCCTGCCTTATCCGGCCATTCGGCGATCAAGACCGCACCCTCGCGATAGTCATCGAGCCCCAACTCGCGTAACTCTGAGGGATCTTCCAGTCGGTAGAAGTCGGCATGCGCCACAGGCACCTTCGTATTTTCATAGGTCTCAATGATCGTGAATGTTGGTGACGGGACTTCGCCATCATGACCGAGTCCCGCCAATATACCGCGTGCCAGGGTGGTTTTGCCCGTGCCCAGTTCGCCCTCAAGCGAGATCACATCCCCGGCCTGAACCTTTCTCGCGATCCGCGAACTGAAGGCAGTCATCGCATCAAGGTCAGGAAGATCAACAATCACGGCAGCATGATCAGTGCGGTTGTGCCCACACCCTTTCGACTTTCCATGTTCAACGATCCACCGTGCGCCTCAATCAGTTGGCGGGACAGAGGAACGCCCAACCCGCCGCGCTTTTCAACTTTCCCGTCAGGCAAAACTCGCAGACCTTCGAGCAGTCGCGATAATTCCTGTTTACCCATGCCGGAACCGTTATCTGAGATTACAATCCGCGCTCCATCCTTGGTTCGGGCAACATCGACAAGAATCTTGCCCCCTTGTCCTGTTGCAGCAATCGAATTGTCTAACAGATGCCCGATTGCCCGACCCAATTGACGTCGATCAGCCTCGATCGCACCGCCTGAATTACCACGCAGGTCAAGGGTCAACGCCCCATCGGCGATCGCCTCCTCACGCTCGCGCACGATTTCCGTTACAAAGGGCAGCAGTTCTACCCGCTCTTTCGACAATGGCAGCAGTCCTGCCTCCCCTTGGGAAAGATCGAGGACATTCTCGACTTGCTCGGTCAGTCGCTTCACTGAATCAAGGATGGCTTGGACATATTCCTGGAGCTGATCACTGACAGGCCCAGCTGCGCCGCTTTGGATAAGCTCTGCAAAGCCACCGATCGAGGTCAATGGCGTGCGGAATTCATAAGACATATTAGCAAGGAAGTTGGCCTTGACCCGGTCCGCTTCTTCCAGGGCCTGATTTCGCTCGCGCAGCGCAGTCTCCGCCATCTGGGAATCGGTTATATCAAGCACAGTGAGCAATCCGTTTCCATCCGGCAATGGAACCCCGGCGAACTCCAGCGTCCTGCCATCCCCTAAAGTCACACGCCCACCTTTCTCTTTCCGGTCCAGCGTGGCAGATCGGATAATGCGCCCGATGGCATCCGCATTTGCACGCTTTGCAAGATTTGGTGCAATTGCTTCCATCAGCTTGTCGGCCGATGGGTGTCCGTCGAGGGAAGTGGGATCAATGCCCCAAATTCCAGCGAAACTGCGGTTCCACAGTTGGAGCGATCCATCGGGCGCGAACACTGCAATTGCTTCGAACAAACTGTCCAGCATCGCTGCACGGGTCCGCAACAGCGTGTCGCGCGTCGCCGATTCTGCCAGTTGTTCAGTGCGATCTTCAGCGAACATTACCAGGCCGCCATCGGGCATAGGCTGGCCCACGATGCGCAAATGCTGTCCCGATCCCAATGGCCAGGCCTCTTCCTGTGCTTCGTTTGCGCCGAACCAAGCAAGCCGCTCTTTACGCCAAGCAGGAAAGTCTCTCACTTCAGGAGTACGGCGCTTGTCTCTTGCATCGCTGAGAAACCGGTCAAACGGAACTTGGTCGTTCACCACGCTCGACGATAGATCGAAAAGCCGCAGAAAAGGTCTGTTCGCAAATACCAGATTCTGATCCGGATCAAACTGCGCCACACCTACTGAAAGCTGATCCAGCATTGCGCGTTGGGCTTGTCTGAAAGCCCTGAAGTTTCGCGCAATCTGTTCTGTCTCTTCAATGTCGATCGCATAGCCAGCGATACCTTCTTCGCCGATCGCCAAGTCACTCACACGCAACAAACGCCGCTGGCCGTCAATCGTTGAACGCGACTCACGTTCGACCAAGCTGCCGCTTTGCACGGCCTCCGCTGCATACTCGCCTGCAGTTTTTCCTTTGTTCGCTTCGAGCAGTTCAATCTGCTTGGCGATCACTTCGTCTGCGCTTTGCGCTCCTACCGCGTCCACGTAGGCCTGGTTCACCAAGCGAAGCGCCGTGTCCTTCCCACGAAACCACATCGGAATTGGCGCAGCCTCGATCAAACCGACCAAAGCCGTAAAATCGCTTTGCGCGCGCGACGCCTGATCGCGCAACGTCGCCAGTTCACCTTCGGATTCTGTAAAGTCAAAAATCCAAACCAGCGCAGCGCCACCGGGCGCGATTCTCGGATCCGCCGAGTATCCGCGGAAGGCCAGGCTTCGTCCGGCACCTTGGAGCTTAATCGACAGGCGAAAGGGGGCGCCTGTCTTCTGTGTTCGTTTCACCGCCTCGGTGAGCTGTGAAAGCTGCTCCTCCAACAGACCGTTGTCGCCATCGCCGACAAGTTCGCTTAAATATCTGGGGCTTGCATCCAGACCAAGCCACCCCGAAACCCTGTCTTGAACCTCTATCTTTCCGTCCGCACGAACCAGCATCGGGATCGCGGGCGCTTCCTCCAGCATGCCTGAAACGCGTGTTAGAGAGCGCTTCAGCGCTTTGAACTTATGGCCACTTTGTGCGGCCCTGATCATCAACAAAGCTGCACCAACCGTCCATGCTGCAAGCAGCAGCCCGATCATTGACATTGCGGTCGGCGAAAACTCCATGACAACCAGCTATGCGCGCCCCGCGTCGGATGCAACGGTCATGCATGGAAAAGCCCCCGCAAACACGAAGATTTGCGAGGGCTTTCAAAAATATTCGGACAAACCGAAGCGATTAGTAGCGATAGTGATCCGGCTTGAACGGACCAGCTTGCGGCACACCGATATAGTCAGCTTGCTTCTTGCTCAGTTGCGTCAGCTGAACCCCGAGCTTTTCCAAGTGCAGCGCAGCGACCTTCTCATCCAAGTGCTTCGGCAGCACATAAACATCGTTCTCGTAATCGTCAGACTTCGTGAACAATTCGATCTGAGCCAGCGTTTGGTTGGTAAAGCTGGAGCTCATCACGAAGCTCGGGTGACCGGTCGCACAGCCGAGGTTGACCAAGCGCCCCCTGGCCAGAACGAGGATCGACGAACCATCCGGGAAGGTGACCAGATCGGTGCCTTCCTTGATCTCCTTCCACTCATAATTGTCGAGAGCGGAAATCTGGATCTCGCTATCGAAGTGACCGATGTTGCACACGATGGCCATGTTCTTCATCGCCTTCATGTGCTCGCCAGTGATCACGTCTTCATTGCCTGTTGCGGTGACAAAGATGTCCGCGCGCTTCACGGCGTCGTCCATGGTCACTACTTCATAGCCATCCATAGCGGCTTGCAACGCACAAATCGGGTCGATCTCTGTCACCATCACGCGGGCGCCGCCATCGCGCAATGAAGCCGCCGAACCCTTGCCGACATCCCCATAACCGGCAACGCAGGCGACCTTGCCCGCCAGCATCACATCAGTTGCACGACGGATCGCGTCAACCAGAGACTCCTTACATCCGTAAAGGTTGTCGAACTTCGACTTGGTGACGCTATCATTCACGTTGATCGCCGGGAATGGCAATTTGCCCTGCTTCGCAATCTGATAGAGGCGCATAACACCCGTAGTGGTCTCTTCCGAAACTCCTTTGATATTCTTGACGCTCTTGGTCAGATATCCTGGTTTAGCCGCAACAAATGCCTTCAGCGCGCGCTGGAATTCTATTTCTTCGGCGTTGGCAGGTTCAGGCAATTCCTCTCCCGCTTCGATACGTGCACCCCACAACGCAAACATTGTTGCATCGCCACCATCGTCCAAGATCATGTTTGCGGTGAGTTCAGGATCGCTCTCTATCGACCAGTCAAAAATGCGGCCAACGTAGTCCCAGTAATCTGCCAGGCTTTCACCCTTGATCGCAAAAACCGGAATGCCACGATCAGCGATGGCAGCTGCGGCGTGGTCCTGCGTGGAGAAGATATTGCAGGTGGCCCAGCGTACTTCGGCACCCAGCGCGACCAGCGTTTCGATCAGCACCGCCGTCTGGATCGTCATATGGAGCGATCCGGTGATCCGCGCTCCAGCAAGTGGTTTGGCGTCACCGTACTCTTCGCGCAGCGCCATCAGGCCCGGCATCTCGGTTTCAGCAATGGCAATTTCATCGCGCCCATACTGTGCAAGCGCAATATCTTTGATGACGTAATCCTGTGCAGCTTCTGCCACCTTCAAACTCCTGATAATCTTTAGCCCATCCTAAACGATGGCCGCTTGAATTTCTGGTGCGCGCTCTAACCTGAGGGCAACTACGAAGCAAATATAAAAGATTCTTTATATCCTTCATCGTTGCGGACACGCTGACAGTGGCTATATCGAGCGCATACGGACGGGATCACGAAAGGATATTACGCAATGGCAATTTCGGTTGGTGACAAACTTCCAGAAGTAACTTTGGTCAAAGCGACCGAAAACGGACCTGAGCAAGTAAGCTCGTCGGAATATTTCGCCGGCAAAAAAGTGGCGCTATTTTCAGTGCCAGGTGCATTCACACCAACATGCTCTGCGCGTCACTTGCCCGGTTATGTTGAAAAAGCGGCTGAGCTCAAAGCCAAGGGTGTTGACGAAATTGCAGCAACCGCAGTCAATGATGCATTCGTGATGGGTGCCTGGAACAAGGCCGCTGGCTCTGAAGACATCACTATGCTGGCAGACGGCAACGGCGATTTTGCTGAAGCAGTCGGGCTCACCATGGACGGCTCCGGTTTTGGAATGGGCAAGCGCGGCCAGCGTTATTCGATGATTGTCGAAGACGGTGTGGTGAAAGAACTCAACGTCGAAGCCCCAGGTGACTTCTCTGTATCAAGCGCGGAGCACATGCTCGGCCAGCTTTGAACTCGTCTGGACCAATAAGAACAAAGGGCGCCCGTTTTGGCGCCCTTTGTTCGTTTTCTGGCCAAGAATCGGCGTTTCGCGCCTTAATTTGAGGTGAATATGATCGGTTCGCCGCAACTTGCGCGCTGATCACCCCCATTGGCGCCCTGTATAGCTGGGATTGTCCGGCTCGGACCATTAAGGCTCCTCCGCAAATTTTGATTAGGGGCTGGCCGACATAAATGTAGGCCATTTTCATTCAGGGTCGACCGGTCAGACCAAACACAAAATACAAGCGGCCGGTATTGATTGAAGGAGTACATTGATGAAGGTCAATTCAAACGGATCAAAGGCGATGATTGCAATTGCAGCTTTCGCTTTACCCGCTTGGAGCGGAGCGGTTGCGCAAGAAGAGCCTGCGCAGTCGGAAGAAGTGCTAACAACCGTAATCGGCGTTGAAGGGCCGGAAATTGAAGGTGTCATCACCGCTCGCAATGATGATCGTCTTCAGATCACTTCGGCGAACGGAACAACCACGACGGTCGCGGTAAATGATGAGACCCGCGTCCGCGGGACTGGCGGTTTCCTTGGTCTTGGCCGCAAATCGCTGGGTATCAATTCGTTATTGAATGGATTGCCGGTCAAGGTTGAAACCTGGCAATCTGGTGAGACGCTGGTGGCAAGCGATATCCGTTTCAAGAATAGCGATCTTGAAACCGCAGCCATGATCCGCAACGGCACTGCACAGCAGTTTGCTGCACAAGGTGCGCGTATCGACAAAAACGAAGTCGGCGTTGAAGAGAACGCCCGCGCTGCAGAGGCACTTCGCGGTCGCTTGGGCGACATCGACCAGTACAACATAAAGGGCGTGACCAATGTCTACTTCGCCAGCGGTCGTTATCAGCTGTCAGGCGAAGCTCGTGAGAAACTGTGCGCAGCTGCAGCAGAAGCAGACGCGATCGAAAACTCGCTTCTTCTGGTTGTAGGTTATACCGACTCAACAGGTAGCTACGAAGTAAACCAGCGCTTGAGCGAACAACGGGCAGGTCGCGTAGTGAACTACCTCCAGCAGGAATGTTCGTGGAAGCCGTTCCGCATGCTGACGCCAACTGGAATGGCGGCATCTGACCCAACCGCCGATAACAGCACAGCGCAAGGTCGTGCACAGAATCGGCGCGTTTCGGTGAATATTCTGGTGAGCAAAGCTCTCGACGGAATAGGCGACAGCTAGTTCCCACTGGGACATGAATTCAGTTCGAAAGGGTGCTAATTTCGGCACCCTTTCTTTTTGCGCGTTTGACACAGGCTGAAAAGGCACATCATAGGCATCCCAAACAAAGTTCAGGGGACTGCAATGTATCTACGTCGCTCATTTCAGGCGTTGGCAATCGCAACCGTGGGCATCGCAGCCGGGCCCACCGTGGCAAGCACGACTTCAATCGGCAAAATACCCATGTCTGAAACTGAGCAAACGTCCCCGCCCCTGCCAGACATCCTTTCAATGCGCGAACGCGCAAAGGTGATTAACCGTATCCTTGCTGAGAGGCTCGACACGGTAATTCCACAGATCATGCGTGAAGAAGATGTCGACCTGTGGCTGCTCATGTCCCGCGAATATTTCGAAGAACCGGTAGTCAGAAGCATGCTCGACGCAAAGAGCATGGCCGCGCGCCGGCGCACTATTTTGATATTCTACAACCCGGGCGATGGGCAACCGATCGAGCGTTTGACAGTCAGCCGCTATGGCCTTGCTGGATTGTTCGAGCCGTCATGGGATCCCGATGATCAACCCAATCAATGGAAGGCCGTTGCGAACATCATCGCTCAAAGAGATCCCACAAAGATCGCAATCAATTTCTCGGACACAACAGCTTTTGGCGACGGTATGACACTCAGCCAGTTTCGTGCGATGTCCCGCGAGTTGCCGTCTGAACTGCGTGAACGGATTGTTTCAGGGGAAACCCTATCTGTGCGTTGGTTGGAAACCCGCATTCCAGCAGAGATCGAGATTTATCCAGGTATAGTGCGTATAGCGCATTCTTTGATCGGTGAAGCTTTCTCCCGCAAAGTCATCACGCCCGGCAAAACCACGGCTGCGGATGTTCAATGGTGGTATCGCGAAAAGCTCGCCAGCCTCGGCGTTTCTCCATGGTTTCATCCATCGGTGGGGATCCAGCGTCAGGGCGAAGAAGACATGCTTCGCGGAGATATCGTTATCCAACCCGGTGATCTGCTTTGGACCGACTTTGGTATCACTTACTTACGGCTCAACACCGATACGCAACATCTGGCTTACGTCTTGAAGCCCGGAGAAACTGAAGCGCCGGAAGGCCTGCGGCAAGGCCTGAAGAACACGAATCGCACCCAGGATATTCTGATCGCGAACTTTCGCATGGGTGATAGCGGGAATGAAGTACTAGCTCGTGCGCGGGCTCAGGCCATTTCAGAAGGTCTCGATCCATCGATCTATTCGCATCCCATTGGCAGCCATGGCCACGGCGCAGGAACAGCGATCGGTTTTTGGGATAATCAAGATGGCGATCCCCGTGGCGAGTATCGCATACGTCCCAAGACGGCCTGGTCGATCGAGCTGACGACCTATAGCGAAGTTCCTGAATGGGACGGACAACGTGTAGACTTCAGATCAGAAGAGGACGCCTATTTTGACGGTGAAACAGTCCGGTATCTGGACGGACGTCAGACAGAAATTACATTAATATCATCAGACTAAAACTGGTTCCTAGGAGCAAACCTCAGCCCAAACAACTACATCAAAGGGAAGGGATATCCCCAGGTCCCGAGCAAGGTCCTGCTTGTCTCAATGCTCATTCCGTAGCCAAAGAAGTATATCTTTGAGACAGTTAGTGCGTTTGCGGTGCCATGCGCGATCATGGCGGGCAATAACTTGCAACCACATGCCACGTATGTGAGGCCGAAAAAAAGCCCTGCGATCCCGGTCAATATTTGCCCAACAACACCTTGGTTCACATGGCCAAATCCAAACAACACCGCGATCAGGACAACAAGAACCCAAGCCCAGCGTTTTCCGAGCAATTGTGCACCCCAGCCAATCAGGAAGCCGCGGAAAAGAATCTCTTCCAATATCCCTCCCAGCAAGATGCCCTTGAGCATCCATTCAACGTAAACGCCAAATTCCTGATCAAGACCCTCTAATTGAGTGGCGTTCAGCTTGGTGCCGGTGGCCTCCTCGAGAACCGGGGTCAGCGGAAAATCTATCGCAAAGACGACTACTCCAACCGCAAGCCCAATAGCGATCGATACAGGGACGCTTTTGTAGACCCATTGGAATGTAGCCTGACGCGAAGCCTTGATGAACACGAGTGCCAGAAACGTGAATCCCAACCACAGCATTTCAGCTAAGTCGGTCACGAAGAAGAGAGGCAGCAAAGCGGCAAGCCAAGCGCACAGCATTCCCCTGCTGGTCTGAAGCCAGGCTTTCATTTAAACATTCCCTACGCTAGTGGCACGAATTAGTGCGATTAGGACTATTTAATACTAATCGAACTATTTTGAAGCGATTGTCAACGGGGAATTTTGCGACATGCTGTCGGAATTGGAAGGAGCTGTGCTTAGCGTAATTGCGCGCAAGCAGCCACTAACCGCCTACGCAGTACGCAAGGAATTCGAGGCTTCGGCAACTCACAGTTGGAGCGCGAGCGCCGGTGCCATCTACCCTCTCGTTCGAAGGTTGGTCAAAGGCGGGCTGATAAAGGAAAACCTCGACGCCGAAGATGCCAGAGGAACTCGAAAACTGGAACTCACCACCGATGGCAATCAGGCGCTAGGTAATTGGGTGTTGGAAAGTCGGGCACATGTCCTTGCAGCCGGCCCTGATCCGATCCGGACGCGTAGCTTTGCTTTGTCAGCAATTCCACCACAATTGCGTATCAAGGCACTTCAAGATTGGCGAACAGCAACCATTGAAAGACTGGAAGCCACCATTGAGCAGATTGCCCGCTTTGACGCCGATGGCGACATTGTTGCCGCAATGGCGACGAGAGGCGGAGAACTGGAAGAGAGGGCGCGTATTCAGTGGATAGACGAAATGATCGAACGAATGCGCGCTCGCTAAGGTTTAATATCCCATCAGGCTCATCACTTCCTTACGGCTGCGATGATCTTCAAGAAAACAGCCCATCATCCGGCTGGTGAGCATTTCAACTTCGTGCACCTTTACACCGCGGCCGGTCATGCAACCGTGCTCTGCCTCAATAACAACGGCGACGCCGCGCGGTTCAAGATTCTGCCAAATGCAGTCCGCAACTTCAGCCGTCAGGCGCTCTTGCACCTGAAGCCGGTTTGCAAAACCATGCAGGACGCGGGCTAGCTTTGAGATGCCGACAACCTTTTTGTCCGGAAGGTAAGCAATATGCGCCTTGCCGGTGATTGGTGCCATGTGGTGCTCACAATGCGATTGGAACGGAATGTCTTTCAGCAGGACAATCTCATCATAGCCGCCGACCTCTTCGAAAATGCGGCTGAGATGAACCGCAGGATCACTTTGATATCCCTGACAATATTCAAGCCAAGCCCGCCCCACCCGTTTCGGGGTGTCGACCAAGCCTTCACGCTCAGGGTCGTCACCTGTCCAACGAATCAAGGTTCGAATGGCTTCCTGGACATCTTCCGGCACATCAGGCTTGTTCAAGGGATTCTCCGGGTCAAACTCAGCGTGATCATGCACGTTCATGTAGTTCATGGCTATTTCTTTCCGACCTTTGTCATTCGGGATTGGAGCACTGTGCACTGAGTCCAGCCCATTATGCCGTGCTTTGAATCGCGAAGCGCGAAACCCAACTGGGCTTGGTGGTAGAATGTCTATGGGCCCAAAACGTTCCGTAGAACGCTGTCTCGCCAACAAAAAAGGGACCGACCCAATGGCCGGTCCCTTTTTATGGCGCGCCAGGAAGGATTCGAACCTCCGACCGCCTGATTCGTAGTCAGGTACTCTATCCAGCTGAGCTACTGGCGCGCGGGAGACGCGGCACATAAGGGGGCTTTACCGGCTTTGCAATCCCTTATCGGGGCAAATCTGCAAAGAGTTGTTTTGCCAACTCGACATCCAAAGGTGGTTTCGGCAGTTTTCTGATCTCAGCGGGCTCGAACCAGTTAATCTGCCCGCCCTCTAACGCTTGAGGTTCTCCTAACCAATCTCGGCTTGTGTAAAGCTGGATTACAATCCGGATCTGTCCTGATGGTGAGGTCTCTTTTGCTTTCGCGACCGGTTCTGGTGTGTCGATCACTATCGTAATGCCAAGTTCTTCGCGAAGCTCACGAATCAAGGCTTCTGGCGGTTTTTCAGCAGCTTCGACCTTCCCGCCAGGAAACTCCCAAAGCCCGCCATGTTGCTTTCCTTCAGGCCTCCTGTGCATCAGCCAAAGCCCATCAGAACGCCTTAGCGCGCCCGCCACTACCAGCATCGCTGTCGGATTTTTTTCCAAACTCGGGTTCCCTCTCAACACTTTCTTAACACCCTGAGGCGCAGAAGGTTCTCATCAGGACGTAAACACAGGGGTTTGTCCATGAAATTGCCGATCTTCCTTAAGCGTATCGGGAGCGACAATTCCGGGGCAACCGCTGTTGAGTACGGCCTGATCGTGAGTTTGATCGTAATCGCTTCTATGGGGGCATTCGGTTCGGTTGCGGACGAGAATGCGCGGATGTGGAACACGGTTGAATCTGCGATGGCGGAGGTTGGTTCAAGGTAACCATTTTGAAAGCATCCGATTTAGGATTTTTTCAAGAGCTGTGAACTAAACCTCTGCTCGTTCGGTCGGGTTTCTCGATCGGACACGGGTACCGAAGACTGAACCAGGAGACTACCAATGACTTTCATCAACAAGTTCTTTCGTAACGAAGAAGGCGCAACGGCTATCGAATACGGCCTGATCGCTGCTCTGATCGCAGTTGCAGCGATCACTGCAATGGGCGCTGTAGGTGACCAGCTGAACAACACCTTCACCGAAGTTTCGACCGAAATGGCTGGTGCGTAAGAGCCACTCGGCTTTACCTAAAAGCGAAGCGGCGGGGATTTCCCCGCCGCTTTTCTTTTGCATCCCTGAATTATTACGGTGTGAGAATTAGCGCGTCTTGACCACCAGCTTGACCTTCTGGCCAGCCTGCAACTGATCACTGCTGCCCAGAGCATTCAAAACGCGAAAACGGGCCTCTTTCTCATCGTCGAACGCCATGCGCTGCGCAAGAGTGGCGACCGATTCGCCGCGCCGAACGGAAACCACATCGATCCGCCGCGGAACAACACTTGCGGCCTCAGATGATGAGACCCTGCGCATTGATCGAAACATTTCATCAAAGATGCCTGCTCTTCCCGCAGGTGCTATTGCCTGAAAATGATATGCGCGATTGCTGGCAAACTCATAAGCAAAGACGACGACATCCACCTGACTATTGCCATTATTCACGCGCGTGATCCCGAAAGCTGCAGGAATCCCGTTTACCGTAGTGCGCTCTAGCGTCTGTGGTGCCAGCGGCTGCTGACCACCAAGCGTTGCGAATTGTTGGCGCACATAGTTTTCAAGGCTGCCGTCGTACGGAGCAAGTGTCATTTGCGCTTTGCCCGATTGGCCATTGATCGTCACCGCTCTTGTACCGTTGACCATGTAAAAGCCCTGCGGAGCAGCGAACGCCAATCGCAACACAGGATGAACAAAATTACTGCCGTCAATAATGCCCTGATCCGGGTCATCGCCATACAGCAGTCCGTCGATACGGGTCAGGAAAGCATCGCGATTGGTAACTGTCCCGGGCAGCCCCTCGGCCTTTGCCAGCGCGGTGCGTACACGGCTTGCAGGGTCAGGATGAGTTGACGCCCATGCAGGCGGCCGCGCGTCGCCACGGCCCTGTAATCTAGCGTCCAGAGAGTTCTGCGCCGCAAGGCTTGCGAGCACTGTTCCCATTGCACGCGGGTCATAGCCTGCCGAAGTGAGATACTGAATTCCCAGATCGTCAGCCTGCAGTTCCTGGCTACGCGAAAATTTGAGTGTAAGAAGTTGAGAGCCTTGCAAAGCACTACGGCTGAGAAGATTGCCAATCTCGCTATTGCCGAGCAGCACGTTAGAAAGGATCGCGGCGAAAACACCGCCAAGTTGGTTCTGCTGAGCCGCGCGCTGCCTACGCTGAGAGTGGCGGGCTGCGACATGAGCTACCTCGTGCCCCATTACGCCTGCCAGCTCGGCTTCATTGTTCATCAATCCGACCAGTTGGCGCGTGGTATAAACATAGCCGCCTGGGACAGCGAACGCATTATTGACCGAGCTGTTAAGCAACGAAACCGTGAAGCTGTCGCGCGCATTTCCGAGGCCCGACTGAACTGCGACATTCTTGGTTACTTGTTCAACGTAGTCCGCTTGCGGGCCTGTCATGGCCCCGCCAAATTCGGCTAGCAATTGCGGGTGGTACTCCGCGCCTTGTTGCGCCTCTTGCTGTGTGATCGGAGCCGATGCGCTTGGAATGGGCCCTCCGCCGATACAACCGGTTAGTAGCAGACTTAACGATCCGGCGGTCGTGAGAGCAAATGCCTTGCGCGAAAAAGCCATGAATTTTCTCCGTTTGACTAGCCAGAAACGCGCCTCTGTGCGCTGTAGTTGGCGAACGAATCATCGCCCATTACAGCGCTCGCTGCAAGAGCGATCAGCCGCTGCTTTGGCGCAGTTCAGCTGGCGCCGATCTCCAGAAAACGTTCTTCACGCATTTTGCGGATTTCGTCTTTGGACTTCTTCGAAAGCTTCTCGATCTCTTCCGCAATCGCGTTGCCAAGGCTCCGGGCCATCGCTTCGGGCGCGCGATGCGCTCCACCGACTGGTTCTTTAACGATCCGGTCGATCACTTTGAGCTTCTTCAGATGTTGCGCAGTCACGCGCATCGCCTCAGCCGCGTCCGGCGCTTTCTCAGCGGTACGCCACAGGATCGAGGCACACCCCTCTGGTGAAATGACGGAGTAAACCGCATGCTCAAGCATCAGAACGCGTTCTGCGGTTGCCAACGCGACTGCACCGCCCGATCCTCCCTCCCCAACTATGGTTGCAACCATCGGGGTCGGCAGGGCAAGACAAGCTTCAGTCGAACGTGCAATCGCCTCCGCCTGACCGCGCTCTTCAGCTTCAACTCCGGGAAAAGCGCCTGAAGTGTCCACCAGTGTGACCACGGGCAGATCAAACCGACCCGCCAATTCCATCAAACGAACAGCTTTGCGATAGCCCTCCGGTTTACCCATGCCGAAGTTGTGTTTGAGGCGGCTTTCCGTGTCGTGTCCCTTTTCATGACCGATCAAGACAACGCGTTTGCCCTTTAACTTGGCGAATCCACCCAGAATTGCTTCGTCATTTCCATAGTATCTGTCGCCGCCCAGCGGCACGAACTCATCAAAGGCATGTTTTACATAGTCCCGGAAATGGGGGCGTTGCGGATGCCGCGCAACCTGTGTCTTTTGCCACGGCGTGAGCGATGCATATGTGCTGGCCAGAAGGTCACGGCTTTTCTGCTCGAGCCGCTTCAGTTCACCCCCAATGTCAACGTCATCGCCTTCCGCTGCGGCCCGCAACTCTGCGATACGCTCTTCCAACTTGGAAATAGGCTTCTCGAATTCGAGATATGAAATCATTCCGCTGCGCTAGTCTTATGTTGCGTTTCGGGCAAGGGGATGTCGCGCATTTACAAGCGCAACCAGACGCGCGGCATCGACATGTGTATAGATTTGTGTTGTGGAAATGTCGGCATGACCAAGAAGAGTCTGCAGCACGCGCAGATCAGCCCCACCTTCCAGCAAATGCGTCGCGAATGCGTGCCGCAACACGTGTGGGCTGATCAAACCGGGGTCAATGTCGGCTCGCGCAGCCAACTCTTTCAGCACCTGATAGAGGCGTATGCGGGTCAGATGATTGCGTCGCGACGGAAACAGAAAACGTGATTTAGCGTCTTTACCAATACTGCGAACCTCCAGCCAGCTAGCCAATGCCTGACGGGCACGCTCGCTAACCGGAACGATGCGGGCCTGCCCGCCTTTCCCCATCACAGTGATCATCGGAGCATCTCGCGGGACCGCAGAAACAGGCAGTGAGACCAGTTCACTTGCCCGCAAACCAGACCCGTAGAGCAATTCGAGAAGGGCTAATTGTCGAACAGCGGCAGATTTCTTGCTTTCAGCTTCCATCTCTGCGCGCTCGAAGAGCCTGTCAATTTCTTCGTGACTAAGAACCTTGGGCAATGGCCGACGTGTGCGCGGCTTAGGCAATGCTGGTGACGGATCGTCACTCCGCCAACCCTCATCTACGGCAAAACCGAAAAACTGGCGCAACGCCGAAGTCTTCCGGGCGACTGTCGATGGGGCAAGTCCCGACCAGACCGCAGCCAACTTTTGGACATCTTCACGCGAAGCCTTGGCAAGATCGCCAATTAGCGCCTCCACTCCTTCGAGATCCCTGCGATATGCGCTTAACGTGTTGGCTGCTGCGCCTCTCTCGGCTGCGAGCATATCGAGAAATGCTTCGCTTGCCGCGCTCATGTCACCCGCGTGCCATAGCCTCTGCCGCGATCATGCGTGCCTCAGCATTGAGCCCCACGCGGCGCAACGCAGAAACTATGTGATAGAGATGGCGCGGCGTCATTCTGTCCCATCCTTCTCCTTGCATACCGAGCCCCGCAAGCAGCGCCACAAGTGTAGCATTGTTGACATCCGCTGCCTGACTGATTGCACGGGACCAGCGACTTTCACGTGTGAGATCTGCTCCAGTGCGTGTGGTGAAGTCGCTGAGATCATTGGCTGAAATACGGTCAAGGCCTGCAAGTCCTGCCAGCAAGAGCGCGGAGCGCCGTTTGTTTGCGCTGCCATCCTCATCGATGAATCCATCGATTGCTTCACGCGGTTCCATGCGCCCCTCACCCTGCCTCGCCAGCGCCACAAGAGCCCATCCGGCGCTGCCTGGCTCAACAATCTGCGCCCATGTGGCCGCATCTCTGTCGAGACCTGCAGCCAACATAGATGCGAGCAAAGCGGGCGCTTGATCTGCCAAGTCTGGGGATGCCGGAACACGGGCCGCCGCAAAAGCTGTCATTACATAACGCCCATAATCGGGAGAATCCTCATTTTCCCAGATCGATTGTAGTGCACTTACCCGCTCGCTGGCAGAAGCTCCCACGTATGCCTCACGCAAGAGTGTCGCCCGATCAGCCGATGGGCCGCTGATATTCTCATCAGCATAAATCTGGCTGTAGAGATCGACGATCGCCCGTGCGGAGAAGATTCCTTCTCGCGCAGCACGATCCGCGCCTATAGCGCGCTGCTGCAATGATAATGTTGGCGTCGAAGCCCATATACGTTCGTAATAGGGTTCAACCTCACTGCGCAGGCTTTCCGGGATTTCCTCACCTACCGCGTTTGCGATCGCGAAACGCCAGGGATTGATCTCGTTAACCCCGTCCCACTCGACATCCACCGCCCTACGACCTCGTCCTGCAGCACCCGCGAGGCGCTGCGCCAGCAGAATGTCTATCTCTGGTGCGATTTCGTCTCGTAGTGCCCGATCTAGCTGTCGACCACCCAACACCGCCTCACCGGCATAGGAGTTGCAGATCGCGCCAAGCATACGCCATTGCGCATCATCGCGAGCCGATGCGCGGAGCCGAACGATCGGACAAGCTCCAATCAGATCTGTCGTTGCAATATACGCTTCGAGACCAGCATCGACCAAGCTGCTGTCCCAGTTCCCGGTGTCAATGTCCTGTAGCAGAGCCCGCGCAGCACGATATTCGCCCATCTTGTTAAGCGCCTTCGCCCGCAGCTCTGCAAACTCGACCGGGCTCATGCCTGCAGGCGCCTCAAGACGGCTCGCTAAAGCGCGGCGAAGCAGAATATGGCCCCAGCGCGATACGATTGGGCGCTCAAGACCACGCAGTGCCGCCTCCACCAGTGAGGAAGGCTGCTTGGCAAGCGAGCCTGAGGGAAAACCTCCCTCTTGCGACGATATTACGCCGACACGTGTCATGGCACGTCGGGCAGCGGGCGGAATATCGTAGCTGGGACTGAGCCCTAAAAGATCATCTAGTTCGTCCGGAGACAGTTGTTCGAGTTCGTCCAGTGTCGGGATCGAGGAGAAATCGAACTGAGCCAGATCATTCAGTGGGTCACCTGTGTTCGGCAAAGCTTGGAAAGCCGGCGCGTCAGGCGAAGCCTGCGCCGTGCTCTGGCCCGATTGAGGGGGCACCGGAGTCGCCGGCGAGGCAGGGGTTGGACTTGGTGGTGGCGCCGGTGCAGGATCGTCGAAACCTGGTGGCAACAGCGATTCTGGCGCATCTTGAGCGGCAACAAAGCTCGCGCTCAACGCGACGGCGGCGACCCCCGCGCTTGCCCATTTCCAGCGTGCCATTACTCTGCGTTCTCCGGAACTGCGATTTCTTGCGAAATTGGATGCAAGGCTTCTTCGCCCCCATCAATCCAAGCTAAAAAAAGAACAAGCAGAATCGAACCGAACCAGATCAACTTGCGGTTAGTAACGTTGGGCAGAATTCGCCCTCCATTTCGGCCATTCTCATCCATAGAAAGAATTGTGCTGCGCCTACTTGCCATATTGCATGGCCGATAGCCGATCTATAGGCCGCACTGCAATGACTGAAGAACATCCAGCCCTCAGTGAAGATCAAATCGTGTCGATCGCGGCAAGACTGGACCGTCCTTTAGTCCCGGTTGGTCTGATGGGAGCGGGCAAGTCTACAATCGGCAGAAGGCTCGCAGACGTGCTGGGACGTGATTTCATCGATGCAGACGATGCAATCGAAGAAGCCGCTCAGAGAAGCATTGCCGAGATTTTTGAGGATTTTGGCGAGGAACATTTTCGTGACGGCGAGCGTCGCGTCATTGCTCGTTTAATCGAGGAGCATGACGGGGTAATTGCAACCGGCGGAGGGGCATTCGTCAACGATGAAACGCGCGCGCTAATATTGGAGAATGCGATCGCGATCTGGATCGATTGCGACATCGACACGCTGGTTGAACGGACATCGCGTAAGAATACGCGCCCATTGCTCAAGACCGGGGACCCGCATGAGATACTCTCGCAGCTCTACCAAGAGCGCAAACGTTTCTATTCGCAAGCCCAGATTCATGTCATGAGCGATGCCGGACCGCATAATTATACCGTCAGCAAGATTCTGGAGGCGTTGGACAAATGGCTGTGATCCCGGTCGAACTGGCAGGCCGAAGCTATGAGGTCCTGGTCGCGCGTGACTTGCTCGACCAGACAGCGCAGCACGCTCAGGCATTCCTTCGCAAGGCAGTGATACCCGTTGTCGCAGATGCCAATGCGAAAACGCATCATGGGGCGCGGCTGGAACAGGCTTTGGCCAAAGACGGTCGAACCATCGCTTGGTTTACTGTTGCATCTGGCGAAGCGTCGAAAAGCTGGCAGGGCTTGCAAGAACTGACTGACTGGCTTCTCGCACAAGGTGTGGAACGCGGCGATCATGTATTTGCCCTAGGCGGAGGCGTCGTCGGCGATCTCACCGGATTCGCCTGCGCAATCTTAAAGCGAGGCTGCGGCTTTGTGCAGATTCCGACCACTTTGCTTGCTCAGGTCGATAGCTCTGTTGGCGGCAAGACAGCGATCAACACCGTTGCTGGCAAGAACCTGATCGGAGCCTTTCATCAACCGTCGCTAGTACTGGCCGATCTGACAGCACTCGACACATTACCTCATCGCGAAATGCGTGCCGGTTACGCAGAAGTTATCAAATACGGAATTCTTGGTGATCGAGCATTTTTTGACTGGCTCGTCGAAAATGGCGCGCGAGTTCTCGCGCGCGATCCTGAAGCGCTTGAGCATGCGGTTGCGACCAGCGTTGCCGCCAAGGCCCGCATAGTCGCGGAGGACGAGCGCGAATTGAGCGGAACGCGTGCCTTGCTCAATCTGGGTCATACGTTTGGCCACGCGCTTGAGGCGGAAACGGGTTTCTCGGATCGTCTGCTGCATGGCGAAGGCGTCGCGCTGGGCATGGTGCTGGCTGCGCGCTATTCGGCCCGACGCGGTGACCTCAGTGCAGACGATGCTGAGCTGGTAGCGCGGGCCATCGCGGCATCCGGCCTCCCCTCAGAAGTTTCGCAACTGGGTCTCGATTGCGACGGTAGAAGACTCGCCAATCACATGATGCACGATAAGAAGATGGATTCGGGGACTTTGCCATTCCTTCTGTTGCGCAGCATCGGCGCAGCATATTTGGCCAGGGACGTCGATCTGGATGATATATCCAGTTTCCTCGACGGAGAACTGAAACAAAGCTAAATCGCTGCAAAAATACTTTGCGCAGACATGAGGGGGGTTCTGCATGAGCGTTGCCGAAGCAACACCTGATCTCGATTTCGACTGGGACGACAAGAGCTTTCTGGGGCATCCAAAGGGGCTTGGCTATCTCGCCTTTACCGAGGCGTGGGAAAGATTCAGTTTTTACGGGATGCAAGCACTTCTGGTGCTTTACATGGTCAATTTTCTGCTGCTGCCGGGCAATGTTGAGCAAGTGGCAGGGATTGAACATCTCCGCGCGCTCTATGGCGGTCTGGAAGGACAAGCCTTTGCCAGTGCAATCTTCGGAACCTATGCCGCAACGGTTTATCTGACGCCTATCTTTGGTGGCCTGCTGGCTGACCGGGTTCTGGGCAAGCGACGGACAGTTCTGCTTGGCGCAATCACAATGGCCCTGGGCCATTTTCTGATGGCGTTCAACGTCACCTTCCTGTTCGCGCTGCTGTGTCTGATCCTGGGTTCAGGCATGTTCAAAGGTAATATCTCAAGTCAGGTCGGCAACCTTTATAAGCCAGAGGATTTGCGCCGCGCAGATGCATTTCAGATCTTCTATCTGGGTATCAACGCAGGGGTGATCGCAAGCCCGCTCGTGGTTGGTACCCTCGGGGAAACCATGGGCTGGCATTGGGGATTTGGAGCAGCAGGTGTTGGCATGCTGATTGGCCTTGTGATCTATGTTGCAGGTCAGAAGCATCTGCCCAAAGAGCACTTTGACGTCGCAGCGAAGACCGCAAATGCGACGCAGGACCCGATGTCGCGCCAGGACTGGCTCGCAACTATCGCGCTACTGCTGTTAATCCCCGTTTTGGCGGTGGCAATCGTACCCAATAACCAGATATTCAACGCCTATCTTGTTTGGGGCGACCAGCAATTTGCACTTTATTGGGGTGAGGATAAGCTGCCTACGACATGGCTGATAACCCTCGACGCAGTCGTTTCGGTCAGCTTCCTTGCCGGTGTTGCAGCGTTCTATCGCTGGTGGAAGACCAAGTGGGAAGAGCCAGATGAACTCAGTAAGATCATCATCGGATCACTATTTTCTATTGGAGGAATGGCATGCCTTTACATGGCAGCCGCAACGACTCCGGTTGATGAGAAAATTGGTTTGTTCTGGCCGGTAATGTTTCACATCGTGAACTCAATTGGCTTCGCACACATGTTGCCTGTCAGCCTCGCGCTATTTGCGCGTCTCGCTCCCAAACAGATCTCAGGCACGGTTATCGGACTTTACTTCCTGGCGTTTTTCGCTGGAAACTCGCTGGTCGGATATGTCGGTGGCTGGTTTGAAACAATGCCCGTAACCCAATTCTGGTTAGTTCATATGGGCTTCGCCGCCGCGGCTGGCATTGTGTTCTTGCTCTTCAAGTTGCTGTTGGCACCGCGTCTGATGCATAGCGCAGAACCGGAGGATGTCGCGCTAGCATGACTCGGTTCATCGATCTTTCGATTCCGATCACCAATGATGTGATCTCCGATCCAGAAGTGATGCGGCCCAAGATCACGTACATGACCCACGAGAGCACGTGGGAGCAGATCGCGATGTTCTTTCCGGGGCTGGAAAAGGACGATTTGCCTGACGGTGAAGGATGGGCGGTCGAGATGCTTGAGCTATCGACGCATAACGGCACACATATGGACGCGCCGTGGCATTACCATTCGACAACAGATGATGGTGCCTCCCCCGCGCCCAGCATCGACGAAGCACCACTAGACCGGTTCTTCAGGCCAGGCGTGAAGCTGGACTTCAGTCATTTGCCGCATGGCCATGTCGTGAGCGCGGCAGAGTTGGAAGAGGCGTTCAAGAACGTCGGGTACGATCTGCAGCCGCTGGATATCGTGCTGATCCAATCCGGCGCCGAATACGGCACGAAGAATTTCACGGATCAAGGTGTAGGTCTCGGCGCGGAAGCCACGTTGTGGCTGACCGAGCGCGGCGTGGAGGTGGTCGGCACGGACGCGTGGAGCTGGGACGCGCCCTTCAGCCATACGGCGAAACGTTGGGCGGAAACGAAGGACCCCTCAATTATCTGGGAAGGTCACAAAGCCGGACGCATCCGACCCTACTACCAGATCGAGAAGCTGACCAACCTCTCTGCGCTGCCCAACCACGGCTTCATGTTCAGCTGCTTCCCAGTGAAAATCGAACGGGCGAGTGCGGGCTGGATCAGAGCGGTTGCAATTATCGAGGACTAATAATGGCAGAGCATGAGTTCTTCCGGATTGAGCGCAACGGTGCCGTGACGAGCGTTTCAATCAACAGGCCCGAAAAACGCAATGCTTTAACGCCGGAGATGCTGGTTTCGCTGAAGCACATCGCTGAAAGTTTTCGCGAGGGTACCGAAACTCGCGCGGTCATTTTTCGCAGCGATTATTCAGATTTCAGCGTCGGTGCTGACATCTCGCGAATGGATGGCGCCCCGCCTTCGATTGAACTCTTGCGGCGGTCGGCTGAGAATGGTGCGCTGCTAATTCGCGCGATAAAAGAGATTCATCAGCCGACGCTCTGTCTTGTTCGCGGTGTCGCAACCGGCGGTGGTGCCTGCATTCCATCTGCGTGCGATTTTCGCTTTGGTACGCCCGATAGCCGCATCGGCTATGGCGAGGTAAAGCTGGGTATCAACCTCATGTGGCGCGCCCTGCCCCTCACAATTCAGGCTGTTGGCCTTTCGCGCGCCAAGCAAATGGTCATGACGGGCGAATTGTTCGACGCGGAAACCATGAGCGATTGGGGCTTCCTTGACGAGATTGTCGACCCAAAGGTCGCTGATGACCATGTCATGGCGGAGGCGCAGAAGTATGCTGCATTGCCGCCGATCGCAGTCCAGATGATAAAGCGCAGCGCAAACGCATACGCTGGCGCGCTCGATCAGGCGGTGATGCATGCCGATAGTGACCAATGGCTGCTCGCCACGCAGACTGCTGATTTCAAAGAGGGTGTCGCCGCCTTTCGCGAGCGGCGTGGTCCGAAGTTTCAAGGCAACTGAAGCGCAAGCTGGCTGAGGTTGGTGAACATAGGAAAGTAAGAATGCGGGTCGAACGAGTTTCATTGGCAGACAGTCAAGTTAGTGATCTGCTCGAAGCGCATCAGCGCAACATGTATGAGATCTCACCCCCGGGAACCTCGTTCGCTTTGGATCTGTCGGGGCTCTCAGGCCCGACCATTTCGCTGTTTGGGGCCTGGGAAGGCGACACTCTCATCGCCGTCGGTGCGATCAATCGACTGTCAGAGAAACAGGCCGAGATCAAATCCATGCGCACCCATGCCGAGCATTTGGGGAAAGGAGCAGCGCAGGCTGTTCTCAATCTTATCCTTGAGACCGCCAGAACTGATGGCGTTGAGCGGATCAGCCTTGAGACCGGCACCAGTGAAGACTTCATGCCTGCGGTGAAGCTCTATCTGAAGAATGGATTTGAACCGGGCGAGGCGTTTGCTGGGTATGCGAACGGTCCGCACAACCAGTGTTATCATCTCGACTTTGCGCTTTAGTCGCGGATCGCAATAGGGATCAAAACAACCGCGACCCATTGGGAACTTTTACGTCGGGCGCGAATAGGACCACCTCCCCAGCCTCGTCAGCAAAGCCCAATGTCAGCACTTCGGACATGGCCGGGCCAATCTGACGCGGCGGGAAATTGACCACCGCGGCCACTTGGCGTCCGGGCAGCTCGTCGATGTGATAATTTACCACGATCTGTGCGCAGCTCTTCTTTTCACCGATTGCCGGACCGAAATCGATCCGCAGCTTGTAAGATGGCTTGCGCGCCTCCGGAAACTCCTCGACTGCAACAATTGTCCCGATGCGGATGTCGGCCTTGAGAAAATCCTCAAAGCCGATTCGGTCAGCTGCTGGCGCAGTGGGATCGTGCGTAAGATGCACTATTCAAGCTCTAAGATGATCGCGTCGACAGCCAGACTTTCACCCTCGCCAGCGTTGATCTTTGCCACCACAGCCTGTTTCTCTGCACGCAGGATGTTTTCCATCTTCATTGCTTCGACAGTCGCGAGGGGCTGCCCAGGCTGAACTTCCTCTCCCTCCGCCACATGAAGTTTTACCAGCAAGCCCGGCATCGGACAGATCAGCAATTTCGAAAGATCAGGCGGCTCTTTCTCAATCATGTGAACCGCCAGCTGAGCAATCCTTGCCGGAAGAATGCGCAAGGTATGCGTCGCGCCGCGCGTGGTGATGTCATAGCCTGTTCGGGTGGGGTGCAGCTGGATTGTCATCACCTCTTCACCCAGCGCAACATCCACCATCCGCTCGCCCGGAGTATAGTCAAATGTCACGTCGACAGGTTTACCGTCGACGGTGATGGCATCTTCTTCGAGCACAACCGCATATTCGGTCTCGGCGATCCTCACCGCCCAATCGCCCGGCGCATACATCTCATCCGCCAACTGCTGGTCGATCCGCCGCGCGCGGTCCGCATCTGCGGTTGCAATCACTCCGCCTATCGCTGCAAGCCCGCGCAACAAGTCGTCTGATGCAGCGGCGCCTTCAAACCCGTCCGGGTATTCCTCAGCGATAAAGCCCGTCGTCAATTCGCCTGAACGGAAACGATCATGCTGCATGATCGCACTGAGGAAATCGACATTGTGTCCCAGCCCTTTGATACGAAATGCATCGAGCGCCTTGATTTGCAGATCAGCAGCCTCATCACGCGTTTCGCCCCAAGTGATCAGCTTGGCGATCATCGGATCATAGAACATGCTGACTTCACCGCCTTCATAAACACCATCGTCGACTCGCACGCCATCGACGCCGCGGCGGCCGTTTGCGCTGCCATCGTCGGTCCAGCCTTCCAATGGAGGCTGATACTCGACCAAGCGGCCCGTTGAAGGCAAGAACCCGCGGTACGGGTCTTCGGCATAGACGCGGTTCTCAATCGCCCAGCCATCAATGCCGATATCGTCCTGCGTCATTTCCAGCTTTTCGCCAGCTGCCACGCGGATCATCTGTTCGACCAGATCGATCCCCGTAATCGCCTCCGTTACGGGATGCTCCACCTGCAAACGGGTATTCATCTCAAGGAAATAGAAGCTCTCACCGGTCTTATCAGCGCCAGAAACGATCAGCTCGACGGTGCCAGCGGAATGGTAATCGACTGCCTTGGACAGCGCGACGCATTGCTCGCCCATGGCTTTGCGCATTTTGGGTGTGACGAATGGAGATGGCGCTTCTTCGACGACCTTCTGGTGGCGGCGCTGGATCGAACATTCGCGCTCGTTCAGATAGAGCACGTTGCCATGCTTATCGCCCAAGATCTGTATTTCGATATGGCGCGGGTCTTCGATGAATTTCTCGATGAAAACACGGTCATCGCCAAAGGAGTTCAAGCCTTCCCGCTTGGTCGCTTCAAAGCCTTCGCGGACGTCTTTCTCGGAATATGCAAGGCGCATACCTTTGCCGCCACCGCCGGCGCTGGCTTTCATCATCACCGGATATCCAATGTCATTGCTGATCTCGACCGCGTGGTCAGTGTCCTTGATCTCACCGACGTAGCCGGGAACGACATTCACCCCAGCCTCTTTGGCCAACTTCTTACTCTCGATCTTGTCCCCCATCGCCGCGATGGCGCCGGCTGGTGGGCCGATAAACGCGATGCCTTCCTTCGCCAGCGCTTCGACGAAACTCGCTCGCTCAGACAGGAAGCCGTAGCCCGGGTGCACGGCCTCTGCTCCTGTCTGCTTACACGCCTCGATAATCTTGTCCGCGATCAGATAGCTCTCAGCCGCAGGTGGTGGGCCAATATGCACCGCCTCATCGGCCATTCTGACGAAAGGCGCACGTGCGTCCGCATCGGAATAGACCGCCACGGTTTGGATACCCATCCGACGAGCTGTCTTGATAACGCGGCAGGCAATTTCCCCGCGATTGGCAATCAGAATCTTGGAAAACAAACGGGCCTCCGAAGGTCACATAGACTTTAAACCGCCTATGCCCACCTCAGAGGCCCGTATCAAGCTAGCGAATTTCAGCTAGTTGGTTTTGAATCAGCCTTCTTCGTCTTCATCAGGGTGAATATGGCCAATGTGGTTTTCCTCGGCCGCCACAAACGACTGAAACTCAGCAAAAATCTTACGGGCTTCGTCTTCGCCGCCAACCATTTCATTGAAGGCGGCATCCCACTTGTCCCCTTCAGGCGTGCTGCGCCAACCCATTTGTTGGATCCCGTGCTGCATCTTGAAGAACACGGCCATGTCCCAAGCGCCTGTATTCATATGCATGATGATCGGACTGTCGACACCGGCCGCCTTGTCGGCGGCGTCGAACATGTCAATGATTTCACCAATCCTCTCGCCGTTTCCTGGGTGGAATTTGATCAAGTTGACCCGATACCAGGTCTGATCCCGCATTTCCGGTTTTGCTTCGGCATGGTCGTCAGCAATCACAGGCGCAGCCCCCATCGTGGCCGCCAATCCAAATGCTGCTGATGTGAGAAGTAATTTACGCATAGGTCGTTAGTCCCCCCTCATGGGAAAAGCGACCCGATGCGGCGCAGACTAACGATTAATGTTGCAACTTATTGTATGTAGGCGACATTTCTTGGAGAGGGGAATTACTCGGCAGCTTCATCCAGAGGCGGCATATTATGGCCCAGCAAGGTCAGAATATCCGCTGCGCATTCCACAACATTTGAGCCCGGACCATAGATCCCCTGAACCCCCTTTTCGCGCAGGAAATCATAGTCTTGGGGCGGAATCACCCCGCCGGCGGTTACTTTGATATCCGGCCGTCCCGCGTCGCGTAACAGCTGGATCAGTTCAGGGATAAGTGTCTTGTGCCCCGCTGCAAGCGAACTGGCGCCCACCACATCCACGTCTTTCTGTAAGGCCAAAGCCGCAGTTTCTCTCGGCGTCTGGAAGAGTGGGCCTGAGACGACCTCAAAGCCCATATCCGCAAAAGCACTGGCAATCACGTTTGCACCGCGGTCATGCCCGTCCTGCCCCATCTTGGCGACCAGAATGCGCGGCTTTCGCCCCAATCGGTGTTCGACGGCTGCTACACCTGCCGTGACCTGCTGATAGCGCGCGTCAGCTGAATAGGCGGACGAATACACGCCCTTCACTGGTGTCGGCCGAGTGTTGTAGCGCCCGAAGGCGGCCTCCATAGCGGCAGAAATTTCACCCAGCGTTGCGTCATTCCGTGCTGCTTCAACAGCTCGCGCCAGTAGGTTCACATCGCCTTCGCCCTCCATTTGCTGAAGCACTGAAGGTGGCAAAGGAATGCCGTTTTCGTCGCGTCCGGTGCGAAGCGCCTCGTTGCTAATCGTAGGGTCCGCTTCAGTTGCTTTAGTCAGCGCCTGCAATGCCGCCTGACACGCCTCTTCATCACGTTCGGCGCGTACACGCTCAATTCGCTCGATCTGCCCTTGGCGAACCTTGTGGTTGTCAATGTCGAGGGTTTCGATCGGGTCTTCCTTGTCCTTGCGGAACTTGTTGACCCCGACGATCACAGTGTCGCCCTTGTCGATGGCAGTCTGTTTCTCAGCCGCGGCTTGCTCAATCGCGGCTTTGGGCGCGCCAGTATCGACATAGGCTGTCATTCCGCCCGCCTCATCCACTTCAGCAATCAGCTTTTCCGCTTCCTCGACAAGTTTCGCTGTCAGCGCTTCGATGTAATAGCTGCCTCCCAGTGGATCGACGACATTGGTTATGCCGCTTTCTTCCTGAAGCACCAACTGAGTGTTCCGTGCAATGCGCGCGCTAAAATCGGTCGGCAATGCAATCGCTTCATCGAGCGCATTGGTGTGAAGCGACTGTGTGCCGCCCAGCGTCGCGGCCATCGCCTCGATAGTGGTTCGGATAACGTTGTTGTATGGATCCTGTTCTTGCAACGAGACGCCTGATGTCTGGCAATGCGTGCGCAGCATCTTGCTGCGATCGTTTTTCGCACCCAGCCCGTCCATCACGCGGTACCACAATGTGCGCGCCGCGCGGAGCTTCGCAATTTCCATGAAGAAGTTCATGCCGATACCGAAAAAGAACGAGAGGCGACCAGCAAACGCATCGATATCAAGCCCGGCGGCCATTGCGCGCGTCACGTACTCCTTGCCGTCAGCAATCGTGAAAGCAAGCTCTTGCACCGCCGTCGCACCGGCTTCATGCATGTGATAGCCTGATATCGAAATACTGTTGAATTTCGGCATGTTGGCTGATGTATATGCGATGATATCTGAAACGATCCGCATGCTCGGCTCAGGCGGATAGATATAGGTGTTTCGGACCATGAACTCTTTCAGGATATCGTTCTGGATGGTACCCGAAAGCTTGTCTGCGCTGACACCCTGCCGCTCACCGGCGACAATGAAGAAGGCCATTACCGGGATAACGGCACCATTCATGGTCATAGAGACCGACATCTCATCGAGAGGGATTTGATCAAACAGGATTTCCATGTCGCGCACAGTGTCGATCGCGACTCCCGCTTTGCCAACATCACCCACAACGCGCGGGTGATCCGAGTCGTATCCCCGGTGCGTTGCAAGATCGAATGCAACCGACAGGCCTTTCTGCCCGGCGGCTAAGTTACGACGGTAGAACGCGTTAGATTCCTCAGCCGTAGAAAAGCCCGCATACTGCCGGATAGTCCACGGACGCCCGGCATACATGCTGGCCTTCACCCCGCGAGTGAAAGGCGCAAATCCAGGAAGTCCCGGGTCGGGAGAGTCTGCCTCAGTATAAAGCGGCTTGATGTCGAAGCCTTCAGGCGTCGACCAAGTCAGGTCACGCCCCTTCACTTCCTTCTCAGCCAAGGCCTCCCAATCGGATACAGTCGGTTTCTCGGTCATGCCGCGCCTCTAATCACACAAATGGATGAAGTGGAAGTGGCGGCTTCCGTCACTTCCCTTTGAATTCGGCCTTACGCTTCTGAAGAAAAGCCATTATCCCTTCGCGGGAGTCATCGCTGTCTCCGGCACGCCATTGGCCCACCGCCTCTTGGTGCAGAGCGGCCGAATAATCGGTCTGAAGCGCCTTGATCAGGTTTTCGCGCATCTGGCCCAGCGCCACGGTCGGCCCATTTGCCAGCCGCGTGGCCAATGCCATGGCTTCACCTGCCAGCGCATCATCGTCGACCGCCTTGTAGATCATGCCCCAGCCTTCCGCCTTCTCAGCCGGAATTTTCTCGCCAAGCATCATCATCTCGGTCGCGCGCGCCTTGCCGATCAGGCGAGGCAGCATCCAGCTTGCCCCGCCATCCGGAACCAAGCCGATGTTGACGAATGCCTGAAGGAAATATGCGCTTTTCCCCGCAATGGCGAAATCACCTGCCAGGGCAATTGAACAGCCCACGCCTGCTGCGGGGCCGTTGACAGCTGTGACGATCGGCGCATCGCAGCGCGCCATTTCCATCATCAGCGGGTTATAGTGTTTGGACAGCGCATCATAACTGCCCCGCCCACCTGAAGTGGTGCGATCACGCGGGCCGCCTGACAGATCAGCACCAGAGCAGAAGGCCCGGCCTTCCCCGGTAATAAGGAAGCAGCGCGCATCACGTGTCGAGGCCAGTGCTTCACGGATTTCGTCCGCCATATCGGGCGCGCATGCATTCAGCTTTTCAGGCTGGTTGAGGATGATCTTGGTAACGGGGCCATCCTGCTCGACCCGGATTTTCTCATAAGACATCTGTGCGCGTCTCCAGTTCTCAGTGATCTTTCGGCGTTTCCATAATCTCCGTAAGCATGCCCTGCATATCCTTGGGATGGACGAAAAAGATAGGCGTGCCGTGCGCACCGATGCGCGTGGGGCCGAGAATACGCTTGCCGAGGTTCTCGAACTCCTCGCGTGCCGTAGCGATATCGGGCACTTCGAAGCACACGTGATGCTGCCCGCCCAAAGGATTATTCTCGAGAAAGTTTTTTATCGGCGAGCTGTCATCAAAGGGCTCGATCAGCTCAATCTGCGTGCCATTCATGCCCGAATCGGTAGGCGTATTGACGAAGCAGACCTTCACGCCTTGCTCCGGCAAGTCGAACGGTTCCTCGATATCGGTCGCACCCATTGTGTCACGATAATGTGCAATTGAGGCTTCGATCGAAGGCGTCGCAACGCCGATATGATTGAGACGTCCCAGTTTCATTATTCTACCACCACTTCTGTCTTGACCGAGTTGGCGATGAAGCACGCATCGTGAGATTTGTGATGCAACGCATCAACCTCTTCTGCTGTAGGATGCCTCTCGCCAGAGAATGCGATATTGGGCTTCAAGGTAACTCTAGTCATCGCCATCTGGCCACTCTCGTTTTTCTCCATAAGCCCCGAGGCCTCGTCAACGTAGCTGTCGACACAGAAGCCGCGCTGAGCCGCGAACGAGAGGAAGAACAACATGTGGCAGCTGGACAGAGCGGCAACGAACGCCTCTTCCGGATCAACGCCGGCGTCATCTGAATAGGGCAATGGCACAATATGCGGAGAGGATGATGCCGGAACGACCGCGCCGCCATCGAATTCCCATTCGTGTTGGCGGCTGTATTTGTTGTCTGTGAAATTTTCGGATTCAGATCGGTGCCAAGACACCGTCGAGGTGTAAATTGCCATGCGTGCGAGTCCCTTTTGTGTTTTTTAAGGCTCGCTGCTTGTCATTATTGTCCCGCTCAATCCAGCACTAAGGTGAGGCTCGGCGTTAAGGTTACGGGTCAGGCGTGAGGGGACTATGCGAGACCCAGCTACATCTATATTGGCCCAAAGAAATATATCCATGCCGCATTTCCTATAAAGAACGCGATCACGAAAAGACGGCCGTCCTGAAGAAGCTTGAATCTCTTTGATCCGCGATGAACAGTCTCTGGGTTCCAGTAGTATCTGTCGCGGCCGAGAGTGTTTCCTTCCAGATCATCCAAGAGCCAGAAAATCGAATAAATCACCGCTAGAATTAGGAAGAAACCTATCTGGAGTTCTGCCTGCAAATTTCCCTCCTCATTTCGAGGAGAGACGGTATTCCTGTATTGTTATCAATTCCTTGCCCCTGCTGGCCTGAAATGCGACCGACCGTCGCCATTCTTCACAGCGGGATATTATCGTGTTTCTTCCAAGGGTTTTCGAGAGCCTTGTTGCGCAGCTTTCTAAGCCCCTGCGCGATGCGCTTGCGGGTTGAGTGCGGGTAGATCACTTCGTCGATATATCCGCGTTGCGCTGCCACAAATGGGTTGGCAAACCGGTCTTCATATTCCTTGGTTTTCTCCGCGATCTTGTCTGGATCGTCGCGGTCTTGGCGGAAGATGATCTCGACCGCGCCCTTGGCGCCCATCACCGCGATTTCCGCTGTGGGCCACGCGTAATTCAGATCGCCGCGCAGGTGCTTTGACGCCATCACGTCATAGGCGCCGCCGTAAGCCTTGCGAGTGATAATGGTGATCTTGGGCACCGTCGCCTCAGCATAGGCGAACAGCAGCTTAGCCCCGTGCTTGATGATCCCGTTATGCTCTTGCGCGGTGCCAGGAAGGAAGCCGGGCACGTCGACAAAGGTCAGAATCGGGATTTCGAAGGCATCACAAAAACGCACAAAGCGTGCAGCTTTCTTCGATGAATTGATGTCGAGCACGCCCGCCAGAACCATCGGCTGGTTCGCGACCACCCCCACGGTTCGTCCTTCGACCCGACCAAAGCCGCAGATGATGTTGGCCGCATGCGCTGGCTGAACCTCAAAGAAGTCGCCTTCGTCCAGCACCTTACGAATGACTTCGTGCATATCATAAGGTTGGTTGGGATTGTCGGGAATCAGCGTGTCGAGCGACGTCTCTTCGCGATCGAACGGATCGCTGGTCGGCCGCTCTGGAACCTCCTCGCGGTTTGAAAGCGGCAGGTAGTCGAAGAAGTTTCTCGTCGCCATCAGCGCTTCGATGTCGTTCTCGAAAGCGATATCTGCGACCGAAGTCTTGGTCGTGTGCGTTACTGCCCCGCCCAATTCTTCCTGTGTCACGACTTCATTGGTGACGGTTTTGACCACGTCCGGGCCCGTCACGAACATGTAGCTGCTGTCTTTCACCATGAAGATGAAGTCCGTCATCGCCGGTGAATAGACTGCACCGCCCGCGCACGGCCCCATGATCAGGCTGATCTGCGGCACTACGCCACTCGCCAGCACATTGCGCTGGAACACATCAGCATATCCGCCGAGTGACGCCACGCCTTCCTGAATGCGTGCCCCCCCGCTGTCGTTCAGGCCGATCACAGGCGCGCCGTATTTCATGGCACTTTCCATGACCTTGCAGATTTTCTCGGCATGGCGTTTTGACAGACTGCCGCCAAAAACCGTGAAGTCCTGACTGAACACATAGACCAGCCGCCCGTTGATTGTGCCGGAGCCGGTGACCACGCCATCGCCCGGGATCTTCTGATCCTGCATGCCGAAATCCACGCAATCATGCTCGACATAGGCATCTAGCTCTTCAAACGAGCCTTCATCCAGCAAGACGTCCAGCCGTTCGCGTGCGGTCAGCTTGCCCTTGGCATGCTGCGCATCAATGCGCTTTTGTCCCCCGCCCAGCTTGGCAGCTGCACGGCGGCGTTCCATTTCAGCGATATTTGCGGACATCAGTCCCCCTGAATTTGGTTTCCAGTCAATGCAATGCGCCTAGCGAGGCTTTGCGCCAAGCGCAAACTGGTCAAAAACGCAGTATAATGCTTCGCGCGAGCGCTGGAGAGATAGATTCTGCAAGCTTGAGCAGCTTCGTCATGCCAATGTTCGCTTCCGCGCGATTGGTCTCAATTGCATCAAGAATTTGCGCCGCGCATTCGGCCGCGGGCATCTTCGACATCGGATTGTCCGCATTCATCTGCGTGTCTACGACGGGCGGGAGCGCTTCTATCACGTGGATATTTGTGTCCTTCAACTGTTCGCGCAGCGTCAGCGAATAGGCACGCAGGCCAGACTTGGTCGCACAATAGACCGGCTGACGAGCGGCGGGCGCGATAGCGAGACCGCTGGTGACGTTGACTATGGATGCCTCAGGCTGGCGGCCCAGCATCGGGACAAGCGCGGTTATCAGCCGGATCGGGGCGCTGAGATTTGCATAAATGCAATCATCGGTCGCGTTGGGATCAGGCAGCTCCTTGCGAAAATCATGATCAACCAGCTGGCCAGCATTGTTGATCAGGACGTCAAATTCGCGCTCGCCAATATCCGCAATCAGCGCATCGACACCTTTCGCGTTAGACAGGTCGGCTTCGATCACTTCGAAGCCCTCTTCCTGCATCTCTGCCAACCGCTCTTTGTTGCGGCCGGTAAGCGTGACCCGCGCGCCCTTCTCTTTCAGCAGATGCGCCAACTCGCGCCCAATGCCCGCGCTACCTCCGGTCAGCAGTACCGCCTTGTCTTTCAAATCCATCGCTCAGACTTTCACAATTCCATGATCCACAAGGCTCCGAAGCGTATCCTCAAGCGATTGCTCTGGATCGATAAACTTGAAGCCCAATACTTCTTCAGTGTGAGTACCGGAAACTTCCCGGACGTTGCCCAATTCGCTCTTCACTTGTTTCATTGTTGGCACGAACATTGCCAACAGCTTGACCACCCAATCGGGCATCTTGCGGGTCGGCACTTTAGCGGCGAATTCAGGAGCGCGAGTACGGATCGCGTCGCCCATTTCGGTCATCCACATGAATCGCGTCGCAGTCGGGAAACGTTCCCCGCGCACCTTATCAGCGGGTGCCTCGATCGCCCGCACATGCGCTTCCGCAACGTCGCGCACATCGCAGACGGAAATGCCCATGTTGGGGATCGCCGGAATGGAGCCATCGCACATCTGCTTCACCATCTCGATGCTGGTCGAAAGATCATCGTTCACGACCGGACCAAAGACAGCGACCGGGTTGACCGAGCAAAAGACCATTTCAGGCGCGTTTTCTGCCACCCAGTCACGCGCGGCACGTTCTGCCACTGTTTTGGACTCGATGTAGGGCGGTACGCCCGCTTCGATATTGGTCCAATCGGTGTGATCGAAATTGTTCTTATGACGCTGTCCGTAAGCGATGGCTGCCGCTGAGCTCGTCTGCACGAAGCGCTCGACACCGGCGTCCTTCGCAAATCTCAGCGCACGCAGAGTTCCTTCGCGGGCCGGAATAACCAACTCGTCCTTGTTCTTCGGCACAGCGAGCGGGAATGGTGAAGCTACGTGCGCCACTGCATTGCAACCTTCGTTGGCCTTTGCCCAGCCTTCATCGCTCATCAGATCAGCTTGAAAGATCTTCAGCCGATCACCTGCGTCCGGCCAGCGTTCACGCAAGCGGGGTTCGCTCTTCGCAGTGTTCCTGACGGTCGTATGAACCGAGTAACCCTTCGCCAAGAGCTGATCGATTACTTCGCCGCCGATATAGCCTGTGCCGCCTGTTACAAGTACGGTGCCTGTCATTGCCAATCTCCCTCGGCACGAAGGATATGTCTCTGGGATTCAAATGACAACGCAGATAAACTCTCAAAGATGAAACAGATCGACTGCCTTGTGATCGGCGCGGGTATCGCCGGACTATCCGCGGCGGCACGGATCGCCGAGCATAACAGCGTAATCGTTTGTGAAACGGAAGAAGCAATTGGCATGCACGCCTCAGGCCGTAGCGCGGCCTTTGCTCACTTCGACATGGACTCGCCAATTGTTCGTGCACTCACGGCGGTAAGCATGCCTTTGCTGCAAGAGCCCGGTGCAAGACCGCATCCAGCCCTCTTCGTGGCACTGGAGGGACAGCTGGAGAAACTCGACCAGCTTTACCAGAACTATCGACAATGGGTCCCCGGGATCAAACGGCTTGGGCCTGTTCAAACCAGCGAGCTGGTTCCGGCTATGAAGCAGGAGGCTATCGCCGCTGCACTGCTTGATCCCGATGGGCGCAAACTGGACGCCCACGCGATGCTCGAGGGGCACCGCAAGGCTCTGCGTATCTCGGGCAGCGAACTGACCGTTAATGCACGTGTCACAGCGATACGTCGCAATTCTGAACGCTGGATCGTGGATACACCCGGCCAAAGCTACTCTGCCAAGATGATAGTCAACGCCGCAGGTGCGTGGGCAGACCATGTCGCAAAACTGGCAGGGGTTGACCCCATCGGCATTCAGCCGCTGCGACGCACTGTCATTACGTTCGATGCGCCTGACGGTATCGATGTTTCACCCTGGCCCTTCACCAAGACTGTCGGCCCCGGTTTCTACATTGAGCCAGAAGGCCGCGGTCGATTACTCGCATGCCCAATGGATGAACACCCGAGCAAACCTTGTGATGCTCAGCCCGAGGAGGAGGACGTTGCGTTGGCCGCCTGGCGCGTAGAAGAAGCCACCACACTCAAAATCCGGCGCATCGCCAGCAAATGGGCCGGTCTGCGCAGCTTTGCACCTGACCGTGAACCGGTTGTCGGTTTCGATCCGGAAGCAAAAGGATTCTTCTGGCTGGCAGGCCAAGGCGGATTTGGCCTGCAAACCTCGCCTGCAATGGCGCTTGCAGCAAATGCGCTTGTGAGCAAACTGGATTGGCCGATGGAGCTGCATTCCTCTGGGATCAGACCCGAGCACCTTTCACCGACCCGATTGCGTTGATCGCCTATTTCAGCAGCACTAATTCTTCAGCCATCGTGGGGTGAATCGCAACCGTAGCGTCAAAATCAGCTTTGGTCAGCCCTGCCTTCACAGCAACGGCCGCGGCCTGCATGATCTCTGCCGCTTCGGGGCCGATCATGTGGATACCAACGACTTTGTCGTTCGCTGCATCGACGACCATCTTGTAAAGACTGCGCTCGCTTCGTCCGGCAATGACATTTTTCATTGGCCTGAAGTCCGATTGATAGACTTTCACACTGCCCAGCTTGTTGCGCGCTTCGCCTTCCGTCATGCCGACTGCTGCGATCGGTGGATGGCTGAATACCGCGCTGGCGACGCACGAATGATCAACGGTCGTCGGCTTTTCGCCAAAAACGGTGTCAGCAAAGGCGTGACCTTCACGGATCGCTACCGGAGTTAGCTGTACACGATCCGTTACATCTCCCACTGCATAGATGTAATCGACATTGGTACGCGAATACTCGTCGACCTTGATCTCTCCACGATCGCCCAGTTCCACGCCGACTGTTTCAAGCCCAAGTCCCTCTACATTGGGCACGCGCCCCGTCGCGAACATCACCACATCGACGTCCAGATCGTCAGAACCTTCAAGTTCGACATGCAGCGATCCGTCTTCATTCTTTGTGATGGACTTGAACGTTGTGTTGAAGTGGAACTGGATCCCCTTCATCAGGCTGATCTGGATAAGTCGATCTCGCAGTGCTTCGTCATATCCGCGCAGAATCTGGTCCGAACGGTTCACGATGCAAACCTTGCTGCCGAATTCGTTGAATATCCCGGCAAATTCATTGGCGATGTAGCCGCCACCAGCAATCAGAATGCGCTTCGGCACCTCGTCCAAATGGAATGCTTCGTTAGAGGTAATTGCCAGATCGCTGCCCGGAAACTCCGGCACATGAGGCCGAGCACCAACAGCGATCAGGATGTGCTTGGCTGTAACGACCTTCCCGCTCGCCAATGTGATCTCGTGCGGGCCTGTTATCTCAGCGCGTTCGGTGATGACCTCAACGCCGTGGTTGTCGAGTGTTTCGGTGTAGAGACCGTTCAAGCGAGTCACATCGTCCTGAACGATATCGCGCAGCCGCTTCCAGTCAAAGCTTTTGCCTTCAATGTCCCAGCCGAAACGCTTGGCGTCTTCCAGATCTTCGGCAAAATGCGCGCCGTAGACGAGCATCTTCTTCGGCACGCATCCACGAATGACGCAGGTTCCACCGACGCGGTATTCCTCGGCCACGGCAACCTTGGCGCCGTATCCCGCTGCTCTGCGGCTCGCTCGCACACCACCTGAACCAGCGCCAATCGTGAATAGGTCATAGTCGTAATCAGCCATGCGTGCATTCCTTCAAGTGAGAGCGGCTTATGGCAACCGAATGTGGGAATGCCAACCACCCCGCCCAATCACATACGAATTAGCGTGAAGTGCGCCTTTGGTTACGATTCCGATTTCTGCCGCCGCCCGGTTTGCCGCCGGGCTTTCCGCGAAAACCGCCCGGCCGATTGGGCTTACCCTTGCGCGATGGATGCTTTTGCTTCGGCTTCTTTTGCTGATCTCCATCGCCTTGGGGAAGCGCACCACCTTTGGGTTTGGGCTTCACGCGAGTGCGTTGGCCGGGCGCAGCACGCTTGGTTGGGCCAACGCCTTCGACCACTGCGCGGAAGTTCTCCGGCAATGGCAAGCGCTCGAATTCCGCGTCAGTCCTCTTGCGAATATCCTTCAGGTAATCGCGCTCATCCTCAGCGCAGAATGCAATCGCGATCCCGTCCTTCCCCGCGCGGGCGGTGCGTCCAATCCGGTGGACATATTGCTCGGGGACATTGGGCAACTCGTAATTGATGACGTGACTAACGCCGGGGATATCGATCCCGCGCGCTGCAACATCGGTAGCAATCAGAATGGGTGTCTTCGCGCGCTTGAATTCGTCCAGCGCACGCTGGCGCTGAGGCTGGCTCTTGTTGCCGTGAATAGCATTCGATTCGATGCCGCATTGGCGCAGCTTCTTCACTACGCGGTCCGCGCCGTGTTTGGTGCGGGTAAAGATCAGAACGCGCTCGAATTTGCCCGGAACCGGGTGACGTCCTTGCAGCATCATTTCAAGCAAGGTCTGCTTCTCATCCTGCTGTACCATGAAAAGATACTGGTCGATCCGCTCAGCCGTTGTCGCAGCAGGCGTGACCGAGACTTGCACAGGATTGTTGCAGTACTGGCCGACCAGTTCCTTGATTGCCTTGGGCATGGTTGCGCTGAAAAACAGCGTCTGCCGCTCGGCCGGCGCGAGCTGGTGAATGCGGCGCAGCGCATGGATAAAGCCGAGGTCCAGCATCTGGTCTGCTTCGTCGAGCACCAGAACCTCAACACCGGATAGATTGAACGCCTTTTGATCGATCAAGTCCAGCAAACGGCCGGGAGTTGCGACCAAGATGTCGCAGCCACGATGCAGCTTATTACGGTCCTTGTTGACCGATGTGCCGCCGACTATGCTTTGCACCTTGAGGCCCGCCATCGCGCCGTAATCCTTGGCGCTTTGAGCGATCTGTCCCGCCAACTCTCGCGTCGGCGCAAGTACTAGCATGCGGCAGCTCTTGAACGGGATACGGTTGTCCGCCTCGCGCAGGCGATCAATGCTCGGCAACATGAAGGCGGCAGTCTTGCCGGTGCCGGTTTGCGCGATACCTAAAAGGTCTCGCCCTTCCAGCACCGGCGGGATGGCCTGTTCCTGGATCGGTGTCGGCGTGTCATAGCCCTTCATATCGAGGGCCTGGAGAACGGGCTGCGAAAGCCCGAGTTGATCAAATTTCATATGTGTAACTCGCAATATTTGCGTTCGCGCGCAGCCACAGCGGGCGCGCACGTTCGCGGGTGACTGGGCACCCATGAAAGTACTACTTTCATGGGACCCTCCTAACGACCCGCGTGAAAAGGGAAGTCCTTGGGGGATAACCGAGGCGCGGCCGTAGCGGATGTTTTCAATAGTTCCGCTGCTTCACGCTGGCTCTGGCGCCTCGCTGGATACGCATGTGGGCTTGCCACATCCGAATGTCAAAGGAATTCGCTGCAGTGCAGCACATGAATGCAAATTTCACTATGCAAAAAATAGGGCTTGCTTATCTTTTAGACAAGTTTACTTGTCATAGCGGGGCAGGTAAATTGTGGAATGAAAATATGTTGACCAAACTCATGGTCTCTAAGCCGGCGAAGGACATCGCGCTTGTCGCCTCACTTCTCGCCTTTGGGGCAGTACTGATCAATCGCCCTGATCTGCCGCCCATCGTAACTGCCGGTATCCTGATCATCCTGACCGCTTTGATCACGGTAATCGGTGTTCGGCGGGAGAATACAAATTTGGACGAGGTCGAACTCGCGGCTGTCAACTTCGGTTCGCGCTGGAGCATAACCGTCGTGATCGTCTTCATGCTATTGCTTTGCTTCTTCGGCCCTGTCCATAACGGCATCGACGCCATTTTCGGGCCAGTGGCAGGGGCAAGGAATGAGAACGGGCCGATGTCTGGGGTCGTTCTGATATTCATCAGCGGATTACTCTCGGGCTTGGTCTTGCTTCTGGCATCAAAGTCCATGCTCACGCGGCTGTGGCTTTGGAACAAACGTTAAGCGCAGCGCGAGCTATTGCTATGAAAAACACCATCCGCGTACTGAGAGCCGAGAGGCGCTTAAGCCAGGCCGAACTGGCAGAGCTGGTCGGCGTATCCCGAAACTCCATCAATGCAGTCGAGAACGGAAAGTTTGATCCCTCCCTCCCCCTAGCTTTCCGTATCGCGCATGTCTTCGGACGCACGGTCGAGGATATCTTCGACCAAAGCGAAGAAATCGAAGGTATGTAAAAAGGTGCAGTTCAGCGGCCGAAGGGCTTGTTGAGCTGCACAATCTTCCAATTGAGGCACGCGGCGAAGCTGACCCATGCAAGGTATGGCGCGATCAGCCAGCTTGCAGTTGCGGAATAATCTCGCAGGCATATCGCTAGCGCGAGAACACTGACCCAAAGGAACGGCACTTCCACGAGAGCCCAGTCGGGGCGTTTGGCTGAGAAAAACAGCGGCGACCATGCAAAGTGAAAAAGGCCGTTGATCACATAGAGCGCGATCAGGAACGTAGTCTCGCCCAACGCCGCCGCTGCATCCCAGCTCAACCAGAACGCGTAAGCTGCAAGACCCAGGATCACTGTCCACGCGGGGCCGAACAACCAATCGGGCGGCTGCCAAGTCGGCTTCTTGAGCTCATAGTACCACGCATCGATTGTGGTAAGCAGTCCTCCTCCGCCTGCGAGGATGATGGCCCATAGAACAGCGAAGATGATTGGGAAGGTCATAGACTATGCCTACGCGCAACCGTTCAATCCGCCAACCCTGCCTTCTTGAGCAGCAATTTCGTGCTCGCATCGAATTCGCCACCGCCGGTTTCGATGTCCTTCGCCATTTTTTTGCCCAGCTCAACGCCAAATTGGTCAAACGGGTTAATCTGCATCAGCACAGCATTGGCGAATGTACGGTGCTCGTGAAATGCGATGAGCGCGCCCAATGTCGCCGCGTCGAGATCGTCGCACAACATGGTTGCGCTGGGGCGATCACCCGGGAATGCGCGCGCAGAGTCTTTCCCGTCAGCTGCCATATTGCCCCCCGCCATCAGTGCTGCACCTTGCGCAAAGCAATTGGTCAGCAGGATCGCGTGATGCGCGGGATCGAGCGCGTCGCCGGGCGCAATGCTGGCAATAAAGTCCACCGGCACCAGATGTGTGCCCTGGTGCAACAGCTGGAAAACAGCGTGCTGTGCATCGGTTCCGACCCCGCCCCATGTAATCGGCGCAGTTGGCCCGTCTACGGGCGAGCCATCAGCCTTCACGCGCTTGCCATTGCTCTCCATCTCCAATTGCTGAAGATAATCAGGCAGCAGGCTCAAACGCTCGTCATAAGCGAAGCACGCGCGCGTCTGGCAGCCACGCAGCCGTGTATAGTACTGGTCGGCAAAGGCGGCACGCAGGCACAGATTGTTCGCGCCGTCGGTTTCGCGAAAGTGCACGTCGACTGCTTGCGCGCCGGCCAGCATCGCAGTGAAATCTTCCATTCCCACCGCCAGCGCGACCGGAAAGCCGATTGATGACCACAGCGAATAACGTCCGCCCACACTTTCAGGGAATGGCAGCACGCGTGTTTCGTCAACGCCCCACTCAACGGCCTTTTCAGGCGATGCGGTTAGCGCGACCACGCGGCCCGAGGGGTCTGAAACGCCATTATCGCTGAGCCATTTAAGGGCAGAGGCTGCATTGGTCATTGTCTCGATTGTGGTGAAGGTTTTGGATGCGACAGCGATCATGGTCGTCGCTGGGTCACACGCCTCAAACGCTGCCTCCAACGCTACGCCGTCAATATTTGAAACGACATGCACGTCGACCAAGCTAAGGTCTCGCGTAAGTGCATCCACCGCTAATGCCGGGCCTAAGGCGCTGCCCCCGATCCCGATGTGGATTAGGTGATTAACTTCTCCAAAAACGCCCTGATGGATCGCTTCGACCAACATCCCCATACGAGCAAGCAGCGCCTCGCCCTCCTCAACATCCGCATCATCACCTACACCGCGCATCGCACTGTGCGTAGCTGCGCGGCCCTCGGTCACATTTACCACTTCGCCGCCAAGCAGCCTTGCACGGGCCTCAGCAAAGTCGCAGGCTTCGGCCAATGCCTCAAACCGGGTGATCAGATCGTCGTCCAGATGCGTTTTCGACCAATCGAACAGAATGCCCGAATTACCCTCTTCCACGCCCCATTCGATCCGCCCAGACAAGGCTTTTACGCGGTCACCCTCTCGCGCGAAGAGCTCCGCAAGAGATCGCTGCGGCAACGAATTCAAAGCTTCCCAAGTGTTTGAGATGGGGTCGGACATCACGAAAACCTTTCACAACTTGTGCCTTCGCGATTAGGGACGTGAACAATGGATGGGAAGACCATAGATACGAATGCACCCGTACAGGATGCGGAAGGCGACGGCGAAAGCTGGAGCAGCTTCCTACTGTTCGTGCTCAAGCTTGCTTTGATCGTATTGATCTTCCGCAGCTTCGTTTTTTCCCCGTTCTCGATTCCCTCACAAAGCATGCAACCACGGCTCTGGAACGGCGACTATCTGCTTGCTGCGAAATGGCCATACGGCATCTCCAAATATTCGTTGCCGTTCGAAGCGCCGCTGATTTCAGGGCGCATCTTTGCAAGCGGACCTGAACGTGGGGACGTGGTGATTTTCAAACATCCGATCGACGGTACAGACTACATCAAGCGAGTGATCGGATTACCTGGAGACACGGTTACGATGCGTGGCGGCAAGGTCGTTTTGAATGGCCGCGAACTCTCGCAAGTCCGCTTGGACGATGTGATCATACCGGTCTCGCCAAATTCAGGGTGTTCGCGACCGAATGCGCTCGAGATCGGCCCTGACGGACATGAGGTGTGTCGCTATACCCGTTTCCGCGAGACATTGCCTTCGGGCAAGAGTTACGACGTGATTGATCTGGAAGACAGCTTCGTAGACGATACCATGCCACGTATCGTGCCAGAGGGTCGTATCTTTGTTCTCGGCGACAATCGTGATTCCTCTTATGATAGCCGCTTTCCTGCAGCGCCGGAGAAGGGTGTTGGGCTTGTGCCGCAAGAAAAGCTTGTCGGCCGTGCCAGTTTTATCATGTGGTCAACCGATGGACGCGCTGAATGGATCAAGCCCTGGACCTGGTTCTCCGCAGCCCGTTGGAACCGGATCGGAGACGGGCTATGAGCGGTTTGGGGTCCGAAACACGCGATTGGCTGGCATCTCTGGGCATAGAGCCGGTAACTGACGCCCGCTGGTTGGAAGCGCTAACCCATGGAAGCATGGGAGACGGCGCCGACTACGAACGGTTGGAATTTCTTGGCGACCGTGTGCTTGGTCTGGCGATCGCTGAGTGGCTGTTTGAGGAAAGCGCCTCTGCCGAAGGTCGCCTCTCGCAACGCCTAAACGCTCTCGTCAGTCGCCAGACTTGCGCGCGCGTCGCGAAACAGATCGAACTTGGTGACCGTATCTTGATGGGCAAGCAGGCACGCGACGATGGCGCTCGTGAAAGCACCAATATCCTTGGCGATGTGATGGAATCGTTGATTGGAGCACACTTCCTCGACCACGGTTTTCCGGCAACACGTGATCTGGTTAGAAGGTTGTGGGAGGGACAATTCAAAGGCGGTGCAGGCAAGGCGAAACACCCGAAGAGCGCACTGCAGGAATGGGCCGCGGGCAACCGCCGCAAACCGCCAGAGTATGTACTCGTGAGCCGCGAAGGACCTGACCACGCTGCACGCTTCACTGTCCGTGTCAGCGTCAAGAACGTCGGTGAAGCAGAGGCCACCGCTAACAGTAAGCAAGAGGCAGAACGGCGCGCCGCCGCCACCTTTATGGAGCAGTTTGCATGAATGAGAACAGCAGCCAGCATTGCGGTGTTGTTGCCGTGATCGGTGCACCAAATGCCGGCAAGAGCACACTGGTGAATCAACTGGTGGGGCAAAAGGTAGCCATTACCAGCCCCAAGGCGCAGACCACCCGAGCGCGCATGCTTGGCATTGCTTTGCAGGATGACGTGCAGATCATCCTGGTGGATACGCCGGGCATCTTTGCGCCTCGCCGCAAGCTGGACCGCGCAATGGTGACCGCAGCTTGGGAAGGTGCAGAAGCAGCAGACGCAGTTCTCTTGTTGGTTGATCCCATAAAGCAGCGACGGCATGAACTCGAACCATTGATCGAAGCGCTTGAGAAGCGCCCTGAACGCAAAATTCTCGTCATCAACAAGGTAGATGCAGCGAAGAAAGAGGAGCTGCTGGTTCTCGCTCAGGAATTGTCTGGGCGGATCAAATTTTCCGAGGTGTTCTTCGTGTCAGCGCTAACCGGCGATGGCGTACCGGAGATGGAAACGGCGTTGGCGAAATTGATGCCTGAAGGGCCCTGGCACTATCCCGAGGATCAAGTCTCGGACGCAAGCGAACGCTTACTGGCTGCCGAAGTGACACGAGAGCAATTGTACCGCCAGTTGCATGAAGAACTGCCTTACGACTCCGCCGTGAGACCAGAGAGCTACCAGACCCGGCCAGACGGCAGCGTCGAGATTCATCAACAGATCGTGGTCGGTCGCGAGAGCCAACGTCCAATAGTGCTCGGCAAAGGCGGTTCGCGCATCAAGGCGATCGGCGAAGCCGCGCGCAAGGAGTTGAGCGAAATACTGGGTGTGAAAGTCCACCTGTTCCTGCATGTGAAAGTCAGCGAGAAATGGGACGAGGACAAGGAAATCTTCGAAGAGATCGGGCTTGATTGGGTGCGATAAACACAAACTTGTGAGATAGTCGAGCGATGCCCTCCACCGAACTTCTCCTGCAGCTTGTTTCCGCACTGGCGGTGGGCCTACTGATCGGGGTCGAACGCGGTTGGCAGCTGCGGGGCGCGCAGGAGGGTATGCGGGTTGCTGGCGTGCGGACTTTCAGCCTGCTGGGTTTTGTTGCAGGTCTTGCTGGCTTTCTCGGAGCCTCCGGCAACCAGCTGACAGCCAGCGCGATCGTGATCGGCGCCGCTTTTGTCACTGGTCTTGGCTATTGGCAGACCATGAAGACAGAGGGTTTGGTCGATGCCACTTCCCCAGTAGCAGCGATCGTCACGCTCGCGCTTGGTTTTCTAGGCGGTAGTGGTGAACCCGCGCTTGCGGTTGCCGGGGGGGCGGTTGTCACTCTGATCCTCGCGTTGAGAGCAGAGCTGCACAGCTTGATCGGCGCGCTGGATGAAGAGGATGTCAAGGCATTCGCAAGGTATGCTGTGATTGCGCTGGCAGTTTTTCCATTCCTGCCCGAGGGGCGCTTCGGACCTTATGAGGCTTGGGAACCGCAGACCTTGTGGTTCGTGGTGGTGATCGTCACAGGTTTTTCTTTCATCGGCTATGTCGCTAACCGCATTTTTGGCGCAAAACGCGGCACTATTGCGACCGCGATCATCGGAGGAGCTTACAGCTCAACTGCAGTCACTCAAAGCTTCTCTCAACGGCTAGGTTCGGGTCAGGGAGGCGGAGCGGAGAACGCAGGTATCGCACTGGCCACGGCGGTCATGTACTTGCGCGTGATTGTGCTTGTGGGGCTGATTGCGACACCTTTGCTCCCTGCATTTGTCAAAGTCGTTCTACCCGCTCTACTGGTCGGTTTTGGCGTCAGCTATTGGCTCTATCAGAAGTCAGAACACAGCAGCGGCCCAGCGCCTCCGGGTAATCCGATCGCTATTCTGCCTGCGATAACGTTTGTCGCCTTCGTCGCCGTTGCAGCAGTTGCCGCCCGATGGGCACAAGATAGCTTTGGTGAGCAAGGCATCGCGATATTGCTGTTCCTAATGGGCAGCATGGATGTCGATGCGTCGATTGTGACGGCTGGGGGATTAGAGCCCGGAACCATCGCAAACGAGCTCGCAGCATTGGCGATAGCAGGAACGATCCTTACCAACATGGGGGTCAAATTGGGCGTAACAATCGTTTATGGAAGATCAGCTGCGCGGCAAGCAGCCATTGCCCTTGGCACAAGCATGATTGCACTTACAGTCAGTCTAATCTTCGGATATATCGCGCTTTAACAAAAGCGAGATCAACCCCGCTCTACTCCCAACTTTTCAAGCTTCGCTGAAAGTGCCGCTTCGTCAAACGGCTTCACGATGTAATCATCAGCCCCCGCACCAATGCCCACATGGATGTCGGTCGCTTCGCCCTTGGAAGTACAAAATACTACTGTAGGTGCTCGCGACACAGGAAGTTTGCGAAGCTCACTCACGAACTCAGGCCCACTCATGACTGGCATCTGCCAATCGGTCAGCACCAGATCTGGCATCGCTTGCTTGCAACGAGCAAGTGCCTCAGCGCCGTCCTCGGCTTCTAAAACGCGGTACCCGAGGCTGTGCGCGATTTTAGCAGCAACCTTTCGGATCACACGACTGTCATCCACGATCAGGCAGGTTCGATCACGAGCAGCGCGAGTTTCGTTGACATCGCGCATCGCCTTTGCGGCGCGTACAATAGCATCAGTATCAACTTCGGCCTCTGATGCCGGTTCAGCGCGCGCTGCTGAAGCATCTGCATCGTTGTGGGCATCGGCCAGCTTTTCAGCCAATGTCTTCCCTTCAAACTGGGAGCCCTGATTGCCTTTGTTGGGGCCAGTTGCTCGTTTGATCAGATTTTGAATGGCGCGAACTCCCGATTGGCATCATACGCACTTTTGACTCGAGATCCCTTGTCCGGTTCAGACATTTCGCCTTGAGTCATGCAAACATGCAAATAGGGTATCCAGACGTCGCCATATTCGGCTTTTTGATACCACACGTCGAGCACATCGTAGCTCGCCCACATGCCGTCAGGTTCGCGCAGGCGCAGTCCTTCTCCAATGCGCGGCACAGCAGCAAATCGCAGCCGCGACTGCGTTTGATGCGTTTCATTCTGGACTTCGATTTCGATCACGCGTGCAAACCCTCACTGAGGACTCAGCTCTAGCGTGAATTCCTTGATGATTTACGAACGCGAATGAGTGAATATTTCTCCCTTTAGAAAGGTTACTTTTTCGCTGACGCTTTCTTCCTAGCGGGTGCCTTGCGCTTGCGTTTCTTTGCAAGCCCCTTCGCCGCTCGCGCATCAATCAATTCGATGGCCTTGGCCGCTTCGATATCCTCCGGTTTGATATCCTTGGGTATCGTTGCGTTGACGTTGCCGTCGGTGACGTAAGGGCCGTAGCGGCCCGGCATCACCTTGATCTCTCCGCCAGTAGTTGGATGCTCGCCCAGAGTCTTGATCGGTTCCGCCTTGCCTCGTACACCGCCCTTTCTGTTGGCCGCTTCCGCAAGGATAGAGACGGCCGCATTCATACCTACATCAAAGACATCTCGCGTGCTCTGTAGCTTCCCGTATTTGCCATCATGACGGAGGTATGGGCCATAGCGACCGATCGCAGCTTCGATTTCCTTGCCGGTCTCCGGGTGGGCGCCGACAATGCGCGGCAGCCCCAGAAGCTTGATAGCCCACTCCAGGTCAAAATCATCCAGATCTTTGGGGATCGAGGCACGTTTTTTGGCGCCGTCGACCTCCATCTCGACGTAAGGGCCAAAACGCCCGGTCTTGCGATGCACTTCTGCGCCGGTTTCCGCATCGGTTCCCATCACTCCGTCTTCGGCGCCGCCATCGCCCTGCCCGCCCGGCTGTGCGAACCGCCGAGTGTACTTGCATTCGGGATAATTTGCGCAGGCGATGAACGCTCCAAAACGCCCACCACGCAGTGCCAAGCGTCCATTTTCGCGCCCTTCATCGCGGCACATCGGGCACATGCGCGGGTTTTCACCGTCTTCGCGTTCCGGGAAAAGATAGTCAGACAGATACTCGTCCAGCACTTCGGTCACTTCCGAAGGCAGTTTCTCCATCACCTCTTCGGTTTTGGGTTTGAAGTCCTTCCAGAACTTGGACAACAAGTCCTTATATTCCTCTCGTCCGTCCGAAACCGTATCGAGTTCGTCTTCCATCCCTGCTGTGAAGTCATAGGCCACATAATTGGGGAAGAACCGCTCCAGAAATGCTGTTAGAAGCCGTCCCGATTCCTCTGCAAAGAAACGGTTTTTCTCCATCCGCACATAATCGCGGTCGCGCAGCGTCTGGATCGTTGAGGCATAAGTCGATGGGCGGCCAATCCCCAGCTCTTCCAATCGCTTGACCAGCGAAGCTTCGGAAAAGCGCGGCGGTGGCTGTGTGAAATGCTGATTTGCTTCGATAGCCTTCTTCAGTGGACTGTCACCCTTGCGGATAACCGGCAGCATACCGTCTTCGTCGTCGTCCGACTTATCGTCGAAACCTTCCTGATAAACCGCGAAGAAGCCGGGAAATTTCACCACCTGGCCAGTTGCTCGCAGCTCATGCTGCCCGCTCGGGTCGCGCAATGTGACGGCCGTTCGTTCAAGCTGCGCGGCGGCCATCTGACTCGCCATAGCGCGCTTGAAGATCAGATCGTAGAGCTTTGCTTCATCGCCTGATCCCGCATGATCGCGGCGGAAATCGGTTGGTCGGATTGCTTCGTGCGCTTCCTGCGCGTTCTTGGCCTTGGTCGAGTAGAAGCGCGGTTTTTCAGGCAGATAAGCTTTGTCATACCGATCGCCAATTGCATCGCGCAGTGCGTGGATCGCACCTGCGTCCATCTGAACACCGTCAGTACGCATGTAAGTGATCGCACCTGCTTCATAGAGCGACTGAGCGCAGCGCATGGTATGGCTGGCGGAGAAGCCCAGCTTGCGCGCCGCCTCTTGCTGCAGGGTCGATGTAGTGAACGGGGGCGCGGGATTGCGCTTAAGCGGCTTGGTTTCGATATCCTCGACCGTAAAGCGCGCGCCTTCGACAGCAGCCTTAGCGGCCATAGCGCTGCCTTCATTGCCCAGAGTCATCTTGTCGAGCTTCTGGCCCTCGAACTTGACCAGCCGCGCGTCGAATTCAGTGCCATCCTGCTCCAGCTTGGCGAGGACTGACCAGTATTCCTCGGGCTTGAATATCTCTATCTCGTGCTCACGCTCGCATATCAAACGCAGCGCGACCGATTGCACGCGCCCTGCACTTTTCGCGCCGGGCAGCTTGCGCCACAGCACGGGACTGAGCGTGAAACCAAACAGATAATCGAGCGCGCGACGCGCAAGATAAGCATCGATCAAAGGCTGATCGAGATCGCGCGGGCTTTTCATCGCTTCGCTGACAGCAGATTTGGTGATTGCGTTGAAAGTAACGCGGTCCACTTTAGTCGGCAGCGCCTTGCGCTTCTTCAGCAGCTCCTGAACATGCCAGCTGATCGCTTCACCCTCACGGTCAGGGTCAGTGGCCAGTACGAGACGCGAGGCATTCTTCGCGGCATCGGCAATTTCCTTGAACCGCTTCTGCTTGTCACGATAGAGTTCCCAATCCATCGCAAAATCTTCATCCGGGCGCACGCTGCCATCCTTGGGCGGCAGATCGCGGACGTGACCATAGCTGGCCAGGACCTTGAAGTCTGGACCTAGGTATTTCTCGATTGTCTTCGCCTTCGCGGGCGACTCAACGATTACGAGCTGCATTGTTTTGTTCTTAAAATCCCTGACGTGTCTTTCACGTGTGTACGTACGCGCGATGGTGGGATCGGTTCGAAGGATTCGTCAAGAGGCTAACGGAAACCCGCCCCCGGCATACCTTTGCAACTGACCACCAATCTCCAGCTCCGGCAGCGCCTCCAGCGATTCCGCTGCGTTGCCGAACCGCGCAAGTAACTGGCGATAGGTGATCGGCCCGATATACGGTGAGCGCAGCAAGCGAATGCGCGCAAATGCCTCTTTCTAAGAGAGGAGAACTGCCTGCGCCCCCGTGCTCTTCATTAGCTTGCCTTTGGCCTCATTTCTTGCCCCCCACTCTGGGCTCCTCACCCTTCATCAATCGCCCGATATTGTCGCGATGGAGATATATGATAAGGCCTGCAATCGCGGCCAGAACAGGGAAGTATTCAGGAAATCCGAACAGCGGCGCAGCGGCGGCGGCGGCTACAACGGCGCTCATTCCGGCAAGGCTAGAGATGCGGAAAATCGCCAAAATGCTGATCCAGATCGCAGCATAGGCCAACCCGATGGGCCACGCCAGACCGAATGCCACACCTGCATTCGTCGCCACCCCCTTGCCGCCTTTGAACTTCAGCCAGACAGGGAAACAGTGGCCGATTACTGCCGCGCCTGCAGCGAATGCCATCGCTGGTCCGCCCCAGAGATGACCAGCAATCCAGACAGGCGCGAACCCCTTCGCCAAGTCAAGCAGCAAAGTAGCCGCCGCCAATCCTTTGTTGCCGGTACGCAGCACATTGGTCGCGCCAATATTGCCGCTGCCGATGCGCCGCACATCGCCCATGCCCGCCGCTTTTGTCAGAAGCAGGCCAAAAGGGATTGATCCGAGCAAATAGCCGAGTAGAGCTGCGTAAAGCGTATCCATCAGGTGACCTATCGATGCCAGGACAACGCGCCCCGCTTTCATTTCCCGTAAGCCTAGGTAAAAGGCCGCAGTTCCACAAGTAATCCTGCGCGGGAATAGGACCATTACCGAAGCATCTTCACCCATTCTACTATTCGATTCCGGGGTCGGCGGGCTAACAGTGCTGGCTGAGCTCCGCAGGCTTATGCCCAACGCCCCAGTAATTTACGCGGCGGACTTGGCAGGTCTGCCCTATGGCAAGAAATCGGAAGCACAAATTGCGGCGCGCGTGGCTGGCCTGCTGGGTCGGATGAGCGAGCGCTACAAGCCACGCCTTGCCTGTATCGCTTGCAACACGGCCAGCACAATCGCCTTGGGCATGGTGCGCGAAGTGCTGGAAATACCAATTGTCGGCACCGTTCCAGCAATCAAACCTGCCGCTGCGATGACAACGACGGGCGTGATCGGATTGCTTGGCACTGCCGCTACAATCCGACAGGCATATGTCGACAAGCTGGAGAATGAATTCGCAAGCAGTCACAGCCTGCTGCGCCATGCGGCGCCAGACTTGGTCAAAGTAGCCGAAGCGAAACTGCGGGGCGAAGCAGTCGAAACTGCCGTTATAGATGCTGCAGCCAGATCTTTGCGGGCCATGCCGGACGGAGAACGGATCGATACAGTTGTTCTCGCATGTACGCACTTCCCTCTGCTCGAACACGAATTACGCGAAGCATTTGGCCCGGAGGTCAATTTTGTTCATGGCGCCCAAGGTATCGCGCACAGGATCGCTCACTTGACTAAAGGCCAGCCATTTGCCGCCGACCAGTCAAGCCGCTTCGTGGTCACAGGCGACGTGCAATCGGCACAACTGCTGTTGCCCGCGGTGAAAAGTCATGGATTTTCAAATATCGAAGCGTTCTGACCTGCGAGTCGTTCGCAAAGATCGCGGTAGAAAAACTGGTTCCGCATCGCTAAATCCCCATCCCAAACGAAGCCGAACTTGCGGCGCAGCGAACCGGGAACCCGCGTGAACTACGACCAGATTTTCGACAAGGCGATCGACCGTCTGCACGAAGAGGGGCGCTATCGCGTCTTCATCGATATCATGCGCAACAAGGGCGCGTTTCCCAACGCGCGCTGTTTTCACGGCCATAACGGACCCAAGCCCATCACAGTTTGGTGTTCGAACGATTACCTCGCAATGGGCCAGCACCCGAAGGTAATTGGCGCGATGGAAGATGCATTGCACGACGTTGGCGCCGGATCTGGCGGTACGCGCAATATCGGCGGAAACACGCATCTGCATGTTGAGTTGGAAAACGAGCTTGCCGATCTGCACGGCAAAGAGTCGGCATTGCTCTTTACCTCTGGCTACGTTTCCAACGACGCGACGCTGTCGACACTTGGCAAGCTTCTGCCCGGCTGCATCATCTTTTCTGACGAATTGAACCACGCCAGCATGATTGCGGGGATTCGCAATTCAGGCTGCGAGAAGCGTGTGTTCCGTCATAATGATCTTGAGCATCTGGAAGAGCTCCTCGCTGCCGAAGATGTGGAAATACCTAAGCTGATAGCATTCGAAAGCGTATATTCGATGGACGGTGACGTCGCACCGATCCACGCGATTTGCGACCTGGCTGAGAAGTACAACGCGCTGACCTACATCGATGAGGTTCATGCAGTCGGCATGTATGGCGACCACGGCGGCGGCATTTCTGAGCGTGACGAAGCCGCCCATCGTATCGATATCATCGAAGGCACATTGGGCAAGGCATTCGGCGTAATGGGCGGCTATATTACAGCCGATAAGAAAATCGTCGATTGCATCCGTTCCTATGCGCCAGGCTTTATCTTCACGACCTCGCTGTCCCCGGTTCTGGCGGCTGGCGTGCTCGCGGCGGTGAAGCATTTGAAGGAAAGCTCTGAAGAGCGTGACGCGCAGCAGGCCAATGCTGCGATGCTAAAGGCAAAATTCAGCGATGCTGGTCTGCCAGTGATGGACAGCGTCACGCACATTGTTCCCTTGATGGTCGGCGATCCGGTGCGCGCCAAGAAGATCAGCGACATTCTGCTCGCCGAATACGGCGCCTATGTGCAGCCGATCAATTTCCCGACCGTGCCGCGCGGAACAGAGCGGCTGCGTTTCACGCCCGGCCCCGCCCATACCGAAGCGATGATGGACGAGCTGACGACCGCGCTGGTCGAGATTTGGGACCGGCTGGAACTGGAGTTGCGTAAAGCCGCCTAATCGCGCATCTTCTCACCCAAGGGGAGAGACCATGGCAACGCTAGCCGATAAGACCACACTCGACACAGGCGCCTTGGATGTGCGCCCGATGACACCAGCCATCGGAGCCGAGATTCACGACATTGATCTTGGTGCGTCGGATATTGGGGAGAGCATCCCTGCAATCAGGGCAGCATTGCTCAAGCACGGTGTTATCTTTTTCCGTAACCAGGAGCTTACACAAGATCAGCACATCGCCTTCGCGCGATATTTCGGTGAGCTGGAAGTTCACCCTGCGACACCCAAGGATCAGCCAAATCCTGAGGTGCTGCGGATCGCACATGGCCCCAAGAGTCGGGGGCAGGAGAACAACTGGCACTCGGATGTCACTTGGCGGGAAAAGCCGTCACTTGGTTCTATCTTGCTTGCGCGCGAGGTACCTGATTGCGGGGGAGATACTCTCTTTGCGAACATGCACCTCGCGTATGAGCGTCTGAGCGAGCAAATGAAGCGGTTCTGTGAAGGTTTGATAGCAGTGCACGATATCAGCCGCGTTTTCGCCAAGCGTCTAAACAAAACACCTGAAGAGCTTCAGCAGAAATATCCGCCCATGCGGCACCCGGTGATCCGGACCCATCCGGAAACCGGAGAACGAGTCATCTATGTGAACAACGGCTTCACAAGCCACATCGAGGGGCTTTCCAAAGAGGAAAGCAACTGGCTGCTCGATCACCTTTACAAGACTGCGTGGGATGTCGAAATCCAATGCCGCTTCCGCTGGGAGCATGGCTCTGTCGCCTTTTGGGATAACCGCGCGTGTCAACACTTGGCAGTATCTGACTATTTCCCGGCACGCCGAGTCATGGAAAGGGTGACGATCGCTGGTGACAGACCTATTTTTACTCCTTGAGATGGCCCTGCCGTAACGTCCTTGGCGCTGCGCAAATCCTGCGCTAGCACTCGCTTGAATTTCGCAGGGGAGAGACGCGTGTACGGCAATCCGGACCAGAAATATGATGAAGTTGTTCTTGGGCGGAGATCGATCCGTGGTTACTTGGACAAGCCTGTTCCAAAAGAACTGATCGAAGAAATTCTAGCGATGGCTATGCGCTCGCCTTCGTCAATGAACACCCAACCTTACCATTTCCATGTCATCACCGGCGAACCGCTTGATCGCATACGTAGGGGCAATACCGAGCGCATTCTGGCAGGCGAACCGGACAGCCGGGAGTTTCGTAAGGGACATCCATTTCAGGGCATCCACCGAGATCGACAGGTGAGCTGCGCAATCCAGTTGTTCGAAGCGATGGGAATCGAGCGTGATGACAAAGAAAAGCGGCAGGATTGGGTTCTGCGCGGTTTTCGCCAATTCGACGCGCCTGTCTGCGTAATTGTAACCTACGACAAGGAGCTGTCGGACGCTGACGACACGGTCTTTGACTGCGGCGCTGTAACGACCGCACTAGTCAACGCTTCATGGTCGCGCGGGCTAGGCTGCGTGATTAACAGCCAAGGTATCATGCAATCACCCGTTGTCCGCGAACATGCAAATATTCCTGATGATCAGGTGATTATGAAGGCCGTTGCAATGGGTTGGCCGGACCCCGATTTTCCTGCCAATCCGGTCAAGATCACCCGCCGCGCAGTGAGCGAGGCCACAACCTTCGTAGGATTTTTTGAGTAGGTTCCGTTGGCGCAATGCTATTTGGAGGCCGAAGTGAATATCCAACGGCGAGCTATCACCCAGGTAATAATCGGGATGGAACAGGCCACCGCGATAGTTGATACCAGAAAGCCGAGTTTCAACACCTCCATGCCGATGTACAAAATCGCATTGGTAAGCAGATAGGTGAAGCCTGATAGCAAAATGAAACGCGGCCCTTGCTCTGCGTGCCCCCGCTGTGATCTGAATGAAAATCTTGCATGCCCAAAGTAGGAAATACCAATGCTCGCTAGGTAGCCAACTAAATTTGCTATCAGTGCTGACATCCAAATTTCAAACACTGATAAGCTGACGACCGTGTAGGAGATCGTCGCTGTAACACCGACTATGCCAAAACGAATCCACTCTTTAGCGAGATCACGATCAATTGCCGCAGGTCGCGTCATTGCGCTTGGCAAACCGCGCAAAGGGAAAGGCCAATGGGTAATTTCATTCGTCGTATCAAATACCGCTCAAATCCAAAAACTTTTGCAAGAGCGCCATTTATTGGTTCTGGCGGGATGCTGTCCAATGTTTCGCTGTGCTTACTAAGCCTGCTGACCAATCGTTGCATCGCAGCGGCCGGCAAAAGCAGCGAGTTAAAATAAGTTATCATCTCGACCTTGAGCCCCGCCTCCGTCACTACACGGATCAAGCTTGCTTCGGAATAGCGCCGGTGGTGCTGGTGAACTTCGTCATGGCGCGACCAGAGTGATTGAAGCGCAGGCACGGTAATGAGCAGTTTTCCCCTCGGCGCAAGCAGAACTGCAAGAGCTTGCAAGCTGGCGATGTCTTGTTCGAGGTGCTCCAATACGTCCAACAATGCGATCAGCTCATATGGACCACGCAGATCATCAATACCGTCAGGCAGATGCCCTGATTTTACATCGACGGTTGACTTCGACCGCGCTTGAAAGCGCGCAACATCATCATATTCGAAAGCGTCTACGTGGCCAAATTCTTGCAGCAATCCAAGATTGCCCCCTGTTCCGCATCCTGCCTCCAGAATCGAGATGTCATGCCCCTTCCCGATTGACAAATGCTGTTTGATCACGCTCTCAAGTATGGCGCGGCGCCCAACGAACCACCAATGTTCGTCCTCTATCCGAGCCATCGTATCGAAAGCTACGCGCTCCAATTCAAAATCCCTTCGTTGACTCGATGATATAGTTAGGTCGACGTCGTACTTCCCGCGCTATTCGACCGATATACTCGCCGAGCAAACCCAAACTCAGCAAATTTAGTCCACCCAAAAACAGCACAGCAACCATGATGGATGCGAAGCCCGGCGTGTCACCACCGGTAATGAGTGTATATCCGATCAAGAAGAACGCATAAACAATTGCGAATAAAGCAACCGCAGCCCCGAGGTAGGTCCAAATTCTAAGTGGCAAAGTGGTCGATGACGTGATGCCATCAAGCGCCAATTCCCACAATTTGGTCGGCTTCCACTTGCTTGATCCAATGTCGCGACTTGAACGCACCAACTCAACCTCTTCAACCTTGAACCCGATCCAAGAGAACAGACCTTTGTTGTAGCGCGTATTCTCAGGCAGCTGGTTAAGCGCCATCACTGCCTTGCGATCAAACAGCCGAAAGTCGCCAACATGAGGGTGCACCGGTTGGTCTGCAACGCGGTCGAGTATCGCATAAAACGCACTCGCACTGCCGCGTTTCAAGAAGCCATCGCTGGTCCGATCTACTCGCTTTGCATTGACAACTTGAGCACCTGCTTTCCATTTTTCGAGCATTTCCATGATAACTTCAGGAGGGTCTTGCATATCAACGTCGATGGGTATTACGGCATCACCTGAGGTGTGGTTGAGTCCGGCTGATAGCGCCGCCTCTTTACCGAAGTTTCTCGACAGGTTGATGAGCTTGATCTCAGAATTACCCGCAGCAAGGTCTTCCAGTATTACCTTTGTGTTATCCTGACTGCCATCGTTCACGAAAAGCAACTCAAGGCGAAAATCTTCACCGAGCACGGATTCAAAGTCAGCTTGTAGCTGTTCGATCCTGCTAAGGAACGGCTTAATGACCTCCGCTTCGTTGTAAACAGGCATGATCAAGCTCAAAACTGTCATTTAAACCCCCAAACACCCTGATCTTTCGACCAAGATAGCCAAAAAGCCGCCAGCTTCCCAATTTGATTCAAACATGGTCATTTCGGTTCACCCAGTGACATCGAATTAGTCAAGGGCAGGCCAGCGTTCTGGTCTTTCATCCACGCGAGCACGAGTATCGTCGCAGCGACGAAAGGCACGATAGTCACATAGGTATAGAACCAAAGTCCCGTGAGCGCGATGAGCAAGGCCAGTCCCAATGATAGCTGCCGATCATGGTGGATGAGGATCGCGCAAGCTAGAACCAGCATCGTGCTGTCGTAGATGAACGAATATGGAGCCACGAGTAGCGTTGCCGCCAGCACGCCGACAATCGCCAGATGTCGCTCCTTGACCTTCGCAGCGACTGCCAGTGCGACGAGTGCAACAAGTGCTTGCGCGACAAGCCCACCAGTCATTCCCAGCACTGGTATTGTAAGGGAGAGTGTTGTTTGGTGGAAATTCTTTAGCAAGGTCTCGCGCCTAGAGGTTGCAACTTCGTCGGCGAAAGAAACATTACCTGCGATGAATTCCAACCAGATTGATGGACCAAAAACCACTGCGGACAATACCGCCATCGCAAGGACCGTACCGATTGCCCAGCCTAGCGCCCGCCACTCTCGCCAGATGAGAAGTGCAAAGAAGCCGACGATCGCCAAATGGGGCTTGAACGCGAGAACTCCGATCAAGACACCGGCCAACACTTTTGAGCGTTGCAGGGCTAAAAGGCCACCTGCCAGCAGAGCAGCTGTATAAAACCCGTTCTGCCCTAGCTGGATCGAGTGGATAGGCCCCCCCATCGCTAATATCATGCCCACGGCGGTAATCTGGTCGACGAATTTTCTCGCTATCAAGAAGAATGCCGCCATTCCGACAACAACAAATGTCGCCCAGGCAAACTCGAACGGCAAAAGACCCAATGGCCAGAGCAACAACAACAAGCTCGGTGGATAAGGAAATCTCAGGTCGCTGCCGTTTGGCAGACCATGAAGTTCCGCGAGATATTGGTCGAAGGTCTCTCCGCGATAAATCAAGCTTGGCTCGCCAGAGAGTGCCTGAATTCCTCCAGCCCAGTACACCGACGCATCAAGCGGCAGGACCGGCCAGCTTCCCATGTTGAATATATGGGCAAGCCAAGCCAGCCCACCTGCACCCAATATTACCCAAGCCCAACGCATAATCGAGCGAAGTTATTCAAAAAATCCTAACGCGGCAATCGTCAGACAGACCCAAGGATTGTAGTGTCCCTATATGGGATAGCTCAGCGTAAATTAACAACATTCCCAGCATCGGGCCGCGCGCTGCAACCACGGTATAGGCTCATCATCGGCTCGTCGGCCACAATTACCTGCTGTGCATTGCCAAAGCCGTTGAAGCCGGTTTTCATTGCCGCACCGTACGCACCAAGCATGCCAATCTCGATATAGTCGCCGGCCTTAATGTCGCTCGGCAACGTAAATGGACCTTGCATATAATCTGCGTCATCGCAGGTCGGACCGTAGAATGCGAAGTCAATCGGTCGATCACGCAGATCGTCCTCCAGCGCAGAAACCGGAAACCGCCAATCTACATGCGCTGCGTCGTACAGCGCACCGTAGGACCCGTCATTGATGTATAGCTCTTCACCGCGCCGCTTCTCGACCTTGACGATCATGCTGGAATATTCCGCACAAAGCGCGCGGCCTGGCTCGCACCATAGTTCTGCATTGTAAGCGATTGGCAGCGCTTCGAAGTGCTTCGCTATCATCGCAAAGTAATCTTCCAGCGGGGGCGGCTCTAGCCCCGGATAAGAACTAGGGAAGCCCCCGCCCACATCGATCATATCGATCACAACCGATGCCTCTGCAATCGCGGCACGTGTGCGGTCGAGCGCTTGCACAAAGGCGAACGGGGTCATCGCCTGGCTGCCGACGTGAAAACATATGCCCAACCAGTCGCAATGCTGGCGGGTCTGCCGAAGCAATTCGGGAGCTAGGATCAGATCGCAACCGAACTTGCTGGCGAGTGACAGCTCGGAAAACTCGCTGGAAACGCGCAAGCGCACGCACAGGCGCAAATCCTTGGCCGGTTCGCCAGTTTCGGGATTACTGCAAGCCTGAACGATTTTCTCAAGCTCTTCATTGCTATCAAGGCTGAAAGTCTTCACGCCGTGCTGGAAATAGGCTTCACGGATTCCGCTCGGTGTCTTGATCGGGTGCATGAAGCATAGCACAGCGTCTGGCAGAGTTTGGCGTACCAGACGCACTTCCGCGATCGAAGCGACGTCGTAATGCGTCACACCTGCATCCCACAGTACGCGTAGCAGGTCGGGCGACGGATTCGCCTTTACCGCGTAGAGCGATTTTCCCGGAAACTTGTCCAGGAAGAAGCGCGCTGCGCGCTGCGCTGCATGCGGGCGATTGAGGATAACAGGTTCGTCCGGCGAAAGATCGCGGACTACAGCCTGGGCGTTAGGATAGATGCGCAACTCAAGGGACCCCCTAAAGGTTCAGTGTTCGACCAAACGGTTATGAGCCTGCCTTGCGGATGTCCCTTGGGGCAGAAGAAGCGCGCATATAGGCCTTCCGCAGGAAATCGCAAATGAAAAAGCGCAGGTGAGGCGTGCGATCAGGGCTCTTATTGTGGCCTTTTATAGACCAACGCACTCAGCTCAATCGGTTCCTAAAATCTTCGTAACCGAATGTCTTGACCAGCTCCAGCTGATCGATCTCGCTGTCCCAGAGGTAGATCGACGGGAGCTGAACCCCGTTGAAAGTATTGGTCTTCACCATCGAGTAATGCGCTTGGTCGAGGAATGCGAAACGCGCGCCGGGCTCTGCTGGTACCGGCAGGCGATAGTCGCCGATCACATCGCCCGCCAGGCAAGATGGGCCACCCAGCCGGATCGGCACTTGCTCCTCATCCGCTATCTCACCCAGCATTGCTGGGCGATAGGGCGCTTCGATTACATCGGGAATGTGGCAAGTCGCAGAGACATCGGTGATGCCTATGGGCATTCCATTCCACTGAACATCGAGCAGCGTGCCGATGAGGATACCTGCATCGAGCGCGACCGCTTCACCCGGTTCGATGATTATTTCTGCACCCGTGTCCGCCTTGGCGTCGCGCAAGAACTGGATCAGCTCCTCACGCTGATAATCGGCGCGGGTGATGTGATGCCCACCGCCCATATTGATCCACTTGAGCTGGCCGAAATAGGGCTCTAGCGCGTCAAACACCGCGTCCCATGTACGCTTGAGCGGCTCAAGATCCTGCTCGCACAAATTGTGGAAGTGTATGCCATCAACCCCTTCGAGATGCTCCTGGGTCAACTGGTCGAGCGGGAAGCCGAGCCGCGAGCCGGGGCTGGAGGGATCATACTTTGCTTCCTCGCCGGTCGGTACTAACGGGTTGATCCGCAGGCCTACATCAAAGTCCTGTCCCCCTGCCCGCGCCGACTCCAGGATCAGCGACGCGCGCTTTAACTGGTCCGGCGAGTTAAAGATCACGTGATCGGACAAGCGGCAGATCTCTTCGAGCTCTTCCGGCTTGTACGCCGCGCAATAGGTCGCGATTTCGCCATCGTAAAACTCACTGGCCAGCCGCGCTTCCCACAGGCCAGATGTGCACACACCATCCAGATATTCGCCGATGATATGCGCGGTCGACCACATCGAAAACGCCTTGAGCGCGCCCAACACCTTGATCTCCGCTGCATCGCGAATGTCAGCCAGAACCTGACAATTGGCACGCAGCTTCGCCGCATCGACCACGAACGCGGGGCTCTCTACGCGGTTCAGGTCAAATTGGGCAAACGCGCCCGGATCTCCGGCCTTGGTTTCCATTAGAAGGAAACAGGCCCATCAAGTTCTTCAACAGTCCACGGCAGACCATGCAAATTGAGCATGTCCATGAAGGGATCGGGGTCCATTTCTTCCATGTTGAAGACCCCGTCACCGCTCCAAATGCCCTGCACCATCATGGCGGAGCCAATCATGGCGGGGACGCCGGTGGTGTAGCTGACCGCTTGGTTGCCGGTTTCCTCATAGGCTGCCTCATGCGAGCAGATATTCTTGATATAGAACGTCTTCTCGCCAGAACCGTCCAGAGTTTCTCCAGTCGCAATACAGCCGATATTGGTGTTGCCCTTGGTCGTCTCGCCCAGCGTTTCAGGCTTCGGCAGAACAGCGGCAAGGAATTGCAACGGGATGATTTCCTTGCCTTGATACTTCACCGGATCGATGCGCGTCATGCCAACATTCTGCAACACGGTCAGGTGCGTGATGTAGGCATCGCCAAAAGTCATCCAGAAGCGCGCACGCTCAATCTCAGGGTTAAATTTCGCCAGGCTTTCCAACTCCTCGTGATACATCAGATAGGCATTCTTTGGCCCGACCGCTTCGAAGTCGAATTCGGTCTTCACTTGCATCGCGGGGGTCTCAACCCACTCACCATTCTCCCAGTGGCGCGCAGGTGCAGTCACTTCACGAATGTTGATTTCCGGATTGAAATTGGTGGCGAAATGCTGGCCGTGGTCGCCGCCGTTGCAGTCAAGAATATCAAGCGTGCGAATGGTCTTCAGCTTATGTTTCTTCAGCCACATAGTGAACACGCTGGTCACGCCCGGATCGAAGCCGCTGCCCAGCAGCGCCATCAGCCCAGCGTCTTTGAACCGGTCGTGATAGGCCCACTGCCACTTGTATTCGAATTTGGCCTCGTCCTTTGGTTCGTAATTCGCCGTATCAAGATAGTTCACGCCAGCTTCCAGGCAGGCATCCATTATCGGCAAATCTTGATATGGCAGCGCCAAATTGACGACCAGTGACGGCTGGATCTTGCGAATGAGGTTGACCATCGCGGGCACTTCTTCCGCGTCAATCTCGTAAGTGGCAACGTCCTGTCCGGTGCGCGCCTTTACGCTGTCGGCAATCGCATCACATTTACGCTTGGTCCGACTGGCTAGGTGGATGTCGGAGAATATCTCTGCATTCATCGCCATCTTGTGGACGCAAACCGAGCTGACTCCGCCAGCTCCGATGACAAGGACTGTGGACATAAAAGGCACCTTTCAAATTCGAATCTTGCGTGGCTATTAGTCCAATGCGCTAAGAGCGCAAAATGATCCTTGCACATGAAAAACAGCCCACACGCGAAGGCGTAGTCGAAGCAGCGCGGAAGATTGCAGCTATCCTGCCGCCAACGCCGCTGCTTCCGGTAGAGATCAACGGCACAAGTTGCTGGGTAAAGGCAGAAAACCTGCAGCCGATCGGCGCCTTCAAAATCCGCGGAGCCTGGAACCGGCTGTCCTCTCTAAATGATGAAGAACGCGCGATGGGTGTTGTTGCGGTTTCAAGCGGTAACCACGCACAAGGTGTTGCTTGGGCAGCGAGGCGACTAGACATTTCCGCAACGATCGTAATGCCAGCTGACGCACCGAGCGTTAAATTGGACAGCACGCGTGCAATGGGTGCGAAGATCGTCACCTATGATCGGCATGGAGAAGATCGCGACGAGGTTGCAGCGAAGCTTATCGAACAAAGCGGCGGCGTGCTGGTTCATGCCTTTGGTGATCCGTGGGTGATTGAGGGTCAAGGTAGCTCCGGAGTTGAGGCTGAGGCTCAACTTGGCCGACAACCTAGCAGGTTCATCGTCTGCTGTGGCGGCGGCGGTTTGGCTGCTGGACTCTCGCTCGCTTGCCCTGATGCCGCAATTCATGTTGTCGAACCGGTAGGATGGGACATGGTCGGGCAATCGCTGACAACGGGCGAGCTGGTGCATGCTGGAGCCGACGCGCCCAAAACCATCTTTGATGCGCTTCAACCCACTGCGACAAAGCACCTGAATCTCTCGGTTCTGAAAGGGCGGGCAGAACCTGGCGTAACGGTCACTGACGAAGAATCTCGAACGGCGCAGCGCTTCGCATTTGCGAAACTCCGACTAGTTCTCGAACCGGGTGGAGCAGCCGCTCTGGCTGCGGCGCTCGCCGGAAAGGTGCCAGTAGACGAAGACACCGTCATCATGCTGACAGGCGGCAATGTCGATCCGAATGCGTTCGCCATGACAATCTCCACAAGCACCTAGCGAGCGATTGACAATGCTCCTCGATCTACGCAGTTTTGCTGCCCTGAGGGGAGACAAATAATGATAGCTCAAATGCTAGCGCCAGCAGCGGTGCTAATTGTCTGGTCAATAATCATGTTGATGTGGACTGCAGGAACCCGGTTTCCGGCCATGGCAAAGTCAGGCATGGATTTGAAACAGGCCAAGCCTGGCGGGCGCGGACAAGATCTTGAGGGCGTCATTCCCGATAAGGTCAATTGGAAGTCGCACAATTATGCGCATCTGATGGAACAGCCGACCATCTTCTATCCCACCGTCATCATCCTCGCGATGATGGGAGCCGGGGCGACCGACGTGTTGTTGGCGTGGGTCTATGTCGGACTGCGGATAGTCCATTCGCTGTGGCAAGCGCTGGTGAATGTTGTCGCCATACGCTTCCTGCTGTTCATTCTCTCCACCTTGGCGCTGACCGCGCTCGCTGTGCGAGCAGTATCGGTTACGTTGCTGGCAGACCCAGGAGTTCTTTGATGATCGGAATGGATATTCTGCAACCCGTGGTTGCGCTCACCATTTGGACGATGGTGATGTGGTTCTGGATGTATGCCACACGCATTCCAGCGATGAGCAAGGCGAAAGTCGATCCAAAGGAGCTTTCACGCCTGCCCACCGCTGCAGGATTGGATGCTCAACTGCCACCCGAGGTTCAACGCAAGGCACACAATTACAATCACCTGCATGAACAACCGACGGTCTTTTACGCCGTCGCCATAGTGCTGGCCATCATTGGCCAGGGCGATGGGATGAACGCCCTTCTAGCATGGATTTATGTCGGCCTTCGCGTTGCGCACAGCCTTGTACAGGCCACAGCCAATGTTGTCTTGGTACGCTTTGTCCTGTTCGCGCTGTCCAGCCTGGTGCTGATCGCGCTGATCTTCCACGCAAGCATCAGCGTGTTCGACATTCACATGTGAGTTTGATCGGGGGCGCCGCAAAGGCGTTCCCGCTTACTCTGCAGCTTCTGTTGCGGGCTCGGCCTCAAACTCCAGCGTTGCAAGAAACTTTTCCGCATCAAGCGCGGCCATGCACCCCATGCCCGCTGCTGTTACCGCCTGACGATATACATGATCGGTAACATCACCTGCTGCGAAGACGCCGGGGATCGCGGTCTTCGGCGTACCCGGCTTGACGTCCAGATAGCCGCTGTCATCCATCGCCAGCTTGCCTTTGAACAGCTCGGTCGCGGGAGCATGGCCGATAGCGACAAAAGCGCCATCAACTTCGAGATTGCTCTCTTCGCCAGTCTGCGTATCCATGAGAACCAGATGATGCAGCGCGCCATCCTCGCCTGCAACAAACCGTTCGACGGTCTTGTTCCATAGCGGCGTGATCTTGTCAGATTTGAAAAGGCGTTCCTGAAGTATCTTCTCGGACCGCAGTTCATCTCGGCGATGAATCAACGTCACATCGTCCGAGTGATTGGTAAGATAAAGCGCTTCTTCGACAGCGGTATTGCCGCCGCCGATTACCGCAACCTTTTTGCCGCGGAAAAAGAACCCATCGCATGTCGCGCATGCGCTAACCCCCTTACCGCCCAGCTCCTGCTCACCCGGAACGCCAAGCCATTTGGCTTGCGCGCCAGTGGCAATCACAACCGTATCGGCAATGTACTCATCGCCGCTGTCGCCTACCGCGCGAAACGGCGATCCATTGTCGAAATCAACTTCGACAATTGTGTCCCACATCATGCGCGTGCCGACATGTTCGGCCTGTTTCTGCATTTGCTCCATCAGCCATGGGCCCTGGATTACATCTTCAAAACCGGGGTAATTCTCAACATCGGTGGTGATCGTCAGCTGTCCGCCGGGCTGGATGCCTTGCACAACAATCGGTTCCAGCATGGCGCGCGCACCATAGATCGCGGCGGAATAGCCGGCAGGGCCAGAACCGATGATGAGCATTTTGGTACGGTGAGTAGCCATTTTAGGATTCCTGTCTGTCTTGTCGAGTAATCTAGGGCCTCGGCAGCCCGGCTTCAATTCGTGTAGGCAAGGAAACCGTTACACATCCACAAGCGCAGCTTTCAACGCCTCGCGTTTAGCAGCATCAACGCCCAAAACCTGTTCCATATAGGCCTCGGTTGATCCGAAACGTTCTTTAACGGAGCGCCGCGCCGCCTCAAGAAATTCTGCGTCCACGCCCATAAGGACGCGAACAGTCGCTTCATCGATGCCACCGTATTTGTCGCCCATCAATTCCATGCCGTGGCGAATGCGCTCTTCGTTACGCGGTGAGTGATTTGTGAGAAGATAATCCTCCATCGCATCATCGGGATGCACACCCAGAACATAATGCAGCAGATCGACTGCAATACCGGTACGATCTTTTCCGGCGGCACAATGGACAAGGCTTGCCCCCTCCCCGCGCGCGAGCGAAGCAAAATAGCGCTTCAGCACCCAGTTCACCCCAACGCGGTCTGGCAAAGCACCATAGAGATCGACCATCGCGCTGTGTGCGCTTACTGCGTCCACATCTCCGTGTGCCGCTTCCAGATGCGGCGCCAGACCTGCAGTCTCGCCATCGAAATAGATGACCTCTGCAGCAAACCCCGTTGGCCTGCGGCAAGTATGCCGTACTCGTTCGCTTTCACCGCGCAAATCGATGACATGCTTGAGATTGAGGCCTGCGATTGTTGCCAGATCATCTTCTTCGGCTTCTGCGTGATGGCCAGAGCGGAACAGCAGCCCCGACTTGACCTTACCGCCACCCGAGACAGCATAGCCGCCATAGTCACGCAGATTGTGGATGGCACGAGTTGAAAGAAAGCGATCACGAATCATGTTCATACTCGTGGCAGGGCATGGGCGTGGCAGCAAGTTATCTGGCAAAGGTTAGATGGAAACCATGCAGCTGGGCAGGCGTTGATCATGCATGGATAAACAAGTTACAGTCTGGTTTGATGGCACCTGCCCTCTTTGCCGACGCGAAATCGCGCTGATGCGAAAACTTGACCGGAACAGCGCGATCACCTTTGAAGATGTAAGCGACGGATCACCTGCCAACTGTCCCATCGATCAATCCGAATTGCTTGCCAGGTTTCACGCTCGCGAGAATGAGCAAATATATTCGGGTGCTGCGGCATTTGCCGCCATGTGGCGCGCGATCCCTCTGCTACGTCCGCTTGGGCTGGCTGCGCGTAACCAAACTGTGCTCAGTATCCTGAACGCGCTATATGGGCAGTTCCTTAAGTACAGACCGCGCCTGCAAAGACTGTTCATGAAATGAGAATTTGGTAGCGGAGGAGGGACTCGAACCCCCGACACATGGATTATGATTCCAACGGGATCGATTGGTAGACGCTTCTACGTAGTGGCATATTTACGCTTCTTGATGTCGGCTTTGAGTAATTAGGGTATCTACCGCTAATATCTGCCTTGGGGTGGAACGCGGAATCTGGGATAAGAATGGCCCAATAGGCCCGTTTACAAACTTCCTCCGCATCATATGGTTAAACCGTGGCCCTGCCGGATCGAGAGGAGAGATAAATTCTAAGCCTGGTTGAGCAAGCTATCGCTGAAGCCTTGGAAATGTGGCCTACTGCGGAGGAGCAAGCGCATAGTTGGGCCCATCGCTGCCTTACAAAGCTGATGAAAGACGATGTGCCCATATCCCAGCGGGAAGCCTTGCGCGATGCCGTTGACGAGAGGTTTTCCGCAGTCTGGCGATCGCATTTGGAGAAACGGCAGCCTCAGAGTGAAGTCCCTTCGGCCACTTATACTAGCCCCATTGAACCGCCAGCTCAGAACTTGAACAAAGAGATGGTAGATCACATTGCAGGAGATGCAATGTGTGCGCCAACCGATGGGTCTGAGGCTCGCTTCTTGATACTTTGTGATCGCGCTCGCAGCACGCTAGAGTATGAGCTATCCCGACTTAAGATCCCGCTCAAGGATGCTGATGTAATCAGGTCATGGCTTGAAAAGGCGCTCGAAACACATCGAAAGCAGATGGTAATCAAGTAGCTCAGTCAAACACAGGATACAGGTGGTTTCTCTCTCATATAAGCAACAAAAAGGGCAAAGCGTAGGAAGCGGAAATTCCAAAAGTTTCGCCTGGCAGCCAAACAGAGCCTAACATCTCGGTGGTCACAAGTCCGGAATCCCATAAGAATTGAGTTGCCTATCGCGAGATAGCTATAGCCGATACCTTAATGTTTCTCGGCAGAACTTGAGGTCGGACGAGATGCTACTTTACTTCCACCGCACATCTATTCCACGACTTGGGACAACAATTAGATTCTGGTGAAAGACCAGAGCTTATGCCAATTGATCTGCTTTGACATCGGCTGCCAGTATTTCCACGAGGTGCGAGCATCCTTGGTGTTAGGGGCTATAGGAGATGAACTGTATGCGTGCTGCGATAGCTTTCATGCTTGCTTTAAGCGTGGTGATGCCAAGCGGACTCTTGGGCCAGGACTCAGAACAGGTCAACGCGACCATAGGCACGCGAGAGCTTGCGATTTCAAGCGCAAGCGCCCTATACGAACAAGCGGTTCTGCTGACAAACTCCGGGAATCATGAAGGTGCAGAAAAAGCGTTTAGGGAAGCTTTGAATCTTCGCGAGACATGGCTCGGTCGCGATGATCCCGTCACTCTGCTCTCAATTAGAAGTCTTGCGCTAAATCTTCGTCTGCAAGGCCGCTACTGGGACGCCGAACCTTTGTTTGCTCGCGCACTGGCGAGAAACGAGCGCGTTTTGGGCAAAGATCATATAGACACCCTCAGCTCCGTTCGCGATCTTGCGCTTTGTTTGAAGTATCAAGGACGATACTCTGAAGCCGAGAATCTCCTACTACGAGCGTTAAGCACCAAGGAGCGCGTCTTAGGTCGTGAAGATTCGTCAACACTCAGTTCGGCAATCAATCTTGCGAATTTGTACAAGGACCTAGGGCGTTATGGTGAGGCGGAAACTCTCTTACGTCGTGTCATGCGGAGCCGCGAGCGCAAATTAGGTCAAGACGCTCCGCCCACTCTAGCCTCGGTTAGAAACCTCGCTGCGCTTTACCTGAGTCAAGGGCGCTACCCAGAAGCGGAGGCCCTTTTTGTCCGTTTTCTCGAAGCCAGCGACCGTAACGGCGTCGCGCATGCTTCGAGATTCTTGGTGATCAGCAGTCTTGCATCCTTGTACAAAGCACAGGGCCGCTATGGTGAAGCGGAGCCACTCTATTTGGAAGAGTTGCGTGCTGGAGAGCGTTTATTGGGCGAAGATCATCCTCAAACGCTTGCTTATCTCACTAATCTTGCGGCTCTCTTTACAGACCAAGGCCGCTATGCAGAGGCCGAAGCCAATCTTTCGCGCGCGATGTCGAGCAACGTAAGAGTTATGGGCTCGGACCATCCTTCTACCCTCGCGTCGATCGACAATCTTGCCTCCCTTTTCAACGCTCAGGGACGATATGAGCAGGCAGAGCGCCTGCTTTTGCGCGCTCTAAGCGGAAAGAACCGTGTGCTGGGGAAACGACACCCCTCGACGCTTTCATCGCTTAATAGCCTTGCCTCCATCTATCGCGCTCAGGGTCGGTTTGCTGAAGCGGAACCCCTGTTTCAAAAGGTTTTGGAGGCCAAGGAGCAGGTTCTAGGCAAAGAACATCCATCAACTCTCGATTCGGTCAGTGGCCTTGCCAGGTTATATTCAGACCAGTCGAGGCTCAGCGCCGCGCTACCGCTCGTTTGGAGGGCATTAGCCGGACGCATTTCAGTTTTGCCCGATCACCATCCTGCTGTGGCCACGTCTTTTGCCGACATGGCTGATTTGAACGACGCGCAAGGAGGAAGCCCGGCTAAATCCAACTACTTCCGCAAACGAGCGGTCAATTCCCTTCAAGGCGTTCGGCAAAATATGGCGGAGCTTGATCAGGAGACTCAGCGATCCTTTCTGAACAAGCACCGTACGACATATATCGAGCTTCAACAGGCGCTCATCGCTCAAGGCCGATTTGCCGAAGCTGAGCAAGTCGGCCGTATGCTAAAGGACGTCGAATACACCGCCTTTGTGCGGGGAGCGACGGATGTGTCCGAAGGTGAGCAGCTTGCCCTGACGCGGCAGGAAAGTGAATGGGAAGCCCAATTCGAGGCATGGCTGGAAACTCCCAATCAGATCGCCAATAAGCTTGCCGCGTTGCGGTCGAAAGAGAGAAACGAGGGAAAGCTCTCAGTTCTGGAGCAAAAGCAGTTGGCTGACCTAGATGAAGCTTATGGCGCAGCCTATGAAGAGTTCTTTACCCTTGTCACCAACTGGACCTCGGAAACCCAAACCTTCGACAGCAATCGTATTGAGCGTGAAGTCGAAGATCTTGAGCTGGAAAAATCACGTGCGATACAGAGGCTTGTCGGCGATATCGGGGCAGATGTTGCTCTAATGCAGGCGGTGGCATTTGAAGACAGTCTGCACCTATTTTTCATCACCGGTGAAGCCTTCGTCCATGAGGAAGTCCCGGTAACACGAAGCGAGCTGTTCCAAACGATATTCGCAGCGCGTAGCTCGATAGACAAGGGAAGGTACCTCGGCTCTTCTACCACGGATTGCCGTGCAACGCTGCTTGGTAATATTGACCAGAATAGCCTTCAATGCAGTTCTGGTGCCGCGGTAAGCGATGCGCGCGCGGAAGAGCTCCAAGTGCCTCTTGGTCAGCTTTATCGATGGCTGATTGCCCCTATAGAAGATGAACTTGCCGCAGCTGGCACGAACACGCTGATGCTGAACCTGCAGGGACAGATACGGTATATTCCCTTTGCTGCGCTCTGGGACGGGAACTCGTATCTGACCGAGAAACTGCAAATGGCTTTTTACACGCCCGCGGCGAACACACAGTATGACACAGTCGCGACTTTGACCGAAGCACAGGGCTTCGGCTTGAGTAATGCGTTCCCAGGTTTCAGCCCGCTTCCTGGGGTGCCTCGCGAACTCGACTATGTGATCGGGACCGAAGCGAAGCCGGGTATACTTGCAGGCGCTTATGTCTTGAACGAAGGGTTTGACCGCGCCAGCTTCGAACGTGAATTGGCAGACCCAGCCCCCGTTGTTCACATCGCCACACATTTCCATCTGAAGCCGGGAGATGAGGCAGCGTCTTATCTGTTGCTTGGTGATGGATCGAAGGTGTCTGTCGCTGCGATCAATCGTTCGTACAAATTCAACTTCGAGGGCGTCGAGCTGCTGACCCTGTCGGCCTGCGAGACGGCGTTGGGCGCCGAGAGCACCGGAATGGAGATAGAGGGTTTCGGCGCGCTAGCTCAAAACAAAGGGGCGGCCAGCGTTGTGGCCTCCTTGTGGCAGGTTTCTGACATGGCCGCACCCGAGCTGATGCGTTCCTTTTATCGAGGGATTGTCGAAGATAAACTGTCGAAAGCCGCGGCGCTGCAGCAGGCTCAGGTCGAAATGATCCGCTCCAAAGACTTTGCAGATCCGTTCAACTGGGCTCCATTCGTGATCATGGGCAATTGGCGGTAGCGGCCGCTTATACGCCGTTAGCGGACATACCGGTATCGACGCGAACCACCAACTAGGCAGCCAGTAATTCGCGTTCCATTTCACTCATAAGGTCAACATCCTTCGCCGGATCATGAAACAGGTGGCCGTAGACATCGTAGGTCATAGTGATCGATGAATGTCCCAGTATCGTCTGGATCTTCTTCGGCGGCCATCCCTGCTCGATGAAGAGCGATGCCGCAGCATGCCGCATGGCGTGCAATGAAAACCGAGGTGCGCCCTCCCCGTCAATGATGCCGCACTTAAGCATTAGCGGCTTGAAGATGCGGTTGTAGATGTTCGAGTGCGTCTCGACTTTGCCAACACCGTTGGGAAAGACTAGGTCTAGCTTGCCCTTCGGGCAGGTTACTTTCCAAGCCTTGAGCACCTTTGCCAGCTCTGCCCCCACAGGGATCTCACGGCGGCCAGATTTACTTTTGGTGTTGCCCATCTTGCAGTAACAATCGGCGCGTTGTGTGACGCTGATCACACTTCGTTCAAAGTTTACAGCGCTCCAAGCAAGACCACGCAACTCTGACATGCGCATGCCGGTCAGTAATGCGGTCATGATCAGCGGCTGGTGTCGCTCCGATGCGTTTGCAATGAGCGCCTTGATCTCGTCCTTCGTTGGAAACACGCGGTTAGGCTCGTGACGCTCCGAGCGACGCAATTTCACATCACGAGCGACATTGTGTTGCACCAGACCGCGTTCCTGTGCGGCGCTGATAATGGAGCGAAGCGTCGTGAGGCACTTCTTCGCCATTGCGCGAGTGCTGTCACGGAGCATGCTGTCTAAGAATTCCCGCACGTTCACGGCCGAGAACGTTTTGAGCAGCAGATGCCCTATCTTTGGCTCAATATGGTTGCGCAGCTGACTCCGATAAGAATGAAGCGTAGCGCGTTCGAGCCGTTCCAGCTCGCAGCGAGCAATCCAGAGCTTTGCTGCATCGCTGATGGTAACGTGGTCTGCGGAAGTAGTCATAAAGCATATCCTAGAGCGTTGGTTTATCCCGCTATTCTAGGAGACGCGGAGCGAACTGTCGGGCTGTTTTTAGTCCTACTCGCTGGGTTTTTGCGCCTCATCGCTCTCCCGCTTTCGTTTTGCGAGATCGCTCACGATATGCGCTACGCTCGACCAATTATCGACGATGAATCGCCTCTTTTCGGTAAGGGTCGCGCGTGAGTAATGATAAGTGATCTGCTCAGCTCTAGGATGACCGCCTCGGCGTTTGCGATACCCCATTTTCAGTGCTGCTGCATAAACGCTAATCTCACCGCGCTCGATCCGCTCGATGAGGTCGCTTCGTCCATCCTGCTTTAGGCGGCGCAAATAGTCTTCGTTGGTTCCAGCCACCTCAGCAAGGTAGACGCGTCGACAGCGACATGTCAAGAAATCGATTACTGGCCCCTCACTGATCGAACTTTCTCGGCTTTCTCGCGCTTCGAGATCTGGGATTTCAGTCCGAGTTTTGCGGCCACTATGCTATAATGAGCACAAGTCAGAATTGGCCCACGACAAATGGTCTAGCCACCGCAAGTTGTCATACGCACAAGGGATTTCGCCGCTTGCCCTGCGGCATATCGGTAGCCGGGACTAAGACCGGAGCTGAGCGAGTGCGCGCAATGGGAAAATCAGCCCTTACGACCGGCTGGTGAAAGCCCCGCTCTTACAAGAGCAATAGGTTGCCAAAAGATGGGGCCAAAGCCCCTACCCCGTAAGAATTGCAGGAAAGTTCAGCGGGGTGTGTCCAGCAAGGGCTGGATGACCGGACGGGCCGAGAGGCCGGGGTTTCGGAGCAAATAGGTTGGTAATGCGTCCCGCCAACCTGATCGTGGCACGATCGATGCTCTCCACCACTTCCCATGGGATAACCAGGAATAACCCCTCCGCTACTATGCTGATCTCTTTGCATGGCGGCGGGGGGATTAATGTCTTCCTTGGGATGGTATCATGAAATCATCCATTCAGACGTCAGTCTGAATGGGAACAGAAGCGATGCTGCGAAGCAGCGTCGGTTCAATGCCGGGCAAAGCCCGGCAGTGCTCTTCCATGAGCATGGATCACTTGGAATTCATGAATTCCTTCAAAGTATGCGAGCATATGATCCTCACGAATGGCTACCCCTAGCTTCGCTTCGCTCCGCTAGGGGTGCAACTCACTCCAGCGTGTTTCGCGCTCGCTTCGCTCGCGACACGCCGGAGATCGTTCTTTTTATTTGAAGAAGCGAAAGAAGAGATGCCTATGTGGTTGACGAAAGTTATATGAAAGTTGACCGGAATCAGCCTTGTATTCGGACTTCTATTGAATCTGCCCTTCACTTAGGAGCACTAAGAATCCCAGAGTTCCGGCGTTTTTCTTGAATGCTCGTGGTTTCGCTCAGTTCACGCGGTCAACAAAAGCTTCGATCGAGGTAGAGTCTAGTCTCCGCTTCGGAGTTCGCTCATGAATTGGGCTGTCTCGTCTATCTACCGTCGTCCATTGCGGAGAACTCTAGCGTCTTTGGAAGTCCTAGAAACGGCTGGTCGCTGCGACCAGGATGGCGCCTAAATCCAGGGGGTTTTTCCTCTAGCGCCATCCATCGGAGCTTCTTGCTACGAAGGAAGATCTAACCCGATCTTGCGTTCGTCTGCTGACCAAGCCTACTCGCCATTCTCGCGACTAAACCTGCAAGCTGGGAAGTTAGAGCAGCCGAAAAATTTACCTCGCGAGCTCTCGCGCTCGACCAGGTGACCATCGCACCCATCTATTTCACACTTCGCCGAAAAAAGGCCCAGCTGGTCTCGGTGCAGTATTTTCTGCCGTTTCTTTTTTTGCTTGAACGTCCAAGGTGGTTCGGGATTTTCGAGAGCCCAAAGCCCTCGCCTAGCTTCCCGAGCGTTTTCTTGCGCTCTGAAGTATTCTTCTTCTCTGTCGAAGGCGTATTGCGGCAACACCCAAGCGAAGCCATTCACGATCATCTCAAGCTCGACGTTCCTAGTCACGGGGCGTGCCACTCGTGCTAAACCAGAAGTGCACTTTCCATCAAAGTAATACTCAACTCGACCGACCTGCATCTCTTCGGTCAGGTATCCCATGCACAGCATCCGTTTGTGTTGGTCGATCGGAAGATAACCCTGCGACTGTTTCCCGATGGGATCTAGGCGCAACGTCCTTCCGCCGATTAGCTGTTCAAGGAATGTTTGTGACTCACTTCCGTACTCTTGGCCTGTCTCCGGTGCATCAATGAAAGCGAACCGAAACGAAACTCTTTCGATCCAGCGTTCGCGTAGCGGATGCCAAACATTGGCGAGGAACCCATCACCATCAAACACCTTGATGACCTTCGCTGAGAGCATATCATTCAGTTGCTCTTGTCCAGGATCGTCAGGTACAATCATGAAACCAAGCTGCAGAGCGGTCTGCAGGAGGATATGAGGCAATTTGGCGTCAGCATTGGTGATCGCCCCAGTAGCGATCCCAGCGTAGCGCATGACCGCTCTGAACCATCGCACAGGAAAGGTCTCCCCCGCGCGGCGAGACACACCAGGCCGCCGTCCTGTTACCGCCGCCAGAGCCCGTACTAAGGCAGGTCATCGTGGGTCCTCTTACCAACAGATGCCCATGCTCTCCGATTCCGTAGGGTTCCCCAACCAGCGATGCGAGTGCGTCTCGCGAGTGCTCGGCGTCTACCGCTGGACACGGCTGGTTTGTTCGGCACGTTCCATCGATTTCACGCGCGGCGATGCCTGAGACTCTTATGCGAGGCCCCTCCTCGTACCAGATCGGTCCATCACCATCCCAAACATGCGTTGGGGTGCAAACAAACGTCTCACCTGCAGGAACGATTGCGGCGGCGGCAAAAAGCAGTAGGCTCATGTGAGAAGTATGCTCGTAGTTCGTTGAAAATCAATTTCGATTGTGAGTGAAACAGGAACGACAAGTGAAACAAGTCGCGGCGGCAATAGCGATCTCTGAGGGCAAGGTGCTCGTCACGCGGCGCGCGGCTGGTCAGAAGCTGGCTGGCTTCTGGGAGTTTCCCGGCGGCAAGCTCGAACCAGGAGAAGATGTCCAAATGTGCATCGTTCGCGAGCTTCAGGAAGAGCTAGGCGTGACATCGACAGCCGGCGAGGTTCTGACCGTTTCGGAATATACTTACCCTGGCGGCGCGATCTCACTGATTGCAGTTGAAGTGTCACTCCACAGCAGCGAATTTACCCTAACCGTGCACGATGAATATGCTTGGAAAGCTCCAGGAGAGCTCCTGGCGCTCAATTTGGCACCTGCTGACATTCCCATCGCCAGGCAAATCCAAGAAGGTGCAACAACCCAAAGGAGCGAGTCTTGATTGGGCAATTAGATCACGTTGAGGCCGGAGAGATTTTTGCGGACCGAAGAGCATTGTATGACGCCGGCGTTCATCGTGCTTTACAGGCTGGCATAGTTGGAAAGGCCGTCGGAGGAGCGGAATCCATCGTATTATCAGGCGGGTATCCTGATGACGAAGATTTTGGCAATTACATTATATACACTGGTTTTGGCGGACGGGATCCAAACACTGGCCAGCAAATCGCTGACCAGCATTTTGAGAAGCAGAACCAAGCCCTTGTAACCAGTCACCTTCATGGACTGCCGGTTCGGGTGATCCGCGGCGGAAAGCACAAGGAGTTCGCTCCACCATCAGGCTATCGTTATGACGGCATATACCGAGTTGAGAGTTATTGGCGAGAAACGGGCCGGGACGGTTATCAAATCTGTAGGTTCAGGCTTGAAGCATTGGCTCCAGATGAGCTGCCTGAGAGTATGGCGTCACCCAAAGGAACGACCCGTTCTACGACCACAATCCAACGGATCGTGCGGGACACCGCCATGAGCCGCCGGGTAAAAGAGTGGCACGAATATGCCTGCCAAGTATGTGGTATAACCTTGAATTGCGTCGGTGGATCCTATGCAGAAGGTGCCCATATCCGTCCGCTTGGTAAACCGCACAACGGGCCTGATACTGAAGATAATTTGCTGTGCCTTTGCCCTAATCACCACGTCCTATTCGACGCGGGGGGTTCACCATAAACGACGACTATTCGCTGAATGGGATCGACGGGAAGCTGACCACGCTTGCAAAGCATCGAGTGGACCAAATGCAGCTGCGCTACCACCGAAATCTATGGCGCTCCGACTGACTCAAAATGATTACTTACTAGCATTATGGTAAAATGGACGATGAGCGCCGCTGGTCGCAGGTCTGATAATACCGAAATGATACTGCCTCGAATTGGTGTTCCGGTTCGAGGCAAGCTTTTCGCGAAAAGCGGACTGACTGCAAACGACCCATTTGCGGACAATCCTGTTATCCCTGTTGCGTAGCTCCTTAGGACCTTGCAACATGCCCTTATGCAAACAATCAAAAGATTTGTCGTTCCTGCTCTGGCTCTGGCTGTCCTTACCTCACCCGCTCAGGCGATGCCTGAAGATGTTGCGGAAATGCGGCAAATTATCGCTGGCGAGTTCGGTGGTAACGCTAATGCCTATGTCGAAGAAGAGGCGAAGGACTTTCGACGTATGGCTTGCCGCCAACGCAACGATCTTCTCAAGACTTTGCTCGAAGATGGATTGGAGCTCGATCGGCTCACTTATAAGACCCACGTCGATGCAGCCTATTGCGCCTACCAGAAGGAAGCGGGATCAACGCTTGGGCTTATTCTGACACCAGACCTGATGACACAATGGGAAGAGAGTACGTTCGGACAGAAATACACAATGTCTCCATTTCAGGGCGCCATCTACGCCAATGAATACGACCTCGTAAAAGTGTTTCTTGAGAATGGCGTACACCAAGCGTTTAACGACAAGGAGCTGGCTGTCCTGACGCGCGAGGAGCAACTCCTTCTAGTTGTTAATTGGGCCAATGATGCGGGTAAGGAACAAGCAATTCGCGCTTTTCACGATGCCGGTTTCAGCCACATCGTGGCAGCTGCGCAAAACGAGGCAAATATTCGCTATGTTCGCGCACGCGTGGGCAAGGAGGGCGGCGGCGGTGGTCTCCTGCGCACCATCGCGGGCGGTGTTGCGGGCGCATATCTGGGCGGTACAACGGGGGCTGCGCTCGGTATTCTCAACGGTGGAACAAGTGGATCAGACAACGAAGCTGAGATTGATCCGACCAAGCCTCTTCCGCTGGCAACAAACCGAGCAGAACTGGGAATGATGCTTGCGCCGGTAACACTTCCTAAGCCCGGCCTCGAGGTTCAGGAGATTGGCGTAGATGGTCCTGCATCCTTCACGGATATCGCTAAGGGCGATATCATCGTCGCCATCGGAGGAATGCCCGTTGCTCGGCGTGGTTCGCTTTACGTCGCCACTGAAAAGGTAAATGACGCCGAGCAATTCGAGGTGGATTATATTCGTGACGGTGAACGCAGGACCGCGATCTTCGGCTTGGCGCAGCCCGAGCCCGCCCTTGTTGAGCTACAAGCTCAGCCCGCAACATCCGCAAGTTCATCAAATGTATCTAGCGAGGACACAACGCTCGCCGAGCTAGAACGTCTTGCGGATCTGCGCGATCGCGGCGTGCTTTCTGACGAAGAGTTTGCAGCGATGAAGGCTCGGATTCTCGGTGCAGATACCAAGGCTACAGAAAGCACATCAGGACCTTCGGAGAGCACTCCCATCTCCGAGGCATTCGGAGTCCGGATGGGTCAGCCAATTGCCGACCTCTCCATCGTAAAACAGCACCCAAATGGTCGGTACAAGGTTTCCTCCCCGGTCAGCGATCCCGATCTGGACAGTCTGGTTGTTCGAGCCACCCCAGAAACCGGCGTGTGTGCCGTAGAGATGTTTGGCGCAACTTATGAGAATGATCGTCGTGGGCAGGCAGTGCTTGCGGCGTACAATCGTCAGCGGCAAGAACTAGATAGGCTATATGGGGCGGGAGAGGAGACAGATGTCCTTCGAAAGAATTCAGAGGCAGCCGATGCCGACGACTATGCGCAGTCTTTCTGGCTTGGTCATCGCGTCAAATCCAGCGCCTGGCGGATCGATGGAGCACTGGGAACCCGGTCAGTCTATTTGGATGTTTTTGCAAGCGGACCTTACGACTTGTACTTGAAGGTTAGCCATACCTTCTCGAATTTTAATCGGTGCCAATCAATTATAGAGGCGCAGTCCACGGAAGACAGCTAATTGAAAGTGGCTTAAGACCGCTTTCCCACCCCCATAAGCTGCCGGTAATTGGCTCCACGCGGCATCCTGAAATCTGACTGGCCGCCTTGCCCCTTGATCTTTCGAAAGCAGACACGCTGGTAACGACCCAATTGCGGAAGTTACGTATTGAGAGGATTGCTGCTACGCCGCTCAACTTCAATTTGGCAAAGCCGTACCGTTGGGTTCGCGAAAGCCCACCTTCAGTTAGCTAACCATTGCCTTCGGGCTCAGCCCGCTTCCAAAGTATTTCAAAGAAATCCTTTCCCGGGATCCCCAAGTACATAGCAGTGAGCTTGATATTTCGATTGATCGCACGCTCATCAGGCGGCGATAGTATGTGTGTCATCTCGCCGGGCTTGATCCCTTGGGCCTGCTCGAAGTCCTCCATCGTCATCGACCGGGAAGCCAGCTCCTCAAGTAAGACTTCCATCAGTAGCGCATTTGAAATGTCAGGCTTCATGTAACGCCATCCTCTATCTGTGGTCTGACTGCATTCCTAGCCTGCCGCTCAAAAGCGACTGGTCGGTTCACGACCCAGTATCGGACACTGGTTAAATGCAACAAACTTGGCTCAATCATTGGAGTGAGACGTCTTGCTAGCTTTTCAAACTCTCGATTGAACCCAAAAAATTGGTGTCGGCGCGGGAATAAACTAGCAATGGTGATCGTCGATGGGGTGAGTGCGCACTAAAGGCGCCCGACAGAGATTGGTCCAAAAGGAAGTTGAAATGAAGACGATCAAATACAGTGTCTCCCTTCTTGCGCTTACTGCTGCAGCCAGCTGGGCGACTACTCCACTTGTAGCCCAGGATTCTGATGAAGCTGAGGCGGTACAGTCTCAGGCTGAATACGATGCAGATGCGGCGGAGGCACAATCCGAGTATGAGGCAGATGTTGCTGAAGCGCAGGCCGAGTTCGAGCAGGAGGTTGCTGAGATCGAAGAAGAGCGGGCGGAAGCGCAGCGCGAACTCGAAGCGGTTTTGAATGACCCATCAGCATCGGCCGAAGATATCGCGACTGCACAGAGCTATTTTAACGAGAGAATGGCCGAACTCGACGAAGAATTGGCTGAAGAAGAGGCGGAACTTGCCGAGGAACTCGCAGATATCGAAGAGGACCTCCGAGAGGAACTTGCAGACATAGAGGAAGATCGTCTCGAAGATTTAGCTGACGCTGCGGAAGAAGCTGAGGAAGAAGCGAGCGAGGCTGAAGAAGATGCCCGCGAGTCAGCTGAAGAAGCCGAGGAAGAAGCTCGCGAGGCGGCTGAGGAAGCCGAGGAAGAAGCCCGCGAGGCGGCTGAAGAAGCTGAAGAAGAAGCCCGCGAGGCGGCTGAGGAAGCTGAAGAAGAAGCCCGCGAAGCAGCTGAAGAAGCCGCGGAGGAAGCTGCCGAGGAAGATGCGAAAGATGACTCAGACGACGATTGAATTGGTTTATATGACGATGGAGAGCGCACCCGCATCATGCCGGGCGCGCTTTTCGCTTCTCAGGAGTGAATAATGAAAAACAAATACTTGCTAAGGGCTCTAGTCGGCACGGTCATTCTCGTGCCCTACTCCGCATCGGCTAACGACCAATGGTCGGTCGAAATCGAGGCGGGCGCATTCTACGACAGTCAGCTAGTTGTCGATGAAATCGACACTCAAGAGGATTCGGGAGATATTGGTTTCAGGCTTGGGGCAGATGTGGAATTTGAAGCAGTTAATACCGATGCATTCGATCTCGAGTTCGGATACGATTTCGGCCAGACGCTCTACGCCGATAATGATGAATTCGATCTACAATCGCATGTGGCCGATGTTAACGCCTCTACCCGCATCGCAGGGGCGCGGGTAGGAGCTCGCTATGCCTTCTCGCATTTTCGCTTGGGTGGAGACTCGCTGTTTGACATGCATACCATTACGCCAAGTGTTTCTGGATTCGTCGCGGACGGCCTGTTTGCCCGCGCATTTTACACCTACAACGACAAAAATTTCGCCACCTTCGATGGTCGCGACGCAACGGGCAATCAGGTTGGAGCCAGCGTCTTTAAGTTCTTTAGCGACAATGCCGGTTTCATTTCCGTCAGCGGGCGCTGGGAGGAAGAGGACGCAATGGCCGCTGAATTTGACTATGATGGGTTCGTTGTTGGGGCTGACTTGAGGATTCCGATAGCTGGAGGTCGCGGTGGGACACGCGTACAGTTTGGCGTCGATTACCGAGATCGCGACTACAAAGCGGTTACCCCCTCGATCAACGAAGTCCGAACGGAAGACCGCTTTCGCGGCGAAGTTGAATTGACCGTTCCAGTCAACGAAAGACTCAGGCTTGAAGCAGGCTACCGTTACACGGATCGAAATTCGAACCTACCATCTGCAGACTACAAGGAGCACCGCGTGAGTGCCGGGATGCTTTTTGAGTTATGAATGGATACCTGATCGATTGATATTGCGGCATCTCTGGTCTCACTCTTATCCGATTCGGACCTTTGTCGGCCCACTTATGATAAGGTTAGAGGGTTATATACATCTCTTTCGATCTTGGCCGAGTAAGACGACGATGAAGACACCAAGCTCAATCTTTTGCGCGCTGTTGCTCGGGAGCATATTGATCGCTCCTCTTGGCGCGCAAGAGGTTGACGACGACGCAGTCGAGGAAGCCGCAGACGCGGCGGAAAAGGCAGCCGAAGAGGCAGCTGAAGAAGCGGCGGAAGCGGCGGAAGAGGCAGCTGAAGAAGCGGCGGAAGCGGCGGAAGAGGCAGCTGAAGAAGCGGCGGAAGCGGCTGAAGAGGCAGCTGAAGAAGCGGAAGAAGCAGCTGAAGAAGCGGAAGAAGCAGCTGAAGAAGCGGAAGAAGAGTCCAGCGAGTCAGCTGAGGAAGCCGAAGAAGAGCGTGAGCAGCAACGCGAAGATAAGGTCGATGATGATAGGGAAGACGAGTCATCACGTTCACCGATAGCTCGCGCAATGGAGATCGGCCTCGATGATGATGGTCAGGAGATCCAGTTTGGCGAGAAACTCCTCTTGCTTGATGATGTGGATTTGGCTCGACTACAGGCCAACGGTTTCGAGATTGTCGAAAGGAACGATCTGTCCGGCATCGACAAAGTCCTCGTTCGCGTTGCCACAGCCGGCGCGGATATCGATCGGGAACTCGAGGAACTGCGTTCCGACCTATCGAGCCTAGAAGCCGACGACAATCACGTTTACCGACCCAGCTTCGCACAAAGCACCGGCAGCACGGTTTACCGTCCAGCCTCATTCATAGGTCGGAGCAGTGCAGCACGGACTGCAGATCGCCGGATAGGGCTGATCGACACCAGGCTGGACCTTGACCATCCGGCTCTGGCTGCCAGGCGGGTAAAAGCTCTTAGCTTCGTGGAAAGAGGAGCGACGCAACCTCAGGTTCACGGCACAGCAGTTGCCTCGATCTTGGTAGGCCGAACCCGGGGTTTCGAAGGTCTTGTTCCTGAGGCGCAGCTCTTTGCTGCATCCGTTTTTGTATCCGGCGCTGAAACCGGAGTTACAACAACCGCGGCGGATCTAGTTAGGGCGATCGATTGGATGATCAAAGAACAGGTACCGATCGTGAATATGAGCCTTTCGGGTCCCCCCAATGCCGTCCTGCGAGCCGCGATTAAAGGAGCACAGGAGCGAGGAATGGTGATCGTTGCGGCAGCTGGTAATGTAGGCCCCACCGCCGATCCCGTTTTTCCCGCAGCATATCCGGGCGTCGTCGCAGTCACCGCCGTAGGCCCAGATAACAGAAATTATCGTCTTGCTGGACGAGGCCCCCATATCGAATTTTCTGCTCCAGGCGTTAATGTCATGGCCGCACTGGCAGGCACGCAAACGTTCGATCTGCAAACTGGTACGTCTTTCGCCGCGCCGTTTGTGGCAGCTGCTATTCTCTTGGAGTGCGAAACACGCAATGGCCGCTGTAAAGATTTTCGCCGTCAATATTCAGGCTTGGTCAGCCGATCGCTCGATCTGGGCGCCAAGGGGCGCGATGACGTTTATGGCTATGGCCTGATCCGGCCATGATGATCTGCTCACTGAAAAAAATCGCGATTAGAGGGAATAAACTCTCTCTCGAAAACGTCGTTCAATTATGAAGGGTAATGACTCCAGAGAGCTTCGTGCAGAGCTATTGAAGGTGCTGACACCTCTCAGGAGATACTGTTACTCGCTTTCGGGCAATCCGCACGACGCGGACGATTTGTTGCAAGACACGGTTGAAAGGCTGTTGGTGCGTGGCGCACCGAGCGATGCCGATATTCGCAAATGGGCATTTCGAGTGTGTCGCAATAAGTGGATCGATGAGATGCGTTCTCGCAAGGTTAGAGCAACTGAAGATATAGACGACTTGCTGGATTCGACCGCTTTTCACGATGAGGCAGTAGTTGAGGGCCGCCTCGAGCTGTCCCAGGCGGAAGCGGCCATAGCTGCACTCGCGCCAGAATTTCGCGAGGTACTTATGCTCGTTGCGGTGGAAGGCTTCAAATATAAGGAAGCAGCCAAACTGATCGGCATCCCGGTTGGAACTGTCATGAGCCGCCTTGCGCGCGCAAGGCGTCAGCTTTCCGAGATCTATTCATCGGCTGGCGACAATAGTGATCATGGCGAAAGCGCAAACGTGGTCCCGATAAATCGAGGTGGAAGATGAAAACAATTACGGATGAAATGCTTTCCGCCTATCTCGATGGCGAATTGGGTTCGTCGCAAAACGATGAAGTTCATGTAGCGCTCAGCAGTGATCCGGATCTCCGGGCACGTCTGCACAGGTTCGAACAGGCGGATGCTACAATGCGAGCTGCTACCTCCAACCTTGAGAGCCGTCAAATTCCCGATAGAATCTCGGCAATGCTCTCCGAAGACGAGGCGTCTGTCGCAAATTTCGGCGATTATCGCCGCACTGATTGGCTTGGCGTGAATCTTTTTCCAACTGCTCTGGCAGCGTCAATTGCGCTTATAGTTGGATGGACTGCAGGCTCATTTTACCCTGGCGCGCCCCGGGCAAATGCTGATGATGACGCTCTCCAACTTGCCTCTCGCAGCTTACCCGGCGACCCACTTTTTGAGGCGCTCGAAACCATTCCAAGCGGTCAATCGACTACTTTTGGCGATGCAGGTGGATCGATCCAACCTGTCCTTAGCTTTGCAAGTGTGAGCGGTGAGCCATGCCGTGAGTTTGAGGCTATCGGTCCAAAGGATGCAATCCGTGCGGTGGCCTGCAGGGAACAAGCTAGTTGGCGTGTGGACTTCGCGATGAGGTCAGCGAGTGAACTCGATGGAAACGGTTTCCAGACGGCCTCTTCAGCGGACTCGCAGTTGGTGAGCAGCTACATCAGCGGAGTTATGGATGGCGATGCTTTTGGGCGGGAGGTTGAGTCAAGAAAGATGGCCAACGGATGGCGCAATGAATAGCCGATGCGTCTTTGCTGCATCCATCACAACGAACGAGCATGTTCCTAGTTCAAGACACAGGCTGATATCTAGCTCTTGCGCTGTCTGCAGATCGAAGAGGAAATTGAATTGAAGAATACACTTACAGCAGTCGCAATTGTTCCTGTTCTCGTCTTGATGGGCTGCGCTTCGCCCAGTGGCGAACTCAGGAAAAATCTGCGCGCCTACGGAATGGGCAGCAGCGAGGCAAAATGTGTATCTCGCGAACTCGCTGATCAATTGGAGACGCGAGAAATAAAATCGATCAATCGCGTCCTTCGAGCCGGAAGAAGCGATGGTACGACACGCCCCTCACAGGTGATTGTCGCTGTTCGGGAATTAGATGATCCTCGGGTCATCAAGTCCGTTGCGATAGCCAACGCCGGATGTCTACTACTCAACTGATAGAGAGAGCACCTCTAGGGTTTCGAGCATTGGGCCACGACGTCCGCTTTCCACCCCATCATCAGTCATGATGGGGTCGCACGCTCGCAACCAAAAGCCGCCGCTCTCTACCCAAAGCGACCCAAGCAGGACCCAAACTGCGGTCCAGCCAAACGGCCTTTCGTCAGCAAGCTGCGAGCTATCCTAGGTTATATATCTCTAAGAAGGCGGTGCCGCTTACGTGACTCGAACACGTGACCCCATCATTACGAAAGAAGGGGCAGGTCTAAAGAAACTTATTATATTCCAGTTACTTAATTGTGTCAAAATTAGCTGAATCCGTGCCAACCCAGGCGGCCCCCAAGTTGCGCAAGCGCCGCTTAGAGAAAGTTTCCTAGTGACGGTGCTTTCATAGTAATGATTCTGGAAATTCGACCCGCGACAGACCCGTTTAAGCGATCGTACCGCTCACTTTCGGGAACGACACTCGCCACACCAGATGTCCGCAAAGCGCGCAAAAGACTGGTCCTTACAAGTCACAGGAAAGTGTTATTTCAAAATCTTGGCTCCAATACCCCTCTAATACGAATATCTTTTCTGGGGTCCCGGTCAGCTCACCTTCCCATTCAGCGATTCCGCTTTCGTCCAGCCCTTCATAGGAAGACGTAGCGGTGCAAGACCGCCCACCGGTTGCAAAGATCGATGCGTAAATATGAGTTTCTCGGCATTTGGTTTTGGCAGACAGCGCCATTGTCGCACTACTTGCCAGTTCGACTTCGACCTCTCGTTCATAGACGCATTGATCCGGGCCATAGGCGTCGGGATTTGAGTATACTTCACAAGCGATGCGATCGATGATGTTATCAGCATAGACAATCGCGCAAGACGATCTCGCGGCGATAGCCTCAGGAGAAGCAGACGCCATTGCTAATACAATTACTTCAATTGGCATTGAACTCAGTCCCTTGAGTGGTTCGTTCATAAGTGTCGAACCACAACGCATCTAAATGGGCAAAGACCACGTCCCGAGGAGAAAGCCGACCCAGCGGATTGAACCGGTCAGGAAGCGAGCTATCTACCCCAAGCGTTCTCATACGCTCTATTAAACCGGTAAGTGCCTCACGACTGATGTGGTGAGCTTCGAACGCACCCTCCCCACCAAAGAAACCGCTTCCTTCTGAACTACCGTTGGGATGTCGGCTTACTGCTAACTCCGACGAAACATGCCTAGCCAGCACTTCGATTCGATCGGAATGAGCAATCCCTCGCCACGAGCGAAAAGCCATAACTGGAGATACGGCAGCAGGGCCGTAGCCAGTCCCCATAACCTTACTTCCCGAAGCCATCTCCAACTGTTGACGCACAATCTCACTGATTTGCCAAGCACGATACTCTTCTGGCTGAACGCCTACAGGATCAGGCGATCTAATATCGCTTGCAAGTTCAAGCATGCGCCCTCCGAGCTCGAGATGCTTTAGAGCTACCTCTATGCCTCCAAGCCGCTCCAGCAGTTCAGCTGTCCAAAGCGACGTTTCGCCATACTCATTGACAGTGATCTCAAGTAGTTCATGAAGAACAGGCAATAGTGATTTCAGCTCGCCTTTCTGCAACCCGATATCAACCAAAGAAATCTGATTCCTCAGAGCAATTGGAAGGCCCTCCCTTCCCGCTTCGGAGGCGAGCTCCAATGCCCTTTGGTGAAGCGCCGACGCCTCTGAATATTGACGTTCAGCCAACAACGTAAGCGCAAGCTCGGTTGTAGCCTTTGCCACAAGCAATTGCTCGGCCTGTGGCAGTTTTTGCGCATCTGAGAGAGCTAAAGTAGCTACAGATAGTGCTTCCTTGCTGCGCGCAGATTGGCGAAGCACAACTGTCTGATCGATCTTGCAACTAACTTTTGTATGCATCGCTAGCTGCTCTAGACCAATCAAGGCAGCTTCAATCGCTTCCCGCGCTTCCTCCACAAGGCCGGCGAGACTCAAGTTTCGGGCGATCCTACATTGCTCAGTTCGGATTATATCTTCTTCCGCACCTTCTGCTTTCAATTGCTCGACCAACCATTCACCATTTTCGGCAGCGTGTCGCGCAATATTGCCTCCTTCCCACCCGTCTAGAGACCCATACTCTTGTTCAAATTCCTCAATGCTGAGAGTCTGAGAATGGGCAGTGGACGAAGCAGCGATCAGTACTGCTATGGCGAGAATGAAAATTTTTATACGCAATCAGTTTTTCCTCGAGCCAAGTCATCGTTAGTAGATTGACACATAAATATCAGCAAGGTCCGGGGGAGGATGAAAATCAAATGAGACTAAGAATGTTGGTCTTCGGGGTTGCGGCATGGATCGGTAGTCTTGGCCTCTTCCAAGCAAGCGCTCAAAACGAATTGGAGTTACCCTCGGTTGGACCGTTGATAGTTTGCGCTGGACCTGCTGATCTTGCCCTACCCTCTGAGGAGTGCATGCGTGAGGAAGCCTACTGGTCCGCGCAATGGGCCGTACAATCCTCGGCAGCGCAAGCACTAGATGCGGTGAATGCTAGGTTCGCTCGCGGGTCTGGCGAGTTGGCCGTGCTAGCGCGTAGACTAGAGGAAACCCAAAGGGCCCTTGCTGACGCAGAAAATCGGTACTTTGCAGCTCTGGCTCTGCCTGATGGTTCTGTTCGCGAAAGACAGCTTGCCGAAACGACTCCAATCGTCGAACAGCTTAAAGGCGAGCTGTCTGCAATCGAGTTAGCGCTAAAGGGCCAGTTTCCCGAATACGCCAATCTCGTCGCGCCAGAACCACTCACGGCTTTAGAAACGCAGGCTTTACTTGAGCCGGGTGAAGGCCTCATCATGGCAATACCTGGAGAGACCGGGACCTTCATATTCCTAGTTACTCATTCAACGCTGGACTGGTATCGCTCCGAGCTATCTCGCGCCGATCTCGGTACATTCGTCGACGATCTACGTCTATCTATGGGTGTAGATGGGATTTCGATCAGCAGTCCGGGATTTAAGGGCCTGGGTGCCGCCTTGGATCGTGCGACGAGCTTAAGTGCTACAGGCGGCTCAACCGATGTTGCAGGCTTTAGAGGAAGGGCCTTTGACCGGGCCAAAGCCTTTCAACTTTACTCAGAGCTATTTGGGGACCTAACGACAAAGCTGGAAGAGCTCGACCATGTTTACGCAGTTGTTTCGGGACCGCTCTCCGCATTTCCGCTGGGAGCATTGGTTACACGCGCGCCGGAAGGATACGACTATGACCCGAATGCGATGCGAAAAACGGCGTGGCTTCAGCGCTCATTGGCTATAACCGTTGTTCCTGCACCGACATCTCTGCGCGCTCTGGCAGGACGCAGAGAAACGCAAGCGGAAAAGACCTTCCTCGGAATTGGGAATGCCTGCACGGGCTGGGGCATCCCAAACGCTCCGGAGCCGCCGCCTGAAATTTGTGGCCGTATTGGCGACCTGGATGACATTAGGATTGGAAAACAATCTGCGCTTTCAGACCAGGCGCAAGAAATCGGCTTTTCGCAAACCAAGAGAGAAGGCCGAATAACAGTCCTATCCCCAGATGAGCTGCGGTACACGATGACATACTTGCCTGGAACCCGAAGTGAGCTTCTGCAAATTTCAGAATTGTTGGGAGCAGATCCGCAACGCGACTTAATTATGGCGCAGAAGGCCAGTGAGTCATGGGTTCGGAGTGATCATTCGCCACTATCGGACTACAGAATAATCGTGTTTGCTACACACGGCCTAGTCGCCACAGACGGAATCGAAAACCTTGACGAACCCGGGCTAATTCTCACGCCACCCGACACCGCCAGCGCGATGGATGACGGCTTCCTATCTGCATCCGAGATTGCGGCTGACCTCGAGCTAGATGCAGATTTCCTGATTCTTTCAGCATGCAACACCGCTTCCCCCAGCAAGAGCGGCGCAGATAGTCTTTCTGGCTTGGCGCGAGCCTTCTTCTACGCAGGAGCCAGGTCATTATTGGTTTCTCACTGGCCAGTATTGGACGATATCGCGCCAAAGATTACGACAGCTACGATCGCTAATTTCTCAAGTATGCCCCACAAGGGCCGTGCAAATGCCTTCCGAGAAGCGCTTCTTCCAATAATGAATAATCCTGAGACCGCCGATCCATACTATTGGGCACCTTTTGTCTTGGTGGGGCAGAACTGACCGAATGGATTCCACATTGCATTTAGGCGAATAACGCCTGACCTGCACCAAAAATCCTAGCTAAGATAGTCCTGCCACTTGGCCCCGGCAAAAGGCGAAACCCTTCAATCAGTCTGATGATTAGAAGATGCCTACCGCAAGCTCGGCCCAGCTGGCGAGAAAAACAAATATGATGAAGCCAACTGCCAATCCCCTGTGAATGTCCGTTTTCGAACGTCGGATTGATACCTCCAATGCGAATCCAGCAACGAAAAGGATCGAAATCATGGCGCCGAAATCTTTGAGCCCCCAGTGAACCTCGCTGGTGATTCGCATAGCAATTGCCGGGACAAGCATCTGGATGGACTACTAGTGCCCCGTCAAAGCTGCTCTTAGAGGGCGAGTTTGAGGCGATTTGCTAGACACGGTTGCTCTGCTGCTTTGGCTCAGATCTCAAGGCTCTAGTCATTTGTTTGACGGCCGGAGACAAACTCGGCCCAAACATGGTCAGCGGCCAAGTTTGAGCCTGACATCTCATACAATCGGGAGAGGCCTTCTAGCCGCCAACTCGGACCGGCCTCCAGCGAAAGCCATATCGCCAACGCAAGATCATCTTGGCGCAGCTCTGCACTTTCAGGGTTAGGGGGATATGGCAAACTATCAGAACGCTTAATCTCAATCGTCTCAGCCGAACCTTTTGCGCCAGTTAGCTCAACAAACATGCTCTCTGAGTGTTCGGGAAAAGGAATCACGACGAAGGATTGGTCTTGAACACTGAAATTTTGATCCGGCTCGTCGCCCGGGATCGAAATTCTGATACTGTGAGCTTCTCCTGACCAGATCATTGCAATCGCATCGCGATCACTCGCTACGAACTGGCGTCTCTCAATATCGACCCTGAGCCCGTCCGCAGGTTTTCCATCCCGGTTATCGTCTTCCAACAGCGTGCGCGCCGCTGTCGCAGTCGCAGTTTTGACCCGTGATCCGGCGCTCAAAAACCCAAATCGCGCCAGCCAATCTTTTGCGATCGAACCGAGTGAATTTGTGCGTTCGGCCTGCACAGTGAACTCAGGCGTAGTGATGTATTGTGTAGTCATATCGCCGTCCCAGCGCACCCCCACTACAGCGCCGGAACCGCTGCTTCGTATGGTATCACCTATGCAAAGATACTGATAAGGGAGAGCGTTTCCCGTCTTGCCCGTTGATCTTTCTACTTGCACGTCAGTTTCTCGACTTCGTTCAAGTACCTCGATCCTCCCAACCGCTTCGCTTACGGCACATTCGTTTGCCATCACTTCGTCTCCGCTAGCCAAGAGGAAAAGCGCCGCAAAAACCCTAAACGCACGACCAAAACGTTCGCTATTGGGCTGCCTGATGGGCATCTGAATTTGTTCCCTTGTTTTCAAAGAGATTAAATCCCTCCCACTAGTGCGGCAAGCCGTGTCTCGAACCAGACTATGAAACGCGAAGATATTCTGACGAACTCTTCGAAGAATAGGGCAATGATCGGCAGCATTAAATCCCCGCGCAACTCATAGCTGCCGTTTGCAAGGAGCCCATAAAGAGAAAGGTAAGATGTTGTAACAATCGTCAAGCTAACTGCCATGGTCCAAAGGACTGCCTGCAGACCAAAGTACTTGATTCCGAGCCAGCCCTTCGCTTTCGATCTGTAACCCAAATATGCGCTCGAAAATTCTGTCATGACGAGGATGAGCACGGCCGGGATCAGCGAGACCAGCTTCCATGTGAGCTTGTCAAGCCAGCCGATATCAGGGCGGTCCGGAAACATTTGTACATCTCTGATGATATTGGCCAAGATTTCAGGCCCGGCCATTGTCCCGAGCGGGGTCAGGTGAACGTCACCTGCTGCTGCCGCACTTGAGCCGACCAATACGATCTGTCCATCCAACCCTCCAGATTGGAGAGCCTTTGGGCGGCCCTGTTCTTTAATGACAAGGCGCGAAAGTGCCCGTCGCTCCCAGCCGCTTCCATAGGCGGCGGAATTATCGATCGTAGATGCAAGCGAAAAGAAGATCGGTTCTTCTTCATTGCGCTCGTAAGTTTGGCCAAGCTTGTCCAGTAGTGCAAACGCGATCGTTGCTCTTGTCTCAAGACTTCCGTCCGAGGAAAACTGAGTTAGAACGCTTCGATCGAGGTTTCTTACGATACCGTCAGAATAGCCGCTGTTGTCGAACAAAACTGCCGGCGCAAAAGTCATAAACGGGGCGCCAGTAAGCGCGTCGTCTCTCGCAAAGAAGACATTATCGCGTCCGGGCGCGCCGGGCATCGCGGCGATCAGTACAGACGGAATCTTCTGCCAAGCAGAGAACAACTCGGTCTGCTGATCCGGCTCGACGTCCCAATGGTCATCGGGCAAGCGCGTATCAAAGACGATTGCCTTCGCTCCAGATTCAGCGAGCCCGCCTGCGATGAACAGCAAGACTTCATGGTGAACAACGCCATTCGTTCGGCAGTCCCAAGGATCGGCTGCGAGCATTTCGCAACCGGCTTCGTCGATGTCCAGGAAAACGATCGGATCGATATGGCGGTGTTCTCCGGAATCACTCCAACCGCCCGTTCCGAAGAATGACACAGCGACGCGATAGGTAAAATCACCGCTGGACTTCTCCATTGCTTTGATCGGAGCGAAGCCGACGGCCGACACTCCGCTCATTGCTAGCGCGACAAGTAGACTCAAAATGACAGCGCTCAGGCTGGCGATGGCACCTTTATTTACCCAATCCCGACACTTCATTCTGCAAATCTACACATAGGCGAAACTAAGAACAGCTCTAATCTGGTTTTCAATTCAGTGCTAACGACCCAATTCAAGCGGTTCGGTGGCGGAAGCTCGTGTGAGGGCACTTAGGTTGCTATAAGCTGGCCGGAACAGTTATGCATTCCCAATGGTCATCAGGCGCCACCCGCATGGGTCGCGGCCAACTTTGGCCTTGGTAACTCAATTTATCGCCTGTTCAGCATACTGACGACACCCCGTGAGCATGAGAAAGATAATTACTGGCGCTATTCTGATTGCCTTGACTGGCATTGTTCAACCTTCGGCAATCGCCCAGGATCCTGCGACGTTCTATCATCGTTTCAATACATCAAAAGAACGTGGCAGCCTGTTCTATTGGTTCACTGGCAGCGGCCCTGGAAGTCTGTATTTTTGGCGGAATGGCACAGAAAAAGGGAGCGCCTACTACAGGCTAAACGGCGAGCATCAAGGCAGCGAATATCATTGGCTTAATGGTAGATTGGATTGGTCGCTCTACCGTTGGCATAACGGCCGTGGCGGTACTAGCGAATATGCATTCTACAACTTGAATTTCTCAACCTTGGGCTACGACACAGCAGTGGCATGCCTTGGAGCCAGGGTCAGAATCGAAGTCTGCGATCACGTTCAGGAATGGACTTCTCGCCATCGAAAATACGGAAATTCCTGGCGCGACCTAGTCGCGCAAAGTCAGATTTGTTCAGAGCGTGCCAAATTTTTGCCCTTTCCTCCAACTTTCAAATTCGCAGTTGGGTCCATTGTCGTCACCAAATGAACTTAATCCTGCAATCCACGAGATTCCGCAAGAAGTCATAGAATTACCCAATTCTGTAGTTCCTTTTGGAGCGAGCTAAGAAATTGGGCGAATACATCATTGCGATGATTATTTGCACCAGAACCTTAAAGCGACTTGCTGGTGTAGACCGGATGGCAGCTTTCCACTCCAAAAGCTGCCATTCGCTTTAAAGTGTTGTGTGCCCGAAAGCGGACCAAGTTAGTCAAGATACTCGCTGGTAATCTTGGTAGCGGAGGAGGGACTCGAACCCCCGACACATGGATTATGATTCCACTGCTCTAACCACCTGAGCTACTCCGCCCCGAAAGGCCTGCCGGATAGCAGCAAAGCTGCTTGGCAGGCGGCGCATTTAGGGCGCGTTGCCAGCTTGGTCAACCGCTATTGCCCGCGAAATGCGCAGCGCTTCACCGCTTCCCATGGACCATCGCGATAGATATACATTTCCAGAGCCGGAAAGCGGAACTCGCGTGGCTCGATCTGCGCCCTTAATTCGGCCTGCAATGCGCGCGCTTCCTGCTTTGATACCTTGTTCTGGATGGTAATGTGCGGGCGTGGTTCATAGAGGTCCTGCGCGGTCAATGCACCGTGGAAATGTTCCGCAATAAGAGCGCGAATTTCCAGAAAATCCTCGCTTTGCAGAGCGATCGCAGTCCCCTTTCCCAAGTCCATGACACCTGCGACGCTGCCACGAGGCGGCGCAAAATCAGCAGCAATGCGCGGCAGATAGTCCTTCAATTCCTCGAACAGCGATGGAGCGAAAGAGTGGAACATGGTGACATGCGCGTGCAGCTTGTTCCGGTGCGCAGGATAGTGCGCCCGCCGCAAACCCTCCGCCCATGCCTGAACATCCTGAGGCAGCGCGGCGGTGACGATGAAAGGTTGCGGCATCGAAACTGGCTATATGCCGTTCTCAGAGCGAAAACGGCGCCACTTGGCAACATTCGCTTCATGTTCTGCATTGGTTTCGGCAAAGGCGTGACCGCCTGATCCATCAGCGACCATGAACAGTGCGCTGGTCTTCGCCGGGTTAAGCACGGCAGCGATGCTCTCACGCCCCGGATTTGTGATCGGCCCCTTGGGGAGTCCGGCCATCGAATAAGTGTTATAGTCGTTCACCGCGTCGATTTCGCTTCGCCGAATGCGTCGCCCCAAAGGTCTGCCCTTGGTTATCGGGTAGATAATCGTAGGGTCGGCCTGCAACCGCATACCAATCTTCAGTCGGTTGGAATACAAACCTGCGACCATGCGCCTTTCGGACGGTTTGCCTGTTTCTTTCTCAACCACTGAAGCGAGGATCACCGCCTCTTCTGGCGTTGTAACCGCGATGTTATCACCCCGCTGGGCCCAAGCTTCGGTCAGATAGGCAGTCATCGCTGATTGCATCCGGCCCAGCACGGCCTGACGATTTTCTCCGCGCTCAAAATCATAGGTGTCGGGCAGTACAGATCCCTCTGCAGGGACATCAATCTCTCCGGTCAGCAATTCTTCGGACATCAACCGCTCATGCACCAGCACCGAAGGCATGCCCTCCGGGATAGTGATAAAGCGTCGGATCACATCACCTGACTGAAATGCGCGTAGAATATCTGCCTGGCTCATGTTCGCGGTAAGTGCGAATTCACCAGCCTGGATCGGGTCACCCGAACCAAACAGCTTTGCATGCAATAGTAAGCCATCAGCTGAACTGATAAGGCCTCGTTCTTCAAGCTGGTTTGCGACAGAAGTTAGCGACGAACCGGTCCGTATGACAAACGCGGTGTCCTCTTCAACTGTTGCCTCGCCCAGCATCGCACCGAGCAGGAGAGAACCTGCCAACAGCGCCGCGAGAATGGCCGCGACGAGGCAGCCGAGCTTTCTCACCTCAATCGACCTGCTTCATCACTAGCGAAGCGTTGGTGCCGCCGAAGCCAAAGCTGTTGTTGAGCACAGCGCGGACTTCGCGTTTCTTCGCCTTGTGGGGGACGAGATCAACGCCCTCCGTCCCTTCATCTGGCGTAGCCAGATTAAGTGTCGGAGGAACAATCTGATCGCGCATAGCAAGGATGCAAAATACCGCTTCAACAGCGCCCGCACCGCCTAACAAGTGACCGATTGCAGACTTGGTCGAGCTCATCGAAGCGCCACTCAAATCGTCACCCAACACTCGCTTCACCGCGGCCAATTCAATCGTGTCTGCCATGGTCGAGGTGCCATGGGCGTTAACATAGTCGATGTCGCCGGGGCCAAGCCCAGCCTTGCGCAATGCCATTTCCATGGCCAGCTGCGCGCCCTTGCCTTCGGGATGAGGTGCAGTGACGTGATAAGCATCGCCTGATAGGCCATAGCCAACCACTTCAGCGTAAATCTTAGCGCCGCGTGCCTTCGCATGCTCATATTCCTCAAGCACAACCACACCTGCGCCTTCGCCCATCACGAATCCATCGCGGTCCTTGTCATAAGGTCGACTAGCCTCGGTCGGGCGGTCATTCATGCTCATGTTAAGCGCGCGGGCCTGCGCAAAACCTGCGACGCCCAGCGGGTTGATTGTGCTTTCAGATCCGCCCGCAAGCATAACATCCGCATCGCCATCCTTGATCATACGAGCCGCGTCGCCAATCGAGTGCGCGCCAGTAGAGCAAGCCGTGACAACAGCATGGTTTGGTCCCATCAGACCGTACTTGATCGAAACCTGCCCGCTGATCAGATTGATCAGGCGCCCATGGACAAAGTGCGGGCTAACCCGGCCGGGCCCGCGCTCGTGTAGATTGACCGATTCAAGCTCGATCCCTGGCAAACCGCCAATTCCCGATCCAATTGAACAGCCGGTGCGCAGCTTCAGGTCATCGTCCATCTCGGCAAGGCCAGCATCTTCCAATGCCTGCCCTGCTGCGTCGATGCCGTAAACAATAAAAGGATCGACCTGACGGCGCAGTTTGCTGTCCGTCCGCTTGTCAGGATCGAAACCATCCGGGTGATCAGCCGGTTTTACCTCGCACGCGATCTGACACTTCTGATCAGAAGCGTCGAAGCGGGTGATGGGGCCGGCTCCGCTCTTGCCAGCGATCAGATTGCTCCAGCTTGTCTCAACATCGCCCCCCAATGGGGTAACAAGGCCAAGACCGGTAACAACGACACGACGCATCGGATTCTCCGTAAACAAGCACTGTGCTGGTCAAATGCCTAGACCAGATAGCAACAGGCTCAACCCCCTTTGGGGGCCGAGCCTGTCAATAACCCGCTAACTCGCAGCCAAAGCCACGCCAACGCGGGACAAAGACGATAAGGACTTAGCCCTTGTTGTCTTCGATGAATTTGGTTGCATCACCAACGGTGGTGATCTTTTCTGCAGCATCGTCGGGAATTTCAACGCCGAATTCTTCTTCGAACGCCATAACCAATTCAACGATATCAAGGCTGTCAGCGCCCAGATCGTCAATGAAGCTGGCTTCCTGAGTTACCTTGTCGCCTTCGACGCCAAGGTGCTCGACAACAATTTTCTGCACGCGGTCGGCAGTATCGCTCATAATGATCCCTCTGCTTATGGGGTTTAGAATTAGCTTTCGCCCTAATGAACGGCGCTGATTAGCGCAAGGGCTGTTCGCATTAGATGGTGCCGCTGCGTCGTTCTGTCAAACAGGCATAGCTATTCAATGGAGGGGCTTTGAGGGGTATCCCCAGCCAGCGCCATCGCAGTCAGGCTGAGCGCAGCGATCTGTTCGCGTGCCAGCAACCGGCTGTTGACCCGTGCCATACCATTGCGGAAGCGACTTTTGTCAGAGGCTAGTATCAGCTGATCGTATGCTTCAGCAGCGAACTCGAGCGCCCCATCAGCCTCTCGGCATAGTGCAGCATTATAGAGTGCGGATCGTTGGTACGGATTGCGTGTGAGAATATCCTCAAACACCTTGCAAGCGCCGACCGGATCACTTTTGGTCAACTTGATCGCGCGCTTGAACGCTTTGCGATCGGACCGCTCCAACCCGCTACGGCCTTCCAGGATACGATAGCGGTTAAAGCGCTGCTCTGGTGCGAGATCGAGCCTCACTGACCGCGCAAAACGTGAAATCATGGGCTCGATCATCGCGTCGGCAGACGGAACGAACGAACTGTCCGCGCAATATCGCTGCGAGTTGGAAAAGCTATCCTGACGCCGATAAAGTGTACCTGCGCTACCGACCAATTCTACCTTGGGCCGGAACTCAACATGCAAACGGCGGCATTCGTAAACGTCGACGACGCTTTCGACGCATTCCTTAGAGCCGTCTTCCATTTTGACTCTACGCACACAACGAGTGTGTTCGATTTCGCCATCCGCAATGTCGTAGATGCGCGAGCCAGCAATCCCGCTCAAAGTGGCGACATCTGCGTGAGATACATCAACATCGAATGAAGCGGGCGCGACACGGAAGAATCTTTCGCCACGGATCCGCGCTTCGCCAAGCTGAGCTATGAGAGCATTCTCCAGCGCGTAGCCCTCACTCCCGCGGATCGGCTCGATGGATATCTCCGCCACCCCGCGTGCGGCATCTGTGCGCGCTGCATAGACACCTTCAACCGCAAGACGCTCTGCCTGCGCGGCGCCACCCGACACAGCGCATACGGCCGTCAGCGAGATTGCGAGTTTGCGAAAAGACATTGCTCCTCCGATTCGTCGGTCGGAGGAGATGTTTATTCATTTAACTTCAACTGAAGATGAACAAACTGGCACATCTCGCCTATTTGGTCTCTTTGGGAGGCTCCACCACGCGCAAGTGCAATTCGCGCAGCGACTTTGGTTCCGCTGGGCTTGGTGCGCCCATCAGCCGGTCTTCCGCCTTCTGGTTCATCGGAAACAGCGTGATTTCGCGCAGGTTCTGCGCGCCGCAGAGCAGCATCACGATCCGGTCAACACCGGCGGCCATCCCGCCATGCGGCGGCGCACCATATTGGAATGCACGGTACATACCGCCAAAGTCGCGTTCGACGTCTGCTTTTGAAAGCCCGACGACTTCGAACGCTTTGACCATCGTTTCTGGCTTGTGGTTCCGGATTGAGCCCGATGCGAGCTCAAAGCCGTTGCAGACCAAATCATACTGATATGCTTTGATCGTCAGCGGATCCTGCGTTTCCAATGCCTCGAGCTCGCCCTGCGGCATGGAGAACGGGTTATGGCTGAAATCGACCTTCTTCTCGTCTTCGTCATATTCGTAGAACGGGAAGTCGATGATCCAAGCGAACTCGAAACGGTTCGTGTCGATCAAGTCGAGCGTTTCGCCTACACGGATGCGCGCTGCGCCGGCTAGCTTGGCAGCGTCAGCTTCCTTGCCAGCAGCGAAGAACAAGCCGTCGTTATCGCCCAGCCCGAGCTCGGCATATAGCTCTGCCATGCGCTCAGGCCCGTGGTTCTTGGCGATCGGGCCGCCAAACTCGCCACCCTTTCGCGTGACGTAACCAAGGCCAGCAAAACCTTCCTTGCGCGCCCAATCATTCATGTCATCGAAGAACTTGCGGCTCTTCTCATGCGTGTTTGGTGCCGGGATCACGCGGACGCGGCCCCCGCCACCCACGATCTTCTCAAACAAGCCAAAGCCAGACTTTTCAAAATGGCTAGTGACGTCGCTTATAATCAGCGGGTTGCGCAAGTCCGGCTTGTCTGTGCCGTATTTCAGCATCGCTTCGGCATAGGGAATGCGCGGGAACTCGCCTGACGGCGTCACATGCTTGCCATCAGCGAATTTCTCGAATGTGCCAGCGATGACTGGCTCCATAGTATCCCACACCTCTTCCTGCGTGACGAAGCTCATCTCCAGATCGAGCTGGTAGAATTCGCCCGGCAGGCGGTCAGCGCGCGGGTCTTCATCGCGGAAGCAGGGCGCGATCTGAAAGTAACGATCAAAGCCCGAAACCATCAGCAGCTGTTTGTAGATCTGGGGTGCCTGCGGAAGTGCGTAGAATTTGCCCGCATGGATACGGCTCGGCACCAGGAAGTCGCGAGCGCCTTCGGGCGATGAAGCTGTCAGGATCGGGGTGGAAAATTCATTGAACCCGATCGCGTTCATCCGCTGACGCAAGTCAGCCACGATCTGCGTGCGCTTCATCAAATTCTTGTGCAGCGTTTCGCGGCGAAGATCCAAGAAGCGGTACTTGAGTCGAATGTCCTCTGGGTACTCCTGCTCGCCCGCAACCGGCATCGGCAGCTCTTCAGCTGCGCTTTGTACAGTGATCGAACGCGCGAACACTTCGATCTCGCCAGTTGGCAGATCGTTGTTCACGGTCTCTGGCATGCGTGCCTTCACATCACCATCGATAGTGATGACCGATTCGGGACGCAGCTTTTCAAGCACCGAAAGGGCAGGCGAATCTTCGTCGGCCACGATCTGAGTCATTCCGTAATGATCGCGTAAGTCGACAAAGAGCACACCGCCGTGATCGCGTTTGCGGTGAATCCAACCTGAGAGACGTACACTTTCACCGACATTTTCTGCCGAAAGCTGTGCGCAGTTGTGGGTACGATAGGCGTGCATCTAAAATCTTGTCCTGTTCGGGTGTATGGCGCTAAAGGCGCGCGCAAGAAAAGGCGCGAAGGACCCTTAGCGGTTTCAAGCGCGCGCTAACAGGGCAAGAGGGGGGCTTTGTCAAGGCTCACCTCAACATCTGGGCTTTACGCCCGAGAGCGGTACTCCGCTCCACACGAAGAAAAGACGAATGAAAATACACGATCTGATTACTACTACCAACGCTCTGGCAGAGCTTTGCGAGCGTCTTTCCAAATCTGAATTCGTTACGGTCGATACCGAGTTCATGCGCGAAAACACCTATTGGCCTGAACTTTGCCTGGTGCAGATCGCGAATGAGAAGGAGGCTGCAGCGATAGACCCATTGGCCGATGGTATTGATCTCAAGCCTCTTCTCGACCTGCTGACCGAAAATGAGGAAGTCCTGAAGGTCTTCCATGCGGGCGGGCAGGATGTTGAAATTATCGTCAATCTGACCGGCAAAACACCGCACCCGATCTTCGACACACAGATCGCAATGATGGCGATCAGCCAGAGCGAGCAAATCGGATATGCCAATCTGGTCGAAAGCTGGCTCAACATCAGCATCGATAAAGGCGCGCGTTTCACCGACTGGAGCCGACGCCCTCTGACCGATCGTCAGATCGAGTACGCAATCGGCGATGTCACACATTTGTCTAAAATCTTTCCAAGGATGCTCGAAAAGCTCGTGAAAACCGGCCGCGGAGCATGGTTGAACGCCGAGATGGAGAAACTTGCGGAAGTTTCCAACTACCTGACAGATCCCGATCAGGCATGGCGCCGGATTCGTTCGCCTGGTCGTAACCCTCAGGTATTGGGACGTCTGAAAGCACTTGCCGCATGGCGCGAGGGCGAAGCGCAGCACAAAAATATTCCCCGCGGCAGAATCATGCGAGACGAAACATTGGCCGATATCGCCAGCCATCCGCCCAAGAAGCAAGCTGATTTGGCAAAGGTTCGCGGTCTCTCAGCAGCATGGCGCGAAAACGACATTGGCAAGCGCCTTATGAAAGTTGTTGAGCAAGCCGATCCACTCGACAAGAGCGAAATGCCTGCGAAAATGAAGCGCGGCGCGCCATTGGGCAAAGAAGGCGCGCTTGTTGCGGATTTGCTAAAACTGCTGCTTAAAATTCGTGCCAGAGAGATCGACGTAGCAGCACGCCTGCTCACGAAGGCCGACGAAATGGAAGCATTGGCCGCAGGGCTTCGCGATCTGCCCATTTTGGAAGGCTGGCGCTATGATGTTTTCGGTAAAGATGCGCTCGAGCTAGTCGAGGGCAAGCTCGCTTTCGCGGTGAAAGGCGGCAAACTCACTATGACCCACATTGACGATATGCACGCAGCGATGGAACAATCGCTTGCAGCAGAGTAGTCTTCGCACGTGAGCACGTACCTCCCGACCATTAAACAATTGCAATATCTGGTTGCGTTGCATGAGCATGGCCATTTCGGGCGCGCTGCGGAGAGCTGTTTTGTCTCGCAATCGACATTGTCCGCAGGTCTACGCGAACTGGAATCTTTGCTGGGAGTCACACTAGTCGAGCGCAGTCGTCGTGTCGTTCGCTTCACCGCCTTAGGAGAGCAAGTGGTTGCCAAGGCCCACCGCTTGCTGCGCGAGGCCGAAGAACTGTCCGACCTTGTTCAGGCTTCCGGCAAGCCATTGACGGGGACTATCCGAATGAGCGTGATCCCCACAATCGCGCCCTTCCTTTTGCCAAAGATCCTTCCGCGACTGCGAAAGGAACGGCCAGAACTCAAGCTGTTGCTGCGTGAAGAGACAAGCCAGGATGCGGTCGAATCGCTTCACCATGGCCGTGTTGATTGTGTTCTGCTCGCTCTTCCCTTCACCACTGGCGAAGTGGAAATGGCACATATCGCCGATGACAGGCTGTTTGTTGCGTTTCCAAAGGATGACCCACGCGATCCGCCAGAAACCGTTTCTGCCAGCATGATTGATGAAGGGCGTTTGTTGTTGCTGGAAGACGGACATTGCCTGAAGGAACATGCATTGGCTGCCTGCAATCGGCCAGAGTTACGCGCCTCTGCGACTATGATCGGCACATCGCTCCACACGTTGGTGCAAATGGTAAATAACGATCTGGGTCTGACGATGCTGCCAGAAATGGCTCTGGAGGCTGGTATCCTCAATGGCACTGATGTTGTGGCGCGTCCCCTGAAGAACAAAAGTGCGAAACGCGAGATCGCGCTGATCTGGCGCAAGAACAGCCCGCGCGCGGAAGAATTTGAATTACTGGCAGAAGAATTGAGAGCAGGTTAGGCCTTGGCCGGAACCGGCTGAGCCTTGGTCTTGAAGATCTTCTCGTCCGCAAACTTCTGCACCTTCTTCGCTGCGAAAAGGGGCACTCCTACGGACAAAGCGATCCCCACGAGCGAACAGAAACCAATCCAGATCGCCATCCATGATCCGCCGGCATGGTACATTCCATATAGCACCGGTACGGCCATGATCGCGCCGCGGACTTCATTGAAGATCAAGGCTATCCAGCCGACCTTCAAGAAAGTTGCTAACAAGGTTGAAAGCGTTGCACTCATGCAGTGCTAACTAACCTCAACTAATTTAGAAAAAGTTGACGGGCACCCCAAGACGCGCGTCATGGGAGTTTTGGCTTTCATGTTGCGACCTTTAGGCTCGTTAACCTAAATACGCTTGAAGGCCGCAATTGGTTTCAAGCATCTTTGCGAGTATTTGACCCAGATCGTTGAGTTGTTGGGAAATATGGGCGAGCTGTTGGATCGCCCGATTTAACTCAGTCCATATGCCTGAGGCCAACCCTGAGATAGTCCCAGCCCGTCATCAGTGTTAAGATCGCGGCACCCCAAAGAGTTAGCAGACCGACCGTGTGAGGAACATTCGCAAAGACATCACCGATCATAACGTTCCATTGCGGGAGTCCTTGCCCAAGGATCAGCGCGCCAAGCGCGATAATCTGAAATGTCGTCTTCCACTTGGCAAGTTTGGTCACAGGCACCGAGACTTGCAAACCGCCCAGAAATTCGCGGAGACCAGAAACGGTAATTTCGCGAACAAGGATGATCAATCCAGCAACAACATGCAGATCGCCAACATAGGGCCCAGTCAAGATCCCCTTCGCGGTCAGTACGAGAATCACCGATGCAACCATAATCTTGTCCGCAATCGGATCAAGGAAAACGCCCAGCTTTGAGACTGTACCGCTTGATCGGGCGAGGTAGCCATCGAAGTAGTCGGTAATTCCCATCAAACTGTAGAGACCGAATGCGAGCAGATAACCCAACTCCCAGCCAGGCCACCACAACAGAAAGGCCAGCAAGGGCACCGCGCAAATACGCGAAAGCGTTAGTATATTGGGCAAAGTCAGCATTGCGTCTTCCCTCTAGCGCGAGAGAGGCTCGGGAAAAAGCCGTTGTTTCAGGCTTGTTCACCGCCTTGCCCGTCCCTAGGGTTCACATATGGAACCGGCAACAGGGCTGATGACTTGACAACTTCGACCCACTTGTTGCGCCGTCGGCGTTTTATGCCGCTGTTCTGCACGCAACTGCTCAACGCCTTCAACGACAATCTCTACAAAACCGCGATGGTGCTGTTCGTTGTGTACAGCGTCTATAACGACGAGAGCGCCGAGGGAATTTTCAGCGCGGTCGCATCAGCGCTGTTCATCCTGCCGTTCTTTGTCCTTTCAGCACTGGCAGGACAGCTAGCCGATATGCGCGATAAAGCACGGATCATCAGAACCGTGAAAATGTGCGAGATCGGCCTGATGATGATCGGGGCGAGCGGCCTTTATCTCTCCTGGCGCGGCATTGCTGTCGATACGCTGGCGATCCCTCTATTGCTATTGGCGCTGTTTCTGACTGGTGTGCAATCGACATTCCTTGGGCCCATTAAATACGCGATCCTGCCACAGCACCTGAACAAGGATGAAGTTCTGGCAGGCACCGGATTGGTCGAGGCCGGAACCTATATCGCGATATTGGCTGGGACGATCTTGGCGGGATGGATACCCGTTGAATGGGCGGCGGCCGGCATCATTGTAACCTCCGTAATAGGCTACCTGACCAGCAGGCAGGTCCCAGACGCCCCGCCCGTTGGTCAGGTCGAGAAACTTGACTGGCACATAATCCGTGCATCAATCCATCTCATCAAGAAGACCATGCATGACCAGCAAATCTTCTATGCCATCATTGCAATCAGTTTCTTCTGGACCATCGGAGCGGTTCTGTTCATCCAGTTCCCACCCCTCGCGAAGAACACATTGATGGCATCGAAAGAGGTAGCGAGCCTGTTTCTGGTCGTGTTCTCTATCGGCATTGCGATTGGTTCAGTCTCCATCAACGCTCTACTCAAAGGCCGAGTTTCGGCGCGGTATGCACCCGCTTCAGTAATCGTGATGGGAATGTTCGTTGTCGCGTTCTATTTTGTTTGCCGTTTGTGGCAGTCATATGAACCGACAGAACTAATGACGGTCACGGAATTCTTAGCATGGCCGCTAGCAACGGTAATTATGCTGAGTTTGCTGGGGATCGCGGTAGCAGGCGGCATGTTTGTGGTGCCGCTTTACGCTTTCCTCACAACCCGTAGCAAAGCCGATGAGACCGCACGTACAATAGCGGCAAACAACATCGTCAACTCTGGCGCAATGGTAATGGGATCGCTCGCCGCAATGGCGCTTAGCGTTATCGGCGTACCTGTTGTCGAGCAGCTATTGCTAAGTGCTGCGATGTGCGTTTTCTCTGCTTGGCTGGGTCTGCGTCTTTACCGCGCTGAACAAGAAGGCACCGCGGCCTAGCGCGGTTCAAAGCCGCCTAAGCAATAAACACCAGCACAGCTGCAAATGTCGCGAAATAAACGGTCGCAAAGCCACGCACATCATCACGTGTCAGCTTCCACAGCACTTCTGCAGGGGCTTCATACTCGTGGCTGCGAACATGAGCGGGCAGCATGGCCCGAAATGGATGGCGAGCTTGCTCATCGGTCATGACTAGGTTTCTTCGCATGGGCGCTTCTTAACTCAATGCTAACCATCATGTCCCGCAGGAATCCTCTGTTGTTGCAAGCCGGGACATTAAGCATCTCTGTTCATGCTGGGGTGTGGATAGATTGCCTCTTTCGAAGACCGCGGCTAAGCGCGCTTTCATGACATCACGCACCACTCCTGATGCAGCCAAGCTGCTCGTTGATTGCCTTGCTGAGCAAGGCGCAGACCGCATTTTCACAGTCCCTGGCGAAAGCTTCCTGCAGGTGCTCGACGCGCTGCATGGGCGAGACGAGATTGATCTGGTGACATGCCGCCAGGAAGGAGGCGTAGCGTTCATGGCCTGCGCAGACGGCGCGATGACCGGGAGGCCCGGCATTGCGTTTGTTACCAGAGGTCCTGGCGCAACGAACGCCAGCATTGGTGTCCATGTCGCGCATCAGGATTCGCAGCCGATGATTTTGTTCGTCGGCGATGTCGACCGGTCTATGCGAGAGCGCGAAGGCTTTCAGGAAGTCGACTTTCCTGCATTCTTCGGTCCGATTTGCAAATGGGCCGCACGGATCGACAGCGCCGATCGGATTCCTGAGTTTGTCTCGCGCGCATATGCAACTGCGATCTCAGGTCGCCCAGGCCCTGTCGTGTTGGCTTTGCCCGAAGACATGTTGAACGATGCAACGTCGGCGACGCCCCGCCCTTATGTGATCCGTCCTTCACAGGCCGCGTGTCCGGATGCGATGCAAACGCTTATGGCGATGATTGCAGACGCTGCCAGCCCGATTGCCATAATTGGTGGCGCCGGATGGAACCCCAAGGCACGCGACTATTTCCAACAATTCGCTGAACGCATCGGCTTGCCCATCGCGACAGCGTTTCGCCGACAGGATGCGATCTCGCCAAGCTCTCCCATGTATGCAGGCAATTTGGGATATGGCCCCAACCCCAAGCTGGTCGAACGTGTGAAGCAAGCTGACCTGGTCATTGCGGTTGGAGCACGCCTTGGTGAAGCGACCACTGACGGTTACACCTTCCCTGAACTGGACCGTGCAGAGCCACTGCTCGTGCACGTCCATCCTGACCCCGAGGAATTGCACCGGGTGTATCGCACCGATCTGGCGATTTGCTGCGCGATGGACGAGTTCGCAGAGGCAGCAGCGCTGTGGGAAGATAACTCAATCCTGTCATTCGATGCTGGAAGCGAAGCCCACGCCGAATGGGAGGCTTGGGCGACGCCAAAGCCCGCTGATTACGCGCTCGATCTTGGCCAATGCGTAGCTTTCATGCGCGACACCTGGCCCACCGACACGATCATCTGCAACGGCGCAGGCAATTTCTCAGGCTGGTGGCACCGTTTCTGGCGTTACGACGGCTTCCCGACACAGTTGGCCCCGACAGCTGGCGCGATGGGCTATGGCGTACCAGCCGCTGTTGCGGCGGCTCGTCGTTTTCCTGATCGCGCTGTCGTCGCAATTGCAGGAGACGGTGATTTCCTGATGAACGGCCAAGAATTGGCAACAGCTGCCCAGCATGGCTGCGATCTGACGGTGATCGTGATCGATAACTCTGCCTACGGCACGATCCGTATGCATCAGGAGCGCGAATTTCCTGAACGCGTGTCTGGGACTGATTTGGCCAACCCGGACTTCGCCGCATTTGGTGCCGCATTCGGAGCATGGACCGCGCGTGCAGAGACAACCGAAGAGTTCAAGCAAGCCTTGTCAGAGGCGCGCGAACGCAAAGGCGTGAAGCTCATTCATTGCAAGATTGATGTCGAACAACTTGCAGCCAGCGGGACGACAATCAGCGGGCTGCGCGGCAAATAAACTTGAGCGCTAGACTGATCCTGACAGCCCGCCCCCCATCTCAAGAATGGTATCCCATTCGTCCTTGGTCAGTTCCGCAACTGACAGTCGACCAAGCCTGATGAGTTCGCAATTGGCCAACTTCGGCTCTGCCTTGATTTGCTTGAGTGTCACCGGCTGATTGAGCTTTGACTTGGGTTTGACTTTCACCGCAGCCCATTTCTGCTCCGGATCAGTAGGATCCATGATCCCGTCGACAGAGATTGTCATCACTCCAACGATCTCCAGTCCCTCGCGCGAATGGTAGAAAAAAGATTCCTCACCGACCTTCATCGCCGCGAGATTGTTTTTCGCGCGATGATTTCGAACGCCGTCCCATGTACCCTCTTCTTCAGCGACAAGGTCATCCCAGCTATATTTGAAGGGTTCCGACTTCATCAGCCAGTAACGCGCCATGTAAGGATCTCCTGTATTTTCTGAACACGCAGGACCTAGTTGCTCTGATCTGTGGTTTCCACCCTGCGTTCCTCGCAATTCACGGTTAACCTGATTTTTAGGCGTCGGAGGCATACCCACAGCAAGTTCTAATCGGAAAAGGAACAGTGCCACTTGGCCTGTTGTTCAAGATAGTGGGCGAACAAGAGCAAGACCAAAAACTGGGCAAGGCAGAGCGCGATATTGTTGCGTTGGGCATCGCTGCGGCTGCCATTATCCTATTTGTTGCGACGGGCAGCTCGGTGCTGCCTCGTTTGGTTGCATCAGTCTCAGGGACCGGCTCGGCGCCAGACAATCTGCTCGTCAACGCCATGTTGCTCAATATCGCACTCATTATCTTCGGTTGGCGACGCTATCGTGACCTGACCAATGAAATCGCCGAGCGCAGGAAGGCAGAAGAAACCGCGCGCAAGCTAGCGGCAACCGACCCGTTGACCGATTGCCTCAACCGTCGGAGCATGGAAGGCGCGACTGAGACACTTCGGCAGATGAGTACAGCTCGCGGCCAAGCTACTGCATTCGTCATGATTGACTTGGACAATTTCAAGCAAGTTAACGACATGAACGGTCATGGAATGGGTGACAAGGTCCTGACCATATTAGCTCAACGCATTCGCGAGTGCCTGCCAAAGTCGGCTCCTTTAGCTCGTTTGGGCGGTGATGAATTCGCCTTTGCAATGCCCTACTCGCCCGACCGCCCGGACAAGGTCGATGAAATGGTCGCATCCTTGTTCGAAGTGGTTTCAGGAAAGATCGAAGTTGAAGGATCAAGCATCGACACGACGATGTCTATTGGCATCGCAACTGACCATGATCTCAAGGGGAAATCTGCCGGGATCGAAGACACTGAAACACTGATGCATCACGCAGATATCGCGATGTATCAGGCGAAAAAGAACGGCAAGAACCGCTATTTCTGGTTTGAACCGACTATGGAAAACGAGCTGCGCTTCCGTAATGAATTGGAAAAGGGGATCCGCTGCGGGCTCAAGAACCGTGAGTTCGTACCGTTTTATGAGCAACAAGTAGACATCACGAGCGGCGAGTTAGTGGGCTTCGAGATGTTGGCGCGTTGGAAGTCACCTGATCTAGGCGTTGTGAATCCTGAGGTGTTTATCCCGATCGCCGAGGAAATCGGTGTGATCGCCGAAATGTCCGAACAATTGATGATTCAGGCATTTGCAGATGCGCAGTCATGGGACCCAGCTCTTACACTGTCAGTAAACATTTCTCCGATCCAGATGCGTGACCCTTGGTTCTCGCAACGGTTGCTCAAGCTGCTGGTGGAACACAATTTTCCAGCCAACAGATTGGAGATCGAGGTAACAGAGACTTGCCTGCACGAGAATCTGGGGCTGGTGAAAACGATGATTGCGAGCCTGCGGAATCAAGGCGTCAAGGTGAGCTTGGATGATTTCGGTACAGGTTATTCCAGCCTGTCACAGCTTCGCACCCTGCCGTTCGACCGGATCAAGATCGATCGCAGCTTTGTTAAAGAGCTACGCAACAAAGAGGGCAGCAAGATCATCAATGCGATCATATCTTTAGGCGACGGCTTGCAGATGCCAATTACGGCTGAAGGCATCGAAAATGCAGCGATTTTGCAACAGTTGCGCGATATGGGTGATCTTAAGGGCCAAGGGTATCACTATGGCCGGCCAGAAGACGCCAACCAGGTATTAGAGCGCCTAAGCGAATGTGGACGCCTTGCGACGAATACGAGGAGCTCCCCACCTGCCGGTGACAATCCGGATTCAATCGCCGACTTGCCGGCTACCAAGCGTCAAGCCTGAACCCTATCGCGCCACCTAAGAACTGGACGCGGGAACGCTACACGCATAGAGCGCGAGGCGCTATGCGTGTCTCCTTCACCAAAATGCATGGGCTGGGAAACGACTTCGTCATACTTGACGGGCGTAACGAAGGTGTGCCCGAGCTGACCAAAAGTATGGCCGCTGCCATTGCGGATCGGCGCAAGGGTATAGGTTGCGACCAGTTGATCTTGCTCGAAACTTGCAAGACTGCAGATGCTGATTTTCGCATGCGTATCTTTAATTCGGATGGCGGCGAAGTCGAAGCGTGCGGCAACGCTGCGCGAGCGGTCGCACTGCTCCATGGTTCACCAGCCAACGTGATGACCGATGGCGGTGTGATTTCACTGCAGCCAACAGCCTCAGGCGCCATGGTCGACATGGGCACGCCGCGCTTTGATTGGGATAAGATTCCTCTAGCCTACGCAATGGACACACTCTCCATGCCGGTCGGTTGGGATGAGCTTGAAACGCCGGTCGCCGTCAACGTGGGCAATCCCCACGTAATTTTCTTTGTCGACGATTGTGATGCGGTTGAGTTGAGTCGGCTTGGACCTGAGATCGAGCACGATCCCTTATTCCCGGCACGGGTCAATGTGAATGCCGCGACGGTTGTAGACCGTGAACATATCAAATTGCGCGTTTGGGAACGCGGCGCCGGTTTGACTCGCGCTTGCGGCACAGGTGCATGCGCGACGGCGGTCGCTGCCATGCGTCGTGGTCTGGTTAGCCGCAAAGTGAACGTGCAATTGCCCGGCGGCCCGCTCAAGATTGAATGGACCGACGGTGACCGCATCTTGATGAGCGGCCCCGCAACCGAGAGCTTTCGCGGTAGCTTCGAATGGTCTGACTTCGCGGATCAGGACTGATGAGCGGACCTGAACTGATCTCGTTGGGCTGCAGGCTCAATATCGCTGAGAGCGAGCGCATGCGCGGCATGCTGGCAGGAGAAGACAACCTTGTCGTGATCAACAGTTGCGCTGTGACTTCGGAAGCGGTTCGCCAGACGCGGCAAGCCATCCGCAAGGCGCGAAAATCACGACCTGACGCCCGCCTCCTTGTGACAGGCTGCGCGGCAGACATTGAGCGCGAGCAACTGGCGGACATGCCGGAGGTGGACGGGCTGATCGCCAATGAAGCCAAACTTGATCCGCGCGCCTGGAATGTTCCGGTCGAGGGCCCTCCTCTGCCGCCTACGCGTACACGCGCGTTTATCGCGGTACAGAACGGCTGCGACCATGCATGCACGTTCTGCGTCATCCCTCAGGGACGGGGCACAAGCCGTTCCATGACAATCAATGCGGTCAAAGGCGAGGTTGAACACCATCTGTTGCTTGGAGCGAAGGAAGTCGTACTTACCGGTGTTGATGTAACCAGTTGGGGCCATGATCTTCCCGGCAAGCCGCCGCTCGGACGAATGGTTGCGTCGATATTGGACGCCTTTCCCGAGCTACAACGCTTGCGTATGTCTTCACTCGACGGGATTGAGATAGACGAACAACTGTTCGAGTTGTTTGCGTCGGATGCGCGCTTAATGCCGCATCTGCATTTGTCATTGCAGCATGGCCACGACCTGATCCTCAAACGGATGAAAAGGCGCCATCTGCGCAATGACGCGGTGGATCTTGTGACCAAGCTCAAAGCGCGCCGCCCCGAAATTGCCATCGGCGCTGATTTGATCGCTGGCTTCCCGACAGAGGCAGAAGAACACCACCAGGCGAACCTCTCGATCATTCGCGAGTGCGCCATCGTTCACGGCCATGTCTTCCCCTATTCACCCCGCCCCGGCACGCCTGCTGCTCGTATGCCGCAACTCGATCGCGCGGCTATCAAGGCTCGCGCCGCTGAATTGCGCGCGGAGGTGAACGAAGTCCGCAAGAAATGGCTGAAATCGCTCGTGGGCAAAGAGCTTTCCGTCCTCGCTGAACGTGACGGCACCGGCTATGCCCCCAACTTCGCGAGGGTTTCAGTGCCAAGCGGCATTGCAGCGGGGGAAATCACCACCATCTCGCCTACTGAAGTAGTTGAAGGAATGCTCGTATGAGCGAGGCGGGAGCCCCGAAGAAATCATGGACTGAGCGGCTGTTCGGAGGCTTTCGCAAGACCTCTGACCGGTTGAGCGAAAACCTAACAACGGTGGTCAGCACCGCCAAGCTGGACGATGCCACGCTCGACGATGTCGAAGATGCGCTGATCATGTCCGACCTAGGCCCATCTGCCGCTGCTCGGATTCGTCAGCGGCTTAAGGACAAGCGGTTTGGTCTCGAAATCAGCGAGCGCGAGCTTAAGGAAGCAGTGGCCGAGGAGATTGCAGAGATTCTGCGCCCGGTCGCCAAGCCGTTGGAGATAACTGCGTTCCCCCGCCCACAGGTACTGCTGGTCATCGGCGTAAACGGCAGCGGAAAGACCACCACGATCGCCAAGCTTGCGCATCTGTTCCAAGAAGATGACTACGGCGTAATGCTAGCCGCGGGCGACACTTTTCGCGCGGCAGCCATCGGTCAGCTAGCGACATGGGCAGAGCGGATTGGTGCCCCGATTATTCGCGGGCCAGAAGGCGGCGACCCCGCCAGCATCGTGTTCGATGCTGTCAAAGCGGCCACGGACAAAGGCATTGATGCGTTGATCGTCGACACTGCCGGACGGCTTCAGAACAAGCGTGAACTGATGGATGAACTCGCGAAGATCCGCAAAGTCCTCGGCCGCCTAAATCCCGAGGCACCGCACGATGTTGTGCTCGTATTGGATGCGACCAACGGCCAGAACGCGCTTTCACAAATTGACGTCTTCAAGGAGGTAGCGGGCGTCACCGGCCTGATCATGACCAAGCTTGACGGAACCGCGCGCGGCGGCGTTCTAGTGGCTGCCGCCGAACAATATGGCCTTCCAATCCACGCGATTGGTGTAGGCGAGAAAATTGACGACTTGCGGCCGTTTGATCCCGAACTAGTCGCTAAAGTTATCGCAGGGGTTGCCTGATGTCTGAGAGTGAACCCAAGCCTGATAAAAAGCCGTCAGGTTGGCTCAATGTTGCAGTCGACTATGGCCCACTGCTGATATTTCTCGGCGTGTACCGCTGGAACGCTCCCGCCGAAGCGGATGCGGCCGGTGAAATCCTGGCGATTATCTACGGGACGATTGCATTCATGGCCGCTGCGGTAGCTGCTTTGCTGTTCTCCAAGTTCAAGCTTGGCAAAGTATCTCCCATGCTCTGGTTCTCAACCGCGCTTATCGTGGGTTTTGGTGCTCTGACGATCTTCTTCGGCGATCCGGTTTTCGTGCAGCTGAAGCCGACAATCATATACAGCGTATTGGGATTGGCTTTGCTGATCGGTGTGTGGCGTGGCCGCGCCTTGCTTCAGATTCTGCTCGAAGCTGCGTTTGAAGGGCTGACGCAGGAAGGTTGGTTAAAGCTCTCACGTAACTGGGGTATTTTCTTCCTTGCACTGGCGGCTCTGAACGAAGCCCTCCGCGCCTACCTCAGCTTTGAGAGCTGGCTATGGGCCAAGTTGTGGGTCTTCTTGCCGCTCAGCTTTCTGTTTACCTTCAGCCAGATACCGATGCTCTTGAAGCACGGCCTATCACTGGAAGACGCAGAAGACGAAGCGGAAACTCCTCCACCAGCCACCTAACACGGGGACTTGCCATTTTGGCCCAATCTGCGCAGTGTTCGCGCGGTCGCGGGGGTATTTTAGCGTTTCCCCCGCAAGCTCATAAGGGGGAGCAAAATGGCAAAACTCTTTGGAAATCTTCACCTGGTGCTGGCGATTGGTCTGGTTGCAGCACTCGCATTGATGTTCGGATTTGCGGACTCGGTCGCGATTGACGGCAACTCAATCGGTCGCTGGCTGCACCTTTTCTTCGGTGTGTTGTGGATCGGACTGCTGTACTATTTCAATTTCATTCAGGTACCCGGCATGCCCAAGATCGCCGACGAGCATAAGCCGGCGGTCACTAAGACAATCGCACCAAGTGCGCTGTTTTTCTTCCGTTGGGCGGCTCTACTGACGGTAGTCACCGGCCTGTGGATCGCGATGATAAATGGCTACATGGTCAATGCGTTAACCTTTGCTGGCAACCCATATGAAAACCTGATCGGCGGAGGCATGTGGATGGCGCTGGTGATGGCGTTCAACGTGTGGTTCATCATCTGGCCAGCGCAGAAGAAAGTGCTCGGCATTGTCGAGGCGACTGCTGACGAGAAAGCCGCTGCTGCACCGCGTGCCCTAATCGCGAGCCGCCTCAACACGCTGCTGTCATTCCCGATGATGTATGCAATGGTTAGCGCGAACCTGGGCTAACGTTCACCGCAAACTAACTAGAAGCCAAAGAGGGCGCTGCGGAAAACCGCGGCGCCCTCTTCTATTTCCGATATTGGAGTGGAAGACGGAGGTTGGTTTCGACTAGGGTCGCAGAATGACACTCGACGAGTTGAAAGAGGCCTTACGGGCAATCTTAGCGATTGAAGAGCAAGGTGAGATTGACTGGTGTTCTGTCGAGGCAATGTGCCACCATGTCATTGAAGAATTGGCCCCCAAATCTGAACCGGAATATCCGCACGATATGGTCTACCGCTTTCTTGATGACCCTGATGTGCGGCAAAAGGACACCAGGTATGCTGATCGACAACGGAAAAGACTTCGGGCTTGGCTCTCCTAGTCCGTTCATGTGTCGCAAATGAACGCTAAATCTCGACCTGACTACCTAGCTCCACCACGCGATTGGTGGGCAGTTTGAAGAAGTCCATCGCCGTCGCCGAATTCCTGAGCATCCATGCGAAAATCTTCTCGCGCCAAATCGGCATGCCCGGCTTGTCGGACGGCAGCAGCGTCTGTCGGCTCAAGAAGAAGCTCGTCTGCATCATGTCAAACTCGCCGCCGCATTGCTGCATTTGCTTCAAGCCTTCAGGAACATCGGTTTTCTGCATGAATCCGTAGTGCAGAACCGCGCGATAGAATCCGTCTCCCAGATCGTGATACTCGCAGCGCTCGCTCGCATCGACATAAGGCACTTCGTCGATATTGACCGTCAGGATCACCACACGTTCATGCAGCACCTTGTTATGCTTGATATTGTGCAGCAGCGCTGAGGGGACACCCGCCGTGCTCGATGCCATGAAGATAGCAGTACCGGGCACGCGAACGGCCGAATTCTTGGCGGACTTTGCAAAGATTTCCATCGGCAGCGCGCCCTCGGCCATTTGCGCACGCATCAGCTTGCGTCCGCGCGCCCAGGTGGTGAGCAAGGTGAAGGCAATGAAACCGACCATCAGCGGGAACCAGCCACCTTGTGGAACCTTGGTCAGGTTCGCTGCAAAATACGCTCCGTCCACGATCAGGAACAGCGCGACAACCGGCGCGGCATACCACCACTTCCACTTCCACACGCCAACGAGCAGAACCGCCATCAGCAGCGTATCGATCGTGACCGCGCCAGTGACTGCAATGCCGTATGCCGATGCGAGGTTGGACGAACTCTGGAAGGTCAGGACCAGGATGATAACTGCCACCATCAACGCCCAGTTGATCACGGGAATGTAAATCTGGCCGCCTTCTGTCTCACTGGTGTGACGGACATTCAGACGCGGCATGAAGCCCATCTGGATCGCCTGATGCGTGATCGAGAATGCGCCGGAGATTACAGCCTGGCTGGCAATGAAAGTTGCAACCGTAGCCAGGAAAACCAGCGGCAAACGCCATTCGTCGCTTGCCAAAAGAAAGAACGGGTTCTGGACCACTACGGCGGCTTGCTCTGGTGGCAGTCCGGCAATCATAGCGCCTTGCCCGAAATAGTTGAGCAGCAGGCATGGCATAACGAACCCGAACCAGCTCAGGCGCATCGGTCCGCGCCCAAAATGCCCCATGTCCGAATATAGTGCCTCAGAACCTGTCACCGCCAGCACAACGGCACCAAGCGCCAAAAAAGCGACAACGCCGTCTGTCACGAAGAACATCACAGCGTAATAAGGATTGAGCGCCCACAAGATGTCGGGATTCTGGATGATCTGCCAACCGCCCATCCCCGCGATCACGGTGAAATAGACGATCATGACCGGAGCAAATAGCGCGCCCACCTTGGCCGTCCCGCGCGCCTGAAGCATGAACAGAAATACCAGCAAGCCCAGTGCGATGGGAATTACGTAGGGCTGCAAGCCTGCGTCAACCACAGTCAGCCCTTCGACCGCAGACAAGACCGAAATCGCCGGCGTTATCATGCTGTCGCCGTAGAACAGCGACGTCGCAAACACGCCAAGTAGCACGACCAGCCAGCCATAGCTTGATTTACCAATATGGCGTGAGAGCAACGCGACAAGAGCGAGTGAACCACCCTGCCCTTTGTTATCCGCTCGCATCAGAATTGTGACGTACTGGATCGCCACAACCAGCAGCATGGACCAGAATATCAGGCTCACAACGCCCAGCACGTGCATACGGTCGATCGCAATGTTGGCTGTGCCGGCAAATGTTTCGCGGAAAGCATACAGCGGACTGGTGCCGATATCGCCGAAAACGATACCGATTGCGCCCACTGCCAGAGCGGTCTTCGACGCAGCATGCCCTTGTTTGGGCGTACCGTGCGGCGAATGTACCTGTGTTGAAGAATCGCTCATAAAAGGATTTCCCGAAATTCCCCGGTACTGCCCGTGCGCCATAGATAGCGCAGATTAGAAACTGGCCAACACATCAGGCTGACCGCAAAACGCGGGCGCGCTTAGCACTGCGCTATCCCCCCTGCAAGCCACAGTCGATTATTCCGCATCAGCGGCCGCGCTTTGCTGTGCAGCATTCTGCGCTTCAATCATGCGTCTCATGCCTTCCATCTGCTGGATCAGCTGGTCCAATCCCGCCAAACGAAATTCCAGATCCTCGCGCCACGGCGCGTCCTCTGGGCTGCGCTGCAGCAACTCACCCCAAACACGGCGCGCGTCTTCCGGTCGACCAGAGCGCAAATAGGCCATGCCCAGAAAATACCCGGCCCCGGGGTGTTCAGGAAAGGCGTCTTGCGCGTTGCTGAAGGCGACAATCGCAGGCGGCGTCACTTGTCCCTCTGCATGCTCGACCAGCGCGATCGCCAGCGCGAGCCAGGTTTCCGCGTCACTGGGATTGTCCCTGATTGCATTACGCAAAAGTCCTGCCGCCTGATCAAAGCGACCTTGGCGGGCAAATCCGTCTGACAGGACCAAATGGCTAGCTGGTGGCGAGCCATCATCAAACAGGCTCCGACGGGCGTCGACCAACTGCTCTCCCGAACGTAGCGTCTCCAGCCCGGCGGCCTTGGGAGCGGATGGCTGACCCGGTGATCCAAACAGGCCATATCCGGCCAACCCAAAGATCAAGACCGCAGCGAAAAGCATCCACCCCTGCCTGGGCAGCCGCAGCAGGAATATCGCGGCAAGCATGGCAATTGCGGCCAGCGACGTGATCACGAGCCATTCCATCACGTATCTTCCTCGGCCAGAACTGCGTCAGCTTCTTCACCGGAACCCCGGCCTATTCTTCGCCACAGCATTCCACCCGCTACCAGCAGCAAGAGCAATGGTACCGCGAAGAGCGGCCATGTTGAACTGGTTACGCGTGGAGCGTAGCTTACGTAATCACCGTACCGCTCAATCAGCCATTGACGGATTGCCTCTGGATCCTCGCCCGCGGCAATGCGAGCACGTACCTGATGGCGCATATCCCCTGCCATCGGTGCATCGCTGTCGGCAATCGATTGGCTCTGGCATTTGAGGCAGCGTAGTGTCTCCATCAACTCTACCGCCGCAGCTTCCTGGGCAGGGTCTTCCAATTGCGTGTAGGCATAGGGTGCAGGTGGCAACTCATCCTGCGCTGTAAGCGGCAGCGCGAAGCTGGCTAGTGCAATCAAGAACAGCGCCCGTTTCATGATGCACCCTTCAGAATTTCAAGCAATCTTGGCACATCGCGTGCGCGGACATCTCCGATGTGCTGGTGCACGATATTGCCTTCTCCATCTATCACAAAGGTCTCTGGCACACCGGATGAACCGATCTCCAGCTGAAGCGCCGAGATATCGTCTGCACCTATGCGTGAATAAGGGTTGCCATGCGTCGCGAGAAACTCATCGACATCCTCGCGCTTGTCGCGGATCGCAACGCCTATGATCTCCACACCCGCTTCCTTCAAACTCTCCAGATGCGGGGCTTCAGCAATGCAAGGCAGGCACCAGCTTGCCCATATGTTGAGCAGCTTTGGTGTGCCGTCCTTGAAATCCGCGATCGTAACGCCGGGGCGGGTCTCGCTTGCAGGTCCAAGTTCAAATTCCGGCAACGGCCTTCCTATCATCGTTGATGGAATGGCTTCATCCTTTGGTTGGAATAGCTGATAACCTGCTACACCCACGAAGAAGGCAAATAGCATGAGCGGAATCCACATTTGCCAGCGCATCATGCTGCTCCTTTGGCAGAGACTTCAGCAGTCTCGCGGATTTGCGCCATATCGGCGCGTTCATCAGCATCGCGGCTCTCTTGGCGACGGCGGCGAATGTCGCTCGACAGGCGGCCAATGATCGACAGCGTCCCGCCAAGGGCAATCAGAAGGCCGCCATACCAAATCAATGTGACAAGCGGCTTCCACCAAAGACGCAGCTGCCAACGTCCGTCATCTGACGGAGCGCCCACAACGGCGTAAAGCTGTCCGTCCCAGCGCGTCAGAAGAGCGCTTTCAGTGGTTTGCTGCACCGGTGCCCAAAAATGTCGCGATTGCGGGTCAAGCGTTACTGGTCGTCCCGAGCCACGCTGCGCAACGATATGGGCCTCCATCGCTGTCCAGTTTGGACCAGCTACAGGGTCTACCCCGTCAAGCCTGACCGTAAATCCAGCAATCGAGGTTTCATCGCCCGGCGCAAGCGCAACCAGCTTTTCCTCCGTGAAAGCGCTTTCGCTCGCCATACCCAGCAGCGCCATCGCAATTCCGAAATGCGCCAGTACCATACCCCACGTCGCCGCGGGCACGCGGAGCAAGCTTCGCCCGCGCAAGGGAAGGAAGCTGGCGATGCCAAGTCCAATCGCGAACGCAAGTCCTAGCAGCGGAAGGATGCCAATGTCGGTCGTGAGCAGAGCAAAGAGCAGCGCGGAAGTTACAATCAGGACGGTCACAACGGCGACAGGCAGTTTGACACGGTCGAAGTTGTCCTCCCGCCAGCGTAGAAGTGGTCCTATAGCCATTACGGCAAGCATCGGGATCGTGAAGATCGCGCCCACCGGGTTGAAATATGGCGGTCCAACCGAAACTCGAACATCAAAAGCCTCCGTCAACAGAGGATAGAGCGTTCCCAGCAGCACTATGCCCAGAATTGCTGAAAGCATCACATTGTTAAACACCAGCGCACCTTCGCGGCTGACGAGCGCAAAGCGCTGTCCTTCGGAGACGGAGCTTGCGCGCAAGGCAAAGAGCAGCAGTGCTCCGCCGATATAAAGGCATAAGAGAGCGAGAATGAACGATCCGCGCTCCGGGTCGACCGCGAATGCGTGCACGCTGGTAAGAATGCCTGAACGGACGAGGAAGGTGCCAAGCATTGACATGGAGAACGCCACCACGCCAAGCATGATTGTCCAAGCCCGCAAGGCATCACGTGCGGCCAGGACGCTTGCTGAATGGAGCAATGCTGTTGCGGCAAGCCATGGCATCAGCGAGGCGTTCTCCACTGGGTCCCAGAACCACCAGCCGCCCCAGCCAAGTTCATAATAGGCCCAGTATGAACCAGCAGTGATGCCCAGGGTCAAGAAGACCCAAGCACCCAAAATCCAGGGCCGCATAACACGCGCAAATTCAGGATTAACCTGACGCGTCAACAGCGCGCCCACGGCAAAACTGAATGCCACCGAAAGACCAACGTAGCCCATGTAAAGTGTAGGCGGATGAAACGCCAAGCCGATATCTTGGAGAAGCGGGTTCAATCCGCTGCCCTCGGAGGCAGGCGATGCCAATCGCTCAAAGGGATTCGAACTCAGCAAGAGAAAGGCATAGAATCCAAGGGCAACAAAGCCTTGGGAGGCGAGCGTTGCTTGCATCGTTTTCTCGGGCAGACGCCGCTCAAGCGAAGCAATCAGCGCGCCGGCCAGAGCCATGACTGTGACCCACAGCAGCATTGAGCCTTCGTGGTTACCCCAAGCGCCAGACAACTTGTAAATCAAAGGCTTCATCGAATGAGAATTCGTGACAACCAATTTCACGGATAGATCGGTAATCGCGAATACCCAGAGCAGCATTGCGAAGCTGAACACTGCGAGAAATCCTTGAAGCGTTGCGGCCGGGCGCACCAGAGCAGCCAGAGGCGCGTCCGGATTACGGTGTGCAATTGCGCCGCCAATCAATTGCAGGACGGCAAGCGCTGCGGCCATCCACAGCGCGGCATGGCCCAGTTCAGCGCTCATTCGTAATCAACCACCGTGTCTTGAGGAGCGTATGCATTCTGATGCTCCGACATTTCCTGAAGTTCGCGCGGAACATAGTTTTCATCGTGCTTCGCGAGCAGATTATCAGCGATAAAGACACCCGAAGCATCCAGGCTACCTTCGGCGACTACACCCGAATTCTCGACGAATAGATCCGGCAGAATACCAGCGTAACGCACTGGGACGCGCGAATCCCCCTGATCAGTTACAACAAATGCGACTGTGATGCCGTCAGGAAGTTTCTCGATCGAGCCTTCTGCCACCATGCCGCCCAGACGCACTGCCTGCCCTACAGCGGGTGGATCAGCCATCATTTGATCGGGAAGATAGAAATAGTTCGCCTGATTGCGCAGCGCCCATGCCGCCAATAGCCCCGCTGCGACGATCGCTATCAATGCCAGACTAACGAGCACCAATCGCTGATGCTTGGGCTTAATCGAACTCATTTACGTTTCACCTTGTCACGCTTTTCTTCGGCCCGCTTCATGGATATCCAGGACCAACTCACCATGGCCAGTGTACTGCCTATGGCGACAACGTAAGCTGCGATGACGAAGTTCCATTGGTCCAGCGCCTCGTACATCATGCGGTCTCCAATGCCATGCGTCGCAGGCGCGCTTCGGTCTGGAACTCAGCCAGCAAGGCCCGCATCCGTGCAAGCACGACCCCGCCGAAAAGAAACGAGAAGCCCATAACAGCAATAAGCAGCGGTATCAGGAATGCAGGATCGATCGCGCTCTTGCCGATCGAGATGCTCGCGGGTTGATGGAGCGAATTCCACCAGACAACGGACCGGTTGATGATGGGGATGTTGATCGCGCCGACTAACCCGAAAATCGCAGCGATTTTTGGCGACACTCCTTCGCGTGCTACCGCCTGGGATAGAGCAATATATCCGAAATAAAGGAACAGCAGCACCAGCATGCTGGTCAGCCGGCCATCCCATTCCCACCATGTGCCCCACGTTGGGCGCCCCCAGATCGATCCGGTCGCAAGACAAACAGCGGTGAACACCATACCCGGCACGGCCGCGGCACGGGCTGAAATCGCCGCAAGCGGATGCTTCCAAACCAGGTAAACCAAGCTTGAAACAGCGATGGCTGTCCAACCGCCCATACCAAGCCAAGCGCTTGGCACGTGAATGAAGAGAATACGTACAGTTTCACCCATCAATCGGTCAGGCGGGACGAAGAACAAGCCCCAAACAAGGGCGATCACAACCAAAACTAACCCGCTCAGCAACAATAGCGGCGTTAGCCAGCTGGCAAGCTTCAGAAAACGGGTTGGATTGGCATAGCCGTGCATGAACGATCTGGTCCTTTAGAAGAGGGTATTACAGTGCCCCCCGCTCCCTGCAAGACTGCAAAAGATTCAAGCCACTGTTGACTTTAGCGCCCGATCAGCCGTTGAGCGATCTTATCCGCCACAACGTCGGGCGTTTCACCGGTGGTCTCGCTCTCTTGCCAAACCTGCTCCAGCCGCTCGGGAATGCGGGCAACGCGCGCAGCGATCGTATCTTCATCTGCGCCATCAATATGCCGCAAGACAGTGATGATCCCACCAGCATTGATAACATAGTCCGGTGCATAGAGGATTCCGCGATCCTGCAGCAACTTGCCTTCATTGCCCGTGGCAAGCTGATTGTTCGCTCCACCGGCCACGACCGAACAATTAAGCGCGGCAATCGATTGCTCGGTCAAAATGGCTCCAAGTGCATTCGGACTGACGATGTCTGCTTCAACGGCCAAAACCTCGTCCGCTGCAACAGTCTTAGCACCCAATTCCTCTGCCAGTGCCTTGGCCCGGTCAGCATTCATGTCGGCGAGGATAAGATCGGCACCGTCAGCAGCAAGATGACGCGCGGTGCCGCCACCGACGCTACCGACGCCCTGGACGGCGATCCGCACGCCCTTGAGATCGTCTGTGCCAAGCGCCCGTTTCGCCGCTGCCTTGATCCCCAGATATATCCCCTTGGCTGTATAGGGGCCGGGATCACCGCCCTGATCAGGCATACCGCCGACATGCGATGTGTACTTCGCTATAGTCAGCATGTCTTCTTGTGTAATGTTGACGTCCTGAGCTGTAATGTATTGTCCGCCCAGCCCCTCTACAGCGCGGGCAAAAGCTGCCAGCATCTCCGGCGTTTTGGTGCGGCTCTCATTGGCAAGAATAACTGCTTTGCCACCGCCAGCCGGAAGGCCCGCCATCGCGTTCTTGTAGCTCATGCCGCGGCTAAGGCGCAGCGCATCGCGCATACCCGCTGCCGGATCGGCATAATGCCAGAAACGCGTTCCGCCAGCCGCGGGGCCGAGATGCATTGAGTGAATGGCAATAATGCCGGACAAGCCCGAAGCTGCATCGCGCACGAACAGAACCTGTTCGTGATCATCAAAATCGGATTCAGTCCAGAAAGCCGTCATTTGCCCTATCCTATCAACGGGCGGCAGGATGACTGCATTGTCGGGAAAAATGGGGCGATCGAGGGGTCTCGAACCCCCGACCTCCGGTACCACAAACCGGCGCTCTAACCAACTGAGCTACGATCGCCACATGCCCCGCCTTACAACCGCAAGTCGTGCCGCACAAACGGGGCTGATACGCTTTGTTGCCACGCGGTCAAGACCGGCAGCAGCGGGGGCGAGCCTGTTGCATAGTGGAGCGCATTTGGGAAGCGAAAACTGCGCATTTCTAACATGTGCGCAAGATTATTTCGCGCTTTCGCATTACTCACCCAATGCTTATCTAAAGCGGGATGTCATTCGCAAGCGAATCTTCGGCCGAAAGGCTGCTGGCTCATGCAGGAATGCAACGCGTGCCCAATGCGCGGCTGGAACTGTTCCAATGCCGCGACTTCCTGTCAGCTGAACATTGCTCGGAGCTGATTGAACTGATTGACGCAAACCGCCGTCCCAGCACGATCGCAGATGATAATGGCGACCACTATTTCCGTACAAGCGAGACGTGCGACCTGTCAGCTAACGAACCGGCAGTGCAGAAGTTAGAGAATCTGCTGCAAACACTGAACGGTATCGATCCTTCGCACGGAGAGCCGGTTCAAGGGCAACGATATGACGTTGGACAGGAGTTCAAGGCGCATACTGACTATTTCGCGCCCAATGGCCTGGACTTCCAGAAATATTGTACCGTTGCAGGCCAGCGAACCTGGACTTTTATGATCTATCTCAATGAAGTTGATGCGGGCGGCGGTACAAGGTTCAAGGTGATCGGCAAGACATTTCAGCCAGAAACCGGCAAACTGCTGTGCTGGAACAATCGTCGAACCGACGGGAGCGTGAACCCGAACACGCTCCATCACGGAATGAAGGTGCGTAAGGGCCTGAAGTATGTGATAACCAAGTGGTATCGGGAAAAGGAGTGGGGTTAGCGATGAGTGACTACAAGGATATGGCAGAGCAGCTGCGCACGCGTCTGGATGATTTGCTTGAGCGCACCGAGGTCATTGAAGACGATTTGCGCCACCCACTTGATGCTGACTGGAGTGAACAGGCGGTCGACCTGGCTGATGATGAAGCTCTTGAAGGTGTCGATGATGTGCTGCGGGCGGAAATCCAGCAGATCAGGCTGGCGCTGCTCAGGATCGAGAATGGCACCTACGGTACTTGCGCCAAATGCGGCAAGGAAATCCGCCGCGAGCGGCTTGAAGCACGTCCAATCGCGACACGCTGCATTGATTGTGCCTGACTAGTTCTTGGGGAAACGAAAAAGGCGGCCCCGTCGGACCGCCCTTCCCTTACCGGCACATGACCGGAAAACTTGTGAAGTCGCTTACTTCTTGAGCGCCGCTTACTTCTTCAGCGACAAACCACCAAAGCGCTTGTTGAACGCAGCCACACGGCCACCTTCCTGAAGCTGCTGCTTGCCGCCAGTCCATGCCGGGTGGCTGGTGGGGTCGATTTCGAGTGCGAGCGTGTCGCCTTCGCTGCCCCAGGTTGAGCGGGTTTGAAACTCTGTACCATCGGTCATCTTGACCGTGATCATGTGGTAATCGGGATGTCCTTCGGCTTTCATAACTCGTGTCCTTGCTAGCGTGCGCCCGGTTCCGACCGGGCATGCTGTTTGCGGGAAAGCGGCGCGGATATAGGTGCGCCGCACAAAAATCAAGCGATTCTGCGAATCAACTCGGTGGATCGGCGATCATGGCTGTGAATTCGCACTCACAGGTGGTCTTGCCTTCCACGCTCGCCTTGCCCTTGAACTTGTAGATCGTGCGGCGCTGCTGAAGGAATTCGACCTCCAAGTCTAGCAAGCAACCGGGCGTTACGGGCGCTCGGAACTTCGCGCCGTCAATGCCCATGAAAATCACCAGCTTGCCTGTGCCAGCGAGTTCAAGCGTCTCGATACCAAGAATGGCTGCCGCTTGAGCGAGCGCCTCGATCTGAAGCACGCCGGGCATGATTGGAGCGCCAGGGAAATGCCCCTGGAAAAACTCCTCATTCATACTGACTGCTTTTACCGCGTGAATCCGCTCGTTGAGGTGAATTTCCTTCACCCGATCAACCAGTAACAGCGGGTAGCGGTGGGGCAGAGCCTTCAAAATTCTGAGAATGTCGTAATCAGCGGTGCCGTTTCCGTCACTCATTGCCCTGTCCCCCCTGCGTTTTCCTTGGCTCAGCGGCCTGCTGGCGTTTGTGTAGCTGGCTGCTGTTGAGCCGCCTGAGCGGCCTGTTGCTGCGCCTGAATTGCTTGTGCGGCTGCGATCGTTTGTGAGATTTGCTGATAGACCGCCAGAACGTTACGGCTCGGGCGCCAGTTCTGCGGCGGCACGATCGCCACTGATGGCACGCTGGTATTCAAAGCTGCAGTTACCTGCTGCGTGATATTCGCCTGCGGGGGTGCGTAGATCACCGACTCTGGCGACAGGATCACCTGCACATTCAGCTGCTGCACCACCTGCTCGAGCGCGGGACGGTACTGAACCAGAATCTGTTCAACAGCATATACACGAGCAGCTTCTACCTGATCGGTTAGCTGCGTAACTTCCTGCTCGATAGCCTGAAGGCGAGTTTGCTGTGAGCTTCCCTGTGCCGCGCGCTGCTCGGCCTCATCAAACTGGTTGTCGCTGTTCGTATCCAACTGCTGCAGCAGCGTTTGCGCTTCTTGTTCGCGCGCGCGGATCGTGTCGAGCTGTGGTTTGTACGTGGTCGCGATCTGCTGATAGGCGGTGACGAATGCATTAGTGTTGATTACTGCGGCTGGCAGATTAACTGTGGCCATGTTGCCCTGAACCTGCGCGCTTGCCGGCACAGCTATCGCTGCTGCCGTCGAAATGCTCGCCGCTGCGAGAAGTGATGCGAATAGTTTCATTAGAATTGAGTTCCTACGTTGAACGTGAAGCGTTTTGTATCATCGCCCGGCTGACTTCTCAGCACGCGGGCGAAGTCGATCCGGAACGGACCAAAGGGTGAATTCCAGTTAACGCCGATGCCGACAGATACGCGCGGCGAGATTGAATCGCCAAGGAATACCTCACGGAAGCGGCTGCCTTGGATGATCGACGGAGCATTTGCCACGCCCTCAGGATCGATTGCATCGGTGGTCGAAGTGAAACGAGGGTTACCAGTAACCGGGTCAAGAACGACGTCGCCATTCTCGTCGCGCAGGCGCGTCAAATACACCAGATCTCCATCGGTGTTCCGTTGCTGAATGCCATTGGGGTTGTCTTGCAGGATCGGCTTGGTGACCGCGAACAGGGCACCAACATCCATGAAGATTGACGGCCGAAGCCCGAGTTCGCGCGCACCAGTACCGAGCGGAATTTCCAGCTCGGCACGACCCAAATAATACGCCCGACCGCCCAACGCATCGTCAACCACCTGGTTGCGCTCGGTCAAGGCGACAACACCGCCTTCACCATCGTCGACATAAGGCTGGCGGATAACACGCGGGCCGACACCGCGAATGTCAAACCCACGGAAGCGAGGCTCGCCCAGCTGGAAACGGTCTGTCAGGATGACGTCGTCAAACCCCGGCCGGTTACTGTCTTCCAGCGAGTTGATCGCGCCGCCCTCAGCCGAGAGGGAGAAGATAAATCCTGCACCGACAGGCCAGTATTTCGCCGCCTGCCCACGTACACGAACATATTTAACCGAGCCACCAAGACCGGCAACCTCAGTCGAGAGGCTGACATTCTCACCCCGCGTCGGGCGCAAACGGCTATCAAGCGTGCTGTAAACGATGTTGCCGCCTACAATGGAGCTTGTCCGCTTGCCGATAGCATCACAAAGGAAGCGGCCCGCGAACAATGGCTCACATGTCCGAATTCCATCACCGTCAAAGTCAGAGAAATACACGTTCTCATCAAGCGATATGTCGTCAATGTTGAGCGTGTAGCTGCCAATGAATGACATATACTCGGTCAGCGGCACACCAGCCCGTAGCTGGAAGCCGGTGGTCGACTGCTCAAACGTCCGATTACGGTCACGGCTACGGAAATTGAAGCTGTTGAACTCGCGACGATAGATATCGACGCCTGCCGATATATTCCGGTTGAACAGGTAGGGTTCCTGGAAACTGATCGAAGCAGACCGGCTGAAGCGCGACCAGTTGACGCTCAGGCCTACTGTTTGGCCGCGTCCACGGAAGTTACGTTGCCGCACCGAGGCAGCAAGAATGAAGCGTTCAAGCGAAGAATAACCTGCCGATAGTTGCAATTCACCGGTCGGCTGTTCCTGTACGTTCGCTTCGAGAACAATCCGGTCCGGTTGGCTACCTTCGGCCTGATTGACTTCGAAGTTTTCCTGGAAATAGCCCAGCGAGTTGATACGCGCGGTGGTACGCGCCACCTGCAAAGAGTTGAACGCATCGCCTTCCGCGATACGGAATTCACGGCGGACCACCTTGTCCTGGGTCAAAGTATTGCCGTTGACATCAACCCGCTCGACATAAACGCGCGGCGCTTCCCGGATGACGAAGTTGACATTCATGGTCAGGTCTTCGCGGCTACGATCGAAGCGTGGTTGCACATCCGCAAATGCATAGCCGAATGTGCCAGCAAGCTCTGTGATCTGCTCAACCGTATCTTCGATCTGCTTGGCATTATACCAGTCGCCAGTCTGCATCGGCAGACCGCTCTGCAAACGATCACTGTCGAAGTCCCGAAGCTGGCTTTCAACGGTCACGTCACCGAATTTGTAACGCTCGCCCTCTTCCACCACGTAAGTGATGATGAAATCTTCCTTATCGGGCGTAAGTTCAGCCACAGCCGACACTACGCGGAAGTCTGCATAACCATTCTCGAGATAGAACGCGCGAAGTTGCTGCTGGTCGAAAGCCAGGCGATCAGGATCGTAACTGGTGTTGGAGCTGAAGAACCGGTGCCAACGCGCCTGCTTCGTCACCATCGCACCGCGCAGCTCTCCGTCGGAAAATTCTTCGTTGCCGATGATGTTGATCTGGCGAACCTTGGACTTGGGGCCCTCGGTAATCTCGAAAACGATATCGACGCGGTTTTGCGGCAGCATCACCATCTGTGGTTCTACCGTCGCAGCGAAGCGACCCTGACGTTTGTAGAGCTCGATGATGCGCGCAACATCCGCGCGGACCTTGGAACGTGTAAAAATCTGGCGCGGTGCCAGCTTGATTTCAGGAAGGATCTTGTCGTTCTTCAGACGACGATTGCCTTCCAGGATGATGCGGTTGATGACCGGGTTTTCTGTAACCTCGATAACAACATTGCCGCCATCGTTGCGGATCGAGAAGTTGGAGAACAACTCGGTAGCGCCCAGATCTTTCAGCGCCGCGTCCGCGCCAGCAGACGTGTATTCCTGCCCAACCCGCAAGCGGATGTAACTCAGGATCGTTTGCGCCTCGAGGCGTTCGGCGCCCACCACACTGATGGTACGGATCGTGTTGTCAATCGGCTCAGGGGCAGACGCAGGATCTTGCGCCGCTTCCTGTTGGCCTTCACCAGTGGCCGTTTGCGCAAACGCTGTTGCAGGCACGCCTGCCAGCACGGTGCCACACAGCAGAAGAGTCGCGAGACCGGCAGCGGGCTTGGTCCGGCTTTCGCCCGCTTTGTTACGTCCACTCATATTCGCAAAGTTCCCGTTCAACTCTAAACCTTCAAGCGTCGCCCCCAGGGCCCGATTTCCAGGTTGAGGCAATTCCCACTCGCCTCTGCCCGATGCTTAGGTCGCAATCAAGCGGAAGAACCCGCCAACTGCCACCTAACCGGCCCCTTTCCCCGACTAACTCCCGAAAATCGGCAGCGACACGAGGTCATTGAATGTCACAACCACCATCAGCATCAACACGATTGCAATACCCGTGCGATACGCAAGCTCGGTTGCGCGCGGCCCAACAGGTTTCTTGCGCACTGCCTCAGCCGCGTAAAAAGCCAGATGACCACCATCCAGCGCGGGGATTGGCAGCAAGTTAATGAATGCCAAATTAAGCGAGATCAAAGCAGCGAAATTGACGAAGGCAATCAGACCAAGGCTGAGTTGCTCACCAGAATACTTCGCGATCTTTACGGGGCCACCCAGCTCCTGAATTGATCGATCACCGACCATGATCTGCTTGAGCCCAAGCATCATCATTTCGAACGTGTTCCATGTGTACTTGAGCGCAGCTGGCAATGCTTCGACCACGCCCAATCGCTGGTAGGTAACATCGGGCATGCCATTATCAGGGCGATATACGCCCAACCGCCCCAATGTAATCTCGTTTCCGAAGCGATCTTCTTCCACCGCGCTTCCAATTGTAACCGGCAGTGTTATTGCATCACCATCGCGCTCGACAGTGAGATCGATTTGCCGGTTCGGATAAAGCGCGACCTGATCAATCAGCTGCTGAAAATCGTCAACCTGCCGTCCGTCAATCGCCGTGATGCGATCTCCAACTTCAACACCGGCATCCCGGGCAGCAGACTCGTCTGCAAAGCGGTCAACCACTGTGGAATCGTCCGGAAACGTAACGGTCGGCTGTCCGCTGATCGCGAAGAATGCGAAGAAGATTCCGACTGCTACAATCAGGTTCGTCGCCGGCCCTGCGAAGACAATCAAAGTGCGTTTCCAAAGAGCTTGTGACTGGAAAGCATCTGGCGCAGCCGGCGCATGTGGATCAGCCATGCTGGCAGGGTTCATGTCGCCTTTGAACTGGACATATCCGCCCAGCGGAATGGTCGCGAGCTTCCAGCGAGTGCCTTGCTTGTCTGTCCAGCCGACAATTTCATTGCCGAAACCGATAGAAAACGCGTCAGCTTTTACACCAAACCAACGGCCCACAAGATAGTGCCCCAGCTCGTGCACAGTCACCAATGGTCCCAGCACAAGCAGGAAACCGGCGATATACATCCAGAAAGGCGGGGATTCGAACAAGTTACGCGTTCTCCAAAAGCGCTGTCGCAGTCTCTCTTGCCTCGGAATCGACAAGCAGTACGTCGTCGAGGGTTTCAGGAGCAGCGGCGCTATAGCGGTTTAGTGTGTTCTCCACTACTGCCGTAATGTCCATGAACCCGATCTGACCAGCCAGAAACGCCGCGACCGCCACTTCATTGGCAGCATTAAGCGTAGCGGGAGCCCCGGCACCGGCCTCAATCGCTTCGCGGGCTAGCCTTGTTGCCGGGAAACGCGCCTCGTCTGGTGCGAAGAATGAGAGCTCTCCAATCGCTGCCAAATCAAGCGGCTCCATCGGAGTGTCCATGCGCTTTGGCCAAGCAAGGCACGAAGCAATCGGCACACGCATGTCCGACGGGCCCAACTGCGCCAGCGTGGACCGGTCGCGATATTCGACCATGGAGTGAATCACGCTTTGCGGGTGCACCACGATCTTTAGTCGGTCGAGGCCGACCGGGAACAGGTGGTGTGCCTCAACGTATTCGAGGCCCTTGTTCATCATCGTGGCGCTATCAACGCTGATCTTCGCGCCCATGTCCCAGTTGGGATGCGCAATGGCTTGGGCAGGCGTTGCCGCCTTGAGTTCATCCATCGACCAAGTCCGCAGCGGGCCTCCGCTGGCGGTCAGTGTGATACGGGCGACATCAGCGAGATCATTGCCAGCCAAACATTGGAAGATCGCATTATGCTCGCTGTCCACCGGAAGCAGCGTTGCGCCATGCTTGGCCACCGCCGCTGTCATGACGTCACCAGCCGAAACCAGCGCTTCCTTGTTTGCCAGCGCTACCGTTCCGCCGCGTTCGATCGCTGCCATTACCGGCGCCAGTCCCGCGCAGCCAACGATTGCCGCAACGGTGATATCGACCGGGCGCGCAGCAGCTTCACACAGTGCTTCACGGCCTCCAGCCGCTTCGATGTCGGTTCCGGCGAGTGCCTCGCGTAATTCGGCAAGGCAGCTTTCGTCGCTGACCACCGCGATCTTGGCGTCAAATTCGCGAGCAAACATCGCCAATTGCTGCGCCGAGCAATTCGCGGTCAGTGCGTCAACTTGCCACGCGCTACGATTTCGACGGATCAAGTCGAGCGTTTGCTCGCCCACCGATCCGGTTGCACCCAGGATGGAGATCGAGCGAGTCATGACGGATGAACCGCCCAAAGCGCGATACTTGCGATGGAAACGGGCAGCAGTCCGTCAACACGATCAAACACACCGCCATGGCCCGGGATGAGGTTTGAGGAATCCTTTACGCCCGCACGCCGCTTGAGCCAGCTTTCAAAGAAGTCACCGAATTGCGCAACCACCGCCAGCAATGCGCCGATTGCAAATGCAATGAACATCATCGTACGAAGCGAAACATCACCACTGTTCCAAGCGAAGAACCCGGCTGAAACAAGCCCGGCAGCCAACATGCCGCCGCCTAGACCCGCCCATGTCTTCGAAGGACTGATGCTGGGCGCAATCTTCGGGCCACCGATGCTGCGTCCACTGAAATAGGCGCCGACATCTGTCGCGATAACAACGGAGAGGATGCCCAGCACTACTGCGATTGGCAGGGTCACAAGCGCATAGGCGGCGGTTCCTATGTAAGCACCACCCAAGATCAGCGCGATGAGCCGAGCGCCTCTGCCCTCGAATGCCAGCATTACCAGTCGGCCGAACTCACTGACGCACAACACCGCCACTAAGAGCGCAAACAGATCAAACCAAACCCCGCCCAGCCACAGCGCCGTTCCAGCAACCGCCAGCATCACCACTGCCGAGGCAAAACGCACAGGCAGGTCGGATATCTTCTTGGGTGTTTCAGCGTCCGCCAAAGCGTCGCTCCCTTTGCGCGAAATCATCCAGCGCTTCCTTTAGCATTTCTGGCGTGAAGTCTGGCCAAAGCGTGTCGACGAACAGCATCTCTGCATAGGCCGATTGCCATAACAGGAAATTAGAAAGCCGGATCTCGCCACTAGTGCGGATCAGTAGGTCGAGCGGTGGCAAGTCTGCTGTGTCGAGATGCGCAGCAATGGTTCGCTCGTTCACTTCACCAATCGCCGCCGCCTTCGCCGCAGCACGCGCAATCTCTTGTTGCGAGCCGTAATTGAGTGCCACAGCCACGGTGTGCGAGCCGCTGCTGGTCTTCTCCAGCGCATCCTCAAGCATTTCTACAATATCGGGCGCAAGTGATTGCCAATCGCCAATAATCTTCAGCCGAACACCGTTGTCGATGAACTCCTGCAAGTCAGATTTGATGAAATTGCGCATTAGATTCATCAAATCGCCAACTTCGTCTTCGCTGCGCTTCCAGTTCTCTGACGAGAATGCGTAAAGCGTCAGACAATCAAGACCTGAGCCGTCCAGGCTGCGCACGATATTGCGCAGTGCCTCAACCCCGCGTTTATGCCCAAAGCTGCGCGGCATCGCGCGCTTCTTTGCCCAACGGCCATTGCCATCCATGATGATGGCGACATGCCGCGCGCGGCCGGTGTCCTTTGAGGGCGTTTCGCCCATCTATCCCCTCCAGCAATCCCAACTCTATTGAGTCAGGATCTCCTGAACCTTCTTTTCGACTGCGGCATCGATATCGGCGATGTGGCTGTCCGTCATCTTCTGGACTTCGTCTTCCAGCCGCTTGCGCTCGTCCTCAGAGATTTCTTTCTTCTTCTCGTCAGCCTTCAATGATTCCATGCCGTCACGGCGCACATTGCGCACGGCGATTTTGCCTTTCTCGCCATATTCACCGGCAAGCTTCGCCAAATCCTTGCGACGCTCTTCAGTCAGGTCCGGCATGGGCAAGCGGATCGTCTGGCCATCCGTCATTGGGTTGAGGCCGAGGTTTGCCTTTGCAATGCCTTTCTCGACCGCACTGACATTGGACTTGTCCCACACCTGAACGCTCAACATACGTGGCTCTGGTGCTGACACAGTCGCTACTTGCGACAATGGCATCATCGCACCGTACACTTCAGCCACAACGGGATCGAGCAGGCTGGTGTTCGCGCGGCCGGTGCGCAATCCGCTCAGGTCTCCCTTTAGTGATTCCACTGCGCCTTTCATACGGCGCTCGATATCGGCCTTGTCATATTGTGGCATGGCTTAGGCTTCCTCTTGTACGATTGTCTGTACGCCATTTCCTTCGAGTACACGGGCGACATTGCCTTTTTCGCGGATCGAGAAGACGACGATGGGAATTGAGTTTTCGCGGCAAAGTGCGACCGCGGTTGCGTCCATAACCTTGAGATTGTCAGACAAAACCCGGTCATAGCTGATGCTGTCGAAACGGGTCGCCTCGGGATTGTGCTTGGGATCGCTGTCATAGACGCCGTCAACACTGGTGCCTTTGAGCAGCGCGTCACAGTTCATTTCAGCCGCGCGCAGGGCTGCACCGGTATCAGTGGTGAAGAAGGGATTGCCTGTGCCTGCGGCGAAAATCACGATCCGGCCTTTCTCCAGATGACGTTCTGCGCGCCGGCGAATGTAAGGCTCGCAAACACTGGACATAGGGATCGCTGATTGCACACGGGTCTGCACACCGGCCTGCTCAAGCGCATTCTGCATGGCCAGCGCGTTCATCACGGTTGCCAGCATACCCATGTAATCGCCGGTCGTGCGATCGAGGCCCTTGGCTGCGCCAGCGACACCGCGGAAGATATTTCCCCCGCCTATAACCAGACAGATCTCCAGCCCGGTATCCTTCGCGGCTTTTACTTCTTCCGCCAGACGCGCAACATAGGCAGGATCAATCCCGTATTCCTGTTCGCCCATCAGCACTTCGCCCGAGAGTTTCAGGAGAATGCGTTTGACAGGTGGTAGGCTCATGGTCGGTCCCGCTCCCAAGAATTCGTGAAATCTCGAAGCGCCTTAGCCGCCCTTCCCGCATCGCGCAAAGGGTAAAGCGAAGACCTGACATCACACATGCAAAACGGCCGCCGAACATGACGTTCAGCGGCCGCTCTAAATTGGTGCTTGGAAAGATCAGCCGCCAACAGCAGCGGCAACTTCTGCAGCGAAGTCGCTTTCTTCCTTTTCAATGCCTTCGCCCAGCTGGAAGCGGACATAATCGACCAGCTTGATCGAGCCACCGTTTTCCTTCGCAGTGCGTGCAACAACATCTTCAACCGAAGACTTGTTGTCCATCACGAACATCTGGCTGAGCAGTGCGTTTTCCTTCGCGAACTTCTTGATCGCGCCTTCAACCATCTTTTCCTGCACGTTCTCAGGCTTGCCGCTTTCAGCAGCCTTTTCCTGAGCGATCGCACGCTCACGTTCGATCACAGCCGGGTCCAGGCTATCCGCGTCAAGAGCCTGCGGGAACATAGAAGCGATGTGCATGGCAAGCTGCTTGCCAAAAGGTGTCAGCACGTCGCCGCCAAGGTCGCTTTCCAAAGCGACCAGAACGCCGATCTTACCAAGGCCTTCAGCTGCAGCATTGTGCATGTAAGAAACCACTGCGCCCTGAGACACAGAAACCGTCTGCATGCGGCGTACCTGCTGGTTCTCGCCGATGGTCGCGATGTTGTCTGTCAGCTTGTCGGCAACTGTACCACCATCGGGATAAGCGGCTGCTTTCAGAGCTTCGACATCGTCTCCGTCAACGCTCAGAGCAACCTGAGTGGTCTTGCGCACGAAATCCTGAAACTTGTCGTTCTTGGCAACGAAGTCGGTTTCCGAGTTAACTTCAACAGCAACACCCTTCGTGCCTTCGACCGCCACACCAACAAGGCCTTCAGCCGCAGTACGGCTCGACTTCTTCTGGGCTGTCGCGAGACCCTTGGCGCGCAGCGCGTCGACTGCGGCTTCGATATCGCCGTTTGCTTCTTCCAATGCCTTCTTGGCATCCATCATGCCCGCGCCGGTCTTTTCGCGCAGAGCCTTCACATCAGCGGCAGAGAATGCAGCCATGGTGATTTCCTTTTCAAATAGTCTGTGCACCAGAGCCCGCAGGAAAGCGGGCAATCAGCGCGCTAGGAGATTTGGATGGCACGTATGTTAAGCGCCATCCGAAAGAAAGATTAAGCAGTTGCTTCTGCTGGCGGCTGCTCCATCGCGCCGACGTCTTCGCCGCTGTCTGCAACTGCGCCGCCACGACCAGCAACCGCTGCACCAGCGATTGCATCACAGTAAAGGCGGACCGCACGGCTCGCATCGTCATTGCCCGGTACCGGGAAAGCGATGCCTGTCGGATCGACATTGGTGTCGAGCACAGCGATTACCGGAATGCCAAGAACGGCTGCTTCCTTAATGGCCAGATCTTCCTTATTGGCATCGATCACAAACATAACGTCCGGAACGCCGCCCATATCGCGGATGCCGCCCAGCGAAAGCTCAAGCTTGTCACGCTCACGCGTCAGCTGAAGAACTTCCTTCTTGGTGAAGCCCGAAGTGTCGCCTGAAAGCTGCTCTTCAAGCGTCTTGAGGCGCTTGATCGACTGGCTGATGGTTTTCCAGTTGGTAAGCATGCCGCCCAGCCAACGGTGGTTCACAAAGTGCTGGCCTGACTGGCGAGCTGCCTGAGCGATCGGCTCTTGCGCCTGACGCTTGGTGCCTACGAACAGAACCTTGCCGCCGGCACGGACAGTCTGCTCAACAAAATCAAGCGCTCGCGCAAAAAGTGGAACTGTCTGTGAGAGATCAATGATGTGAACACCGTTACGGTTGCCGAAAATGTACGGCTTCATCCGCGGGTTCCAGCGATGGGTCTGGTGGCCGAAGTGTGCGCCGGCCTCAATCAATTGCTGCATTGTGACGGTAGGAGCCGCCATAATAGAATTCCTTTCCGGTTATGCCTCTGGAGAGCTGGAACCTTGGTGCGGTATGTCCCGCGTTAGGCACCGGTATGTGTGCTCACCATGTGGATTTGAACGTTTGGACAATAGCGAGAATCGCCTACGCCCTTCCGAACGCCGCGCGCTCTAAACTTGGATCAGGCAAAAATCCAGCCCGAAATGGAAAAATCGAACCTGCATTGACATTCCGCTTGACACGTTGGAACAAATGGGGAACTTATGCTGAGGAACAAACGTAGTACACTGTGACTGCCCTCTGCGACCAAACGGCCGAGGATATAGCGAAACAGGAGATGAAATCATGCTGACGATTGCCCTAGCTACCCTTTTTACATTCGTCGCACTCGCAAGCCTGACTTCGCTGGCAGATAGCGTGATAAAATGGCGTAGTGCTTATCGGTTGATAAAGGATGCAAGAGCCCATGAATGCTCTGTTCGCGAGTTGCGCAATGATGCCGCGGTTGTTGTTTTACATCCGGCTCTCGCCAAGCAAGGCAGTTTCAGCCCGCGCTCGACGCCTGCTCCTCTCGTTGCAGCTGCTTGATCTTGCCATAACGATAGAGCGCCAGCGGCATCAGCGCGACATAGATCGCGCATATCCCAGCTAAGGTCCACCACGGCTCTTGCAACAAAGCGCCGAAGGCCAGAGCCAGTATCGCGATCACTTCAAGACGGATGCTGCGCCTTGGCTTGACGGACCGCCAGCTAAAGGTCGCAATATTTGAAATCATCAGGACACCGACCGCGGCAAGCCAAATCGAAACGAACACCGGATTTCGGAATTCCGCAATATCGGTAGCCATCCATAGATAAAACGGCAGGAACGCCAGCCCTGCTCCGACGGGTGCAGGTACCCCGGTCAGGAATCCGGCCAGCTTGTGCGGCTGGTCATCTGTATCAATCTGTGCGTTGAACCGCGCCAACCTGAGCGCTGCGCAGATTGCGAAGGCCAATGATGCGAACCAACCGATCCTTGGCAAGTCTTGAATGGACCACAGAAACAGGATGATGGCTGGAGCAACGCCAAAGGAAATCGAGTCGGCAAGGCTGTCCAGCTCAGCCCCAAAGCGGGATTGTGCATTCAGCAGTCGTGCAATTCTTCCGTCGATCCCATCCAGTAGACCAGCCAGAACTATGGCATAAATCGCCATGTCCCAATCACCTGAAATCGCGAATCTGATACCGGTCAATCCCGCAGCCAAAGCAGCTGCGGTGATCGCATTGGGCAGCAGCGCTCTCAGCGAAAGACCACGCGAAGCCTTAGCAGGGGGCGAGAAATCCTCCCCCTCTTCCGATTTTGGCCCTACGCGCGGCTTGTCCGTCACTGAGCGACGCCCTCGAGGAGCTTTTGGGTGCCCAGCTCTGCCAGAATGGTCTCACCGGCGATAATCTTCTGCCCCAGCAATACCTTGGGGTCGGTACCGGCTGGTAAATAGACATCCACGCGACTGCCAAATCGAATCAGGCCAACTCGTTGACCAACGGCAACAATGTCACCGGGCTTCACGAAAGGTACAATGCGCCGCGCGACCAGCCCCGCGATTTGCGTAAAACCGATTTTCAGGCCGTCAGAGCGTTGAACCAAAAAATGCTGCCGTTCGTTCTCTTCACTAGCCTTATCCAGGTCAGCGTTCATGAACTTGCCGGGGATATAGACCACACGCTCAATCGAGCCCGCGATGGGCGAACGGTTGATGTGGACGTCGAAAACGCTCATGAATATCGAGATGCGCGTGACGGGGCCATCCGGCAATGCAGCGGCCCCGGAACCATCGTCCAGCCGCAATTCGGCTGGCGGTTCGCATTCCGTAATCAACGAAACCAATCCGTCCGCTGGTGCGACGATTACATTCTCATCCTGAGGTACCACGCGCTCAGGGTCGCGAAAGAAAGCAAACACGCCAGCTGATAGGAGCAACATCGGCCAGCCGATAATTTCCCAATCAAGCAACAGAAGTGGAATCAGGCTAAGCCCGATCGCAATAACGCCAAACTTGCGTCCTTCGGGGTGAATGGGCGGCCAGCTCCAGCTGACTTCGCCGCGCCCTTTATTATCTAGAATTTCTCCGGCCATGGCTGAGCGTTTAGGCGGTGGTTTGGTGCGCTGCAAGCAAAGCCTGTCTGCTTTCGTCAGCTGGCCTTACGCACAAACACCGTGCCTGCCGAATAGCCCGCGCCAAAACTACAGATCAGACCGGTGTCACCAGCAGACAGATCCTCGCTGTGCTTGTGGAAGGCAATGATCGACCCCGCGCTTGACGTATTGGCGTAAGTATCAAGAACCGTAGGGCTCTCGTCGTCATTGGCCTCATGCCCCAAAACCTTGTGCGAAATCAGGCGATTCATGCCCGCGTTGGCTTGATGCAGCCAAAGGCGTCGTAACGCTTTCGGATCAAGATCAAGTCGGTCCGCTTCATCAATGATCATCTGTGCAACCATTGGGACCACTTCCTTGAATACCTTCCGTCCTTCCTGAACAAACAGTTTGTCGGGCTTCCCATCGCCCTCTGGATGCGCACGATTGAGAAAGCCGAAATTGTTTCGAATATTGTTCGAGAAAACCGTCTTCAGCTTGGTGCCGAGGATGTCCCAGTGCTCAGTTGGCGCTATCGCCGCATCTTCGACCAGAACCGCGGTTGCAACGTCTCCGAAAATAAAATGGCTGTCCCGATCGCGCCAATTGAGGTGACCTGACGTAATTTCGGGACTTACCACCAACACGCTTTTGGCATTCCCGGCCCGAACGTAGTCAGCTGCCGTTTGAATCCCGAAGGTTGCGGACGAACATGCGACGTTCATGTCGAAGCCGAAGCCGTCGATACCCAGTTCCTGTTGAATCTCGATCGCCATTGCCGGATACGCCCGTTGCATGTTGGAAGCAGCGCAAAGCACTGCGTCAACATCCTTTGGATCACGCCCTGCCCCTTCCAGAGCCTGCCGAGCTGCCTTCACGCCAATCTCGGCCATGATCGATAGCTCATCATTGCTACGCTCTTCCCAGCGGGGCGACATGATGTCCGGATCGAGAACCGGTTCCTTCGCCATCACATGGCGCGCCTTGATGCCGCTCGCCTTCTCAATGAATTCAACTGAACTGGGTTGAAGGGCTTCTACTTCGCCGGCCGCAATTGCATTCGCATTGCTGGCATTGAAGCGCTCGACATATTCGTTGAAGCTGGCAACCAGCTCTTCATTGGTAATGACTTCTTCGGGCGTGAAGAGTCCGGTCGATGAGATAACGGGACGACCCGTCAATTCCTGCGCTGAGCTTTCCATAGGGCGGGTGGTTAATCGTGATTATCTCAGTCGGCAAGCTTCTCTTGAACGATAAACACGCCCGATTGATGTGGCTCTTTGACTATGATCAATGCGAAGCGCTTTTGATCTTTCCGTATAGGGTGATATGGCCAATGTGCGGAGGAGATGATGACAGCTGACAAACCAGATCGCCCGATCAATGCAGCAAGTGCGCTGATCAAGCAAAGTCTCAATGATCCTGTGGCGCGACCCCAAGTGACAGCGTTTTTCGACGAGGCGACCTTCACTGTCAGCTACGTTGTTACCGACCCTTCTACTGCCAAGGCTGCAATCATTGACTCAGTGCTCGACTATGATGCCGCTTCCGGCCGCACCTCGCATACATCGGCAGATCAGATAGTCGCCCATGTTAATGAGAAAAGTCTGGAAGTTGTCTGGCACATTGAAACCCACGTGCATGCGGATCATCTGTCAGCAGCCCCATATTTGCAGGACAAATTAGGTGGCGTGATCGTGATCGGGAGCAACATCGCGACGGTTCAGCATACCTTTGGCAATCTTTTCAATGCAGGTGACGGCTTCGCCAAAGATGGCTCTCAATTTGGCCGCCTTTTTAATGACGGGGAAGAATTCGCCGTCGGCAAATTGCAGGGCATTGCGCTCCATGTCCCGGGTCATACCCCGGCGGACATGGCATTCGTCATCGGCAATGCCGTATTCTTGGGCGATACTATGTTCATGCCGGACTACGGTACCGCACGTGCGGACTTCCCTGGCGGAGATGCACGACAGCTCTATCGTTCAATCCACCGCCTGTTGTCGCTGCCCGACGAAACACGCCTTTTCATGTGCCATGATTACAAGGCTCCCGGCCGCGACGAATTTGCTTGGGAAAGTTCCGTTGCAGAGCAGCGCGCGGGCAATATCCACGTTCATGACGGTGTCAGTGAGGACGAGTTTGTAGCCATGCGGACTTCGCGCGATGCCACCTTGAATATGCCGCAATTGATCCTCCCCAGCGTGCAGGTGAACATGCGTGCAGGTCACTTTCCAGAAGCAGAGGAGAACGGCGTGCGTTATCTGAAAATCCCGGTGGACTCGCTGTGACTCTTCCAGGTTTTCCCGACGCGCAACCTCTTGAAGGTTTGCTTGGCGGCGTGATGATTGGTGTTGCGGCTGCCATCATGCTGCTTGGCCTGGGACGGATTGCTGGAGTAAGCGGGCTTGCCGCGCGCAGCCTGAATTTGACTAAGGCAGGTCCAAACTGGAACGTGGCGGCGATTTTTGTCCTAGGCCTGATGCTAGGTGCCGCAGCCATATCGCAGATGATCGGTCCCATCGACGCCGACTTTCCGCCCGCCACAGGTTGGCTGGTTGCAGGAGGGCTCATCACGGGTTTTGGAACGCGGTTGGGAAGCGGCTGCACAAGTGGCCATGGGGTTTGCGGCATGTCACGACTGAGCCCGCGCTCATTGATCGCGACTGCAACCTTTATTGTCAGCGGCATGGTGACCGTCTTCTTCGTCAATCTTTTGGGCGGAGGCTGGTGATGCGGCAGCTAGCTCTTTCCCTGCTCTCAGGCAGCCTGTTTGGTGCAGGCCTCGCCATTTCCGGGATGATGGATCCTTCACGCGTGAGGGGATTCCTTGATATCACCGGATCTTGGGACCCGACCCTTGCATTCGTTATGGGCGGTGCAACGGTGGTAATGGCAATCGCCTGGCTCGTTCAAAGGCGCATGCAGCGCCCGTTAACTGAAACGGAATTTGCATTGCCAGGAACACAGCTGATCGACAGGCGCCTCATCAGCGGAGCCGTTTTGTTCGGCGTCGGCTGGGCCTTGGCCGGCCTTTGTCCGGGTCCAGCAATCGCATCGCTTGCAGTAAATCCACTGCCTGCCGCCGTCTTTGTTGGCGCCATGATCGGTGGGATGTCACTCTTCAAACTAGTCGACAGACCAGCGGTCTGATCGACCGATGACCGCTGACGTCACATACCTGGTCTTGGGTGCACTGTCAGGCGGTCTGGTTGGGTTTTCGCTTGGCCTGGTAGGCGGCGGTGGTTCAATCTTGGCTGTTCCATTGATGGTCTATCTTGTTGGTGTCGGAAACCCACATGTTGCCATTGGAACCAGCGCACTTGCAGTCGCGGTCAATGCGTTAAGCGGACTTTTTCAGCATGCCCGGCGCGGAACCATCAAATGGCCATGCGGCACTACCTATGCGGCAGCGGGTATTATTGGTGCCCTTGCAGGTTCCACCCTTGGCAAGAATTTTGATGGCGAGCGTCTGTTGTTTCTGTTTGCAATCGTCATGATCGTAGTCGGCTGGCTCATGCTGCGGGGGCGGGAGCATATTGGTGATCCCACGGTCCGACTGAATCGCGGAAATGCTCCGGCCATCGTCGCTTTCGGTGCGGGTAGTGGAGCGTTCTCCGGCTTCTTCGGAATCGGCGGGGGCTTCCTGATTGTCCCCGGAATCATGGCAGCAAGTGGGATGCCGATCCTAAACGCTGTCGGTACCAGCTTAATTGCTGTCGCGGCCTTTGGATTCACTACAGCAATAAATTACGCTTGGTCAGGTCTGATCGATTGGCCGCTTGCCCTTCTCTTTATAGGCGGCGGACTTGTCGGTAGTTTTGCAGGAACCGCGTTGGCCAGCAAGTTGTCTGGCACCGGGAAGCTTGGAACGGTGTTTGCGATTATCATCTTCGTGGTCGCAGGATACATGCTTTGGCAAAGCGCCGACGCCATGCTGTCCTTGATAGCCTGATGTTTTTTGCAAATTGGAAAGTGGTGGACAGGGCTGGATTCGAACCAGCGTACGCTTGCGCGGGCAGATTTACAGTCTGCTGCCTTTAACCACTCGGCCACCTGTCCACACGTTCCTGCGGTAAAAACACGTCGCCGCACAAGGCAGCTCCGATTGCCGAGACGGGCCCCTTTGGCGAAGCGGCGCTTGCCTGTCAATGGTGTGGCTGGCAGGGGAACGACAAGAACTTACTTTCTGGAGAACTTCAATGGCAAAGGGCGAGCGCAAACGCGCGCTCAGAGGACGGGCAGGTCGGATGAAAGGGGGGCGCGGCTCAGGTCGTGCCACTACCGGACATGCCCGGTTATGGGGCAGGCACGCGGTTGAGGCCGCGCTGAAGAATCCTGCGCGCAGTCACCGCAAACTGTGGGCAACGCGCGAAGGCATCGAATCGCTTGATGGCGAACTTCCACCTGACTTTCCTGTGGAGTATGCCGACGTTCTCGATCTGGCACGGCTGGTTGCAAAGGATGCTCCTCATCAAGGGCTCGTGCTAGAATGCGAAGAACTTCCCAATCGCTTCCTTGACGAATTCGCAGATGCGGACCCTGCTCGCCCTCTAGTTGTTCTCGATCAGGTGACTGATCCGCATAATGTCGGCGCTATTCTGCGTTCTGCCGCCGCATTCGGTGCTGCTGCAATTGTCACGCAAGACAGGCATTCACCGCCAGAATCTGGCGTGGTCGCGAAATCGGCGTCAGGAGCGCTTGAGGTTGTACCGTGGGTCCGAGTCGTCAATCTGGCGCGAGCGCTGGATGAAATCGCGGATGCGGGTTATTGGCGAATCGGGCTGACCGGTCATGCGGAAGCGACTTTGCAGGAAGCTCTGCCGGTTGGGCCAGTCGCGCTCGTACTCGGCGCAGAGGGCGCTGGTATGCGGCACAATATCGAGGCGCATTGCGACGCTCTCGCCAAGCTGCCGATCATGCGAACCGTCGAAAGCCTGAATGTTAGTAATGCGGCAGCGATTGGACTTTATGCTACTGCTACCCGGTCAAGCTGAACCGGCTTCCATCCGATAGAGGAAACCAAAATGAACGCTTCAACCCGTATGCGCACTACTGCCACTGCAATGCTTTCAGCTTTTGCGTTGTTGCTGACCGGGTGCTTTGTCGCGCCGGGCAAGTTTACGTCCGAATTGCTGCTTGATGAAAATGGCTCGTTCACATTCACCTATGACGGAGAAATCTTCTTCCTGGGCTTGAGCGACCTGGCCAAAATGGAAGCTGCCACGGAGGAGTTCGAGGCTGGCGAATGTTATACGGACGAATATGAAGTGCGTGATTGCACCGAAGCGGAACTGGCAGAGCAGCGCGCTGAGTGGGATGCAGGCGCGGAAGAACGCGCGGCCAAGGCAGCAAAAGACGCGCAAGAAATGGCGAAGATGATGGGCGGCGTCGACCCGACCGATCCTGAGGCAGCAGAAGAGCTCCGGAGTTTGCTGCTACGCCACAAGGGATGGGAAAGGGTCGAGATAAAGGGAAATGGCGTGTACGACGTCAGCTACGCTGCAAGCGGCAATCTGACCCATGATTTCAGGTTTCCCGTGATCGAGGGCTTCCCCGCGGGAACAACTTTCGTCGAAGTGATCTTGCGCGATGATGGAGTGGTTCGTGTGAACGCTCCGGGATTCTCCGCGCAGGATGAAGCAAACCCGATGGGTTCGATGATGGGAGGAATGATGGGAATGGCTGCACTCAGCCAGCTTGGTGAAGGCAGCGATTCGATGCCCGAATTGCCGAGCATGGAAGGCACATTCACCATTGTTACAAATGGCACCATCCGTGCAAACAACACCGACGAAGGTTCCACATCGTCAGCGCGCGGTGAGGTTCTGACTTGGAAAGTAGATAGCACTTCGCAAGACGCGCCAACGGCTTTGATCAAGCTGGGCGACTGACGCATCTGTCAGATCGCAAAGAAAAACCCCGTCGCAACTTTCCGGCGGGGTTTTCTTTAAGTGGCGGCGCAGTGATGCACCAAGGCGTGGCGGTCTTAGTTGACCGCGTCTTTCAGGCCTTTGCCTGCCTTGAATTTTGGCTGGTTGGAAGCCTTGATCGTCATCGGTTCACCAGTGCGGGGATTGCGTCCTGTCGACGCCTTTCGCTTCGCAACCGAAAACGTGCCGAAGCCAACGAGACGAACTTCATCGCCGCTCGACAATGCCTTGGTAATTGTATCGAACACGCCCTCAACAGCACCGGCAGAATCGCTCTTTGAAAGACCGCTTGCATCGGCCACGGCGCTGATAAGATCGTTCTTGTTCATTCTTGAGAACCCCTGTCATTCGATTTTCAAAGTATCTTTGGATCGGAAGCCCCCTCTTCCGAAGACGCGCAAATGGAGACGTTTTTGTCGCGGCTGTCAAAGCCAAATCGCCCCGAAAAGAGCCATTTTCGGAGAATCTCGCCACAATTGCGATAAACTGTGCCGCAATGGTGCGAGCAACGCTGAGATTGCTACCACGTTAATGCAATTTGGCCCCGCAAGCCGCGAACGATTTGACCCGATTCGCTGCGCTGCATCATTTCCAAATCAAATCAATGAGCCGTTGGTGTGCTTTCGGCTGAACCGGTTGTCGAAGCAGGCTGACTGGCCAGATCATCGGCTTCGCTCCACTCGATCTCTTCCAACTGCTCGACCAAAGCTTGCTCGAGCACCTGATCGACATGACTGACGGGGATGATTTCCAGACCTTCTTTCACATTGTCGGGAATTTCCGCCAGGTCCTTCACGTTCTCTTCGGGAATGAGGACGGTCTTGATCCCGCCGCGAAGCGCAGCAAGCAGTTTTTCCTTAAGCCCGCCAATCGCCAATACCCGGCCACGCAAAGTCACCTCGCCAGTCATCGCGATATCTGGTCGCACTGCAATACCAGTCAACGCAGAGACAATGGACGTCACCATGCCAATACCTGCGCTCGGGCCATCCTTCGGAACCGCGCCTTCAGGCAAATGGATATGGATGTTGCGCCGCTGGAAGATCGACGGACGAATGCCGTAAGCGGGCGCGCGCGCTTTCACAAAGCTGAATGCTGCCGCGATGCTTTCACTCATCACATCACCGAGCTTACCGGTGGATTTGATCTCACCCTTGCCTGGCGTCGTCACGCTCTCGATTGTCAAAAGCTCGCCACCCACTGATGTCCAAGCAAGACCAGTGACAGCACCAACCTGTGCCTCTTCCTCAGACACACCGTGCTTGAACTTACGCACACCTGCGAAATCGCCGAGATTGTCTGGCGTGATGGTAATGCTGCTCGCTTCTTTCTCGAGAATTTTGCGCAAACTCTTTCGAGCCAGACGCGCGATCTCTCGTTCCAGGGTCCGGACACCGGCTTCGCGGGTGTAATATCGGATCAGATCGCGCAGTCCGTCTTCCGTAAGCTCAAATTCCGCCTCTTTCAGGCCGTGCGCTTCGATCTGTTTGGGCAGGAGATGACGCTTCGCGATCTCAACCTTCTCATCCTCCGTATAGCCCTCCAGACGGATGATCTCCATCCGGTCCAGCAGTGGCTGAGGCAGGTTAAGGCTGTTGGCTGTCGTGACGAACATGATATCCGACAGATCGAGGTCCAGCTCCAAATAGTGATCCTGAAACTTGCTGTTTTGTTCTGGATCGAGCACTTCGAGCAGGGCCGATGCGGGGTCGCCGCGGAAATCCTGTCCCAGCTTGTCGATCTCATCCAAAAGGAAAAGTGGATTCGAACTTTCTGCTTTCTTCAGGTTGTTGACGATCTTGCCCGGCATAGAACCAATGTAAGTGCGGCGGTGGCCGCGAATCTCGGCTTCATCGCGCACGCCGCCCAATGACTGTCGCACAAACTTGCGCCCGGTCGCCTTGGCGATTGATTTGCCAAGCGATGTCTTGCCCACACCTGGTGGGCCAACGAGACAAAGGATCGGTCCCTTCAATCTGTTCGTCCTCGCCTGTACGGCAAGGTATTCGATGATGCGGTCCTTTACCTTTTCCAGACCGTAGTGATCAGCATCGAGGATCTCCTGCGCCTTAGAGATATCTTTCTTCAGGCGGCTCTTCTTACCCCATGGCAGGCCTAGCAAGATATCAAGATAATTGCGGATGACCGTTGCCTCCGCGCTCATCGGCTGCATGCTTTTAAGCTTCTTGAGCTCTGCTTTAGCCTTGGTTTTGGCTTCCTTGGAAAGCTTGGTCTTCTCGATCTTTTCGGTGAGCTCGGCGATCTCGTCACCATCTTCGCCGTCTTCACCGCCCAGTTCGCTCTGGATCGCCTTCAACTGCTCATTAAGATAATATTCGCGCTGGGTTTTCTCCATCTGGCGCTTCACTCGGCCGCGGATCTTGCGCTCGACTTGAAGTACAGACAGCTCGCCTTCCATGAACGACATGACCATCTCGAGGCGCTTTAACGGATCGATCTCTGACAGCAAAGACTGCTTGTCGGAAACCTTCGCACCGATTGCGCCAGCGATATTGTCTGCCAGCTCGCTCGCATCCTCGAACTCGCCCAATTCTTCACCGGCGTCGTCGCCCAGCTTCTTGTTCAGCTTGGCATATTCACCGAATTGCTCTGCCACCTGCCGCATGAGTGCGGTGACTTCGCTGCCGGACAAGGATTCGCTTTCGACTAGCGCAACCTGCGCCATTACGTAGCCATCGCGGGCCTTGAGCTGTTCCAGCTTTGCACGAGACTTGCCTTCAACAAGCACGCGAACCGTCCCGTCGGGCAGCTTCAACAGTTGCAGGACCTGCGCAACAACTCCCATGTCATAAAGATCGTCAGCTTCGGGATCATCGCAACCTGGCTCAAGTTGAGCGAGCAGGAAGATATCCTTGCTAGCCTCCATCGCGGCTTCGAGCGCGGCGACGGATTTGTCGCGACCGACAAACAAGGGCACGACCATGCCGGGAAAGACAACGATGTCGCGCAAAGGGAGGAGAGGGTAATTCTGTGTCATACAATCCTGTGGAACGCCATTTGGGCGCACCTTTGATCTGGAATATGGGAAGCGCCCGGCAAGCTCGCAATGGGTAACGCGGCATCTCTTGTGGATGCGCACATCGAGCTGTGGATCAGTTGGCGTTTAGTTTGATAGTTTGAGCATTGGCGGACGTGCACCGCCGAATTGCTCTAGAATGCGTTCTATGAACTCGCGTCCCACAGCGGTCTTTTTTTCATCGACCGAAACGAAGACCTTGCCGCGCTTGATCTGCCGGTCATAATATTCGGCCATCACGCCATCGACGTCATGATCAGTCAACATCTTCGCCACGGCCCCACCGGTCGCACCGATAATGCCTGAAATGGACGCGACGGAGGAGATAGCCGAACCCGCGATCGCGCCGGCAGCTGCCAAAGGACCGACACCGGGGACAAACAGAAACGCAACGCCTAAGAGCGCACCCGCGACGCCGCCGCCGGCGACCGCGCCAGTAATGCTCAAAGTGTCATGTCCCTCCGGCCAGTTCGCCTCAGGATCACCAAAATGGCTGGCGCGGCATAAGAGTGAGATCGCGCTGGGTGAGATTCCTTCATCGTGAAGGGCTGCGATCGCTGTTTCGGCCTTATCGCGTCCATCAAAGATAGCGGTCACTACATGCTCTGTCGCTGCGCGTTCCTTTGCGACCGCCTCTCGAAATGCCGAGGCGAAGCGTTCGCGTTCCGCATCACTTCTGAAAATCACCCGAAGTCCTGAGCTTTCATGGAGCTTCTGAACGCTTGGTGAGGCAGCTGGCTGAAACAAGGTGCGCAGAAGCATATCGGTGGTTGTCGGGCGCAACACCTGGTCAGTCCCGCGATTAATCCATTCGACCGATCGCGGGCGCGGATGATCTTCGGCGAGATAATTCACCGCGACCAATTCCTCTGCTTTGATCACATATGCAGGCTGCAAATCGTGCTCTCTCGGCCTCGAAGTTCCTTAATCCCTGCGATATCTACCTATGAAAGCTTTCTGTATGCTTAGTTTGGAGTATTAATCCCGAAAGCTCGGGTCGATCCGGTCAAGTTTACGCAGCAGTGCCGGCCACGCAAGACCGTTTGCGATCATACCAATTCCCGCCGGGGGAGTTTGCGCTTTGACCTTTTCCGGAGTGCCTTGAGGCGGATTGTGCAAGCCATCCCGTCCGGCGCTGAGCATTTTTACCTGAGCGTCGCAGGCTCTCTCAATGAAATAGAGTCGCAGGAAGCACTCGCCAACAGTCTTGCCGATGGCCAATGTCCCATGATTGCGCAGGATCATTGTGTGCTTGTCACCCATATCCTCGACCAAACGATCGCGTTCTTCCAGATCCGTCGCAATGCCTTCGTACTCATGATATGCGATGTCACTGCGCGCAATCATGCCAGTCTGCGTATGCTCCATCAGACCATCGGCCATGGCGCTGACCGCTTGGCCTGCGGGCGTATGCAAGTGCATAACGGCATGTGCATCTTCACAATTCATGTGTAGCGCAGAGTGAATGGTAAATCCTGCGGGGTTCACTGGATGTGAAGTAGGTATAACCGGCTGACCTTCGACATCGATCTTGACGAGAGACGACGCAGTAATCTCTTCGAACATCATGTCGTATGGATTGATGAGGAAGTGATGCTCTGGCCCTGGCACACGCGCGGACAAGTGGGTGAAAATCAGGTCATCCCAGCCGTACAAAGCGACCAAGCGATAAGCCGCTGCGAGATCGACCCGAACAGCCCATTCCTCGTCACTTACCTGTCCGCGAACATCGGCGTCGTTTCCTGCGCCAGCTTCGTTCATCAAGGTTGCCACGATTTTCTCTCCCCAAATTCCGTTTCAATCCGCTACTAGCACGTTTCGCCTGCAGTCGGCAGCCGAATTTTTGCTAAGTGCCCTGTGGTGTCAACTCATCCCGGGAAGATTGAAACCGGGCGGCAACCCCATCCCACCCTGCATCTTCTTCATTTCCTCGTTGGAAACACGATCCGCCTTGTCGCGCGCATCATTGAAGGCAGCGGTGACGAGGTCCTCCACCATTTGCTTTTCTTCCGGTTTCATCAGACTTTCATCAATCATGACGCCCAGAATACGTCCCTTGGCACTTGCGCGAACCTTTACCATGCCGCCACCCGACTGGCCTTCAACCTCGATCCCATCGAGTTTGGCCTGCATGTCATTCATCTGAGTCTGAATCGTTTCAGCGGCCTGCTGTGCCGCCTGTATCATCTCTTCCATTGATTTCATGGGGGTTACCTACTCCATTTACTGCCGCCCGTTTGGGCGACCTTACCCTGATCGCTGAGCAGTTCGGCATCGGGAAATGCCTCAAATGTCGCTTTGACCATGGGGTGCTCGCGAATTTCCTGTTCCTTGGCCAACTTGGTGGCTTCATCCTGCTCGCGCAAGGTGGGCGCGGCATCCCCCTCGCCGCGCTCTACCTGCCACCTGTCGCCGGTCACTCGGAATAAGCAATCGCGCAATTCAGCACCCGGGTCCTCGCCCAGCCCATCCTTTATGGAATAGATGAGCTTGTTGGGCACCAACTCTATCACGCGAATCCAGTCGCGCATGATTTGCGCGATTCTTAGCTGACCCGCATCGTCGACTTGCTGGACCAAGTCGCCCCAATCGATTCTCGCTGAGGCTGACGCGGGTGCAGAAGCTACCGATTCACCGCCCGATCCAGCCTTTGAGACATCAGGCGAGAACCCTTTTTCGGCCAGCTCTTCAAGCTTTTTAGACAGCTTGCCCGGATCCGGCATATCTGCGGCATGCATCACGCGGAGCAGCGCCATTTGGGCTGAAACAAGCGGATCGGGCGCCTGGCGCACTTCGTCATACCCTTTGAGCAGCAATTGCCATAAGCGATGCAACTGCGCCGGGGTCAGGCGCTTGGCGAATTTACCAAGTGCCTCGCGTTCTTCAGCGGTCGGCACATCAGGTTCACCGCCAGAAACCTGCGCCAATGTTATCTTGTGCGTCAGGTCCATAAGCGCGCGCATCAGCGCCAGTGGTTCGACACCCAGCGCGTATTGTTCTTCGATTGCTTTAAGCAGCGCCTTCGCATCACCTTCGAGCAAATGGCCGAGCAAGCGGCGCTGCGCGCCTTTATCCGCCAAGCCCAACATATCGCGAACCTTGGCTCCGGTAACCTGACCGCCGGTATCCATATCCGCATGGGCGATCGCCTGATCCAGGATCGACAGCCCGTCGCGCACTGATCCTTCCGCTGCCGCAGCAATGATGTGGAGCGCTTCGTCTTCCGCGGTAACGCCTTCCTGTTCGCAGATCATTGCAAAATGGCTCTGCAACAGCTCAGCAGGAATACGCCGCAGGTCAAAGCGCTGTGTCCGGCTCAGGACCGTTACAGGCAGCTTCTCGACCTCGGTCGTGGCAAACAGAAATTTCACATGTGCTGGTGGTTCTTCCAGCGTTTTCAGCAATGCATTGAACGCATTGCGGGTGAGCATGTGAACTTCGTCGATGATGTAAATCTTGTAACGCGCCGAAACCGCCGCATAACGCACTTGCTCAATAATCTCACGGACATCGTCAACGCCGGTGTGCGATGCAGCATCCATCTCGATTACGTCGATATGGCGCCCTTCAGCGATTGCCGTACACGGCTCACACTGCCCGCAAGGATCGATGGTAGGTCCGCCTTGCCCGTCGGGGCCTACGCAATTCAATGCCTTGGCGATCAGGCGCGCAGTCGAAGTCTTACCAACACCGCGCACCCCGGTCATCAGAAATGCATGCGCCAACCTGTCCCGCTCAATCGCGTTTCCAAGCGTGCGAACCATCGCGTCTTGCCCGATCAGCTCGCTGAATGTCTGTGGACGGTACTTGCGCGCCAAGACGCGATAAGGCTGATTAACTGCAGTTGACACCGCAGCGGGCACGGCAGGTTCTGCAGTCGGCTCTGGTGCCGGATCACTGTCGCCAAACATGGAGTTCTGACCAGCGGCCTCGAGCTCGGCGGCACTCGGCTCCTGCGCCTCCTCCTGCTCGTCCGTCTCCCAAGGCGGCGTGTCGGTATTTTCCGGTGAATCACCCATGCATTACTTGCTACGCGCTGACGAAGCGTTTGTCGAAGCTTCAGATTCAGAATACGTGTTTCAATCCACACAAGCGAGGGAGGCAGCGATGAGTGTGATAGCCGGTCGGATGACAGCAAATTTCGAAGGACCGTTGGTGGTCTTCATAATCGGCATGCGGATCAATCAGTTCCGCAAGTTCAGCAAATGGGTGCCCGTGATGAAGGCGATGCGGCCGATGATTGAAGAACTTTCGCGCAATCCGGACAGCGGTTTTCTTGGAACCGAGTATAGCCTCTGCAGCCCTCGGCAAATCATGCTCACTCAATACTGGCGCGATTTTGACAGCCTTGAGCGATACGCACGATCACGCGACGAGAAGCATTGGCCCGCGTGGGTGGCGTTCAACAAGGAAGTCGGAAACGATGGAACCGTGGGCATATTCCATGAAACATACGCCATTCAAGGTGGCGCCTATGAGAACGTCTACGGCAACATGCCCCCGTTCGGCCTCGGCAAGGTGGCCGGGCTGATACCTGCTACGGGATCACGCAATGAAGCGCGCGATCGGATGCGCGTGAGTGCTGGAGATAGTTGAAAAAGGAGCCGGCCGACCCGCTGCCATCCACCTGGGCTGCTTCCTTCCGGACCTGACCCGGTGAGCGGACGCGAACGTCCGACCGACTCCCGGGCCGGCATATGGCGGCGAATTGTGAAGATTTCAACAGGTGTTTGCTCTGATTGCTCTACCTGGTGGCTTAGCCCAAGGTTCGAACGGATGTTCGAACCATGCTGCGTAAACTAGCGAAAGTTATCGGCGTAAGCTTGAAGCTTCAATAACTTCGCAGGGGTGGCGTGCACCCGCGCCACAATCCCATGCTTCTCGGCATAAGCCTTAGCAGCCTCTTTCGTCGGAAATTTGAGCGAGACTTGCGCCTGTGTATCACCGCTGCCCGTCCAGCCCATCAGCGGATCTGGTCGACGCGCCTCGGATTGCTCGAACTCAAGCACCCAAGTGTCGATCTTCGCCTTGCCTGACTGCATGGCACTCTTTGGCTGTTGGTAGATTCTCGCGCTCATGGCGCGGCACATAATTCAGTTTTCGCTGCGATTGAAGGCGTTTTTGGTCTTCAAGCTCGGTTTTTCCACCCACGGTTCGTCCGGCCAACGATGTTTTGGATAGCGTCCTTTCATGTCCTTCTTCACTTCAAACCAACTGCCGCGCCAGAAACCAGGCAGATCGCGGGTTGACTGGATCGGTCGGCCAGCAGGGCTGGTCAGCTTGATCAACAAGGGCGTGTTACCGATCATCGGATGACTATCGAGACCAAACAGCGCTTGCACGCGAACCTCGGTACTAGGAGCATCATCGCCCGCATAATCTATCGCATGATGCGTTCCAGCAGGCGATGAAAACTCGCGCGGCGCAAGCTTGTCCAGTCGCTGGCGAGCCTCCCAATCGAGCAGATTCAGAATTGCGTCAGTGAGCTTCCCGCGCGGCAGATCAAGATCGCGCCGCCCATCGAGAAGAGGCCTCAACCACAACTCAGCGCTATCACGCAAGGATTTGAGGCTCAGCGCTTCGATTTGCGCGAACTTTCCGCGTGCAAGGAGGTTAGCAGGGACAAGGTTTTCCAGCCTTTCTAACCCTTTTTCCACGAGCTTATCCACAACCGCTTCCGGATCGGGATCATGATCGGGGCCGCTGGCTAGGATGATCGAACCCAATCGTTTTTCCAGCCGCGTCTCGACACGTTTTTCCACAATATTCCAGTTGATTACCGAACGCTTCTCTATCAGATTCTGAAGATGTTCCTCGACCTCTTGCGCACTCAATTCCGCTGCTGCAGTGATCCGCGCGCCCTTCGCCCGGCCTTGCGCATCGCCAATGAGTATCCACTCCGCTCGCGCCAGCGGAGAAGCCGGATCAAGTTGAAATCCCCTTCCCCCAGCAGACAACCATTGCTCGCCTGACTTATCGCGCTGTTTCGCAACAAAGTCTGGCCGCGCGAGTGCCAGAAACAATGCCGGATTATGTTGATCCGATTCCGCGCTCGAAACCAATCTTTCCGCTGCCTTGGCCCAGTTTTGTGCCAACTTGCGCGAGGCTTCCGCGCGCTTGCCCCGATCGCTATTCCAGCGATCAAGTCGCTGCAGTAAATCTTCACCACGGCCACCCAAACCACGTTCCTGCAACAGCAGCACGAACTTCGCAGCGTCCAAAGCTTGAGATGCCTCTGCGCCAAACAGCACGGCTGCCGCACCAACCGGATCAAGCGGCAAGGATGCAATCTTTTCGCCGCGCGGTGTAATCCTGCCATCTTCGTCCAATGCGCCCATTTTCACTAGCGAGCCGCGCGCTGTCGCAACCGCTGCATCGGGAGGTGGATCAAGCCACGGCAATTCCGCTGGTTCGGTAGCGCCCCATTTTGCAAGCTTCAGGACCAAAGGTGCCAGATCAGCGGTTTCAATCTCTGGCGGCGCGAACTCAGGACGGCCTGCGTGCCCATACTCTTCCCATAGACGATAGGCGACGCCCGGCCCTTGGCGCGCTGCCCGCCCTGCCCTTTGTGCCGCTGCCGCCTGACTTGCCCGCTCAGTCACGAGATGCGTCGTTCCGGCTGTCTTGTCGAACACGGCACTGCGCGCCAACCCACTGTCGACAACGACCGATACACCGTCGAGGGTCAGCGATGTCTCGGCAATGGCGGTCGCGAGGACGATGCGCCTGCGCCCCTCTGCGTTACGCCGGATCGCCGCGCGTTGCTCCGCTGGCTGCACCTGCCCGTGCAGCGGTAGAATCGGCGCATCCGGCAATCGCGATTCCAGCCGCTCGCGCACACGCTCAATCTCACCCACACCGGGTAAGAATGCGAGGATATCGCCTTCTTCGTCGCGCCAAGCCTGCAGCACTGCATCTGACATGGCGTCCTCAATTCGGGCATCAGGACGCGATCCCAGCCATTCAATACGCAGAGGATGCGCCCGCCCCTCGCTCTCAATAACGGTCGCCTTATCACCAAGAAGCCGCGCGAACCGCGCACCGTCAATCGTCGCGCTCATTACCAGAACACGTAGGTCTTCTCTCAGCACAGCTCGGCTTTCAAGCGCGAGCGCCAAACCCAAATCGCTGTCGAGATGTCGCTCATGCGCCTCATCAAACAGCACAGCTGACACACCGCTCAGATCCGGATCTTCTACGATGCGGTTTACGAAGATTGCCTCTGTTACGACCAATATTCGCGTCTTCGCCGATGACTGGCTGTCCAAGCGAGTCAGGTAGCCGACTGTTTCACCGGGCTTCTCACCCAACAACTCAGCCATGCGCTCCGCCGCGGCGCGTGCCGCCACTCTGCGCGGAGACGTGAGGATGATCTGTCCGCTGCACCAGTCTTCATCAAGCAAGACTGGTGCAACAGCGGTTGTCTTGCCCGCTCCTGGTGGAGCTACAAGCACAGCCGCACCGATATCCGCCAAGGCAGTGCTCAAGTCGCCAAGTTTCTCGTTTATGGGCAGTTCGAGCGGCATGCCTTGCCCCTGCCATATTCAGCCGCGCTGGCACAGAGCGAAATTTGCTGTTAGTACACAGTCACTTTCGCAAATTTGACGCGAGAGCCCGCGCAGCTCCGACCGTTCAATCGAAGCTGTAAACTGTGAGGGGTCGCAGTTTGAAGGGGACTATTTTATGAGAAAGTTAATGGCCGCCGCAGCAGCGGCATCTTTGGTATTCAGCGTCGCAGCCTGTGGCGAAATGGAAGATGCTCCGGCTGAGGCAGAGCTGTCTGGCACATGGAAAGCAAACGTCGACTCTGCCGAGTTCGAGAATAGCGTTAATAGCTACACGTTGGCCGACGGCACTTACACATGCAATCATTGCATACCGCCCTTCTCGGTGGCTGCAGATGGTGAGTGGCAATCGGTCGACCGTCCTGGCGTCGATAGTCTCAAGCTAACCATTGTGGACGACAACACATTGGAATCGTCTAGCCGCAAGGGTGAGGAAGTTCTCGGAGAATCGGTCTGGAATGTCAGCGAAGACGGCCAATCGATGACCGTTAGCTGGACGAATTTCAGGGGCGACGAGACGACCAATGGCTCTACCACTTACGCGCGCGCTTCGGCAGGACCGGACGGTGCGCATGCAGTTTCAGGCGAGTGGACCGTTGCTGAACTCGGCGAAATGAGTGACGCAGCTCTGACATGGACCTACACAATTGAAGGCGACACGATTACCAGCACCGGCAACAGTGGCGGTTACACCGCGACTTTGGGTGGTGATCCGGTCACTCCTGAAGATGATGACACAGGTGGAGTTCTGGCCGTCGAGAAGACTGGCGAGAACAGCTATCGCGAGACCTACTCACGTGATGGTGAAGTGATCAATATTCTGGATCTGACGGTAGACGGTGACACACTGTCAGGGGTGTCTACTGACCCCCGTGATGGAAGCACTGTCAAATGGACAGCAACTCGCCAATAGAATCAAAACTCGATTAAGGACGTCCCGGCCTTGCCTAGCGCAAGGTCGGGATTTTCTTTTTCAGCCTGTTTTGGCTAGTAACCGCGGGCGACTGCGAACATCGCCGCCTCTGCCATTGCAGCGCGAGCCTTGCTATCAGGAAAGATTGAAATTGCATCGATTGCCCGCTGGGCAAAATGTCGCGCACGTTCACGCGTGTCTTCAACCGCATTGTGCCGCGCCATCAATTCTTGCGCATGCGCCAGATCGGAATCACTTGACCGATGCCCCATGATCGCGGCTTTCCAGAATTTGCGTTCATCCTCGCTACCGCGAGCATAAGCCAGAATGACCGGCAAAGTCATTTTGCCTTCGCGAAAATCATCGCCCTTGTCCTTACCCATCTGGGCCGCATCGGAATCATAATCGATTGCGTCGTCGACAAGTTGAAAGGCTACACCGAGATTGCGCCCGTAATCTTCCAGCGCACGTTCCTGCTCTTCGCCGCATTCCGCAACGACAGCGCTGATCTGACTTGCCGCAGCGAAAAGCGCCGCAGTTTTTGCGCCGATAATGTGCAGGTAACGTTCCTCGCTGGTTTCGATCTGACGCTGAGCGGTCAGTTGTGAAACTTCGCCCTCAGCAATCACAGCACTTGCATGACTAAGGATTTTCAGAACTTTGAGCGATCCATCTTCAGTCATCAATTCGAATGCACGGCTGAACAGGAAATCGCCAACCAGGACAGTGGCGGGGTTGCCGAAGATAATATTTGCCGCTGCCTTGCCGCGCCTCAGTTCGCTGCCGTCAACGACATCATCGTGAAGCAGCGTCGCCGTGTGAATGAATTCAACCGCTGCGGCGAGCTTGTAATGACGCGTCCCCTCATAACCAACCAGCGCTGTGCCAGCGAGCGTCAGCATTGGACGCAAGCGTTTACCGCCGCCAGAGATCAAGTGGCCTGCGAGACGCGGTATGAGCGGTATTTCACTTTGCATTCGGTCAAGAATGACCTGATTGACCGCATTCATTCCATTCGCAGTGAGCGACAACATAGGCTCAAGCGAAGGCTTCTTCTGCGGGAAACGGACTACCTCTGCGCTCATGCTTGGCCACATGGCGTTCGTAAGGCCGCTTGGCAAGCGCTCAATTACTGCTAGCTTTGCAACTGATGTCCGACAAAACGCAAACAAATCCCGCCGCCGATCAGGTTCTGGCCAGCTATCGCAAGAGCATCGACAATATCGATGCTGCGCTGATCCATATGCTTGCAGAGCGATTTCGCATAACTCAGGCTGTGGGTGAGTACAAAGCGAAGGTGACCTTACCGCCCGCCGACCCCGCACGTGAAGAACGCCAGATAGCCAGGCTGCGCAAGCTTTCAGAAGAGGCTGACTTGGATCCGGAGTTTAGCGAGAAATTCTTGCGCTTCATCATCGATGAAGTGATCCGCCATCACGAAAAAGCTCGTAAACGTTAATCTTCTCGGGTTGTCCTTACGAAGTTTCGCGTAGCTCTATGATCATCGCATTTTGACCATATAAAACTATAAATACTGCATGTCCTCCTGGCAGTCTTTCTCTTCGGCCCCAAGGGTCCCACGTCGGAATGCGGCGCGTTTACGGCTCGATGTTCCCGTACGACTTCGTTTCGTAAGCCGAGATTCTAAAGCATCTCTCAAGAATATCTCCTGCACTGGAGCACAGATCGAAGTAGACAAGCCTCCGAGGATTGGGGAATTTGGCGAATTGAAGTTCGGAGACACCGTTGCATTCTTTGAAGTAATTTGGCTATCAGGCAAATGTATCGGCGTGGAGTTTGATCAACCTCTTCCGAAACAAGATGTTACAGCCCTAAGACAAACTCAGACCAGACCGGAAAGGCTTCAAAGGCAAAGATTGGAAAATGAAGCTAGAAAATGGGCCACGGGTGCGATCCATTAGGATGACTCGTTCTGAAGAGCTCTTGGCAAAGCCAGTCGAACAAGCAGTCCCCCCAAATCTTCGCTACTTTGTAAGCTGACGTTTCCTCCGTAGATCTCTGCGACGTCGCGAACGATCGCGAGGCCCAATCCGGTTCCCGGCTTGCCAGTGTCCAGGCGCACTCCGCGATCAAAAATACGTTCCCGTTCGGCCTCGGGGATCCCCGTTCCGTCGTCTTCAACCCAGATCACAAATTGTTCGTTTTCCGGCTCTGCGTCGACTGTAACAAAGACACTTCCTCCCCCGTACTTTGCTGCGTTCTCGACCAGATTGCCCAGGATCTCATCGAGATCCTGACGTTCAATCGCAACCCGGGCATCCTTGTTGCCAGCAAGATCAAACCGAACACCCTGATGGATACGCGTTACAGCGCGAAGCACCGACTCGACACTGGGCCAGACTTCGGCGCGAGATCGACCCGTAGAACGCCTTCCCACCGCCCGCGCCCGAGCAAGGTGGTGATCGACGTGACGCTGCATCGATCTTGTTTCGCGGAACACCAGATCATCAAGCCGAGGGTCTCGGGCCGTGGCCGCATTTGTCAGCACTGTTAGAGGGGTCTTTAGCGCGTGCGCCAGATTGCCTGCGTGTGTGCGCGCTTCTTCAGCCTGCCGTTCGGAGTGAGCTAGCAACTCATTGAGTTCCTGGACCAGTGGCTCCACTTCGGTCGGCAACGGCTCTGTAATCCGGTTCTCCCCTGTAGTGCGGAGTTTTTGAATGGCTGCCCGCACGCGCCGTAATGGCGAGAGGCCATAGCGAATTTGGAACAGCGTCATCAGGAACAGGCCGAGCCCAACAATCGCAAAGCTCCAGATCAAAATGGATCGAATTTCAGTTATCTGATCCTCAAGCGCGTCGGTTGCTGAAGCGACAGCGAACGTCCAACGGGTATCACTATTGGGTAGAATTACAGACCGCTCGACCATTCGCAGTGGCTCACCCTCAAACTGTGCTGAATCATAGAAATGCGCTTCGTCGTCGAAGTGATCGCCCTGCAACCTCAAGGTACGATCCCACAGGCTTCGCGATGGGTAAGGTTCATAACCCTCGCCACTGATTTGCCAGTAAAGACCGCTGTTTGGCTCAAGAAAGCGCTGGTCGCCAAGAATGCGGTTGAAATAGACTTCGCCGCCGGACTCAATCTCTGCTGATCCGATCATTGCAGTCAGAATATACTCGAGCTGCTCGTCAAAGTTTCGCTCAACCAGATTGGTGAGCGTACGATCAAGTGCGATCCCGCCGCCGATCAGCAGCACGCCGATCCAACCCGCCGCGATAAGCATCATGCGCCGTGCAACACTGCCCTGCGTTGCGGACACTGCTTCATCCTCGCCCAGATGCCCTGACACCGCAGCGCTCACAGGTGCTGCGTCGCCAGACGCGTCCTTAGGCGTGCCCTTAGGCTCGTGGAGCGTCTGCGGGGTCGTCGAGGCTGTATCCAAGGCCACGGATCGTCGTAATCACTTCTGCGCCGAGTTTCTTCCGGATGCGAGTCACGAACACTTCGATTGTGTTCGAATCGCGGTCAAAGTCCTGATCGTAAATGTGTTCGATCAACTCAGTCCGACTGACAACTTTGCCCTTGTGATGCATCAGATAGCTCAGCAGTTTGTACTCCTGCGCGGTCAACTTCACCGGCTCGCCCTTCAGCGTCACTCGGCCAGAGCGCGTGTCCAGCCGCACATCGCCCGCGGTAAGCTCGGCCGAAGTATTTCCTGACGCGCGGCGAATGAGCGCGCGCAACCTCGCAATCAGCTCTTCGGTCTGGAATGGCTTGGCAAGATAGTCGTCCGCGCCCGCATCTAGCCCCGCCACCTTGTCTGACCAGCTATCCCGAGCAGTAAGAACCAGAACCGGGAAATTGCGGCCTTCCTTTCGCCACATGCCCAGCACCGTCAGACCATCAATTTCCGGTAGGCCCAGATCTAGGATGACCGCGTCGTATTCCTCGGTGCTGCCAAGGAAATGACCGTCTTCGCCATCGGTAGAAAGGTCGACCGCATAGCCGTTTTGTTCCAGCGTCGACTTCAGCTGCTGGCCAAGAGTGGGCTCATCTTCGACAATAAGAATGCGCATATTCGCCTGCTAATCCTGCCTTGAATTTTCGGGGAGTGTTGGGCCTTTGCATGGCCAGCGTCAAGCGGATCAAGCGATTGTCCACCTACCATGTCAGCTTGGAGTCAGTTCGAGCGTCGGATGATCCGTCCTGTACGTGCATCGACATCGACATAAGTAACGCGGCCATCCTTGATGAATTTTAGGCGATATGCGCGCGCGGTCGCATCATAGGCAGGGCCCAGATACTCACTTCCACGCATTTGTGGCAAAACGCGCCGTTCAATCTCGCGCAAGGACAGCACATTGCCCGCACGCATTTCCTTGCGCGCCTCATTCTGATCATTGCGCGCTTGCTCATGCGCAACTGCGGGGGCTGATATCCCGATAGTAGCAATGGCAAATGCGCCTAAAAGAGATGCGATGCGTTTCATGATGCCGTCATGCCTAAGCCTAAAGCGTTGAACAAGGTGTGAATATCGCAATTCAATGGCGTTCAGGAAACTATGGCTCTGTTTGGCAATGGTTTGCAAGCCAAGTTGAGCGCGCTAGGGCATAAGGAACTGGGAGACACCTAATGCTTAAGTCATTGCTGAGCGCAGTCGCGCTAACCGGCGCTGCGATTGCTTTCTCTGCACCTGCAGCTGCGCAAATGGAGAGGGTTCCGGAACGCCCGGCCGGTGAAGGCGAAGGTCCGTACGATACATTGCTCATCAAGGGCGCAACCATGATCGATGGCACCGGTGCGCCTCCCGAAGGTCCAGTCAGCATCCTTGTGGAAGGCAACCGCATAACGCGCATCATGAGAGGAGGAGGAGATGTTCCCGCCGATCGCGTGATTGACGCCAGCGGAATGTATGTCTTGCCGGGCTTCGTCGACACGCACGGACACAACGGCGACCCGTCCAAGGCGCCCCAGCCGTCCTACGGATTCAAGCTATGGCTGGCACATGGGGTGACGAGCGTTCGTGGGGTTGGTTTCGGGTTTGGTCCTGACGATCCTTCGCTTAGCCAGAAGCGCCGGAGCGCGGCCAATACAATCACTGCACCTCGTCTATTTGCATACGCAGTTCCGGGAGATGTCTGGCCCAATGGCGCCGTGCGCACCCCTGAACAAGGACGTGAATGGGTGCGCTGGATTGCGAACCGGGGCTATGATGGGATCAAGTTCTTCAACAGTGAAGACCCCGCCACACTGGCCGCAATTCTAGATGAATCCGACAAGCACGGGCTTGGTACTGTCGCACATCTGGGTCAGCGCGGCGTGGCGGAAGTCAACGCACGTGTCGCGACAGAGCTTGGTCTTGATGGAGTTACTCACTTCTATGGTCATTTTGAAAGCCTGCTAAATGGGGCCGCACTGCCGCAATATCCCGCGGACTATAACTATCTTGATGAGCAATCACGTTTTGCATGGGTCGCTCGGCTCGCCGATCAGGTGGGCGATCCCGACAGCGAAGAGTGGAGCGCCTATGTCGATCATCTGATCGAGAATGACGTTACGCTCAGCCCCACTTTCAATATCTACTCTGCCAGCCGCGACGTCATGAGAGCGCGCAATCTCGAATGGCATGAGAAATACACTCTGCCGCAGCTGATGCGGTTCTATTCACCTAGTCTTACCAATCACGGCAGCTACTATCATGATTGGACCAGTGATGACGAAGTTGCATGGCGAAACTTCTACCGCAAATGGTTCGATCTGACGCGTGAGTTCAAGGACCGCGGCGGGCGCGTGACGGCTGGATCTGATCCGGGTTATATCTATCAGACATGGGGGTTCGCCTACATCGGAGAGCTCGAGATGCTGCGCGAAGCGGGCCTGACTCCTTTGGAAGTCATTCAGGCTGCAACAATCAATGGTGCACGCGAGATTTATGACCCTAAGGGCGTTGAGCCACCCTTTGGTTCGATCAAGGTTGGAAAACTTGCTGACCTGGTAATTGTCCCGGAAAACCCGCTGTCCAACCTGAAGATACTTTACGGCACCGGACACACTCGTCTCAATCGCGAGACCAACCAATTAGAGACCGTTGGCGGTGTTCGCTGGACGATCAAGGATGGGATCGTCTTTGATGCGCCCAGTTTGCTGGAAGACGTTGCCGATATGGTTGAAATGCAGAAGCTGCACGATAACGCCACCATGGCTGAATAACGCCAACGGCTTATCACCAACTATTGCAGAGAGCCGCGCCGTCGCTTAACGCGCGCGGCCTATGGCGCAACCACCAATCCTCTCATGGGAAGGCCTTGGTCTGCAGCAAGGCGGTCGCTGGCTGCTGGGTGGCCCGGACCGTGAAGACATCAATTTGCATATTGGGCCGCGGGACCGGCTTGCACTCATAGGACGCAATGGCGCCGGAAAAACAACACTGTTCCGCTTGATCGATAACCAGATTGAGGCTGATCGGGGCACGCGCAAGGTAAAGCCGGGCGTGCGTATTGTAGTGCTGGAGCAAGATCCTGATTTCACCGGGTGCGACACTCTCATGGATTGGGCATTATTGGGCGAACACGCGCCGGCTGAACACGAAGTCGAAGCAATTGCCGGCCAGCTTGGCATCGACATGACGACCGCATCCGCAGGCGCAAGCGGTGGTGAACGCCGCCGGGCCGCCATTGCTCGCGCGTTGGCGCAAGAGCCCGATCTGCTGCTGATGGATGAGCCAACCAACCATCTAGACCTTGCCGCCATCGACTGGCTCGAAGACTGGCTGACCCGCTACAAGGGCGCGTTCATCGTGATTAGCCATGACCGCACATTCCTGAAGCGACTCACCAGTGCAACCCTTTGGCTCGACCGGGGCATTATCCGGCGCAAGGAAGTTGGCTTTGGCGGTTACGAGGCTTGGGAAGAGCAGGTCTATGCAGAAGAGGCCCGCGCCGCTGAGAAGCTCGACGCGAAGCTCAAGATCGAAGCGCACTGGCTTGAGCGCGGCGTAACCGCGCGGCGCAAGCGTAATCAGGGACGGTTGGAGAAATTGTGGCAGATGCGCGCGCAACGAGCTGCAATGATCTCGGGCGGCGGAACAGCCAAGCTCAAACTTGCGACGGAAGAAGACTTCAAATCAAAGTCGGTCATAGTCGCGGAGAATATATCGAAGAGCTATGATGATCGTACAGTGATCCAGCCCTTTAGTCTGCGCATCCAGCGCGGCGACCGGATCGGCATTGTCGGCGCCAACGGTGCCGGAAAGACGACGCTTCTTAAGATGCTCACTGGCGAACTTGAGCCCGATGGCGGTACTGTCACGATCTCAAAAAAGCTGACCGGCGTGATGATCGATCAACAGCGCAGCCTGATGGAACCCGATCGCACGGTCAGGCAAGTTCTTGCCGAGGGTGGTGACTGGCTCGACGTGCGCGGCAACCGCAAACATGTGCAGGCGTATCTGAAAGACTTTCTGTTCGATCCGAAGATCGTTGAAACCAAGGTCGGCATCCTGTCTGGTGGTGAGCGATCGCGACTGCTTCTGGCACGCGAATTTGCCCGCAAGTCGAACCTGCTCGTGCTCGATGAACCAACCAACGATCTTGATCTCGAGACGCTAGATCTGTTGCAAGAAGTCATCGCCGATTATGATGGTACTGTACTGATTGTTAGCCACGACCGTGATTTTCTGGACCGGACTGTCACACTGACGCTTGGTCTGGACGGAAGCGGCACGGTGGACGTAGTTGCTGGTGGGTATGAGGATTGGGAGCGCAAACGCCGCGAACCAAAAGTCAGAAAGACCAAATCCGCCCTTGCCGAGAATAAGAGAAGTTCTCCGCCGCCGCCTCCACCAAAACCGGATAAGCTTTCATACAAGGATCAGCGTGACTACGAGCTACTTCCCGCGCGGATTGAGGAATTGGAAGCAGCAATAAGCAAGGGTGAGCAAATCCTGTCTGATCCCGAGCTCTACACCAAGGACCCGAAGAAGTTTGCAGCCATCAGCCAGGGGTTAGAGAACGCCCGTGCAGCAAAGGATGCAGCGGAAGAGCGCTGGCTAGAGTTGGCCGAAAAGGTCGAGGGATGAGGCCACCCTCACCTTATGCGGCAGAAATCCGCTACGCGGTCCAGTGCCAACTTTAGCACCAATTTGCCGCTTCGCGCCGGCCAGCCAAGCTGCTTTTCCGCCTCAGGAAGCCCTTCCCCTGCACATACGACGCGCCACAGGATATCTTGTAGGCCTTTTCCCGCTTCGCGCAGTGCACCGTCAAATCTGTCCTTTGCTGCGATCTGTCGTTCGTTTGTCGACAGGCCTTGCCCGCCAGTGCTTTTTACACGGACCGGCTCCCACCTCATGGTAACATTGGGACCAAGCTGCGCGCGCTCGAAATCATCGCGCAAGCGTTCGCCGGCGTCGAACAGTCGGTCGTCGACATGGCCGCGCGAATGTAGCCAACTCAGCGGAGATTCCGCCAGATTGACGGTAATCGTGCGGCGTTTTCCTCTCGCTCCCGACCCCTGATCGGGCCCTCTTCGGTCAGTTCTTTCTCCACCAGTTGCCGCTGCATTGTGCTGTCTCCTGTTGATGAATCGGGGGGCGCACTTGCAACGCTGCACGCGCTGTAGGAAAGAAAAATCACCATTTTGGTTATGCGCTTCAGGAGATCTGCGATGATCAATCGCATCCGTGATATACGCAAGAGCAAGGGAATGACTCTGGCGGAGCTGGCAGAAGCCTGTGATCCGCCCACCACTCCGCAAACCATCGGCCGCCTCGAAACAGGCATGCGTAATCTTTCACTCAAGTGGATGGATCGTATTGCTGCTGCGCTTCAAGTCGATCCGGAAATGATCGTGCGATCCGAAGAAACACCAGCGCCGATGGTTATCGCTGAGCTGGCCGGCCACGGACCCGATGCACTCTCAAAACCAAGGGAAGCCTTGCTGCCCAGTGATATCGCTGGCGAAGGCGCGTTGACGGTTATCAGCGTGAAGGAGAGCGTCGGAGAATTTCGTCCGGGTGACTTACTCTGGATGAGACAACTAGAGGGCGCAGACGTCAGTCATGCGATCAATCGCGATGTATTGGTCCCACGACCCGGTGGGCGATTTGCTTTTGGGCGGCTGATCGATCGTCAAGGCGAACTGGTTGGCATTCTGCCGCCGGGCAGCGGCCAGAAGCAGCAGGTGGTCGACAATCCGCCATGGATTGCCGTCGCCGAGATGCTCGTGCGAAAGCTCTAGCGGCTCAGACCTGCCCTCGTGCCTTTTTTTCTTGCAGGTCGGCGGCGCTTTCCTGCGGTACGAAGCTGCTGGAGTTCACACCCATCCATATAAGCAATGGCGCCGCCATGTAGACCGAGCTGTAAGTACCAACGAAAAGACCCAAGGTTATCGCAGCGACCAGACCAAACAAGCTCTCCGGTCCGAACAGTAAAAGCGGTAGCAGAGCAACCAGCAACGTCAGGCTGGTCATGACTGTTCGCGCGAGCGTTTCATTCACGGACAAGTCGAGCAAGTCCGTGAGATCCATCTTGCGATACTTCTTCAGATTTTCGCGAATACGGTCATACACGACGATCGTGTCATTCAGCGAATAGCCGATGATGGCCAGAATTGCCGCGATGATCTGCAAACTGAATTCCATCTGGAATAAAGAGAACATGCCCAGCGTCAGAGAGACATCGTGGAACAGCGCGAAGAGGCCGCCCACACCAAACTGCCACTCGAAACGTATCCAGATGTATATCGCAACGGCCAGCATCGCCGCGATCAATGCCAAGACGGCATCCTGACGGAACTCTCCTGCCACCTTGCCAGACACGGTGTTATTCCCGTCACGGGCCACGTTAGGGTACTCAGCTTCGATCATCTCAATGACCTGATTGCCAATTTCGGTAGCAGCGCCAGGTTCGCTTTCCGCGCTTTCAGGAAGCGGGACACGGATCGATACCGAATTCGGTGCGCCAATTTCCTGCACAACGGGCGTGCCATAGCCCAAACTAGTGACCATCTCGCGCAATGCCGGAATTGGGGCTTCCTCACGCTGCTCGAAGGTCAGTCGCACTTCCTGACCACCCGCAAAGTCTACGCCGTAATTTATGCCTTTGGTCAGGACGAGTGCCCAACTTGCAGCGATCAGGATCAGGCTGAGCACGAAGAACGGCACACGCCATTTAAGAAACTTGATGTTGGTGTCGTCAGGGACAAGTTTGAGAAGTCGCATCGTTCCTATCCCCTTAAAGACTGATATCGCTTGGGCGTGCTTTGCGGAGCCACCCCGCTACCCACATGCGAGTCAGCACCACTGCGGTAAACACGCTCGTGAAAAGGCCGATCACCAGAACAACCGCGAAACCGCGAACCGGGCCTGATCCAAAAAGGAACAGCAGTACGCCGGCGATAAAGTTGGTGATGTTTGCATCATAAATCGCGCGGCTCGCTTCTTTATAGCCATTCTCCACCGCTGCGATCACGCGTCGCCCGCGCTTGCGCTCTTCGCGTATTCGTTCATTGATCAGGACATTGGCATCAACCGCCGCGCCGATTGTCAAAACGAAGCCTGCAATGCCCGGCAGCGTCAGCGTTGTGTTGAGGCCCGCCATAATACCTAGGATGATGAGCACATTCAGCAGTAGCGCAGCCGTGGCATATATACCGAACCGGCCATAGCTTGCGATCATCAGGGCGATCACTGCAGCTGAACCGACCAGCATCGCCAGCATACCCTTGCGGATCGAGTCCGCCCCAAGTTCCGGACTGACAGTGTTCTCTTCGATAACAGTCAGATCGACTGGAAGCGCACCCGAACGCAGCGAAATGGCGAGATTGTTCGCCGTGTCGACAGTAAATCCTCCCGAAATCTGTGCGCTACCACCCAGAATCGGCTCGTTGAAAACTGGGGTAGACAGCACGTTCCCATCAAGAATGATCGCGAACGGCCTGCCGACGTTCTGCGTGCTCAACTGAGCAAACCGTGAGCCGCCCTGCTGGTCAAATGTAATGCTTACAACCGGTTCGTTCGTCTGTGGGTCAAAACTTTGTTGTGCATTGATCAAGCTATCGCCGCGAATTCCACCGAGCCGGCGCACAGCAACTGATGTACCCGAAAACTGAGATGTTTCAGCATAGGGAAAAATCTCGGAACCCAGCGGAGCGATGCCTTGCGCTACATCGCTGGGCAGCGCGCTTTGGTCGACCATTTTGAATTCCAACCGGGCAGTCTGTCCCAGCAGCGCCTTTAGCTGATCGGGATCATCCAAACCTGGCACCTGCACAACAATGCGTGTGTCACCCTGCCGGATGATCGTGGGCTCGCGCGTGCCAAGCGAGTCAATGCGCTTGCGAACAACTTCGGTTGCACTTTCCATCGCCTGATCAACCGCGGTTTCGATCCCGTCGTCGGTCGGGGTTAGGATCATGCGTTGCGCATCTTCGACGCGCAGGTCCCATTCGCGCACCAATCCGGTGCCATTCATGACCGGCAACAGGAGCTCTCGCGCGCGATCAAGATCGGACGGATCATCAAGCATAAAGCTCAGTTCACCATTTGCCGTCGAAACATCACCAATGCGGATGCGACTTTCCGGCACGGAACCCCGCATAGTTGAGCGCACCGTCTCTTCCATGTTTTCCAAACGCTGATCTGCGACCTGCGCCGGGTCGGCTTCAAGCAGAATGTGGCTGCCACCGGCCAAGTCCAGACCCAGATTGATTTCGGGATCGGGCAGGAATTCAGGCCATTGAAAACCGGTATTCGTGGTGAGCGATGGAATTGCGGCAGCAACCGCCACCAGCGTCAGGCCCCAGAGCCAGATCTTCTTCCAGATTGGAAAGTCGAGCATTGGTGAATACGTCCGTACTTTATCGCGCGATTGTCTGGCGTCAGTCGTTGGCCGGAGTGCCGCCCGGCGGAATGATGTCACCAATGGTACTCTTAACAGCCTTTACGCGTACCCCTTGCGCCAGATCGAGCTCGGCGTAGGTGTCATCAACCTTGTGCACCTTGCCGACAAGTCCTCCAGCGGTGACCACTTGATCACCTTTCTTGATCGATGCAATTTTCTGCTGGTGTTCCTTTTGCCGCTTCATTTGCGGACGGATAATCAGGAACCAGAAAATCAGGATCATACCGATAATCGGCAGCCATTGGATCCAGGCTGGCGGAGCTTCGGCGCTGGCCGCTGCGGCAAGAATTTCAAACATTGGTTTTGAGCCTGTAAGACTAGGATTTGAAACTGAGCGGGTTGCGTCGGATGGGCGCGCAATGCACCCTCGTCTTCTACCCGTCCACGGTAAGTGGGCGCGGTTAGCAGCATTGCAAGCCAGCCGCAATTGGAACCGCGCCATGTGTGGCGCGCCGTCCACACTTCGCGGCTCCGTACCACGACACAGCTTGCAAGCAGCAATTCGCGCACCTATAGGCGCGCTTCCACTTGGTTCGGGATGTAGCGCAGCCTGGTAGCGCACCATACTGGGGGTGTGGGGGTCGCTGGTTCGAATCCAGTCATCCCGACCAGTGGTTTCCTCTCCAGATGTTGGCTTGCACCCGGTCGCGGCGCGCTCTAACCCGCGCGGCTGAGGAGAGATTTGCATGAGCGAGCACCCTAAACTTCCCAAGATGCGCAGCTGGCTGTTCGCACCCGGCGATTCCGAGCGCAAGATGACGAAAGCCAGCGACAGCAATGCTGACATCGTTTTGCTCGATCTCGAAGATTCGGTGACACCACACAACAAACCTGCCGCGCGAGAAGCGGTGGCGGCTTTCCTAAAGTCACGCGACGACAGGCATCGTATTTGGGTGCGGGTCAATCCGTTGACCAGCGGCGAAATCGAGGCCGATCTTGATGCGATCATGGCATCATCTCCCGGTGGTCTCTTCTTGCCCAAAGCTGAAGGACGCGAAGATGTGGAAGCGCTGGACGCGATGCTGACTGCACGCGAAGCCAGCCTGCCAGCCGCTACTCGCTCCACCCTCGTCGCAGCGCTGGTTACAGAGACCCCCAAGGCAATGTTCCATTGCGGAGATTACGCCGGCGCACCACGGCTAATCGCCATGAGTTGGGGAGCGGAAGATTTGTCTTCGGCTCTTGGAGCCCGCGTGCAGCACCGGTCGGACGGATCGTACATGCCGATGTACGAAATGGCGCGAAATCTGTGTCTGCTGGGAGCTGTGGCAGCCAACTGCGCACCAATCGAAACGGTGATGCCGGAATTTCGCGATCTGGACGCTCTGCGCGAGCGAGCACTGATGGTGCGAAGCCAAGGATATCGAGGGATGTTGGCGATACATCCAGCGCAAGTGGATGTGATCAATGACGCCTTTACGCCGGGCGCGGAGGAAATCGCCCATGCCAAAGCAATTGTTCAGGCCTTCGCGGACAACCCTGGCGCTGGCACTGTGGGGCTCGATGGGCAAATGCTAGATCGTCCACACCTGGCACTCGCGGAAAGACTGCTTGCGGAAGCAGGCGAAAGTGCCTGATTTTCCTACATGAACCCATTTGGTTATCTCCAGCGATTTAGTTCGCAGGAGTTCGACAGTTGGCTTTACTCGATTCGCTGATTGGCCCCCTCGCCTCAATCATCGACAAGATCATTCCGGACAAGGAAGCGCGCGCAAAGGCCAAGCTTGAGCTCATCAAGCTTGAAGGCACACAAGAGATGCAAATGATAGAAGCGCGCCTGCAAGCCATCGTGGCAGAGGCGCAATCGGAGGACCCGTGGACCAGCCGCGCACGCCCCAGTTTCCTCTATGTGATGTACGCGCTGATCCTGTTCAGCGTGCCGATGGGTGTCATTGCCGCGTTCAATCCTGGTGCTGCCAAAGCGATTGGTGAAGAAATGACCAGCTATCTCGGCGCATTGCCTAAAGCGCTATATACGTTGTTTGGCACCGGATACCTCGGTTACACCGCTGCGCGCCAATGGGGCAAAGTTAGGGGGGGTAGATCGATGACCTGTCAGCTTTTGGCTATGCAGGGAATCGGCCTAGCACGAAGGGCACAACTTTCGCGTCCGCTGCGATATATCTCGGTCGGTATGTTGTCTTTGTGAGTTGCGATTTCTCGCGGTGATTTCCTGAGAATTCTCTCGAGCCCGCCTGGCTCGATCTGCCCTTATCGATCGGCCGCTACGGTTTGGATCATACCTCGGCGCAAAATCAACTCCTTTAGGATATCCAGTTTCGTCGAAACGGAGCCAAACGCTCGGTACATAGCCATCTTCCGAATAGAATCTGATAATCCTGAGCGAGGGATCAGAGCGTTTCAGAAGGCGGAAAGAGTCAGCTCTCAATTCAGAAAGGCGACCTATTTCGAAGTCATCGAGTGGAATTACGCCTCCAAGCGAGGCATCTTCGCCGGCCAAGACAGCACTTGCGAAATCACTTGCAATAATGCCTCGAGATCTGAGCTCGATATCGTGCGATCGGGCCGATGAGGCGGACTCATTGGAGTCTATTGAGTTTATTGCCAGCGCAATGAGCTCGCCCTGATCGTCAAATAGGAAGGACGTCGATCGTAGGAGATCCGGCCGCTGACTGGTTGATGCGCATCTCCAAAAGATTCTGACTTCGGTTTCCCCGCCACCTGGTTGAATTTCGCCATCGCATCCGCTTAGCCGCGCAAGTTCTGAACGTTCAAATGAAGTCAATTTGAACAGTTCGTCGACATTATCGAGGTTCTCCCCCTCATAGATTGCTGTAGCCAGTTTTGATGTCGTCTGCGCGTATTGCGGCAACTGATCCTGAGCGATCACGACTGAAACGACCATCAACATCGGAAGGCAAAGCAGGCCCCGGCGCATAGAACACCCCTCAAACAATGCTCGACCCGTGTTCAATGTGACAGATGATGAGCAAGACCACAAATCGTCACGCTTTACGTCAGCGCAAAAAGAGTGAAGATGTAGGCTATGTTGGGGGAGAACAACTATCACGGAACTGAGCGCTAGTGTGCCTGCTGAAAGCCCGGCCTTTGGCCGAACACCATCCGAAGGTTTCGGTACGCCCGGTTATCGCGCTTACGTACTCAGCGCGCTCCTGATCGTCTACATCTTCAACTTTATCGATCGCACTATCGTCAACATCTTGACCGAACCGATCAAGCTCACCTTTGGCCTTGAAGATTGGCAAATGGGGCTTCTCGGCGGTCCCGCCTTTGCGGTCCTCTATACGTTTCTGGGTCTACCCATCGCTCGAGTCGCGGAGCGCAAGAACCGCGTGTTGATCATTGCGCTTGCGGTCGCTGTGTGGAGCCTGTTCACCGCTCTGTGCGGCTTCGCCATGTCTTTCATGATGCTTTTTTTGTTCCGCGTAGGCGTTAGCATCGGAGAAGCGGGCTGCACCCCGCCTGCGCAATCGCTGATTGCCGATTATTTCAAGCCATCCAGACGCGCGACGGCGGTATCGATCTATGCGTTGGGCGTTCCGCTAGGCGGTATGCTCGCGTCTATCTTCGGAGGCCAAATCGCGGGCATGCAAGGCGCGGATTTTGGCGCATGGATCGCCTCGACCGGCCTAGGCGGATTGTTCGGTGATCTGGACTGGTCGCAAGTCGAAGGTTGGCGAATTGCTTTCGTTGTTGTCGGCATTCCTGGCCTGCTGCTATCTCTGATCGTGTGGCGAAGCATCAAGGAACCTCCGCGCGGCTACACTGATCCGGCCGCACTGCAAGGGCTTGAAAAGGCAAGTTTCAAGGAATCGCTAGCGGTTCTGATGAAAAAACCCGCTTATCGCCACGTAGTGATCGGCGCCACGCTTGCCTCTTTCGTGGGTTACGGCGTGGGCCAATTCACGACATCCTTTCTGATCCGCACGCATGAGCTCTCTATCCAAACGGCATCGCTCCTTTTCGGGATCATACTTGGCCTGATGGCAGCGCTCGGCGTGTTCAGTTCGGGCTGGCTATCGGACAAGATGGCCAAGCGTTACCCTAACGCGCTGTCCTGGCTGCCTGCGGTTGGCATGGCCGCGTCTGTTCCTCTTTACGCCTTTGGTTTCCTTACAGATAGTCTTTGGCTTGCCATGCCACCCTTGATGATCGCGGCAATGATTCACTATTTCTACCTTGGACCTATGTACGCAGTCTCAGGCGGAGTAGTGGACAGCCGAATGCGCGCAACCTCAGTTGCGATCACATTGTTCGTGGTCAACTTGCTCGGCTATGGTCTGGGACCACCGCTGATAGGCGCGCTGTCGACATTCCTAAAAACGGCATTTCTGGATGCGCAGGGTCTGGGCCTGACGCTCGAATCCTGCAAACCATTGTTGGCCTTCGCGTCAAGCAATGGCCTGACGCCAAGCAGCACACAAGATGCAAGTCTTGCCGCCTGTGCCAGCGCTGACGCGCGCGGACTGCAATGGTCAATCGTGGTTTTTGTGTGCGGCTATGGCTGGGCAGCCCTGCATTATCTTCTAGCTGGCCGAACACTACAAAGGGACATGGTTGCGAACTCTGCTCAATAGCGCGCGTGTCACGTTCTGCTTTGCAGTTGCCAACTCTCCCGCTAGTTCACAGAAATGTCCGAAACCACCAACACCGTCTACGTCCTCAACGGACCGAACCTGAATCTGCTAGGGCTGCGCGAGCCGGAGATTTACGGCTCGGACACGCTCGACGATATCGCGGGCATGCTTGAGGATCGCGCCCGCGAGTTGGGCTTGGCCATCGATATGCGGCAGACTAATCATGAGGGTATGCTGGTGGATTGGTTGCATGAAGCTCAAGCCGAGGGCGCCCGCGCCGTTCTACTGAACGCTGCGGCTTATACACACACCTCAATCGCGTTGCTCGACGCGATAAAGGCGATCAGAACACCGGTGATTGAAGTGCACCTTTCCGATCCGACGACTCGCGAAGATTTCCGGCATATCTCTTATGTCGGCAAGGCCGCCGCGAAATGCGTGCAGGGTCACGGGGCAAAGAGCTATCTGATCGCTCTCGAAGCCGTCGCAAAAGGCGAAGTCTGACGCTTTTCTGCTAAGAAAAAGTGGCACAACGCCTCTTGCCAGCCACATTTTGGACGAATAGTCACACTCGCAACCAATATTTGAGGGGCAATAATGGCCGAACGTAAAGCTGCCGGGGGTCGCAAATCCGGCATGAATATCGACAGCAAACTCGTGCGCGAATTGGCTGAACTACTCAACGAAACGGGTCTCACCGAAATCGAAGTCGAGGATGATGACCGGAAGATTCGGGTCGCGCGCGGCGGCGGAGTACCTTCCTATGCGGCAGCGCCGGTAGCTGTCCCGGCACCGGCGGCTGCGGCACCTGCTGCTGCGGCCCCTACTCCTGCAGCCGGCGAAGCACCGGCAGAGGATCACGGTGACGCGATAAAATCTCCGATGGTGGGCACCGCCTATCTTGCGCCTGAGCCGGAAGCAGACAATTTCGTAAAGGTCGGTGACAGCGTTAAAGAAGGCGACACGCTACTCATTGTCGAGGCGATGAAGGTTATGAACCCGATTCCCGCTGATAAGTCCGGCACGGTGAAGGCGATCCTTGTCGACAACGGACAGCCGGTCGAATTCGACCAGCCGCTCGTCGAAATCGGCTAAGTCATGAGCATTTCACGCATATTGATCGCCAATCGGGGCGAAATCGCGCTGCGTATCCACCGCGCCGCGCATGAAATGGGTATCGAAACGGTCGCAGTGCATTCGACTGCCGATGCAGACGCAATGCACGTCCGATTGGCTGATCAGGCGGTGTGTATCGGCCCCCCCGCAGCAACCGACAGTTATCTCAACATCGCGAACATCATTTCAGCCGCCGAATGCGCGCATTGTGACGCGATCCACCCCGGCTACGGTTTTCTATCCGAGAATGCGAAATTCGCTGAGATCGTCGAAGCACACGATATCAAGTGGATCGGGCCCAAACCAGAGCACATCCGCACGATGGGTGACAAGGTCGCCGCCAAGCAAACTGCCGGCGAGTTGGGTCTGCCCCTGGTACCGGGAAGCGACGGCGCAGTTTCCGACTACGATGAAGCCAGAAAGATCGCCCAGGACATTGGCTATCCCGTGATCATCAAAGCCGCATCAGGTGGCGGCGGGCGCGGCATGAAGGTGTGCGAAAGCGAGGACAAACTTGAAACGCTGATGAAGCAGGCTGGCAGCGAAGCCAAGGCCGCGTTTGGCGACGACACCGTATATATCGAGAAGTATCTTGGTAATCCGCGCCATATCGAATTCCAAGTGTTCGGCGATGGCAATGGTAATGCGATCCACCTTGGTGAACGGGATTGCTCGCTGCAGCGCCGACACCAAAAGGTATTGGAGGAGGCTCCCTCCCCCGTGATCAACCACGAAGAGCGCATGCGAATGGGCGAAGTTTGCTCAAAAGCGATGCGCGACATGGGCTATCGCGGGGCAGGTACGATCGAGTTCCTTTGGGAAGATGGCGAATTCTACTTTATTGAGATGAACACGCGCCTTCAGGTCGAACACCCCGTCACTGAAGCAATCACCGGTGTCGATCTGGTGCGGGAACAGATCCGTATTGCAGCTGGCAAACCACTTTCCGTGGCGCAAGAAGATCTCGAGTTCAAAGGTCACGCAATCGAGTGCCGGATCAATGCAGAGGACCCATTTACCTTTGCCCCCTCACCCGGCAAGGTCTCCTATTATCACCCTGCCGGCGGGATGCATGTTCGCGTGGATTCAGGGTTATATGCGGGCTATTCGATCCCGCCATATTACGACAGCATGATTGCCAAGCTGATCGTCTACGGTCGCAATCGCGAGGGCTGCATCATGCGTCTACGCCGAGCGCTTGAGGAGATGGTAGTGGAAGGCGTGAAAACCAATATTCCGCTACATCAGGAGCTGTTGCACCAAGACGATATCCTGAGCGGTGATTATTCAATCAAATGGCTCGAGGAATGGCTTGAGAAACGCAAGGGGTAGCGTGCTCCCCGAACCGATTGGATCAACTCTCCAACTTGCGCTGTCGGCAATCCGTCGCGTCAAACGCGATGGCAAATGACTATCACCCGCATCACAGATGGATCGGCGCTGAAGACCTTTGTCGCGTGGCCGGTTGGAGTATTGCTCAACTCTTCACTGAGCTCCTCGGGAAGCTGGTGCGGCATAACAAATCGATCTCGCTTGATGTCAGCGCCAAACGTTTTCGCCAGATCGCGCGCATCACGACAAGACCTTATCTCCCTTGTCCTCGTGTCAAACTCCTCAAGCGAGACCTTGTCGGTCTGCACTGACAACTGCATCAGGTGATAATTGGCTTGTTGGGAACCTCGCCCCGACCCGTCTTGAGCTGTGAGCTGACCCGGAATTAGCAATGCCAATGCCATCAAGAAAACTGATGAAAGCCCGGTTACTTTGCTGTTGATCTTCATAAGTCGCTTCCTTCCGGCAGGGCTCGCCACATCAGCTGCCCCATGAACTCTAACCAGACTATCAGCCGCTATTCTTACAGCTAATAGGTGGCAATAATCCGCGACCCAATCTTTTACCCTAACGCGCCTAAGAATTGCTCCCTGATATGCTGATCATCGCGCGCTCAAGGCAATATGACTATTCCAGTGGCACACCCGGCTCATGTTTAGCAGTGCGGATGGTCAGCGACGTCTTGACGCTCTCTACATTCGGTGCGGGCGTCAGCTTGCTGGTGAGGAACTCCTGAAAACTCTGCAAATCGCGGCTCACGACCTTGAGGATAAAGTCGATCTCTCCATTGAGCATGTGCACTTCGCGGACTTCTGGAAGTTCGCGCATCGCCTCTTCAAATTCTCGCAGCGCGCTTTCAGCCTGACTTTTAAGACTCACCATCGCGAAAACCGTGATCGCGAAACCAAGTTTCGAAGCGTCCAGATCTGCGTGATATCCGCGGATTACACCTTCGTCCTCAAGCCCGCGTACCCGACGAAGACAGGGAGGAGCCGTCAGACCCACTCGATGCGCAAGTTCGACGTTCGTGACACGCCCTTCCGATTGCAATTCAGCCAGCAAGCGGCGGTCAATTTCGTCCAGACTGGCCATAAATTACCCTTATATCCCCAGATTGGCTCCGATTCGGAACCAAATGAAACACATGTGCCCTTTTAGCAGGCTCAAAACTAATATTATTGTTCCTGCCAGCAATTGTCCCGCTTTGCAACGCATCGAGAAACACACTCCGCAAGCTGTTCTCAACGCTGGTAGGGAACACTCGGCGCGAACTGTGTGCGCCTGATTCTATGCGCGACTCGCGCGTTTTTGGAGCTGCGATGTTCTTTGACGACCGCCTTGCGACTGTGTTGCGCCACCGCGCCACCAGTGAGCGTGGCGCGCGCACGCAGTTCCGTCAGTTGCTCGACTTGCTTGGGGGGCGCAGCTACGGACGCGATAGCAGCCTGCTGGCGGCAGCCTGGCTTAGGCTGGGCGCCTTAGGGGAACAGATTCCTGCCAAAGAGCGCGCGCGCATTGTTCGCGAGCCCAGCTGGCGCTTTCGCAGCGTGCATTTGGCAGCGCATTTAGCCGAGGACGAGCCAGAGGTGGCATCAGCTGCGCTGGCACGGGCGGATCTCGACGAGGATGACTGGCTAAGCCTGATCCCGCACTTGCCCATCCGCGCACGCGGCTTCTTGCGCAATCGCAGCGATTTGCCCGAAGGTGCATCACGGTTACTCGATCAGCTTGGCATCCACGATCGCGGATTACCTAACCCTGAGAGCCGCGCTCCGGCGAAATCCGATGAGTCCGATGAGATTGTAGAACTGGACGTAGAGGCTCCGCCGCTGCCCGAGCCGGAGCCCGAACCTTCAAACAAATCGGATCGAATGCCGGGCTCTCCCATCCCGCGCAGACCAGCTGCACAAGCGGGCGCAGACGAAAAGAGCGTAATTGCAGCTACCATTGAACGCATCGCGCAATTCCGACGCGACCATGCGCCTGAACCTGCGAGCGATCTTTCGCCGCGCCTTCCACTGGGTGAACAGACCTCTCGGCCGCAACACGAAATTACCAGCTTCGCCTTCGAGAGTGATGCGCAGGGACGCATAATCTGGGCTGAGTCCGGCGTTGCGCCAATGGTTATTGGTCAACGGATTGCAGACAGACGCAAGGCAGAAACTGCCGGTAGTTTCGATCCGATGGCGAGCGCAGTAGGTCAGCAACAACCGATCGAACACGGAACGCGGGTCCTTGAAGGCGCAGCAGCGATACGCGGTCGGTGGATTGTCGATGCTCATCCGCGTTTCTCTCGCAGTGGCGGCCGATTCCATGGCTATGTTGGGCGCTTCCGTCGTCCGTTTGACCGGTCGAAGGCAATTGGCGCAAAGAGCGAGGCGGACCGTCTTCGTCAGTTGCTGCATGAACTGCGGACGCCGGTGAACGCGGTGCAAGGTTTTGCCGAGTTGATTCACCAACAGTTGTATGGCCCGGTCCCAAATGCCTACCGTGCATTGGCAGCAACGATCGCAGGTGACGCGGCCAATATTCTGGCAGGCTTTGACGAACTTGAACGGCTGGCAAAGTTGGAGAGTGGCGCAATCTCGCTCGGCGGCGGCAAAACAGATCTGGTCTCGCTCTTACGGCGCACATCTGAGCAGTTGAACCATGTCCTGGCGCCGCGCATGGCGGGCATTGAATTTGCTCAAACACAGCAGCGCAGCATGTGGGTTGAAGTTGATCCCGATGAAGCAGAAGCGATGATATGGCGCCTGCTGGCAACATTGGCCGGCGCCACAGTAGTGGGCGAAGCGATCACTGCTGAGTTAGAACTTGAGAACGACAGGGCAAAATTCTGGTGCCAGCTTCCCGCTCAATTGATTGCCGAGGACGATGCGTTTATAGCCGAAGTCAGCCGACAGACATCTGAGATCAGCTCTGGCCTTTTTGGAGCAGGTTTCAGCTTGCGGCTGGCGCGTGCCGAGGCGAAAGGCGCAGGCGGTGACCTGGTCCAGGACGAGGATCGCTTGCTACTTACATTGCCGCTGACCGCCGTTACCGGGGTCTCTGCCGATGACGCGAGCGACGCAGTATCGGTATAAGCCGAACAAAATCACATTTCGGTGCTTGTTTCATTGCTACATGCATTGTAGGGGGCACGCCGCATTGCAAACATGCTGCCTGATGGGCCTGTAGCTCAGTTGGTTAGAGCTGGCCGCTCATAACGGCTAGGTCGCGGGTTCGAGTCCTGCCGGGCCCACCAGTGGCAAGGGGACAAAGTCCGCACCGCAATGCGCGAAATCGGTCGGGGAGTGGCGCAGCCTGGTAGCGCACTTGTTTTGGGTACAAGGGGTCGCTGGTTCGAATCCAGTCTCCCCGACCAGTTTTCGCCAAGCGTGAGGGAGAAGCCCAAGCGTGACAAAGTTCCCGGCACATATGCCTCTTGATACGCGGGCGATATGGGCCATTGCGATTCCCGCAATGCTGACCAATGTTGCCACTGCCCTGATCGGTATCGGCGACATGTGGATCGTTGGCCGTTTGGAAGACGCGGCAACACAAGGCGCCGTTGACGTTGGCGCACGATTATTCGCAGTACTTTTTACAGTCATGAATTTTCTGAAGACCGGAACCACAGGTCTGGTCGCACAGGCCGGCGCAAGAGACGGCGAGGTGGAGCAAGTGCGCTTGCTGGCGCGGGGATTGATTGTTGGCACGACTATCGCCGCGCTACTGATCTTGCTCAAACCTTTGCTGATGCCGCTTTTTCTGGGCGCCCTTGGCGCGAGCGGAGATGTGTTAGACGCTGCCAGCATTTACGCAGAAATCCGCTACTGGACGGCGCCTGGCGTAATGCTGAATCTAGCCCTGATTGGTTTTCTCGTTGGCCGCCGCCAGATGACCGCGGTCCTGATCGTAGAAGTCATCTACAACGTCTTGAACGTTGTGCTCGGTTTGTTTCTGGCGCTGCAGTTGGATTGGGGCATTGCCGGTATCGGCTGGTCCAGCTTCATCGCGGAATATGTGAAGTTGGCGATCCTTTCGGCGCTCATCCTGTTCCGGCCTTCTGGGCGCAATTTGATTGGCGCGATCTTTGATGCGGCCACCATTGACTGGATGAAGCTGCGTCCGTTCCTCAATACCAATCGCGACTTGTTTCTGCGCACGCTGGTACTGACCGTGGCGTTAGCCGCGATCACACGTCTTTCTGCCGAACGCGGTCCAGAAGTATTGGCCGCCAATGGGATCATCTACCAACTCTTCATTTTCACTGCCCTGCTGCTGGACGGGTTTGAAAACGCGGCACAGGTTCTCAATGGGGAGCGGGCAGGCGCAAAGGACCTTGGGGGCTTTGCTGCATACACAACCGCCATTCTGTGGCGCGGATTTGCAATTGCTGCGTTGCTCTCGTGCGGATTTGCATTTCTTGCAGATCCAATCTTGGAAAGCTTTGCCGCTACACCTGATGTTGCCAGTGTGGCGCAATCACAAGCGCTTTGGCTTGTGCTGATGCCATTTGCGGGTCTCGCGAGCTTTGTCTTTGACGGAGTGTTCGTCGGCGCGAGTTGGACAAGAGCGATGTTAATCTCGATGATAGGTGCAAGCGCTGTCTTTGCACTGTCGCTCTGGCTTTCGTGGCCACTAGGAAATGCAGGCCTTTGGGGCAGCTTCATTCTGTTTCTGGCGACAAGAGCTGGCCTTCAGGCAATGATGCTCCCGAGCCTAACTCAGCAAAGCTTTCGCAGCTAGGCTACGTGCCGCTCTATTACCGTTGCAAGCCTGGCTGAAACGGATCTTTCTCTTTCGCCCCTCAGATCCGAAATCACCTGATTGCGGCCCTCTTCCTTGGCTTGATACAAAGCAGCATCAGCTCTGGCGAATAAGGACTCATAGCTTTCACCCTTATGCATTTCCGCCACGCCAAAGCTGGCTGTGAGACGGATGTCAGGGCCAACGCCGCGATGCTCCATCTGTGCAAAGGCAAGTCTGATCCTCTCCGCCAGCCCCGCCGCATCGTCCAGGCCACAATTCCACACCACCAGACAGAATTCTTCTCCACCAATCCGGGCAGAGACATCGCATCCACGGATTGTGCCCTCCAGCAGATCACCGAAATTGATGATCGCCGTATCGCCAGCCTGATGGCCCCAGATATCGTTGACCTGCTTGAAGTGATCAATATCAGCAATCACCATTGCGACGGAGTTGGCTCCATCCTGTCCGCGCTTCATCATGGCACGCGCCTCGTCTTCGAAGGCAGCACGACTTTTCAGACCCGTAAGGTCATCATGAAGCGCACTTTCCTTCAATCTGGTCAGGTAATCAGAGAGACAAGCGCCAAACAGTACGGTAGCGGTCGCCACAGCCTTAATACTCAGCACCAGATTGATCAGCGAGAAATACACTGAGTCGTGATAGACGGCGACGTCGATCTGCCCTTCGATCAGGATTGTGACAGTCGGACGAACGAGGAAATCAGCGGCATTGATCGCCAGAATCGCAATGACGAGGTTATCTGCCAAGTTTCGCCGCGGTGATGACAGCAAGGATATTACTCCTACGAGGAGCATGATCCCATAACCCGTGTTCGAGATGACCAATCTTGGGCCAGCGTCGCGTGTCAACAAAACTTCCGCGATCAACATAGCTGCTGCTATAAGATAGATTATCGCCAAGACTTTCAGGAAAGGTGGCTGCTTCACCCGGTCGCAAGCACCCCAAATCATACAAACTGCCGCAATCGAGTAGGCGATCTGACTCGCCTGGAAAGTGATGCTGGAATCCGGCGCAAGGCTGATCGCGATCAGGAATCCGGTGGCCGAAAAGAGATAGGCACCCGCGAAGGCCAGAACATATCGCCCCAGCCCGCTTTTCCACCAAAGCAAAAAGAAACAGGCAGAAAAGAACAGCGCCATGGAAGGCGTGATCAACTCCACCAGAACAGCCTGCATTTTTAAACGCCTCAAATTGCTACAGAACCCGTCTAGAGCGACAAGGTTAATGAGCCGTGTTCAAGGCGAACAAGATGCAGGAGACCAAAACAATGAAGGGGCCGAGAGTTCTCACTCGCGGCCCCTTCGAAAGACTTGGCTAGAGCAAACTTAGAAGGTGATACCCACTTCTGCGCCCCAGATGCGCGGTTCGTTGACCATAGCGGTGAGGTTGTTGAAATCGATCCCTGACACCGCAGAGACATCGTTGGTGATGTTGCGGCCAAAGAAGGCGAAGTCATAGCGATCCGTGCGATACCCGATGCGCAGACCGCCCTCGAGCATTGAGTCATCGCTGAATTCGACAGACTCATACAGGAAGAACTGAACCTTCGAACGGTAAGTCCAGTCAGTGAAGAGATAGATCTCTCCGTTCGTTCCGGGGATCTCTTCGGTCAAGCCAAGCGACCAATTGGCGGCCCACTTTGGCGCCTGCGGTAGCGTGTTTCCATCGATCGAGTAGATGTTGCTGCCTGCTGTGCGCTCAAGATCCAGCACAGTGCATGGCGCACCACAGCCGGCTACAAACGCGTTCGGGTCATTTATCTGCGTGTCATTGTACGACAGGCCGCCGGCGAATTCGATGCCTTCCATCGGGCGCGCCTGAAGCTCTGCCTCAAAGCCATAACCTTCAACTTCATCAGCATTGAGCAGCGTGGTGAAGTTGTTTGTGCCGCCTACAGCGGTTAGCTGAAGATCTTCGGTAGTGTAATAGAAGCCGCCGAGGTTCAATCGCACCATGCCATCAGCCAGGATGGTCTTGACGCCGGCTTCATAGCTCATGGTCGTTTCACTATCGGCGACAGAAAGCTCGCGTCCAAAAGCCAAGCGTCCCTGCACAGATGGCGCGCGATAACCACGCGCGACGCGGGCATAGACGTTCACGTCATCGCTTGCAGGAACCGTTGCTGCAAGATCCCAGGTAATCACTTCATCATCAACAGAAGTGCGCTGAGTCGGAACCGGGCCACCAAACCCGAGGAAACCCGGGCGAGTGTCAACAGGACGATCAGCCGCAAAATCGCGCTTGTCGTCGTTGTAACGGATGCCGCCCTGAATACGCAGACCGTTGTCGAACTGATAGAACAGTGATGCGAACAGCGCCCATGCTTCACTTTCCTGACGCTGGCGCGCAACCGCAGCCGGTGTCAGATCGGTCGGGGTACCGAAGTCAAAGCTCTCAATGTTGAGCTGCTCGTTGAAGTAGAAGAACCCGGCCTGATATCCAAGCGGACCACCATCGTTCGACGCGATGCGAATTTCCTGAGTATACTGGTCCAGACTTGGTACGTTATCCTGCGATTGAGCAGAAAACGGAATAAAGCCCGGGCCCATTTCCGGCGCGAATGCGTTGCCGAACCCGCCGTCAATATCGCCACGGCTTTCAAGTTCTGCATTCCAATAGCTGGTCACAGAGGTAATTGTGGCCGCGCCCAGATCATACTCCCACACCGCACCAAGGTTATAGCTCTTCAGGTCCTGAAAATTGATCCCGTCAGCGCGGGTTTCATCGCGTTCAAACTTGCTTCCCGGCCCGTCAAGACCGATCAGATCATTACTGCCGGTGGCAAAGGCATTGGCGCGGAACACACGTGCAGTTCCGTCTAGATCGCGATACTGTCCGATCAGGCGCAGACTGAAATCATCGGTCGGCTCAAGCTGAATTTGCGCGCGCAGTGCGATCTCGTCAAAACCTTCCAGATCATCCTTCTGCGCTGTGTCGAGATTGTCTACATAGTCGCTACGGCCCTGATAGAGACCAGAGAGACGAACGGAGGCGACATCGCTCAGATCACCACCGACTGCGCCTTCGAGATTGATCGTGTTGAAGCGAGCATAGCTAGCGCGGACATAATTCTCACCGCGGCCAGGCTTAACGGTATCGAACTTTACGATGCCGGCTGGGGTGTTGCGGCCAAACAGAGTGCCTTGCGGACCGCGCAGTACCTCTACGCGATCAAGGTCAAACACCGGGAAACCTTTCAGAACCGGATTCTCAAGCACAACGTCATCATAAACCAGGCTGACCGGCTGGGACGCGTTCAGGTCGAAGTCCGTATTACCAAGTCCGCGAATGTAGAAGCGCGGGAACGTACGACCGAATGAGCTTTCGATGTTGAGGCTGGGAACCCGGCCAGATAGCGCGCGAATATCTGCACCGGCACCGCTAGCTACCTGCAGAGCTTCACCGCCTAAGGTGCCGACCGAAACGGGCACCTCCTGCAGGTTCTCTTCGCGACGGTTAGCAGTCACGATGATTGTACCGACGCCTGCTTCATCTTCGGCAGTAACATCGGAATCCTGTGCAGCGACAGGTGTGGCAGTCAGCATGGTTGTGGCAATCGCAGCAGAAGCTGCAGTTGAAAGAAAGCGGGAGAAGCGCATGGTCTAAATACCCTTGTTTGCCGGATCGCGCGCTCGAGAGATTGAAAGACGAAGAACGCGAACCGGGTTAATTGACCCGTAATATTAAGAAACCGGCAACTCCCTTGCGAGGATTGAAGCAAAAATCAATTTCGAGCTTTAAACCCAGTGAATTCCACCACTCCAGCGTTGCGAATCCGCCACGACATCCTAATCGCCGTTTGCCGCAGTACACTCCGCAGAATTGATCTCAGGAACTGCCCTTTAGGTCAGACTACGCGCAGCCCCCAAAAATCAGTGAAGTGACGCTAAACGTAAAAAAGGCATGGACCTTCAACACTGCGTTGGTCCCGCCGGGAGACGGCGCGAAGAACGAGATAAGCAATCCTGCAGTCAAAGCCAAATAGCTGAACAGGAAGGCGCCAACATAGGACTGCTTTGATCACGCCACCACAACAGAGCGAATACTTCGCTAAAGATGACTGCGATCGCAGGCGTGACCATTCCCAGCAATTGCGCTTGCATCGCGAGCCTCTCCCTTGACAGTTACTCGCTGTTAACAAGGGCTCATTAATACTCCGCGATGCGCGCCTACTTGCTTGCTCGCAGCTGGCGGCTTGCCCTCTTCCGCACCAACCCCTATCTGGCACGGCAAGTCTCTCACTTCAGAAAATCGATTCAAGGATCCGCCCGATGGCCGCGCAATACGCCTATGTCATGAAAAACATGACCAAGACTTTCCCCGGTGCCCAAAAACCGGTGCTGAGCAATATCAATCTACAGTTCTATCAAGGCGCGAAGATCGGCATTGTGGGCCCTAACGGCGCGGGCAAGTCCACGCTAATGAAGATCATGGCCGGTATCGACACCGATATTAGCGGCGAGGCTTGGCCAGGTGAAAACATCACGGTTGGCTATCTGCCGCAGGAGCCAGAGCTCGACACCTCGAAGACTGTGCTTGAAAACGTCAAGGATGGTGCACGGCATATCGCCGACAAGGTTGACGAGTATAATGCGATCGCCGCGCAAATGGCTGAGCCTGACGCGGACTTCGAAGCGCTGGGCGAACAGATGGCAGAACTGCAAACCGAGATCGACGCTGTCGACGGCTGGACGCTCGACAATCAGCTTGAAATCGCGATGGAGGCTTTGCGCTGCCCACCATCAGACAGCCCAGTCGACAATCTCTCAGGTGGCGAGAAGCGCCGCGTCGCCCTCACACGCCTTTTGATCCAGAAGCCGTCGATTCTGCTGCTGGATGAGCCGACCAACCACCTGGACGCAGAATCGGTCGAATGGCTTGAAAACCACTTGAAGGAATATGCAGGTGCCGTGTTGATGATCACTCACGACCGCTACTTCCTTGATAACGTTGTCGGATGGATCCTCGAGCTCGATCGCGGAACCTACTATCCATACGAAGGCAATTACTCGACTTACCTCGAGAAGAAGGCAAAACGTCTGGAGCAGGAGAGCCGTGAGGAGAGCGGCCGCCAGAAGGCACTCAGCCGCGAGCTTGAATGGATCCGGCAGTCGCCTTCGGCTCGTCAGACCAAATCGAAAGCTCGTATCCGCAAGTTCGAACAGCTTCAGGACGCGCAGAATGACCGTAAGCCGGGCAAGGCGCAAATCGTAATCCAGGTGCCAGAGCGCTTGGGCGGCAAGGTTATCGAAGCTAAGAACATATCCAAGGCCTATGGCGACAAGCTATTGTTTGAGAACCTCAGCTTTATGCTGCCTCCAGGCGGCATTGTCGGTGTGATCGGCCCAAACGGCGCGGGTAAGTCCACGCTATTCCGTATGATCACGGGTCAGGAAACACCCGATAGCGGAACAATCGAAATCGGCGACACTGTGCGCCTTGGCTATGTCGACCAGAGCCGCGACGATCTGGACCCCAAGAACAACGTGTGGGAGGAAATCTCCGACGGGCTCGATTACATGAAGGTCAATGGCCACGACATGTCGACGCGTGCCTATGTGGGTGCGTTCAACTTCAAGGGCGCTGACCAGCAGAAGAACGTTGGCAAGCTTTCAGGTGGTGAACGCAACCGCGTGCATATGGCGAAGATGCTGAAGCAAGGCGGCAATGTGCTGCTGCTGGACGAGCCGACCAACGATCTGGACGTCGAAACGCTGGGCGCGCTTGAAGAAGCTATCGAGAACTTCGCCGGCTGCGCCGTGGTGATCTCGCACGACCGCTTCTTCCTTGACCGTCTGGCAACGCATATCCTTGCATTCGAAGGCAATAGCCACGTCGAATGGTTCGAAGGCAACTTTGAAGCTTATGAGGAAGACAAGCGTCGCCGCCTTGGCGATGCAGCGGACCGACCGACACGGTTGGCGTATAAGAAGCTGACACGGTGATCGTGAGAGGGCGGGTTTGACAATCGCCCTCCCGCCACTCGCAAATCTAATCTCAAAATCCCGTCACCTATGGCAACTTGTTATTAAAGGCTGTAGCAAATAAGCCTATAATATGGTTCGCTTTTTGTCGCAGTCGCAGCGCTTTTATTTAGTGTGTCTACTCTGGCCCAGAATGAAAGCGATGTCCTCTCCCCGGCTGAGTTCCGGGACCAACTCGCTGCCTATGTCGAGGCCAAGACATATTGTAGCACGGGGCCGGGAGACGAATGGACTTTCATTGCAGGGTCTGAAGAGACGTCATTTGACTCGCCCGCCCCCAACCACCACATGTTACAGCAAGGCGCTCGACACGCGGGCGCGTGTACCAGTCGGCGCCACTTCGCAAACCGTGCGTCGCAAACACCAATCCTAAAAGGATAATCATGACCACTCCCAACACCGGTGACACCGTAACCATAGACTACGTCCTCAAACGGACCGACGGCCAGGAAGTCGGCAACACCGCACAGGTCGGCCCGCAGGAGATTCAGCTGGGCAGCGGCCAGATCTTCCCACAGATCGAAGAAGCGCTGACAGAGATGGCAGTTGGAGACGAGCAAACCGTCGCGATCCCGTGCGACCAGGCATTTGGTCCACGCCGCGATGAAATGATTATGAACATCCCGCGCGGCAATCTGCCGCCGGAGCCGGCTCCTGAACCGGGTATGGCGCTACAAGCGCAATCGCCCGATGGCCAGCCGCTGACGCTATATATCGTCGATGTTGGCGAAGACACGATCAAGGTAGATGGCAATCACCCGCTAGCGGGTGAAGACATTACATTCAACCTCACGCTTCGCGAAATCAAGCGGGCCGCATAACCAACGCCGGGCGGGTGGCCACGGTTTGTCGCGAAAGTCAAAAATCACCCGCCCGTCAGCTTGGCCGAGAACCGTCCTTCTTAAGCCTCAATCCGATGGTATTCTTCCAGAAATCGGGGTGGTCGACCACGAATTCGCTGATGAAGGCAAAGGGTATCGCCACCGCAATCACGATCCACAGCACCGACCATGTAATCGGTTCACCAGTGGATAGCCACACGGCCAGCAAGTCCTCGCTGACACCCATGAGAATCCCGATGACCAAGAACTCAAGTGTACGTCTGGTCCGCTCACTAACTCTCATCGTCGATCTCCTTCACTCATCAGGCAGACAACCAATCAGGGTGCAACCCAGCGGCCTTCCCATTCGCCACCGTCTCGCGAAAACTGTGCGCGTATGTGGCCCGAATTGGCAAGATAGAACCAGTCAAGCTCATGCAGATCAATTAGCAGGACGGCAAAGTTCTCGCGCGCGGGCATGATCTGCTCGTCCGTCGGTTGGATGCCCTCCGCCCAATCAGGCAGGCCAGACGTTGGCAAGTTCGAATGCGCGCCCGGCCCATCACCTAAATAGCAACGCTTGGCGAAGTTGGTGCTTTCTGCCCATGCCTGCTCTACCAGCGGCGTATCAGTCTCGATCCGACCGGTTCCACGCACACGGATTTGAACCTTGGCCGCCTTGTCATAGAACAGCGCGCCGACAGGAGCCCCGTCTCCGATCACATCACATTTTGGCGAACGTGCATCGGTGTGCAGCCGAAGCCTCCACGTGTCAGCGACGAAATGGCGCAGCACCATAACTCGCGCGTCGGCATCAGCGGTGGCAATCACCGGTGTGTGCATGGGCGACTTGCGGTCACTTGCTGCCCGCGCCAACCGGGCGGAGATATCTCGATGTATGTCTTCGAAGGTGTCAAACATGATCGGCGCTGTCACCCGCCCAATTTTCCGAGTCAATGCAAACAAGTGTTATTCAGTAAAATGGGCGTCAACATGAACGTAGGCCTTACTAAGCGGTTAAGTTTGCGGTCAGCGAAGCCCCTGTATCGAGTCGAAACGGAACAGGGGCCGCAGGTGGTGGAGCGGCATTATTAGGAGCCCGAAATGACCATCACTGATCTGTTTAAAGGAAGCGCTCTCGCAGCTATCGCGGCCAGTCTCTCCTTCGTTGCAGTGCCCGAAACCGCCGCAGCCTCTTCGAGCGTTTCCGCTGCTGAGATGCAGCAAGCGCGCGACCGTGGTGATCGCCGCCAAGCGCGGCAGGAGAGGCGAAGTCAGCGGAGCGAAAGGCGCGGTGAACGCCGCGCTGAACAGCGCCAGGCACGTCCGGAACGGACACGTATGATTGATCAGCGCGACTTGCGTCAGACGCAGCGTTCGATCCGCGAGAGGAGAGTTGAATCTCCTCGCTCGGAGCCTCGCCAAGAGCGGCGCGTAGAACGCAGACAGGAGCGCCGCGTTGAAAGCTCACCTATGCGCCAAACCCGTCAAGATATCCGTCAAGCTGGTCGCGAAGATCGCCGCCAGGAACGTCGCGCGGAACGTAGCAACATGCGTCAAAACGGAGAATACAACCGCGGGGAACGGCGTGAGCAACGTTTAGTGCGTGAGCGTAATGGCAGCTACGCAAACCGTGATCGCAATCGCAGCTACCGTGACGAGCGACGCGTCAATCGCCAAGAGGCCTATCGTGACGGTCGCAGAGATGGTCGCCGTATAGAGCGCAATCGCGACCGCTACGAGGATCGCAACATTCGCCGCAATGCCTATCGTGACGGTCGCAGAGATGGATACCGTGACGGCCGGCGCGGCGCGTATCGCGACGGCTATCGTGATGGCCGTCGCTACACCTATCGGGACCGGCGATATTATGGGCGCGGTCACTACGGCAAAGATTATCGCCGGTGGGATCGTAAGCGGTGGCGAAATCACCACCGGTACAACTGGCGCCATTATCGCCATTCGCACCGGAATATCTTCCGCTTGGGTGCCTACTACGCGCCGTACCGCCATCATCATTACAGCCGGATCAGCATCGGGTTCTATCTAGATCACCTGTTCTTCGGTGCGCGTTACTGGATCAATGACCCGTGGAACTATCGCCTGCCGGACGTTTATGGACCTTATCGGTGGGTACGTTACTACGACGATGTCCTGCTGGTCGATATCTACACTGGCGAAGTTGTCGATGTGATCTACGACTTCTTCTGGTAAACAGCCTCCCCTCGCTCCGTGATTATATCCGGAGCAAACAGAACCCCCGCCAGTTCGATTGATTGGCGGGGGTTCTTTATTCGCAGCGAGTTTTTGTGCTCAGCCCTTTGGGTTGCCGAAAGGCAGCATACGAAAAAGATTACCGTCCCTGTCGAGCAGCGTATGCTTAAGCGTTCCAAGTACGTGAACGACCAGCAGCATGAGCAGGAACGCACCTGCCTGTCCGTGCTGCTCGAATGCCGCCTTCGCCGCTTCCGGGTTTACTTCCATTGGCAGCGGCGGGACCGAGAACAGTCCAAACACGCTGATGGGCGCGCCATATTGCGACATGGCAGACCATGCGCCGAATGGCATTACCAGCAAAAGGATGAAAAACAGCGTATGGACGATCCGCGCCAGCCAACGCTCCCAAGTGGCCAAATGGCTTGCGAGAGGTGCTTTACCCCCGGTGAAGTGGACGATGAGTAATGCCACCGCAAGAAACCACAGCGTGACGCCAATGGAAAAGTGATTGGACATGATCGCCCTTGCCGCTTCTTCGCTTTCGGTGGCCTTTGCGGTTCTGCGGATCAGCCAATTGGCGATAACGCCAGCAGCTATAAACCAGTGCAATGCCATCGCAATGCCAGAATACTTTGTGCGAGTCCCGTCAGCCATATCGTCGCTCTCCCCAAGCTCTTGATCAATCACCGATACCAGATCGCGCATCTTCAACCAAACCGCACAATTCACAGGGCCCAACCAGATGTGTCCGCTTGCCTCGCCAGTATGCTTTGCTAACACCGGTTCATGGCAAAAGCGGACGTCATCCCGGACAAAGACGCACTCAAGCGCGTCGGTAATCAGGTACGCTGGCGGATCGAGAATGATCCGCGGGCTTACAAGATCGAAACGGATAAGGCAGAGATCTTTGCGTTTGGCGACTTTCTGAGCGGCGCCGAATGCGAACGACTGTGCCTGATGATTGACCTGACTGCGAAGCCAAGCACTTTGCATGAAGAGGACTATTCAAGCGGTTTTCGGACTTCCTACTCAGGCGATCTGGATCCTTATGACCCCTTCGTCATGGGCATTTCGCGGCGGATTGATGACCTGCTTGGCATGAATCCCGTCTGCGGCGAAGCCATCCAAGGCCAGCGCTATCTGCCGGGTCAGGAATTCAAACCCCACAATGATTGGTTTTACACGACGGAGAAGTATTGGGAGCTAGAGCGCAAGCGCGGCGGGCAGCGGTGCTGGACGGCAATGGCTTTCTTGAACCAGGTCGAAGAAGGCGGCGACACGCATTTCACTGAAGTAGGCGTCAAGATTGAGCCGAAACCTGGTGTGCTGCTAGTGTGGAACAACGCAAAACCCGATGGCACACCCAATGTGGACACCATGCATGCAGGTACGCCCGTGGTGAAAGGGAGCAAATACGTTATCACCAAGTGGTATCGTACTCGGAAATGGACGTGATCGTTCAGGCTTTCGCGAGTGCCTCTGCGATCAGCTTGCGAGAATTCGCAACTCCATAGAGCGCGATAAAGCTCCCCATTCGCGGGCCTTGCTCCGAACCCAAGAGCGTTTCGTAAAGCGCCCGGAACCAATCACGCAGGTTTTCGAAGCCGAAATCTTCCTGTTTGCCGATTTCATAGACCATGGTCTGCAAATCTTCGGCAGGCGTTTCTTCCGATGCATTGGCGAGCCCCGCGTCAAGCGCTTTGAGCGCGTCCACTTCGCCGCCAACGGGTGCGCGCTTATTTAGCGTCGGCACAATGTAGTCACGGGTGTAGTTGATCGCGTTATCGATGAGCACCGCCAGCTCTGGGCGTATCTCGACATCGCCAAGATAAGTGCGCAGATAGTCGGTCAGCGCCTCTGGTGTGGCCTCTGCGCCCAGAACGCTGGCCAGGTTCAACAGCAAGCCGTAGCTAACGGGCAATGTCTCCCCCGCGCCGGGCGCTTCTTCCGCTTCATAGCCGCCGTTCGCGCGCAGCAAATGCCAAACCGGATTGCCCAACTGTTTGTCGAGGTCCTGTGTCGGAATGCGTTCACGGAACTGCCAGTAGTCATCTACTGCGCGCGGAATCACGCCCACATGCAGCTGCTTCGCGCTCTTGGGGTTGTTGAAGATGTAAAAGCCAAGGCTTTCTTCGCTGCCATACGTCAGCCATTCCTCGATCGTCAGGCCATTGCCCTTGGACTTCGAGATCTTCTCACCCTTTTCATCAAGGAACATCTCGTAAATCAGACCTTCGGGCTTACGGCCGCCCAGCACTTTCACAATCTTCCCCGATTGCACACCGCTATCGGTCAGGTCCTTGCCGTACATCTCATAATCGACATCAAGGGCGTACCAACGCATCGCCCAGTCGACTTTCCATTGCAGCTTGGACATGCCGCCAAGTGCAGACTGCTCAACAACACTGCCATCTTCGTCAGTGAAGCGGATCATCCCTGCTTCCGCGTCTAAGACCTCGACCGGCACCTGCAGCACCTTGCCCGTGTTAGGAGAGATCGGCAGGACAGGCGAATAGGTCTGGCGCCGCTCTTCGCGCAAAGTCGGTAGCATGATGTCGAGAATGTCTTGGTTTTTGCGCAGCACCTGGCGCAGCGCAGCATCGAAGCGACCGGAATTGTACATGTCGTTCGCGGCAACAAATTCATAGTCGAAGCCGAACCGGTCAAGAAATTCGCGCAGTTTGGTGTTGTTATGATGTGCGAAGCTTTCGTGCCCTTTCTCGAATGGATCGGGAATACGGGAAAGCGGCTTGTGCAGATTCTCTTCCAGCACATGCGCATTCGGAATGTTGTCCGGCACTTTGCGCAGGCCGTCCATATCATCGCTGAACGCCACAAGGCGCGTCTTGCCGTCTTCGGGCTTCGCGCCGATCATCGCTTCGAATGCGCGCCGAACCAGCGTGGTCCGCAATACCTCCTGGAAGGTACCGATATGCGGCAGACCTGATGGACCATAACCGGTTTCGAACAGGATCGGTGAGCCGTCCGGCTTTGCGCCATCTGGATAGCGTTTGAGCAAGCGCTGCGCCTCTTGAAAAGGCCATGCCTTGTTCACCCGTGCAGCTTCCATAAGATCGTTCATGCTCATGGGACAAGCCTCTTGCCCATCGGCCGCCGTGTTGCAAGCAAGATGTTGAGAGTGCGAAGACACGACTTGGCAAACTCCACCATTCTCGCTTCCAATCGGCTTGCGCTGTGTTCGCTCTGTGTTCTAACGACCATGAGGTGAGCGCAGCGCTTCCCTTTTCTCCTTTGGCCCTTTCCGCTTTGCATGCCAGCCATTCGGGCACGTGGCTGGTTCGCGCGAACGCACATACGGAGGCTGTGTCCAAAGGCGATGCGATCATGGCCGCGGCGGATACGCCGCTGCTGATTCTCAATGCGCCGCTGGTCGCGAACCGGCTGGGCTATCCTGATCTTTCCGGGCTCGATCTGCTCGAGCTCTACGCCTTTGTGCACCCTGCCCGGTTTTGTGTGCCTACTCCGCGCGGGCTGGCTGAAGCGCTGGAACTGGATGAGCCGGAATCAGATTCGGATGTACCGGCGTTCTTGCAAGAGGCGGCGGGTGCCTTGATCGCAGTTTGCCAGAGCGAGAACTGGTCCGAACGCGAAGGTGCGTGGAGCGCCCTTCAAAGCCTGGTCAAACTGAGATGGCCATGGGCACAAGTTTTGGCCCCTCATATCGCGCGGCCTGAACGCGCAGAGAAGTGGCTGTTCTCTCGGCTACCAGAGTGGGAGGAAGCGCCCGAGCGCCCTGCTCCTAAACAAATTGAGCTACCACCAGAGGCCGTGCTTAAACGGCTCGGCGAGCTGACAGGCGAAGGCGCAGAAAAACGCGAAGGCCAACAGATGTATTCGCGCGACGCCGCGCAAGTCTTTGCGCCGCGCGACAAGCGTGACAATCCGCACTTGTTGCTGGCACAAGCAGGTACCGGGATCGGCAAGACACTGGGCTATCTGGCGCCTGCTTCGCTGTGGTCGGAAGCGTCCGGCGGCACGGTCTGGGTGTCGACTTATACCAAGAACCTGCAGCGCCAGTTGCGTCAGGAAAGCCGCCGCGCATGGCCCGCAGAGCGCAGCGACGGGTCGCGCCCGGTTGTGGTGCGCAAGGGGCGTGAGAACTACCTTTGCCTGCTCAACCTGGAAGATGCCTTGCAAGGCGGGTTTGCCGGACGTGCTGCAATCCTGGCTCAGTTGGTGGCCCGCTGGGCGGCCTATTCTCAGGACGGGGATATGATCGGCGGCGATCTGCCCGGCTGGCTCGGCACGCTTTTCCGCAAACGCGGGATTGCCGCGTTGACCGATCAGCGCGGCGAATGCGTCTATGCAGGATGCCCGCATTACCGGAAATGCTTCATCGAACATGCCGCGCGTAGCTCTGCACAGGCTGATCTCGTAATCGCCAATCATGCCTTGGTGATGGTCAACGCAGCGCGTGGCCGTGATCACGCACAGCGCCCGACGCGCATCGTCTTCGATGAGGGACATCATGTTTTCGACGCGGCGGACTCGACCTTTGCTGCTGCCCTGACCGGACAGGAAGCGATCGAGCTGCGCCGCTGGATCATCGGGCCGGAGCGCAAAAACCGCGGACGGCGGCGAGGATTGGCGGCCCGGCTGGCAGACGTCGCAAGCTATGATGAAGCAGGCGGCAACGCGATTGAAGCAGCGGTCAACGCGGCGGAAGCATTGCCTGCAGAAGGATGGCTGCAACGGCTGAATGAGAACGACCCGTCGGGCCCAGTGGAGGCGCTGCTCGCCTCTGTCAGAGCGACCACTTACGCACGCGATGAAAGTGGTGGTCAGGAAGCAGGCTACGGAATCGAAACCGAAGCGGCCTCGCTACCGGGTGAGCTGATTCAAGCCGCAGGCGAAGCAGAAGAGGCGTTGGCCGCTATCCGTGCGCCCTTGATCAAGCTCGCTACACGGCTCGAAGCTGTGTTGGAGGACGCACCCGACTGGCTCGATGCGCAAGGCCGTGCACGCATCGATGGCGCACGCTACTCACTCAGCTGGCGGATCGACACGTTGGCCGCTTGGGAAGCGCTGCTTGAACGAATGGGCGGTCCTGCTGACCCCGAATTCGTTGACTGGCTGGCCGTGGACCGCAGCGATGCGCGCGAGTTTGACATTGGCGTTCATCGGCATTGGCTGGACCCGATGAAACCATTCGCCAAGGTCGTGCTTGAGCCTTCGCACGGCACAATGCTGACCAGCGCGACACTGACCAACCAAACCGAAGAAGGTCCGGATTGGCAAAGCGCTCTCGAACGATCTGGTGCACCGCATTTGGAGCTCGAACCGAAGCTGACGTCAGCCGAAAGCCCGTTCGATTATGCCAGCCGCGCCGAGGTTTTGATCGTCACCGACATCAAAAAGGGCGATCTGCCAGCGCTCGCAGGTGCATACGCGCGCCTGATCGAAGCATCGGATGGCGGATTGCTAGGTCTCTTCACGGCGATCCGCCGAATGCGCGCAGTGCACGGACGGATTGCAGACCGGCTCGCGCGCGCTGGTCTGCCATTATACGCGCAGCATGTTGATCCAATCGATACAGGCACGCTGGTCGACATTTTCCGCGATGATCCGCGGGCGTCGCTGCTGGGAACAGATGCCTTGCGTGACGGAGTAGACGTACCTGGTCATTCGCTGCGGTGCGTGGTGATGGAGCAAGTGCCTTGGCCGCGCCCGGATATCCTACACAAAGCGCGGAGGCTGGCAGGCGGGGGCAGCGCCTATGATGACAAGATTATCCGTGCGCGGTTGGCGCAGGCATTCGGCCGTCTGATCCGCAGCAAGGATGACGCAGGGCATTTCGTCGTGCTCTCCCCGGCTTTCCCCAGCCGATTGCTCAATGCCTTCCCCACGGGCACTCCTGTCATCAGATTGACGCTGGAAGAGGCTTTACAACGCGTCGCCGCTGGTGTTTCGAGTATCGATAACGCCGCTGACGTCCCTGTTGGAGAGGAACCTGCCTGACGTGAAGATCCTCGGTCTGTTCAGACACGCCAAGTCCGACTGGGACGATATGGCCAAGCGTGATTTCGATCGCGGCCTGAACGATCGTGGCCGGCGCGGTGCGAAGCTGATGGGCGATCATATCCGCAAGCACGGCATCAAATGGGGCACGGTGATCGCTAGCCCGGCCGAGCGTAATAGGCTGACGATGGAAGCCGCGATGCCCGATGCAGACGTGCAATATGACAAACGAATCTATCTCGCCAGCTCTGATACCATTCTGGAAACTGTTGCTGATCTGGCGGGCACCAGCGACACTGTCCTGGTGTCTGGACACAACCCGGGGATGCAGGAGGTACTGCTGGAACTGGTTTCAGAGGAGCACGAGAACAAGCTGTTCTTCGAGGCTGCGCGCAAGTTTCCGACGGCGTCCTATGCTGTGCTTGAGCTCGATATCGAGGACTGGTCTGAGCTAAAGCCACGATGCGGCAAGCTGGTGCATTTTGCCCGCCCGCGCGATCTCGATGCTGAATTGGGCCCTGAAGCCTAGCCAAGTACTTGACGCGGGCCCGGCCCCTGTTTGCTGAGATGATCGTCTTTGTTGAATAGCTGGCAGCGCGACAGGCTTAAGCAGCCGCAGCCGATACATCCATTCAATCTGTCGCGTGTCCGCTCAAGCTGGGTGATCTTCGCGTCCAATTGACCGCGGATTGACTGGCTGATCGCGTTCCAGTCGCTCGCCGTCGGCGTGCGGCCATGAGGCAGTTTAGCAAGCTCGGCCTCTATCTCTGACAACGCGAGCCCCAATTGTTGCGCAATCAGGATGAAGCTTAATCGCCGGATATCGCTGCGTAGAAAGCGCCGTTGGTTTCCTGCGGTGCGGATCGGCTCCACCAGCCCTTTTTCCTCGTAGAAACGGATCGCGGAAACGGACAAACCGGTCCTCCGCGCAAGATCCCCGATGGGGAGCAAGTCACTGGATTTCAGGCGCGATTGCATGAGTCCACCCTCAACTGAACTAATCCTTGACCTCAACTTAGGTTGAGATTGCACGATGGGCAAGTGAGATGATTCGGCTTGGTCCAATACGGACTAGCCCGATGCCGAAAATCGAAAGGAAATTGACATGCCCAAGGGCCAAATCGAACACGCGAATTTAACGGTGACCAACCCGGATCGCAGCGCTGACCTGTTCAAGAGTTTGCTGGGTTGGCACGAACGCTGGCGCGGCAAATCTCAAATGGGTGGAGACACAATCCACGTTGGCGACGAGACGACCTACCTCGCGCTCTACACAAATGACGACGCAAGGGGCGGTTACTCAAAGGGTCAGCCGCTCAATCATGTGGGCCTATTGGTCGATGATCTGGATGGTGCAGAAGCGATCGTCGCGGGCGCTGGCCTTAAGCCCTTCGGTCACGACGACTACGAACCGGGCAAACGTTTCTATTTCTTCGATTGGGACGGGATCGAGTTCGAAGTGGTTAGCTATGCGGAGGAGGCATGATGAACGAGCCGATCCTGCGCGAACCGATTTTCGCTCCTCCAAGCGACAGTCAGAGCAAGGAACGCTGCGATGCCACTCCGCCTGCCCAAGGCTGGTCAGTGCGGTCGAGGTTGATCGCACTATTCCACGGACGACATAAATTGCGCGCCTCGTCGGAAGACCCTGCTGTCCAGACACCATAGTTTTCGCGCGGCAAAATGACCGGCATGCGGGTGTGGACTTCACTTGCCGCACCCGCAGCATCGGTCATCACCATCGAATAACAATCGCCCCACTCGTCCGAGGTCCGCCAAATGCCGGCGCACGCGAACATCTCGCTATCGGGCAACGAAAGCCAGGTCCGTGTTTTGCTGCCCTTTGGTCCCTCAGCTTCGGCCCAAGCGGTGACGGGGATCAAGCAGCGACGCTCTTCGAAACTGTGCCGCCAAAAGAAACTGTCGAGCTTGTCCGTGCGTGTGTTGTTGACCGGCTTCGGCTTCAAGGGCTGGCCCTGCTTCCCCTTCATCACCAAGGGGAAGCCCCAGTTCATGCGTTTGAGCTGCCCTTCGGCCACGACCATGCCCGGATAGCCGGGAAACACTTCCCCGCTGAAATTCGCACCTCCAAGCGCATCGATCGCATCAAACCACTGTGCGACTTCGTCTTGGGTCTTGGTCATGCGGTAGAGGTTGCACATATCGCGTCAGGCCCCTGCATTTCCGACGACGAAGCACGCGAGCGCCATCAATGCACCGGCCCAACGGTTCGAGCGGAAGCGCGCAAGCGGATTGTCGGGGTCTGCAGGGTCTAGTGTCGCCACTTGCCACAACAAATGACCCGCCACCGGTATCAGCGCCAACAGCGCGATCCAGTCTGCCCGATAGAGCCAAAAACCAAGCGCCCACAGAGCCAGTGCGCCGAGATAGAATGCTGTCACGCCGCCCTTCACTGCCTCACCCATCCGTAGCGCAGAGGATTTGATACCGACCAAGGCGTCATCTTCCCGGTCCTGCAATGCGTAGATCGTGTCGTAGCCAATCACCCAGCAGATGCAGCCCGCATATAGGCTCGCCAGAGCATCCCAGTTATCCAGGCGCAGCTGCGTCCAACCGACCAGCAAGCCCCAGTTGAATACCAGACCGAGCCACGCCTGAGGCCACCAAGTGATGCGCTTCATGAAGGGATATGCAGCAACCAAAGCCAGACTTGCAAGTGCAACGGTCTGTGCTTCGAGACGCAATTGCAGCAGCACCACCAGCCCGATCAGGCAAAGCGCTACCAGCCAGCCCCATGCCAATTGCTTGCTGACACGGCCGCTTGCCACGGGGCGCGATGCTGTGCGTGCCACGCTGGCATCAAGATTGGCATCCACGATGTCATTGTAGACACAGCCCGCACCGCGCATCACGATTGCACCCAGCAACAGCCAGCCGAGCAAACTCAACTGCCAGCCAGCACCCGCCAGCCATACGCCAAACACACAGGGCCAAAACAGCAGCCACCAGCCAATCGGCCGGTCAAATCGCGCCAGTTGCGCGAGATCACGCGGCAATCGCGGCAGCCGCGCGACGAGGCCGCGATGCTCGCTATCGGGGACGATCTGATCGTTCATGCTTGCTCACTAGCGCCAGCCACGCTTAGTGGGAAGCCATGCCCGCTAAACCCGCCTGGCCGCCACGAAGCGCACCGCGATTGTTCGTGAACGATGAACTCACCGCCGGGCGCATATTCGCGATCGAAGGCCAACAAGCCCATTATCTCAGCAAGGTAATGCGCGTCCGCGATGGGGATGCAGTGATCCTATGCGACAATGTCACGGGCGAATGGGCAACGCGCGTTGGAAAGGTCGACAAACGACGCGTCGATTTGACTGTGGTCGAGAAACTTCGCGCTAGAGAAGAAGTACCGGACTTCTGGCTTTGCCCAGCTCTTCTCAAGAAGGACCGATTCGATCTTGTGCTGGAGAAAGCCACCGAGCTGGGTGTCGCAGAAATCCATCCGATACTTATGCGACGGTGTGTAGCGGACAAGCTCAATCTGGAGCGCGCAAACACCATCACAACCGAAGCTGCCGAACAATGCGCGCGAACCGCCTTGCCCGAACTGCGGGAGCCGGCAAAGCTCGACGCACTACTTCGCGGTTGGCCAAATGATCGCATTCTCTACTTCGCAGATGAAATGGGAGGAGAGCCTGCGGGTGATGCGTTTGCCACCAACAGCGGACCCGCTGCAATGCTGATCGGGCCCGAAGGCGGATTCGATGACTCGGAGCGAGAATTGCTTCGGTCACATCGGCACGTGAAACCTATTTCGCTCGGACCCCGAATATTAAGAGGCGAGACGGCGGCTATTGCCGCAACTGCGCTTTGGATGGGGATCAAGGGTGACTGGAACAATTAGCGCTTTTCACAAAGCCGTCAGTTGCCTATCGCAACTGGCATGAGCACGCGCGAAGCATCAGGGGCAGAAGACCCGATCATCGAATCTCGCGACCAGCTGGTTGCGCCGATGCAGGCTGGTGAAAAGCCGCGCGAAAAGTGGCGGATCGGGACCGAGCACGAAAAGCTCGTCTATTGCCGCAAGAAATTCACTGCGGTCTCCTATGATGAACCCTGTGGTATTCGCGACATCCTGCTGAATTTACAGCAGTTCGGCTGGGAGCCGGTGGAAGAAAACGGCAAGGTCATCGCAATGCGTGGCAGCGATGGCACGGTGAGTCTGGAACCGGCGGGCCAGCTTGAACTCTCCGGCGCTCCGCTTGAAAACCTGCACCAGACTTGCGCGGAAACCGGGCGTCATCTGGCGCAGGTGAAGGAAATCGGCGAGAAATGTGGTGTGGGTTTTCTCGGTCTCGGCATGTGGCCGGACAAGACCCGCGAAGAGCTGCCCATCATGCCGAAAGGGCGCTATGAGATAATGATGCGGCACATGCCAAAGGTCGGTAATCTGGGCCTTGATATGATGCTGCGCACCTGCACGATACAGGTGAACCTCGACTATTCGTCTGAGGCTGACATGGCGAAGAAGTTCCGCACTGGGCTGGCGCTTCAGCCACTTGCAACCGCGTTGTTCGCCAACTCACCGTTCACCGAAGGCAAGCCCAACGGCTATCTCAGCTATCGCTCGCACATCTGGTCAGACACCGATCCGCATCGCACAGGCATGCTGCCGTTCGTGTTCGAAGACGGCTTCGGCTATGAACGATGGGTCGACTACATGCTCGATGTGCCCATGTACTTCGTTTTTCGCGACGGGAAATACGTCGACGCTGCGGGCTTGAGCTTCCGCGATTTCCTTGAGGGGAAACTCTCCATACTTCCGGGCGAAAGGCCTACCGAAAGCGATTGGTGGGATCATCTTTCAACCGCTTTTCCTGAAGTGCGCTTGAAGAGCTTCCTTGAGATGCGCGGCGCCGATGGTGGACCGTGGAGCCGTATATGCGCCCTGCCCGCCTTCTGGGTCGGGCTCTTGTATGACGATAGTGCGCTGGATGCAGCGTGGGATCTGGTCAAGAACTGGACGATGGAGGAGCGCGAAACGCTGCGTAATGACGTACCGCGGGTTGCGCTAGATGCCGAAATTCCTGGAGGCGGGCGCTTACAAGACCTGGCCCGTGAAGTGCTGGCAATTGCGCGCCAAGGGCTCAATGCTCGCGCCCGGCTCAATTCAAGCGGCGACAACGAAACCGGGTTTCTTGAGACACTCGACGAGATTGTCGAAAGCGGCAAGGTTCCCGCGCAACGGCTACTCGATATGTATCACGGCGAGTGGAACGGTGATGTTAGCCGGGTCTACAAATACAGCTTCTAAGGGAGAGATCTGATGATCCAGATCAACGGTACTATCACATTGGCCCCCGGCACAATCGCAGACAATCCCGACACTGTCGAAGCGATCAAAACAATGGTCGCCGCCAGCCGCGCAGAGGATGGCTGCCTGACCTACACTTTCGCTCAGGACCTGTCGGATCCCGATACGATCATCATCTATGAACGCTGGCGCGATCAGGAAGTACTAGCAGCGCATGGCAAGAGCGCGCACATGGCCGAATTTCAAAAGGTTATGGCGGCAAATCCGCCCGTTGGCCGGGATTTGCGCATCTATCATACCGACGAGGGTAACCCGCTGTAAGCGCAGAGCCTAGCGGAAAGCTGAAATACGCCCGCTATCATCCAAAATGTACAGCGTGCCGTCCGCAACAATCGGAGGCACGGTGACAGGTTGCTTCAGATCGAGATATTGCTGAGCTGAGCCTTCACCGGTGCTTACTTTGTAAAGCTGCCCTTCCGAGCTTGCGACCCATAGGTTGCCACCTGCCAGAACTGGGCCTGTCCAGAAGATGGGGCCTGTGCGGTTCTTCTCTTTGCGGAACTGCTGAAGCTGTGTCATCCAGCGAACACGTCCTGTCGAACGAGCAATGGCGAGCAGCCGGGCATCATCGGTAAGCGTAAAGATCCATTCACCAGCAATCGCCGGTGTCGATATTCCAGCCAGGCTGAGTTCCCAGATGCGCTGACCAGTGAGCAATTCGTAAGCCGCCATGCGGCCACCCTGCCCCAACGCATAAACCCGGCCGTCAGAGATAATCGGATCAGCATCAATATCGCTGATCGCGCCAACCTCGGTCGATATTGACGTGCGCGCCAGCGCGTCTGCCCAAAGAACGCGTCCGTTTTCATAGCGATACGCGCTCAGTTCACCTGAAGAATAGCCTGCAATAACAGATCCCTGACCTGCGGCCGGTGCCGCGACGCCGAAGACGCCAGCTTGCGTGGCTGAGCCCGATTCTTGCCAAATCAGTTCGCCATTCTCTGCATTGAGCGCGAATATCTGGTTATCCTGCGTCATCACAAAAACTTGGCCGAAAGCAATCGTAGGAGAACCGCGCAGCGGCCCGGCGGGCTGAACCTTCCACACTTCTGCGCCCGTTTCTGCATCCAGAGCCAGCACCTCGCCCACGCCGTTGGTCGCAAATACACGATTGCCACTAATACTGGCACCGCCGCCGAATGCTGAGCCCGAAAGATTACCGGGGATGTCCATGCGATGGCGCCAAAGCGAAGCGCCTGTTGCTGCATCCAGCGCATGCACAACGCCTTCCGTATCGACTGCCACCAGCTTGCCGCCGCTCACAACCGGCGCGGCCGCCAGCCTTGCCCGATTACTTGATCCGGCAATTGTCGCGGTCCAGACGCGCGTGGGATTCTCGGCGAGGCTCAGATGTCCGTATGCCTTGCTCGCAGTGCCGCTAACCTGCGACCAATCGGCATTGGTTTGAGCGGCAGGCAAGACAACATCCACGCCCGCCAGGCTGGGATCGACCTTTGCGCCGCTCTCGATACGCGTCAGCACCGGAATACGCTCGCCAACCGTCGGCGTTGTCCGTTTGTCACCGCCCCCGGCGCAACCTGTCAGCACTGTGCCGGCCAGTGCTACTGCGAAGACTGAACGTGAAAATTTGCGTGTCATAAGCTGGTTCGATCCCGGTCGAAAATTCGGACTAATCTACTGTTGTGGTGCGGTGTTTGCGCCCGCTTCTTGCTGCGCCATGAATTCGTCAGCATCCTCAATCGCGTCGACCCCCATCAGGCCGGCCATCTGACGCGCCCGCGCGCGAAGCGTTTCTGGTACATCTTCGTTGCGAGCAATCTCTCCAAACAGCGTGCCCGCTTGCTCGCTGTTACCCTGCTCTGCATACGCCATCGCAACCAATTCTCCGGCGCTGCCAAACCATGGGTTGCCGGGTACCGCCAACGGCCCCAGCCTCTCGATTACCTCTGAAGGGTCGCGGGTGTCGAAGCTGGCCGACATTTCGCGTATCAAAGCCAGATCGCGTAAAACCGGTGGTGTCCCCTCATCAGCTGCAACTTGCGCATAAAGCTCAACCGCATCAGCCACGCGATCCTGATCCATCGCAATACCTGCCTGCATCAGCATCGCTGCGGCCTTTGCTCCACCCTCGCTATCGCCAGCCAACGCGGCAGCAGACGCGCTCGCGCTATCGAAATTACCAGCCTCCGCCTGATCAAGCGCGGCGGTCAGCGCCTCTGAGCTGGCTTCCATCGCGGCTTCACGCTGTCCGTCCCAGAACAGATAACCGCCGAACGCGAGCAAGCCGAGCACGACCAACACGATCAGTGGTGTACCGTATTTCTGGCCGAATTCACGATACTGGTCTTCGCGAACAGCATCGTCAATTTCGCGCATCAGGACCTCGTCCTGAGCAGCCTTCTCTTCTTCAGGGCTTTTCTTTTTAGTGGGTGTCAGCGCCACGTTCTGGCTCTTTCCTCAAACTTAATAACGTCGTGCGGCGGGCTTTAGGGGGGTAGAACGCCAACCGCAATCCCGGTTTATGTGTGTCCCCGAAAGGTTGAACGGTACGTGAAGCGATTTGCAAGGGGTCAACGAGTCATTGCTGACTTATATAGTTCACTCAAACCCTCGGCCGACTCTGTTTGATTGAAATTTTTCAGCGCGGTTTCACGGCTTTCCTTCGCCACCCGCTCGCGCTTCTTCTCGTCCAGTATCAAATCTTCCAATCCGGAAAGAAGCCCGCCATCGGAAGCCTTGATCACCGGGGTTGCGGCCGCCATCGCCTTTGCCGTGCCGGACGCGAACTCATACCGCCCCGCCATTTCGACATAAAGATCACAAAGCGCGAGTGCCTTGGCCTCGTCAGCTCCTCGTCCAAGCATATGAACCCGGTGGCTAAGTCCAAGCTCGTCTGCTCTCGCACGAATAACATCAGTGGGAGTATCGCCAGCGATCAAAACCAAATGCCAATCGCGCGGAAGATCAGGACCCAGATTGAGAAGTTCGGCGGCGGCCTCGTCATCGCCGGGCCTCAGAAACGCACCGATCCATTTCTCAGTCGGACGCTTAATCAGGCCCGGTAACGCGTCTGGCTTAGCATTTGGCCGGAACCGTTTGAGATCGATCCCGGGCTCAATAGTCGCAACACGTGCAGGCGGAACACCCCAATGGCTTGCAGCGAAATCGCCTATCGATTGAACCGGCGTCACAAAAGTGTGGACGGAGCCAAGGGCAATGCGACGGATAATCTTGCGCTTCAAACGTGCTTCCTGCGCTTCAAAGTCCGCCGATCCGTGTTCCTGATGGATCAGAGGCGGCAGTCCGAGGTGTTGGCCGAAAACTTTGTGCGCGAGCGCAACATTGATGGCTTCCCAGCCGTGACTGACAACCAGATCGTAACCCTTCATCGCCTGTGCAATTGAAATAAGCTTGGCTGGGCCGGGCTGACCAGAGAATCGCGGAAAGCCGGCCGGAGCCTCGGCATCGGCGATGCAATGGAGAATATGAGGCGATGGGACTGCCATTTGAGCTCAGCTCAAGCGACGTCAGCAAGCAGCGACTTGATCGCTGCAATCGATTCAGGTTCATCGAGCATCGGGGCATGGCCGATGCTCGGAACCGTTACCGTGCGCAGAGTGCCGTGTTCTGCAGTCATTCGCTCCAGCGTTTGCTCGGATAACAAGTCGGACAATTCGCCGCGTACAAGCAAGGTAGGTGTCTCGCTCAAAGCCTTGAAGGCAGGCCACAAATCGGGCTGCGGCGCGTCATTTGCCGATCTGAATGGCTCAGCGATACCCATGTCATAATCAAGCGCAATCCGTCCATTCTGTCCCAGCACCATGGTGCGCTTTGCCATCTCGAGCCAATCGTCGATTGAATAGTCCGGGAAACTCGCGCCGTGGGTTTCCCGCAAAGAGTTCGCCGCGTGCATCCATGTGTCGAAGCTGCGCCCCTGCCCCACATAGCTGGCAATATGTGCCAGCCCTTTTGGGTCAATTTCAGGGCCAATATCATTAAGTACCGCTGCAGCGATCCGTTTGGCATCTCGCGCTGCCATCAACATAGTCATCAGCCCGCCCATCGACGTACCGATCACGACAAAGCTTTCGATGCCCAACTCGCTTAGAAGCGTCTCTACATCCTTGATATAAGTAGGCGGCGTATAGGTTGCAGTATCCTTTGCGTATTCGCTGTTCCCACGCCCCCTCATCTCAGGCACGATTATCCGCCGGTCGCCCGCCAACTCCTCTGCAACCGGGGCAAAATCGCGCGAATTGCGGGTCAGCCCGTGCAAGCATAAGACCGGCAGCTTATCGGATGGGCCGGCATAGTCGCGATAGTAAAGTTTCAGCCCATCGGGGCTGGTCCAGTACTCTTCTGTGTAGGATCCGCTCATAGACGAGGTGCCTTGGCGAAAATGCATCGGAAATCAAGTAACGAGATATCAGCGTGCACCAGTGTGTGCTTGCAGTCATGCCTGCAATCCCCCAACTATTGCTGCATGCCAAGCGCCCCCAAAGCCTCACCCTACACCCCCGACACCGAAATCAGCCAAGTCGCCGATTGGTTGGGATTTCCAGTGAATAGCGCTGATTTTCCCGAAACACGGGTACGCTTTCGTAATGATCGATGGGCGGGTGCAGTGGGGTTGAGCGGGCTCAACGACGATGAATGGGCGCAACATTTTGGCCGGTTCATTCCCCTCAAAGACAATCTGCCCCAACCGCTTGCACTTGCGTATCACGGACATCAGTTCCGGGTTTACAATCCGGAAATCGGCGACGGACGAGGTTTTCTGTTTGCGCAGATGCGCGATGGAGACGGGCGTTTGCTTGATTTGGGAACGAAGGGGTCTGGCCAAACGCCGTTTAGCCGAGCGGGTGATGGACGGTTGACGTTAAAGGGCGGAGTACGCGAAATTCTCGCCACAGAGATGCTCGAAGCGTTAGGCGTAGATACATCCAAGACCTTCTCGATCATCGAAACCGGTGAAGAGCTGATGCGTAATGATGAGCCATCACCCACGCGCTCCGCCGTGATGGTAAGATTGAGCCACGGGCATATCCGCATCGGCAGCTTTCAACGTTTGCTGGCACATGAAGAGCGCGAACAGATGGAAGCGCTGGTAACTTATTGTCTCAAGCATTTCCCAGGACCACTACCGCCCGCAGATGCACCGGGGCGCGACGAACCAGCCGTGCAGCTGCTGCATAACGTAGTGGAGCGATTGGCTGACCTCGCCGCCGCGTGGATGGTCGCAGGCTTCGTTCATGGAGTGCTCAACACCGACAATATGAACATCTCGGGCGAAAGTTTCGACTATGGCCCATGGCGTTGGCTGCCTGCCTGGGACCCGGGTTTCACTGCCGCCTATTTCGACCAACAGGGTTTATATGCCTTTGGTCGACAGCCCGAAGCGCTGCATTGGAATTGCGGACAACTAGCCGTTGCTCTGAGACTATTGTGCGATGCCGAGCCGCTGATTGCAGCTCTCAATCGTTTCGGGCCACTGTATATGAAGGCAGTGGCGAGGCGCTGGTGTTGGCGGCTGGGTGTTCATCAGCGTGACGAAGAGCAAGACGCAACACTTGTCGCTGCTTGTGAAAAGCAACTGCGCGAGAGCGGGTCACAGCCCGATGCTTTCTTCTTCGCACATCGTGGTGGCCAAAACGCGGGCGGCGAACTGGCCGAGGTATTGGCCGGATATCGCTCCAGAGACGAAAATCATGAATACTGGAGCGATGATGCGCCGCAGTCGATGTTGATTGAAGAGGTTGAAGCGATCTGGTCTGCGATCGACGAGCGAGATGACTGGCAGCCGCTCCATGACAAGGTTGCTGCCATTCGCCGGATGGGCGAAGCGCATGGTCCCGCTCCTGAACCTATGGGCCACTTGCGCGCTGGCAACTGATCCCTAAATCCGCGCAAAGAGGGATAAATCACCCCTTCCCATTTCAACCCGCCGCGACTAACCGAATTTGTGGAGGGAGGCTTCAAGCCCAAACGTGAGCGACAATACCTACATCTCTTATGAGCCGGCCACCGGCAATGAGCTATGGCGTGGCGAAGCAAGCAACGTCGACGCAGCCGTTGCGGCTGCGCGCCGTGCTTGGCCCGTATGGGCCGGGCAATCGTTGCCCAAGCGCATCGAGCTTGTGCGCCAGTTCGCCAATCAGGTTCGCAAGCGCGCCGACGAATTCGCCGAGCTTATCGCTCGTGAGACCGGAAAACCGCTTTGGGAAGCGCGCACTGAAGTCGACGCGGTGGTCAACAAGGTTGAAATCTCAATCAACGCTTACGCTGAGCGTACTGGCAAGAAAAAGCTCGACAGCGCACTGCAAGGGACGGCAGCGGTACGTCACAAGCCGCATGGCGTCATGGTTGTGCTGGGACCCTATAACTTTCCCGCCCACTTACCCAACGGCCACATCGTTCCTGCACTGATCGCGGGCAACACGATCGTATTCAAACCAAGCGAGAAAACACCCGCAGTTGGCGTGTTTCTGATCGATTGCTTCCACAAGGCAGGTATTCCTGAGGAAGCAGTGCAAATCGTGATCGGCGGGGTTGAAGAAGGCAAGGCTCTGGTCAGCCATTCCGGCGTAGACGGGGTACTGTTCACTGGCTCTGTTCAGGCAGGCATCGCAATCAATCGTGCCTTGGCGACTAATCCAGGAAAGATTGTCGCTCTGGAAATGGGCGGCAATAATCCGATTGTCGTGTTGGATACCCCGCTGCTTGAGGACGCAGCTGTGCTGATCGTCCAATCTGCGTTCACCACCGCCGGTCAACGTTGCACCGCTGGTCGTCGGTTGATTGTGCTTGAAAGCGTTTATGAGCCGCTGATGGAAGAGCTGCTCAAGCTCACCAAACGGTTGATCGTCGATGAGCCTTTCGCTGAACCTGCGCCGTTTTTCGGCCCGGTCATCGATAATGACACCGCGGATAAGCTGATGCAGAGCTTCGTTCATCTGATCGGAATGGGCGGCAAACCAATCCAGCACTTGCGCCGGCCGGACGAAAGCAAGCCGTTTCTCAAGCCCGGGATTATCGACCTTACAGAGGTTGAGGACCGGCCTGATGTCGAGCTGTTCGGGCCGATCCTGCAAGTTGTCAGAGTGAAAGATTTCGACGCGGCAATCGCCGAAGCTAACAACACGCGCTTTGGCCTGTCAGCATCACTGATCGGCGGCAGGCCGCAGGATTATGACCGCTTTTGGGCTAATGTTCGCGCTGGCATCATTAACTGGAACCGCCCAACCAACGGAGCGTCATCGGCAGCACCGTTCGGTGGCATCGGCCTATCGGGCAATCACCGGCCGGCAGCTTACTATGCTGCCGACTATTGCGCTTACCCCGTCGCCAGCACTGAAATGAAGCAGCCGCGTGCAACCATCGGTGTTGGCGTTTCCAAAGACTAACCCTGGGCCAGGCTCGTAGAAAACGCCCCCCTGCGCAAGCAAGGGAGCGTTTCCCGCGGCTTGGTGGATGCCGCGCCGGAACCGCTCGGATTAAGCGGCTCAAGTTCGTGTTCGGATCATTTCATTACCGGCAACGTGAATTGCTCCGGTCGATCTCGCGGCCGAGCATAGCGCCGCCTACTGCGCCAAGCAGAGTGCCGAGCGTCTTGTCGCCGCGTCCGGCCACTTCGTTACCGATTAACCCGCCAACGCCGGCACCAATCAACAGACCAGTCGTACCGTCTTCCTTGCGACAGTAATACCGCCCGTCGCGGGCGCGCCAGATTCGCGTGTCGCGATAGATCGGTTCACCGTAATAGCTCCTGTCATCGTAGTAGCGACGATCATCGTAATGATTCCGGTGACCATAGGCATGGCCGCGCGCATGATAGGGGTGCCGCTTCTTGCGCTTATGTTCAGCCGTCATGTCGCCGATGGCTGGCGAAGGGACAAAGTGCGATTGCGCCGCGGGTACTGGCTGCATGAGATCGGCGGCCTGCGTGGGAGTGGCCACAGCAAATGCCAATCCTGCAGCTGCTGCGAAGGCAAATTTCTTTTCGATTGCGGCAGTCATCTTGTTATCTCCACTTCTCATCGAGCGCTTCTTTGCGGGATTAGTTGAGAAGCACCGCGATTCGATGTGTTCAGGTTTAGGGCTTCAAACCTGAATGAATTGCAACGACTGTGTCAGAAAATGAAAGCTGCGGTGAATTGTGCAGATTTGTGCGACTAATCGTGGCTTGCGGGTCCTGACGAGCGGGCCTAGTGGCCGGGGGTGTCCACGCAATCCAATCAAGACGATGCCTCAAGTCATGCGCCATCTGGCATCCCCGCGGCGTTGGGCGCGTATGGAATCTGGGGCTTCCTTCCGCTCTATCTGATCCTGGTGCAAAGTGTCCCGCCAATCGAATTCGTTGGCTGGCGGATTATCTGGACTCTGCCGATCTGCTTGTTGATTGTGGTGTTCCGCAAGCAGATACCCGACCTCAAGGCCGCTTTGAGAAACAGCAAGGTACTGCTTGTTCTGATGGGCAGCGCAATACTGATCGCCATCAACTGGTTCGTTTACGTCTGGGCCATCCAGACCGGTGAAGTCTACGCGGCCAGCCTGGGCTATTACATCAATCCGCTCGTCAACGTCTTGCTTGGCACGATGTTACTCAAAGAACGCCTGTCGCGCCGGCAGTGGTTGGCGGTTGGCCTTGCGGGCCTTGGCGTTGCAGTTCTGCTCGCCGGCGCTCTGACTACATTGTGGATCAGCCTGACGCTCGCGTTCAGCTTCGGCACGTATGGCTTGCTGCGAAAGCAGGTACCAGTTGGTTCATTACCAGGCCTCACGATTGAGAGCGCGCTTCTGATCCCGCTCTCGGTCGGGATTGCCTGGTGGTATGCTGCGGGACCCGACGGCTCTTCGTTCGGACAGGATGCTTTCCTCAGCTTCGCAATCATACTCGGAGGATTCCTGACCGCAGTGCCGCTACTGTTGTTTGCGGTGGCGGCGCGCCGCATGGATTATTCCACACTGGGATTCTTCCAGTTCATTGCGCCTTCGATCGTGTTCATATTGGGGCTGACCGTTTTTGATCGGCCACTGCTCCCAGCGCAAATTGCCAGCTTCGCCTTTATCTGGACGGCAATCGGTATCTTCGTTTGGGATATGCTGCAGCGGCGACGTGCTGCACGGGTGCTTGCTTAGCCGGCTATCCGCCAGAACAACGCTTGCCCCGCATGGAACGGCACAACGACACTGCCCCCTGCCTTAAGCTCATCCGGCACTGAAACTTCTGCGCGTTCCAGCGTGATCATCTCTTCATTCACTGACAGGCCGTAGAACGCGGGGCCATTAAGAGAGGCGAAGGCTTCAAACTGATCGAGTGCGCCTTCCTCTTCAAACACTTGAAGATAGCTTTCCAGCGCGAACGGCGCGTTGAAAATGCCCGCACAGCCGCACGCAGACTCCTTGGCATGGCGTTCGTGCGGTGCGCTATCAGTGCCGAGGAAGAATTTCGCGTCCCCACTTGTCGCTGCCTTACGCAGCGCCAGCCGATGCGTTTCACGCTTGGCCACTGGCAGACAGTAATTATGCGGCTGGATTCCGCCTACCAGCATGGCATTGCGGTTGATGTGCAAGTGCTGTGGCGTGATTGTTGCAGCAACATTGGGTCCGCAAGACAGCACGAAATCAACCGCGTCACTGGTAGTGATGTGTTCAAATACCACCTTTAGCTGCGGGAACTCGCTGGTGATCCGCCGCAGATGGCGCTCGATGAATTCGGCTTCACGGTCAAAAACGTCTATATCCTGATCAGTCACTTCGCCGTGCACGCAAAGCACAATGCCCTCTGCCTCCATCCGTGAAAGGACCGGATCGAGCTTGCGGACGTCCGTCACGCCATTGTCCGAATTCGTAGTCGCGCCAGCCGGATATAGCTTCGCCGCCGTAAATACGCCCTCCGCAGCACCGCGTGCCAGATCGTCCGGATCGGTGTTGTCAGTCAGGTAACAGGTCATCAGCGGCATAAATTCGATGCCTTTAGGCACCGCCGCCAGGATCCGCTTACGATAGGCGGCTCCACTGGCGGTGTCTGTTACTGGTGGGGTAAGATTGGGCATTACGATCGCGCGGGCAAACTGGCGCGCGGTGTATGGCACAACATCGCGCATCATCTCGCCATCGCGGAAATGCAAATGCCAGTCATCGGGGCGGCGGATCGTCAGCTTGTCAGTCATTGGTAGATGCCTCTAGTCCCGCAGCTCACATCTTTCCAGTCGCTATCTTCGTCCCTAAGTAAGCGCGCATGAAGATCGGATTTCTTGTTTGCCCGGGAACCATGCCGGGTTCCGCACGCCGCCGCGAAGATGCGTACGAACACGACCTGCAAGTGCAAGCGATCCGTCCAGAGATAGAGGCCCGCGGCGGAACGCTGACCGAAATCGACTGGCGCGACCCGATCGAAGCTTTCAATGGCTTTGACCTGATACTGATCGGAACACCTTGGGACTATCAGGATGATGAAGCCGAGTTCCTCGGAAAACTGGACGATCTGGAGTTTGCCGGCATCACAGTTTGCAACTCCTCCGACATGGTGCGCTGGAACGCGCGCAAAACCTATCTGCGTGATCTGGAAGCACGCGGGATAGCGATGATTCCCACTCTGTGGATCGAGAAGGCGTCAGTGGCCGACATCGACGCAGCGCTGTATGCTTTTGGCTGCGAGACGGTTGTTGCGAAGCGCCAAGTCGGCGCCGGCGCAGAGGGACAAACCATTCATCACATGGGTCAGACAGCGCCAAACTGGCACATGCTCCATCCGGCGATGATTCAGCCTTACCTGCCTCAGATCGCAAGCGACGGAGAGTACAGCTTCATCTTTGTTGATGGACAGTTCTCGCATGCGCTGCGCAAACGTCCGGCGAAGGGCGATTATCGTGTGCAATCATTATACGGTGGCACCGAAGAGACGATCACACCAAGCGATGTCGACATTGGCTTCGCACAAGCGGTGATCGATGCGATCCCCTTTGAAACTCCACTTTACGCCCGGATCGATATGGTCCGCGGAGACGGTAACGATCTATTGCTGATGGAAGCGGAGCTGATCGAACCATTCCTCTATCCAGAACAAGGGCCAGAGCTTGGACCGCGAATGGCCAATGCCATTGCGAAAAGGATTCAGATCGCATGACCGCAACCCGCCTATTTGACCGCGCTGTGATCCGCCTGTCCGCGCAGGACGATAGTGAGAATGTGCGCGATTTCCTGCAAGGCCTCGTCACCAATGACGTTAGCGGTGAGCTGCCGGTCTCTGCCGCGCTGCTGAGCGCGCAGGGCAAGGCGATGTTCGATTTCCTCGTTTGGTCAGATGGCTCAGATGTGTTGCTCGATTGTGAAGCGGCCGTGGCCGACGACCTCGCCAAACGGCTTTCGCTCTATCGCCTTCGCCGAAAGATCAATATCGAGCGCGATGACAGTCTGGCCGTCAATTGGAGCATTGAAGAAAGCGATGGGGTTTATCCAGATCCGCGGCTGGCCGAATTGGGGTATCGTTGGCTGAGCCCGGCAAGCGAAGAGGACGAGCAGGCCGACGCGGCCTGGCTCGCGCATCGCCTCTCTCTAGGTGTGCCAGAAGGTTACGCCGAACTTGGCGAGATACTCTGGCTGGAAACCAACGCAGTCGAACTGAATGGCGTCAGCTTCGACAAGGGTTGCTACATCGGTCAGGAGAACACCGCGCGCATGAATTGGCGACAGAAGGTCAATCGACGTCTGGTCGTCGTTCCGCTCGGCACATCAGATGAAAAGCGCCAAAAGGTGGCCTATCCCGGTCTAGGCATGGCTGTCGACCATTTGCGGGTGGAGAACATCGATCCCGAAGCAGCACCCAATTGGATGCGCGAGACTCTTACACCTGCTGACTAGCTGCCAACGAACGCTCCAGCATCAGCTGCGCACGGTCCCGCGCCGCGGTATCTGGCAAACCCAGCGAGCGCGCCAGAGCTTTGCCAATCAGGGCGTCACCCATCGCCATAAGTACCAGAGCCAAAGTGTCTTCGTGCACGCGCATCCCCTCACCGGTATGCGATGCCTCATCCTGCGCGATTTCATCGACCAGCTGATGGATCGTCTCGACAATCGGGCTGAGCGCATCCTCATTGCCGGTCAGGATCATCCAACTCGCCAGCGCGCCCGCGCCTTCCTTGTCGAAGGCATCGAATGCCAGGTCCACCACTTCGCGCGGCGCCCCCAACCCGGCGCGGCTAGCAGTTACAGCTTCCCTGATCGTCTCGCAAACCGTCTCTGCCAAATGTCTCGCGAGCTCTTTCTGAAGCCCGGATGCTGACCCGAAATGATGCAGCAAGTTGGCATGCGTGCGCCCGATACGGGCTGAAACCGCCTTCAAAGTAACCGATTGAGGCCCCGTTTCAATAAGTAATGCTCGTGCTGCCTCCAGCGCCGAACTTCTTGATTCTTCAGGTGTTAACCGTTTGCGACTTGTCATTATTTGTTAAGCCTAATAGATTCTTAAGATCATGACTGATCAGACCACCAACCTAGAGCGCTCTGCTCTAACCAGCAAGAGCAGCGATGAACCCATCACCGCCCGCGGTAGTGCAACCCCGGCAGAGCATGAGCTGATCGTGCGGGACCGGCGGTTTGACCGCCAGGCCATGGTGCCGCGCTGGTGGCATTCCAATGATCCGGTGGCGACAGCATGGTATAATTCTGTTTCAGCCAGCCTGCCGCGCGGTGAAGCCTTCTTCATCGATACCTTGCGCGATTTCCGCGAAGACTTGCCACCCAAGCTGGCGAAGGAGATCAAGGCCTTCACCACTCAGGAAATCAACCACACGCGCGAACACGTTGCTTTCAATCGTCTGGTTTCCGATCACGGCTATAATGTCGAAAGCATTGATCAGGGTATCCAGGCAATGCTTGAGCTAACCGAGGGCCGACCCAAGGAATTCAACCTTGCGATCACGATCGCGCTGGAACACTTCGCTGCGATCATCAGTCGCCAGTTGTTGGCCAAGCCGGAATATCTGGAAGGTGCAGACCCTGTCGCCGCCGATATCTGGCGCTGGCATGCAACCGAAGAGATTGAGCACAAGGGGCTGGTCTATGACGTGTGGCTCCACGCGACCCGCGATTGGAGCGCGTGGAAGCGCTACAAAACTCGCGCACTTGTCGCGGCGCTGATCACGAAGAAATACTTCGGCAACCGCATTCGCGATGCCATCGGCCTGCTCGAGCAAGACGGCTACTCACGCAGCAAGGCCAAGCGTAAGCTCTACGCTTTCCTATGGTGGAAACCCGGCATGATGCGCCGTATGTTCTTTGAATGGGCCACCATACTGACCCCGCGCTTTCACCCATGGAACCACGATGACCGTGCACTGCTCGGCAAGACCGAAAGTCCCTACGCTGACGCGGTAATGCCAGCTGAGTAAGCCCGAATTGAAGGACCGCTGGCAGCCCGACCGAATTCAGTCCTGCTAAGTGGTAGAGACAGGACCGCCGTTCTGCAGCCAGTGGGCGTAGTCTTGCGGCAGCTTGCTCATAGCTGATTCGTAAAGCGCCAGATCTTCATCATCCAGCACCCCAACCCAGCGCCCGTTGGTACCTTTATGGATGAAGGTGTCCGCACCGCCCTTGAACGCAAAGGATATGTTCTCGCCAACAACTTTGAATGGATCCTTTTTCACCTCCGCAAAGGTGCACCGCTTAACTACATCGGGCCAAAGTTCGGATGGAACATCAATGCCCAGATAGTCCGCCACACCTCTCATCTGACCGTCTAGATCATCGAGCAAGTCGTTGAAATGCAGCAGCTTGATGTTTGGAAGGTGCCGGTAATTCCAGAATGTGAGCGCAAAGCTGAGATGGGACCAGTACGGATAACCGCCGATCTCCCAATCAAACCAACTGCGGCTGATCCAATCGCGCCAAATCTGCTTTATGTCGCCAGTAAAGTGAGGAAACTCTTCGCCGACTCTTCCGGGAACGCCGTTCATCGTGCCATAGAATTCGTCTGTGTGGCTGCCCCAATGATTGAGCAGCGACATGAACACGTCTCTTGGATCGCGGGTTACGCATAGATACTTGCAGTCGGAATAATAGGGCAGTCCGTCCAAGGGGGTATGCGTCTTAATGTATCGACGGTGATCTTGCTCCTCCAACTGACCGAGAACCATCTCCAGAGGAAAAGGCCGAAAATCGAGCCAGGGAGAAATGAACGAAGCGGGACCCGGCAGGTCGCCGTCCGGGAAAAGAAGATTGCCGACAATGGTTTGAGTAAAGGTTGTTCCAGCCTTGTAGGATGTCGCAATGATTATGTCGTCGCTTCGCGGTGTGAACCAATTCCATCGCGTGGAGTCCAGATGGTGATTTTGATAAACATGCTTGCGGACTGGTAAGTCGGCCATAAAGCCCCCCAACTCTTTGCTCGACCCTAAGAAATCACACCTATTGGAACGCAAAGGTTCAATCAACTCACAAGCGCGGGTGCCAGATCTCAAGGCGCGACCTGAACGCTATTGACACAAATGTCAGTAGTAGTTATTAACATCATTGTTAGTAACCTATTTATGGAGTGTTTCGTGAACGCCCCCGCCAAGATCGACATCGACACCGCGACAGAAACTGCGCGCGATCAGAAAAACCCCACTCCGGCCGATCTCGAAATCACCGTGCGTGATGAGCGATTCAACCGCAACACCACTCCCAATCGCTGGTGGGCAGGAGAGCCCATTGGCACGGCCTGGCACAATGCACTGTCGGCCACTTTCCCACGCGGCGAAGCTTTCTTCATCGAAGCCGTCAAGGCGCACCGTGATGGTGCCCCGCCCAAACTTGCCAATGAAATCCGCGCTTTCGTGAAGCAGGAGATCAACCACACCCGTGAGCACATCGCCTTCAATCGCCTGGCCGAAGATCACGGCTACGACATCAAGAAGATCGACAAGCGCGTCGAGGAAATGCTGGCCCTGACAAAAGGCCGTCCAGAGATTCTCAACCTCGCGGCAACCATGGCGCTGGAACACTATACCGCGATGATGGCGAGCGAATTCCTCAAGAATCCGAAGCATTTCGATAAGGCCGACCCGGAAGTGCGCAACATGTGGCGCTGGCATGCGGCTGAAGAAATCGAGCACAAAGGTGTCGCTTATGACACCTGGAATCACGCTACACGCGATTGGACCCCATTCCGCCGCTGGAAGGTGCGCAGCTTGATGATGCTGATCGTTACCGGCCGCTTCTTCAGGAATCGCTGGGAAGATACCATGAACCTGCTTGCGCAGGATGGCATCACCGGCTGGAAAGCGCGTTGGGGCCTGTTCAAATATCTCGCGTTTACGCCAGGTGTTGTGCGTCGCATCTTCCCCGCGTGGCTTGCTTACTTCAAACCAGGTTTCCACCCTTGGGATCACGATGATCGCGCACTGATCGGCCTGTATGAAGGCGACTTTGAAGACGCCTTGATGCAGCCAGCCGAATAGTCGCTACTCCTTTACCGGAAACAAGAAACCCCGGCTCCGCATAAGTGGAACCGGGGCTTCTCTTTGCGCCGCCTGTTTATGGGGGAGAGGGGTCAGGCGGCACTTTGCCAATCTGTCGATTGCTGAGACAGATCGAGCGCATATTCAGCTGTCGGCGCTTCTGAACCACGGCCGCAGCTATGGCGATTTACAATCCTGCCGGTGGGTTTGAAGCCAAGTTTGGACAACACCTTGCCCGAAGCAGGATTGTCCAGGAAATGGCTTGCAACCAGAGACTTGTGGCCCAATGTTGAGGCGATCTCGATGACGCCGCGCCCCGCTTCCGTGGCATTGCCTTGTCCCCAGTACGGTCGGCTGATCCAATAGCCCAACTCGACCTCATCTGCGGTCATGTCGATGCCTATGCAACCGATCAAGGCCGCGTCCCGAGCCCTGGTGATCAGAAATCGCGGAAACATGGGATTTACCGGCAACTCCACAAAGCTGCGCGCATCATCCCTGCTGTATGGCCATGGCGCACGCGCGAGGTTCCGCACCACGCCTTCATCGGCGATACCTGAATACACAGCTTGCCAATCCTCAGGCCATGCCGGCCTAAGCAGCAACCTTTCGGTGCAGTGGAACATTGGACTTCTCCCATTGGCCCCGCCCCGGTCTCTTATTCCGGACGCGTGACAATTGCGTGATAGCGAAACATAATTCCGCCGCGAATTTTCAGAGGGAGAAAACAAAAGAGGGAGTGGGTCGGCCCCATCTCCCTCTTTGGTTGCCGGCTATATCCGGCTGGGACCGTCCCGGTGGACGATCCCTTTATCGAACCGTCCGGTTATTCGGCTGCTTCCATAATCGCGTCTACAGACACATATTTGCGGCCGAGTTTGCCTTTGTGGAATCGCACCACGCCGTCTTCGAGCGCGAAGAGCGTGTGATCCTTACCCATGCCGACATTGCTGCCCGGGTAGAACTTGGTGCCACGTTGGCGCACGATGATGTTGCCCGCAACGACGCCTTCGCTGCCGAACTTTTTCACGCCAAGGCGACGGCCGACTGAATCGCGACCGTTACGTGATGAACCACCTGCTTTTTTATGTGCCATCGGTCCTGATCCTTACTTCTTCGCTGCCGGCTTCTTTGCTGCAGCCTTCTTGGCTGGAGCCTTCTTAGCCGGCGCCTTTTTCTCAGCTGCTACCTTCTTGGGAGCGGCCGACTTAGCTGGAGTCTTCTTAGGAGCAGCTTTCTTTGCTGCTTCCTTCTTTGGCGCATCTTCAGTCTTCTTGGCAGCGGCCTTCTTGGCCGGAGCCTTCTTCGCGCCCTCACCCACATCGGTGATCCGCAGCAGCGTCATCTGCTGACGATGACCGGCCTTGCGGCGATAGTTATGGCGGCGACGTTTCTTGAAAACGACGACCTTTTCGCTCTTTGCCTGAGCGATGATCTCCGCCGAAACAGTGACTTTCGAGGCATCAGCGAGCTTTTCGCCCTCGCCTGCAAGCAGGACATCACCCAGCGTCACGGTGTCGCCGGCATCGCCAGCGAGTTTTTCGACTGCAATTTTGTCTCCGGCGGCAACCCGGTATTGTTTGCCGCCTGTGCGCACGACTGCGAACATGGTGGTAATCTCTCAATCTAAAGCTGTGCCCCTTCACCTGTCGAAAGGGCGCGCCCGACTCTCCACCAGAAGGTGGCGCCGGAAAGAAGCGTGCCGTTAAGGGAAAGGCGGGCTCAAGTCAACGCCGGAAAGGTGCATTTTTCCGCGCCGCACAGGAAATTGGCCGATTATTTCCACGATGCACCGGAACGGGTGGCAAGATGCCAGCTTCGTGCTATTCACCATCGTAATGGTCCGCACATCGCATTTTCGCAAAGTTATTGCTTTTGCAGCTGCCGCTGCTGTGGCTGGCTGCGCGAGCAGCGCGGAACGCTATCCAAACCTCAACTTGCGCGAGTTCGAGCGGGTTCAAGGGACTTTCACCTCTGCCTCCGTCACATCGCAAGTGTCAGCGCCAAGCTCAATCGCTGCTTCCGATTTGGCTGACTTAGAAGCCGCCATTAAATCGGCAGGCGAGCATCATGCGCGTTTCTTGGCACAAGCTGAAGCGGCACGTCCGCGGATTGCTTCAGCAGCAGGCACAGGATTTGAAGATAATCGCTGGCCCATAGCGCAGATAGAGATCGCTTCACTCGAATCACGAAATGGCGAAATCGTGTCCTTGCTGGCAGATCTCGATTCGCTTTATTCCGATGCGTCCTTTTCTTTCACCGAACGAGAGCAGATCGATCAGGCGCGAGAACAAGTGTCTGACTATCACGCTGCGGAAAGACAGGTGATAGCTGAACTGATCGATTTACTTGGGTCCCGCGAGGAGCAACCATGAACCTGGCCTGCGAAGCATGCCCCGTACGCGATAGTGCAGCTTGCTCTGTATTGAATGATGATGAACGTGACGCTCTGGCCGCTGCTGGCCGGACCCGCACCTTGAAGCGCGGTCAGATGCTCTTTGCTGCAGGCGACGCGGACGCAGCCTGTGCGACTCTGGTCTCAGGCGCACTAAAAGTGTGCTCAACCGATATTGACGGTAACGAACAAATTCTGGCGCTAGTGCATCCATCGGGCTTCATCGGAGAGCTATTTGCGCCGTTCGCGCATCATGACGTAGTGGCGCTTACAGATAGTCAGCTTTGCACTTTCGCACGCAAGGATCTGGATCAAGCGATAGATCACTATCCCGCCCTTGCAAAAGCGTTGTTGCGCCGAAGCCAGGAAGATCTGCACGCAACACGCAGCTTGTTGGAATTGACCGGGAATGCCACCGCCGAAGCGCGATTGGCTGCATTGATATATGACTTTGCACAGGCAGCAAGCCAATCGCCTTGCCACCCCGAACAGACGTTCGAGTTACCACTTTCGCGGGGCGAGATCGCAAATATGCTTGGACTGACGATCGAGACAGTCAGTCGCAAATTGGGTGATCTGGAATCGAGTGGCGCCATCAAACGCATAGGCAAGCGCGGGATCGAACTGGTCGACCCCGCGCACCTGCAGGCCCTCTCCGGAAGATTCCAGGGGTAGCCGGGTCGCTTCAGCTAGCCAAAGCGACTATGGTCACCACCGCTACGCCCCAGAACAAAACGAGGACCGGCAGGATCAGAACTTGAGTGGCAGCGTCCCGCGCCTTGAGCGGGCCGGTATGGGTCATGATGCCCTCGCCATTAAAGCGATCGTAGCTCACGGCATTCGACGACTTTGTTTCCGGCTTCAACTGAGTCCAGATGCCCGGAACAACAAACCCGGCCACGATGATACCGGCGATAATCACCATTGGAATGATCAGCCCTGGGTTCGCAAATGCCAACGCCGTGATTGCTACAAAGCCAAGATAACACGCGATTGTCGCGCCATAGAGCGTTTTGGGAAGCCCGAAATCGCGATCAACATTGGTTGCAACACGATTCTTGGCTTCAGGCGCTTTGACGATCTGAGCTTTTTCCTGAACGAATTCGGTGGTGAGCATTTTCGACATGGTGATGTCTCCTTCCGTTGAGACATCTTTTGCCTCGAGTTAGACCCGCTCACCTTGATCGAAATCAAATCGTGCGAATTATCTCAACTCCAGCGGGCGAGATCCGCGTAATCATCGCTGCGGGGCTCGATCCATTGCCATTCGCCATCGCGCCTTTCGCGTTTCCAGAACCATGCAGCCGCTTTCAAATGATCCATGCAGAAATCAACCGCATCGATCGCGCCACGTCGATGTCTGGCTGCTGCGGACACGCAAACGATCGGATCTCCGGGAAGCATTTGGCCAACGCGGTGGACCATCAATAATCCCATCAACTCAAAACGCGCGAAGGCCGCGTCAGCGAGCTGGTCCATGCTTGGCAGCGTCAGAGGCTCGTAGTGGGATAGCTCCAACGCTTCGACACCCGTTTCGCTGCGCACCTCGCCGACAAAGGTGCACACACCGCCCAATCCCGAATTCGCGGCCTTGAACTGGTCGACAAGCGCACTCGGATCAAATGCCTCCGCTAACAGGCGAACATCGCGCATTGTCAGCCACCACTGACAGGCGGAAGCAGCGCAACTTCATCGCCGTCTTGCGCATTGAGCGTAGCCTTGTCCGCCAGGACTTTTCCGGCGCAGGCTACATTCACGCGTTCCTGGCGCAGTTGATCGGCCACTTGAGGTGCAACTGCCGATAGCAACCCCTCCCAATCGAGCGGCGCAGGAAACTCGTGAATTTCCTCTCCCGCAAGATCGCGCAGTGGGCCTAGGAAGAGCACCGTCACCGCCATGTCAGCCGCCTGTCATCGACATATGGCGCGGCTGCGCCGGTTCAGCGCCGCGCTCAGAGATATCGAAATGATGCCGTTCAGGCTTGATCCGCATGGCTTCATTCAGCGCGGCTTGCAGGTTCGCTTCCGGATCGTCCGAACGAAGTGCTGCACGCAAGTCGACTCGCTCGCCGCCGCCAAGGCAGGGATAGAGCTGTCCTGTTGCTGTCACACGCAAACGGTTGCAGCCCGCGCAGAAATTGTTGGTCAGCGGCGTGATCATGCCCAGCTTCCCGCCGGTCTCCTCGATCCGGTCATAGCGTGCGGGGCCGCCAGAGCTTTCGCTCAGCGGAGTGAGTGTCCAGCGCTTCTCCAGTTGTTCGCGCACAGCCGATAGCGGCAAGAAATGGTCGACTCTGTCTTCATCGACATCGCCCAGCGGCATGACTTCGATCAGCGTGTGATCGAAACCTTCACCATGTGACCATGCAATAAGATCGGGAATCTCATGCTCGTTCACCCCTTTGAGCGCGACTGAGTTGATCTTGACCTTGAGCCCCGCCTCTTTCGCAGCCGCGATACCCTCCAGCACCCGCGGCAACACGTCGCGCCGTGACAGTTTGGCGAACTGCTCGCGATCACGTGTGTCGAGCGAGATGTTCACCCGCTTCACACCCGCGCTCGCCAGATCGTCCGCATGCTGTGCAAGCTGAGTCGCATTGGTTGTCAGCGTCAGCTCTTCCAGCCCGTCCCCTAGCTTGCGACCCAGGACGCGAAACAGGTCGATGATGTCGCGCCGGACCAGCGGCTCGCCGCCAGTAACGCGAATCTTGGTAACCCCGCGCGCGATGAAACCGAGTGACAGCTTATAAAGCTCCTCAAGGCTCAGCACTTCCTTGCGCGGCAGGAACGTCATCCGCTCTGGCATGCAATATGTGCAGCGCAAATCGCAGCGGTCAGTCACCGACAAGCGCAGATATTTGATCTGGCGTTGGAAGCCATCGATCAATGGCGCAGGCATGGCGCTGGGGAGCAAGACGTCACGGACCCTAGTCATGAAGCGGAAGATACTGTCCCGTAATGCCCGGCGCCCCCCTCAAATATGCGAGCATTGATTGGACCGCCTCTTCGCTGCCCCCGCCCAGCACATTAACTCTTTTGGGCGCGAATTTTCGCGCGAGATCGCGCGCAACCGCCCGCCGCCAATCGTCGTGGTCGGTTGGAGATGGCGGCAGGATAATAGTCAATTGGTCTGCACCACCCTCCAGAGCAGTTATTGCCGAGTGTAGATGCCCAGCATGAAACGCCGCGGCCGCGTCGAGTGGCTCGGCCGGCAGGTTATCCACCTTCAGCTCGGCCTGTGCCATCCTACTTCCGCTCTCGGTGCAGAGTGATGCCGATCTTCTCATTCGCTTCAGCGATAGCCAGCTTCACGATCTTGACCGTAACCGCCTCTACCCGTGCGTCTTGCACAAACAGTGTTTCGCAGATGTGATCTGCCACTGCTTCGATCAGCTTGAAATGTACGCCTTCGGGCAGAGCGTCAGAAGCTGCAAACTTCAGGTCCATATAGTTCTTGCTGTCTTCCAGCGGCGTGTCTGGCTCATACCGTTCGGCAACCGACATGCGCACCTGAATGGTGAAACGCAGCGGTTGCGGCTTACCCGTTTCTTCCGAATAGATGCCGGTCAGGACATCGTGTTCGAAATCAGCCACTTCGAGGATCAGCGAATCGTTCATGCGCGCCCTTTAACCTGAATTGCTCCAGCGTGCGAAGATCGCCGTGGGAAGAAGCCTGCCGCCCTCGCCTGTTTCCTGAACCGCCAGATCGCCATGCTCGATTGTGCCGGGCAGATCGGCGAACAATTCATCGACCAATCCTGCCAACGCCAGGCTGCTCATCCGGACCGCATAAACTGTCAGGAAGAGGAATTTGCTGTCTGCATCGAGCAGTTGTCGGCAATCACCCAGAAGCGTAGGCAGGCTTTCTTCCAAGCGCCATGTTTCATTCTTTGGCCCACGCCCGAACTTGGGTGGATCAAGGATGATTCCATCATAGCGATTGCCACGACGAACCTCACGCGCAGTATACTTGGCTGCGTCATCGACTAGCCAGCGGATCGGCCGGTCTTCCATTCGTGACAGCGCGGCGTTTTCGCGCGCCTGAGCAACGGATTTCTTGCTCGCATCGACATGCGTAACACGGCCATGGCGGCTGAGAGCGAGCGAGCCCACACCGGTATAGCCGAACAGGTTCATCGTCTCGGCCTCGGTCATCCCGCTCAACTGTTCCCGCATCCAGTCCCACACCGGGGCCATATCAGGGAAGAATTGCAGATGGCGAAAAGGTGTCGGCTGCGCGGTAAAGGTCACTTCATTCCAGCTCACCGGCCAGCAATCCTCTGGCAGAGACTGATCAAGTTGCCAGCGCCCGCCGCCATCCTCGTCCGAACCGGGAATGAACTCGCCAGCTGCTTGCCAATCCGCCGCGCGCGGGTTCCACATCGCCTGCGGCTCTGGGCGGATGAAGGCATGCGGACCAAACTGTTCAAGCTTGCGACCATTGCCGCTGTCGAGCAGGCGGTAGCCGCCTTCCCAGCCCTCGCCCACCATCAGCACAGGATCGCGGCGAAGTTCAGCCATCAGGCGGCGGGGCTCGTGTGCTGTGTCACGAAGTCGCGCACGGCGTCATATTCGCCGGGTAGCTCGCTATAGGCTTCCTCGCGCGCGAACAGATCTCCTACCCGCGACGGCAGATTTGGGCGTAGGCCCGTCGCGCGCTCGACCGCATCGGGAAACTTGGCCGGATGCGCAGTCGCAAGCGTTACCATGGGAATTGAAGGATCAAGCTCCGTTCCCAGCGCGGCATGCAAACCGACGGCAGTATGCGGGTCAATCACCTCGCCCGAATTCTCGTGCGCCCAGCGTAGCGCTTGCAACACTTGTTGCTGATCTGCGCGGACGCTGGTGAACAGAGCAGACGCGCCTTCGCGCTGGCTATTGCTAAGCTGCATCGCCTTGTTCGCTTCAAAGCCACGCATTTGTTCCGCCATTGCAGCGCCATCACGTCCGCCACAATCGAACAGAAGCCGCTCGAAGTTCGAGCTGACTTGGATATCCATCGACGGTGTCTCGGTCGGTGTCACCGTACCAGTGGAATAGTCCCCGTCTGACAGCGCGCGATGCAGGATATCGTTGACGTTGGTCGCGACTACCAGTTGCGCTATCGGCAAACCCATTTGGGCCGCGACATAGCCGGCGAACACGTCTCCGAAATTGCCAGTCGGCACGCTGTAACCGACTTGCCGGTGCGGTGCGCCGAGCTGCAATGCGCTGGCGAAGTAATAGACCACCTGGGCCATCAGCCGCGCCCAGTTGATCGAATTGACCGCGCCAATGTTGAAACGGCTGGTCATCTCGGCATCGCCGAACATACGCTTCACCATCGCTTGCGCATCATCAAAGCTGCCTTCGATCGCGATGTTATGCACATTGGGGGCACGCACTGTCGTCATCTGGCGGCGCTGCACATCGCTGACGCGGCCCTTGGGGTGAAGCATGAAAATATCGACGCCTTCGCGTCCCGCCACTGCATCAATCGCCGCAGAACCCGTGTCACCGCTGGTCGCGCCAATGATGGTGAGGTTCGATTTCCGCCGCGCCAGGAAAGTCTCGAACAGCAGGCCGAGCAATTGCAGCGCGACATCTTTAAACGCGAGTGTAGGCCCGTGGAACAGTTCGAGCAGCCATTGCCGCTCATCCAATTGCACCAGCGGCGTCACCGCCTTGTGCGCAAACCGGCCATAGGCCTGCTGGCAAAGACTGCGCAGTTCCTCTTCGGTCAGGCTGCCTTCGACAAAGGGCCACATCACCCGCGTAGCCAGCTCTGCATAGGGCAGCCCAACCATTTCCGCGATCTGTGCTTCGCTGAAGCGCGGCCATTCAGTCGGCAGGTACAGCCCGCCATCGCTGGCGAGCCCCGCCAGCGTCACACCTTCGAAATCGAGCGCGGATGCGCTGCCTCTGGTCGAGATATATTCCATTACTTGGGGCGGTTAGACGCGGGCGGCTCCAAGGGCAAGAAAGAGACGCTTCATGCGCGTCAATCCCCACCTTCCCGACGCCCAGCGAGTTTCATGCGAATGGCGAGGAAATAGATCACCAAAGCTGTCAGTGCGAAGAAGAACCATTGCCCAGCGTAGGCCATGTGATCGATGACCTTCTTTTTCGGCGGTGCGCTTGCAGACAGACCTTCAACCGGTGGGTCAGCGATCAGTTTGGCAAGCCCAGTCCGCAGAGGCTCGATCGAGCCGGTTACCCCGCCACCTTCCCAGACAACAAGGCTTGGCCCTCTCGCCCAGCCCAACTGGACATCTGCCTGTGCACCGTTGCCAAGTCTGCACGTTGCGACCTGCACATACCCAGTTTGATCATTGGCGTTCCTGCCGGCAACAACCCGTGGTTCACCCAGAATCTCCTCACAGATCAGTGAAGAACGCCGATAGGCGAAGCGATCCACATCTTCGGGCGTAAGCGGAAAGGGCACCAGTTCCGGATTGCCAGCGTTTGCTTCATATTGTTGCAAGCGCGCTTCCTGCTCCCCAATCTTTCCCCATTGCCAAATACCCAGCCACACCATGATACCGGCGGCCACGACAACAATAATGGTCGGAAGGATCGGAAGCTGACGAAGGTTCATTGCTCATGGTCTTTCTGTTCAAGGCTGCGCTCATAGCGCGCCATAAGCAGCATCGTCTTAAAGAAACGCAGCGCAAGGAGAGTGGTTGCGATCGTGACCACCACTGCGGCTGATCCCATCAGCCAAAACGGTAGCTGGACGCTACTATCAGCTACAAGCGCGACTGTTATCATTACAGCAGCGACCGCGAAGGTTATAAGGCTGGACGCCCTGCTACCCCGTTCGAATTGGGCAAACTCCAGCCCGCAAGCCTTGCATCGGTAGGCAATGCTCGCCGGGGCATCAAACAGCGTGCGCCCATGACAACGCGGGCACAAACCGAAAAGGGCTGCCTGAGTTACCCCCGGCAGCCCCTTCTTTTCTTCAGAGCTTGCGCTCTTGGGCATTAGTGTACGGGTGCACCCCAGCCGCCCCAGATGTAAATGGCGACAAACAGGAACAGCCACACCACGTCAACGAAGTGCCAGTACCACGCCGCAGCTTCGAAACCGAAGTGCTGGCGCGGGGTAAAGTGACCCGCATAGGAACGCACCAGACAAACGATCAGGAAGATCGTACCGACCAGAACGTGGAAACCGTGGAAGCCAGTCGCCATGAAGAAGGCAGAACTGTAGGTATTCTGTCCGAAGTTGAACGGAGCGATCGAATATTCATAAGCCTGAATCGCGGTAAAGACTGCACCGAGTGCGATCGTCGCCCACAAACCCAGCTTCAGACCGTCACGATCGCCGTGGATCAGCGCATGGTGCGCCCACGTAACCGTTGTTCCAGAGCAAAGCAGGATCAGCGTGTTGAGCAGCGGCAGCTGGAATGCATTGAGCACTTCCATACCTTCCGGAACAAGAGTTCCGATCGCACCAGCTTCGCCGAACAGGCTAGTTGTTACCTGCTCTTCCGTTCCTGCGCCCGTGACGCGCAGCGCCTCAGGAAACAGTGCAAAGTCAAAGAACGCCCAGAACCAGCCCACGAAGAACATGACTTCTGATGCGATGAACAAGATCATGCCGTAACGCATGTGCAGCTGCACAACCGGAGTGTGGTCGCCGCCTTCGGCTTCCTTCACAACATTGCTGAACCAGCTGAAGAATGTGGCGATCAGGCCGGCAATGCCAAGGCCCAGAACGATCTGCCAGCCATTCATCTCGTGCATGAAGAAAACCATGCCAGTAGTGAACGTCAGCGCCGCAAAGGCACCGATCAGCGGCCAGATATCCGGCTCAAGAATGTGATAGTCGTGGTTCTTTGTTCCAGCCATGGAAAGTTCCCGTCTTTTGGCCCGTATCTTAAGATTAACCCGTCCTTAGATGCCCTCGCCGGACGGGTCCAGAGTGTTACGAACTTGGTTCGCTGTTAGTAGTAAGTGACTTGTGGAAGGTGTAGCTCAAAGTGATCTGCTCCACCCCTTCCATTGCCTCGTCCTCCAGCATCGCCGGATCGACAAAGTACAGTACAGGCATGTTCACTTCTTCGCCTGGCTGCAATGTCTGCTCGGTGAAGCAAAAGCACTGAATCTTGTTGAAATATTTGCCTGCCTGTTCCGGCTCGACATTGAAAGTCGCCGTGCCGGTGATTGGAATGCTTGAATTGTTCTTCGCGGTATAGATGGCCATGTCCCGAACGCCGATCTGTACAGTGTCGGTCGATTGTGTCGGTCGGAATGTCCACGGAACATCACGCGCGGTCGAAGCATCGAATCGGATGGACATCGTCTGTCCGCCAGCGGCCAGTCCCAGGCGTTCTGCATTCGCCGCTTCGGCTTCGCTAGCGACTTGTGTGGTGCCGCCAAAGCCGGTCACGCGGCAGAATAGGTCATACAGCGGCACTGCGGCGTACCCTAACCCCAACATCGCAAGCGCACCCATGAAGGCATAGATGCCAGTCTTGAGATTCTTTTGCTCTAGCGAATTGGCAGCAACCGCAGTCACCTTACTGACCTCCGATACGTGCGATAGTGATGAAGTAGAAAAGCACGACCATGAACAGCAGCAAACCTCCAAGCACGAGGTTGCGGCTCTTCTGTCGGCGTTTGAATTCGGCTTCTTCTTCGGGTGTCATAAGGCAATCCACCCCAGGTTTCGCGCCACTGCATCCACAACAAGCGCTGCAAACAGCGCGAACAGGTATAGGATACTATACGCAAACAGGCTCTTTTCCGGTTTCATCGTGTCACCGTCGACAGAGGTCCGGAACGCGACCGGAAGCGACATTGCCAGAAACGCCAGCGTTAGCGTTAGAGCTGTAATCCCGTAAATGGCAGCCGTCCCCCCGATCATCCAAGGTGCAATCGCGATCGGCACCAGAATGATCGAGTAAGCCAGGATCTGGCGACGTGTTGCTTTCTCGCCCGCCACGACGGGCAGCATCGGAATGCCAACCTTGGCGTAGTCCGACTTAACAAACAGAGCGAGCGCCCAGAAATGCGGCGGGGTCCAGAAGAAAATGATCGCGAACAGCAGGATCGGCATGGCGGTAATTTCGCCCGTCACCGCGACCCAACCAATCATTGGTGGGAATGCACCTGCACCGCCACCGATCACAATATTCTGCGGTGTGCGCGGCTTAAGCCACATTGTATAGATCACCGCGTAATAAACGATCGCAACCGCGAGAATCGCAGCTGCGAGCCAGCCCACGGCGACACCCATGATCACCAGCGATGCAGCAGAAAGAGCAATACCGAAATCGCGCGCGTCGGTCGGGTTCATCCTCCCTGCCGGAAGCGGTCGATTTGCAGTGCGCTTCATTCCGGCGTCGATTTCTGCTTCCCACCATTGGTTCAGCACAGCCGAACCACCCGCCCCCATGGCGATGCAAAGGATCGCGGTAAAACCAATCACCGGGTGAATATTACCAGGAGCAGCCAACAGACCGCAAATGCCGGTAAAAATCACCAGACGCATGACACCGGGCTTGGTCAGCGCGAGAAAATCGCGCCAATCGGCCGGCATTGCTCTTGCGGTGGTGGCAGTCATGACCTGTCTACTCGTTGCTTCCATTGCGCTTGGTTAGCGCTTCCCTTGCGAGGCGGGGCGCACTTCTCAGCACGCCCCTCCCCCATTATCTGTTCTAGCCCAGCTTAGAGCCGGATTGCTTTACGCACCCGCCGGACGGTGATCGTGGTAATCGTGATGATCCTCAATCACAGGCAGAGTTTCGAACTGGTGGAACGGCGGTGGGCTCGAAAGCGTCCATTCCAGCGTAGTCGCGCCTTCGCCCCATGGATTTGCCTCTGCCTTCTTGCCAGCGAGGAACGCGTAAGCAAGGTTGGCAAAGAAGATCAGCATGCTGGCGGCCATGATGTAGTAGCCGTAAGACGAGATCTCGTTCCAGAAGCTGTAAGCCGGTGTGAAGTCCGGATATCGACGCGCCATACCCTGCATTCCGAGGAAGTGCTGCGGGAAGAAGATCACGTTCACACCGATGAAGAAGCCCCAGAAGTGCAGGTGCGAGAGGAACTCTGAGTGCATGCGGCCGCTCATCTTCGGGAACCAGTAATAGAAACCGGCAAACATCGAGAAGACGGCACCCATCGACAGCACATAGTGGAAGTGGGCCACCACGTAGTAAGTGTCATGCAGGTTATCGTCGATACCGCCATTGGCGAGAACAACGCCGGTCACGCCACCAACGGTGAACAGGAAGATGAAGCCCAGCGCCCATACCATGGGTGACTTGAACTCGAGGCTGCCGCCCCACATAGTGGCAACCCAGCTGAAGATCTTCACACCCGTCGGGACTGCAATCACCATGGTGGCTGCGGTGAAATACATCTTCGTATTCACGTCCAGACCGACGGTGTACATGTGGTGTGCCCACACGATGAAGCCGACTACGCCGATCGCTACCATCGCGTAAGCCATGCCGAGATAGCCGAACACGGGCTTGCGGCTGAAGGTCGCCACGATCTGCGAGATCATGCCAAAGCCCGGCAGGATCATGATGTAAACTTCAGGGTGTCCGAAGAACCAGAACAGGTGCTGGTAAAGAACCGGATCACCACCGCCCGCTGGATCGAAGAAAGTGGTGCCGAAGTTGCGGTCCGTCAGCAGCATGGTGATCGCCGCGGCCAGAACCGGCAGAGCGAGCAACAACAGGAAAGCTGTGACCAGCACCGACCATACGAACAGCGGCATTTTGTGCAGGGTCATACCCGGCGCACGCATGTTGAAGATGGTCGTAATGAAGTTAGTGGCACCCAGAATTGAACCAGCCCCCGCTAGGTGCAAAGAGAAGATCGCAAAATCGACTGCTGGACCTTGTGAACCCGTGGTCGAAAGCGGAGCATAAACTGTCCAGCCGACGCCCGCACCCTGTCCGGTACCACCTGGCACGAACATAGAGAACAGCAGGCTAAGGAAGCCAACAACGGTCAACCAGAAAGAGATATTGTTCATTCGCGGGAAGGCCATGTCCGGCGCACCGATCATCAGCGGAACAAACCAGTTACCGAAGCCGCCGATCATTGCCGGCATGACCATAAAGAAAACCATGATCAGGCCGTGCGCAGTGATGAACACGTTCCACATGTGGTAATTCGCGTCCATCGACGCGCCGTCACCACCCATCAGGTTCACCCAGAACTGCAGATACTGAATGCCAGGCTCTGCCAATTCCAAACGCATAACGCCGGAAATTGCGCCACCGATGATACCCGCGACAATCGCGAAGATCAGATAGAGCGTGCCGATATCCTTGTGGTTAGTCGACATGAACCAACGGGCGAAAAAGCCCGGCTTGTGGTCCGCATCATGTCCGTGATGGTCATGAGGAGCGGTGATACCTTCTGCGGTAGTTGCCATCGTTCAGATACTCTCTGCTCTAATCTATAATCTTAAGCGGCGGGCGCTTCTTCTGCGCCCTCTTCCGTGTTTGCTTCAGCTACTTCAGGCTCGCCAACCGTGCCGCCTTGCTCCAGCACCCATGCTTCCCATTCATCTCGCGGCAGCGCCTCGACGACTACCGGCATGAAACCATGGCGGGCGCCGCAAAGCTCATAGCACTGGCCGTAATAAACGCCCGGCTCTTCGATGGTAAGCAGTCGCTCATTCAGGCGACCGGGAACTGCGTCCATCTTGAACCACAATGATGCGACACCGAATGAATGGATCACGTCAGCTGCTGTTGTCTGCAGGCGGATCGGTGTGTTGGCAGGAACAACCATACGGTTGTCTACCGCAAGCTGGTTCGGCTCACCACGGTCCAGCGCCTCTTCCGGCGGCAGCATGTTTGAAATGACTTCGAAGCCACCGTTGTCGGGATAGGTATAGCCCCAATACCACTGATAGCCGGTTGCCTTGACGGTGATCGCTTCCTCCGGCGGAGTCTCGTACTGACTCAGCAGCAGATTGATCGAAGGAACAGCAATAACCACCAGAATCAAGGCGGGTACTACCGTCCAGATTACCTCGATTGCAGTATTGTGTGTGGTCTTGGAAGGGACGGGGTTGGCACGGCGGTTGTAACGAACAATCACCCACAGCAGCAGCGCAAGAACAAACAGGCTGATCACCGTAATGATCGGCAGCAACAGGTAATCGTGCATCCACAATGCGTCTTGGCCGTCAGCTGTAAACTGGTCCTGAAAACCAAGGCGACCATCAACTGGCATGCCTTTGCCCTCAGTGGGCGCCATAGGAGTATAGCCGGCTGGAGCTTCTGTTGCCGCCGCATCTGCAGGCCCGGCATCGTCTTGCGCCTGAGCGTTTGATGCAAAGAGCAGCATCAAAGCCAACATGGCTGTAACGATAAGTGAATAGGCGTAGCGGCCTGTTTGACCCAAAACCATCTGTGTGACGTTTCCCGCTTTAATCATGTGTCTAAGCTGAGCGGCCACTAGAGTGTGATACCGCAATAGCCAACCCAAAAACCCGGAACTTCCCCCGAGATTGCTGCGCCCTATAGGCGTGCTTGCCCAGCGCCTCAAGCGCTTCTAGGGAGAAAAATATGCAAGCGCCAATGAGTCCGGCGCAATTTGATCATTTTACCAGGTGTTTGTTATATGACCGAAGACGAAGTGCTGTCCGAATTCCGTAGCTGCGGCGCGCTGTTAGAAGGGCACTTTCTCCTCTCATCAGGCCGCCACAGCGCCCATTATCTGCAATGCGCGCGAGTCCTGATGAACGCAGACCGCGCTGGGCGGATTGCGGTGGCAATGGCGAAAAATCTGCCGCGAGAGATTCGCTCGGCTGTGGATGTTGTGATTTCGCCTGCCATGGGCGGGCTGATAATTGGGCACGAAATGGGCCGTGCCTTGGGCAAGGACGCCATGTTCCTTGAGCGGCCAGAGGGTACATTCCATCTACGCCGCGGATTCGCGATCAAGCCCGGGGCGAAGGTGCTGATGGTGGAAGATGTCGTCACCACGGGGCTTTCGAGTCGCGAGGCAATCGCGGCAGTAGCTGGGGAAGGCGGCGAAGTGATTGCCGAAGTATCTGTTGTGGATCGTTCGGGCGGATCGGTAGACCTGGGCGTGCCGTTCTTCCCACTCGTGGCACTCAATTTCCCTACCTATGCCGACGAGGAAGTTCCCGCCGAACTGGCTGCGGTTCCTATCACCAAGCCGGGCAGCCGTGCCTGATGGCAAATGTCCACAATCCCGGACGTTTGCGCCTCGGCGTAAACATTGATCACGTTGCCACGATCCGCAATGCGCGTGGCGGCGATCACCCCGATCCCGTGCGAGCAGCAGAGATCGTCGCCCGCGTCGGTGGTGACGGGATTACAGCCCATTTGCGTGAGGACCGCCGCCACATTCGTGACGAGGATCTGGCACGTATTCAGGCCGCAACAGACCTGCCATTGAACCTTGAAATGGCAGCTACCGAGGAAATGCTGGAGATTGCGCTGCGTCATCGGCCACACGCAGCTTGTATCGTACCGGAAAAACGCGAAGAGCGCACAACCGAAGGCGGGTTGGACGCAGCAGGACTGCATAACCAGCTCGCACCCATAGTTGGCCGGCTAGCTGATGCCGGGATTCGTGTCTCACTCTTCATTGAAGCAACCGAACGACAGCTCGACGCAGCATTAAGGCTGGGCGCGCCAGTCGTCGAATTCCACACCGGAGAATATGCGCACGCATTCCTTGATGGTGACAGCGAGCGGCTTAGCGCTGAACTTAAACGGATCAGTGATATGTCCGCTCTTGCGGCCAAAAATGGCATCGAGCCACATGCGGGGCACGGTCTGACCTATGAAAACGTTCAGCCGATAGCTGCAATCCCGCAATTGGCCGAGCTCAACATCGGGCACTATCTGATCGGAGAGGCAGTATTTGTCGGGCTGGAGCCAGCTGTGCGTCGCATGCGCGACCTGATGGACGAAGTGCGGTGAGCGGAGAATCGACAGAACCAACGCGCAGCCAGCTGGCTTGGGCGCTAGCGGCGGCTATTCCCTTTCTTTGCTGCATCGCTTTGCTTGGTTACTCTGTCACGACAGGCATTGCGTTGTCGCTGGCGATCGTCTGGCCGCTGCTACAGATCTTTGGTTACACGGTGACGCTGAAAATGGCGAAAGGCGATCCCGCGCATTATCTCGTCAAGACGCAGGTCATTCTGCACTGGATGATAGTGGTGCTGCTTGGCATGCTTATGAGTCTGGGTGGATCATGATCATCGGAATGGGTTCTGACCTTTGCAATATCGAGCGTATCGAGAATTCGCTTCAGCGCTTTGGCGAACGCTTTGAACTTCGGGTCTTCACGGAAATCGAGCGCGCCAAGGCGCGCCGTCGCCCCTTCACCATTGCCGGCACATACGCAAAACGTTTCGCAGCAAAGGAAGCATTCAGCAAGGCCGTGGGTACCGGATTTAGGCGCGGCGTCTTCATGAAAGATATCGGCGTCGTCAACGCACCATCGGGTGCACCAACCCTTGCACTCGCAGGCGGTGCCGCAATTCGACTTGCAGAATTGACGCCAGATGGCCATGAGGCCGCCATTCATCTTACCCTCACCGATGATCATCCATGGGCACAAGCCTTCGTCATTATCGAAGCGCATCCAATCCGCTGATCACAAACCGCGAAATTTATGCAGACAGACACCGCTGTGAACACCAAGACAACCATCCCTGCCAAAGACGGCAACGAGAAGATCAACTGGATCGCGGAAATCCGTGGGCTTGGCTTAATGCTGCTCGCTGTACTGGCGTTTCACAGTTTGGTCGCGAAGCCGTTCTACATACCCTCGACCTCGATGGTGCCGAGCCTTTGGGTCGGTGATCGGCTGGTCGTATCCAAATATCCTTATGGTTGGAGCTGGGCCTCGGCAAGTTTCCATTTGCTGCCGCGAGGTGAGTGGCGCGTGCTTGGCGACACACCCGAATATGGTGACGTGGTCATTCCAGTTCATCCGGTACGCGATGAAGATTACATCAAGCGGGTTGTTGCCTTGCCAGGCGACACGATTGAAGTGCGAGAAGGAATTATTTCCCTGAACGGCGAACCCGTTAAGCGCGAGATCGTGCCCGACGTCAGGATCCCTTTCGAACCGGAGCTCCTGTGTGATGGCTCGCCCTGTCTGAACTCTTTTGCCGCCTATCTGGTGCGTGATGCGGATGGCTCGCAATACTATGAAGTGCCTGCATATCGTGAGACTATGCCGAACGGTGCTTCCTATCTCGTCATTGACCACCTCGAAGGCCAGCATCTCGACAATTTCGGACCCTACAAGGTGGAGGACGGTCACGTCTTTGTGATGGGCGATAATCGGGACCATTCCGCCGACAGTCGTGAGCTTTACAGCGACCGCGGATTGATGGGCGCTGTGCCGCTCGAAAACATCGGCGGGCGCGCGGAGTTCATCACGTTCTCTCTCGATGGCTCAGCGAGCTGGAACCCTTTGACATGGTGGTCTGCGTTGCGTGAGGGCCGCTCATGGTCAACGCTGCGTGCGCCGAAGGCAGAAAACACCATTGCTGAATAGAGCCCGAAACTGATGGCCAAGAAATTCCTTTATATCGTGGCGGTTATCATCGTTCTGGTGATTGCGGGGCTTATCATTTTACGCGTCTGGGCGAACGAATTGACGGCCATCGCCTTTGTTCCGACCGAGGAATTCGTTGAGCAAGAGGCGCTTGCCGAAAATGCCTATGCAGAACCGGATATGTGGTTTGTGCGCCCGGGAAAAGGCGAAGAACTGATCCGTTGGCAACCTGAATATTCCAATGATCGCGGATTGCTGCCGACGCCGGCGGAGCCCTCAACGCCAGACTTTGCAGTATTTTTCGTTCATCCGACAAGCTACTTGAGCCGCTCGAGCTGGAACGCGGAGCTCGGCGATGAGGAAGCCGAGCGAGTTGCACGTGTTTATTTGCGCGGAATGGCCAGCCCGCTCGGGAAAGCGTCAGAGATTTGGGCGCCACGCTACCGTCAGGCGACGATCGGGGCATTCATGACCGACAAGCCGGAGGCTCAGATGGCCTTCGACACAGCCTATCGAGATGTCGCACAAGCATTCGCGCATTTTGTGGATGCAATCGATCCTGACCTGCCGATTGTGCTCGCCGGGCACAGTCAAGGTTCACTCCACATGATGAGCCTTCTCAACGAGCAGGTTGCAGACACCGAACTCGCGGAACGCATCGTGGCTGCTTATGTGATTGGCTGGCCGATCTCCGAAACGCATGATCTGCCGCTGATGGGGCTACCGGCTTGCACCGCACCGGATCAGGCCGGCTGTATCCTTAGCTGGGCAAGCTATGCCGAGCCGGCCGATCCTTCGCAGGTCAAGGCCTATTACAGCCTATCAATCGGCCTGAATGGTGAACCGCGTGGGAACAGCCCAGTGCTTTGCACGAATCCACTGACAGGAACGCGCGGCGGCACTGCACCGGCCAGCGCGAACCTGGGCACTTTGGTGCCTGAAACCGATCTTACCGACGGCACTTTGCTGTCTGGAGCAATCCCGGCCAGCTGCGATCCGCGAGGTATATTGCTGATTGGCGATCCTCCCGATCTGGGCCGCTATGTTCTGCCGGGCAACGACTATCATGTTTATGACATCCCGCTGTTTTGGGCGAATATGCAGGCCGATGTTGCACGGCGAATGAGTACATGGACGGAAAACCGCTGATCACCGATAGCGCGAGCGAACTGCGTAATGCCCTGCCCGATGGCGGCGCCTTACTGGGCATGGACCTGGGCACGAAGACCATAGGTATAGCAACGAGTGACGCAGGTTGGCGATTTGCAACCGCTGGCAAAACATTGGCCCGCGGCAAGTTCGGACGCGACCGGGAGCCGCTGGCCGCACTCATCAACGAGCGTGATATCAAAGCCATCGTCATCGGCTTGCCACGGAACATGGATGCCAGCGAAGGCCCGCGCGCGCAGTCAGCCCGCGCCTATGCACGCAATCTGCTGGAGGCGTTCGGACTGCCCGTTCTACTTTGGGATGAGCGTTGGTCCACGCAAAGCGCTAAAGCTGCCATGATCGGGCAAGATATGAGCCGCGCGAAGCGCGCAGAGAAAATCGATAGCCACGCGGCAGCGGTAATCCTGCAAGGTGCATTGGATGCGTTGACCGGGAACGCCTTCTAACTGATCCCCAAGGATGTTCGTTTCTTCCGCGCAACCGCCTCCAGCATGAAAAATTAAAACATTGTAACAAGTCCGCCTTGACTGCATTGTTTTTCGGACATGATTGGTTTCCGGACATGAATTCTCCACCTCCTCCCTTTGACCCTCAGCAGGCAGTGCAATTCTTTTGCAGGCACGGCCACTCCGGGTGGCTGGGACTGCAATATTCCGGTCACGGCGCCGATTGGGTTGAACTGGAATTGCCCTGGCGGGAAGATCTGCTTGGAGAAGAAGATCGCCATGTGCTTGCGTCTGGCCCGATAATCAGCCTTCTCGACATGGCATCGGGAATGGCCATCTGGAATACAAAGAAGATCTTTGCTCCGATCGCGACATTAGACCTGCGCGTCGACTATCAGCGCCCGGCGAAAGAACGCAGCGCGGTATGGGGTCGCGTTGAATGTTATCGCCTCACTCGGTCCGCAGCTTTTGTGCGTGGCATCGCGCATGACGGGGACCGCGATGACCCGGTGGCAACCATGGCAGGCGTGTTCATGACTATTCAAAAGGATCCTCGCAGTGCCCGGTGATCCGAACGACCTTTTGTCAGCCTACGCGCGCTCACTCGGGATCTCAGTCCACGATCTTGACGACGATCGTGTACCGGTACTCACCGTCGATTTCAGTCCGATCATCGAAGGCCGGCCTGGCGCATTCCACGGCGGCGCGACTAGCGGCTTACTCGAAACGGCAGGCTATGCAGCATTGCGTGCAGTGCTGATTGGTAAAGAGCGTAACCCGCAGTTAAAGCCGATCAATATCACCGTACAATTCCTTAGCGCAGGCAAGCAAAAAAAGACCTTCGCACAGGGTCGGATCACGCGGCTGGGACGTCGCAACGCCAATGTCACAGTCGAAGCATGGCAAGACGATAGAGACCGCCCGATCGCTACCGCTGTAATGAATATTCTAATGGCTGAACGAACCAGTTAGTCACCAGCTAGCGCCTGCCCGGATCGATTTCGAGACCTTCCTCGGTCAATCGAAATTCCACTGGCACTCCGTCAATCTCTGTTACGACGGTTAGCCCCTCTTCTTCGATCGAGAGCGTGGATCCGTTTTCGTCGATCGGGATATCGCGCAATTCCTCGATATCGAGCGGGCGGATCGGTCCTTCTGGATCCGGGCGCTCGACAGGCTCAACCACATTGGTTCCTGCCAGTGCTCCGGTCATGAAATTCTTCCAGATTCGCGCCGGCAATCCACCCCCGGTTACGCCATTCAGTGGCGAGTTGTCATCGTTACCAACCCACACGCCAACCACTAAATCGCCAGCATACCCCACGAACAAGGCGTCGCGATTGTCCTGGGTTGTCCCCGTCTTGCCAAAATTCGGCCCAGCCAGCATCGCTGCTCTGCCAGTCCCGTCATTCACTGCGCTGCGCAGCAACTGTTCCATGTCATTATGCACGCGTTCCGCAAAGTGTGACTCGCCGTCAAAGAGCCAGCCGATCCACCCCTCTTCCTCTTGGGGGAAAGCATAGGGCTCGACCGGATAGGTGTTTGCAGCAATCGCGGCATAAGCGCTGGTCAGCTCAAGCAGGCTCATGGTCGATGTTCCCAATGCAAGGCTCGGATCACCCGCTGGTAATTCGGACGTAACGCCCAAATCCTGTGCTGTCCTGATCACATCATCGCTGCCGATCTGATTGAACAACCGGACTGCTGCGACATTGCTGGATGAGGCAAAGGCCTGTTCCAAGGTCATGCTGTCGGAATATCGCTCAGCATAATTCTTGGGGCGGTATGCCCCGGCCTCAATCGGGGTGTTTTCGATCCGGTCAGTTGGGCGCATGCCAGCTTGAAGCGCCGTCAAATACACGAACAGTTTGAAGGTAGAACCGGGCTGTCGCTTTGCTTGCGTGGCCCGGTTGAACGGCGAATTCGCGTAATCCTTGCCACCTATCATCGCGACCACTTCTCCACTTGGCCGCATTGCAACCAGCGCAACCTGGGCACTTCCCACTGGAGCATTCGCAACAACACGGCTTGCCACACCCTGCAAGCGTGCATCCAGTGTCGTCGTGAAGGTCTGCTTGGCGTAACTCGCCTCTGAATCCTTGCGCGCAATCGGCAAAGCCCAATCGGCGAAGTATGTCCCTGTCGGAATGCGATTTACCGCACGCACATCAAGCCTAGGCGAAGGCAAGGCACGTGCACGCGCTTCGGTCAGATAGCCTTCCTCTGCCATCGCGCCGATAACCAGCCGCATTCGCTCTTCCGCCAAATCGTAATTCCGTGTCGGTGCGAGCCGCGAGGGTGCCTTCAAGAGGCCTGCCAGCATGGCAGCTTGCTCGGGCTTAAGATTTTCCGGCTGGCGGTAGAAATAATGCAGGCTGGCTGCGCGCAGGCCGTACTGGTTGTCACCGAAATACGCATTCGAAAGATAGCGAGACAGAATCTCATCCTTAGTCAGCCAAGCCTCCAGCCAGAATGCTATCAGGGCTTCACGCGCCTTTCGCGACAAGGTTTGCTCGGGCGTCAGGAAGGTGAACTTGGCCAACTGCTGAGTGATTGTGCTGCCGCCGCCCACTCCGGTCCAGGCTGCACGCGCAATGCCACGTGGATCGACCCCCCAATGCGAATAAAAACGCCGGTCCTCGATCGCCAGAAACGCGCCGACTACATGGTCCGGAAGCTCGCTTGCAACCACAGGTGCGTCGACTGATGCACCGCTGCGTGCGATGGGCGTTCCGTCACTTGCCAGCAAGGTAATCTGCGGCGGTGCAATCGGCTCAAGCGATTTTCCAAGCGGCGCAGTGACGGCAAGCCACGCTACGATCACAATAAAAAGACCGATCATCGCAGCAAGAATGCGAACCAGCCACCAGCGTTTGCGCCGGCCGCGGTAATGACCGGGGTGATACCATCGCGTCTCAGGTTCTGCCCAGTTCTCTCCGAAACGCGGCGTTTCGATTACCGGAATTGGCTTGGGCTTGCGCTGCCAGAATCGACGTTTTCTTTTCGAACGATCCGTCTGGAAATCAAACGTCTCGTCAAAGTCATCAAGCGCACTGCCATAGGGGTCTTGCAACGCATAATAGCCGGCCTTCGGCCGACCATCTTGATCGCGATCCGTTGAGTATCTTCTCCGACGGGGGGACCGAAGCCTGCCAAACATTGTGCTGTGTTATACGATTAACACAGCAAATACTAGAGCATCAGACGGTTTTTGCCGCGCTTCCCGGCAAGTCTTCGTCAAAAACTCTCTGATAGTACTCGCTCACCAGCACCCGCTCTGCCTCATCGCATTTGTTCAAAAATGACAGGCGGAAGGCGAAACCGATCGAATTGAAGATCTCTGCATTTTGGGCCCACGTCATGACGGTACGGGGGCTCATGACCGTTGATATATCACCGTTCATGAAACCTTGCCGCGTCAGGTCAGCGACCTTGACCATGTCTGCAATCGTCTTGTCGTCCGTTTCCGGGCTCTTCGACTTGACGATTTTCTGTTCGACTTCAGCCTCTAGGTAGTTGAGCGCAACGACGATGTTCCAGCGGTCCATCTGCGCCTGGTTGATGGCTTGGGTCCCGTGATATAGTCCGCTGGTGTCCCCCAGACCCACGGTGTTCGAGGTCGCGAACAAACGGAAGTATTTGTTCGGTGTAATCACCTTGTTCTGGTCAAGCAGAGTAAGCGCGCCAGAAGCTTCCAGTACGCGCTGGATGACGAACATCACATCAGGACGTCCGGCATCGTATTCGTCGAAGGTCAGTGCAACCGCATGCTGCAAAGCCCAGGGAAGAATTCCCTCTTTGAATTCGGTGACTTGCAAGCCGTCCTTCAAGACGATTGCATCACGGCCGACCAGATCGATTCGGCTGATATGGGCGTCCAGGTTCACGCGGACGCTAGGCCATTTAAGGCGTGCAGCAACCTGCTCTATATGAGTTGATTTACCGGTACCGTGATAACCCTGGACCATCACGCGGCGATTGTGAGCAAAGCCCGCTAGGATCGCTAACGTGGTATCCGGATCAAACACGTAGCCGTCATCCTTCTCAGGCACACGCTCATCCGCGAGGCTGAATGCGGGGACCTGCCAATCGACATCAATTCCGAACGTGTCACGCACGTCGATTGTTGTGTCGGGCTCCGGGAACAGGGTCTTGCCCGTTCCGTCGTACTCGGTTTCCATCAAGCTAACCATGAAGCGAACGCCTATACAGGTGCGTTGCCGCCTGCAACCCAGTGTTTAGCGACAATTTAGCTAGTTCCCCAGTTCGGGACGGATTTCAAACCTTCGGAGCCTTAATTTCCGAGAGATGCCGCGTCTTGATCCAGACCCGCGCTCCGCCGGCGGCCCCACCGATTTGACGTTGGTCACCGACTGGAATTCGAATCCAGCTATGTTTGCCGAATGTCTCGCCATCCAACGCAATTTCGCCGGAAAGAACGAGTAATTCAGCACCGCCATCTTCGCCGAACCTGCGCACGGTGTCAGACTGCCACTCTTCGAGACGGACCAATTCGTCCGGCCTATCCGACAAGACCAAACGTGAGACGCCAGGTTCACCATGAACAAAATCCAAATTCGCCGAAATCAAATCGACAGCGAACTGATCCTGATCAGCCGGGTCGAACTGCCATAGCTTAACAAAGATAGTGCAACCTTCGTCCGAACGCGGGATGTGATGCGTACCCGGTGGATTGCGAACATAGGTACCCGCAGGGTAGTCGCCATGTTCGTCCTGAAACACCCCGTCCAAAACAATGAATTCTTCGCCACCGCTATGGGTGTGTTCTGTGAAGTGACTGCCCGGCGCATAACGAACAATAGAAGTCGCACGCGCAACTTCATCGCCGATCCGGTCAAGCATGCGCCGGTCAACGCCCGCCATGGGGGAAGGAACCCAGTCCATTGTCTCGGTGTCGATTGCTATGAATTCGTCAAACTTGGCGTTTATTTTCATGCTTGTGAAATAGGGAACAGTCTCAAGAATCCAATTATTGATGGATCGCAATTTCTCCGATCACAGTGTACGCATTGATGCATGGCGGATCCGGTTGAAAGTTTCAGGCAGTCACTGGTCGAGCGAGTGCGCGGCGTGTTCAATGACACGGCGCAAGGCGAGCAGCCTACACCGCCATCCGACGATGCCCTGTTCGAGAAAGACACGCCCATCCGCATGGTCCATGCCGATCTGGTCGGCATGATGGTGGGCGGGATACGCGCACTGCTGCTGCAAATGCTACATCCTTATGCGCTGCAAGGCGCACTCGACCATTCGAATTTCCGCGAAGATATGCACGGGCGGCTGCGACGGACGGCGAAGTTCATCGCTGTGACCACCTTTGCTCATCGTGGTGAAGCAATGAGAGCAATTGAGCGCGTCAATCGTATCCATTCGAAGGTTTCAGGCACACTGCCCGATGGAACGCCTTATTCAGCCACCAATCCACGCACTCTAGCCTGGGTCCATGTGACCGAAGCATCGAGCTTTCTTGCAGGATACCTGCGCCATGTTCGCCCCAATATGCCCGGCTATGAACAGGATGAATACTATCGGCAATTCGCGGTGATCGCCCGGGCATTGGGCGCAGACCCAGTCCCAACCAGCCGCAATGAAGCAGAGGAGCTGTTTCGGGAATTGCGCAGTGATTTGCGATCCTCGTCGGAAGCGCGTGAGGTTGCCCAGCTGGTGCTCACTCAGCGCCCACCCGGCACCCCGCCAGGATTGCAGAGCGTCCTTGGTGGCGATGCGGTGGAAATGCTGCCGCCGTTTGCGCGCACGATGTTGGGCCTGACCCGGCCCGGAATTGCCGCTCTGCCAGCCCGCGCCGCAACCTGGGGAATGGGCAAGACGCTCCGCTGGGCGTTCAAGCAGAATTGAGTTAGCTTTAGCCAGGGGAGATAGCCGATGGCCGAGTTCACGTTTTACACTGTCGCGATGAGCCGCGGCCAGATTGCGCGCTGGGCGTTGCATGAGGCGGGTGCGGACTACGAACATGTGGTGTTTGACTGGGCGATGCGGCCAGAGAATTTCAAGAAAATCAATCCGATGAACAAGGTCCCAACGTTAGTTCACCATCATGGCGATCATGACCACGTTGTGACCGAAGCAGCAGCGATCTGCCATTATCTCGCAGAAACGCACCCTCAAGCTGGACTGCTGCCTGATGAGCACGAAAAGGCCGCTTATTTCCGTTGGCTGTTCTTTGCTGCTGGCCCCTTGGAGCAAGCTGTCATCGCCAAGGCGATGGATTGGAAGGTGCCCGAAGAGCGCACCGGAATGGCAGGCTTCGGTTCTCTGGAGTTGACCCTTGGCGCTTGCGAAGGCTGGTTGAGCGAGAATGACTTCGCCGCTGGGAGCCGCTTTACCATGGCAGACGTGTATTTCGGCAGCCAGTTCGTATGGGGACTGCGGTTTGGTTCGATTGAAGAACGTCCTGCGTTCAAAGCCTATGTTGAACGGATCACATCGCGCCCGGCCTATTCGCAAGCAAATGCGGTGGACGCGAAATTGATAGAAGAGGCTGCTGCGAAAGCTTAAGCGAAAGCGCGGCTCTTGCGCAGCAACTGATAAGCTTCAACAACATTGTTGAGGCGGCTTTCAAACTTGCGATCGCCGCCATTTCGGTCAGGGTGATAGCGACGAACAAGCTCTGAATAACGCTGGCGCAAGCGTTTGCGATCTGTGTCCAGCCCCAGCCCCATGGTATCGAGCGCGCGCGCCTCATCCGGCGAGAACCGTCCATCCATGGCCATCTTTGCTTCACGCTCTGCGCGGCTCTTGATCCCAGCGACCCGCGCGCCAATCGCGTCCAGCGGATCGTCGAAGTCCGCCCAGCGCGGCATTCCATCGACGCCTGCAGTTGGCTTGAAAGTAGGATTCTCTGTCTTCCATCCCGAGGCGGGCGATTGCGCTTCAAGAATTTCTTCCGCGCTCATCCCTTCAAACCAGTCATAGCCCGCGTTGAATTCCCGCACATGCTCTAGGCAGAACCAGCGATATTCGCCCGGCCCGTCAAACCCGCCCGGGCGATAGCCAGGCGCGCGGAACTCGCCAACCTGCTGACAGGTTGGATGTTCGCACACCGCTTCGCTTTCCTCATAGCGTCCATGAAACTTGGTTTGAGCCACTTCATACAAACATGGTCATGGACAAGCGCGATGGGAAGCCCCAAATTCACAGGCATGACCGGATCAGTTGCTCAGGAAATCGAAGAACTGCTGCGCTCAGCGCTGCACCCCACTCACCTAGACGTGATCAATGACAGCGCATTGCATCACGGGCATTCGGGCGACGACGGCAGCGGCGAATCGCATTTCACCGTCGTGATTGAAAGCCCCGCATTTGAAGGCGTCTCACGGCTTCAGCGGCAACGTATGGTCAATGCTGCGCTGGGCGACATTCCCGGCGAACGCGTGCATGCATTGGCAATCAAGGCGCGCGCGCCGGGCGATCACAAGGGCGGATAAGGGCATGATCGAGCAAACCATCGCACCAACCACTCATGACCTGGGCCAGTTCGAAGTGCGCCGCGTGCTGCCCAAGCGTGAGCGCACCATGGTTGGCCCCTTTATCTTCGTTGACGAATTTGGCCCCGCGCAACTTGATGTAGGTAGTGCAATGGACGTGCGCCCGCATCCGCATATCAACCTGGCCACAGTCACTTGGCTGTTTGAAGGGGCGATTGAACACCGCGACAGCCTAGGCACATTTTCCACCATTCGTCCCGGAACAGTGAATCTGATGACGGCAGGCAAAGGTATCGTCCATTCGGAGCGTTCGCCCGCAGAAGAGCGTGCCGCCGGCCCCAAGCTTTATGGCATGCAGACTTGGCTCGCGCTGCCCGATGGGCGCGAAGAAATTGATCCCGCATTTGAAGCGGTCGATGATTTGCCGGTGATTGACGACCAATGCGCCAAGGCCACGATCATCATGGGCGAGCTTTGGGGTAAGCGCGCGCCCACAACCACCTATGCTGACACTATCTATGCAGAGATTGTGCTCGCGCCCACAGGCTCCTTACCCATTGAAGTGAGCGCGGACGAACGCGCGGTCATGCTGGTCGGCGGTGAAGCCTCGGTCGATGGGCAAGCGTTGGGGCTGTACGAACTGACTGTGCTTGCACCTGGCCGCAACATGTCTCTTTCGAGCAAACGTGGCGGGCGGATCATGCTGCTCGGCGGTGAAGCGTTTACATCGAAACGCCACGCTTGGTGGAACTTCGTCAGCTCTGACAAGGAGCGCATCCGCCAAGCCAGCGAAGACTGGAAAGCGGGTCGCTTCCCAAAAGTGCCGGGAGACGCAGAGGAGTATATCCCGCTACCCGAAGGCAGACCAAAAACCGTCACTGACTAGAACAATCGCGGGCAATCCGCGCAGGGAGAGAACATAATGGACTTCACCGGGAAGGTGGCTTGGATCACCGGTGCTTCATCCGGAATTGGTGCCGCACTGGCGCGCGAATGGGCAAGCCGCGGGGCTCATCTGATCCTGTCCGGGCGTGATCAAGAACGGCTGGCAGAAGTTACCGCTGACTGCGGAGAGACACTGATCCTGCCGTTTGATGTGCGCGACGATGCGGCACTTGCCGACGCAACTGCCAAGGCGATCGGATGGAAAGGTGCCGTCGATATCGCTGTTGCCAATGCCGGCGTGTCGCAGCGCAGCCAAGCACTGAAGACCGAGATGAGCGTCTATCGCGACATCATCGATATCGACCTGACCGCGCAGATCGCCTTCACGCAAGGTTTGATCGGTCACATGGCGGAGCGCGGCTCTGGCAATCTACTCTTTATTTCCTCAATCGCAGGGAAAGTTGGGGTGCCAATGCGCACTGCCTATTCTGCGGCGAAGTTCGGTCTTGCCGGATATGGCGATGCATTGCGTGCGGAACTGAGCCAGAAGGGCGTGAACGTGCACGTGATTTATCCCGGCTCAATAGCGACCAATGTCAGCCGCAACGCGCTGACATCGGATGGCAGCAAGCGCGGGCGCAGTGACAAGGTCATTGACGAAGGCATCCGGCCTGATGACGCAGCGACAACCATGATCGATGCAGTTGCGGCTGGCGAGCGTGAAATCATCGTGGCTGAAGGCATAGAGCAGGCCATGGGCGAAATGCGCCGCACCCCTGACCAGCTGTTCGATCAGGTCGCTGCCATGGTGGCTGCCGGATATATCGAGAAGATGGAAGCGGAGGGCTGATGATGGAGCAGAAGCGCGTTTCGCTCGCCAACGGGATCGAGCTTGATATTGTTGATGAAGGGCCCACCAATGCTCCTGCCCTGATATTCCTGCATGGCTTCCCCGAAAGCCATCGCACGTGGCGGCACCAGATTGCGCACTTCAGTGACCGTTTCCGCTGTATCGCCCCCGACCAACGCGGCTATCGCGGATCATCCAAACCGCAAGAGGTCGACGCCTATACTCCCGACAAGCTGATCGGTGACATCTTCCTTCTCGCGGATGCGCTCGGAATCGCAAAATTCACAATCGTCGGACACGATTGGGGCGGCGCGATTGCCTGGGGCGTGGCGCTTGGTGGCCAGCACGCCAGAGTCGAGCGCGCGATTATTGCCAACGCTCCGCACCCCGCAGTTTTTCAGAAATTGCTCTACACCAATCGCACGCAGCGTGAGGCGAGTCAGTATATCCGCGCTTTCCGTAATCCGGCCAATGATGACCTTGTTCGCGAGAAAGGGATTACCGGCATCCTCAAGCAGGAAGTCAATTGGGACCGGCCCGACAACATGCCGGCGGAAGAGCGCGCGCAATTGCTGAAGGATTGGGAAGACCGCGACGCATGCTTCGGGATGCTCAATTACTATCGCGCCAGCCCGATGGCTGTGCCGACAATGGATCAGCCGTTTGAATTGCCAGAGGGATATACGCCGCCACCAATTCCCAAGCTCACCATACCCACGCTGGTGATCTGGGCGCTCGATGATCTGGCACTGCCGCCGGAAAACCTCGAAGGTCTGGAGGAAGTGATCGATCCGCTAACAATCGCCAAGGTGCCCGATTGCGGTCATTTCGTTCCTTGGGAAGCCCCGGAGAAGGTCAACGCGGCAATGGAAGAGTTTCTCGCCGCAAACAGCTAGCTCGATAGCCATTCGACCCACGCGCCGTGCGGGTGGGCACATGCAAGCAGATTCGGTTCTCCGCAACCGGCTGAGCCATCCCAATAGCGCACGGTCAATTCGTGTTTGAAAGTCTCGCGGTTGGTTTCCAGCATCAACCAGGCGAGCGGCCTTTCAGGCGTGGCCTCTGCTGCGGCTTTCGCCATCTTTGCCTCCACAATTTGCTGCTGATCGGCGGGCACATATTGCCAGACGATTGAATGAAACAACACGCGGGTGACGCCGACTTCTTGCGGCGTGGCAAGCGCGTCAGAAACGAACTCAGCCGCATTGGCCTTCACGACATTTGGAGCTTTCGCATTCGCCAATGCTACCGCGGCATCGATCCGGTCCATTCGGAAGTAAGCCTCGGGCCATACATAGCTTTTGAGACGCAATGCTGATTCCGGATCGGTCAGATCCACCGGCGCAACATCGCATCCGCGGATCGAGCATATCTGCGGCTCTGTTGAAGGCGGAGGCTCGCCGCGCCATTCCGGCTTGATCTGCATCGGGCTGGATTTCGGGCCAACGCACACCCCGCCAAGATCAAACCGGTACCGCTCCATCATGGTGTTGATTCCAGCGCTGGATCCCAGTTCAAGCATCTCGAACTTTGGCGGCACGAATTGAGCAAGCCACAAAAGCCCGGCCATCAGGCTGGCTGAGCGGCCAGCTTCGTTCGTTTGAGGCGGCCCGTCGAGCCACGGCAAAAGCCGCGCGTCATATGTTTCGACAAGCTCGCAAACCAGCGCGTCGACAGCCGTTTGATCAGTCATGCGACCGGCATAGACATTCTCCAGCCGCTGATCCTCGCCGGTCAGAACCAGATTGTGCAGCGCACCCGCGATGCGCAGCGGCATTGCATCTTTAACCACCAGCCCTTGCCAGTTCGCCATGCGCCGACCGGTGGCGGTGTCGCCGTCAAGAAGCTTCAGCGTTGCGCGAATGACGCGCGCCGTTCCGGGCGCCCCGCCCTTTTCGGCATGCTCGGCCTGCCATTCGATACCCTCGGGAACCGACGCCATGTCCATCAATGCACTGTCCGCCACTGCGCCTCCTTTTCATTGCCCTTTCTGCCGCCAGTCACTAAGTGCCGCCACGCAATGACTGACAACGTGAACAACCTGCTGACTTTCGCCATTCCCAAAGGCCGCATTCTTGATGAAGCGCTGCCTGTGATGGCGCATGCGGGCGTGGTGCCGGAAGATGGCTTTCACGACAAGAGCAACCGCGCACTCAGTTTTGCGACAACGCGTCCAGATATGCGCCTGATCCGTGTGCGTGCATTCGATGTCGCTACCTTTGTTGCGCATGGTGCAGCGCAGATCGGCATTGTCGGCTCCGATGTGATCGAAGAGTTTGATTATGCGGACCTTTACGCACCGGTAGACTTGGATATCGGCCACTGCCGACTTTCAGTTGCACGCATGGACGGTGACGAAGCGCCCAGCGGCACTGTCAGCCACCTGCGCGTTGCAACCAAATATCCCAACCTCACGCGCCGGCATTTCGAAGCACAGGGCATTCAGGCCGAATGCGTCAAGCTGAACGGAGCCATGGAACTGGCACCGTCGCTGGGTTTGGCCCGGCAGATCGTGGATTTGGTATCGACCGGTGCGACGCTGAAGCAGAACGGCTTGGTCGAGACTGACCGTATTCTGGACATTTCTGCGCGGCTGATCGTCAATCGCGCGGCGCTGAAAACCGATCCGCGCGTCGCTGAACTGGTGTCTGCATTCCGCGAGTTTGCCAGCAAGAAGGCCGCCGCCTGATGCAAAGGCTGGTTTCCTCTGACCCGGATTTTGCGCAGGCGTTTGACACGCTGGTCAATGCACGGCGCGAAAGCGATGCCGATGTGAGCGCGGACGTGGCGCGCATCCTAGCCGATGTGAAGGCGCGCGGCGACGCGGCGCTGGCCGAATACTCGCAGCAATTCGACAGTTACGAACTCGCAAGCGACAGCGATTGGGTGATCACAGCGGAAGCCTGCCGTGAAGCCTACGAAGGGCTAGATGCTGAGCTTCGCGACGCGCTGGAACTCGCTGCAGAACGCATTCGCGCCTATCATGCCGACCAGCTTCCCGCGAACCGCGATTTCACCGATGATGCCGGCGTTCGCCAGGGCGCGATCTGGCGTGCAGTCGATGCCGCTGGTCTGTACGTTCCGGGTGGACGTGCCGCCTATCCATCATCACTGCTGATGAACGCGATTCCAGCGAAGGTTGCCGGGGTCGAGCGTTTGGTGGTGGTCACCCCTACGCCGCACGGAAACACCAATCCTCTCGTTCTGGCCGCTGCGCACATCGCTGGCGTTGACGAGATCTGGCGCGTCGGCGGGGCGCAAGCAGTCGCCGCACTCGCCTATGGAACCGATCGCATCGCCAAAGTGGATGTCATTACCGGTCCGGGCAATGCCTGGGTCGCAGAGGCAAAGCGCCAGCTGTTTGGCGTGGTCGGGATCGACATGGTTGCCGGGCCAAGTGAAATTCTGGTCATCGCGGACAAGCACAATCGCGCAGACTGGATCGCCGCGGACTTGCTAAGCCAGTCCGAACATGATCCGACATCGCAGTCGATCCTGATCACCGACGATGCGGGATTTGCAGACGCCGTGTCTGAAGAGGTCGATGCCCAGCTCAACGAACTCGCAACAACGGAAACCGCAACTGCCAGTTGGCAAGCCAACGGCGCGATCATCATCGTGGACGACTTGGCTGAAGCTGCGCCACTTGCAGACCGCCTCGCCGCTGAACATGTCGAACTGGCTGTCGCGGAACCGGATACACTTTTGAATACCATCCGCCATGCGGGCAGCGTATTCCTTGGCCGCATGACCCCTGAAGCGATTGGCGATTATGTCGCGGGACCAAACCACGTGCTGCCAACCGGCCGCCGCGCACGCTTTGCCAGCGGCCTGTCGGTGTTGGATTTTATGAAACGCACCAGCTTTATCGCGCTGGATGATGGTTCGCTCGCGAAGATCGGACCTGCTGCAGTTTCGCTCGCTCATGCAGAGGGTCTTCCCGCGCATGCCAAATCAGTCGAATTGAGGCTAAAATGAACGCTCCTGCTCGCTCTCAAGCCCGCTCGGCCGCGCGGCTAGCCGCCGTTCAGGCGCTCTATCAGCAGCAGATGGACGGTACTGCACTGACCCGTCTGCTCAATGAGTTTCACCAGCATAGGCTGGGCCGCGAAGTTGACGACGAAGACCACGAGGGTGAAGTCTTTGCCGATGCCGAAGTCGATTTCTTTGACGATATCGTCAGCGGAGTGGATGCCCGCCGCGAAGAGATTGACGAATTGCTAGTCAATAAGCTGGCCGATGGCTGGACCCTCGCTCGCCTCGACAAGACCATGCTTCAGATCCTGCGCGCCGGCGCTTACGAGCTGATCGCTCGGGCAGATGTTCCAGCAGCCAGCGCAATCAACGAGTATGTCGATGTGGCCAAAGCCTTCTTCGACGACCGCGAGGCCAAATTCGTGAACGGCATCCTCGATGCGGTTGGCAAGGATGTGCGGTCATAGACGAACGCGGATTCATCGAAGCCCTGCGCAAACTCCCGCTCCATCCGGGCGCGCGCGGGCTTGAAGATGATTGTGCGGTTCTTTCGATCGGCAATGAAACGCTGATTCTGACGCATGACAGCATGGCAGAGGGAACGCATTGGCTTCCCGACGCCGATCCATATGACATCGCCTGGAAGCTCGTCGCTTCCAACCTCTCTGACCTCGCGTCGAAAGGTGCCGAACCCATCGGAGTGCTACTCAGCCATACTTTGGGAATGGGGGATGATCGCTTCCTGGAAGGTCTCCATGCAATCCTCTCCGAATATGACGTCCCACTGCTGGGCGGCGACACAATCAAGGCGGAAGGGCCTCGAACACTAGGCCTGACCGCAATCGGCCGCGCGTCGCAAACGCCTGTCCCTGCACGCAGCGGGGCTCAGATCGGCGACTACGTCTATGTCACCGGGATTCTTGGTCGGGCCATGCTGGGATTTGAAGGCGATCCTGCGCATCTTGAGGCCTACAATCGCCCTGTCCCGAGCCTGTCCGAGGGCCAAGCTCTCGCGCAGCATGTGACCGCGATGATGGATATCTCTGACGGGCTGCTGCTTGATGCATTTCGTATGGCGCAGGCTAGCGAAGTGACGCTGTCCATCGAGAGTTCTAAAGTGCCGGTCGCAGCGCCTGAACGGAGCTTAGACTGCCTCCGCTGGGGCGATGACTATGAGTTGCTTTTTACATTGCCATCCAGCGCCAGCCCGCCGGTTCCAAGCGCTCGCATTGGTACGGTCGAGCCGCATGGTTTTGCCCCTCTCGTCCTCGACAACGAACCGATTGTGAACGCGGAAGGGCTAGGATACCGGCACTGACGCCTAGCGAATCTGGTGACGCGCGCCGCATTCTGCCGATTCCACCCTTGTCACCGCCGTGTCATCGCCTATAGCCCTCGCCACCAAGGGCTTCTGCGTCCGCAGGGTCACATTTCCACGTAGGGTTAAGGGGAAGAGTTCGTGGACCTAATTCTCATTTCAATCGGGCTAGGTGTGCTCGCCGTCGTGTACGGTTTCGTCACCAGCCGTCAGGTTCTCGGCGCGGATGCCGGGAACGCCAAAATGCAAGAGATTGCTGGCGCCATTCAAGAAGGTGCGCAGGCCTATCTCAACCGTCAGTACACCACTATTGGCTTGGTCGGCGTGGTTGTCGCGATCCTGGTCGGGGTTTTCCTCGGCGCGATCCCGGCAGTCGGATTCGTCATCGGTGCGGTATTGTCAGGCGTTGCGGGCTATATCGGGATGAACATCTCGGTTCGCTCAAACGTGCGTACCGCGCAGGCGGCAAGCACCGGCTTGCAGCAAGGCCTCACCATCGCGTTCCGCGCGGGTGCGATCACCGGCATGCTGGTGGCTGGCTTGGCGCTGCTGGCAATTGCCGTGTTCTTCTATGTGCTAATCGGCCCGATGGCTCTTGAAGCGAACAGCCGCGCCGTCATTGATGGCCTCGTTGGCTTGGCTTTCGGCGCTTCGCTGATCTCGATCTTCGCGCGTCTGGGCGGCGGTATCTTCACCAAGGCCGCTGACGTGGGCGCTGACTTGGTCGGCAAGGTCGAAGCAGGCATTCCTGAAGACGATCCACGTAACCCGGCGACCATCGCTGACAACGTAGGCGACAACGTAGGCGACTGTGCCGGCATGGCCGCTGACTTGTTCGAAACCTATGTTGTGACCGTTGGTGCGACCATGGTTCTGATGGCGCTGCTGCTGACCGGCATTGGCGATCTGTTGCTGCCTCTGATGGCGCTGCCGCTGCTGATCGGTGGTGCGTGCATCGTGACTTCGATCATTGGCACATACTTTGTTCGTCTCGGCAATGGCACCAATGTCATGGGCGCGATGTACAAGGGCTTCATCGTGACCGCCGTTCTGGCGATCCCGCTGATCTGGTACGCGACGTCATATGCGCTGGGCACAGCTGGCATGGACATGAACACAGTGCTCAATCCGGGCCTAGGCATGGTCGAGTTTACCGGCCGTGACCTGTTCTATTGCTCGCTGATCGGCCTTGTGCTGACCGGCATCATCATCTGGATCACAGAGTATTACACCGGCACGAACTTCCGTCCGGTGAAGTCAATCGCCAAGGCATCGGAAACTGGCCACGGCACTAACGTGATCCAGGGTCTGGCAATCAGCCTTGAATCGACCGCTTTGCCGACCATCGTCATCATCGCGGCGATCATCGGTGCATATCAGCTTGCTGGTCTGCTCGGCCTCGCGTTCGGTGCAACGGCAATGCTCGCGCTGGCAGGTATGGTTGTCGCGCTCGACGCTTACGGCCCGGTAACCGACAACGCTGGCGGTATCGCCGAGATGTCTGGGCTGGATGACAGCGTTCGTGAGAAAACTGACCTGCTTGACGCTGTTGGCAACACCACCAAGGCTGTGACGAAGGGTTATGCCATCGGTTCTGCTGGTCTTGCAGCTCTCGTGCTGTTCGCAGCTTACACCGCTGACCTTCGCGAGTATTTCCCGAACGCTGAAGTCAACTTCAGCCTCGAGAATCCGTATGTCATCGTTGGTCTGCTACTGGGCGCGCTGCTTCCCTACCTGTTCGGTGCGATGGGCATGACCGCCGTTGGCCGCGCTGCGGGTGACGTGGTTGTCGACGTGCGTGACCAGTTCGCGAAAGACCCGGGCATCATGGAAGGCACGAGCCGTCCGAACTATGCCCGCACGGTTGATCTCGTAACGAAGGCTGCGATCAAGGAAATGATCATCCCGTCGCTGCTTCCGGTGCTCGCTCCCATTGCGACATACTACGTGATCTTCCTGCTCGCAGGTCAGAACGAAGCGTTCGCTGCTGTAGGCGCTCTGCTCCTCGGTGTGATCGTTGGCGGTCTGTTCGTTGCTCTGTCGATGACAGCAGGCGGCGGCGCTTGGGACAATGCCAAGAAGTACATCGAAGACGGCAATCACGGCGGCAAGGGCTCTGAAGCTCACAAGGCTGCTGTGACTGGCGACACTGTGGGTGACCCGTACAAGGACACCGCAGGTCCAGCCGTGAACCCGATGATCAAGATCACCAACATTGTGGCGCTGCTTTTGCTCGCCGCGCTGGCTGGCGCTCACTAAGAACACGAGTTCCCCCTAGAGGGACTGGAGACCCCGCTCGGAGCGATCCGGGCGGGGTTTTTCTATGGGTAGCGAGCGTTCTTACGTTGACGGAAGCGTAAGTGCATCGCATGGCTTCAACGATGTCCGATACAACCTCTCCCGAACGCCTGGTTGCAGGCCTTGTAAAGCTACTCACTGTAGAGCCTGAAGGGGACATGCAGTTCATCGGAAAAGCGCAGAAGAACGGCGTAGGACGCATGTTTGGTGGGCAAGTTATCGCGCAGGCGCTGCAGGCCGCTCAAGCCACTGTCGGCGATGGTAAAGAGGCGCATTCGATGCATGCCTATTTCCTGCGCGGGGGTAAGGAAGGTCCAGCCACCACATTGGACGTCGCAGCCGATTTCGACGGACGCAGCTTCTCGAACCGCCGAGTCGTCGCCAGCCAATTGGAGGAAGACGGCACTAGCCGCCCGATCCTAAACCTAACTGCCAGCTTTCAGAAGCCTGAGCCAGGCTTGGAACATGACGACTATCAGATGCCCGATGTTCCGCAGCCGGAGGATTTGCGCCCGGATATGGAGCTGCGCCGTGAGTATGCCGACAAAGCAGGGATCGAGGGGACTGCGCGTCAACTAATGCTACGCCCGCGCCCGATCGACATGCGGACGACGGATAAGCTGCACTGGATGAATTCAGAACCACGCCATCCCAGCGCACACAGCTGGTTCCGCGCAGCTGCCCCTCTGCCAGATGATCCGGCTCTGCACCGCGCGGTGATCGCCTACGCCAGTGACTTTACCCTGCTTGGCACCAGCGCGCTACCGCACGGACTAAGCTGGATGCGGGGTGAGCTGACCGGAGCGAGCCTGGATCATGCAATCTGGTTCCACCGCCCAGTCCGCGCTGACGATTGGCTACTCTATGCCACCGACGCCCCTTGGAGCGGAAGCGGGCGCGGCTTCAACCGTGGACGTATCTTCAACCGCGCTGGCATGCTCGTCGCCAGTGTAGCTCAGGAAGGCATGATCCGCCGGCGGAAGAAGAGCGCCTCTTAGTCAGGGTGCAGGCTTGCAAACCGATCAACATCAGCGATCCAACCGTCAGCTTGCATGAGCCACTAAAGCCAGGCTACGTGTACCCCAGGCCGAAGCCATCAATGAGCCATCAGTATCGGAATCTTCGGATCGGTTAGCGCTTTTCGCGTTACCCCGCCCAACAACATCTCAGCCAGGCGTGAATGGCCGTAAGCCCCCATGACCATGTAGCCGCATCCGCGCGCTTCAGTTGCTGCGAGCAGGCTCTGCGCAACCGGGGCATCTCCAGCCGGAAGCTCTACGATCTCTGCATGAACCCCATAGCGGCTGAGATATTCAGCACCATCAACGGGTGGAAGATCCTGACGCTCCTTGGCATCTTTTTCCGTAATAGTCGCGAGATAAACCTTGCTCGCCTTCGCCAGAAGAGGAACCGCAGCTCTCAGCGCGACACATGCCTCTGTAGACCCATTCCATGCGACCAGCGCCGGAGCGCTATAATCCAGCTTCTTCTGATCGTTTGGTACAACGAACACAGGCGTTCGCGAATGCAGAAGGAGATCGCCTACCATCCGCGATGGTCGTGGTCCGGTCTCACCAATGTCATTGGGCCCAAGAACGATCACATCATTGATCGCGGATTTCTCAAGCAGCCTGCTTTCCGCCATACCGAACTGGAACACCCATTCCCATGACACGTCTTCGTTCGCGAGATCCGCTTCAACTTTCTTCCGCAAGGCTTCAGCATTCTCTCTTATCACAGGCATGGCAGCCGCCATCGCTGAACCGTAGAAATCGCCCGGTGCAAAGATTTCGTAGGTCACAGCCTGAAGGCATGTGATGTGCCCCTCAAACGCACGAGCAAGGTCCAACGCAACCTGCATGCGCGCCTCCAGCCCTTCGTCATCGCCGATATGTAGCAAAATCGATTTCATGGGTGACCTCCTTCTCAATCTCACCAGGGTGACCATCAATGGATTCATGTTAGCATGTCGAAGACAGGCTACATTGATCTGCGTCAAAATTCCAAATCCGTTACCAGCGATCCTTGCCGCTTGCGCGTGCGGGCCAACCCGCTACTCTCACGCCAGAGAGGATTCCAATGCAGATCACCCGCGAAGCGCCGCTGAAATACACGCTTGAGCCATCGAACCACCCCTATCTGTCCGGGGCATGGACGCCGGTGCATGAAGAGGTCACGGTCGACCAGCTCGAAGTGATCGAAGGCGAAGTACCCAAGGACATCGACGGCATTTATTTGCGCAACACGGAAAACCCCGTTCATCAGCCGCTTGGGCGCCATCACCCCTTCGATGGTGACGCGATGGTGCACCAGGTTGAAATCCGCGATGGCAAGGTTCGCTATCGCAATCGTTTCGTGCGCACGCATTGTTTCGAAGAAGAGCAGATAGCGGGCCGATCGCTCTGGGGCGGGCTTATGGACCCGCCCGGCACTTCGGTGAGGCCCGGATTCGGCGCGCATGGCGGCCTGAAAGACACTGGTAGCACGGACATAATCGTTCATGCTGGCGTGGCATATGCGACCTTTTACCAGTGCGGCGAAGCGTGGATGCTGGACCCGATCACGCTAGAAAATTTGGGTAAGGCACCATGGGGCCCGCTCGACGGCGTCTCTGCTCACCCAAAGGTCGACGAAGAAACCGGCGAGCTGATGTTCTTCAACTACTCGGTCCATGCGCCTTATATGCATTATGGGGTGGTCGATCGCGCGGGCAAGCTGGTGCACTATGTCCCGATCCCGTTACCAGGCCCTCGCCTGCCGCACGACATGGCGATCACGAAGAACTGGTCGATTCTCAATGACATGCCGCTGTTCTGGGATGAAGACGCGCTGAAGAAGGATATCCACGCCGCGCGCATGCACGACGGGCTGCCCACGCGCTTCGCGCTGATCCCGCGCCACGGTCAGCCAGAGGATATTCGTTGGTTCAAAGCCGAGCCGACCTATGTGCTGCACTGGACGAATGCTTACGAGACCAAGAACGAGAATGGCGACGACGAAATCGTTCTGGAAGGCTATCACCAGTCCTGCCCTATGCCGCAGCCGCTGCAGGAATATGGCCGCTATGCGCATATGATGGCCTATGTCGATGAGCACAGTTTCCAGTGCCGCATGCACCGTTGGCGCTTCAACCTGACAACCGGCGAAACGCGCGAAGAGCGACTGTCTGACCGGATCGTCGAATTTGGCATGATCAATCCTGATTATGCGATGCGCAAATCACGCTATGTCTGGCACACGACCAGCAAACCCGGCTGGTTCCTGTTCAACGGCTTTGTGAAGCATGACACCGAGACCGGCGAGGAACAGGTGGTCGAGCTGCCTGACGGGGTCTATGCGAGCGAAGCGCCGGTGGTGCCAAAGAAGGGTGGGTCTCATGAAGATGATGCTTACCTCGTCACCTTCCTGATCGACGAGAACCGCGGCACGTCCGAACTCGCGATCCTCGATGCGAGCGACGTGACCAAGGGCCCGATTTGCCGACTGGCGCTGCCGCACAAGATTTCGAGCGGGGTGCACTCGACCTGGGTCGAACGCGCGATGATTGGCTAATCCTCAGGAGACAAAAGAATGGCGCAATTGAGTTTAACTGCCGGGAGAGTCCTGCTCGGCCTCTATTTCCTGATACCCGGCTTGATGAAGGCCGCGGGGCCGGAAGAGACCCTCGCTTATATGGAAAGCCACGCTATTCCCTTCACCGTTCCGCTGATGTGGTTTGCAACCTTCGTGAATATTGCAGGCGGGCTCGCGCTGATCGCCGGAAGGCATGTTCGCCTCGTTGCCTATGGGTTTGTGATTTACATCCTGCTGGTCAATTTCATGCTGCATGACTTCTGGACCATGGGCGAGCACGTCGCGCAGCACGAAGGGCAGAATTTCTTCAAGAATCTTGGCATTCTGGCGGGGCTGCTGGTTCTGGCGGGAACTTCGGCGGCGCGCCCGCTTTCGCTCACCGGTTGGTGGCGGAGTGACAAAGCGGTGAGCGGTTAGTTGCGACTAGCCGCTTAACGTCCGAATGTGGGGTGGAAAGCGGACGTCTCCTCGAAGCACACTAATGCCTATACGTGACGATTTAGCTGAGACATAAGCGGCATATGACGCAAAAACCAAAAGCTAAGTTATTGCTGCGCCGGCTCGGCCATAACCTTCGCGATCAAGACTGGTTTACGGTCGCAGTTGAATTCTTCATCGTTGTCTTCGGTGTTTTCCTCGGCATTCAGGTTGCGAACTGGAATGAGGAACGGCTGCAGCGTGACGACGAACGAGCCATCCTTGTGCGCTTGCAAGATGAAACTGAAAACCTCCTGAATACGGTGCGTGCCGAAGGTAAGGAATTGCAATTGCAGGCTGACAGGCTTGTGAGTGCGCAGCCAGTCCTTTTTTCGGCCGAACCTGAGCGCCCCCTTACGCCGGGCGAGTGCCTAGCTATCGTTGCTTCGCACGTTTATCGCAAGCCGTCGGACGAACTGCCCATCCTTGAGGAGTTGCTTGCAACCGGCCGCTTTGATCGGTTGCAGAACGCCGATCTGAAGCAAGAATTGCGCAGATACATAATGTTTCGTGACCGAGAGCGCGGAAACCACGAAGAGCGGACGAACGAGTTATTCCGACTTCATAGCCTCTACCCCGATCTTATCACCATCGACTTGATTGCAAGAGGCGATGAAGATGAACCGCTGAGCCGGTTTGAGTTGCTGAGTGCTGATGCATACCAATGGAACCGACGTTGCGACAGCAAGGGAATGCGGTCAAACCAGCCGTTCCTGAACGATCTATTCGACAATATGGCCCGCAACGGGAATGTCCTTAATTCAAACAGGATGCGAGAGACCCTGCTTGTTGAGCTGCAAGAACACTTGAACCACTTGCTGAATCCCTGACTTTTCCGTCGCGCCGAATTGCCCAGCGCACTGGCAAAGAGAATAAGCCTGCGAAGTTAGCCAACGTCCGCAATTGGGTCGTTAGCGGACATTTACACGTATCACCCACCCGCATGATAGAAATCGTAGATCTTCCGCGCTACCGCGTCACTAACTCCCGGTGCGCGCTGCAAGTCTTCCAGCGCCGCCGCGCGGACCTTGCTCGCCGTGCCGAAATGCAGCAGCAGCGCGCGTTTCCTCGCCGGGCCGATACCCGGAATCTCGTCCAGCGGTGAAGCAGTAATCGCGCGGCTGCGCTTTGCCCGGTGCGCGCCAATGACATAGCGGTGCACTTCATCGCGCAGGTTCTGCAGATGAAACAACACCGGCGAATTGGTGGGAAGCATCTTCTCGCGCCCGTCGGGGAAATGAAACACCTCGCGCCCCTCGCGCCCGTGATGCGGCCCCTTGGCAATCGCGATCAGCGGCACATCCTCGATCCCCAACTCCTCCAGCGTATCGCGCACAGAGGACATCTGCCCCTTGCCGCCATCGATCAGGACGAGATCAGGCCACACCGCCTTGTCACCCGAAGTCTCGCGATCGGGATCATCCTTCAGCGCGCGCTCGAACCGCCGCCGCATCACTTCGCGCATCATGCCGAAATCGTCATTGCTTTGCGCCTCGCGGATGTTGAACTTGCGGTACTGGTTCTTGAGGAAGCCATCAGGCCCAGCGACCACCATTGCCCCGACCGCCTTTGCGCCCTGGATATGGCTGTTGTCGTAGATCTCGATCCGCTCGGGCACACCATCGAGCTCGAGGAACTCGGCCATCTCGCGCAACGTCCTGGCCTTGGTGCCGCGTTCGGCCAGCCGCCGGTCAAGGGCTTCGCCGGCATTGCGGGTCGCTTGCTCCATCAGTTTGCGCCGTTCGCCGCGCTGCGGGACCGAAACGCTGACCTTTTTGCCGGCGAGTTCGGACAGCGCAGCTTCAACCAGCTCGCATTCAGGCAGCTGTCGATCGACGAGCACTGTCGGCGGTGGAGGAACCTCTTCGTAGAACTGAAGCAGCACATTCGACAGCACCTGATCTTCATCCACATCCTTTGTTCGCGACGGGAAGAAAGCACGGTGCCCCCAGTTTTGTCCGCCGCGGATGAAAAACGCTTGAATACCAACCTGCCCGCCCTTGGCCGCCAGCGCAAACACGTCTGCATCGCCTACGCCCTGCGCATTGATGGCTTGCGAGCCCTGAATGAAGGTGGCTGCCCGCAGTCGGTCACGCAGGATTGCCGCAGTTTCGAAGTCGAGCGCTTCAGCAGCCTCGGCCATTTGCTTTTCAAGATCGGCCTGCACTGCGGAGGATTTGCCCGACAGGAAATCCTTGGCCTGCTTTGTCAGATCGGCGTAGTCCTCTTCATTGATCCGACCCACGCACGGCGCGCTGCAGCGCTTGATCTGGTAAAGCAGGCAAGGCCGGTCGCGGCGGCTAAAGAAGCTATCGGTACAACTTCTCAGCAAGAACAATTTCTGCAGCGCGTTGATTGTGGTGTTGACGCTGCCAGCGCTGGCGAAGGGGCCATAGTAATTGCCCTTCGATTTGCGGGCGCCGCGATGCTTCATGATACGCGGGAAATCATGCCCCTCGCGAAGCAGGATAAAGGGAAAGCTCTTGTCGTCCCGCAAGTGGACATTGAACGGAGGGCGGAAGCGTTTGACCAGCTGCGCTTCAAGCAGCAGCGCCTCCGCCTCCGAATTGGTGGTGACGATTTCCATGGATCGGCACTGGCTAACCATGCGCTGAAGCCGGTTGGTCAGTCCTTGCACCTGCGTATAGTTCGCCACTCTGTTTTTCAGCGCACGCGCTTTGCCGACATACAGCACATCGCCGCGTGCATCGAGCATGCGATATACGCCTGGCAAAGGTTTCAAAGTCTTAACCGTCTCGCGGATGGCCGCCACACCCGCCTCTAGATCGGGCTGCGCTGAGGCAACCGTATAGGTCGCGCGCTCCTCATTGAAACGCTCTGCCCCTCTTGGGTCGTTCTGTGATCCTGCTTTGGCGCGTGACATTGGGTGAGAGATAGGCTGGGGCACAAACAATCTCAATCGCTTGCATGCCGTGAAGTTTCGCTCCAGCAAGGCGCAAAGGGGAATACCATGAGCACACAGGTCAAGCCGCCACGCACTGTCGGAGCAGTCGGAACGTCACTGTTCCAGATTAACGGCATGATCGGGGCGGGTATTTTCGCTCTACCGGCAGTTCTGGTCGCTGCAGTTGGCAGCTTTGCCCCTGTGATGATTGTGATCGGTGCGATCCTGATCCTGCCGACATGCTTTGTATTCGCATGGCTGGCTACGCGATTCGACAAGACAGGCGGGCCGGTACTTTATGGCAAGACTGCTTTTGGCAGTTACGCCGGCTTTCAGGCCGGTTGGGGCCGCTTTGCATCGGGCATAGTGGCCTTGGGAGCCAACACCCATGTCATGGTTGGCTATCTGGGGGCCTTGTTTCCCGCACTTCAAACGACATGGATTGCGTCGCTGACGGTATTCGTGATCCTAGTACTCACCACTCTCTATAACATTCTGGGAATGCGCAGCTCTGTGAATGCGTTGGGCTGGCTAACAGTGCTTAAGCTGGCGCCTTTGGGCGTTCTCGTCATCGCCGCAGTGATCGGAAATTATAACGCGCCTGCGATCGTTCTGCCTGAATTTACTGAGGCCGAAACGATCATTTTGCTGACCTTTTATGCCTTCATCGGTTTCGAGGGTGTAGTCGTTCCGGCAGGTGAAATGCGCAATCCCAAACGCGATCTACCGCGGGTAATTATGATCACTCTCACCGGCGTTACGCTGGCATACATCGGCGTTATCTGGGCGTACATGGCCATCGTCACAGAGCCTACCGGCAATTCCAATGCATTGGCGGGCGCCGCCGATATTGTATTTGGCGAAATCGGGGCGATCATGATTGTGCTCGCGGCTAGCTTTTCCATCATGGCAAACACTTTTGCCGGCATGGTTGTTGTACCCAGGCTTGCCTATGGCATGGCCGAACAAGGCATGCTGCCAACATGGTTCGAGCGCATCCACCCGCGCTTCCTTACACCGCACAATTCAATCATGTTTTACGGGTTCGGTGGGGCGCTGTTCAGCTTGACTGGAGGGTTTGCTGCCCTCGCGGCAGCCAGCACTCTGACTCGCCTGCTTACCTATGTGATCAGCGCTGGCGCGTTGCCGGTGATCGAACAGCGCGAAGGCGGGATGAACTGGCTGCACCTGCTTTTTGCGCTCCTCTCACTGGCATCCTGCGTATGGATCGCGTCCAATGCCAGTGCACAGTCATGGTTGACCTTCGGGGGAGTGTTCATCGTCGGAACGGTGCTGTTCCTGATTGCACGACGCGGCTCAGACGCTTCCCCTGAAGCGGAGTGATCAATGGTTAAGAACGTCGACGCAATTATCCTGGGCGGCGGGGCAGCCGGTCTGTTCTGCGCTGCGCGCGCGGGCCAGCGCGGCAAGCAAATTCTCGTGCTTGAGCGTGCCAGCAAAGTAGGAAAGAAAATCCTCATCTCGGGTGGCGGTCGGTGTAATTTCACTAATGTGAATGCTGGCCCGGCCAACTACATCAGCGCCAATCCACATTTCGCCAAGAGCGCGCTTGCCCGGTACACGCCGCAGGATTTCATCGAACTGGTCGACAGCTATGGCATCGCATCTCACGAAAAGACGTTGGGCCAACTTTTCTGCGATAGGTCCGCCCAGCAGATCGTCGATATGCTGTTGTCAGAATGCGAACGTGCGAAGGATGCAGGGGGCGATGTTGATGTGCGTTGCGGGGAAGAGATCGAAGAGGTCACGTACGCGGACGGAGTCTTCAGCGTTGCCACGCAGAACGGCACATTCACTAGTCCAGCGCTCGTCATCGCGACAGGTGGGCCTTCGATCCCCAAAATGGGGGCCACAGGATTTGCCTATGACCTTGCCCGTCAATTCGGTCTCAAGGTAGTTGAACCGCGCCCTGCTCTCGTCCCATTGACTCTGGGCGGCGAGCAGGTGCTGTTTCGAGAGATCTCCGGCGTTTCCGCGCCCGTAGTCGCGACCGCCAACAAGGTGAGCTTCGCCGAAGCGGCACTGTTCACTCACCGTGGACTTTCAGGCCCCGCCATCTTGCAAGTCAGTTCCTACTGGAAGCACGGCGATCCGGTAGCGATCAATTTCCTGCCAGATCAACCGGATGGCTGGCTGATCGACGCAAAGCAGAAGAGTCCGCGCGCCACGCTCAAATCGGTGCTTCGGGAACATCTCGCGGATCGGTTGGCAGACATTCTTGCGGAAAAAATCGCCCTTTCAACCGAGCTCGGCAATGCGCCCGATACCAGATTGCGCGAGGTAGAACAGCGGTTGGCGCGATGGATATTCCAACCCAATGGCAGCGAAGGATTCGCCAAGGCAGAGGTTACGATTGGCGGCATCTCAACCGCTGAGCTATCCTCTAAGACGATGGAATCTAAGAAGATTCCTGGTCTATACGTGATTGGCGAGGCAGTGGACGTTACTGGATGGCTGGGCGGATATAATTTCCAATGGGCATGGGCGAGCGCCGCCGCCGCAGGCGAAGCAATTTAGCGGCTCTATTCTACTCTAGGCTTACCCTGCGGAACCCTCTGACGCGGGCGGCAAGTTGACCAGAACCCAGCTTCTGTTAGCGTCTGCAGCATAACGGCTCGTAAAGCGCCGAAACAGGAGAGAACCCTTGCGGCAATTGCAGGGCATGGATTCATCGTTCGTCGCGATGGAATCGCCGAATTCGCCGATGCATATCGGCAGTGTGCTGATCTACAATCCGGAGACGGCGCCGGGAGGCTTTGTACGCTTCAAGGATATCCTTGAATTCATCGAAAATCGCTTACGACTTTCCACGACGATGCGGCAGCGACTGGTGCGCGTACCGTTCGATCTGGACTTTCCCTATTGGGTTGAGGACCCGAACTTCGATCTGGAATACCATGTCCGCCATGTTGCCCTGCCAAAGCCGGGCGACTGGCGGCAGCTTTGTATTCAGGCCGCACGGATCCACGCACGCCCGCTCGATCTGTCGCGCCCGCCGTGGGAATTCACAGTGGTCGAAGGCCTCGACAATGTGCGCGGGTTTCCCAAGGGCTGTTTTGCGTTCGTGACCAAGGTACACCACGCAGCAATCGATGGGATGAGCGGGATTGACCTGATGGAAGCGACACACACCGTCTCACCCAGCACTGCTCCACCAAACCAGCCCGATGACTGGAAGCCCGAGAAAATTCCTGGCGCTGTTGAATTGCTCGGCAAGAGCTATGTCAACGCAATCCTCAATCCGCTTAAGCAAGCCCAGGTTGCTGCCCAAGCGGTCCCAGGGATAGCAAGCGCGGTGAAAGGCCTGGTAACGCGCGAGTTCAAGCTTTCGACCGACATGGTTGCGCCACGAACGCGCTTTAACCGCACGATTTCGCCGCATCGTGTAGTCGAAGGCCGTACATTTCCTCTCGCCGATATGAAGGCAATCCGTGCGCTCTTGCCAGATGCCAAGGTCAACGACGTCGCGCTCGCCATTGTAGGTGGCGCGCTCAACAAATACCTGACAGCCAAGGACGATCTGCCCAAATCAACCTTGACGGCGATGGCACCCATTTCCGTGCGATCCTCTGACGAGAAAGGCGATATGGGCAATCAGGTCGCCGCCATGATCGCGCCGCTAGGCTCGCATATATCCGACCCTAAAAAGCGACTTGAGTATGTATTCGGTCAGACCAGCAATTCCAAAGCCCTGACCAACGCACTGGGTGCGCGAACCATGACTGAGGTCAGCAAGGTCAACCCGCTGCTCTATATGGCTTTGGGTGCGCAATTGTTCAGCCGTGTGAGCTTGGCCCACCGCGTCATGCCATTCAACACGGTCGTTACAAATGTACCGGGCCCGCCGGTTCACATCTATTCTGCTGGGGCACGGATGGAGAGCATGGCGCTGTCTCTGATCTGTCTTACCGACGGTCTGGGGCTGGCGCATGTGGTGCAGAGCTATGTCGATGAAGCCTATATCAGCTTCACGGCTTGCCGCGACATCATGCCTGATCCGGAATTCTATTCGCAGTGTCTGCAAGACAGCTTTGATGATATGCTCGCAGCAGCAAAGGCGCAGGCGGCAAAGCCGGTGGCCAGAAAAGCGGCTCCCGCGAAATCGGGCGCAACCAGCGCCAAGCGGAAAACTCCTTCAAAGAAGAAAGTGGCGCCTAAAAAACCCGCGTCGAGAAAAGTGGCAGCCAAGATCGCTGCGCCAACCAAGACTGGGGCCACCAGCGCAAAACGCACGCAAACGACCAAGAAAACTTCAGCGAAGCGTAATGGCGCCGCTGGCAAGACCAAAAAATAGGCCCAATGGGTCGCAAGAAAAAAGCAGGAAGGACGCAAGTATGGCCACTTTGGCTGCCGTAGAGGAAGAGCTTGACCATATTGCACGGCCACCCAGCCGCTTCTGGGCGCTGGCTGAAGGTCGAGCCATGTTCGAGCTCGGCGCTTTCTACCTGACCAGACCGTTTCTGAGCCAGTTGCCCAAGGGCGACGGGCACACTGTCAAAGTGCTGCCCGGATTTATGGCAACGAATAATTCGACCGCGCCGATGCGTCGGCTTCTGCAAGATTTGGGATACGATGCGCATGGCTGGGATAGCGGGCGAAACGTCCGTGTCGATAATGCGTTGATCGAACGGCTCGAAGCGCAGTTGCAGCGGCTGAATGACGATAGCGGACAAAAGGTATCATTGGTTGGCTGGAGTCTCGGCGGCGTGCTGGCCCGAGAACTTGCAAAGCTGCATCCTGATCGCGTGCGGCTGGTGATCAGCTTGGGTAGCCCGATCTCGGACGATCGAGGCCATACCAATGCTCGCCGACTGTTCGAACTCCTCAATGGCCGCGAGCCAGAGCCGTTGCGCGATGGCCGTTTTCAGGGTTTGGACGAAGCGCCTCCGGTGCCTACTACGTCGATCCTAACCAAGACGGACGGGGTCGTGCATTGGCGCGGCTCAGTTCAAAAGCCCACCCGCACACCAAGCGAGAATATCGAAGTCTACGCCAGCCATCTGGGGCTTGGCGTGAATCCTTCGGTCATGATCGCGATTGCTGACCGGCTCGCTCAACCAGAAGGCGACTGGGTTCCGTTTGAACCCTCATTGGCTCAACAATGGATGTTTCCGCATACAGGATTCAACTAAGCATCCCGGCTCGTCGACAAGCTTCTAGAAGGTCTTGCGCAGATCGATCCCGAGATAACGCCCGTTTGGATCGATCAGCAAAGGCTGATAGCGTAGCGGAGTATCACCATTCTGATCGACTACCCGACGCTGCGCGTCGAATACATTGTTCGCCACTACAGTTACGACGAGCCCCTTGCGCCAACCACTTTCGGCCTTGGTAAGTGTACCCAGATTCGCGAAAACCCGCAGATCGAAAGTCGCAATGTCATCGAAGAACAGCGGGCTGGTGCCGGTTACCACATTGCCGTTGACCCGCGCGCTGCCTGTGTATCGCGCGGAGGTACGGATACCCATCCCATCGCGGAAGAAACCGGTCTCTAACCGCGTTGTGTGCCGTGGCTGACCAAAGTCTCCCTCAGTGTCTCCATCAAGCAGGTCGAGTAGTGGACCGCCTTCTGCGATCAGGACTTCGTTTTCCAGTTCATATGTGTGCGTGAGGCTAGCGAAATAGCGCCCGCGCCCGTCGCGCCCAAAACCGCCTGATATCGGGTTGGGTATTGGTCGCTGACTAGATCTGTCTCCGTCCGACGGCCCACCGCGCATTTGCTCAGGGTCCATGCTGCAAAGTCGTTCTCGCCACTGGCTTAGCTGATCGCGATCTATCGTGCCATCATCTGCCGCAAAGCGCGCCAGCATACGTTGAGCGCGTGAGAGGTCGAGATCGGGAAACTGTTCGGACAAATCATCTCCCCGCTCGATCGCCTCTGCGATCTGCTCGAGAAAGGCCATTCCATCCTCAGCGCACAATCTCTTGCGGAAAGCCATAAATCGCTCGCGCTGCTCCGGGGTGGGCGGGCCACCCCGCGCCGCGCCCGGCGGTGGACCTCCCGGCCTTCCGCCCCCTGCTTCTGGTCGCGATCCGCGCCCCTCACCACGACCGGACGGCGCAGCCGCCCCCCACGAGCCTCGGGTGAACAAGCCAAAGACCAGCCTTTCGCTTCGTGTACTGTCAAAGGTCACCGGGCGACGATCAATCGACAACAATGTGCCACCCGCATCGCGCACGATGCGGTCCGGAAAAGCTGCCTCGATTTCTGCCGTCAATGCTGGGAAGCCGCGGGTTACATCGCTCGAGCGGTTGCGAATATACTCGCCAAAAAAGGTGGTGTTATCCCAAAACGGGATCTGCCAATTCGCGCTGAAGCGCCAGTCACGCTGAGTCTCTGCAAGGAGATCGGGGTTTCCGCCGGTTGTAACACTCGCCAACACCGTTTCACCGTTGACCAGGTCAAATACCGGGACATTGAATGTAGTGAAGTTTGCTGCGCCCAGACTATTTAGCCCTGGTGCAGCCTCGCGCCAGATATAGGTCGCTTGCAGGTTGAGGCGGCTTGTCGGGGCCCAGTTGAGACCTGCTGTCCAATCCATCAACGCGCCAAAATCGGAGAGATCTTCAAAGCCGACACTGCCATTGAGGGTAAAACTGCCTAGCGCATCCAAGAAACCTTCACGCTTGCTGGTTAGCGGCACCACAATATTGAAACCACCTTCAAGCTGTCGCCGCGACAAGTCCGTGTCAGTGGTGGTGCGGGTGTCCTCGCTACGTATGTTTTGCCAGTTGAGACCAAGGTCGAAAGTGGTGGACACTTCACCACCCGGCAAAAGTAGCGGACTTCCGTTCAAGGTAACTTTGTTCGCGGAGGTAATGGTCTGACTGCGCGAGATGTCGAACCCTGCGTCTGCTTGACGAGGGATCACACCAAAGATGTCAAGCGAGCCATCCGCGGCCGCCTCGATCAGCGACTGAGTATCAGCCCTGCGATCAATCTCATTCTCGCTTTCGATCAGACTAGCATCTGCGGTCGCAGTCATCTGATAACTGCCAATTCTTCGCGAATAACTGGCCGCGGCTGATATCGTATCTCGACCACTGCGAGTCTCCAGCGGATTGTCCTCGCCAAAAGTGCGCACGACGCTGGAGCCATCCGGCGTAGTCAATGTGACGCTATCAAGGCCCGAAAAGCTCGTCGCGTCAAAGCGATTATACGTCAGATTCAAACCAACCGACGCGCCGGAGTTCAAGAACGCCTTCGCCCAATTGACCGAGCCCTCAATCTCGCGACTATCGCTCAAAAGGCTGCGAAATTTCGCGGGATCAGGATCCCCTTCCACGCCCGAGACCGAACCCTGAGTCTGTATGATGCCGCGTTCCGCTTCCGTCAGCTGGGTTCGGTCATTTGCTTCAAGGCTGAAATTTATCCGTGCCCCATCGTTGATGGTCAGCAAAGTGAATTCCTGCTCGTTGCGCCAGTATCCTCCGCGATCCGGTGCTTCGAATTCCAGCTCCACTTCGCGGCTCGAGAAATTGTCCTTCAGGATGATGTTGACCACGCGGCGATCAGGCGGAAATCCGAAACGCTGGGCAACCTCCTCGGGCATAACCTCAACCTTGGCGACCGATTCCGGCGGGTAACTGCGCAATTCACGGAAACTGCCGATTCTGATCCCATTGACAAGGAAGACAGGCCGGCCTCCACCCCGTCCTTGTGAAGAACCAGTTTGGGGGCCGATCGCCTCAATCAATTCCTCGATCGAATTGGCCCCCAGCGAGGCGATATCTTCCTCGTTAAGTTCAAGTAGTGGGGGTTGTTCGACATCAAGCTGCCCACGCAAACGTTCACCCTGAACAACGATGGCGTCACTCGGGACTGTAGCTGCTTGGATTTCAGCTGGAATCTGGGCAGCGTCGCTTGCCTCCTGCGCATGCACGACAGAGGCAAATCCCATGCTTAGGGACGAAGTAGCTAGGAATAGAAACTTGGGGGGCATAGCGGAAGCGTCTCTCTTAATCGGCCTAGGCTGACAAGCCGCTGAAATGTATCATTTTGCATCAATCGTTACGAAGCGTGGCGCAATAGGGATGCACCGAGTTTTGGACCAAGAACGCACGAGGCTTCCCTTTTGCTCCCCGCAAGGCTAAAGCGCGCGAAATTTTGTGAAACACAACGACGCTAAGGAATTACATGGCCAAAGAAGAACTCCTCGAAATGCGCGGCAAGGTGGTCGAACTGCTGCCCAATGCGATGTTCCGGGTCGAGCTTGAAAACGGTCACGAAGTTCTCGGCCATACGGCTGGCAAGATGCGTAAAAACCGTATCCGCGTGCTGGTGGGTGACGAGGTGCTCTGCGAATTGACACCGTACGATCTCACCAAGGCACGGATTACCTACCGCTTCATGCCGGGTCGCGGTGGCCCCGGCCAGGGCCCAGGTCCAGCCTAAGCGCGCTGCTCAGACATGAGCACGCCCTCTCTCATATTAGCATCAGCTAGCCCGCGACGCCGCGAGTTGATTGCGCGCCTTGGCGTGACACCTGATGCCGTCGCTCCCGCCGATATTGATGAGACCCCACATAAAGGGGAACTTCCGCATGACTACGCGCAGCGAATGGCGCGAGAGAAAGCCTCGGCGCTAAGCGCTGATGGGCATGTCTTGGCAGGCGACACTGTAGTTGCAGCCGGTAGAAGGATACTGCCTAAGGCGGAGGATGAAGCGACAGCGCGGCAATGCCTTGCCCTTCTTTCTGGCCGCAGACACCGTGTTCTCTCTGCGATCGCACTCAAGTCACCCGATGGCACCTTGCGCGAGAGACTCAGCGAAACCATTGTTCGTTTCAAGCGACTGAGCGAAGACGAGGTGAACTCATATCTAGCCAGCGGCGAATGGGAAGACAAAGCAGGGGGCTATGCCATTCAAGGCGCAGCTGAAGGCCTGATCGCGTGGATTCAAGGCAGCCATTCGGGTGTCGTCGGACTGCCGCTCTTCGAAACGCGCGCTCTGCTCAAATCTGCGGGGTTCGAAATTGCCTGAGTGGGTGGTCGAACACGGCATAGGTGAGCATCGAGCCATGCTGATTGACGGGGAACGAGTTCTTGGTGCGAAACTGCATTGGCCCGGATCGCTCAATCCCGGACGCGTAATTGACGCCAAACTGACATCCAAGCATGCCGGATCGAACCGCGGCGTTGCGCGAACGGACGCTGGCACTGAAGTGCTTCTCGACAATCTGCCTCAAGACGTGAACGAAGGGGCAAAAATCCATGTAAAGATCAAGCGGGCGCCAATTGCGGAACGCGGCAGACTGAAACTTGCGTTGGGCAGATACCAAGACACCCATGCCGTCGAAGAGGCGCGTTCGCGCGGTGCGAAGCCGGGAGACATTGAGGGGTTCAGCTATCCCATGATGGGTGTTGAACAGATGAGGCAGCTTCCGGCTGGCCAGTTTCTTGACGACCGCTGGGAAGATATCTGGCACGCCGCATCATCAGGTGAAGTGGCATTCGATGGCGGCTCACTTCTGTTCAGCGTGACTCCAGCGATGACCCTGATCGATGTCGATGGAGAAGGCTCGCCGCGCGAATTGGCTCTCGCAGCAGTGTCTGCCATTGCGCGCTGGTTGCCTCTCTTCGATCTTGGCGGGAATATCGGGATCGATTTTCCCTCAGTCGAAGCAAAATCAGATCGCAAGGCAGTCGATATCGCTCTGGCTAAAGCGCTCGACCATTGGCCGCACGAACGCACCGCAATGAACGGATTTGGATTTGTACAGATCGTCGCGCGGCTTGAGGGGCCTTCACTGCTTCATCGCTTTGCCACCTCACGCGTTGGCATATGCACGCGAATGGCATTGCGATTGGGAGAGCTCGCCACGGGTACCGGCAACGTGCTGCTGCTAACGGTCCGCCCCGCACTCAAAGCAAAGCTGAAACCGGAATGGATCGAGGAACTCTCGCGGCGCAGTGGTCGACAAGTCGAGATTGCGGTCAACCCTGCCCTTGCACTCGAAGCCCCACAAGCCCAGATCATTACACGATGAGTAAAACCTCTAGGCCCTGCCCCATCTGTAAGAAGCCGCGGCACGAGGATTTCGCGCCTTTTTGCTCAAGCCACTGCAAGGATCGCGATTTGGCCAGGTGGTTTGGTGATGGCTATGCTGTGCCCGGTCGTCCTGCCACCCCAGAGGAAATCGCAAGTGAAATTATCCGCGAGGAGCGTGACTGAACCCCTCCTCTGGTAAATTCCGGCATTTCCCCCTTGCCAAGATCGCGCACCTTCGCCATAGGCGCGCTCTCACTCGCTCGCTGGCGCGATAAAGCGCTCTCGCGATTGCGATGCCTCGGTAGCTCAGTTGGTAGAGCATACGACTGAAAATCGTAGTGTCGGTGGTTCGATCCCGCCCCGAGGCACCATTTTCCAGATAGCGCCAGATTTTCTTCAATCAGGCTTGATAGTGACCAGCAAGGCCGATTTGGGGTAAGAGCCGACTATCCTAGGTCACGTATCGAGCGGAATTGGGTCTTGGGTGACCCCGGTTCGCTACGAATACAGCTTAACCGAGGCGGGGCTGACCCTGATCCCGGCTCTCAAGGCGTTCACGCTCTAGGGACAGAAACATATCGGTTCGACAGAAACCATAATCGCAGTCGAAGATGGCGTGCAACGCATGACCCGACCCGTTGCAGTTGATCCGGCGCTACTTCTCGACAATTGAGTCTGCCTGTTTCTCTTACACTGATTGCCAATTTCGCGCGTTGCGCCTATGTGAAAACGAACGCCCGGCCACCGCGTTGCGCACTCGCGCTGATTGCCGGGGCGCGTGTATTTTTGCAGCAGAGTGAGCCCGCACATGTCGCGTCGTCGCCAGATTTACGAAGGCAAGGCAAAGATCCTTTACGAAGGTCCTGAGCCTGGCACGATCATCCAGTACTTCAAGGATGATGCAACCGCATTCAACGCGGAAAAGAAAGGCACGATCAACGGTAAGGGCGTGATCAACAACCGCATCAGCGAGCATGTATTCACCCGCCTTGCGCATATCGGCATCCCAACACATTTCATTCGACGCCTGAACATGCGCGAACAACTTGTGCGACAGGCTGAGATCATCCCAATCGAAGTGGTGGTGCGCAATGTAGCAGCAGGCTCGATTTGCAAACGACTTGGGCTCGAGGAAGGCGATCCACTGCCGCACACTCTGATAGAATACTACTACAAGGATGATGCTTTGGGCGATCCGCTGATCGCTGAAGAGCATATCGCCTGCTTTAACTGGGCAGGCCCGGATGAGATGCAGGATATTGCCAGCATGGCTATCCGCATCAATGACTTCATGTGCGGTATGTTCGCCGCGATCGATATCCGGCTGATTGATTTCAAACTAGAGTTTGGTCGAATTTTTGAAGGTGATTTCAGTCGCGTCATTCTGGCAGACGAGATCAGCCCGGATGGCTGCCGCCTGTGGGATATGAAGACCAATGAAAAGCTTGATAAGGACCGGTTCCGCCGCGATCTGGGGGGCGAAAGCGAAGCTTATCAGGAAGTGGCCCGGCGTCTGGGCCTGCTTCAGAATGACGACAACGGTCCGGGCGAAGTGTTCGATATGTCGAGCCACCGGAGCCGATTGCGCGGCACCCCACCGCCTCCTAAGAAGTAAACCACCCACAACTATCGCATTCATCAACTTGTCAGCCTGCTTACGGCAGGTAAGCAGGTGCTATGCGATTGTTTGCCATGTTTGCGGCTGTGGCCGCCCTAACCTTCTCGCCAGCGACTTCGTTTGCCCAGGAGGTCCAGACAGACCCGCCTGCATGGGCGTTTGAGGAAAGCGATATACCTGTCGATCCTGCATTCCATTTTGGCGTGCTGGACAATGGTATGCGTTATGTCTTGCGATCAAACGGCACACCGGAAGGGACCGCATTGGTCCGGCTGCACATTGGCGCGGGCTCTCTAGATGAGACCGATAGCGAACGCGGCCTAGCGCACTTTGTTGAACATATGGCATTTAATGGATCGACCAGCATTCCCGAGGGCGAAATGATCCCATTGTTGGAGCGCGAGGGTTTGGCATTCGGGGCCGACACGAATGCCAGCACAGGCTTTGAGCGAACGCTCTACATGCTCAACCTACCGCGCAACGATGAGGATTTGCTGGAAACTGCACTGATGCTGATGCGTGAAACAGCCAGCGAACTACTGATAGAACAAGAGGCGGTTGAGCGCGAGCGTGGCATCATTCTGGCGGAACGACGGGACCGCAACAATTTTGCCTACAAGGCAGCGATAGACGGGTTTGAATTTTCCGCACCTGATGCCCGCTTTGTTGAACGCGTCCCTATTGGCAGTCTGGAGGTTTTGGAGAATGCGAGCGCAGAGGACCTTCGCGGTTTCTACGAGCGCAATTATATTCCCAATAATGCAGTGCTGGTCATCGTCGGCGACTATCCGGTCGAGTTGCTGGAAGCGCGCGTGAAGCATTGGTTCGCTGATTGGGAGGCCAACGAAGAACCCGGCGATCCTGTCACCGGCCCGGTTGATATTACCCGCACGGACGAAATTGATATCTATGTTGATCTGGCTCTGAACGAAACCATCTCTGTGTCGCGCTATTCCCCATGGGTTGAGCGTAGGGACACAATGGAGAACCGTCGCCAGAACTTGCTTCGCCAAGTGGGTTTCGGGATCATCGGGCGGCGTTTGGCAACGCTGGCACGCGGCGAGAATGCACCCTTCCGCGCTGCTCGATTTGGCGTGGACGAACTGTTCGAAGATGCGCGCACAACGACCCTTACCGTGAACACCTCTGACGGCGAGTGGCGCAACGGATTGATCGCAGCAGGGATCGCAGTACGCACCGCGTTAGAATATGGATTCAGCGAGGCCGAGGTCGCAGAGCAAGTTGCGCGACTGCGCGCCAGCATTGAGAACGCTGCGGGTGCTGCGAACACACGAAGCAATAGCGCGCTTGTGTCTGCAGCACTGGGACTGGTTCAAAGCGACAATATCCCCTCTACGCCGCAAAGTTCGCTCGAACGTTTCGAATCCTTTGCCGACCAGATTACGCCCGGGGCCGCATTCGCTGCAGTAAAGGACGAGATTGCCGAACTCACCCAACCCCTGATCCGCTTTCAAGGGCGCGCCGAACCCGATGGTGGAGCAGAAGCGCTAAAAGCGGCTTGGACAGAGGTTGAAACTGCAGAAATTGAAGCGCCAGAATTCACCGAAGCTGCCGAGTTCGCCTATCAGGACTTTGGTGATGCGGGTGAAATTATATCGGATACAATTGAAGAGCGCTTGGGCATCCGGAAAATCCGTTTTGCCAATGGTGTCATGCTCAATCTGAAGCAAACAGATATCAGCGAAGATCGGGTGAGCTATCGTCTGCGTCTGGACGGGGGGAGTTTGCTCAACACCGAAGATGATCCGCTCAAGACGGCTTTAGCGAGTTCCTTGCCTGCCGGCGGTTTGGGCGCGCATTCACAAGACGAATTGGTCAGCATTCTGGCCGGGCGCAGCGTTCGCTTCAGCTTCGGCTCTGGAAGCGAAGGATTCCAGATGAGTGGGACAACGACGCCACGCGATCTTGAACTACAATTGCAGTTGCTTGCAGCCAGCCTCACGGATCCCGGTTATCGCAAGGAAGGAGAGGAGCAGTACCGACGGGGTGTGGCTCAGTTCTTTGCCAGCATGGATGCCACACCGGGGCAGGCTCTCGGCAACAAGATTGGTGAAATATTATCAGATCGCGACCCGCGTTTTACGATCCAGCCCGAGGATGCATATGCCGCGCTCACGTATGAGAAACTGCAAGCTGATATCGGAGACAGGCTGGCCAACGGTGCGATCGAGCTTGCGATCGTAGGCGATTTTGACCCGGACAACGCGATAAGTGCAGTCGCCAAGACATTGGGCGCTTTGCCGAACCGTGAGACCGACTTCATGTCGCGCGAAAACGCACGCTACCGTCCATTTACTGCAGATCGAAGCTTGAGGGTGATTACTCACTCGGGTGAACTCGACCAAGCACTGATCCGCGTTGTCTGGCCAACGACCGATGACAGCGATCACGCCGAAGCAACGAGGCTTAGCCTGCTCGCTCGCGTGCTTCAGATCCGACTTCAAGAGGTTCTGCGCGAACAGCTTGGCCAGGCCTATTCGCCAAGTGCGCGAAGCAGCACTTCGCGTACATGGCGCAACTACGGAATTCTTAGCGTAAATGTCGCCGTCGATTACACCCAACTTGATCCTGCGCGAGACGCGATAATGGAAATGGTCGATGAACTTCGCGATGGCGTGGATCAGGATCTCATTGATCGCGCGCGGCAGCCCCTGCTCGAACGCTACGAAAACCTGCTCAAGAATTTGGGAGGCTGGATGAGCCTGGTCGATAATGCGCAAAGTGAAGCTGAACGACTCGACCGTTATTTCGATGCGCCTGAGTTGCTTGAAGGTATTACAGCAGAGGACATTGAAGCTGCGGCAAAGCAATATCTCGACACAGAATCCGCCGTCATAATGCAGGTGATCCCGGAGAGTTTTGCAACGGAGACCCAAGGCCGGGAGTAATCGCCTTACATGGTGGGCAACCGCTCCAAGGGCAATTGCAACACGAGAGGATCACGGTATAGGGCGTCGAGAGCGGCGCGACTGCGTTTTTGCGCCAGATACACTGCGAGGAGCTGTTCATGAAAGTCCGTATTCTGGTTCGCCTGAAGCCCGGTGTTCTCGACCCTCAGGGCCGCGCCGTGCACCACGCGTTAGAAGGACTGGGCTTTGACGATGTCGAGGACGTTCGAATCGGACGGGTTGTTGAAATGGACGTCGCAGACGACACCAGTGACGATACCATTGACGATATGTGCCAAAAGTTGCTCGCGAATATGGTGATCGAGGATTACACGGTCGAAAAATTCGAAAAGGCGGAGCCAGCCTGATGGCTTTTCGCGCCGCAGTTATCACATTTCCTGGATCAAATTGCGACCGCGACATGGCCGTTGCGATAGAGAAGGTTGTCGGTGCGGCTCCATTGCGGGTCTGGCACGGGGACGACCTCCTGCCTGATAAGCTAGACTTCATCGCACTACCCGGCGGGTTCTCATATGGCGATTATCTTCGCTCAGGCGCAATGGCTGCGCGCAGTCCGATAATGCGGGCGGTGGTGAAGGCTGCTGAGGCCGGCGTGCCTGTGCTCGGTGTATGCAACGGTTTTCAGGTCCTGACTGAAAGCGGCCTGCTGCCCGGTGCATTGATGCGCAATGCCAGCCAGAACTTTATTTGCCGGACAGTCTCGTTGACGGTTGAGAACAACCAGTCACTTTTCACCAGCGCCTATGAAGCAGGTCAAACTGTTCGGATCCCTGTCGCTCACCATGACGGCAATTTCTTTGCTGATGATGCTACGCTTGACCGGATCGAGGGTGAAGGCCGGGTGGCATTCCGCTATGCTGAACCTTGCAACGGCTCACGCCGCGACATTGCAGGTATCCTGAATGCGCAGGGAAATGTCCTGGGCATGATGCCGCATCCAGAAAGGGCGATCGAAGACGTGCTAGGCAGCAGCGATGGTCTGCAGTTATTCGAAAGCGTGGTTGGAAGTCTGGTCAGTGACTAGATAATAGACATCGTTAAGCGCTCAGGACAGACGCTTCTTCATCTCGGTTAACTGCACGATCTTTTCTGCATCGGCTGCCGACATGGGGCGTCCGAAATAATACCCCTGAATCTTGTCACAGCCCAGTTCACGTATGAGCTTGGCTTCTTCGCTTGTTTCAACGCCCTCTGCCGTTGTTGTCATTTCCAGGCTTTGCGCCATTGCTACAACCGCGCGGATAATCGCGAGGCTTTCAGCGCTCTCCTGCGCCGCACCCTTCACAAAGGTACGGTCAATCTTGATCGTGGAGAAGCGCAGTTTGCGAATGTAGCCGAGCGAGGAATAGCCCGTCCCGAAGTCGTCCAGCGCGACACTGCAGCCCAGCGCCATCACCTGTTCAAGCGCGCTTCGAGCTACGCTGGCATCGCGTACAAAAATGCTTTCAGTCACTTCGATCTCAAGCCGTTGGGGACGCAGTCCGGTTTCGGACAGAATGCGCACGACTTCGTCTGTGAATCCAGGGTCCAACAACTGTTCAGGTGAAACGTTGACGTTAATCTTGATATAATCGGGCCACTTACACGCTTCCAGACAAGCCTGCCGCAGCACCCAGCTTCCAATCGGAATGATCAAGCGAGTGTCTTCAGCGATAGGAATGAATTTTGCCGGGCTGACAAATCCATGCTCTTCACTTTGCCAGCGCAACAGCGCTTCAAAGCTGACCGCATGCTCCCGGTTTGCGTCAACGACCGGCTGAAAGGCGAGCTGAAATTCATCCTTGTCGAGCGCCTTGCGAAGCGACAGCTCAAGCTGTCGGCGTTCTTCGGCAACAACGTGCAGATTAGGTTCGTAAGGGTAGTGGTCATTGCCACCCTCATCCTTTGCCCGGTAGAGTGCCAGATCGGCATTTCGCATCAACTCTTCGACCGAACGTCCATCGCGCGGACCAATCGCCGATCCGACGCTGGCTCCGACGTACAGAGTATGATTATCGACAATGTAGGGTTCGGACAGGCTCTCAATGATTACCCTCGCAACCTTCTCGATGATGCGGTGATCTGTCGCGTCGCGAATGACAACGGCAAACTCGTCTCCGCCCAGACGTCCGCAGAGTTGCCCATCAACCATGAGCCCCTGAAGCCGGGCCGACACTTGTGCCAATAAGCGGTCCCCTACCAAATGCCCGAGAGAATCGTTGATCGACTTGAAACGATCAAGATCGATCATAAGGAACGCGCAGCGTGTTCTCCATTCGTCGGCATACTGCAAAGCTTCGCCCAGCGCTTCAGTAAGCTGTAATCGATTGGGTAGAGAGGTGAGCGTGTCATAGCGTGCAAGGTAAGCGATCTTGTCAGAGGATTCACGCTGAGCTGTCACATCAGAACCCACTCCGCGAAACCCGATAAAACGGCCATTCTCGGTCAAAATCGGGGTCCCTGATAGCTCCCACCAGCGGCGCTGGCCTCGGATTGAGACCTCCACCAACAAATTCGAAAAGCTTTGCTGGTTCTTTAGCTTGTTGGCGAGTTCATGCAACGTAGGTGGCAAGCGACCACTCTCCCATCCTTGCCCCGCGATCATTTCCAGCAAAGGTCGCCCTTCAGCTTCTGCCTGACTGCGACCAAGCGCGTAGGCAAGCCGAGGAGAAGCGCTACGAACACGACGCGTTGGATCAACTTCCCACAACCAGTCGGCTTCGTTTTCCTCGAATTCTCGCAGCAAGAGCGATACGACCTGATCCTTCTCGGTAGCAGCTTCCTCAGCTAGCCTCGCCGCCAGAAACATTCGCCCAGCTTCCACAGAACCAATCATCGAAATGGCAAGAAAAGTGAACGCTGCAGCCGCCATTGAGTACAGATCGTGGAATATCAGGCTAATCAGTCCTGCCGCACCGACAATGCTCGCGAAAACCAGAATGCCGAGAGGCGCCGCGGTATAAAAAAGCGTTGAGCCCGTTATCAGTACCGCAACGATCGTCCAGACTACCGCCATCTCCACGCCACCAGCTTGCGGAGCGAAGAATAGAAGAGCAATCGCCCACAGAACACCGGATAGCGCGGGCGTAACCAACTGTTGACGAAACTCTTCCTTTGTTACCCTACGCCTATGGGTGTCTGCCAGACTATTGTCGAACTTCATTCCGCGCAAATGGACGAACCCCAAGGCCGCTGCCCAAGGAACGAGCCACCATACAGCAACATGTTCTCGCAATATCGCCGCAGTCAATACGGCGAGAATGAGATGCATGATCATGCGGTATTTTGTGACCTGCGCCATCGTCGAATACTGCATGCCGCGCAGGTGAGCCCATTGCTCGCCAGCCGCGTCATCAAGACCCAGCACAGCGGCAGTCGACAAGCCCATTGGTTCGTCGGCAAAGGCGGATTCGTGTTCACTCACACACCCGCGATTAACCGCGAAAGGTTATGTCGCCGTAAACATTACTGAATTAGTGATTCTTGCAGGCAACTGCTGGCAGGCCGATGAACCAACTCACTCGACAGTCACCGATTTCGCAAGATTCCGGGGTTGATCGACGTCTGTCCCCTTCACGCAGGCAACGTGATAAGCGAGCAATTGAACCGGCACTGCATACACCATAGGCGCAATCAGCGGATGAACATTCGGCATTTCAATCGTTGCAAGACAACCCTCGCCAGCCGCTTCAAGACCTTCAGCATCCGATATAAGAACAATCTTTCCGCCGCGCGCGCGCACCTCTTCCATGTTCGAAACGGTCTTCTCGAACAAGGGACCTGAAGGCGCAATCACGATGACGGGCACGTCCTCATCAATCAATGCGATTGGCCCATGCTTCATTTCACCTGAAGCGTAACCTTCGGCATGTATATAGCTGATTTCTTTCAGTTTTAATGCGCCCTCCAGGGCTAACGGATAGTCCTGCCCGCGGCCCAGGTACAGCACGTCACGCGCTGGTGCGATCAGATGGGCCATGGCTGCAATGTCGGCGTCATGATCGAGCGCAGCATTCAGCGAAGCCGGCACTTCGAGCAGATGCTGAACTACTCGCGTTTCTTCCTCACGATCCATTCGACCTTTCACTACCGCCATACGCGCCGCAAGCGCAGCAAGTACAGCCAATTGGCAGGTAAATGCCTTCGTGGAGGCGACGCCAATTTCCGGCCCGGCATGGGTGGGGAGAAGCAGATCGGCCTCGCGCGCCATGGTACTGGTCGGCACATTTACGACAACGCCGATGGTCTGGCCCGCCTGCTTGCAATGGCGCAATGCCGCTAGGGTGTCCGCCGTCTCGCCGCTTTGGGAAATGAACAGCGCCAGTCCGCCCTCTTCCAGCACCGGATCGCGATAGCGAAACTCGCTGGCTACATCCACGTCGACAGGAAGCTTGGCAAAATGCTCGAACCAGTACTTGGCTACCAGCCCAGCATAAAAGGAAGTGCCGCAGGCAACGATGGTTAGTCGCTTGATTGCGGAAAGATCGAAATCAAACTGTGGTAAGGCCACTGAATTGTCTGACCTGCGCAAATAGGAAGAGAGCGTCTGTGCAACCGCAGTTGGTTGCTCGAAAATCTCTTTCTGCATGAAATGGTGGAAGTTACCCTTCTCCACCGCTGCCGCGGACGCACCGGAATGGCGAATCTCGCGTTCGACGGGTTTATTCTCTGCATCGAAGATTTTGGCACCGTCATGCGAAACGACCGCCCAGTCGCCTTCCTCCAAATAGGATATTTGCTGTGTCAGGTGTGCAAGCGCCAGCGCATCGGAGCCAAGATACATCTCGCCATCGCCATAGCCAACAACAAGCGGCGATCCCAGTCGAGCGCCGATCAATATGTCTGGATATCGGCGAAATGTGATTGCAAGCGAGAATGCTCCTCTGAGCTTTGGTAAAACTTCAGCTACAGCTTGCTGGGGTGAGAGCCCATTTTCTATCCGTACCGATATCAGATGGGCGACTACCTCAGTATCCGTTTCGCTGTTGTACGTGCGGTTTTCGCCTTTCAGTTCATCACGCAAAGGCTTGTAGTTTTCGATGATCCCATTGTGCACCAAGGCCAACTCATCAGTCATATGCGGGTGTGCGTTACTCGTAGTTGGTGCACCATGCGTTGCCCAGCGTGTATGCGCGATCCCGACAGTCCCCGTGGCCGGTTCAGCGCCAAGGACCTCGATGAGGTTCGCGAGCTTGCCTGAAGCACGGCGGCGAACTAATTCTCCATCGTCGACCGTACATAGGCCCGCGCTGTCATAGCCGCGATACTCCATCCGCCTGAGGCCATCTACCAGCCTTTCAGCAACTGGCTGTGATCCAACAATTCCAATAATTCCGCACATTGTGTCATTTCCCAAGAATTAATGCGATCGCGGGTCGACTATAGCTGCCCTGCTGAACACCGGATTGCCTGCAAAGCTATTCAGCGCCGGATCAAACGTTCTACTCTTTCTGTGCACCGTCACGCCAAAGGTAAAGACCCGCGCCGATAATAATGGCCGCACCGGCCATAGTAATCGCATCAGGCACGTCTCCAAAGAACCACCATCCGAGCAACGTTGCGACCAACATTTGGATATATGAAGCTGGCGCAATCTGCGATGCACCGGCGCGCGTCGTGCCAAGATAAACGAGCCAATGTGCTGTCGATGCGGTTAGCGCTACAAAAGCGCAGCGGAAAATTACATCCGCTGAGGGCCAAGACAGACGCAATCCATCGATCTGGGCAACTTCGCCACCGACGCTTGCAAGGATCAGTATGGGTACCGCGATCAGTGCCATGTAAGCCTGCATCGCCAACGCGCTGCCCGAGCCCGTGGATGCACGGTTGGCGATGATCATCAACGAAAAGAACACCGCGGATACCAAAGGCAGCACCGCGTGCCAACCGAGCTCCGCAAGATTTGGTCTAAGGATCAGTGCCACGCCAACGAGTGCAAAGAGGCATGCTATCCACACTGCCTGCCGAACCTTTTCGCCAAGCAGAGGTCCGCTTAACAAAGCTGTCAGCACTGGAGACAAAAATGTAATGGCCATCGTCTCCGCCAATGGCATCACGAATATCGCAGAGAAGAAAGATAAAGAGGCGCCCGCGAGGCAGACCCCCCGTGCAACTTGGAGCCAAGGCTTCGTTGGCCTGAAGCCCGCGGCTCCCTCATTGTAAGCAAGCATGGCGGAAAGTGCGATGGCGCCAATCGAAAACCGTAAAGCCGCCACAGCTGTAACAGGCCAGAGACCGGCCATGCTTTTCAGGACGGCGTCCCCTATTGAAAGAGTGGCAAAGCCTGCCACCGCCAGCAAAATTCCGGAACGTGTATCTTGCAAGTGGTGCCAATCAGTTTGTTCGGTCAGATTAGTGGTGGTTGATAGCCAAAGTTAATGCCCAAGCAAGGCGATTTCGCCTTAGTTAAGCCCAACGGAGGCCACGATACCCCAAGGCGCAATTTTAGGAAAATAATAAGGTTTCCCAATTATTCACCATTCTTCGAGAGACCCTCTTCGCCTTGAGCGAGGATGGCTGTTGTAAATGATTTAGCCGCTTTGGGGGCCATGGAATGAGTGCATTCGGCAAGAAGACCGGACCTGGGGGTATGAAGCCTGGGGCACGTCCGTCTTTTGGCGTCGCGCGTCCGATGAAGTCGGGCGAGAAAGCAGACGTAGAGAAATCCGAAGAAAGCGGTGGGGAGCAGTTTCCACCATTGCCCAATGGCGGCGGTTCCGAGCCTGCACCTGCTGCGCCAACTTCTGCCAAATCCTCTGGCAGGTCCAACGATGATGCAATGGCACGCCTCTCTGAGCGCATGAATGCCACACATGCCACCGATTCCGAGGTCGGCGGATTTGAAGCGAGCATCCACAAGATCAAAGAGCAGGTGCTTCCACGCTTGCTTGAACGCGTCGACCCCGAAGCTGCCGCTACTCTCACAAAGGATGAGCTGTCGGAGGAATTCCGTCCCATCATCATGGAAGTGCTGGCTGAACTGAAAGTGACACTGAACCGCCGCGAGCAATTTGCTCTCGAGAAGGTTCTGATTGACGAACTGCTGGGCTTTGGCCCGCTTGAAGAACTGCTCAATGACCCAGACGTGTCCGATATCATGGTCAATGGTCCGCAGCAGACCTATATTGAGAAGTCAGGCAAGTTGCAGCTCGCGCCGATCCAGTTCCGCGATGAACAGCATCTGTTCCAGATTGCGCAACGCATTGTGAACCAGGTTGGCCGCCGCGTTGACCAGACGACCCCGCTGGCCGACGCCCGTTTGAAAGACGGTTCACGTGTGAACGTCATCGTTCCGCCGCTGTCGCTGCGCGGTACTGCGATCTCCATTCGTAAGTTCTCCGAAAAGCCGATCACGCTCGATATGCTCAAGGACTTTGGTTCGATGAGTGAGAAGATGTGTACCGCGCTGAAAATCGCGGGCGCTTGCCGGATGAACATCGTTATTTCTGGCGGTACGGGTTCGGGTAAGACGACCATGCTCAACGCATTGTCGAAGATGATCGACCCGGGCGAGCGTGTTCTGACCATCGAGGACGCCGCGGAACTTCGCTTGCAGCAGCCGCACTGGTTGCCGCTGGAAACGCGCCCGCCAAACCTCGAAGGGCAAGGTGCAATCACCATCGGTGACCTTGTGAAGAACGCCCTGCGTATGCGTCCTGACCGCATCATTCTGGGTGAGATTCGTGGCGCGGAATGTTTCGACCTTCTCGCCGCTATGAACACCGGCCACGATGGTTCGATGTGTACGCTTCACGCCAACAGCCCGCGCGAATGCCTTGGCCGTATGGAAAACATGATCCTGATGGGCGACATCAAGATTCCGAAGGAAGCCATCTCCCGACAGATTGCAGAATCGGTCGATCTGATCGTCCAGGTTAAGCGTCTGCGCGACGGTTCGCGCCGCACCACCAACATCACGGAAGTGATCGGGATGGAAGGCGATGTCATCGTGACGCAGGAGCTGTTCAAGTTCGAGTATCTGGACGAGAGCGAAGACGGCAAGATCCTTGGTGAATTCCGCTCAAGCGGATTGCGCCCCTATACGCTCGAAAAAGCGCGTCAATACGGCTTTGATCAGGCCTATTTGGAAGCCTGTCTCTAACCATCGCAGCTATTGCGAGAATAGAGCAGTTGGAAGCGAAAGCGCGAGTAGTCCGCCGCCGATAATTGCGCAGGCCAGAAACACCAGTGTCCACGGCACCCAGCCGACACTGTCAAGTTGCCCTACCCGCTCGCGCCGCGAGCGTAAGCGATCCATGACCAAAGCGAGAATTGCGATCGTCACGAAGAGGCCGCCCAAAAAGGCAACCTGATCTGCTTCGCTCGCAAATGTGAAGGCGCTCGCAATCATCGAAAGCAAATGGTGCGCGAAACAGTCTGACGCAATCCCCCAAGAGGTTGCACGCTGCAACATTCTGCGTAGAGAACAGCTTGTGACTGCTGATGCACCCATCCAACGCCCGCTTTTCGCGCTCTTTGTCAGACTGGCTGCAGCAGCAACACTTTCAGTGATGGTCGCATTGGTCAAACTTGCCAGCGAAAGCGGTCTATCCTTGCCGGAAATCCTTTTCTGGCGCCAATTGCCAACGATTCCACTTGTCATTCTGATCTTCTGGGCCACGGGACGACTTGGCCGCCTGCGATCGAAGCGACTAAACCAGCACGGCCTCCGCGCCTTACTGGGAATTGGCGGCATGTTCCTAAACTTTGGTGCCGTAACCCTTTTGCCACTTGCAGAGGCGACCAGCTTGAACTTCACATCTGCAATTTGGGCAGTCATTTTGTCGGCATTGATCCTGCATGAGAGGGTGGGCCTTTGGCGCTGGGGCGCGGTGATCTTGGGGTTTGTCGGGGTTCTGGTCATTGGACAGCCGGGCGATGGACACATTCCACTTTTCGGGGCAGGCGTAGCACTGGGGGCCGCCTTTATGATCGCGCTGATTTCGATTGCGATCCGCGATCTTACCAAGACAGAAGACTCGCTAACGATCGTGTTTTACTTCGCGCTGTTCACTACACCGCTGCTGGCAATTGCTCTGCCCTTTGTATGGCAGGCCAAGTCCGCCGAACAATGGTTCTATTTGATCGCGCTCGGCCTCAGCGGGCTGTTAGGACAATATCTGCTTACCAGCGCCCTTAGGTACGGCAGTGTATCAAGCGTCATTGTGATGGATTATTCTGCTCTGATCTGGGCGACTTTGTTGGGTTGGTCGCTGTTCGATCGACTTCCGCCCGCAACAACTTGGCTGGGGGCGCCGCTGATCATCGGCGCGGGCCTCCTGATTGCCTGGCGCGAGCACCAGTTATCGCGTCCTGCACGCAGTCTGGCTGCTCCCCCATAGTAATTCCTTGCCAAATGCGTCAGTCTGTCGGCAAATACCAAAAGAGATGCCAACGAAAGGAAACAGGCATGATCCGTAAGACAATCATTGCAGCAGCTTTAGCCGCCATGACTTTGGCCGCCAGCGCCTGCAACACTGTCCGCGGCGTGGGCGATGACTTGAAGTCAGTCGCCGATGCGGTCGACGAAGAGACCTAAGTCTCACCGCTTCTGCGATAGACTAGCGTCAGATTGTTAGCCGGCATTTCATGGCGCGCTTTTCGCGCGAAACCGTAATCTGTGCCTAACGCATCGATATCGGCAACGTTTCGTAGACCCCAAGATGGATTGCGCGCCTTGAGACTGGTATCAAAAGCCAGATTTGACGGCGCAGTTTCGACGTCGTCTTCCAAATAGGGGCCATAGAGGATCAGCGGCGCGTCTTTCGAAAGAAGCATTGCCGCCCCTGCAAACAGCCCCTCGCACGCTTGCCAAGGCGCGATATGGATCATGTTTGCGCAAAAAATCGCATCGGCACGATCCAGTGCCCAGTCACTATCCTCTCCATTCAGTTCAATCGGTGGCAAGAGATTTGGACGTCCGTGATCAGCGCGCCACGCCTCAATCGAAGCGAGAGCAGCAGGATCAGGATCGCTGGGTTGCCATGTCAGGCTTGGGAATCTCTCCGCGAAGTAGAGCGTGTGCTCGCCGCTCCCGCTAGCGACCTCAAGGACAAGGCGAGCTTCCGGAAGCTCTAAAGCCAACACGTCCGCGATCGCCTCACGATTGCGCAAAGTAGCGGGCGCATAGCGTTTCTTGTCTTCAGTGGTCGACGCGTACAATGGCTAGCTAACCTGGCGTTCCTGTCCGGCCCAATAAGGCTCGCGCAGCTGCCGTCGCAGGATCTTACCAGAAGGATTGCGCGGCATCTCAGGGATCACGTCGACACTCTTGGGTGCCTTGAATGCGGCGACACGTTCGCGTGCATAGGCGATGATGTCGCCCTCTTCGACTGACTGGCCAGGCTTGCAAACGACGCAGGCTTTCACTTCCTCACCCCAGCGTTCGCTGGGCACCCCGATCACAGCCACTTCCGCGACCGCCGGATGGCCGAAAATCGCATTCTCTACTTCTGCCGGATAAACGTTCTCGCCGCCTGAGATGATCATGTCCTTGATGCGGTCCTGAATGTAGATGTAGCCATCTTCATCCATGATCGCCGCGTCACCGGTGTGCAGCCAGCCATCTTCATCGATCGTGTCGCGCGTTGCGTCGGGTAGCTGCCAATAGCCCGCAGTGTTCGATGGTGACTTGACGCAGACTTCGCCGATCTCGCCGAGCGGCACTTCCTTGTTGTCCGGCCCGCGAACCTCGATCTTAGCGCCCGGAACAGCTTTGCCAGCGGAACGCATGCGCTCGTTTCCTTCAAGCACATGATCTTCAGGCGGAAGGATAGAGATAGTGCCGGCGGTTTCCGTCATGCCATAGGCTTGCAAGAACCCCGCATTGGGCATGGTCCGCACTGCTTCCTTGAGAAGTTCCAAAGGCATCGGGGCTGCGCCGTACATCAGATATCGAAGCGCGGAAAAATCGGTTTCCTTGGCTTGAGGATGTTGGACCACCATTTGCAGCGCCGCTGGCACGATAAACATATGCGTTGCGCCATTCTCGATCGCTTCCAGTACACCGACGGGCGTGAACTCGGCTTGCACCAGGCAGCGGATGCCGTTGACAATGGCAATGTTGATCAGTCCCGTACCGCCAATGTGCGAACAGGGCATGGCGACCAGCATACACTCGCGCGGTTCGAAGAAGTTCCATGCCAGACCAGCTGCATTACCCGGATTGCGCAAGTCCATCAGGTTCGCGTTTGAAAGCATCACGCCCTTCGGGTTGCCGGTAGTCCCCGATGTATAAAGCTGCAGAATCGCCTCATGCTTATCGACCCGCTCATGCTGGCCGGGCTGTGTCTCCGAGATGGCCTTGCGTGCCTGATGTTCTCCGATCACGATCGGCTTGGCAGGCAGATCAGGCGCGATCTGGCTGGCCGTTTCCGTAAATTCTTCGCCGGTGAAGACGATCTTCGCGCCCGTATCTTTCAGGATATACGCGATCTCTGGCGGGGCGAGCCTCCAACCGATCGGCACCATAACCACGCCAACACGCGCCGCCGCCATGTAGAGTTGGCAGTGCAAATCGGAGTTCTTGCCCAGCCAAGCAACGCGATCACCCTTGCCAACTCCATGCGTCGCCCAAAGCGCAATAATACGCCGCGTATTCTCCTCCAGCTCGGCATAGGTCGTCGTACGGCCGTCTTGCTCGATAGCGACGTCATCGGGGCGCTCTTTCGCCCAGAATTGAAGAATATCGTCGAAATGAGTGAAGTCGTGATGTGCGTTCATGTCCTCTCCGCCTGGTCTGAATGCCAGTTTATGTCCCTCTCTTATACGCAGAAATCGGCCGAAGCGTTCCTGATTAATCTGCTCAGCTAAACCGTCCTTGCGCGCGCGCTCTGCCCTCCCGAACAATGAGCCAGACGAACAAGCCTAGCGGCCCCGCCATAAAGGTCGCGAGCAGAATCGGCGCCTGCAAGATGCGGGAGAAATTCTTGGAATCCGCATCACGCGCAATCCACAATCCGACAAACAGATCGAACGCCAGATAATGCACCCAACCAAGCGTAAGTCCGCCCTTGGATGAGAATAGCGTCTGAACGCCTTCAATTGAGCTGAAATTGCCGCCAGTCATGTCGCCAACCGGGTCCACAAACCCGCCAACAAGCCCGATAAGAATTCCTGCATAGAGCAAGCTCAACAGCCCAACCGACAGGAACAGGATCGCGCTGAGCAACGCGGGCCAACGCGGCAGCAGGATAAGCGCAACCCACGATATGAGCGCAAACATATTTGCTGCGCCGAAAATTGCGTCCCAGCTCATTCCTTCTCTCCCTTTCGATCTCGCCGCCACCATGCGGCAAGCAAGCTGCCAATGACAACGTGGTAGACCGCCGACACCGCGCTCGGCACAGGCGCAAGTGCAGCCTGCATCGGCAAAGTAAACTGTGCGGCAAAACTGGGGCTGGATGCAAGCGTTGACCCCAAGCCACTGTTTTGCATGCCCACCTCAATAGCACAGGTGCGCTGTTCCGCTTCGCCCAGCTTGAGCAGCCCGCTGAGTACATAGCCCAGAGCAAATCCAGTCGCGTGCAGCGCCAATAGCGCGAGCAAAAGAACCCCTGCATGCTCGATGATCAGCGGCTTTGACTGTGCGATAATGCCGCCAACAATCAATACTACGCCAACAACCGATGCGAGCGGCGATGCGGCCGCAATCCGGGCTGTGGCGGTTGGGAGAAGGCGGTTAAGCAACACGCCCGCGACCACTGGCAGCAAAACGACAGTTATCAATCCGCGAAACAGCGCCCAGCGGTCAATCTCCACGAATACGCCTGCCAGCCAACCCGTCAGAAGCGGTGTCAGCACGACTGCGATGAGTGTCGAGGCAAGCGTCATTGTGACAGACAGCGCCAGATTGGCCCGCGCGAGATAGGCAACGACGTTCGATGCCGTACCGCCGGGGCAACAGGAAACAAGGATCAAACCCACGGCAAGGCCTGTCTCAAGTCCAAACAAAGTCGCAAAGCCGATCCCGGCGAGCGGCATTACAGTGAATTGCAGCGTCACACCTGTGGCAACAGCGCGCGGAAGCTTAAGCACACGGCCAAAATCTTGAGGCGAAAGAGTGAGCCCCATGCCCAGCATGATAATGCCAAGAAGCACGCTGACAAGCGATTGTCCAAAGGGACGAAACGTTCCGTCAACCACCCACAGGAAATGATCCGGAATAAACCACGCCCATGCAGTTCCAAGCACAGTCCAGACCGCAAATAGATTGGTTGCCCACCGGATCATGTTTTCAGCCCCCTCCTCCAAAGAACTCCGATGTTCGTCAGCGCCCGGTCATCGATGTGACTAGCTGCCCTGCTTTGTCCATTCGCGCGCGCATCGGACGATCTGATCGTGCGTGTGCGTGAAACGACCCGCAGCCTTTCGTGACGAGAACCCCAGAGCTGCTTGCGCAACTATGCGCGCCTCAATCGAGCGATAGTCGCGCAGTTTGCCTCCCAGAAATGGATCGATGAATGGTGCGATGATCTGTCCAATGCCTTCTGCTAGCCGCGGGTCACCCTCACGCGGGCCACGCAACAATCCAGGTTGAAGAATATCAAGCCGTTTGAAACCGATCTTGGACAAACTCTCCTCTGTTTCGCCTTTCACCCGGAGGTAGAAATTCTTTGACCTCGCATCGGCGTTGACGGAGCTGATGGCAACCATCTGGCGGATACCAGCTTTACTGGCAGCTTTTGCTGTATCGGTGACAAGATGCTGATCCACGGCGCGAAATGCCTCTTCATCGCCGCCGACCTTCTTGATGGTCGTTCCCAGCGCGGAAATCAGCGCGGTAGGCTGCAATGCTTCGAAGACTTCGCCCCATTTCTCCGGCTGCGCGACAAACAGCTCCATGCGCGCCCCCTTGGGCAATTTCATTTCACGCCGAGAAATCGCTGCCAAGCGAATGTCTTCGCGCCCGATGCATGCTTCGATCACACGGCGACCCACTAGACCCGTGGCGCCGACGAGCACTATCCGCTGGGGCTCAGACATTGGTCAATCCGTTCGGTCTTTCCCCATAGATCGCGGCGCAACGCTCAATCGCAAATCGATCGCTCATTCCCGCGATGAAATCTGCGATCATCCGCGCTCGCTTAGGGTTTTCAGCGGGAAGATTCGCTTGCCATTCTGCCGGCATGAGGCTGGCATCGTTGGCATAGGCCTCGAACAGCTTTGCCACCACGTCGTGCGCTCGTCTGGCGGCCGTCACTTGATCTGAATGGTAGTAAAGCTTGGCGTACATGAATTCTTTGAGGCCGCGTTCTTGTTCGGCGAATTCTGGCGAGAAGCCGCTTAATTGCCGCCCTGCCGCGCGCACCTCTTCGACCGAAGCTATGCCTTCTATTTGCGACTTGGTGTGTGTGATGACATCGTTGACCATTAGCCCGATCTGATCGCGTACAAGCTCGCGCTGCAACCGATCGCGAGGGGCGTTCGGGTAACGCCGTTCGACGGCGCGCCATTGGTCCTTCAACAGATCAAGTTCGAGCAGATCCTCCAGCGCCAGGAAACCCGCCCGCAAGCCGTCATCAATGTCGTGATTGTCGTAGGCAATGTCGTCGGCTACCGCAGCGACCTGAGCCTCCAACGAAGGCCATTGCGTTAGCTCGAGCGGAAAGGCGGCATCCAGCTCTGCCAATGCCCAATTCGGGGCATCAATCGGTCCGTTGTGCTTGGCCAGCCCCTCAAGCAAATCCCATGTCAGATTGAGCCCGTCGTGCCCCGGATACGGGCTTTCAATCCGCATGATCGTGTGCAGTGACTGTGCGTTGTGGTCAAATCCGCCGTGGCTCTCCATGGCTTCGCACAAGGCGTCTTCGCCCGCATGTCCAAACGGCGGGTGCCCCAAATCATGCGCTAAACACAGCGCTTCGGTAAGGTCTTCATCGAGCCCGAGAGATCGCGCGATCACCCGCCCGATCTGAGCAACCTCAAGACTATGCGTCAGTCGCGTTCGGTAGTGGTCCCCCTCTGGCGAGATGAAGACCTGTGTCTTGGAACGCAGCCGCCGGAAACTCATCGAATGTATAATCCGGTCCCGGTCGCGTTGAAACTCGCTGCGCGGTCCGCGCGCGCCGGCGCGCTCTTGCGGAAACTCGCGACCCCGGCTGGTTTCAGGATTGGCTGCGTATGGCGCTCTCATTGGGGCCAAGCGAGTAAGTCAACCGAGCAGCCACGACAACGGGAACAATTGGGCAACACCGTTTAGCTGTGTGGATTATAGCGACGAAGCGTCGCCGACATCACGCATCGGGCTCTGCAGGCATCAGCTGCTCGATCCATTGGCGCAAGTCATCGACGCTTTGGGCGGCATGCTCTTGCTGCGGAATGTGTCCAATGCCTGGATAGGCGACAAATGTGTTGTTGGGCAGATGCTCTGCATACCATTCGCCGGCCGCAAGCGGGATCAACGCGTCCTCTTCCCCCCACATGACCAATGTCGGCACCTCCAATGCCTCAATCTGATCCTCCGAATAGACCACACGCGGCGTAGCGAAACGCTGCATCGTCGCGCGCCGGTTGCCGGGCAAACGAGCCAGCTCCCAATAGCGGTCAATCTCAGCGTCCGTCACAATCTCCTGATTCGAGACTGATTGGGAAAGGCTGCGCTCGAATATCGAACGTGGCATGAAATGCCGCGCCACATCGCGCAGCACCGGCGTTTGCGCGATGCGGAAGCCGAGCGGCGGCGGTCCATCACGCTGGATCGGTGCGCCGCTGGCATCGACCAGAATTAGCCCTGCCAACCGATCCGAATGCTCCAGCGCGTAACCTGCTGAAATCCAGCCCCCCATGGAGTTTCCGCCAAGAATGAACTCCTCAACCCCAAGCGCATCCGCGACAAGGTCTATGTCCTTGGTGAAACTCGCAAGCGTATAGTCTTCATCAGGCGCCGCCCCGGTTAGGCCATGCCCCCGCTGGTCGTACCGGATCACGCGGTAGTCAGCCTTAAGCTCTTCAACCCACGGCTCCCACGTATGCAGATCGGCATTTGAACCGTGCAGCAAGATGATCGGCATGCCATCGCGCGCGCCTTCGTCGCGCAAGTGGGCGGTCAGGCCATTGGGAAGCTCTACAAATTGCGACGGCTCTCCGCCATATTTGGCGCGCATCTCTGCCGTGTCGGTATCAGGCGTGCGGAAAAACAGGAAAGCAATCACCAGCAAGGCGACCAGTACACCCAGAACTCGCAACACCCACTTCATCCGAACCCTCCACAGATATCTCTCTGCTTGGTGTGGCAGCTAAACCCAAGGAAACGCAAGTGCAGATGAACGCCAGTGCTTCTACTTAGCCGTTGGCTGAAAGAGATATGACTACCGCGATTTGAGAACGCGAACCGAGGTCCATCGTCAATTTTGACCTTGTTAACAACCGCATGTCAGAAATGTCCGCTCTCACTCAAGGGAGCGATTGCGATCACGGAAGGTCTTGCTCTTGGCAGGTTTCTTGGACATTTTCCCGGCTATCGGGCGGCTAACTTTCCGTGCGATCTTTCGCCCAAAAATTCTGCCGATTGGCAATGCGATTTCCAGTTTCAAGTACTGGGCGACAGGCGATGATGAGCAGCCTATCGCGGCGGATGGAATTCTCAGATATGCAACGCCTTCTCAGCAGGCGTTTATCGGATATGCGTTACTTCCTTTCGCTTTGATGCCGGTATCCCTTCTTCTGTTACACCTTTCAGGTGGCGGTATCTTCCAACTCAATGAATTCTCAATCGGACTCGTGATGTTTGTCTGGCTTGCCGGGCAATTCTTCTTGGCGGCAATTTTCATTCCGTGGGCCAACAGTACGTTCGCAAAGATCCGCAACCAGAGATATTTTGAGCCAGAGAGCTCCGAGCCAAAGACCTAATCGAGCGCCTTCACAATCTCTTCAACCATCTTCTTGGCGTCACTGAGCAGCATCATCGTCTGGTCCATATAGAACACATCGTTGTCGACCCCCGCATAACCGACGCCGCCCATGCTGCGCTTGATGAAGAAGACCTGCTTGGCCTTGTCCACATCGAATACCGGCATGCCATAGATCGGTGAGCTCTTGTCGGTCTTTGCCGCCGGGTTCACAACGTCATTCGCGCCGATGATGAAGGCAACATCGCATTGCGCAAATTCGCTGTTGATATCTTCCAGTTCGAACACCTTGTCATAAGAGACGCTGGCTTCAGCGAGCAGCACGTTCATGTGCCCCGGCATACGCCCTGCAACCGGGTGGATCGCGAACTTCACGTCCACACCCTTTTCCTCAAGGATGTCGGTCATTTCGCGCAGCACATGCTGAGCCTGCGCCACCGCCATACCGTACCCCGGGATAATGATAACCTTCTCTGCCTGCTCCAGCATGAAGGCAGCGTCATCCGCACTACCCTGTTTGTAAGGGCGCTGCTCGCGTGCCTCGCCGCCACCAGAGCTATCATCGGCGCCAAATCCGCCCGCGATAACAGAGATAAAGCTGCGGTTCATTGCGCGGCACATGATGTAACTCAGGATAGCGCCGGAAGAACCCACCAGTGCACCCGTGATAATCATCGCGGTATTACCGAGCGTGAAACCCATCGCAGCCGCGGCCCAGCCCGAATAGCTGTTCAGCATCGACACCACGACCGGCATGTCCGCTCCGCCAATCGGGATGATCAGCAGGAAGCCGATTGCAAAGGCCAAGACCGTGACAGCCACGATCAGCGGGAATGTTTCTGCCGGGCCAACTGCCATGGCAAACATGCCCGTCAGCACGATAATCGCGGCGAGCGTGCCCAGATTGATGACATGACGTGCGGGCAGCAGGATCGGCGCGCCGCTCATCTTGCCCGAAAGTTTTGCGAACGCGATGACGGAGCCAGAGAAGGTAATCGCGCCGATCGCGATACCCAGCCCCATCTCGATCTTGCTGACCGGCGATATCGCATCGCCAACCAGTAGTCCGAATGCCCCAGGATTGAGATATGCAGCCCAGCCCACCAGCACCGCCGCCATACCGACCAGCGAATGAAATCCGGCGACCAGTTCTGGCATCTGCGTCATTGCGATTTTTCGCGCGATCACGAAGCCGATCGAACCGCCAAGAAAGATAGCTATGCCGATCTCAGGCAGGTTGGCGATGTCATGTGTGACAAGTGTCGTCACCACCGCAATCAGCATGCCGATCATACCATTGCGGTTGCCTGCGCGACTGGTCGCGGGCGAACTGAGACCGCGAAGGGCAAGGATGAAGAAGACGCCTGCTACAAGGTATGCGAGCGGCACCCAGGTGGGTGTCGCTCCGTCAACTCCGGCGGCGAGGATGGAGAAGCTCATCATTTCTTCTCCTTCTTCTTGTACATCGCGAGCATGCGCTCAGTGACAGCAAACCCGCCAAATATATTGACGCTGGCGAGCACTACACCCGCAAGGCCGAGCCATTTCGCAACCGCGCTGCCTGCTTCAGCTGAAGCGATCAGCGCGCCAACGATGATCACACTGGAAATTGCGTTGGTCACCGCCATCAGCGGCGTGTGCAGCGCCGGCGTGACCGACCAGACGACGTAATAGCCGACGAAACACGCCAGCACGAAGATCGAGAGGATTGAGATAAAGTCCATGGTTTTTCAGTCTTCCTCCCGTTCGTAATGGATGTTGTCCTTGGCATCGACGATCAAGCGATCAAGCAAACCCATTGCCTCATCAAGTTGCAGAATATCTGCCTGATGCGCCCTCGCGTCCCGTTCGGCAGTTCGGCCTGGGCAGGTATCTTTCGCCAAGGCTCGCTCTGAGGCTGCCTGCTTCCTTGCCTCAAGCAATTCATCGGCCATCGCCGTTCCGGCGACCCAATCGTCAAGCTCGTGCTGATTCTGCCGCAAGACTTGAATCAAATAATCATCCTCAAATGCCAGGGCCGGGCAAGCCGGAAAAAGCGCGCGGTGATACATCAATGCTGCGCCGGAAAAACCCTCCGGCAACTCGCCTTTGTCCGCACGGCTCTCCGTCGTTCCTGCAACGGCCATCAACGCAAGCGGAATGGCCAAGCTCACCCTTGCAGCCTTTCATTGACGACCGCGCCGCCCTGCGTCAGGCGCACCGCGTCGCCGATTTCCTCGTCTAGCACCGGCTTACCCGCCTCCTTGTCCCAGAAGGCGCTGAGGAAATTGAAAAGGTTGCGTGCGAACAGAGCCGAGGCGTCAGGCGCGAGCGTTGCGGGCGTGTTCGAATAGCCCATGATCGTCACGCCATGGCGCTCCACCAATTCGTCAGGTTTGGAACCCTCGACATTTCCACCTTGCGCCACTGCAAGATCGAAAATAACACTTCCGGCCTTCATCGTCTTGATCTGGTCGTCGCTGATGAGTCGCGGCGCGGCGCGGCCCGGGATCAGCGCGGTGGTGATTACAATATCCTGTTTAGCAATATGTTCCGATACCAGTTCGGCCTGCGCCTTCTGGTATTCCTCGCTCATTTCGGTCGCGTATCCACCGGAGCCTTCACCTTCGATACCTTCAACGCTTTCTACGAAGATCGGCTTAGCACCAAGTGACTGGATCTGTTCCTTGGTCGCGCTGCGGACATCGGTGGCTGAGACCTGCGCGCCCAAACGCTTTGCCGTCGCAATTGCTTGAAGCCCCGCAACGCCAACACCCATGATGAACACACGCGCAGCCTGAACCGTGCCTGCTGCTGTCATCATCATCGGAAACGCACGGCCATATGTGTCCGCCGCCGCGATCACGGCCTTGTAGCCTGATAGGTTGGACTGGCTAGAAAGCACATCCATGCTCTGCGCGCGGGTAATGCGCGGCATGAATTCCATCGAAAGCGCCTCAAGCCCTGCCTTGGCATAGGCTTCCACGCGTTCCTTTTGACCAAAGGGATCGAAAGTGGCCGCCACCCAGGCGCCGGCATTGGCACCTTGGAGAAGCTCGACATCTGGCGCCTGGACACCCAGTACGATGTCCGCCCCCTTTACAGTATCTGTCGCAGAGCCCACCTTGGCCCCGGCCTCCGCATAATCTGAATCGCTGATCGACGCTGTCATGCCAGCACCGCTCTCAACCGCCAGATCAGCCCCCAATCCGGCAAATTTCTTGACGGTCTCGGGAGTTATTGCAACGCGCCGTTCTCCGGCGGCGCGTTCTTTCAGAACCGCTATGCGCAAAGCCACAGGGTTATTCAGCGATCATCATGATGACGAAAAAAGTGATCACTGCGATAATCGGGATTGACCACTTCAGCAGCGAAATGAACCCGCCATAGGTCTTTTCTGCCGATTTCATGTCTTGCGATGCCATCAAAACTGATCCTTTTCAGAGATTTGCGTACAGTGCCGAAACAAAGTCGGTATATTGAATGTTCCGCTCCGTATCGAAGCATTTGATCAGGCTCAAGCCCTCACAACTGTCAGTGCTCAAATTCGAGCATAGCTACATTCAACACTTCATTAGGTCAATGACCTAAAATGAGTAATCCGCTTTAGCTGCGCGGACTTCTAGCCTTAACACGGTCTTTACACCTAACGCTTATCTTCAGGTTCTGTTTCACGACGGGACGATTTTGACGATGATGACGGGCGAAACCCGCGTTTTGATGCTGATCGACGATGAACCGGCACAGTGCCGGTTGATCAGTGCGCTCGCCGCCCGTGAGGGCTGGCGAACCATTGTCGCTCCCGATTCCGATGCTGCCATAGCCATGCTCGGCACTCGCGACGGTATGCAAACTGCGGCGATCATTCTTGACCAATGGGTACCAGGTGACGACGCGTGCCAGTTGATTGAGGAACTGAAGCGAAGACGCCCTGCACTGCCAATCCTCATGCTGACCACCAGCGCCTCTCCGTTACTCGCCGTAGAAGCTATGCGCGCCGGCGCGACGGACTATCTGATCAAGCCGGTCGCGCCTGATCGCTTGCTGGAAGCTTTGCGCAGCGCCACTGAAGGCGACACCGCTCAGGACGAACTGCAACCGCTTGCCGAGAAGATCAACGCTTCGCTCGACTTCGATGCGATGGTTGGAACGGCGCCTAAGTTTCGCGCCGCATTAGCGCAGGCGGCAAAGGCTGCACGAGGGCATGGCCACGTCCTTATCGAAGGCGAGTCTGGGACCGGAAAAGAAATGCTAATGCGTGCAATGCATGCGGCCAGCCCGCGCAGCAAAGCGCCATTTCGCATCATCAACCTCGGCGGAGTTCCGGCAAGCTCTGTTGAATCCGTTCTATTCGGTCATGAGCCTGGCGCATTCGCTGGCGCATTTGATCGACAGATCGGCGCTTTGCAGCAATGCGATGGCGGAACGCTGGTGCTTGATGAGATCGACCGTATTAACGCGCAAGTTCAAGCGAAGTTGCTCGAGGTGTTAACCACCGGGATTGTTCGTCCGCTTGGCGCATCGCATGGTTTCCGAGTTGATGTTCGCGTGCTGAGTGCTGGCAATCTGCCGCTGGAACTTCTCGCAAATAACGGCGAATTCGACCCACAACTGGTTGAACGGCTTTCACAGACATCGATCAAGCTACCAGCCTTGCGCGAACGTGCCGGCGACATCCCCGCCCTTACCCGCCACTTCCTCGCCCGCATCGGTGAGCAACCCGGTCTGCGGCATCTGTCCATCGCGGACGGCGCCCTGTCACTGCTTAAGGCTTATGACTGGCCGGGCAATGTACGGCAGCTTCAAGCGGTGCTGTTCCGGGCCGCTGTTTTTTGTGACAAGCAAACTCTTACGGCTGAGAGCTTTCCGCAATTGAGCGAGTTGCTGGGGGAGCCGATCGACAGCGATAGCAGCATCCAGGATGGCGCCGGTGTGATGCTCTACACCGAAGATGGCAACCTGCGCCCGCTTGAAGAGATTGAGGCTGATGTTATCCGGCTCGCCATCGGGCACTATCGTGGCCGGATGACCGAAGTTGCGCGTCGTTTGGGTATTGGCCGCTCGACGCTTTACCGAAAGCTTGCTGACTTAGGCATCGATAACGCTGCCTGAGCGTTTACCACTCAAGCGTTCTTGCGACCCGTGTTTCACCCTGGCTTCCGCGAAGGCTCATCGTGAAGGTCTTTGCCTCCCAGTCAATCTCGACCAGGCCAAAGTTCTCTTCCGAGATAAAGTCCGTGAGGCGTTTGGGGTCAGGCTCGCGAGCTGTGTTCCGCTCTGTCGAAGAAAACGAATAGTTCATAGAAGAACTGGTCAGCTCCCACAGCTGCTCGCCAGCCGCCTCAGGCGCTTCAGTATAAATACCACCGGCATGCCGGTCGCCTGATAGCAGAACCAAACCGCTATCCTCGCGCTCCGCCAGCATAGCGTACAGTTTCTCACGCTCGAGCGGCAGGTTCTCCCACGCCTCATAGTCGTGCGCGTCCGTGATCACCTGGATCGAAGAAACCACGATCCGCAGGTCGGCAGGTTTTGCCAGCTCCTGTTCCAGCCATTGCCATTGGGCATCGCCCAGTATCGTTTTTTCGGGATCGCTGCTCGGTTGATATGGCCCAAGCGGTGGGCGCTCGTTCTGATACGGCATCGTGGCGAGATCAGAACGGAAGAACCGCGTATCGAGCGTGATAATCTGCGTGACCTTGCCCTCTTCGCCGAACATACGGCTTTCATAGATGCCAGGGCGAGACTTCACCTCATCAGAAGACCCCCAAAACGTCTCGAAGATCGTCTCGGACCAACCGCGATAGGCAAAGCTCGCTCCGCCATCGTTGAAGCCATAATCGTGATCATCCCACGTGATCATCATCGGAACCCGCGCGCGAAACGCGGCCAATTCGGGCGTCTCGGCCATGACCCCATATGCTTCGCGCAAGCTGGTGAGCGCGGCGTCACCATCCCACATCTGGTCGCCATAGTTGTTGTCGCCGATGAACAGAAAGATATCTGGACTGGTCGCCGCGATCTGCCCCCACATATGCTGACTGCGCAATTGGTGATTGCAACTACCGAAAGCCAGACGCGTAATTGTATGATTGTGCGGCAGGGATACGCCTGCCGGCGCCACAGGTAATTCAATCTCTTGTTTCAACTTGGCGTAATAGGGCGCAAGCAAGTCTTCCGCGGAAAGCTCAACATCATTGTCGGCAGCCAAAGGCGCTGCGAGCATTGTTGCAGCTGCAATCGCGAGAGCAGGTTTGCGCATAAAGTATATCCTCAAGAATCTCTGATTGCGAATGCCATGCCCGCGAACTGTGACCGATTCAAGAAGCCGCGTCAGTCTCCCGGTATTTCCGCAAAGTCGGTTAACGCTGCATCGCGAAGGCCTCGCCATACGTTGCGCGCCTGCACGGTCTCGGCAACATCATGCACTCTAAGCAGCTGTACGCCCGCATTCATTCCTGCCATGGCGAGCGCGATTGAGCCACCCAGCCTCTCATGGGCCGCCGCCTCATTCGAGAGAGCGCCGATCATTCGCTTCCGGCTTGCGCCCAAGAGCAACGGCTGCCCCAGCGCATGGTACATCGGCAGTGCATTCAGGATCGCGAGATTGTCCGCCAGTGACTTTCCAAATCCGATGCCGGGATCAAGGATGATATTGGCACGCAAGATTCCCGCAGCCACCGCGGCATCGCGACGCTCCTTCAGTGCGTCGAATACATCGAATACAACACTCTCGTACTCGCCGTTGCTGTGCAGATCCTCGCCGTCGCCAGGTGCATGCATCAGAATCACAGGGCAACCAGCCTTTGCGGCCAGCGGCAGGCTGCGCGGATCGTGTCGCATTCCAGACACGTCATTTGCGATGTGCGCACCCGCCTCAAGCGTTGCTTCAAGCACGCCGGCGCGGCGCGTATCCACGCTGATCGCGGCACCCATCGCGCTGCAATACTCGATAGCGGGAAGGACGCGCTCCTTCTCATCGCCTTCCCAAGTCGCGGCGGCACCCGGGCGCGTGCTTTCGCCGCCAATGTCGATGATAGCCGCGCCCGCTTCAAGCATCGCAGATGCATGGGCCCGCCCCGTATCAGGATCATCGAGAAACTCGCCGCCATCACTGAAACTGTCCGGCGTGACGTTGAGAATGCCCATCACCTGCGGCTGATCCAAGCGGATGGTCCGCGAACCAAGTTCAAGCGGAGGATGTTTCAGCGTCAAATTCGCAAGCTGGGCCTGCGCTTCGTCAGACACGCTTGCCGGCAACCCGGCCAGCACCTCTCCGATTGTGTCGGTATCGCACATCCAGCGCCCAGTGACCTTGCCATCCTGTCGCAGAATGACTGCAAAGCGATGTGCATAGACCATGCCGCCCGCAAGACGGATGGTCTTGCCACCCTCATGCTGCGGCCCCGGCGCAAAACCAATCGGGCGGATGTAGATGCGGTCTGTCAATCAATCCTCTGTCGCGAGCAGATAGTCCTGACGCGCGGCATCGATGGGCTTCACGTCACCATCCGCCTCATAATGCCAGAACGTCCAGCCGTTGCAGCTGGGTGCCCCCTGCAACTCTTTGCCAAGACCGTGGATTGACCCCACCTGCTTCTCATAAGCTAGCGAGCCATCCGCGCGGACCGTCGCGATCCAGCGGCGTTTCTTGTCAAACACTTCTGTGCCCGGCTTGATAAAGCCATTCTCGACCAGCGCGCCGAACGCGACGCGTGGTGCGCTCTTCTTGCTCTGCATGGTTTCGATCGCGCTTTCATCGAGCGGCAATTCCTTGGCAATGCGCTTGTACGCAGCATCGCGATACACATTCTCTCGCTCACAACCGATCCATTCGCGGCCGAGACGTTTTGCAACCGCGCCAGTGGTACCAGTCCCAAAGAAGGGGTCGAGCACAACGTCGCCCTTTTCTGTCGTCGCGAGAAGTACGCGGTACAGCAGCGCTTCGGGCTTCTGCGTCGGGTGCACCTTGGTGCCGCCTTCCTTCAAACGCTCGCCGCCGGAGCAGATCGGCAGCACCCAGTCGCTGCGCATTTGCAGCTCATCATTGAGCGTCTTCATCGCGCGATAATTGAAGTGGTACTTCGCCTTCTCGCCCTGCGAACACCACAGCAGCGTCTCATGCGCATTCGTGAAACGCGTGCCTTTGAAATTCGGCATCGGGTTGGTCTTGCGCCATACGATGTCGTTCAAGATCCAGAAGCCCAGATCCTGCAAGATCGAGCCGACGCGGTAGATGTTGTGATAGCTGCCGATCACCCACAGTGAGCCATCGGGTTTGAGGACGCGGCGCGCTTCAGTCAGCCAGTCGCGCGTAAATTCGTCATAGATACGGAAACTGTCGAACTGGTCCCAATGATCGGTGACAGCATCAACCTGGCTGCCGTCAGGGCGATTGAGATCGCCGCCCAGCTGCAGGTTGTACGGCGGGTCTGCAAACACGCAGTCGACCGAATTGTCCGGCAAGCTGCGCATCGCTTCGATGCAATCGCCGTCAAGGATCCGCCCCAACGGCAAATCAGCTTTGGCAACAGCAACGCTCTTCGCGCGCGAAACGCGCGTTTTCGTGGTCTCCAGGACCGCCATATTTCACCCCTCATTTCAGACCCGACGCGCACGCCAAGCAAAGTTATCCACAGGGTGAGTCCCTTTGGACTCTGGGTCAAGCACAAAGAGATAAGCGGTTATGGTTAATTCTGCGTTAGCTATCACGGAACAAAAAGAGTCCCGCACAAGATATTGAGTCTGATGGCTTTTAGAGGACTCAATATCGTGGTGTGTTGCGTGGAAGACTCAATTCTCAGATTGTTTGTCAGGAGAACGCGATAACGATGTTGGCTGTGAATGCGATCAGCAGGATCGCCCCCATCGCACGACCGATCTGCTTGGCACGCGCTACCAAAGCAAGGAACGCCACCGCGCTCAATGCCAAGAGTGCCAGTTCGTACGTCAGCAAATCTGCAGGGATAGCGAAGGGCGCGATCGTCATCGTGACGCCTCCGATCAAGAGAATATTATAGATATTGGAGCCTACCACATTCCCGATTGCGAGCCCTGGCTTCCCGCGCACCGCAGCCGCTATCGAAGCCGCCAATTCGGGCAACGAAGTGCCGATTGCAACAACCGTCAAGCCGATCGCAGTTTCTGACACACCAAAGATGCGCGCCATGTCTATCGCACCGGACACAAGCAACTGACCACCAAAGACAAGCAGGCCCAACCCTCCGAGAAACAACACGATAGAGAACGTAAGTGCTGTTTGCGCTTCGGGCTCATCCTCATCATCCCCGACATCCGAGTGCGGATGATTATAGCGCCAAAAGATATAAGCGAGGATACCCAACAGCAGCCCGATACCCACCCAAATCGAACCTATTTGAGCAGCGGTAAGCGCCCATAGGCCCAGCGATGCAACCAGAGCGACGATCGCATCCCGCCGCCCCGTCCCCGACAGCGCAATCGGCATGACCAGTGCAGTTGCACCCAGAATCAACAGCGTATTGGCAAGGTTCGATCCTACCACATTGCCCCATGCAATGCCCGGCGATCCGGCCAGGGCGGCCTCTATGCTCGCCACCATTTCAGGCATCGAAGTTGCGAAACCAACGATCACCAGTCCCGTTACAAGATTGGAAACGCCCAATCGCTGGGCGATGCTGACAGAACCGCGCACCAACAGTTCGCCACCGACTGCGAGACCTACTAGGCCCGCCAGACTATACAGGATCGCTTCAATCATGGCTGAGCGCTTAAACGAATTCGCGTGCTATAGAAGCACCAATTGCGCAACCGGCGCAAAAGACTGACGATGGAGCGGGGATGGTCCATGGATCCGCAACGCTTCCATATGCTCGGCGGTTCCATAGCCTTTGTTCCGCTCCCATCCGTAGTGCGGATGCGCCTCGGCTGCCTCGCACATCATCCGGTCGCGCCATTCCTTTGCAATGATGGAAGCTGCGGAGATTACCGGCTCCAGAGCGTCACCGCCAATGATCGAGCGGGCGTCTGGCCAACGCCAATCGGCACAGCGACCATGCGGTGAGAGGTTACCGTCAATCAGCACCACTTCTGGCTCATCGCCAAGCTTCTCAACCAATTGAGTGACCGCAAGCGTCATCGCGCGCATAGTCGCCTGAAGGATATTGATCCGATCGATCTCTACTGGTTCAACAACACCCAGCCCCCACGTGCAGGTTTGCCGTATCGCTTCATCGAGTTCCCTGCGCCGTTTAGCCGAAAGTTTCTTGGAATCGTCCAGACCGTGCGGGTAGCCCTCGCCAAGCGCGACTGCCGCGGCTACCACGGGACCTGCCAGCGGTCCGCGACCAGCCTCGTCCACTCCGACGACAAATTTGCGGGCACTAAGTTTGTTTTCGCGCATTGCAGAGGACATGACCATGATTTCGAAATACTCACCCGCACTATTCCCCGCCTCCATTCTGCTCGCAAGCTGCAGCGCCACTGCAAATGTGGACACAGAGGCTGCAGAAGCTGAGCCAACGCTTAAGATTGAGGAAATGGGGACCTATGCCGAGCCTTGGGCTGCAGCGTTTGTGCCAGGCACGGAAACACTGATTATCACTCAGAAGACTGGCGAGATTCTAGGCTACGATACGACTACGGGTCGCGAGTTTACTGTAACCGGCGCTCCAGAGGTCGACTATGGTGGTCAAGGCGGCCTGGGTGACGTGGCATTCCTGCCCAGCGAGGCTGCCGACAACGTGGGTGAACGCGCAATCTATCTGAGCTGGGCCGAAGCAGGGTCTGCAGGAAATCGCGGAGCCGTGGTCGGCAGAGGCACAATCAACTGCGCTGCAGAGGCAGATTGCGCAATCGAGGGTCTTGAAGTCGTTTGGCGTCAGACGCCCAAGACCGGCCGGCGCGGTCACTATTCGCACCGCATTCGCTTCTCGCCCGACGAGCAGTACATGTTTGTCACGTCAGGTGACCGGCAGGAGCTGGAACCGGCACAAGACACCAGCAACAATCTAGGTACGATCGTACGTCTCAATCTGGATGGCACGCCCGCTGCAGGCAATCCATTGGCCGATCAAGGCGGTGTGACTGCGCAGATCTGGTCATACGGTCACCGCAACCCGCTGGGTTTCGACTTCGATGCAGATGGACGCCTGTGGGATATCGAGCACGGGCCGGCAGGTGGTGACGAGCTTAATCTAGTCGAACAGGGTGCCAACTATGGCTGGCCAACCCGTTCCTACGGTGAACACTATAATGGTGATGATATCCCCGATCACACCGAAGACGACGGCTTTAACAAGCCTGCAATCCATTGGACCCCGGTCATCGGCCCGGGCGACATGATCTTCTACCGCGGTGAAATGTTCGGCGCATGGAAAGGCAATGCTTTGATCGCTGGCTTGACCGCCAATGCAATTGTGCGCGTAGAGATTGATGACGACAAGGCAAGCGAGGCTGCACGCTATGAGGTCGGCGGGCGAATCCGCTCGATCGATGAAGCGGCGGACGGTTCGCTCTGGGTGCTTGAAGACGGCGAAAACGCGCGTCTGCTCAAGCTCTCGGCACAATAAGCACTTCGCAGCCAATCACAATTTGCATCGACATGGGGCAGCACAAACATTAATCGCGCTGCCGCATGGCGAGCATCATTCCCCTGTCCAATGTCGAGCCCGACATGATCGAGCAAGTGCTTGATCGTGCCTTTGGGCCAGAGAGGTATGCGCGCACCGCCTATCGCATCCGCACAGGAATGGAATGGTTGGAAGCGTTGAGCTTTGCGGCGCTTGACGATGACGACATGCTGGTCGGAACGATCCAGCTCTGGCCCGTTGCCTTGACCGATCCGGATGGCCGCGCGCATCCCCTGCTGATGGTTGGGCCGGTCGCCGTGCTGCCTGAACAGCAAGGTGAAGGCTATGGTCAAGCACTGATCTCGGCGGCGCTTGGTTCGCTCGATCCCAAGGCGAGCTTTCCGCAAGTCCTGATCGGAGATGAGTCTTATTACGGTCGTTGGGGATTCAGCGCAGCGCCGACATCGGGCTGGCGATGCCCCGGCCCGTGGGAACCTGAGCGCTTGCTTGTGCGATGCGACAATCCGGCTGTTCTTCTGCGCGAAGGCATGCTGGGGCCTTGGAATGGGTGAGTGTTTCTGGCAATTCAGCAAGTAGAAATGCCTTACGAGCCACCTCCCCATCTTGCGCAGCTAAGTCTGGCGGAAATCGCCGAGCAAGTTGCTGCGCGCAAACTGCCTCCAGTCGAAAGCTGGGATCCGCAGCAAGTAACAGACAGCTTCATGCGGATTGCAGCCGATGGCACTTGGTTTCATCAAGGCGATCCAATCCGGCGCCAAGCCATGGTGCGCGCGTTCGCCGGCCTGCTGAAACGCGATGATGCAGGCCATCATTGGCTGGTCACGCCGTTCGAGAAATCAGCCATTGAAGTCGAAGATGCAGCGTTCATTGCGGTTGACGTGGCACGCCGCGATGAAGGGCTCGCTTTCCGATTGAACACAGATGAGCTGGTGATCGCCGGGCCGGAGAACCGATTGCGCGCGGCGGGCGATGCAGACACGCCTGCGCTGTATCTGCAAGTGCGGCGCGGCTGCGAAGCGCGGCTCAATCGCAGCACTTACCAGCAGTTGGCCGATATCGCCCTCAACGAAGGCGATGACTGGACAGTCAGCAGCATGGGCGAGACATTCTCGTTGCTGCCTCAATGAGCGCGCTGTTCGATCATCTGTCGGCTGCATATGAACGCGGCCACGCACACGAAGTCCCCGACTTGCTCACCGATGCCCGCTTTGCTGATGCCAGCCGCACTGCCGAAGCGGCAGTCTTGATCGCTGTGACTGATCGACCCGAACCCGGTGTCATTCTCACACAGCGACCGCAGGACATGCGCGATCATCCCGGTCAGGTCGCATTCCCCGGGGGCAAGGTAGACCCAGGTGAAGACGCGATCACAGCTGCCTTGCGTGAAGCTGAAGAAGAATTGGCCATGCCGCGCGATCTGGTGCGCGTCATTGGCACGACTGATCGATATCAGACCGGCACAGGATTTGACGTCACACCTGTGCTTGCCGTCGTACCGCCCGACCTTGATCTCACGCCCAGCCCCACTGAAGTCGAGGCCTGGTTCGAAGCTCCGCTAGAGTATCTGCTTCAGCGTGATCATTGGGAAAAGCACGAAGTATTTTGGCGTGGCGCCATGCGCAGCTATCTAGAACTGCATTACAACGGTTTCAGGATATGGGGCGTGACAGCAGCGATTATTGCCAACCTTGCACGCCGGATTGCGGCAGAGGAGCTCACCATTGTTCGCTAAGCTGTCCGATGCTGCATGGACCAAGCGTGAAGGTTTGCGCAAGCTGACGGATGCACTGGGTGCAGACAATATTCGCTGGGTCGGCGGCGCGATCCGCGACAGTTTGCTGGGTACGGAGGTCAATGATGTCGATTGCGCTACGCTGCATCATCCTGACAGTGTCATCGAACTGTGCCGAAATGCGGAAATCCGCACGGTCCCAACAGGGATTGAGCATGGAACGATAACTGCCATCCTCAAGTGCGGCCCAGTGGAGATAACTACGCTTCGCCATGATGTCTCAACCGATGGAAGGCGTGCGACAGTTTCCTTCGCGACGGACTGGGAAGATGACGCCGCGCGGCGCGACTTCACTATCAACGCGCTTTACGCACATCCGGAAACGCTGGAAATCACCGACTTCTTTAGCGGACTCGCAGATCTCGAGGCGCAAAAAGTACGGTTTATCGGCGATGCCCGTACGCGCATTCGTGAAGATCACTTGCGCATCCTTCGTTACTTCCGCTTCCAGGCTCGGTTCGGCTCGGAACTGGATGAAGAAGCAGAGGAAGCCTGTAGCGAACTCGCATCTACGCTCAAAGGAATAAGCCGTGAACGCATCGCCGCCGAGCTGATATCCCTTTTATCGCTGCCTGATCCGCATCCGACTGTCCACCGAATGAGAAAGCTGGGCGTGTTGCAGCAGATCTTGCCTGAAACCTGTCCTTCGCAAATCGCACTACTTGAGCAAGTCATCGCCACAGAAAAGGAACAAGGCGTTTCGGCTGAGCCAATGCGACGGATGGGCGCCTTACTGCCCGCGCTGACCGAAGTTGCACAAACCGTCGCGGCGCGCCTGCGCCTGTCACGTGCACAGCGCGCGCATCTGGTCTCCGTCGCAGAACGCAAGCCCGAGGATGTGAACAACCCCCGCGCCTTGGCATATCGCGAAACCTTGCCGGTCGCGACTGATCGCGTCTTGCTGCAGGGAGGCGACATCTCGCCGTTAAAAGGCTGGGAGACACCACAATTGCCTTTAAAGGGCGGTGAAATTGTAGCGCGCGGTGTAACCGCTGGCCCCAAGGTGGCCGCTACTTTGCGTGCCGTCGAGGATGCATGGTTGGCAGAAGGCTTTCCCGGCCGAGAGCGCGTTCTCGAACTGCTTGACCGGGAACTTCTTCGCTAACGCAACATTTCCTTCAGTGAAGCTTCATATTAGGCGGCTAATAAACGAGCGGGTTGCGTTGCCGTTATGCTTATGGCTATAGGGCGCGCCCGTCGCGCTCATAAATATGGGCTGCTCGAAGGGATACTGGCCACTTTCCAGTCTTCCGAAATATTTGGATCGGTCGTCGGCGCTGCGGGATTTCCGGCACGCGGCGCTGTTAAAATGATTAAACGGAGAAGAATTCATGAAGATTGCAAAGCTTGCCCTCGCTGCAGTTGCCCTCGCCGCAACCCCGGTTGTCGCGCACGCTCAGGATGTAGGCGCAACCGTTTATGGCAATGATGGTCAGCCCATCGGCACTGTCGAAAGCAATGACGGCACAACAGCCGTGATCAAGGTCGGCGAATTCACCGCGCCGCTGCCGCTTAATATCTTCGGACAGGGCGAGAACGGCCCAACGCTGAATGCTACACGCGACGCTGTTTATGCGCAGCTAAAGGCAGCTGACGAGCAGGCGAAAGCAGCCGCGGCAGAAGCGCAGGCGAAAGCCGCTGCAGAGATGGCTGCGAAAGTGGACGCCGCGTTGGTCGCAGGTGCAGCAGTTCTCTCAGCTGATGCTCAGCCAGCTGGCGTAGTCGCAACGATCGACAACGAAATGGACGCTGTCGTTGTTGAGCGCGAAGGCGGCGTTGTAACGCTTAAGCGCGAGCACTTCGCAGTCGATGCAAATGGAGCGCTGATGGCGCTGTTCACCGTAGCGCAGCTTGACGGTGCAACCGTGGCCATTCCTGAAGGCGCAGAAATCGCAACTTCGGCTGAGTAAGCCCCACAAACAATCGCCACTTGGGCGTTTGAGGGCCGTGGATGTTCGCGCATCCGCGGCCCTTTGCTATGGAGCTCAGGCTTCTTTTTCGATCTTGTCTGGCAGCATGCCGAAGCGATTGTCCTTCGGGAAACCCTGCGGCGGCAAGCGCCCAGCCGCGCCGCGCGCAACCTTCCACTGCCATATTTCGTTTTCAGTGCGGGTGCGGTCACCCTTCCCACCCATCTGCCAGCTAAGCCCATCGGCAAGCACAAAGGTGGTCGCATCGGACAATCCCCCATCGCGATATCGCTGCAGCATAACGCCCTGTCCGCGCGCCATGACCGGCATTTCCTCAAGGTTGAATACGACCAGCTTGCGGTTTTCGCCGACGCACGCGACGTGATCATGCCCTTCTGGAATCTCGCGCATGACCTGCAGCCGCGCATCACCCTTCAGGTTTACCACCTGGCGCCCCTTGCGCGTCTCGGCGAGCAGTTCCGCCTCTTCGGCGACAAACCCCTTGCCAATACTGGACGCGAGAAGCAGCCGCCCTTTCGGACGATGCACCAGCATCCCGGCAATGCCGGTCTCCGCTTCCAGATCGACCATCGACTGCACAGGCTCACCAAATCCCCTCGCGCCGGGCAATTTGTCCACGCCCAGCGTGTAGAAGCGTCCATTCTCCGCTGCGATCAGGATTTTGTCAGTGGTTTGCGCGTGGACGATGAAGGCAAGCTCATCGCCTTCCTTGTACTTAAATTCCTGATCCAGCGGGACGTGCCCTTTGGCCGCGCGAATCCAGCCCTTCTTGGACAGGATTACGGTGACCGGCTCTTTCTCGATCATCGCATCCATGCTGAATTCGACAGCTGGCTCAGTCTCTTCGATCTTGGTGCGGCGCGCGCCCAAGTCCGTATCGAGGCCGTATTCCTTCTGCAGCGCCTTCAGATCACGCTTCAACCGGGTGCGCTGGCGCGCGGGCGAACCGAGCAGCTTTTCGAGCTCATCCTGTTCTTCAAGCAGCTTGTCCTTCTCATCGCGCAGCTGCATTTCTTCGAGCTTGCGAAGTGAGCGCAGACGCATGTTCAGGATCGCTTCGGCCTGACGGTCGGTCAGTTTGAACTCCTCCATCATGACTGCCTTCGGATCATCCTCGTAACGGATGATCTCGATCACGCGGTCGAGGTTGAGGAAAGCGATGATGTATCCTTCAACCAGTTCCAGCCGCCGCGCGATCTGGTCTAGCCGGTGCTGGCTGCGGCGCTGAAGTATCTCGATCTGGCTCGCGACCCAGTTCTGCAACAGTTCCTTCAGTCCCATGACCATCGGCGTGCGATTGGCGTCGAGGACATTCAAATTTAGGCCAAAGCGGGTCTCAAGATCGGTCAGTTTGAAGACTGACTCCTTGAGAAGTTCCGGATCAACATTGCGGCTGCGCGGGACCAGCACAATGCGGATTTGTTCGTCAGACTCGTCGCGTACATCGTCGAGGATCGGCAGCTTCTTGTCAGCGATCGCCTGCGCGATCTGTTCGATCAGTTTGCCCTTCTGAACCTGATAAGGGATTTCGGAGATAACGAGCTGCCATTGGCCACCGCCCAGCCGCTCAATCCCTGCTTCCCTGTCTTCCGCCTTTTCAGCCTCTGCCGCATGGAAAACGCCGCGCACACGGAATGATCCGCGCCCTGTCTCATAGGCGTGCGAGATAACCTCATGGCTGTCGATGATCTGTCCGCCAGTGGCGAAATCCGGCCCCTGGAACAGCTCCATCAACCGCGAATGTTCGACATGCGGATTGTCGATCAGCTCCAACGTGGCGTCGATCACTTCCGCGACATTGTGTGAGGGAATATTGGTCGCCATGCCCACGGCGATCCCGCTGGCACCATTGGCGAGCAGATTGGGGAACAGGCCGGGAAAAATCTCCGGCTCCTGTTCCTCACCGTTATAGGTCGGGATGAAATCGACGGTGCCTTCATCCAGCCCCGCCATCAGCTGCAGCGCCGTCTTGGTCAGGCGCGCTTCGGTGTAGCGATAGGCGGCGGCATTATCGCCATCGATATTGCCGAAGTTCCCCTGCCCCTCGACCAGCGGATAACGCAGGGCAAAATCCTGAGCCAGACGCACCATCGCGTCATAAACACTGGCATCGCCATGCGGGTGGTATTTACCGATCACGTCACCCACGACGCGGGCGGACTTCTTGAAGGCGGAATTGGGATCAAGCTTCAACTGCCGCATCGCCCACAGCAAGCGGCGGTGGACGGGCTTCAACCCGTCGCGCAGATCGGGCAACGAGCGCGCGGTGATCGTCGACAGAGCATAGACCAGATAGCGCTCTTCCAGCGCGGAATCGAACGGTGCGTCGACAATCGCATCGAACGGATCGGAATCGGGAATTTCAGTAACGTCAGCCATTGCTCATCCGCTTAGCAATGCGCGTGGACTAGGGGGAGAGGCATTTCCACAGGAATGGTCGGAATGTCAGGAGATGGGGTGGAACGCGGGCATTACCTGCGCTCAAATATCTACGCTCCTTAGCCGAAGAGAATTGGTCACAACCGAGATTGAGGACGCGCTCATCGCAAAAGCAGCAAACATTGGGCTGATCAGGATACCCATCACAGGGTAGAGAATACCCGCCGCCACTGGCACGCCAAGCGCATTGTAGAAGAGGGCAAAGAACAGATTCTGGCGAATATTGCGCATCGTTGCCAGCGTGAGTTTCCGTGCCCGAACGATGCCATCGAGATTGCCCCTGACCAGAGTGATTCCAGCGCTTTCTATCGCAACATCCGCACCTGTTCCCATGGCAATGCCAACATCAGCCTGCGCTAGAGCAGGTGCGTCATTCACGCCATCACCCGCCATGGCAACCTTGCTTCCTTGCTGCTGCAAATCGCGAATTATGCGCGCCTTGTCTTCCGGCAACACATCTGCGCGCACCTCATCAATACCGAGGCGCTTTGCAATCGCTCGCGCAGAGCGTTCATGATCGCCGGTGGCCATAATGATGCGGAAGCCCAGCTTGTGCAGCGCCGCCAAAGCATCAGGGGTCGTCTCCTTTATCGGATCCGCGACGCTGACCATTCCCGCCAGCGCATCGCCGATGGCCACAAACATGACTGTTTCGCCTTCATCTCGGCGCTCTCCGGCTACCTCTGCCAGCCCTCCAGGTTCGAGGCCTAAGTCCTCCATCAGTGCTGCATTGCCGAGTACCACTTGCCGCCCTTCGACCACGCCCTTTACGCCTTTGCCGGTCACTGCCTCGAATTCTACTGTGTCTGATAGCGGCAAGTCGCGATCTTGTGCGCCGCTCACGATGGCTTCGGCAAGCGGGTGTTCCGAACCGCGCTCCAGCGTCGCAGCAACCCGCAGCAACTCATCTTCAGTACGACCTTCTTCGGGCATGACTGCAACAAGGCGCGGCTTGCCTTCCGTCAAGGTTCCGGTCTTGTCGACGATCAACGTATCTATCGTCTCAAAGCGTTCAAGCGCCTCGGCATTCTTGATGAGTACGCCTGACTGTGCACCCCTTCCTGTCGCAGTCATGATCGACATGGGTGTCGCGAGCCCCAGGGCACAAGGACACGCAATGATCAGTACGGAAACAGCCGCTATAAGCGCATAGGACAGCGCGGGATCTGGTCCGAGAATTGCCCAGCAAACAAAGGCAATAACAGCGCCCCCGATCACTGCAGGAACAAACCATCCGGCTACCTTGTCGGCGTATTTCTGAATGGGAGCGCGCGATCGCTGCGCCTTTGCGACCATTTGGACAATCTGGCTTAGCATCGTGTCCGCGCCGACCCGCTGTGCTTCGATGACAAGGCTTCCCGTGCCGTTGATTGTTGCACCAGTAGCCGGATCGCCTCTGGTTTTCTCGACGGGAACTGGTTCGCCGGTGATCATGCTTTCATCGACCGATGAACGGCCCTCGATCACTTCTCCGTCGACCGGCACCTTTTCTCCCGGCCGCACGCGCAACCGATCGCCGACCTGTATATCTTCAAGCGGAATCTCTTCCTCACTGCCATCCTCGCGGATGATGCGCGCAGTCTTGGCACCAAGATCGAGCAGTGCCCGGATCGCCTTGCCAGTCCCCTCGCGCGCCCGAAGTTCCATCACCTGCCCAAGCAGCACAAGCACAACGATTACAGCCGCCGCTTCGAAATAGACCGGAACATGTCCGTGCATGTCGCGGAAGCCTACCGGGAAAACATCAGGCGCGAAAACCGCCGCTACGCTGAACAGCCATGAGGCCACAACGCCCATTGCGATCAGCGAGAACATATTGAGGTTCCACGATGCGAAGGATTTCCAGCCTCTCTCGACGAACGGCCAGCCACACCACAGCACCACCGGCGTGGCCAAGACCAATTCCATCCATTGTGCCCGCCCTTGACCGATTGCTTCGCGGATCACGCCCAGGCCGATCATCGGCCCCATGGCGATCAGCAAGACAGGCAAGGTTAGGACTGCGCCAATCCAGAACCGGCGGGTGAAATCAACTAATTCCGGGTTCGGACCTTCTTCAGCATAGGCTGCCGATTCCAGTTCGAGAGCCATCCCGCAGATTGGGCATGAACCGGGCTGCGTCTGTCGCACGTTGGGATGCATTGGACAGGTGTAGACGGCTCCCGCATGGTCCGAAGGAACATGGTCGTATTGGCCGTCGCGAGGAGGCTCTCCATCCCCGGCAAGGTGTTCGCCATGGTGACAGGCATGGTTGTGATGGCCTGACCCGCTATGATCGGAGTTTGTGCTCATGGCAGCGCAATATACATGTCACCCTGCAGATGCGCCAATGTCCGCAAATGGGTCGTTAGCTGACATTCATGCATTCAAGCCAGAGTTTCCCTCTCAGTAGCCCAGTGGTCAATCCTGCCCCAGATCGCGCAGCAGCTCGGCAAACCAAGGCAGTGTTGTGTCGAAAGTCTTGCCGCCCTTGATCCGCTCAAACTCGATCGCGCGCATTTCATCGCCGCGTTCTTCGTCCTGACCGATCACGCCGGGTTCGCCGCGCAGCGCCGCTTCGACGGCATAGTCTGTGCACGCCTTGATCAGCTCTAGATCGACGGCATTCGCGGGGGCCGAGCGCGAGAAGTAGCCGCTCTTTTGCACCAGCACCTTTTCCGCGCCGATTTCCTCGGCAAAGCGCTCTCCAAACCATTGCCCCGGATTGATCTTGTCGAGCTTTACATGGCCGAATGGATCGCGCGGCACTTCCTCGCCCGCCGCCTCCATCGCGGCGACAATCTCGGCCACGCCGGCGCCTTCTGAAATGAACAGGTTCACCCCGTCCTGCGCGTCCATGGTCGCGCGCAAGCGCTTCGCCTCGGCAGCGATGTCAAACGGACGCTCAGGCACGAACACACCGTGCACATCCCAGCGCGCGGCGGCATTCTCTGGCCATTCGGCAAAGGGCGCAGACTTCACCCAGCGATGGTGCGCGTCAGCAGTTGCCGCCGTCAGCCAGCCGCAATGTCTGCCCATCACCTCATGAATGATCAGCATACGCGGGTTGGCGGAATGTTCGGCGATGATATTGCGCGCATAGACCGCGCCCTGCTCTGCCGCCGTCCACGCGCCCAATGACTGTTTGATCGGGATCACGTCATTGTCGATTGTCTTGGGCAGGCCCACCACCGTTAGCGGATATCCATTGTCGCATAAGTAAGCGGCCAAATCCGCCGCCGCCGTATTGGTGTCATCCCCGCCAATCGTGTGCAGGATATCGACGCCATCGCGGGTCAACTGCTCAGCCGCAACCTGCAGCGGGTTCTGTCCCGGTTTCACCAGGCCGCGCTTCTCGCAATCGGCAACATTGGTCAGCTTGACCCGGCTGTTGCCAATCGGGCTGCCGCCAAATGCGTGCAATCGCCCCGCCGTCTCGCGAACCTTGTCGCTCACTTCGACATATTCGCCCTTCAGCAGGCCAGCATAGCCATTGCGGTACGCGATGATGCGGTGATCACGCGCCACCTCGGTGTAGCGCTCGATCAAACCGCCGACGGCAGAGGAAAGACACGGCGCCAGCCCGCCAGCGGTCAACATGGCAACGGTTTTGGTCATGGCTTGGGTTCTGCCAATTCAGCGCGCGCTCGGCTAGACTGAATACGATGCCAACTGGATAGAAGGCGCTTACATCCGGCGCATATCATGCGCTTCGGCGGGAACGGTGACGCTGAGGCCGTCGAGCTCTTCAGTCAGATCGATCTGACAGGAAAGGCGGCTTGTGCGGCGCACCCCGGCGGCGAAATCGAGCATGTCTTCCTCTTCTTCGCTTGCCTCCGGCAGCTTATCGAACCATTCGGCATCAACCACGACATGGCAGGTTGAGCAGGCCATCTGGCCCTCGCATGTGCCCTCCAGTGGCATGCCCAGCGCTTGACCGACTTCAAGCAAAGACTGGCCCACTTCGCCTTCGCCCTCGGTCACATTGCCCTGGCTATCGGTGAAACGCAGTTTGATGCTCAAAGTCCTTGCTCCTTCGCAGCAGCGTTGATCTTATTCGCTGCGATTTCAATCTCTTCGAGCGTTGTATAGCGCCCGAAACCTAGCCGGATAGAGGATTTCGCTTCGGCGTCCGAAAGTCCGATAGCTTTCAATACGTGGCTGGGCCGGCCAGAACCGCTGGCGCACGCAGAACCCGCGCTAAACATAACATCGCGCACGTCTGACATCACCCGGGCAACATCCAGCCCGTCGCGGCGGATATTGAGATTGCCGTGCCAGCGCGCCTCTGCACTGCCGTTAAGTGTCCAGTCGGCGAACAACTCGCGCGCACGGTTCCACAGCGCTTCCACATGTGCCGCATCTTCTGCCATGCGTTCTGACGCGAGCTCGGCTGCTGCGCCGAAACCTGCGATCAGCGCGGGCGACAAGGTGCCAGAGCGCAAATCATGCTCCTGCCCCCCGCCCGTTTGTATCTCAGTGAGTTCAACCCCGTCGCGCACCCACAGCGAGCCAATCCCTTTGGGGCCGTGGAACTTGTGTGCACTGACAGCGATCATGTCCGCAGAGGTGACTTGCATCTTGCCGTAAGCTTGCACCGCATCGCACAGATAGAGTGCGTTCGCCTCCTTGGCCCTGCGGTGCCATTCCACCGTTGGCTGGATCACGCCGATCTCATTGTTGACCTGCATCACCGCAACCAACCGCGTGTCTGCTGGCAAGTCCTGATTGGCGTTGCACTGGCCGTCATGGCCGACATTGAGGATGTGCGATTTGCCAGCCGCTTTGGCCGTATCCCCGACTGCCGAGTGCTCAATCGCGGAATAGGATACGGTGCCGCCATTACCTGAGCCGCGGATCGCGAGGTTTATCGCTTCGGTTGCGCCGCCGGTGAAGATCACTTTGCCGCCCGGAGGAAACAGCGCGGCAATCTTGTCCCGTGCGGCTTCGATCGCGGCTGCCGCCATACGGCCCATGCGGTGCGCGCTGTGTGGATTGCCGAAGCCAGTGCCATCCGGCCCGTCGAGCCAACGCAGCATCGCGTCGCGCGCTTCAGGCGCGAGGGGGGTGGTCGCTTGATAATCCAAGTAGATCATTTGAGCGAACTCCAGGCGTCGGCAAACCTGTCCAAATCCTCCGGCGTCGTGTTCCAGCCGATGCTGACCCGGATCGTCCGCGCAGCCACTTCATCTGACACACCAAATGCGTCGAGCACACGGCTTTTCTTGAGCGTGCCGGATGAACAAGCGCTTCCAGCGGATACCGCACAACCCATCGCATCGAGGCGGATAAGCAGCGCCTGAGCAGACATAGACGAATGCTTCACCGCGAAGATGTAGTCGTTCTGGTCGCCAAAACGCAGTACGTCCTCTCCGAGGCAATGCGCAAACTCTGCCCGATCGGCAGGCGTTGTTCCCCACTCGCCCGCTTCGAGCGCCGCAGCCATTCCCAATGCTGCAGGCATGTTTTCAGTACCCTGCCGATATCCGCGCTCATGCCCGCCGATGGGCTCCAGCAAATTGTAATCCCGGACCAACAGCGCACCGATACCAATCGGCCCTCCAAACTTGTGGGCAGAAACGACAAGCATATCAGCATCTGGAAGCGCGAGTTTGCCCGCACTTTGTGCGCAATCGGACAGCACCAATGCCCCGATCTCTCGGACTGTCTCGACCATTTGATCCACCGGATTGATCACGCCCGTTTCCGAGTTCACATGCTGGATCGCTAGGATGCAGTTCGCGTCAAATGTGCTCTCGTCTGAAAACTGCTCCGCATCCAGCGCTACGCGGAACACAGCGTCGTGTTCAACCGCGCTGACGATCCGACGGGTTGCCTTCGCGCGGTTGAGCGCGATCCACAGCGCCTCACTCGCGCCGCTGGTGAAGATCAGTTCGTAGTTTTTTGCTCCTTGGCCCAACCCGAGCGCGCACTTGATCCGCTCGCGCGCGTCTTCCAGCGCAGCCTTTGCTTTGCGCCCTTCAGCATGCGGAGATGACGGGTTTGCCCAAATGCGAAATCCCTCATCCATCGCCGCTTTGGCTTCAGGGCGCAGCGGGCTGGTCGCGGCGTGATCGAGATATATACGAGGTTTCAAATGAGGCCTTATTGCGAATGATTCTTAAAAAATTGCAGAATGTTACGCGCCGCACTATAGAGCACTCGAAAGCCGGTGCCAGCCGGTACTTGGCTTAACTCATTTCATAAGGTTCATTCGATGCCATCAGTCATCTTTCCCGGCCCAGAGGGTCGCCTTGAAGGTCGTTTTTCTCCGCCGCCGCGTCCGCGCGCGCCGGTTGCCATGATCCTGCATCCGCATCCCGAAGGCGGCGGCACGATGAATGATCGCATCGTCCAACGGATGTACAAGACCTTCGTCGATCGCGGCTTTGCTACACTGCGTTTCAACTTTCGCGGCGTCGGCCGCAGCCAGGGCAGCTTCGACAATGGTATCGGCGAGCTGTCCGACGCGGCATCGGCATTGGACTGGGTCCAGTCAATCCACCCTGAAGCACAGACCACTTGGGTCGCCGGATACAGCTTTGGCGCGCTAATCGGCATGCAGCTCTTGATGCGCCGCCCGGAAGTGCGCGGCTTCATCTCGGTCGCGCCGCCAGCCAACATGTATGACTTCAGCTTCCTCGCACCCTGCCCAGCCAGCGGCATCTTCATTCAGGGCGCTGCGGATACAGTGGTGCAACCTTCCGCTGTCCAGAAGCTGGTCGACAAGCTGCGCACGCAAAAGCACATCACAATTCATCATGAAGAGATCCCACGTGCGAACCACTTCTTCGAAAACGAACTCGAAGATCTGATGGCGTCAGTGGACAATTATCTCGACTTCCGACTCGACCCCGATTGTCCGATTAAGTGATCTTTGGGGTCAATCATATCTGACCCCACCCTCTCTTAACTTTCATGATTTTCAGAACGTTAGGCGCGTTCTTGCGCATGAGCGAAGCATATCTTGCCTCTGTTTATGTAATGTTGTAACATTAATTTCAGGGTGCCGCGTAAGGTTCACTAATCTGGCAAAAAAGCCCCATCGCGGCACCTTTTTGGAAAGAGAGGAGCCGAGTTTATGGCATTTGCAGATCAAAAGAGCTTGAAGGAACGCAGCGCAGGCTTAGTCGGCGCGATTGTCCTGCCCGCCGCTTTAGGTGCAATCTTCATCTCAGGATTAGCGGTCAAAGACATCATCATTCCGCCCGAGCAAAAAGCCTTTGAAGGACGGAATATAGAGATCGACCTTCCACCCCCGCCACCTGACGAGGTCAAACCAGAAACGCCCGTCGACAATCCGATCTCGCAGATCGTCACGCCTGATCCGGTGATAGATATTCCTACTAATGTAAAGCTATCAAACACAGTCATCGAGTTGCCACCTATCGACGCGGGATTGTCACGAATTGTCCTGCCAGAAATTGACAAAGGTCCGTCGCTGGGCGCGATCAAGCCAGCAGTGGCAACACCACGCAACAATCCCGGCAGTTGGGTCACAACCAGCGACTATAGAACCGTATGGATCAATCGCGAATGGACAGGCGTCGCGCGGTTCGAACTACAAGTGAGTGCGCGAGGGAGGGTCACAGATTGCCGGATTACCCGATCTACCGGACACGAAGCACTCGATCAGGCGACATGCAACCTGATCGCCAAGCGCGCACGCTTCAATCCAGCCAAAGATCCAACCGGCCAGTCCGTCAGCAGCACGTATTCAAGCGCGATCTCATGGGAATTGCCGGAATAGGCCCGATCACTCCGTATTGGCCCGTTGCACCTGATCGAGCGGAGCCTCTCCGCCCGATCCGGGCAGCGTCCAGATCAGTACGTTGACTATCGCAATCACTGCCAGGAGCAGCATTAGCGCCGGTTGCTTGGCGGGCACGCCTTTGCGCCACAAGATAAAGGCGCCCACGATCAATGCGCCAGCTGCCAACATCACGATCGAAAGCACCGCATTCATCTGATTTGATCTCCTTGGGTTACCCGTTAGTAGATTTATGTAAGAGCGCAAGGCCAGCACGATTGACTTGGCAGACTGCTCCGCGCACACCGCCCTCATGATCACCGACAAGATAACGCTCACCCGCCGCAATGCCTTAAAGGGTGCTGCCGGCGCATCCTTGATTGCCATGTTGCCTGCGTGCCGGATGCAAGCCGCGCCCGACCTTTCGCCGGACGAGATGCTGGACAAGGTGGCCTACAACCTTCTTGCCCACGAGCCAGAACGGGCGACCGGACTGGGCGTTGATACGGGCGATTATGCTTCGCTCAGATCTCAGCTGACCGACAAGTCTCCTGATGGACAAGCCGCCTACGCCGCGCAGTTAGAGGCGGATCTTGAAGACATTCGCGCTTATCCCCGTGACGGCATGACTGCAGACCAATTGACCGGCTTTGACGTGGTCGAAAGCGCTTACTCAACGGCGCTAGAGGGCTTTGCCTTGCCATATGGCGATGTCGCCGTCGGCAGCTGGCGCAACACGCCCTATGTGGTGATTCAGAATGTCGGGTCATACATCGACATGCCTCGTTTCATGGACTTTAGCCATCCGATGAACGAGCCCAGCGATGTCGATGCATATGCGGCGCGCATTGAGAGTTTCCCTGCTCAGCTTGATGGCGAGCTCGCCCGCATTCAGCAGGCAAGGTCCCACGGCCTGATCCCACCTGATTTCCTGCTGGACAAGGCGATTACCCAGATGGAACAGGCAGTGGCATCAGCTGAGACCACCTACCTCGGCCCACTTGTTCGCTCTGAAGTTGAAACGGCGCAGACACAGATTGAGCCTGTGCGCGGACTTGTTACCGACGGTGTGATCCCGGCACTCCAGCGCCAACTTGACGAGCTTAATTCCATGCGCACTCAGGCCGGGTCCGATGCCGGCATGTGGGCACAGCCTGACGGTGATGAATGGTATGCATGGTCGCTCAAGGCTTCGACTACCACAGACATGACGCCTGATCAGATTCATGAGCAAGGCCTGGCCGAGCTTGACGATTTGCATGGACGCATGGACCCGATCCTGAAGGAAATCGGCTATACACAAGGCAGTGTCGGCGAACGGATGCAGGCTTTGTCTGAAGACCCCCGCTATAAATTTGCACCGGGCGATCCGGGCCGCGAGGAAATTTTTGCCTTCATTGATGAGAGGATCGATTGGATCAAGGCGCAAATGCCGCGCGCATTCAACACTCTTGTCGACCCGAATATGGAGGTACGGCGGATCCCAGTGGGCGAAGAGCTTGGCGCACCAGGTGCTTACGGCGGCGCGGGCAGCAAGGATGGCACGATACCGGGGCGCTTCTGGATCAATCTCCGCACTACAGATCTGCACCGGAAATATGACTTGCCTGATTTGACCTTCCACGAGTCTATCCCGGGCCATGTTTGGGAAGGCGAATACTCGAACCGGCTACCACTAATCCGTTCGATCCTGGCATTCGGCGCATTCAGCGAAGGCTGGGCACTCTACGGGGAGCAACTTGCGGATGAACTGGGCGCCTATGACGAATTCAAGGTCGGACGCCTCGGCTATCTGCAATCGCTGGCATTCCGCGCCTGCCGTCTGGTAGTCGACACCGGCCTTCATGCCAAACGATGGACGCGCGAGGAAGCGCGCCGGTTCTTTGTCGAACGCAATGGCTCGAAAGAAGAAGAAGTCGCGAGCGAAGTTGACCGCTATTGCAGCTGGGCTGGTCAGGCTTGCAGCTACAAAATTGGTCACAGCGAAATTGTCCGGCAGCGCAGCAGGGCACAAACGGCGCTGGGTGACGCCTATGATTTCAAAACTTTCAACGACGCGGTTATTCTTGGCGGGAATGCACCGCTCGATGTGCTGGCCAAGAACGTCGACCGCTTCATCGAGGGAGCATCAAGCTGATCAAATCTTAGGTAATCTGCTTATTGCTCTCTGTAATATAATTGCGTTTTCGTCTAAGCGCTCACCCAATGGAGGCTGAGTCGATGACCGACGATTTTTACGCACGTGTTTCCGATACTCTGAAGGAGATCGAGGAACAGGGGCTCTACAAACATGAGCGACAGATTACCTCTGCGCAAAGCGCGGTTGTGACCATCGCCGGACCTGACGGACCCCTGGACGCGATCAATATGTGCGCGAACAATTATCTGGGATTGGCTGACAACGAAGAACTGTCCCGCGCTTCTGCCGAAACCAATGAACGCTATGGATTTGGTATGGCGTCAGTTCGATTTATCTGCGGCACTCTGGACTTGCATCGCCAGCTTGAACGCCGCGTCGCGGATTTCTTCGGGTACGAAGACTCGATCACTTTCGCAGCCTGCTTTGATGCCAACGGGGCGGTTTTCGAACCACTTCTGGGAGCAGAAGATGCGATTATTTCTGACTCTCTCAATCACGCTTCAATCATTGATGGCGTTCGTCTGTCCAAAGCCAGGAGATACCGCTTTGCCAATAATGACATGGCTGACCTTGAGGCGCAGCTGAAACAGGCCGATGCAGATGGCGCACGGGCCAAGCTGATAGTCACCGATGGCGTATTCTCGATGGATGGGATCATCGCCAATTTGGAAGGGCTATGTGATCTTGCTGACAAATACGGCGCGCTGACCATGGTCGATGACTGCCATGCGGCCGGCTTCATGGGCGCAAATGGGCGAGGCAGCCCGGAATATCGGGGGGTTGAAGGCCGAATAGACATTCTGACCGGCACTCTGGGGAAGGCACTGGGCGGCGGCATGGGCGGCTATATCTGCGCGCGTCAGAACATAGTGGACCTGTTGCGTCAGCGGGCGAGGCCCTATTTGTTTTCGAACGCGCTTGCGCCAGGCCTTGTCGGTGCGAGCTTGAAAATGTTCGATATGTTGAGCGAGGGCGATGACTTGCGCAAGCAGCTTGTGGCCAATGCGCAGCGTTTTCGCGCCGGTATGGAGGCAGCAGGTTTTGATCTGATTCCGGGCGAGCACCCCATCATTCCCGTTATGCTAGGCGATGCCAAGCTGGCAGCGGATATGGCAGCAAAGCTGATGGACGAGGGCGTGTATGTCACAGGTTTCTCTTTCCCCGTCGTGCCGCGCGGACAAGCGCGCATCCGCACGCAAATGAGCGCCGCACATACATTCGATCAAATCGATCATACTATTGCCGCCTTCACGAAGGTTGGCCGCGAACTTGGGGTAATCTGAGCATGGCAACCAGCAACGCGACAATGCCTGCATTGATCAAGGCAGAAGCGAAGCCCGGCATCTGGCTGCAACAAACCGACATCCCTACGACCGGCCCGGATGAAGTCCTGATCAAGGTGCACCGCACCGCAATCTGCGGCACAGACGTTCATATCTACAATTGGGACGAATGGGCCCAGCGCACCATCCCGGTTCCCATGGTCGTCGGCCATGAATTTGGCGGCGAGATTGCCAAAATCGGAAGCAATGTCAGACGTCCGCTCAAGGTCGGGCAACGCGTTTCAGGCGAAGGCCATATCGTCGGCGAGAAAAGCAGAGCTGTGCGCGCCGGCCATTTTCATCTGGACCCTGACACACAAGGCGTTGGCGTGAATCGCCCAGGCGCCTTTGCGAGTTATTTGACCATTCCGGCGTTCAACGTGATCGCCTTGCCCGACCATGTCGACATGGACGTGGCCGCCATGCTCGATCCGCTGGGCAATGCGGTTCACACAGCCTTGGCATTCGACTTGATCGGGGAAGATGTGCTCATCACCGGTGCAGGCCCAATTGGCATCATGGCGGCAGCAGTTGCACGCCATGTCGGCGCGCGACATGTCGTCATTACCGACATCAACCATTATCGGCTGGAGCTAGCCGCGAATATGGTTGACTGTATTCCGGTTAACGTCGCCGAAGAGGCCTTGCCCGATGTCCGCGCGCGCTTAGGCATGAGCGAAGGCTTCGATGTAGCCATGGAAATGTCAGGCGCCCCGCAAGCGCTTGATACGATCATCGACAGTATGGTCATGGGTGGCAAGGTCGCCATGTTAGGTTTCCCGGCCGGAAAGAGCGAGATCGAGTGGAGCCGGATTGTCTTCAAAGCGCTCACCATCAAGACGATCTATGGCCGCGAGATGTTCGAGACCTGGTACAAGATGCTCGCTATGCTTGGATCGGGACTGGATGTGAGCAAAATGATCACGCACCGCTATGACTATACGGAATTCCAGAAGGGTTTCGACGCCATGCGGTCAGGCAAATCCGGTAAGGTTATCCTGGATTGGAGCACCAGCTAGACGCTCCCATCCTGTCGGGGTCAATTCTTGCCGAATAGCCCTTTTGCCATATCGGCAATATCATCGAGCGGATTGCCGTCGCCGTCCAGGTCCAGCATTGAAGCAAAATGGGTTAGCGAGCCTTCGCCCCCGATTTGCTCCACGATCTGAGCCAAGACGTTTGTATCCAGACCGGTTTTTGCCGAGGCCAGTTCAACCGTATCACCTTGCATTTGATGCGCTTGCCCCAATGCAGCGATAGCTTTCTCCACCATAGAAGGGTCAATGCCGACCTTTTGCGCCAAATTCGCCACATCATCAGGCGCGCCGCCGATATTCTTCAAGACTGTGTCAAGCAAACTCATCTGGACATCTCCTTCTCAAGAGATGCTATTTTCGCACAGTCCTTAGGCAGAAAAAAGGCCCCGCTCAGTCAAGAGCGAGGCCCCCTCTCCTCAACGCAAATCAGGCTGTCTATCAGGCGGCAACTACGCTGCGCGGTGCTGCCTCTCGGACGCCTTGATCCACGTGATCTGCGAATTGCGCGAAGTTATCAATGAAGAGCTGCACCAGCTTCTCTGCTGTGCGGTCGTACTCTTCCTTGTCGGCCCATGTCCCGCGCGGATCCAGGATTGCGCTGTCGACGCCTGGGACCGAAACCGGCACATCGAAGCCGAAGTTCACATCCTTGCGGAATTCGACATTGTTCAAGCTCCCGTCGAGTGCGGCATTAAGCAGCGCGCGGGTCGCCTTGATCGGCATGCGGTTGCCTGTGCCATACTTGCCACCAGTCCAACCGGTGTTGACCAACCAGCATGCTACACCGCCTTTGGCAATCCGCTCTTTCAGGAGGTTACCATAAACACTGGGATGACGTGGCATGAATGGGGCGCCAAAGCACGTGCTGAAGGTGGCCTCCGGCTCTGTGACTCCAATTTCAGTACCGGCCACTTTCGCCGTGTATCCCGACAAGAAGTGATACATCGCCTGATCAGGTGTCAGCCGTGCAATCGGAGGCAATACGCCAAAGGCGTCAGCCGTCAGCATGATGACGTTGCTTGGCACCGGGCCGAGATTTTCTTCTGACGTATTCGGGATGAAGTCGATTGGATATGCACCACGAGTGTTTTCAGCCAGCGAGTTGTCGTCGAAATCGAGATCGCGGGTTTCCGGATCCATAACGACATTTTCCAGCACAGTGCCGAACTTGCGGGTGGTCGCGTAGATTTCAGGTTCTGCTTCTTCGCTAAGACGGATCATTTTTGCATAACAACCGCCCTCAAAATTAAAGACAGCCGTATCTGACCAGCCGTGTTCGTCATCCCCGATCAACGTGCGGCTCGCATCGGCGGAGAGCGTCGTCTTGCCAGTACCTGAAAGACCAAAGAATACTGCAGTCTTTCCGTCGGCGCCGACATTTGCAGAGCAATGCATCGGCATGACGCCCTTGGTAGGCAGCAGATAATTGAGGATACCAAACACGCTCTTTTTCATTTCGCCGGCATAGCGTGTGCCGCCGATCAGGATCAGCTTCTCACTAAGATTGACTGCAATCACCGTTTCACTTCGTGTCCCGTGGCGTTCCGGGTCAGCGCGGAAGCTCGGCAGATCGATTATGGTGTATTCAGGATTGAAATCTGACAGCTGGTCCGCAGTCGGGCGAACCAGCATCGTACGAATGAAGAGGTTGTGCCAAGCCAACTCATTGATCACGCGGACATTTACGCGATGCTCGGGCTGCGAACCGCCATAAAGGTCGGCGACGAACAATTCATCCTTGTCCTTCAATGCAGCCATGAAGTCTTGCTTGAGCGCTGCGAAGTGATCGGGCGTCATGCTGACATTGACCTTGCCCCACCAGACGCTGTCTTCTGTCTCCGCGTCGCGCACGATGAACTTGTCATTCGCACTCCGGCCCGTGTGGGCACCTGTCTTCACAACAAGCGAACCGTAGCGGGAAAGTTCGCCCTCTCCTTTGACAAGTGCTTGCTCGACCAATTGGGGTGTGCCGAGATTTGGGTGGATGCGAGCGGCGGTCTCAATGCCCTGATCGGACAAAGGAACAGCAAGCGAAATGGACACGCGATTCTCCTGGATTATTCCGGAACTGACCTGAGCTGCGATCAGGTCTACATTCAGCCAGCGCACATTTACATGTATTTATGCATACGAATGCACACAGACTTGATCTTCCTCTAGTCGGGCCAGGATTTGAGGTCAAACTTGAACCAAGACATAGCCACAATCTGTCCGATTCTTGCGACCATTCGTTGTTTCATTTCATCCAACGCGCTAATTGGTATGCGAGAGCGCGAGGAAAGGGCCACAAATGGACGAATCTGCGGCCGATGTCCGCCCAACCAGCAGCGAATCCGTGATCGCGCTGGTTGATGATGACCGGAACATTCTCACATCCGTGTCCATCGCACTCCAAGCGGAGGGATTCGTAACGCGACTTTATTCGGATGGAGAAACGGCGCTGAAGGCATTACTCGACAATCCGCCTGACCTCGCGGTGTTTGACATCAAGATGCCCAAAATGGACGGGTTGGAACTGCTGCGACGGGTTCGTCGCGAATCCTCGTTACCGGTTATATTCCTGACAAGTAAGGATGACGAACGCGACGAGGAGATCGGTTTGGAGTTGGGCGCTGATGACTACATTGCCAAACCATTCAGTTTGCGGCTCTTGCTCGCTAGAATTCGGGCAATCCTGCGGCGTGCAGAGCACATCGACGAAAACAGACTGGCAAGCGAATCTGACGCTCCCCCTCCTCACCCGTCAATTGAGCGAGGGCGGTTATTCATGGATCCCGCACGCCACCACGTCGCATGGGACGAAGAACCAGTTACACTAACCGTCACCGAATTCCTCATCCTTGAAGCGCTGGCAGCACGTCCTGGTGTTATCAAAAGCCGCAATCAGTTGATGGACGCCGCTTATCCTGACGATGTCTTCGTCGATGACCGGACTGTGGACAGTCATATAAAACGCATGCGAAGGAAATTTCGGCAAGTCGACCCTGAGTTCGGAGCGATTGAGACACTCTACGGCGCAGGCTATAGCTTCACCGATGGCTGATGCGCCGCGCCCGTCCGCTATTCCCCCGGCAATTGACCGGCTAAGTTGGAGCTCTCGCCTTTCGCTCACATCACGCATCCTAGCGGTAAACCTGTTGCCGCTTCTGCTTTTGGGCGGTGGGATCTTTTACCTTGATACCTATCGTACACAGCTGCTCAACGAGCGGTACAAGTTGGCGCGGATTGAAGCACAGATTACTGCAGAAGCATTGGCCGGCGCATCTCGAACACGCCAGGAAGCGCTGCTTGTCCAGATCGGTAAAGAACAACGGATGCGGATGCGTATGTTCGATGCCGAAGGGCTGTTGTGGGCTGACAGCTTCGCTCTGGACGAACCATCATTTCAGTTTGACGACATCACCGATGACAGTTGGGATCAGCAGTTCGCCCGTTGGCTTGACCGAGCCGTAGATACGATAGTCGGCGCTGAGCCCGTTACTGACTATGTCGAGCCTGAATCGCAGCGCGCGGACGCATGGCCGGAAGTTGTTCGTGCGCGGGACGAAGGGGTGAGCCAGATCACGTTGTATGACTGGCGCGACGGAACGCCAGTGATCACGGCCGCCGCTCCCGTTGGACTGAATGGCGCCACGTTGCTGACGACCCGTAACGCGGTAGACATCACCGAATCCGTGCGCGCGGCCCGGTCATCTTTGGGAGTCGCCGTGTTCCTGGTGCTCACAGCCTCGATTTTGCTATCCCTATTCCTCGCCCGAACCATCATTGCGCCTATTAGGTTGCTTTCTTCTTCAGCCGCCAAGGTTCGTCAGGGACGGGACCGCGATGTGGAGGTGCCGCGACTTCCGGGGCGCCGCGACGAGATCGGCAATCTCGCCCGATCAATCTCTGATATGACCAGCGCGTTGCGCCACCGTATCGATGCCGTTGATAGCTTCGCAGCTGACGTAGCGCATGAAATCAAGAACCCACTAGCCAGCCTTCGGAGCGCGATGGAATCACTGCCGCGAGTGGAAGATCCGGAGCTGCGTAAACAGTTACTTGATGTCGCTGCGCACGATGTGAAACGAATTGATCGATTGGTAACAGAGATTTCCGACGCCAGCCGCATCGATGCCGAAATGTCGCGCGCGATACGCGAACGGGTTGATATGACCAATCTCATCAAAGCCATTGTCGGCTCGCGCGAGACAAGGGCAGAGAATGCTGACCACCAGATCGAAATCAAGAGCCGCGGTCACGCGGCAATTGTTACCGGTGTGGCGCCCAGATTAGAGAGGGTGATAGAGAACTTACTGGATAACGCAGTTTCATTTTCACCAACTGATGCCCCCATCCTAGTCGATATCAACAACGATGGCAGCTGCGTTTCGATCACCGTTTGCGATTCTGGGCCAGGCATACCCGAAGACGCGAGAGAGAAGGTATTCGAACGTTTTCATTCGGTCCGCCCGGACGCGGAAAGCTTCGGCAATCACTCGGGTCTTGGTCTCGCCATCGCACGTGCTATCGCTGAAGCGCATGACGGGCGGCTCTTGGCCGAGGCCCGCCCTGATGGTGCCAGCGGAGCTTGTATGCGATTCGAGTTGCCGGCAGCGCGATGAACAAAACTCAGACATTGATTGGTGTGAGTGCGGTTGCGATTGATGGCCGTGCCCTTCTGATCGAAGGTGGGCCAGGAAGCGGCAAAAGCACTCTTGCTCTAGCATTGATTGATCGGGGCGCGCGATTGATCGGGGACGACGGCGTGAGGTGGGAATATTCGAGCGGCACGATACTGCTTTCTTCACCGCCCAATATTGCAGGCAAAATCGAAATTCGCGGTGTGGGGATCGTTGAGCTGGATGTCACGAGCGCGCCACTTTCACTGATACTGACATTCGCATCCGAAACGCCACGACTCCCAGAATCAGTGGATACCCGTGACTGGGATGGGGTCTCTGTGCCCTGTCTGCCATTGCGTAAAAATGATCTGATGCAGGCCCTCCGCGCTGAATGGGCATTGCGCATTCATGGCCTGACCTTCTAGCAAGGCGTGACATGAGCAAAGCAATGCCCCCAAGTTCAGACCGCAAAAACATTCTGCTGGTTACGGGTATGCTTGGCGCAGGCAAGACCACCGCATTGAATGTGCTGGAAGATCTGGGTTGGGAAATCATAGACAACCTGCCCATTCGCTTTCTCGAGAACATGGTGACGACGCCAGATGCGGATGGTGTCCCGCTCGCAATCGGTTTCGATTCGCGGACACGCGGTTTCGCGCCGCACGACATAATTGATTTAATCGAACGGCTTACAGAAACTGATAGCCTCTCGATTTCCAGCATGTTCATCGACTGCTCAACCGAAGAACTTGAGCGTCGCTATAACGAAACCCGTCGTCGCCATCCTTTGGCCAGCGAGCGACCACTTGGCGAAGGCATTCGCGCCGAGCGTGACTTGCTTGGGCCGCTACGCAACTGGGCCGCAGTAGTGGTCGACACCAGCGGCTTTGCTGCCAATGATTTGCGACAACATATTCGCGATCTTTACGCGCATTCTCCAGGCGCGCCCATGACAGTAACTGTATCCAGCTTCGGATTTGCGCGCGGAGCGCCGCCACTGGCGGACCTCATGTTCGACATGCGGTTTTTGAACAATCCGCACTGGGATGAGGAATTGCGGCCGCAGACCGGGCTTGAGGCAGGCGTCGGCGACTACATCCGCAAGGACCCTGGTTTCACGCCCAGCTTAGAGCGTATCTTGAGCCTTTTGACCGACCTTCTGCCACGCTATCAAATGCAAGGGAAAGCCTATGTCCACGTCGCTTTTGGTTGCACGGGCGGTCGCCATCGTTCTGTATTTACCGCCGAGCAAATCGCTGCGGGCTTGCGCGAAGCGGGTTTTTCGCCCACTGTCCGCCACCGCAATTTGGGGGCACGCACCACCGATGAAATCGAAGGGGGCAGCGTTGATCACCCTTAGTGATACGAAGCGGCACAGCGCCGCCAGAATGAACGGACCCGAGCTTCACCCATGATCGGATTGATCCTCGTCACGCATGGCGACCTCGCTGACCACTTTGTTGACGCGATGGAACATGTCGTAGGCCCGCAATCGGCGGTCGCAACAGTTTGCATCGGACCTAGCGACGACATGGAACAACGTCGTCAGGAAATTGCTGACGCAATCGCATCCGTAGAGCAAGGCAACGGTGTAATCGTGCTGACCGACCTGTTCGGTGGAACTCCATCCAATCTCGCCATTTCGCTGCTTGAGCGCGGACAAGTCGAGGTAATCGCCGGTATCAATCTACCGATGCTGATCCGCCTAGCTGGTGCGCGTAAGAAAATGACGGTGGCTGACGCTGTTGCCGCTGCGAAGAAGGCGGGTCGCAATTATATCACCGTCGCAAGCGAATTCCTCGGTGACGATGCAGAACCAGAAAGCGCGCGAGCATGAACGAGTTTCGCAAGTCGCTTACGATTGTCAACAAACGCGGGTTGCATGCAAGGGCCAGCGCCAAGTTTGTTGGCGCGGTATCCGCCTTGCCTGAAGGTACAGATGTACGCGTGGCGAAAGACGGGAACGAGGCAGCAGGTGGATCGATACTGGGCCTGATGATGTTGGGCGCAGCCAAAGGCGATGACGTCGAGTTAATCGTATCGGGCAACAATGCTGATTCGGTTTTTGCCGACTTGTGCGCGATGATCGAAGATGGCTTTGGCGAAGAGTAGTACCTGTGCCTGAACGCCGCGAGATCACCGGCTTTTCCAATCCGACCGTCAAATATCTGCGTAGCTTGCGTGAAAAGAAGCATCGCAAGGCCGCCGGCCAATTTCTGGCAGAGGGATTGCGGCTGCTGACCGACGCGCGCGAATGCGGGCATGTGCCGGAAACGCTTGTAATGGCCACCGGGCGCGATCCTCACCCGCTGCTGGAAGCGCTGGAAGCTGACGTCATGGCGGCAGGCGGCGATGTGATTGAAACCTCGCCTGATATCCTCGCCAAAATCACCGGCAAATCAAACCCGCAAACCGTGGCGGGTGTGTTTGCGGAATTTGATACTTCGCTGGACACCATCAAGCGCGAGACTGCGGACATTTGGCTGGTGGCACAAGCACTGCGCGACCCCGGAAATCTGGGCACTATGCTGCGAACCGGAGACGCTGTCGGTGCCGGCGGATTGATCCTGATCGATGATTGCGCTGATCCTTTCAGCGTCGAGGCCGTGCGCGCCAGCATGGGCGCGATTTTTACGCAGAAGGTCGCACGCGCATCATGGGGCGAGTTCTCGCCGTGGCTGCGTGCTGGTTCGGGGCAATTGGTCGCGGCAAGTCTGCGTGATGCGGTGCCGTACCGCGGCGCACCTTACCAAGCGCCTTGCTTCATCCTGGTCGGCAATGAATCACAAGGCCTACCCGAGGACTACGAGGCAGCATGTGATCTGCGCGTCACCATGCCGATGAAAGGCCGCGCGGACAGCCTCAACGCAGCGGTCGCGGGCGCGGTGTTGGCGTATGAGGTGCTGGCGGGATTGGGCAGCTGATCGCTATTCCGCCGATTGCTTGCCGCCATCGGTGAGCAAGTCGTCTTGCGTATAGCGTGGCGCGCCTTCGACCAGCGGCACTTCTTCGATCTCGCGCTTGCCGATCTCAATGCCTTTGTCTGCAAGTCGCTTGCCCGATGACAGGACATTTCGTTCGAAACTGCCGACGAACTTGTTGTAATTGTTGACCGCGCCTTCCAGACCGCCACCCACGCGCTTAAGGTGATCCGCTGCAACGGCCAAGCGTTCGTAAAGCTCGGCGCCCATCCGCCCGATTTCCTGCGCTTCCTTGGCAAGGCCGTCTTGCCGCCAGACCTGCGCAACCGTGCGCGCGATTGCGACAAGGTTTGTCGGCGTAGCAAGCAGCACGCGCTTGTCGAATGCGAAATTCCACAGGTCGGGATCGTGCTCCAGCGCCGCAGCAACGAAGTGCTCACCCGGAACGAACATCACGACATAGTCCGGCGCGTCCTCGAACTGCGATTGGTAGGATTTTGCGCCCAGTGACTGCACGTGGTTGCGCATCGAACGAACGTGATCTGCTAACGCCGCGTCGCGCGCATCGTCGTCGTCCGCCTCGAACGCCGACTGATATGCATTGAGTGACACCTTGGCGTCGATTACCAGCACTTTTCCGCCTGGAATGCGCACGATCGCATCGGGGCGCAAACGCCCCTCCTCGGTCTCAATCGAAGCCTCAAGCTCGAAATCGGTGTGCTGTGCAAGGCCAACCTGCTCCAGCAGGTTCTTCAATTGCTGCTCGCCCCAGCGGCCGCGCGCCTTGGGCGCATTGGTCAGCGAATTGCCCAGCCGCTGCGCTTCGCGGCGGACCTCCTCCTGCCCCTCACGCATCGACTGGATCAGGCCGGTTAGCTGACCAAAGGCATCGGTGCGCTTCTCTTCAAGTTCGGCGACTTGCTTCTCGTATTTCGCCAAACGCTCACCGACGGGATGGAGCAAAGTCTTGATCTTGGCTTCGCCCGCCTCTTCAGACTGTTTAAAGCGCTCTTCCGCGCGCTTGAGGAACTCTTCCTGACTCTTTGACAACACTTCGCTGCCCAGCGCTTTGAACTGCGCGAGCATTTCCTCACGCGCTTCCTTCATCTGCGCCATCTGCTTGTCGAAATTGGCGGCATTGGCCTTCAAAGTGGCCAATTCGATCTGCGCCTCGCCCAATTCCTTGATCGCGGTCTTGAATTCGCCCTCGCGCTCTGTCGCAGCAGCTTCCATTTCGCCCAGCTTCGCCTTTGCATCCGCAACAGGACGAGAGCCGATAAACCACCCTGCCCCCGCACCGATAGCGAGACCAAGAATGAGCGCAATTATGGTTAGAACTGTCGGATCCATGCCGCCTTTCTATGCGGAACGGAACCGGAACGCCAGTACTGAGTGAGGTTTACCCGCAGCTTACGCTGCCTGGCGCAGCTTCTTCAGCTTCTTCAGCGCCATATTGCGCTTCAGGCGTGAGAGATGATCGATGAAGAGAACGCCCTCAAGGTGATCCATCTCATGCTGGATACAGGTTGCGAGCAGACCTTCCATTTTCTCTTCATGATGGTTGCCGTCCAGATCCTGATACCGCACCGTGCAGGTCGCGGGGCGATCCACATCAGCGTAAATCTCAGGCACCGACAGGCAGCCTTCCTGATACGTGGCAAGCTCTGCCGCCGGATCGACGATCACCGGATTGATAAATGTGCGTGGCTCTTTCTTCGTCGCGGGATGCGTGTGCTTATGCCCGTCATGTTCGCACTCGATCGGCTCCGCATCGGGGTCCTCCGGTTGCAGATCGATCACCAGCACGCGCTTGGGCACGCCCACCTGAATGGCGGCCAGGCCAATTCCGGGCGCGTCATACATCGTCTCGAACATGTCTTCGACGAGGGTCTTGAGTTCATCATTGAACTCGTCATCCTTGACGGGTTCAGACACGACCTTGAGCCGGGGGTCCGGCACTTCCAGAATTTCACGAATAGCCATGACGTTCAGATAGGGGACCTTGCGGAGAGTTTCAATCCACTGGTCGCCGCGCGCGCAAAGCCTGCGCCAGTGTGCCTTCGTCGAGGTAATCTAGCTCACCGCCTACCGGCAAGCCATGCGCCAGCTGCGTGATGCGCAGCGGAAGCGCCTCTAGCCGCTCAGCGAGGTAATGCGCGGTCGTTTGCCCCTCTAAGGTCGCATTCATCGCCAGCACAACTTCGTCGATCCCGCCCTCTTCGATACGCGCCATGAGCGAAGCCACGTTGAGGTCCTCTGGTCCAATACCGTCGAGCGCAGACAGCTTGCCGCCCAGCACATGATATCTGCCAGTGAACAGCCGCGCCCGATCCAGCGCCCACAGGTCCGCCACATCTTCCACCACGCACAGCGACTTTTGATCGCGGCGCGGATCTGCGCAGATTCCGCATGGGTTCTTCGTATCGACATTCCCGCAAGTGTCGCATTCTATCAGCGTGTCGCGAACTGTACCCAAAGCATCGAGCAGCGTCGGCAACGCCTGTTCGCGGTTCTTGACCAACCACAGCACCGCACGCCGCGCGCTGCGCGGTCCCAGACCGGGGAGGCGCGACAATGCGCCTGCCAATGCTTCGATCTCTTGCGATGCCATGGCGTGACAGATAGGGGCTTGTTCGAATTCGAGAAAGGCCCGCCTGCACTGTTATGCGCCCCAAAATGAAAATAGCTTTCATGGGAACCCCTGACTTCGCCGTTCCGGCGCTGGTTGCTTGTCATGAGGCAGGGCATGATGTTGTGTGCGTCTATACGCAGCCGCCGCGCCCGGCGGGCCGGGGCAAGAAGCTGCAACCCTCCCCCGTGCAGCGCAAGGCGGAGGAGCTGGGGATTGAGGTTCGGTATCCGACCTCGCTCAAGAATGAAGAGGCGCAGGCAGAATTTGCGGCGCTACAAGCGGATGTGGCGGTGGTCGCCGCATATGGTCTGATCCTGCCGCAGGCGATCCTTGATGCGCCGACGCACGGCTGCCTCAACATCCACGCCTCGATCCTGCCGCGCTGGCGCGGGGCCGCGCCGATCCATCGCGCAATTTTGGCAGGTGATGAGGAAACCGGCGTCACGATCATGCAGATGGAAGCCGGGCTTGATACCGGGCCGATGCTGGCCAAGGTAATGACGCCGATCAATGCCAAAACAACCGGCGAACTGACAGAGGAACTGGCCAATCTGGGCGCCAATGCAATGGTGGGCGTGCTCAACGATCTGGAGCATCTGGCCGGGATCCCGCAGGATGATGATGCGGCAACCTATGCGCCCAAAATAGACAAAGCCGAAGCGCGGATTGACTGGTCAAAACCGGCAGAGGAAATTGAACGGTTGGCGCGCGGGCTCGCCCCTTTCCCGGGCGCATGGTTTGAAAGCGACGGAGAGCGCTTAAAATTGCTGCGGGCAGAATTGGCCGAAGGTTCAGGTAAATCCGGTGAGGTTCTCAATGAAGATTTCACCATCGCTTGCGGATCCGGCGCGATCCGCCCACTCCGCCTACAGCGCGCGGGCAAACCGGCTATGGATCGCGAGGACTTTCTGCGCGGGAATCCCGTTGTGCAAGGGATTACCCTTCCGTGACCCGTTTCGCGCTCACTCTGGAATTTGACGGCACCCCGTTTCAGGGCCTGCAACGGCAGAAACACGGGCCAAGCGTGCAGCAATCTGTCGAGGAAGCGGCACAAGCCGTCACGGGCGAAGGGGTGCGGCTTCACAGCGCGGGAAGAACCGACACGGGCGTGCATGCGCTGGCCATGCGCAGCCATCTCGACATCGCAAAGGAGATCGAGCCGTTCCGCTTGATGGAAGCATTGAACGCACATCTGCGGCACAACCCCATCGCGGTCACGCACTGCAAGGTCGTGCCAGACGATTGGCACGCGCGTTTTTCCTGCATCGGGCGCAGCTATGTCTATCGCATCATCAACCGCCGTGCGCCGCTGACACTTGATATCAAGCGCGCCTGGCAAGTACCACAAGAGCTTGATGAAAAGGCGATGCATCGCGCCGCACAATCACTGGTTGGTGAGCATGACTTCACCACTTTCCGTTCCGTCCATTGTCAGGCGCAAAGCCCGATCAAGACGCTCGACCGATTGGATGTTGAGCGAGATGGCGATGAGATTCGCGTTCATGCCGCTGCGCGCAGTTTCCTGCATCATCAGGTGCGCAGCATGGTCGGCTGTTTGAAGCTTGTCGGGCAAGGTGTCTGGAACGAAGATCAAGTCGCTGAAGCGCTCGCGGCGCGCGACCGGCAGGAATTAGGGCTTAACGCCCCGCCGCATGGTCTCTACTTCGTTAATGCAACTTACCCCGATTCTTGAGAGGAATGATCATGACCACCACTGGCAAACAGCTTTTCACCACGCTCACCGCAGATGGCAAACTGACGCTGGAGGTGAGTGAAGAGAGTTTCCCCGAACCAATGGGCAATCAGGTGCTGGTCGAGATGGAGGCGGCGCCGATCAACCCCTCTGATCTGGCGATCCTGACCAGCGCAGCCGACTTCGACAATGCCGAGTATTCACCCGGCAAAGTGGTCGCGCAAATGCCTGAGCCTTTCCTCTCAGGCCAGAAAAGCCGCCATGGTCAGCGTTTGCCAGCCGGCAACGAAGGTGCAGGTACCGTCATTGCGACGGGCGATGGCGACATGGCCAAGGCGCTGATGGGCCAGCGCGTCGCCTGCGTCCCCGGCAATGCATTTTCGCAATACGCCATCGCCGATGCGATGATGTGTCTGCCACTGGGCGAGCACAGCGCCGAAGTGGGTGCGTCCAGCTTCGTCAATCCGATGACGGCGCTGGGCTTTGTCGAGAACGCAAAGATGGATGGGCAGAAGGCAATTGTTCACACAGCCGCGGCATCAAACCTTGGGCAAATGCTGATCAAGATATGCCAGCAAGACGGTATCGAGCTGGTCAATATCGTGCGCAAGGCCGAACATGTTGAGATGCTGAAAGGCATTGGTGCGAAATATGTCGTCAACTCCTCGGACGATGATTTCATGGATCAACTGCGCACAGCTATTGACGAAACCGATGCTTTCTATGGTTTTGACCCAATCGGCGGAGGGCAGGCAGTCGACAATGTGTTCAAAGCGATGGAGCAAGTCGCGGTCAGCAAGATGACGGAATATTCACGCTATGGCTCGAACCAGGCAAAGCGGATGTTTATCTACGGCCGTCTGGACTTCGGCCCGACGATCCTGACGCCCAGCTATGGCTTTGGCTGGACGCTGTCAGGCTGGCTGCTGACGCCATTCCTGGCCAATGCAGGTATGGAAACCGTTGTGAAGATGCGCACCCGGGTGCAACAAAACCTGACCACAACATTTGCTTCAAGCTATAAAGCCAAAGTCAATCTGGTAGAGATGCTGACCAAGGACGCGATCCTTGACTATCGCCAGATGAAGACCGGCGAGAAGTATCTCGTCGCGCCTTGGGGCTGATTTTTCAGCGGTTATCAAATGCTGACTGGATCGCGCCGGGATCAGTGATCCCGTTCGCGATCAGCAGCTGCAGCAGGATTCGCGCTTTTTGGGGATTGAGGGCCCGCGCAGCGACGAAACCGTTGACATCGTCTTCCGGCTCGCGATCAACCAACCCTTCATCCGTCCGACTGGCCCGGACAATAATCAGCCCATCTTGGGCAAAACGGGCCAGTTCGCGCCGCACAGCGTCAGGCATATTGCCTTCGCCCACCCCGGCAAGCACCACACCGCGTGTGGTTTCGCCGATCATGCATCCCAAAGTTCTCGGCCCCATTCCGGCATAGACGTAAATGACTGGAACCTCTGGCAGAGTGTCGGCCCAATCGAGCTGCACTCCGGCATCGCCGCGCCAAGGCGCACCAAACCAGTCGAGCGACGCAGGCGTAACCAATGCAACCGATTCGCGTGGAAAGCCGCGAAATGCATCGGTGCCGCGTGTACGCACCTTGTGAACATCGCGTGCAGCAAACACCCGGTCACCCATGACAACCAAGACGCCGCGGCCGGATCCGTCCTGATCGCTGGCAACCCGAACCGCATTCGCGAAGTTCCGCATCCCGTCATAGCCCACTGCATCGGCAGGCCGCATTGCCCCGACCACGACCACTGGCTTGGTTGAAGGCAAAGTCAGATCAAGAAGAAAGGCGGTTTCTTCAAGCGTATCTGTGCCGTGAGTTACGATCACTCCGTCGCAATTATCATCGGCGAGCGACTCTACGATCGATCGATGTAATTCGTTCCAAACCTCGGGTCCGATGTCCGCCGAATCAATGTTTGCTATCTGCTTGCCAGAGAGCTCCGCCTCAAGTCCCAGTACACCTACTCGATCAAGATAATCTTCGATGTTGATCTGCCCAGACTTGTAGTCAGACGCGATTGCAGAGCCCGCAATACCTGCGATTGTACCGCCAGTGGCGAAAACAGTGACGCGTTTGGTCATAATTTGTCCGCTTAATCGCGAGAATATGCAATCGGCAATTGATTTTGCGAAAATGCACGCTAGATAGCGCGTCTCCGTAAGACGGAATGGGCGATTAGCTCAGTTGGTAGAGCATCTCGTTTACACCGAGAGGGTCGGCAGTTCGAGCCTGTCATCGCCCACCATTCCTAAAACGTCGTGTCCTAATTTGCCTTGGTAATCGCCTCTTCAATGGCAGCGATCGCTTCTTCGGAATCCCAATGATAACCGCCGGCAACACGGAACAGCTCAGCGCCATTAGCATCGTACAGCACAGTAAGCGGCATCGCCCCTGATCCGCCAAAACTCACGCCCAGATCGTTCGCTGGATCAAGCCATTGTTCAAGGTGCGCGAAATCGCGATCCGCGAAGAATGGCTCCACAGCCTCCGCACCGCGCATGTCCTGACTGACAGTAATGACCCGAAGCTCACCGTCCTTCTGAGCCGCCAGTTCGTCGAGCATAGGCATTTCGACAACGCATGGAGCACACCATGTCGCCCACAAATTCAAAAGCACGGGCGTGCCTTGTAATGCACCCAGATTCAGCTCTTTGCCTTCTGGATCGGACACTGTAATCACGGGCATCAGCTCACCAGCGAAGCTGTAATCAATCTCTCCGGTCAACTCCTGCTTGTCGGCGCCCAATTGCTCCTGCTGTTGCGCAGGATCGCTGGCACCACTATCGCAAGAAGCAAGAAACACAGCCGAGGCAAGAATGAGCGGCAATCGTAAAGACACGGGGCAAAGCTCCAATCAGATGTGGGGCGGAAGGTTCGCTGAAGGACCTAGTGCGATCATGCGCGAAATCAATGCTTCGATACCTTTCGACAAGGCATTGTGGCGTCAGGATATCGCCGCATCAAAGGCTCACGTCGCGATGCTGGGCGCGACTCGGATCATTTCCGCAGAAGATATGCAAACCATCTCCGATGGCTTGGATCTAGTAGCAGCGGAATACGAACGCGATGGCGTGCCTGAGGATTGGGACCTTGAAGACATCCACATGACGGTGGAAGCGCGGCTGACCGAGCTGATCGGCCCGGTCGCGGGGCGCCTTCACACCGCGCGCAGCCGGAATGATCAGGTGGCGACCGACTTCCGCCTATGGGTGCGCGACACGATCGACGAATTCGACGCGGCCCTGGACCAGCTGCAACTGGCCTTGCTGGCGCAGGCAGAGACACACGCTGACAGCATTATGCCCGGCTTCACTCACCTTCAAACCGCACAGCCGGTAACATTGGGCCATCACCTGATGGCGTACTTCGAGATGATTGAACGCGACCGGGATCGCTTCAATGATGCGCGCACGCGCCTCAGTATGTGCCCACTGGGCAGTGCCGCCCTCGCTGGCACAGGTTTTCCCATTGACCGTGACGCGACTGCCAAATCGCTCGGCTTTGCCGCGCCCACGCGCAATAGCCTGGACGCCGTATCTGATCGCGACTTCGCACTAGATTTCCTCACCGCTGCAAGCCAATGCGCGCTTCACCTTTCGCGACTAGCCGAAGAGTTCATTATCTGGGCAAGCCAACCCTTCGGCTTTGTCCGCTTGCCTGACAGCCTTTCGACCGGCAGCTCAATCATGCCGCAAAAGAAGAATCCTGACGCGGCGGAGCTCGTGCGCGGGCATGCTGGCCGGATCATTGGCTGCGCGACGTCATTGATGATCACAATGAAGGGCCTGCCCCTCGCTTACTCCAAGGATATGCAGGACGATAAGCCTCCCGTGTTCGAGGCTGCGGGTCTGTTAGCGCTCAGCATTGCCGCAATGACAGGAATGGTTGCTGACAGCGCATTCAAGACTGACCGTATGCGTGAAGCGGCGGAGCTGGGATATGCGACTGCAACCGACCTTGCCGACTGGCTAGTTCGAGAAGCCGGCATCCCCTTCCGCGAGGCGCATCACATCACTGGTGCTGCGGTGAAGCGTGCAGAGGCCGACAGCGTTGCCCTCGACCAATTGTCGCTGGATGCGCTTCAGGAAATCGACAACCGGATTGACGAACGCGTGTTCGAAGCGCTGTCGGTCGATGCATCGGTCGCGTCGCGTAACTCATATGGTGGCACCGCCCCCGATCAGGTAAGACTGCAGATCGCCGCAGCAAAAAAGCGTATGGGGATCGAACAATGATGAGACGATCGCTTTTAGCACTCGCACTTGCGTCGGTGGCGCTCGGCGCTTGCGGTCAACGCGCAGATATTGAGCCACTCGCCAATGCAAGCTTGCCGACAGCGCCCTTTGGCAGCGAGGCAAAACCGGAAGCCGAACAGCTACTCGAACTGGAAACTTTGGCTGCGCCGGAACGAAGTGTGGAGCTCAGACGTCGTTCGGAAGAACGCGAAGACGATCCGTTCGATCTTCCACCTGAGTAGAGCGACTTCAGTACCGCAATGGACCATTTCTCTATCATAGACGGCGTACTCCACGCCGAAGACGTGGCTCTGCCAAAGATCGCACAAGCGATAGGCACGCCAGTTTACGTATACTCGCAAGCTACATTGGAACGACACGCGCGCGTTTTTCGTGAAGCATTGGACGACGTGCCAGACAAGCTGATCGCCTTTGCGGTCAAGTCGAACCCGAACCTTGCTGTTCTTAAGGTACTTCAGAGTCAGGGCTATGGTGCTGACGTTGTGTCCGTGGGCGAAATGCGCCGGGCACTCGCCGCGGGCATTGCACCAGACATGATTGTCTTTTCGGGTGTCGGCAAAACGCGGCGCGAAATGATTGAGGCGCTCGAAGCCGGCATCGGTCAATTCAACATCGAGAGCGAAGAAGAAGGCCTCGAACTGGCAGAGATTGCCGAGGGTATGGGGCTGACAGCGGATTGCACGCTTCGGATCAATCCGGACGTTGACGCAGGAACGCATGACAAGATCTCGACGGGCAAGGCCGATAACAAATTTGGGGTGCCGATTGATCAGGCTGGCCAGATTTTCGGGAGATTGGCAGAACGAAGCGGCGTAAACCTTCGTGGTGTCGCCGTGCACATCGGCAGCCAGCTTGCCGACATTGCTCCGCTGGAGCGCGCCTTCACGAAATTGGGTGGTTTGGTCAACGCGCTGCGCGGCGCGGGACACACAATCACCCATGTCGACTTGGGCGGCGGGCTTGGTGTGCCCTACCGCAAGGGCGAAATCCTGCCGAGCCCAGCTGAATACGGCGAAATGGTCGCCCGCGTTACCAAAGACTGGGGCGTCAAACTGATATTCGAGCCAGGCCGCGTTATCGCCGGGAATGCCGGCGTGCTGCTGACTGAAGTCGTCCGGGTGAAGCGCGGGCTCAACAATCCCTTCGTTATTGTCGATGCTGCGATGAATGACCTGGCCCGGCCCGCTTTATATGGTGCCTACCACCATTTCGAAGCGGTCAGGCCAAGCGGTGAGAGCATGACAGCGAACATCGTTGGACCGATCTGTGAGACCGGCGACACCTTTGCCATGGGCCGCGAATGTGACAAGGTTGAAGGAGGCGACCTGGCTGTCTTCCGTACCGCAGGGGCCTATGGTGCGACCATGGCCAGCTCTTACAATTCTCGAGGATTTGTGGCCGAAGTATTGGTCGACAAAGACCAATTCGCAGTTGTGGCAGAGCGCGTTGACCCCGATTCATTCATCGATGCAGAGCGTGTGCCGGGCTGGCTATAAATGATAAATTCGCTTCCACTATTCCATCGGATAAAAGGCCAGAAGGTTTTGGTATTGGGAGATGGAAATGCTGCGGAGCCCAAAAAGCGGCTCGTTCAGAGAGCCGGCGGCATAATTGAAGACGACATGCAGCGCGCAATCGACGAAGGATTGAGATTGGCTTTCGTTGCCTATGATGATCCGAGCGCGTGCAAAAATGCGGCGATCAATCTGCGTTGTGCCGGCATGTTAGTGAACGTGGTCGACATGCCTGACCTATGCGACTTTATCACTCCCAGTATTCTCGATCGCGATCCGGTTCTGATTGCTGTTGGAACGGGTGGAGCATCAGCGGGGCTCGCCAAACATGTGCGACTACGGCTCGAACGGATCTTGCCGCAGTCACTTGGTAGGCTGGCCAAGGCCCTGTTCAACGCACGTGAGAGGCTGCGCGAAAAATTTCCGGAAGGCGCAGAAAGGCGGCGAGCGATCGATGACGCATTGTGCGAAGGAGGCGCGCTCGACCCTTTCGAGACCGGCAGCGCGGACAGGGTTGAGAAGTGGCTGAGCGATAAACTTGACGACAATACCAAGCTTGTCGAGCACATCACGCTTACAAGCACAGACCCTGAGGATTTGACGCTGCGCCAGGCACGGCTGCTGGGTGTTGCGGACGTGATCGTGCTTGTCGGCGACATACCTGTCCCCATCCTTGCTCGCGCGCGTGCCGACGCAAAGCAAATAGATGCTGCCTCCTTCACGAGCCCCGAACCGGGAACAAAGGTCGTCAGATTGATCGCAGTCAATCCTGCTACCTAAGCGACCGGAGGCCGCCCTCTTGCCGCGAAACAGCCGATCATGACATCTGGCGCACAAACACTCAGCGAAGCGAAAAGATTATTCGCTCCAGAATTGAACCATTTCGCCTTTTGAGCGGACTATTCATTCAATGACACGAAAATGCTCCTTGGCCGCCGAAACGTCCGCTGGACTCTATGACCAGCTGCTCGTTACTTTGGCGAAGAACGGAGATCGGAAGGCAGCCGATTTGCTGGTGCGCCGTTGGCACCCGCGCCTGGTGCGCACGGCCAGGCGATACACTGGAGATGCCGGGCTTGCAGAGCAGCTCGCGCAGGAGTGTTGGATCGGCATCTTGCGTGGTCTGTTTGGACTACGCGATCCGTCAAGATTCGCCCCATGGGCTTTCACAATCATGCGAAAGAAAGGGGCGGATATGATCCGGACATCGATTCTGGAGGCAGAGCGGCACCATGAACCAATGGACAGCTCTCAAGCCGCCCAACAGGAGGATCGCGTGGCCATTGCGCAAGCATTTGCTGCATTGCCGACAGATCAACGACTGGCTGCGCATCTACACTTTGTCGAAGGGCTGACGCTAAACGAGATCGCCGCAGTTCAAGGCGTACCGCCAGGCACCGCCAAGACCCGTATCTTCCACGCCCGCCGCAAGCTGAAAGCAGCGCTAGGCGAGCAAGCGGGCACACCAACTAGTAAGGAGACCTGATATGAGCACCATAGATGAACGCATCAGCGGCGCACTGAGCGAAGACGACCGCGCTTTTCTAGCGTCGCTGGACGAAGAGCGCGGACTTTTTACGCAGATTGGCGATACATTGACTGGTCCACTGGGTGGATGGTCAAAGCTGATTTTCGTGATTGCCATCGTCGTTGGATTGACGATGGTCTATGCAGCCTATCGGTTCTTCACATCGCCCGGCGGGGAGGATCTGCTGTTCTGGGGCCTAGTCTCCCTCGGTGCCTTGATGATGCAGGGATTTATCAAGGAATGGTTTTATAACCGAATGAATATGATCGCCGTGCTGCGCGAGCTAAAGCGCCTGCAAGTTCAGGTCGCTATGTTAAGAGAAGTCGCCGACTAATTGAACGGACGCAGAATCTGAAGAAATCCCCGCTCTATCGACCTGTTTACTGATAAGACAAACTGGCGGGGATGGGCGCGAGGCGAGCTAGGCGAGTGGGATGATCAGCGGTCAATCGATAAATGGGTCGCGCACCAGGATCGTGTCATCACGTTCGGGGCTAGTTGATACCAACGCCACCGGCGTTTCGATCAGTTCCTGCACTCGCTGGATGTACTTGATCGCATTGGCGGGCAAGTCCGCCCAACTGCGCGCTCCGGCGGTACTTTCACTCCACCCTTCGAGCTCTTCATAGATTGGTTCAACTGAAGCCTGATCGCCCGCGTGGCTGGGAAAGTAATCAAGCACATTGTTGTTGAGGCGATAGCCGGTGCAGATTTTGATTGTCTCCAGACCGTCCAGAACATCAACCTTGGTAAGAGCAATTCCGGTCACGCCGCTGATTGCGCAGCTTTGGCGTACCAGTACGGCATCGAACCAGCCGCAACGACGCTGACGCCCGGTTACGGTGCCAAATTCATGTCCACGCTCACCCAGCCGCTGCCCAACATCGTCATCAAGCTCTGTCGGGAACGGGCCACTACCCACCCTTGTGGTGTAAGCCTTGACGATCCCGAGAACAAATCCTGCACTGCCCGGCCCCAGACCTGAACCAGAGGCTGCTGTACCGCTCACCGTGTTCGAGCTAGTGACGAAGGGATAAGTGCCATGATCTACATCAAGCAGCACGCCTTGCGCACCTTCGAACAGAATCTTTGCGCCAGCCTTGCGTACTTTCTTTAGGCGCTTCCACACCGGCTGCGCGAATTTCATGACGAACGGCGCGATCTCTTTCAAGTCGTCAAGTAAACGTTGACGGTCGACAGGCGGCTGATCGAATCCCGCGCGCAAAGCGTCATGATGGGCGCATAGTCGGTCGAGCTGCGCTTCGAGACTGTCCAGGTGCGCAAGGTCACAAACGCGGATTGCACGGCGCCCAACCTTGTCTTCATAGGCCGGCCCTATTCCACGCCCGGTGGTGCCGATCTTGCCCGAACCAGCCGCTGCCTCACGCAAGCCATCGAGGTCGCGGTGGATCGGCAGGATCAACGGGCAATTGTCCGCAATAGCCAAGTTGTTATCGTTAATAGTGACACCCTGGCCTTCAAGCTTGGTCACTTCATCACGAAGCGCCCATGGATCAAGCACTACGCCATTGCCAATCATGCTAAGAGTGCCGGATACGATACCGGATGGCAGAAGGCTGAGCTTATAAGTCGTACCATCGACCACCAGTGTATGGCCCGCATTATGGCCGCCTTGAAACCGGACCACAGCGTCCGCGCGGCTGGCGAGCCAATCAACTATCTTGCCCTTCCCCTCATCGCCCCACTGGGCACCAATCACAGTTACATTGGCCATATTTGCGCGTCCTCACCTGCCAAGGTGATCCTCGCAGTCCTTCGACAGGACTCGACTACGGGATTGTAATGAAGGAACCGAAAGAGGTCCCGAATGCGCTGCGCGCGATAAAGTGGTGACCACTCCAAAGTCAAGCACTCGAATCCTTCCTATCTGCGGTTGCTTCGCAAAACCCGGCGGAACTGTCTGCAGCTCTAGAGTTCAGAAAGCTCGCTGCCGTTCAAGCAGTAGGTACAGCCAAGCGCTAAGGCGTCCTCGCCATCGCCGATTTGGGCGATAGTCCGATAGCCCTTGGCGCGAAGCTGCACCGCCTTGGATTTGTCATACCCCTCGGCAAGGTAAACCAAAGGTCTGGGTTCAAGCGAACTGGTCGCCTCTGCCAGCTGATCGGCATAGATCGTGAATCCGGTCGCAGCTTCGGCGCTTCCCCCAATATTGTAAGTGCCGCCGCGACCCAATGAGCCACGAATGCCATCAGCATATAACGTGAATCCAAACCAGCTCTGGTATTCGAAGCCGTGCCGCTCGGTTGGGTCCAGTGTGACCCGCGCAGTATCGCCGACCAGGGCAGCAATCGCCTCCAGCCCTGTTATCCGGCTGGCCAGAGCGCCTCCGGCATCAATCGCGCGCAGTTTTTCCAGTGCTTCAACCAATGGTCCGGTAGCATAGAGGAGCGGCAGATACGCTTCGGCGCCCGCGGCGCGAAGACCGCCAGCATCCTTCATATCAAGTTCGCGACGGACATCATCAACTTGCTCCGGCGAGAGCGGTAGAGCGCTCTCTGACAGCGTGTCTACCAGATCGGGCAGCGTGAAATCGACAGAGATACCGGTCAATCCTGCAGCGGCTAGCGCTTCAATAGCAAGCACCACGATTTCCCCGGCTGCAGCCACGGTGTCCGCGCCAATCAATTCCGCCCCCAACTGTATGCGTTGGCGGGCAGGCGCAAGCTGGTCTGCCTTTATCAAAGCCGTTTCACCGCAATAGGCAAGCCGCAAAGGCCGCGGCGCACCTGCCATGCTCGTAGCCGCAATTCGGCCAATCTGCGGAGTTATATCGCAGCGCAGCGCGAGTGTGCGGAGGCTCACTGGATCAACAAAGCGGAACATCCTCCGCGGTTGAACGCCATCCATGCGTCCAGCGAGTGACCTTTCAAATTCAACCATGGGAGGCCGGACGCGATCATAGCCATGACCGGTGAGCACATCCAAAGATGCGCGCATCGCGCGAGTGATCGCTTCCGCCTCTTGTGGCAGCTTATCCTCTAGGCCCTCAGGCAGCAGATCGTCTGGATTCGTCATGACAAGCGGGCGCTTGCCCGATCCACCGTCAGAATTCCAGCGCTTTGACCAATTTGACGCCTTCGATCTCGCTCGCTTGCGCTATGACATCTTCGGGAATGGCATCATCAAGGCTGAGCAGAAGTACGGCTTCTCCGCCTGCGGCACGTCTACCCAGATTGAATGTGCCGATATTGATACCGTGCGAACCAAGCAGCGTTCCGATACGACCAATAAAGCCCGGCTTATCATCGTTGACGACATAGAGCATGTGGCCTTCAAGCTCTGCCTCGATACCAATACCGAAGATCTCAACCAGGCGCGGAGCGTCGTTGCCAAACAGCGTGCCCGCCACCGATCGTGGCCCATCAGTTGTCTGCACAGTTACACGGATCAGGGTGTTGAATGCCCCTTCACGCGATTGACGCACTTCACTGACTTCCAGCCCGCGCTCCTTCGCCAGGTACGGCGCATTGACCATGTTCACCGTATCAGAATAGCGGCGCATGAAACCTGCCAGAACGGCCCCGGTTATCGGTTTTCCATTCAGCTCAGCAGCCGCGCCTTCGCGCTCGATGCTGATCTTCTCCAGATTGCCGTGCGCCAATTGGCCCACCAGCGAGCCCAGTTTTTCGGCAAGGCCCATATAGGGCTTCAGCTTCGGTGCTTCTTCCGCACTGAGCGAGGGCATGTTCAGCGCATTGGTAACGCCCCCGTTGACCAGATAATCGCTCATTTGCTCCGCGACCTGAAGAGCCACATTGACCTGCGCTTCAGTCGTGGATGCGCCCAGATGCGGCGTACAGATGAAGTTCGGAGCGCCGAACAAAGGATTTTCCTTGGCAGGCTCTTCTGCGAACACGTCAAGCGCAGCCGCCGCTACCTGCCCGCTCTCGAGGCAATCCTTGAGCGCGATTTCATCGATCAGGCCGCCGCGTGCACAATTGACAATGCGAATGCCCGGTTTAGCATTTTCCAGCCGCTCGCGGCTCAGGATATTGCGCGTTTGGTCGGTCAGAGGCGTATGCAAGCTGACGAAATCGGCTCGGCTCAGCAGGGTATCGAGATCAACCTTTTCAATACCAAGCTCAATCGACCGCTCTTCTGTCAGGAACGGGTCGTAGGCAATAACCTTCATCTTCAGACCTTGCGCACGGCTCGCGACAATTGAGCCGATGTTCCCTGCACCAATAAGACCCAGCGTCTTACCGGTGACTTCAACACCCATGAAATCTTTCTTCGGCCATTCTCCGGCTTGCGTGCGGGTGTTGGCAGCGGGGATTTGGCGAGCAAGCGCCATGATCATAGCGATGGCATGCTCTGCAGTAGTGATCGAGTTGCCGAATGGCGTGTTCATCACGACTACGCCCTTGCCCGAAGCATAAGGGATATCGACATTGTCGACACCGATCCCGGCACGGCCAATCACCTTGAGATTGGTCGCCGCATCGAGAATCTCCTTCGTCACAGTTGTTGAAGAACGGATCGCAAGGCCATGGTACTCGCCAATGCGTGCCTTCAGCTCCTCCGGGCTTTCGCCGGTGATCACATCAACATCACAGCCACGCTCTTCAAAAATGCGTGCTGCATTCGGGTCCATCTTGTCAGAGATGAGTACTTTGGGTTTGGTCATAGTGAATTCCTGTTGCTGGAGCGCGCCTACACGCGCTGCCTCAGTCAAAAAATTGTTCGAGAATCAGGCTTTGAGGCTTTCCCAGGCCCAATCGAGCCAAGGGCCAAGCGCTTCAATGTCAGCCGTATCAACGGTTGCTCCGCACCAAATGCGAAGGCCAGCCGGTGCATCACGGTATCCGGCGATGTCATAGGCCGCATCTTCCGCTTCGAGCAGACCAGCAAACTTCTTGATAAAGTCCGTATCTGCGCCCTCAACCGTCAGGCATACGCTGGTGTTTGAACGTGTTGCCGGATCAGCCGCGAGATGGCCAAGCCAATCCCGCTCCTCCACGATACCATTGAGCGCAGCGGCGTTCGCATTTGCGCGGGCAATCATGCCCTCAAGCCCGCCAACCGACTTTGCCCATTCAAGCGCGAAAATCGCGTCTTCAACCGCCAACATGCTGGGTGTGTTGATAGTTTCACCAACGAAAACCCCCTCGATCAACTTTCCGCCCTTCGTGAGGCGGAAGACCTTGGGCAGCGGCCATGCGGGTGTGTAGCTCTCCAGCCGCTCAACCGCGCGCGGGCCCAGGATGAGAACGCCATGCGCGCCCTCCCCACCCAGTACTTTCTGCCAGCTGAAAGTCAGCACATCGACTTTGTCCCAGGCAATGTCCTGCGCGAAAACAGCGCTGGTCGCATCTGCAATGCTCAAGCCTTCGCGGTCGGCGGCGATCCAATCGCCATTCGGAACGCGCACGCCAGAGGTCGTGCCATTCCAAGTGAAGATAACATCATTCGACCAATCAACTGCGCCAAGATCCGGCAACTCGCCATAGGGCGCTTCCATTACCGAGGGGTCGATCTTTAGTTGCTTGACTGCGTCGGTCACCCAACCCGCGCCAAAGCTTTCCCAGGCCAGCGTCGTAACAGGGCGTGCACCAAGCATAGTCCACATCGCCATTTCAACAGCACCCGTGTCTGAGCCGGGCACAATACCGATCCGATGCGTGTCCGGCACTTGCAGCACCTCGCGAAGAAGATCGATGCAATATTTCAGGCGCGATTTGCCAATCTTGGAGCGATGCGATCGCCCAAGGGACTCGGTGGAAATTTTGTCTGGAGACCAGCCCGGCGGCTTTGCGCAGGGACCAGAAGAGAAATGTGGGCGCGCGGGTTTCCGCACGGGTACGCTTAGTTCAGTCATGTAGACTCTCCTTACAGAGAGCACGCGCGGCGTTGGGACCGCGTGGCCCACGCTCCGCATTAATGTTGCGCACAAAGGAGTCAATGAGGAATAGGAATTCATCGACAAGGCGCTTTGGGAACAGGATAGGTGGCCAGCGCATTTTCCAGCCTCTAACACTCGCCAATTAAGCTCAGCTTCTCTATGTCACGGTTCAAGATGAAAAAGAGCGATCTTCGCATTGCCCTGTTTAGCGGCAACTACAACTACACACGCGATGGCGCGAACCAGGCGTTGAACCGTTTGGTCGAATATCTGCTGCGCCAGGGCGCGGCCGTGCGGGTATACGCCCCAAAGGTGGCTGAGCCGGATTTTCCACCTACCGGCGATCTTGTTGGCGTGCCTAACGTTCGCATGCCGGTAAAGGGCAGAGGTGAATACCGTTTGCCAACCGGGTTAAACCGCAGGGTCAGGGAGGATCTGGTCAAGTTCGAACCGAACATTGTGCATCTATCATCACCTGATCCGGCTGGCCACGCGGCGCTCCGTTGGGCGCAAGACTATGATTTGCCTGTGCTCGCATCCGTCCATACGCGGTTCGAGACCTATCCGCGCTACTATGGCGCCGGTTTTCTGGAGCCTGTTGTAGAGTGGATCCTGCGACGGCTCTATAACCGTTGCGATGCACTGGTGGCGCCTTCGCAAAGCATGGTCGACACCCTGTTAGAGCAGGATATGCACGACGACATCACGATCTGGTCACGTGGCGTAGATCGAACAATCTTTGACCCCTCCAAGCGCGATATGGAGTGGCGACGGTCGTTAGGGCTAGAAGACGATGACGTGGCTATCGTTTTCCTCGGCCGCCTGGTGATGGAGAAGGGGCTGGACGTCTTCGCCGACACGATCATTGAGCTACGCAAACGACAGGTCCCGCACAAAGTGCTCGTCATCGGCGATGGTCCAGCCAAGGATTGGTTCAAACAAGCGTTGCCCGGGGGGATTTTTGCCGGGTTCCAAACCGGTTCCGATCTTGGACGCGCACTCGCGAGCGGAGATATCTTCCTCAATCCCTCGATTACAGAGACATTCGGTAACGTAACGCTTGAGGCAATGGCCAGCGGTTTGCCCGTCGTGGCAGCGGGCGCAACAGGCGCATCGTCGCTGGTCAAACCGGGCGAGACTGGCCAGTTGGTTCCTCCGGGCGATACTGCTGCTTTTGCTGAGGCAATTGCACCCTATTGCGTCGACAATGAGCACCGCCAAGCCCATGGAAAAGCAGGCGAACAGAAATCACGTGAATACAGTTGGGATGCAATCAATCAGGTCGTCGCAGATACCTACATCCGCCTCGTCGAGGCACGCGAGGAACTGCGAGCCGCCGACGAAGCGAAGGTTAAAGCTGCGCTGGAATCAGCGTAGAACGCCCTCAGCCGTCATCCGGCGTGCATACCACAGCATGAACAGCGTCGTGACCCAGATCGTGATATTGAGTGGAAGGCTTTGCAGTTCAGCAGGCACTTCAATCATGAAATTCTGATAGATCGTAGTCCCGATCAGTCCGACAACTGAAATGGTCAACGACGTGACCGCCCAGTGTGAACGGAAAAGTATCAAAACTGATCCAAAAAACGCACCCCAGACTCCCATTGCCCACAAGGCGTTGGACCATGCTGGAAACGAGTTGAAAAAGGCTATCTGATCCGGCGTCATACCAAGGTCTTCGAGCCGATTCAGATGTGTCATCAAGTAGCTGAAAATGCCAACGGCGTTCCACAGCAGCGTTAGGACGCCCACGGCCCAAAGATGCCAGGGCGCTTTCGTTGCTTCGCTCATAATAGATCTCCCCTCCAAGATCGGTACTAGACCGACCTCAATGAGGGGAGAGTATTAGTTGATTAAGCTCGGCGCAAATACGTTAAGGCTTTGCCTAACGACAGACCTAGAGGCGCTCGATACGTTTGGCCACTTCGTCAATGATATCAACGATCTGGTCTACGGTGTTCTTGTCGAGTTTGCCAGCCCGCGCGCGGTTCTTAAGTACTGATGCGAGATTGCCCATCGCGCGGAACAGATCCGGAGACTTCTCTTTCACTTTCTCCGCACGATCACCATGCTCGTTGAGGCGGCCCATCAGTTCATCAACTTCGTCCGCGCGATCTTCCAGTTCAGCCTCACCTGACGAGGTGACTTCAAAGGGCTTCTTGCCAGAGGTCTCCTCATCGCTATCCTTACCTTTTTTCTTGGGTTTGGCTTGCTTGATCTGGCCTTCTTCCTCGAGCATTTGCAGCGTCGGATAGACCGCGCCGGGGCTTGGCGCGTACGCACCACCGGTCATCTCTTCGATTGCCTTGATCAGCTCGTAACCATGACGCGGTTCTTCATTGATCAGGGCCAGCAAGGCCAGTCGCAGCTCGCCAGTGCCAAACATGCGGCCACGGCGCTTGCGACTGCGCGCGCCATCGTGCCAGTCGCGCGGTTTGCGTCGGCGGCGTGAACTTTTGAACTCGTCCTCCCACTCGTTGGCAGCCGAAGCCATTGCCATTGCAATCATCGGCCCCAGATTATTCCAACCACCGCGTCGTGAACCATTCCAAGTCATTTTGTATCTCTCTTATGACTGTCTTAGATAGCTCTAAGATATATCGTAGATTGCCCTTTGCAAGTGTATGGTGGAATTGAGCGACGAACGGCTTATGAGGTTCGACCAATGGCTGATCTGTTCGCAAACGACCCTTCTGGCGCTCAATCTGAGCCCTTCAAGCCGCGCGATGATGCGCCTCTGGCGGATCGTTTACGCCCACGCTCGCTGAGCGAAGTCATAGGTCAGGAGCATCTGACGGGCCCTGAAGGCGCGATTGGCCGGATGGTCGCAGCGGGCAAGTTATCCAGCATGATCCTTTGGGGACCGCCAGGGACCGGCAAGACCAGCATCGCGCGACTACTCGCGGATGCGGTCGGCATGCGTTTCGTTGCGGTGAGCGCGGTCTTCTCAGGTGTGGCGGACCTGAAAAAGGCCTTTGCCGAAGCGGACAAGATGGCGAGCGCTGGCAAGAAAACACTGCTGTTCGTGGACGAAATCCACCGCTTCAATCGCGCGCAACAGGATGGCTTTCTTCCGTTCGTCGAGCGCGGAACTGTCACACTGGTCGGGGCAACCACCGAAAACCCCAGCTTTGAGCTGAACGCAGCTTTGCTCAGCCGCGCGCAAGTGCTGATCCTGAATCGGCTGGACGGCAATGCGCTGGAAAAACTGCTCGACCGGGCGGAAGCGCTGGAGGGTCCGCTCCCCTTGAATGAAGATGCACGCGCGGCGATGATCGCGAGCGCTGACGGCGATGGGCGGTTTCTGCTCAACCAGTGTGAAACGCTCTACAACGCAGATATTGAGGAGCCACTCGATCCCGCTGGCCTGAGCAAATTCCTGCAGCGCCGTATGGCGGTCTATGACAAGGATCGCGAAGGGCATTACAACCTTATCAGTGCGCTACATAAGAGCTTGCGGGGATCTGATCCTCAAGCCGCCCTGTACTATCTCGCACGAATGCTGGTCGCGGGTGAAGAGCCGCTTTATGTCCTGCGCCGCCTTGTCCGGTTTGCCAGCGAAGATATCGGGCTGGCTGATCCGCAGGCATTGACCCAATGCCTTGCCGCCAAAGATGCCTATGACTTCCTTGGTTCGCCCGAGGGTGAACTCGCGATTGTCCAGGCGTGCCTCTATTGCGCGACGGCTCCCAAATCGAACGCCGCATATGTTGCGCAAAAGTCCGCGTGGAAAAGCGCGAAGGACACCGGCAGCCTGATGCCGCCGCAAAATATCCTCAATGCGCCCACACAGCTGATGAAGGATGTGGGGTATGGCTCAGGCTACAGCTACGATCATGATGCTGAAGATGGCTTCTCCGGCGACAACTATTGGCCGGAAGAGATGGAGCCGCAAACGTATTACTCGCCCATCGAACGCGGGTTTGAGCGCAAAGTCAAAGAGCGGATCGAATATTGGAATCGTCTGAAGGAAGAGCGCGGGTGAACCCCAACCGCTTCACGCATTTCCTCGCGATCGATTGGTCAGGCGCCAAGGGCGAGCGACACAAGGGCATCGCGCTATCACTGGCGGATGCGGCAGGCGGGCCACCTGTACTGGTGGAACCACCACCGCGAGGTTGGGCGCGCAACGAAGTACTTGAGTTGCTGCGTGACGAAATTCCGCGCGATACGCTCGTCGGGATGGACCTTGGCATTTCGTTGCCCTTCGCAGATGCGGGAGCTTTCTTTCCGGAATGGAGCGAAAGCCCGAGCGATGCCAAGTCACTTTGGGCTCTGATCGACCGGATTTGCGCCGGGGACCCACACCTCGAATGCGGCAGCTTCGTTACCCATGAACAGGCGTCGCGCTATTTCCGCCATTCGAAGGAGCACGTAGGCGACCGTTTTCACTTGCCTGACGCGCTAACACGCGAAGGTCGTTTCCGTTTGGCGGAGAAGGCGCAGCGAGAACAGGGCGTGCGCCCGGTGAGCAATTTCAATCTGGTAGGCGCTGCACAAGTCGGTAAATCAAGCCTGACGGGAATGCGCATGCTGCATCGATTGCGCGGCCATGTCTCCGTCTGGCCGGTCGATCCCTTCCCCAATTCGGGTCCAGTCGTGCTTGAGATGTACACTTCGATAGCTGCACGCGGAGGCGGTGTGAGCGGCGCAAATACCAAGCTGCGCAGCTACGAAGACCTCAACCAAGCGCTCGCGCAACTTGGATCGCCACCGGTATCCGGCGAAGGGCCGATTGATGATCATTCGTCCGACGCATTGGTCACGGCAGCGTGGTTGCGCAAGATTGGGCAAGACGCACGGTATTGGCAGCCTAAAGGGCTTACTCCGGACATTGCTCGAACTGAGGGTTGGACCTTCGGCGCCTTGTAGTTCGCCCTGCCGCCGCCCAATTTTTTTGGGCAGGATATCTTAGCGGTACAGGTGCGACGTGTCGCGGCGTTCCTTGCGATATCCAATAGACCGCAGATCTTCGAGCATAGCTTCGCGTTTGCGGTCTGCTTCCGTAATCGGCCGGCGGTGATCGACCTGTTTGGGATGCGCTTCGGCACCTCCGTCTGCAGCGTTGATCATGTTCAGAACATTGATGTTGTGATCCTTGATCATGCCAGGAATCAGGAAAAGATCAGCCAGCAACCAGAACCCCAAAGCAATCCATCCAACAATGGGAATCAATAGCAGGATCAGCTGCGCAACGCCCGACTTGGTTTTTCCAGCGTAGAAGCGATGCACCCCGAACATACCGAGGAACAGCCATAAGAGATAGCCGATTGCGACCGACTTGCTGTTGTTCTCATATGCTATTTGACTTTGGAGACTAACGGACACCACGAACCCCTTTCTTCGCCTCTCAAGATATATCTTAGAGTTCGGCGCTGCAAGCAGCTTGCGGTTCAATTCGACGAAATGCACATGGTGGTCGGCTAAATTGGAAAAACCCCAAATCGGAAAATCTCGAATTGGAGAAACAGGGTCTGGACATTTGCCGCTTTGTAGATAAAGGGGCGCGTCTTGAATGTCAGTGCCGGCTTAGCTCAGTTGGTAGAGCAGTTGATTTGTAATCATCAGGTCGCGAGTTCGAGTCCCGCAGCCGGCACCATTCAACCCCTTCCGCGATATCCCTGAACGCCCTGTTCCGGCACCCACAGTCCCTCAGGGATCGGACCGCTTTGCCAGAACACATCGATCGGAATGCCTCCGCGCGGATACCAATAGCCGCCGATACGCAGCCATTTCGGTTTCATTTCGGCGGCCAGCCGCTGGCCAATGCCCACCGTCACATCCTCGTGGAATCCATTGTGATTGCGGAAAGACCCGAGGAACAGTTTCAGGCTTTTCGATTCAACAATCGTATTCCCCGGCGCGTAATCAATCACGAGATGGGCAAAATCCGGCTGACCGGTTACCGGGCATAGCGAAGTGAACTCAGGAGCCGCAAAGCGCACTAGATACAGTGTCCCTTCGCGCGGATTGGGGACGTAGTCGAGTTGCGCCTGTTCAGGTGAGGCGGGAAGTTCGGTCTGTTTACCTAGAAACTGCGGGCTTGGTTGGTCGCTCATGCCGCGCTGTTGCCTTGAAGTTACGTTGAGCGCAAGAGTTGGTCTCGATCGCGTTGGGTTCACTCGATATTCAGCGCAGGTGCCGCTTGACCTGTTTTGCCGCCATGAAACCCGTTCTGCATCTTTTTGCATACATATTTTCGCTGACGCTGTTCGCAGCGCCGCTCGCCGCGCAGCAAAGTGTGCAGGATTTTTCATTGCCGCCAGGCGAAACGTCCGCACCTGCTCCTGAAGTCGTCGGACCAGCCGACGAGACCGCCGGCGTCGCGATACCGCCACGCAGAATCACAACACCCATACCCTCGCCCGCACAAACACCTGCTCCAGCGACCGCACAGCCCATAATTCAACCAATACCGGCGCCGGGCCCAGCGCCTGAAACGGTTCAACCCACGTCTGCTCCGCCGCCTTCATCGCGCCCTTCTGTTGCCACAACCGCAACGCCTGAGCAGACGCCATTGCCCTCTCCTGCCAGCTCCTTTGATGACACCACCCAAAGCGAAGACCCATCGACGACTTCAATAATACCGCCAGCAGAGCCCGCTGTGTCATCAACTGTCCAGATAGAGCCAGTAGCCTCACACAAAGGACCCTCCCCTCTGGATTGGTGGCCGTGGATCGCAGGCTTGTTCGGCGCGCTATTGGCTGGCGGCGCAGGCGGATGGGTTTTCGCACGAAGACGCGTACGCGCTGCCCCTTCGCCAATTAAGCCGCCCATAACACCGATGCCTCCTATTCCGAGTGACGGTGTCGGGCGTTTGCGCGGCGACAAACTGAAAGTCTCTGTAGATGTAGAAAGGCTTATGCGCAGTGTGATGATGCTCACACTCAAATTCGACGTTCGGCTCGCCAATAGACAGGAACATGCGTTGCGTGACAACCGAATGTCTGCGGAGTTGATCAGTGCCAGGCGGGGATTGTCTATGGAACAACAAACGGCAAGCGCCGGAAGCTCACTGCAGCGGATTGGGCAGGCTGCACGCATTGGACCCAATCAGACCGGTACAATCCGGGGTCAGCTCCAGATGCCGATTGGCGATTTCGAGGTATTTCGCCAAGGTCAGATACCGTTCTGCGTCCCGATCTTGCTCTTGCGGTTAGAGGCTGAGGGAATCGAACCACAACATCATACGTTTCTGATTGGCCTTGCTCCTACGCAGCCGGGTGGTCGCGTGCAGCCGCTGCCGCTTTCCGGCCCGCCGGGCGGATATGATGGCGTGATTGCAAAGCGGTTGGAGCGGACATCCTGACACTCATATCGGTCAGTCTTGACCGCCCCTCTCGACGCGCGCGTGCATCGCGGCTAGTCCTCCTGCAATGGACAGCCTGGTTTCAACAGATTGGCTCGCAAGAGAGCTTGATGCGGAGGACCTCGTCGTACTTGACGCCTCCCTTCATTTGCCGGGCACCGGACGGAACGCTCAGGACGAATTTCGTTCGGCTCATATTCCTGGCGCGCGCTTTCTCGACTTGGCCAAACTTGTGGACGACACGTCTGACGTGCCTCAGGCGCTGCCTCGCCCTGAACAATTGACCGCTGCACTGGCGGCTTGCGGTGCGGACTGCAACAGCCGGATCGTTTTCTACGATGACAGCCCGGTTAAGACTGCAGCAAGAGCATGGTTCCTGTGCCGGGCGCATGGGCTGGAAGATGTTTCAATCCTCGATGGCGGGATTGCGAAGTGGAAGTTCGAGGATCGGTTGGTTGAAAGCGGCGAAACCAACGCGCAACCAAAAGATCATTTCGATTTGCAAGCGCCGGAGCGCATTCGCCTTAAGCAAGATATGCTGTCGAACATAAAGAGCGAAGTCGCACAGGTAGTCGATGCCCGGGATCCCGGGCGTTTCTCTGGCACTACAGAAGACACCGTGCATGGACAGCCGACTGGTCACATCCCCGGTTCTTGCAATTTGCCATTTGCCACTCTGTTCAATCATGACGGCACTTATAAATCGATCGATGAACTGCGGCAGGCCTTAAGCGATGCAGGCATTATGCCTGACAAGCCCGTGATCACGACTTGCGGCAGTGGCGTAACCGCCTGCGTCCTGCTTTTCGCTCTGCATCTTACGGGTCGCGACGACACCGCGCTTTACGACGGGAGCTGGCTCGATTGGGGCAGCGATCCTGACACACCCAAAGCCACGGTGGATTCGTGAAGAGGGATAGCGAGGATAAGAAACCGGCTACAAAGCTGGTCGAAGCGGGTCGGCGCGAAGAGTGGACGGGCCGGGTCGTCAATCCGCCGGTCGTGCGTGCCAGCACGCATCTCTATGCGAGCGAAGCGGAACGCAAAGAGACGCTCAAGAACAATAAGGACGGCGTCCACTACTATGGCCGACGCGGTGCACAAACGCAGTGGGCGCTTGCCGAAGCGCTTACAGAGATTGAGCCCGGCGCAGATGGCACCGTGCTCTATCCCAGCGGCGTGGCCGCGATTGTCGGTGCTTTGATGGCGGTGCTGCGCCCCGGTGACGTGCTGCTAGTAAGCGACAACTCTTACGAGCCCAGCCGCCTGACTGCGATGGGCCTGTTGAAGAAATGGGGTGTGGAGCATCGCTTCTTCGATCCATTGGATCTTGAGGCCTACGAAGCCGCATTTTGCGCGAAAACCCGCGCAGTATGGCTTGAGAACCCGGGCAGCTTGACAATGGAGGTTTGCGATATCCCGACCATGGCGGCCATCGCACGTAGACGCGATGCGGTCAGCCTTATCGACAATACATGGGCCACATCACTGGGCTTTGCAGCGCTCTCCCACGGTTGCGATATCAGCGTGATGAGCCTGACCAAGCATATCAGCGGACATTCGGATGTGATGATGGGCTCTGCCAGCGCGGGAGAGCGTTGGCACCGTTCGCTGCGCCTTACCAGCCAGCAATTGGGGCACGTTGTTTCACCCGATGATGCGTCGCTGATGTTGCGCGGTCTTCGGACGATGCAGGTTCGACTGGAAAAGAGCACCAAATCCGCGCTCAGGGTCGCCGAATGGCTCGCATCCCGATCAGAAGTGGCGCATGTCCTTTGCCCCATGATGCCAGGCGACGCAGGGTATGATTTATGGAGCCGAGATTTTACCGGCGGATGCGGGCTGTTCAGTTTCGTCTTGAACGGCCGTGACGAAGCCGCTCGTGCGCGTTTGGTCGACAGTCTCGAGTTGTTCGGGATCGGCTATAGCTGGGGCGGTTTCGAGAGCCTGGCCTTGCCATTTGACCCTGCCGCCATTCGCAGCAACTCCAGTTGGCCGCCGCAGACGTGGGACCAGAATGACAGACTTGGCGTTAGACTTTCGATAGGGCTAGAAGATCCCGACGATTTGATCGCTGACCTGTCGCAAGGTTTTGAAAAAATGGACAACGCATGACCACCGCAGCAACTCTTCCAGCTGATGTTACCGATGTCGAGGATCAGTCCACAATCACAGAGGACGCCGCAGACGATACGAATACAGGTGCTGCACCTTCAACAGATGAATCCGTGCCCGACACAGTCAAAGAACCCGTGGAAGTCATCGAAGCGTCGGGCGAGTTCGTGGAAGGGGTTGGAGAAAAGAGCGAGACTGCTGGCGCCTTCCTCGAATGGATGAGTGAGATAGCCTTCGAAATCGGCAACTTGCGCATCTCGTTGCTTGATGTGTTCCTTGCTGTCGGGGTTGTCTTACTGGTCATGACTGCTGCGTGGATGGCCATCAGGCTAAGCCGCAGTCTTATCAAACGAATAACCCGCTTTGACAGTACGCAGAAACTGCTGGCCGAGAAGCTTAGCACAGTGGCTATATGGGCTCTCGCGTTCCTGATCGGGATAGATTTACTCGGCATTGACTTGACCGCCCTTGCCTTTTTCGGAGGCGCGTTTGGTTTGGCCATCGGTTTCGGCCTACAGAAAACCTTTGGTAACCTGATCTCTGGAATCATCCTCTTGCTCGACAAGTCGATCAAGCCGGGGGACGTCATCTCCGTAACAGATCAGGCAGGCAACGAAGCGATCGGCCAGATTCGCAAAATAGGCATTCGCGCGATCTCCGTGATCACCCGTGATCAGACAGAACACCTCATTCCCAACGAAAACCTGATGATCAATCAGGTCGTCAACTGGTCATACAGCTCAAAGGATGTGCGGGTGAAGGCGCCCATTGGCGTTTCTTATGACAGCGATTTGGAATTGGTCAGCCGCTTGCTCTATCAGGCTGTTGACGATGTTCCTCGCGTACAGGCCACGCCCAAACCTCGCGTCAATCTGATGGGGTTTGGTGACAGCTCGGTAGATTTCGAAGTGCGATTCTGGATTCAAGATCCTGAAGAGGGGATCGCCAATATCCGCTCTGATGTTTACACGCGCATTTGGGAACTGTTCAAAGAGCATGGCGTAGAGATCCCATTCCCGCAACGCGATCTCAATCTGCGCACCAACAAGCAGTTCGAGAAACTGATCGAAGCACTTGGGAATCGGGCTGAAAACGGCTCTAACTCATAGAGTTATTTCGGTTACAACCCGGCGCATATAGGTTTCCTACGCGGCATAAAATCCATTCTCGCTGGCGGGTTTGCGGTCGATGCATCATCTCGCGTGCATGGCAAACCCCGGAACCATATACCTCGTTGGCGCAGGGCCAGGTGACCCCGACCTGCTGACCCTGCGCGCAGCGCGTCTCATCGAGAGCGCTCAAATCATCGTCCATGACGGGCTGGTTGATCCCGCCATCCTTGCGCTGGCACGCGATGATGCGGAGCTTATCTCTGTCGCAAAGCAGCGCTCAAAGCACACGCTGCCGCAGGATCAAATCAACGCATTGCTGATCCGCGAAGCGCAGGCTGGCCGCGACGTCGTGCGCCTCAAAGGCGGTGATCCGTTGATTTTCGGTCGCGGCGGCGAAGAGGCAGAGGATGCGCGCGCAGCGGGCGTACACGTTGAAATCGTGCCGGGTATCAGTGCTGCCAATGGCGCGGCTGCAGCTGCACAGATCGCTTTGAGCCACCGCGATGCATCCAGCATCGTCAGCTTTGTTGCTGGCCAATGCAAAGGTCTTTCAGATCAGGATTGGTCAGGCCTCGCGGGGAAGGGTCGCACGCTGGTGATCTACATGGGCGTGAAGACCTCTCCTCAGATTGCCGAAAAGCTGATGGAAGACGGGCTTGCCCCTGAAATGCCCGTGGCCATCATTGAAAACGCAGCCCGACCAGAGATGCGCGTTATTCGCGGCCTGCTGGCGGGTCTGCCAGAGCTGGTTGACCTGCACGCAGTAAAGAGCCCGGCGCTGATCGTGATTGGCGAAGTAACTGCGCGTGACAATGCCTCGCTCGCGCAAATCGCTCAGGAGGCGCAACGGTGAAGATCCTCACAGGAAATGATTTGAAGTCAGGTGCAGTTGTCTGGTGGGACGGCACCAGTTGGTCGCTTTATGTCGACGACGCAGTCGATGTTGGCGAGCAGGCTGATGAGATCATGGCACGCGAGCAATCTGGCCGCCGCGTGAATTCAGCCTATGCGCTCGATGCGACCCGTGACGACAATGGTGTACGGCCTGCCCATATCAAGGACCGCGTCCGCGCGCTTGGCCCCACAGTGCGGCCGGACCTGACGCTCAAACCCAAAGACCCCGAAGCCATGGATTGGGTGATTTAGCATGTACCAGTATGACCAATATGACCAAGCCATGGTCGACACCCGCGTCGAGGAATTCCGCGACCAAACGCGTCGTCGGCTGGAAGGCAAGATCAGCGAAGAGCAATTTCGCCCGCTGCGCTTGATGAATGGCCTTTATTTGCAACTACACGCCTATATGCTGCGCGTTGCGATCCCGTATGGCACGCTCAACTCCGCGCAAATGCACGCGCTGGCAGACATCGCAGAGAAGTATGACCGCGGTTATGGGCATTTCACCACGCGTCAGAATATCCAGTACAACTGGATCAAGCTGGAGGAAGCGCCGGACCTGCTCGCTGATCTAGCCAAGGTCGAGATGCACGCCATCCAGACCAGCGGTAACTGCATTCGCAACATCAGCTCTGATCATTTCGCTGGAGCAGCGGCTGACGAATTGATCGATCCGCGCCCTTACGCAGAGCTGCTACGCCAATGGTCCAGCTTCCATCCGGAATTCAGCTTCCTCCCGCGCAAGTTCAAGATCGCTGTTATCGCGGCTGAGAAAGACCGCGCAGCGATGAAGCTGCACGATATCGGCATTCAGATCGTCAAGAATGAAGCGGGTGAGATCGGCGCGCGTTTCTATGTTGGCGGCGGTATGGGTCGCACCCCAATGATTGCGCCCTGCATTCGCGATTTTGTGCCGCTAGATCAGCTGATTACCTATGCCGAGGCATGCCTGCGCGTTTACAACCGCTATGGCCGCCGCGACAACAAGTACAAGGCGCGGATCAAGATCCTGGTCCACGAATTGGGCGCGAACGAATACACGCGTCAGGTCGAAGAAGAATTCGCGCATATGCTGGAGCAAGGCATTGAACCGCCGCTGGCTGAGCTGGAGCGGATCAAGCCTTACTTCGCGGACCCCGCGTTCGAAGCGGATCTGTCGACGGAAATCGATCGCTCGGACCCTGACTTCGCGCTTTGGGTCGATACCAACACCCATCCGCACAAGGCGCCGGGCTATGTCAGCGCAGTGATCAGCCTGAAGCCGGTAGGCGGCATTCCCGGCGATGCGTCCGTTGAGCAGATGCATTTGATGGCTGAGCTTTCCAAGGAGTACAGCTTTGACGAGAGCCGCGTCACACACACGCAGAACATTGTTCTGCCGCATGTAAAGATCACGGACTTGCACGCGCTGTGGGGCCAACTGGATGCGGCCGGTCTTGGCTCACCAAACCTTGACACAATCGAGGATATTATCGCCTGCCCCGGCCTCGACTATTGCAGCCTCGCCAATGCGCGTTCGATCCCCATTGCGCAGCAAATTTCTGATCGCTTCGCAAAAAAAGGTCGCACGCACGAATTGGGTGAGCTGAAGCTGAAGATTTCCGGATGCATCAATGCATGCGGGCACCACCATGCCGGGCATATCGGCATCCTCGGCGTCGATAAGAAGGGCGTCGAGAATTACCAGCTACTGCTGGGTGGCAGCGAAGCTGAGGATACAGCGCTCGCGAAGATCACCGGCCGCGGTTTCGACGAAGAAGGTATCGTCAATGCGGTTGAGACCGTGACCGACATCTATCTCGCTCAACGCACTGAAGGTGAACGTTTCCTCGACACCTACCGCCGGATCGGCATGGAGCCGTTCAAGGAGGCACTTTATGACTGAAGTTCTCGGAACCAGCCCAGACGACGTGCAATTTCGCTTTCGAGATGACGAAGTAGCCGATCACGCACAGGTAACTGTCGACAGCTTCCTTGAGCAGACCAATGCGGTCGCTGTACGGATTGAGCCGGGCGACGATGCGCGCGACTTGCTGCCCTTTCTAGATCGCTTGCAGCTGGTCGAAGTCAACTTTCCCGTGTTTGGCGACGGGCGCGGCTATTCCTCAGCGCGCGTGCTGCGCGAAGCCGGTTATGCAGGCGAACTGCGTGCGGTAGGTGACGTCTTAGTCGACCAGCTTGCCTATATGCGGCGGTGCGGTTTTGACGCGTTCGCCCCCGATAGTCCGCTTGATGAAGATGATGCCCAAGCTGCATTCGCGCGCTGGGAGAATGTTTATCAACACGCGGCCGACGGCCGCCGCCCGATCCCCGAGCTGCGCCATGAATAAGCCTGCGCAGAACATCCGGGCCGACGACCGCCAAATTGACCGGATCGACACTGGTCCGCGCTTTACCGAGCATGACGCGGTGCGATTGAACCGGATGTTCCGCGGCTCTTCGACTGAAGAGATGCTGGAAGCCGTGATCAAGGACCGGCTTGCGGGCGATATAGCTGCCGTATCCAGTTTCGGTGCTGAAAGTGCGGTCTTGCTCCACCTGATTGGCAGCATCGATCCAAGCGTGCCAGTGTTATTCCTTGAGACAGGTAAGCACTTTCCCGAAACGCTTGCCTATCGCGATGATCTGACAGAACGTCTGGGCCTGACCAATCTCATCAATCTGTATCCTGATGTAGAAGAGCTTCAGGCCAAAGATGAAACAGGCCTGCGCTGGTCATATGACCCGGATGGGTGCTGCGAGATCCGCAAAGTAAAGCCACTGGGAAAGGCGCTCGCGAATTATGACGCAAGCTTCACTGGGCGAAAAGCGTTCCAGTCATCGACCCGCGCCAATCTGCCACGCTTCGAGATTGACACCTCGGATGCGCAAGGCCGCTTGAAGATCAATCCGCTGATCGATTGGGATGCGAGCAAGATCGCCGCCTATTTCGTGATGCACGATCTGCCGCAGCACCCGTTGGTATCAAAGGGGTTCCCGTCGATCGGCTGCAGTCCTTGCACGCACAAGGTCGCCCCGGGTGAAGATCCGCGTTCAGGCCGCTGGAAAGGCTGGGACAAGACGGAATGCGGCATTCACACGCCGCTCACCGAAGATGGCGAGCTGCCGCCGGGCTACGAGCCGTTCTTGTGAGTTTGCGGGGCGCCAAAGGCGACGCCCCGCTTAACATTATTCGGTAGCTTCTTCGACGACGCGCTCAACAGTTGCGGTTTCGCCGCTCTCGCGATCCTTCGAAACCCACACACCGTTTTCATCGATCATTTCGTCGTTGCAGTCTTCCTCTGCACCTTCTTCATCAGAAGTTGTGCAATAGACATCAGGCGAAGGTTGAGACCACGTACCGGATTCGGTGCTGCCATCTGCCATCGTCGCCGTGTAGGTCCCATCTTCGCGGACTTCCTCCATGATGACATCGCCATTAGCGAGCGTCACACGATAAGTTGCAGGTGTTGGCAATCCGTCAGCAGCAATCGGACCTGTTTCAGCTACCTCTTCAGTCGCTTCCTCTTCTGTCGCGGTTTCTGGCTGTGCGCATGCAGCCAATGCTGCAACCGCGGCGAGAGCGATAAACTTCTTCATGAAATCCCCCTTCGTGACTCAATTGGCGGGCAATACCGCCATCGTGATTCGCGATCCCGCGCGCAGCTTATGACGAAATGGATGGGACTCCAAGCTAATGGCTAAAGCCAGCCTTCGCGGCGATACCAGTCAGCAGTCTCTTTGAAGCCTTGACGACCGGCGATCTGCGGTTGCCAAACACTATTCGGGACCTTCCGGTCCATTCGCGCCACCCAATTCGGGTGGCACATATAGCTTACGCGATCCTGCGTGATTTTGGCTTTGGAACCGCGAAACAGTTTATCGAGGCTCGCCGCCCCTTGCAAAATCGCGCGTGGCAGATGCGGCGCGACCACGCGTCTGCCAACAGATGCTCCGATGGCCTTCGCCATTTCCTTGTGGCTCCAGCCACCTTCACGTCCATCGTCCGGCTCGAACACCTTCTTGCGTACCAGCGCTGGCTGCGCGTCTACCAGATCTAGCAAAAGTCGGGCTAGATCAGCCACATGGATAATCGAAGTCGCACCACCCGGCGGCAAAGGAACAAATCCCATGCACGCAGTCCGGAATAGCTCGAACATGTCGCCGTCACGTGGTCCATAAACCGCAGGTGGGCGGACTATCGTCCAATCGAGACCACTTGTCCTGACCAGCTCTTCTGCTGCAGCCTTTGATGCACCATAGGCGGACAGTTCGGGCTTTCGAGCCGAAAGTGAGGATACAAATACAAACCGCTTCACGCCGTTCTGCTTGGCCGCAGAGATAACATTCTCCGTGCCCGCGACGTTGGCCGCCTCAAACTCCTCCAGATCGGGTGTATTGGTAAGGCCCGCGATATGGATTACCGCCCTGGTCCCAGCAACCAGATGGCCAAGTGCGTGGGCGTTGGAGAGATCGCCCATTACCCATTCAACGCGCGTATGACGATGATCTGTAGCACGGCGAACAAGCACATTGACCGGCTGATTACGGTGCATTGTCTCATCGAGCACCGCCTGCCCGACGAAGCCGGTTCCCCCTGTGATAGCGATAGGCACTTCGCCGCTCACAACAGCACCATGTGGTCACGGTGGACGACGGCGGCGCGCGGTGCATAACCCAAAGTCTTGGCCTGAAAGTCCTCGCGCATGCCGGCGATCCTGCGGCAAACCACCGAATCGTATTCGACCAGCCCCTTAGCAATAGCTTTACCGTCCGGGTCGTGCACTTCCACCAGCGATCCGCGCTCAAACGAACCGTCAACCGCTGTAACGCCTACAGCTAGAACACTTGCTCCGTCGTTGAGCAAAGCCTTTGCGCAACCGGCATCGACCGTTAGCACACCCTCTGACGTCAGGCGTCCACCCAACCAGGCCTTACGCGCGGTATCGCTGCGCTGAGGGATGAAAACGGTGCCGTGGTCCGAGCTAACGGCAGTGGCAATCGGTGCAGGCTGCGTTCCATCGATTATCGCAAGCGTGATCCCGGCACGCTCCGCAATTTGTGCAGCCTGCAATTTTGAAACCATTCCGCCTGACCCCATGCCTGAGGACGATTCTCCGCTCGCCATAGCCAGGATTTCAGGTGTGATCCCGTTCACGCGCCCAATGAACTGCGCACCAGCCTGTTTGGGGTGGCGGTCATAAAGACCATCCACATCAGACAGCAACAGCACTCCATCAGCGTCCGCCGCTTGCGCGACGCGCGCTGCCAAACGGTCATTGTCGCCAAATCGTATTTCTTCGGTTGCGACGCTGTCATTCTCGTTGATGACCGGCACCGCGCCGGTCTGTAGCAGTCGCGCAAGCGTGGCAGATGCGTTGAGATAGCGTCGCCGGTCTTCCAGGTCACTGAGTGACAGCAGCATTTGCGCGGCAGTAAGACCGAATTGATTGAACTTCTCTGCCCACAATCCTGAAAGCGCAATTTGACCCACGGACGCTGCAGCCTGGGCATCGGCGAGATTGGCGCGTCCACCGCCCGGCAGTTTCAACTTCGCTGCGCCAAGTGCGATCGCGCCAGAGCTAACCACAACAATTTCGATGCCTTGCGCGCGCAGGTTCACCAGATCCTGAACCAGTTTACCGAGCCACGCCTCGCGCGGTTCACCACCGTCAATCAGCAAAGCACTGCCAATCTTCACCACCAGGCGGCGGCAGGATGTCAGCTCACTAAGCGAAGTGAACGACATTAGATCAAATGGGCGACCATTCGCCGCCCTCCTCTTCCTCAATATCTTCGACCTCATGACCCTTGGTCTCGGTCGATGTACGTTCAGGCAGATATCCAAGCACTGCATCCATCAGCGCGTCGATACCTTCGCCCGTGGCGCCGGAGATTGGGAATACATCGTCCGCCCCCGCCGACCTGAGTTCCTTCGCGAATTCAGCCGCCAATTCAGAATCGGCGAGATCAAGTTTGTTTAGCGCAACCAGACGCGGCTTGTCCTCCAGCCCGCCTCCATAGGCTGCGAGTTCATCCTCGACCACGCGCATGGCCTCAACCGGGTCCTGCGCGCCTTGGCCGGTGATATCGATCAAATGAATTAGCACCCGACAACGTTCGATATGACCTAGGAACCGATCGCCAATGCCTGCACCTTCAGCCGCGCCTTCGATCAGGCCAGGAATATCCGCCAAGACAAACTCGCGCCCCTTATGACGCACAACACCCAATTTCGGTATCAGCGTGGTGAAGGCGTAATCGCCGACCTTCGCCTTTGCATTGGATACGGCATTGATGAAGGTCGATTTGCCAGCATTGGGCAGGCCAACAAGCCCCACGTCGGCGAGCAGCTTCAGCCGCAGCCAAACCCACATCTCTTCGCCCGGCTCACCTGGCTGATGCTGGCGCGGTGCACGGTTGGTCGCACTTTTGTAACTGGCGTTTCCCCGTCCGCCCAAGCCGCCTTCCAGAAAAACGATTTCCTGACCAATCTCCGTGAAGTCAGCGAGAATCTCTTCCTTGTCATCCGACAGAACTTGCGTGCCGACAGGCACTTCAATCACCAGGTCGGGTGCGCCCGCGCCAGTGCGATCCTTACCTTGCCCGTGCATCCCGCGTTTAGCCTTGAAATGCTGCGTGTAACGGAAATCGATCAGCGTATTGAGCCCGGCCACAGCCTTAAAAACGATGTCACCGCCCTTGCCGCCGTTTCCACCATCCGGGCCGCCATATTCGATATATTTCTCACGGCGAAAACTGACGGCCCCAGGGCCGCCAGCGCCGGATTTGAGATAGATCTTGGCTTGGTCGAGAAAATGCATGGGCGCTACCTATGCATTTCCTCGAAAAAAGCGAGCGTTTTAGAAGTCCGCCCGAATGCCGATTGCCGCGCTACGACCAGGGGAGACAAAGCTGAAGACCTGCTCATATGCTTCATCGAGCAGGTTTTCGACCCGCCCAAAGAGACGCAAGCGTTCTGTCAGCCGAACCTCGCCGTTGAAATTGATCAAGGTGTAGCTGTCCAGCCGCTCAATCAAAGGAATGAAGCTTGGGTCAGTAAAGGCAACGTCATCGGTCGCACCATTGTACCGCACAATCAGCGTGGCATTTGCCGCACCGTCAGGCGCTGTCCAGTTAAGCGCGGCAGAGGCGATATTGCCCGGCCGACGCACCTCTTCCACACCATCTTCCTTCGCATCGAGCCAGCTATAGGCTGCATCAAATGTGATCTGATCGTTCAGTTGAGCTTTCGCACTTAATTCAACGCCTTGCTGCTTGGACAGCGTGTCGCGATTGGCTGGGGTGGCGATGAAATCTGGAGCGGGAAATGTTGTGAAGATCTCGTCCTTCAAGCGGCTGTCGAAATAGGTCACAGACAAAGTGATGGCACCTTCAGCCAGAAGTTGATCAATACCGACTTCCCAGCTCTCTGACCTCTCCGGCGACAGATCCGCATTGCCGATGAAACGCCCATCGAAGAACCCGAATAGCTCGAAGAACCCCGGGTTCTTGATACCCGTGCCGTAGCTTACCCGCAGACGCGTATGTTCACTCGCATCGATGCCTGCACCAATACGAAACGTCGTTTCGTCAGCAAATCGATCATTGATGTCGTGCCGAGCGGCGGCTGAGAAATCGAAACGCTCAAACGCAAAGCGATATTCGCCCGCAATCCCGACATTCTCGATCGAACGGCGTCCGGTAAACGCAAAATCGAACGGATCGTCATTGCGAAACCGTTCGCGCTCCCAATCTGCGGCGAAGGTCAGTTGGTGTTCATTGCCGTATGAACCAAGGCCGAGAGAAGAGACATAGGATGCCTTGAGTCTATCGCCGTCGCTTCCTGACGTCCTTCCAAAGGGCCCGAAGGTGTCGCGAGCTATGTCCGCAACTTGGACGGATAGGTCGTTCATCCAATCGCCGCGCATGGTTTCCAATCGTGCGCCAACCAGCGCATAAACCGCTTCATTCTCGAACCGGGTATCCGGGCTGTCGATCACAAAGCCAAATGTCGGGCTGGTTGGATCGAAATCGGTGTCGTTGAAATCGCCTTCGGTACGAACGAAACGCCCGACAGCGCGTAAGGTAAGGTCAGGAGCAACATCGACCGAGCTATTGCCGGAAAGCGTGTAGCTGTCGCGCCCGATATCGCGTGCGCCATTGCGGGCATTTGGTTCGCCATCGCTGCTTACAACCAAGCCGGATAGTGATGCATTCCAACGATCACCGCGCGTACCGACGCGTGCTGCGCCGTTGAATGTGCTGTCCGAACCACCCTCAATCCAGGCTGAAGCGCCTTCAAACTGGCCGCTGCCGTATGCAACCACACCTCCAATCGCATCAGATCCATAGAGCGCCGATTGCGGACCGCGCAGCACTTCGATGCGGCTACCAATCTCAGCTTGAAGTGTGCCGACGTCGAACTCACCAGCGAAGGGGTCAGAGACTTCGATCCCATCAACCAGCACCATGACGTGGTTGGCTTCCGAACCGCGCAAGCGGAGCTGGGTCTGGCCCGCAACACTGGCAACCGCCATGCTCGGCACGTCGCGCAGTACATCAGCCACATCACGAACCTGACGCTGTTCAATCTGCAACGGGGTCAGGACAGTCGAGGACCCGATATAGCTCTCAGTCGTAATCTCATCGTCAGACCGTGTGGCTACAATAAGGATGTTGGCCGGAACTGGCTCTGCAAGTACAAGCTCAACCGCTTTCCCATCGACCTCTGCATCAGGAGAACCAGCGTCCTGCGCCAAAGCAGGCGCAGCTAGAGTCAACGCCGCGCCTCCTAAGGCAGAAATCAAACTTCGTATTCTCATCAATAAACTCCCGTTCCAAAGCGACGGGCCTCGCGAGCAAGGCTCGCGGGGTCCCGGAATCGTCGCTCTGAACGAAAGTCCTTCCGCGCCTGGCCAATCCCTGAGCCGGGCAAAGAGCGACGCGCTCCGGTCGGTCTCCTGGCTCACGGGTCAGTGCCTCTGCTTCCCCTTCCCAGACCACCTCGGATCCAGTGGGTGCGCCGTACCTATGGCGCGCGAAACAGATGCTCACCGCTTACAGTTGCAGGGACAGCTGCGGAATTGGGCGTCTTGCCCTCACCGCATTCCCGTTACCGGTTCGCTGGCCTTGCAGTAGATAGCAAAAGGGCGCGGTGCAAGCTCACACCACGCCCCTTTGAAGACCCAGGATGGATCAGTTACTCTGTGCGGTCTCGTTTGGCTGGGGGCCATAATTGGCCTCCATCGTCACCGGACTTCTATTTGGCCCATACTGCGCTTCCCAAGCTGCCAAATCTACACGGTATTTCTCATAGGCGGAGAAGAATTCTTCATACACCGCCTCCATGCGCGGGAGTGCTGATTCCGTGAATATGTGTAGCTGACCCGACGGGACATTGACGATTTCCTGGCCAATCTCGTGTGCAACATCACAGAACGCCGGAAGTGCAGGAGGTAACGCGAAGTAATTATATACACGCGTCATGTAGGCGTCCTGCGCATCGCGATAGCGGCGTCCGTGCTCTGCGCGATACTGCGAAGCAAGGTCCCGATTGGTTCGCGACAATTGACGACGATGCTTCTGCAGGAATGCGCGATAATTATCTGCAAGCGAAATGTGCTCATTGCTGCGACAATTTAGTGCAGCAACGTTCAGGCCAGAACGCACATTCCAAAGCTTTTGCTCATCGGAAATACCGTAATTCACAGTCTGGCGTACGCCATTTTCCGCTATTTGCGGAACGGCCATCGTGGCAAATGCGCCTGCCGGCGCGGTTGGGCGTGGTGGGATCACGATCTTGGGTGGCGGCGGCGGCGGCGCATAAACAACTGGCGGCGGCGGCGGAGCCGAAGATCCGCAAGCTGCCACGGCTGCGCTAACCACCACAACGGCAACAATTTTGAGTTTTCCAACGCCCGACTGGCTCATTTCACGCGTCCCTCTCGTTTCACTCTCTGGGAGAATACGAAGCATATCCCTAACTTCGCCTGAATCCCGAAAGTTAATCTTTGGGTAGGTCTACCGCCGAATTTGCCCAAAGAAAATGCCCGAGATGCTCAGTGCACCTCGGGCATCGGTGAATTGACTCGTTTCTGCGACCAGATGCTATTGCAGCGAATTGGTCCGAGCGATGTCGTTACTCCTGCGATCCCATAAACGAGAGCAGGAACTGGAACATGTTGATGAAGTCCAGATACAGGCTCAGTGCGCCCAGGATTACGGCCTTGCCCGCGAACTCGGTGCCGCGCAGATAAGCATATTCCTGTTTCAGGCGTTGCGTGTCGTAAGCGGTAAGACCCGCAAAGATCAGCACACCAATGAAGCTGACCGCCCACATCAGTGCCGGCGACTGTAGCCAGATGTTGAGCAGCATTGCAACAAGCAGCCCAACAACACCCATGATCAGGAAGCTGCCCCAGCCTGAGAGATCTTTTTTGGTGGTATAGCCGAACAGGCTAAGCCCGGCGAAAGCCGCAGAGGTGGCAAAGAATGTCGTCGCAATCGATTCGCCCGTAAAACGGAGGAAGATGAACGACATCGAAAGCCCCATCAGCGTCGCAAACGCCCAGAACATCAGCTGCAAAGTGCCTTTGCTAAAGCGATTGCGGCCAAAGCTCATCGCAAACACAATCGCCAATGGCGAAAGGGCAACGATCCACATCAGCGGACCTCCGACAAGGCTGTAGACCAGGCCCGAGTTAAAGGTAAGCAGCGCCACAACACCCGTCAGCAAAATGCCCGAGGTCATGTAATTATAGATCGAGAGCATGTGCTTGCGCAGGCCGGCATCAAACACTGTCCCTGAGCGCGGTACGGACGCGCCGGTAAAGGCGGCCTCCTGCTGCTCCATGCTCCGGGGTTCGTTCCAATCAGCCATGGTAGTTGTAACTCCAATAGTAAAACGGGCGCACATCTAGCGCCATCACGGTAGAATATCGTGCTTTTGCGAGTGATTTTCAAGGAAAACCGGATTGCAAAGGATGCAACAGGTTAAGCCTGCTTCCCGGCCAATCTGGACAACTCAAGACCGCGATCGGCCGTAGCACGCAGAGTCTCTAAAAGAAGCAATTTCAATGCCTTGCCTTCATCCAGCACATTCAATCCCTCACGCGTCATTCCGCCAGGACTGGCGACTCTTGCTGCCAGCTCGGCGGGGGAAAAGTCTGAATGCGCTGCGAGTGCGCCGGCACCATCGACCATCGAGGTCGCAAGCCTGACTGACATGTCGGCCGGCAGCCCGAGTTCGCATGCAGCATCCGCCAGCGCATCGATAAATCGGTAAACAAAGCCGGGTCCCGAACCTGCAAGCGCGGTGGCTAAGTCAAAAAGGCTCTCGTCGTCTAGCCATTCCGCGCTGCCCAGCATGCTCGCCAGCTCGGTCACTGCCCGACGATCAGCCTCGGCAAGCTCGCTTGCAGCGAGCACATTTGGTGATTTGCCCAGCGCCACCGCCAGATTGGGCATGAACCGCACATGGGCCTTCGCATGTGGAAACGCTGCCTCCAACTGATCAAGCGTGATGCCTGCCAAGACCGACAAAACCATCGTGCCCGGGCCAACAATATCCTGCATGTTGGGCGCGATATCGCCAAGCATGTGTGGCTTGAAACCGAGGACTACGGCGTCAAAGCCAGCTTTTGGCGGCTCAGTGGTTAGTGAAACGCCTGGCGCAGTATCCTTGGGTCGTGGATTGTACGCTGCGATATCTCCAGCATCCATCCCCGCGCGAAGCCAGCCTTCGACCATGGCAGCCGTCATCTTGCCATATCCGTAGATAAGTATTTTCATCGGCTGTCTTCTACATCAGCCGCCGGCTCGCTCAAGGCTGCGCGGAATTCAGGCTTCACCCAACGCATCAACCATCGCGCTTTCCAATGCACTGCGTGGGCTTTTGTCGCCCCATAACACGAACTGGAATGCTGGATAGAAGCGATCGCATTCATCAATCGCGGTTTCGATCAGCGCCTGCGCTTGCTGGATGCTCAGCAGCCCCTCATCGCCCAGCAACGCACCGTGACGATAAAGCAGCACGCTGCCATTCGACCAGATATCGAAATGGCCGAGCCACATCTGTTCATTGACCATGGCGAGCAATTCATATGCGTTCTGACGTTTCTCATCGGTGACACGAATATCGGGCAGGCAAATCAACTGCAGCACATTATCCTGGCTGCGCCAGATCGCCTTGATCTGGTACTTCGCCCAGCTGCCCTGCACTTCGCCAGCAACTTCTTCATCACTAATAATCTCGCATGCCCAACCGCGCGCGTCGAACAATGCGGCGAGCATCTCTACCGGAGCGGCATCATCGTTGCTGCCATAATCAACTTCGCGCGGTCTCATGCTTGGGGGCTTTCAATTCGCATTTGACGCTGATTGCCCTCGACACCGCGGTTAACGCAATGGTGACCATGACTACTGCTGGGGAGAAACCAATTCGCTTGTTCAAAGCCTGTGCACAGAAAGCTGTGGAGCTTTAATAAACTATTGTATTATATTAATTTCTTCACCTTCAGGACTGGTGTAGGAGAAGCTGTCAAAGCCTTGGCGCCGCAACTCACGCACAAGTTCGCGCGCATCATCACGTGTGTCGAAAGGGCCCGTGAGCAAACGGTTCGCCTGTCCCCAGCGTGTTGTGTAGGCCTCTCGCCCATCGAGCAATTCCGGCGCACGACTCATCATGCGGCGCCAATCGAACTGCAAGCGCGAGATATCGCGACCTGTCGCCATTTGCACCCAGTGTCGGCTGGGATTCTGGGGAGGCTCAGGCTCTGAGCGCTCCCGGGGAATTTCGATCGAAGATATATCTACTGCGCCGCTCGCGGTCGTCGTTTCGGGTAGTTCATCCGGCGCAATCAGACCAGAGAACGCATCGGCAACTGTCGCCTGCTCGCGCGCCACTTGTGCCAACCTGCTCTCCCCTGCGGGTCCAGGCGGTGTGTTGTCGACCCGCGGCCCCAACGGAGTGCCGCGCGGCGCAAGACGTTCGTCAGCGCGCGCTACTCGCGCATCTTGAGTTCGCCCTAGTGTAGCCATCCGGGGATCATCACGACCGATCTCTGCTGCTCGCGGGAAAACTCCAAGATTCGCTGCAGCTGCTTGTTGCGCCTTGGTTAGGCGGGGCATGTATTCGAGATAGGGGACCATTCTGCTTGCCAGATCGCGTGGAAGCAGGCGCGTTGCAAGCGATCCCGCTGCATCAGTATCGCCCAAGATCGCAAGTCCGAAGGCACGCGCACGAAAAGCTGCCATGTCAGTCTGTTCAAGCATCGGACGCAGCGTAGATTCGAATTCCTCGCGCTGGCCCGATATGGCCAGGCTAATAGCCAGCCGACGGGAAATTTCGTTACTGGGCTCACGCGCAAGCACCGTGCGATAGCTCTGCTGCGCAAGCTCATTATTTCCTACCAGATCTTGCGCCAGTCCCCAGTCACCCAGAATGGGCTCTACGGAGGCGCCCGCTTGTTCGGCTTCGGAGAACATTTGCAGCGCCAAGACAGGCTGCTTCGTACGGAGATACACCGAAGCTAGCCCCAACTTGGCTGAGGCGGACCCTGAATCAAGCTGAAGCGCACGCGCGAAGAACCCCTCGGCCGCGCTATAATCACCGACCGCAAGCGAGGCATCACCGGCTTCCACCAGCGCGCTGACGCTTTGTGGATTGCGCGCCAACTGCTGCAATGCGGTACGTAATTGTTCGACCTCTTCAGAGGGGAGTGCCTGACGGACCTCGCGCGAGGTCGAATCCTGTCCGTATACAGGCTTCAACCCCAGCATGCTTGCGCCAGCCATGGACGCAACAATCAGAGTGCGAAGATCAGCTCGGGCCATGAATACCATTACCGTTCATATCCAGGCGCCGATAGCGCCCAAGATGTGAACCTTGCACGAATGGTGCGATGGAGCGTGCGAGATTACTGGTTATTCTGACGTCCAAGGAAACGTGGGATGCTGAGCGATGAGCCGTCGTCATCGCCATCATCCTCGTCCTCGTCATCCTCGTCACTGCTTGAGGCACCGCGCGAAAGATTGGCCATCCGTTCGAACAAAGTGCTGCCGCCACCGCTGGAAGGAGCCGTTTCGCCTCCCCCAGAACCAGCAGAGGCGCCAGAACCACTCGAAGCGCCAGAGCCACCGCCAAGCAGGGAACGACGGCGGCCGCCTTCGCCCGACTCTTCGGCGGCAGGTTCTTCTTCGCTCTCTACTGGTTCCGATCCAGACGCCAGATCCAATGGCTGATGGTCTGCATAGGGGTCGTTCTCTTCGTTGCGCATTCCCGCGAGAGGATCGACTATGCCATCGACATCGTCATCTTCTTCATTTTCGCCCATATCGTCACCGACCTGCATTCCAGACAGGTCGAAGGGCTCGACAGCGGGTTCTTCCTCATCTGTCCCTGCCGTTTCTGACATGGGTTCTGATTCCGGCTCGTCCTGCGCTTCGAATGCAGGCTCTTGCTCGGCCACCGGCTCCTCTGGCGCTTCCATCGCCAGTTCCAGCGGTTCATCGACCACCGCCTCTTCGACGGGCTCCGCCATCTCTTCCGACAAAGCGATTACCGGCCGCTTTGGTGGACGAGAAGCACTGAGGTTGATTGGCGCGCTTTCAGTCTTCGCTGGCATCGCGCTTTGATCAATGCCCGTCGCGACAACCGACACGCGGATCTTGCCGTCAAGATCCGGATTGAATGCCGAACCCCAAATGATGTTGGCATCCTCATCCACCAGCTCGCGAATGTGATTGGCTGCCTCATCGACCTCAAGCAGCTTCATGTCTTCGCCACCGATGATCGAGATGATAACGCCTTTCGCGCCTTGCATGCTCACACCGTCAAGGAGCGGGTTGGCAATTGCACGCTCAGCCGCATCCAGCGCACGACTTTCACCTTCGGCCTCGCCCGTACCCATCATCGCCTTGCCCATTTCGCTCATAACAGAGCGAACGTCAGCAAAGTCGAGATTGATCAGGCCGGGCATGACCATCAGGTCAGTGATTGAACGTACGCCCTGCTGCAGAACTTCATCGGCCAGCTCAAAGGCTTCCTTGAAAGTCGTCTCGGCCTTGGCAATCAGGAACAAATTCTGGTTCGGAATAACGATCAGCGTATCGACATGCTTTTGCAACTCTTCGATGCCCGCTTCAGCGGCACGCATACGGCGCGTTCCTTCGAACAGGAACGGTTTAGTCACCACGCCAACTGTCAGCACACCCTTGCGGCGGGCGGCCTCTGCGATCACCGGTGCTGCCCCTGTGCCTGTACCGCCGCCCATACCGGCTGCGATGAAAACCATGTTCACGCCTTCAAGCGCGTCTTCAATTTCCTTGACTGTTTCTTCAGCTGCAGCCTTGCCGACTTCGGGTCGCGCGCCGGCTCCAAGACCGCCGGTAATGTCCGGGCCAAGCTGTATCTTGGCGTCCGCCTTTGACATGGACAGCGCCTGTGCGTCGGTGTTGGCGACAATGAAATCAACGCCCTCGATCTCGGACTCGATCATGTTCGCAATGGCATTGCCGCCAGCACCGCCAATACCGACAACGGTAATGCGCGGGCGATGGTCTTCGCTGGTGGCTGGTCCGATATTGATACTCATTGGTTATCCTCCGGGCGGAATGGCCCTAAATTACGCGTCATACATTGCCACAAAGATAAAGTCCGGTTGATAGCGTATTGTCCCTTATCCACAGTGGTTAACAGGCCCATTTTGCGGCTCTAACCGGACTAGAAATTCTCCTTCAGAGCACGGAACAACCGACTGAGCCCGAGACCGCCTCCCAGACGCGAAGTGCGCATGCGACTCTCGCCTATGTTACGGATGTCGATCGGGTCGTCAGCTGCATAAAGACAAAGTCCGGCCAAGGTCGCGAAACCAGGCGTCGAATGGGCCTCTGGCAGTCCGGTCAACGCAGGCGATTTGCCGATACGAACCGGCATACCCAAAGCGCCTTGAGCGAATTCGGCGAGCCCCGCCAGTTCAGCACCACCGCCAGTCAGCACAACTTGGCCGCCGCCCATCCCAGTAAACCCCATGCCCTTCAATGCTCGCCCGATTTCATCCGTCAAAACAGACAATTGCTGTGTCACAATCGAAACGAGTTCGGCACGTGCAATGCGGTTCTTGTCATCGGCGCCGCGCGCCAAAGGCCCCGCCTCGTCATCACCCGGACCATTGATGGGGATCATCTCTCTGTGATCGGTTGGACTGGCGATAGCCGAACCGGATACGCACTTGAGCCGTTCCGCCTGAAAACGGCGCACACCAAAGGCCGAAGCAATTGCATCTGTGATGTCGCCCGAGCCAAATGGCAGCGCCTTTAGTCCCAGGAGCATACCGCCGGCATAAACCGACACATTGGTAACCTCGCCACCGATCTCAACCATCGCAACGCCCAGTTCCCGCTCTTCTTCGCTGAGGCAGGCATAGCCAGCAGCCAAGGGTGCAGCGACGATTGCCTCGACATCCAGATGCGCGCTTTGCACGGCTTCGATCAGGTTCCGCACAGGCGCACCGTCAGCCAGCATAACATGGACATCCACGCCCAGCTGTTCTGCATGCAGACCTTTGGGATTGGCCACACCATGCGCGCCATCGAGCGTATAGTGGGCAGGTTGCGCGTGCAGCACCATACGTCCGTCCGGCTGAATGGTATCGCGCGCAGCGATCAGCAGATGCTCGATATCTTCCTCTTCGATACGTCTGCCACCGATATCGATTTCCACCTTGGAAACCTGGCTTGCAAGGCCAGCCCCCGCACATCCGACCCAGACGCTTTGAACGCTCGTGCCGGCATTCTTTTCCGCTCGTTCCACGGCATCGCGAATGGCATAGGTTGCCGCGGCCATATCGGTCACATAGCCACGCTTGATCCCGTTCGACGCGCGGTGACCGGAGCCAAGGACCTGAAGCTCGCCATCTTCGGTTTGCCCCATGATCATGGCCGAGATGCGGAAAGAACCTGTGTTTACGGCACCGAAATAGCGAGTGAAACGCGTGCTAGCCATCAGTTGGTGGTCTCTCCATCTTGCGGGCTGCCACCCAGCACCTGATCCGCGCGCCCAGGGATGCGCATGTAAATACGCGGCGGTGCGCGCATGTCGAAAGTGGTCACTTCGCCGCCAATCAGCCGGTTCTGCCCATCCAGCCGCGCAAACGAAACGAGGGCAGTGGCCGCTTCATCATCACCTTGTGGTAGAGCGAGCACCTGATTGGTCTTGAAGGTCAGGTTCCAGCGGCGATTGCCGATCCATTCCGCAGCGCGAACCTGTGGCCGAATGGCAGGCGCTGCTTCGAGCAGATCGTCAAGCTGGCGGACCTGACGCACAGCACCCGGGCCAGAGATTACCAGCCTCTCCCCAATCGCAGTGCGGCGTATCGGTTCAAGCTCATTACCATCGACGTCAACCAACACCAGATGGTCTGGTCTTTGCAGCACGGCGTGCGGTTCACGCTCGACTATATCGATCGCCAAGGTACCCGGGAGCTGGCGCGATACGCGCGCGTCCTTAACCCAAGGCAGCTCCAACAATTCTTCGCGGATCGCGACAACATCAACATCGGGCATCGGCTCATTGCGTTGGCTGACCACACGTTCGTAAACGCGATCCTCATTCATCCTTTCGACACCCGAAACGCGCACATGTCGCACTTCGAAACCGGCATTGGCAGCAGACTGTGAGATTTGCGCCTGCACCATCGCAGTCGCACCGGAAATGTTCGCAATGAACCACGCCGCCGCGAGCGCCAGAATGATGATCAGCCACAGGAAGATACGCTGCAACTGCTCTTCAGTGAAAGGCAGCAGCCCCATCAACCAGTCGATGAAACCACCGGTCGTCTTCTTTGCCTTACGCGCCGTATTCGCACGGGCATTAGCTTTCGCCGTGCGGCGAGCGCCCTTTGCCCCGCGTTTAATCGTCGCCATTCGCGCCTCCTGACAGCTTCTCAGGCGCATGCTTCAGCAGTGCAGCAGTGATCACAGCTTCGACCAGGTCCGCATATTCCATTCCGGCATTTGCTGCCTGCTCAGGGACCAGGCTGAGCGGAGTCATTCCGGGCTGCGTATTCGTCTCGAGAACGAAAAGCCCCTCTTCACCTTGCTCGTCATCCCAGCGAAAATCGGTTCGGCTAACTCCACTGCAGCCCAGCCGATGATGTGCGATCAGCGCATATTGTTCGCATAGGGCAGCAATCTCTGGCGGAATATGCGCAGGGCATACATGCACTGTCTTCCCGTCAGTATATTTGTGCTCATAGTCATAGAAGCCGGCGTCGATCACAAGTTCCGTGACGCCCAGCGCCTTTGGACCTTCCGGCGTATCGATCACTGCTGTGGTCAGCTCGCGCCCTTTGATGAATGGCTCGGCAAGCAACTCTTTGAAATCCTGCCATGGACCGGCTGAATCGCGAGAGACGGGATTGCCGTAACTGGAATCATCCGTGACAATAGCAACCCCTACAGATGAGCCTTCATTGACCGGCTTCAGAACATATGGTCGTGGGAGCGGGTCACGCTCAAAAATCTCTTCGCGCGACACGATCCGTCCGCCTGGGAAAGGTATGCCGTGCGGCTGCAAGACCATCTTGGTAAGCTGCTTATCAATCGCGATTACCGAGGTCGCGAGACCTGAATGCGTGTAAGGCACCCCCATCAGGTCCAGCATGCCCTGCACGCTGCCATCCTCCCCCGGAACGCCGTGTAGCGCATTGAAGATAACGTCCGGCGCAGTTTCAGTGATGCGCGCAGCAACGCCTTTATCAAGATCGATACGCGTTACTCGGTGTCCCTTGCCCTCAAGCGCATTGGCCACACCATTACCACTCATCAACGACACTTCACGTTCGTTCGCCGGACCGCCCATCAGAACTGCGACATGAAGCTTGGGAAGAGCACTCATTTGCGCCCCACCCGCTGGATTTCCCACTGCAATTCGACACCACAGTCTTCCAAAACGCGACGGCGTACTTCTTCACCCAGCGCTTCTATATCTCTGCTCGACGCTTCGCCTTTGTTGATCAGGAAATTGGTGTGCTTCTCCGATACTTGTGCGTCGCCAATGGTCAGCCCTCGGCAGCCCGCTGCATCAACCAGTTCCCACGCCTTGCGACCGCCTGCTTCATGGGGGTCCGGATTCTTGAATGTCGAGCCACCGGTCTTGGTGCGAAGCGGTTGTGACTGCTCGCGCGCTGCGGCGATACGGTCCATTTCGGCACCAATGGCGGCGGGGTCGCCTGCTTCGCCTTCAAATAGGGCTGAAACCACAACAGCCCCTTCGGGCAAGTCTGAATGGCGGTAGGTATAGTGCAAATCAGCCGCCTTTAACGTAACCAGCTCACCGTCCGGCATCACAACATCGCATTCGATCAGGATGGAGGAAACCTCGCGTCCGTAGGCTCCGCCATTCATCTTGACGAAGCCACCGACAGTGCCCGGTATTCCGCGTAAGAATTCTAGTCCGGCAATGCCGGCGTCACGTGCCGTCGATGACACCAGAATGCCGCTGGCCCCGCCACCGCAGCGCATCCGGTTGCCCTCCAGCACTTCAACGCTGGAAAACGCCTTGCCCAGTCTCACAACGACGCCGGGCACACCGCCATCGCGTACGATCAGGTTCGAGCCCAAACCCAGAGGCATAACGGGCAGCGCACCATCCATTGCTTTCAGAAAGTCACGCAGGTCGTCGATATCTGCGGGTTCAAGCAACCAATCAGCTTCGCCACCTGATTTGAACCACACCAGCTTCGCAAGCGGTGCATGGCGGGTGAGCTTGCCGCGAACCTGAGGGAAATTGGCAATCGTCACAAACGGCCCCCTCCGCGCGCCTGTTCGATCGCATCGGCAAGTCCGGCCGCCCATTTCGTAATGTCGCCAGCGCCCAGGCATACGACAATATCACCGCCGCGCAACTCGCCCGCCAGCTCCTTAGCCAGACCGGCAGAATCCGCGACTGTAACGGCAGAGCGATGCCCGCGCGATTTGAGCCCCGCGACAAGCGCCGCCGCGTCGACGCCCTCAATCGGGTCCTCACCGGCAGTGTAGACCGGCGTGACGAAGACAGCGTCGGCGTCATTGAAGCAGTTCTGGAATTCATCCATCAAATCGCGCAAGCGCGTGAAACGGTGTGGCTGCGCAACTGCGAACACGCGTCCGCCATTCTCGCCACCCACGGCCTCTCGTGCGGCGCTCAGCACGGCGGTGATTTCAACCGGATGGTGGGCATAATCATCGATGATCGTCGCGGTTCCACCGTCGCAAGTGACTTCGCCTACCTTGGTGAAGCGGCGACGCACTCCGCCGAATTTTCCAAACCCTTCCCGGATCACATCATCCGGGCAACCCATTTCGATTGCCACGGCTATCGCTGCGAGCGCATTTTGCACATTATGGCGCCCGGGCATGGGTAAATGGACCCCTTCGATCCGCCGATCTTCTTCACCGCGTTGGCGCACGATCACATCGAACTGATTTCCGCCAGCTTTGGAGCGGACATTCACTCCGCAAATATCGGCCTGAAGCGAGAAGCCATAGGTCACAACCTTACGATCTCGCACCTGTCCGATTACCGCCTGCACTTCGGGGTGATCGATGCAAAGTACTGCCGCGCCGTAAAATGGAACGTTGTGAATGAACTCTACGAAGGCACGCTTTACACCATCGAAATCACCATAGTGATCCAGATGTTCGGGATCGATATTGGTGACTACGGCGATCGTGCCATCAAGACGCAGGAAGCTACCGTCACTCTCGTCAGCCTCGACCACCATCCAGTCGCTATCGCCCATGCGCGCATTAGAGCCGTACTGTTCGATAATTCCGCCATTGATTACCGTTGGATCAACATTGCCACGATCGAGCAGAGCCGCGATCATGCTGGTGGTCGTGGTCTTGCCGTGTGTGCCGGCTACGGCGATGGTCGACTTCAATCGCATCAATTCAGCCAACATCTCGGCACGGCGCACCACGGGAATGCGATTCTCCAAAGCCGCGGCAACTTCGGGATTGGTGCGGCGCACAGCGGTCGAGGTAACAACAACGGCAGCGCCATCTACATTTTCGCGCTCGTGCCCGATCTTTATCTCGATACCGCGTGCGCGCAGCCGCTCTACGCTAGGCCCTTCGTTGAGATCAGAGCCCTGCACCTGATAGCCAAGGTTATGCATGACCTCGGCAATGCCGGACATGCCAATTCCTCCTATCCCGACGAAATGAATTACGCCGATGTCAGTACCGACCCCCTTCATTCCGCGTCACCCCCAATGTCGCGCGTCGCATGCGAAGCTGATTTCGCACGTTCAGCCACTGCATCACGCGCGTTCTCGCCCACCCGGATCACGTCCATCATGTCTGCCCCGCCGAAGCTTTCGACCAGATCGGCAAGGTCCTTGGCCGCATCCGGGCGCCCGCAATTCCAGGCCGCATGGGCAGCATTGGCGAGCGTCTGCGGAGCTTTGGCCATCGCCTGAATCTGTAGCGATATATCCTTTGATAGCTTCTGCATCGCTTCGGATTGAGCAAGCCGTGCGCGGTTATCGCTGTCTTCGAGCCCTTTGATCTCGCCCACTGTGACTGCCGGCTGGCGGATCATTCGCGCTCCGCCTGCCTTCACCATCTCACGCGTATTCGCGGCTTGATGATCGTCGGTCGCGATAGGCAGCGGGATAAGTATCGCCGGACGACCAACCGCAGTCAGTTCAGCAATGGTCGAAGCGCCTGCCCGTCCGATGAAAAGATGACAGTCTGCCAGCCGCTCTTCCATATCCTCGAAATATGTCCCCAGTTCTGCTGGAATATCATGCGTGCGATAGCGCTCGCGAACTCGGTCCAGATCCTCTGGCCGGCATTGCTGCGTAACCTGCAGGCGCTGACGCAGCGCGGGTGGCAGCATCGCCAATCCATCGGGTACCACTTCAGACAGAATGCTCGCGCCCTGACTCCCACCGGTGACCAAAACCTTGAGAAGGCCATCCTCTGTGAATGGCGGATAGTCCTCATCGCGCAGCGCAAGCACTTCTTCGCGCACCGGGTTGCCAACCAGATGCACCTTGTCGACATATTTGTGCTTCAAACGCTCAATCTCGAGAAAGGCCGTGGCAATTGCATCGACGCGCCCCGCCATCATGCGATTGACCCGGCCCAGCACAGCGTTCTGTTCGTGGATGACGCTCGGGATATCTGCGGAACTTGCTGCCAGCATGGCTGGAGCGGCAGGATACCCGCCGAACCCCACGACGGCAGTGGGATCGAAGCTTTCAAACAGACGCAGCGCCATGCGCCGCCCTTCTAGCAGCGCCTTCAGCCCGCCAAACCAGCGCAGCGGGTTCTTGCCAAAACGACCTGCTGGGATCACATGCGCGGTCAGGAAATCGGGCTTGCCCGGGATCGCTGCCCCCCGCTCATCTGTAATCAACGCAACATGATGCCCGCGTCGATCAAGCTCGGTTGCCAACGCGAATGCCGGGATCAGGTGCCCACCTGTCCCGCCGGCTGCCAATACGAAATGACGGCTTGAGCCTGTGCGCTGTGCGCCGCTCATGCAGCATCCTCCTTGCGTTCCATCATCGCTTTCAGACCAGGCGTCTCCCGCTTCAGGAACGGGTTGCGACGCGTGATTGCGAGTAATAGCCCAATTGTTAGGCACATGGCGATAGTCGATGACCCACCATAGCTGATTAGCGGCAAGGTCATGCCCTTGGACGGGAATAGCTGCAGATTCACAAGGATATTGATGAATGCCTGCCCGCCAACCGCAGCTACCAATCCGGTTGCTGCCAACACAGCAAACAGGTTCTCCTCATCAACAAGCCGCAATAGTACGCGCCAGATGATCGCCAGATAAAGCAAGACTACCACCGCACACACAAGCAGGCCGAATTCCTCACCAATGACGGAGAAGATATAATCCGTATGCGCTTCAGGCAGGTTCATCTTGCGCACGCCCAGCCACAGACCTGTTCCGGTCCAGCCACCCGCCATCAGCGTACGCTGCGCCAGATCGACCTGGTCAAACGCTGTGCCACCACCAAGGAACGCATCAATCCGGTGGCGCGCATTATCGTAAAGGAAATACGTCGCAGTGAGGCCGGCAATGCCTGCGCCAACCAGCGCGCTTAGTCGCTGCACACTGATGCCGGAAAGCAATACCAACACGAACCAGATGCCAGCGAACAACAATGTCGCTCCAAGGTTGGGCTGCATCATCAAAAGCGCGCCGATCAGCAGCATGACAGCTGTAGCCATTGGCAGCACCGGCAGACCAGGATCGCGCAAGCGCAAGCTCAGGATCCACGCCAGCAGGATCGCAAAGCCAGGCTTCAAGAATTCCGACGGTTGCAGCGAAAATCCCAGATCAAGCCAGCGCTGCGCACCATTACGCTCGAATCCGAAAATCGGGACCAAGGCCAGCAAAACCAGCATGATCGATGCGAGCAGAATTCCCGCCTGTCGTGCACGGTCGCGCGACAGAACTGAAGCGCCGATCATCGCGCCTAGCCCCAGAAACTGCCAAACGATATGCTGTTTCAGGAAGTAGAATTCGCTCAGCTGCACTTCACTGGTCGAAAGGCGAGAGGCGCTCGCAGGGGATGCCGCTGCCACCGCGGCTGTACCCAACAGCATCAATCCGAGAATCAAACCAAGCAACACTTTGTCGATCTCACGCCACCAGATGCGCAGCTCGTCCCGCCAATTGAGTTTCGCATGCGGGTTGACGGGGGCTCTGCCGCCTTGGCGCGGGATGTAGGGTTTGACAGTGCTCATACCGTGTCCCCCGCCTGTGAGGCGCTTTGGATCTCTTCGCTTGCGCCAGTCAGGACGGCGACAACTTGGCGGAATGCCGCACCGCGTGCTTCGTAATCGCGGAACTGGTCGAAACTGGCACAGGCTGGCGAAAGCAGGATGACGTCTCCCGATTGCGCTGATGCCTTGGCGCGGCTGACTGCTTCCTGAAGCATTTCGGCGCGCTCGACATGCACATGCGGCTCAAGCAATTCGGCAAAACGCGGACCGGCATCGCCTATGGTGTAAGCCGCCGCGATATTGCCCAGATGCTGCTCGCATGGGCCAAGCCCGTCTTCCTTGGGCAAACCACCGACAATCCAGTGGATACGCGGTTTGCCGTTCTCGGGCGGATAAGCGGCGAGCGCTGGAGCCGTGCTGTCCGGATTGGTTGCCTTGCTGTCGTTGATGTAAAGCACGCCTTCGTGGCGCGTGACAAGTTCCATCCGGTGAGGAAGCCCGGTGAACGTGCGGAGGGCTTCTTCAATCGCGCTCTCAGACAGACCTAGCGCTTTGCATGTGGAGATTGCACTGGCTGCATTCTGGTGGTTGTGGGGCCCGCGCAAAGCTGGCCAGTTCGGTTGCCTATCAGAATAATCCAGCGAATACATGAGCCTGTGGTTTGGAATTAGTACATGCAGACCATCGGGCTCTGGTGGTATGAATTCCCCTGTCACTGCGATGTGCATCGGGTCAGATGCCATCTGCAATTCGAACAATCTGAGCTTCGAAGCCCGGTACTTTTCGAAATCGCCATCATACCGATCCAGATGATCGGGCGTGATATTCAGCAGCACTGCAACATCGCAATCGAGCGAATAGGTCAGATCGATCTGGTAGCTCGATAGCTCGAGCACATAGACCCCGCCTTCGGGTAGCGGCTCCTGCGCCAGGATCGGCAAGCCGATATTGCCACCCATCGTGGTCGGCACTCCGGCTGTCTTCAGGATATGGTGCACCAGTGCAGTTGTGGTTGATTTACCGTTGGTGCCGGTAATCCCGACAACTTTGTGCGGCGGCAGTTCGGCACGTGCGAGCGCGAACAGCTCAATATCGCCAATCACCGGCACGCCAAATTTCTCGGCGTGCGGTTTGATGGGGTGGGTGTTGAGCGGAACACCGGGTGAGACCACGACACCGTCAAATCCCGTCAGGTCCATTTCCAACGGGTCTGCCAGCTCGCAGCGCCCCTCAAACGGTTCGCGCGCGACATCCTGCCGGTCCCACGCGACAACGCGTGCACCGCTCGCCAGCAAAGCCTCGACCGTCGCTGCGCCAGAGCGCGCGAGGCCAAGCACCGCGTAAGATTTTCCTGAGAAGGCCTTCGCGGTGATCACCCCTGCGTCACCTTACCTTCAGGGTTGCGAGCCCCGCCATCGCGAGCACAATAGCGATGATCCAGAACCGGATCACGACCTTGCTTTCGCTCCAGCCGAGTTGTTCGAAATGGTGGTGGATGGGAGCCATGCGGAACACACGCTTGCCCGTCCGCTTGAACCAAAACACCTGAATAATGACGCTGGCGGTTTCGACGACGAACAGCCCGCCAACGATCAGCAGCACGATTTCATGATGGCTTGCAACTGCGATAGCGCCCAGCGCTCCGCCCAATGCCAGAGACCCGGTATCGCCCATGAATACCGCCGCTGGCGGTGCATTGAACCATAGGAAGGCCAATCCCGCCCCCATGATAGCCGCGCAGAAAATGGCCAGTTCGCCAGCGCCTTCGACATAGGGAATGCCGAGATATTCAGAATAGTCGACACGGCCGACAAGATAGGCGATTATTGCAAAGGTGCCCGCCGCGATGATCACAGGCATGATCGCCAATCCGTCCAGCCCGTCTGTCAGGTTCACTGCATTACCGAAGCCCACAATCAGTGTGGCCGCAAACACGAAATAGAAGGGGCCCAGTGGGATCGATACCCCGCTGAAGAAAGGTACGTATAGGTTCGTGCTGACTTGGCTGACGATAATGTAGCTAGCCACCCCGGCGACAATGAATTCGAGCAGCAGGCGTACCCGACCCGGCACACCACGATGACTCGCCTTCGAGACCTTGTCATAATCATCAAGGAAGCCGATCAGGCCAAAGCCCACAGTGACCGCGAGGCATGCCCAAACCAGTGGATTGGTAAGATCCATCCAAAGCAGAAGCGAAAAGCTCAGCGCCACCAGAATGAGCAATCCGCCCATTGTCGGCGTACCGCGTTTCGCCAAATGGCTTTGCGGGCCGTCCTCGCGGATTGGTTGTCCCTTGCCCTGCCGCACACGCAACAGATTGATGAAGCGTGGCCCGATAATCAGCCCGAAGAACAGAGCAGTGATCAGCGTCGCACCCGCACGAAAGGTCTGGTAGCGAATAAGGTTCAAGACACCTTCGAAACCCAGCCACTCGGCGATCAGGTAAAGCATTCGATATTCCTAGGTCTTGGACTGGGCGAGCGGCCCGCCAATCCCGGTAAAGTGTGACACCAGCGCGCCGAGTCCGACTGAGTTGGAACCTTTGACCAGAATTGCATCACCTTGTGTGATACCAAACTCGTTCAAGGCTGAAATCGCCTCGGCAGGGTTATCGCAATGCGCGAAGCCATGGGTAATGCCAAGCGATGCCGCAGAGGCTTTCCCCAACTCCGCAGCAAGGCTGCGCATCTCTTCACCAACCAAGACCGCAAAATCGACCTTTGCCTCGCTCAAGGGTTCGGTCAGTTGAGCGTGAAACTTCGCTGCAAAGTCACCCAATTCCTTCATACTGCCCAATACAGCGACGCGGCGGTTTGCAGGCGTCTGACCCAGCGCTTTCAACGTCGCCCGCATCGATGCTGGATTGGCGTTGTAGCTCTCATCAATCAACAGCGCCTTGCCGCCAGGAACAGCAATCTGATGGCGCGCGCCGCGCCCCTTCAGCCCGCCCATTTCCGCAAGCGCCAAGCCCGCAGCGCCCAGATCGCCGCCAGCGGCCTTCACTGCCGCCATGACGCCAAGCGAGTTCGCTATCCAGTGCTCGCCAGGCTCTGCGACCGAATAACATACACGGGTATCACCCAGATCGGCTGTCACCAGAGATCCGCCGTTGGCGCTGGGGATAGCATCCAGCAAACGGACATCGGCATCTTTCGCAGCTCCGAAAGTGATAATTTTCGCGCCGTAGGTCTTCGCGATGTCGCACATCTGTTCACAGTAAGGGCTATCAGCCGGAATGACCGCTGTGCCACCATAAACCAAGCCAGAGAAGATAGAGGCCTTCTCTGCGGTGATGGCTTCCATGCTGCCAAGGTTCTCTATGTGTGCCGGAGCGATAGTCGTGATCAGCGCGACGTGCGGGCGAACGTGCTCTGCCAAGGGCGCGATTTCGCCAGCGTGGTTCATTCCCATTTCGAACACCCCGAACTTGGCTCTGGCTGGCATACGCGCGAGCGTCAGAGGCACCCCGACATGGTTGTTGTAGCTGCGGATGCTGCGATGTGCGGCGCCGCGACTTGCACGGTCGAGCGAGAGGAAAATCGCCTCCTTCATGCCGGTCTTGCCGACAGAACCAGTTACGCCGATGCGCACCGCGGGGCTTCGCTCCCTAGCGGCATGCGCCAGCGCGTGAAGCGCTGCTGTCGTGTCCTTGACAAGCACATGAGGGTACTCGACCGGACGATCGACGATTGCTGCAACGGCGCCATTGGCAAAAGCCTGGGGCAGAAACTTGTGGCCGTCCATGGCGTCGCCCTTGAGCGCAATGAACAAATCGCCCCGCTTCACATCACGGCTGTCCATCTCGACGCCTGAGACCTGAAATTCATGGCTTGCGGTGCCGCCGGTCGCTGCTGCGATCTCGGTCGCGCTCCATAGCGCAGCGGGAAGCGCATCGCGCCTCGCAATGGGCCAGTTGCGCAGAACGCGCATTGCAGATCCTTGAACGCTCATGCCTGCGCCTCCGCCGCGGCGCATTCGCGCGCCACTTGCACATCATCAAACGGCAATATCCGCATGCTTTCTCCCGACCCGATTATCTGTCCTTGTTCGTGACCCTTGCCGGCGACAAGGATGATATCTTTGGTATCCGAGCGGCGGATGGCCTCCGTAATTGCGGCACGGCGGTCAGCGACTTCGATCGCTTCGGGCGCACCCTCGAGTACCGCAGAGCGAATGGACGCAGGATCTTCGCCACGCGGATTGTCGTCGGTGACAATCACGATTTCGCTACCCTTTGCCGCGGACACGCCCATTGCGGCACGCTTTCCCTGATCGCGGTCACCGCCAGCACCGAATACTGTGATCAGCTTGCCTTCGACGTGGGGACGCAAAGCTGCAATCGCTGCCTCAAGCGCATCTGGCGTATGCGCATAATCGACATATACCGGCGCACCTTGCGCGGTGATGACTGCGCGCTCCAGGCGGCCGCGAACCGGCTGTAGGCGGCTTGCTGCGTCAAAGACCTGAGATGGCGGTGCGCCCGTCGCGATTGCTAGCGCACAGGCGGTCAATGCATTGGCCGCCTGATAGGCGCCGATCAGCGGCAGTTTGATCGTTCGGGATGAGCCTTCATGCTCCAACTCAAGCATCTGGCCCAGCTGAGTTGGTGTTCTGGTCTTGAGCGTAATGAAATCGCCATTCGTACCGACAGTTTGGACATTCAAGCCGCGCTTCTGCGCGCGCTCAATAGCCTTGTTGGTCCACTCGCCCGCATCTTTGTCATGCCAGACAATCGCAGCTGCACCCGGCTCGAGCACTTCGTCGAACAGGCGCATCTTGGCTTCGAAATACTCTTCCATCGAGCCGTGATAATCCAGGTGGTCCCGGCTGAAGTTGGTAAAAGCTCCTGCGGCTACATGGACCCCTTCGTTGCGGAATTGGTCGAGCCCGTGACTGGACGCTTCGTAAGCAACATGAGTCACGCCTTCGCGCGCCAAGCCACTCATATTGCTGAGAAACGTGACGATATCGGGCGTGGTAAGCCCTGTCGAAACGCTTTCATCTGGTGTCGTTACACCCAGCGTGCCGATGCTCGCCGCGCGTTCTCCGCACATGCGCCAAAGCTGGCGCGTCATCTCGACGCAAGAGGTTTTGCCATTGGTACCCGTAACTGCAACAATATGTTCCGGCACAGGGGTAAAGAAAGCCGCCGCCAGATGCGCAAATGCGCGGCGCGGTTCAGCATCAGCAATGTGCACCGCACCCGATACAGTCGCCTCAGGTCGCGCAACAACAGCGACTGCACCTGATTTCACAGCTGCCGGAATGAAATCCTCACCATTTACACGCGCGCCCTGAAAAGCGCCGAACACCGTTCCCGGTGCAACCTTGCGATTGTCGATGGCAAAGCCGGTGACTTGCGTCTCGGCACCTTCTTGCAGCGCGATACCTGCTTTGTCTGACAGGACACCCAACTTCATCAATGATCCTCCGGCACAAGGCGCTTGAGGTCAGTTAGATCGACATCGCGGTTGTTGTCGGGGCGCACGCCCAGCAGTGGGCCAATGCGGGGCACCAGCCGGCCTACGATCGGGGCCGCGGTCCAACCCGCTGTGCGCTGGAATGAGCTGGCAACGGTCCCCCGCGGCTCATCGAGCATCGCGACGACAACATAGCGAGGCCGGTCCATCGGAAAGGCTGCAGCAAATGTCGAAATCAATGCAGTGCGGCGATAACCGCCACGCGTCGGCTTTTCAGCAGACCCGGTCTTGCCACCAACGCGATACCCATCGGCGTCAGCAAATGTCCCTGTTCCATAAAGCGCTGTCATTCGCAGCAACTGGCGCATTTGTGCGGAGGTAGACGCCTTGAAGACCCGGCGGCCGCGCGGCACATACTGGGGGGCAAGCTTGTGCATGGTCGCCGGGCGCCAAATGCCACCATTGACCATCGCTGCATATGAGCTGGCCAGATGCAGCGGCGTAACCGCAATGCCATGACCATATCCGACCGTCATACTGGTCACCCGGCCCCAGCGATCGTTGCGCCATATAGGCATACCGCGCGCAGGAAGTTCGATGTAAGGCCGTTCATGCATGCCCAGATCCATCAGCGTGCGACGCAGGCGCTCTTCACCCAATTCGTCGGTGATCCGGGCCGTGACTGTATTCGATGAATACATCATGGCTTCCGCCACATTGAGCGTCTCACCCTTAGGCTTCATGTCATCGATAATGGTGCGCCCGACCTGGACCGGCGTTGCATCCCATCGCTCGGCGAAGTCGCCGATGATGCCTGCATCCAACGCCGCCGCAAACGTCAGCGGCTTAAAGGTTGAGCCAAGCTCGTAAACCTGGTTCGTTACGCGGTTGAAAACGGGTGCATTTTCGCCGCGCGCTGCGGCCGCCTCTGACTGCATCAGGTCATCTTTGGTCACGGCATTGGGGTCGAATTCGGGCAGAGAAGCCATCGCGACCACTTCACCAGTGTCGACATCAAGTACGATGCCAGCAGCACCGATCGCATTCACTGCCAACATACCGCGGCCAAGTTCGTCTTCCAGCGCACCCTGCACCCGCACATCCAGCGCAAGCGGGACAGCTTCACCGCGCGTCAACGGATCGGACAGCTGGTCATGCAGCACCTGCTCCATGCCCACCTGGCCCAGACCATCAGAATTGATATAGCCCAGCGCATGCGCAGCCAATCTGCCTTGCGGGTAGTGCCGGTCATTCTCGCGCGGCATTTCGAGCGCGAGCTCACCAATCGCCTGCACCTTATTGGCATCTTCAGGTAGGACACGGCGGCGCAAATAACCTGCCTTGCCACTTGCCAGACGTTCAGCCACGTCAATCTCGTCGATCTCGGGAAAAATCGCCTTGAGACGCGCAGCAACTTCCTGCGGCGACTTTACCAGCGGTGCGCCATCATCACCCATTGCCTGTGGGTTGAACCACAAGGCATATGCGGGAAACGCACGGGCCAGCGGCACACCATTGCGATCCGTGATCTCTCCGCGCGGCGGCAGCAAAGCTTCCTCAAGAGAAGTGCGTACTGGGCCATGATCAGCCAGCCCCAGATACGCAATACGCAGCAGGGCCGCGACCGCAACCACAGCAAACACGATCGCAATCCAAAGCACGCGCCAACGCGCTTCCTTTAGCGATTGCCTGCGGAATGTAACAAGTTGGGCCCTACCGCCGCTGATGGCTGCGTTGGCCGAAAGTGCGTTCATTCACCCGCCTCTGCACTTAGAAACGTGCGCGCTTGCGCAGGTCGAATAGGAGATGCTTCAGCGAGCAGCTCCCCTACACTTTCGGCAAACGTTGTGGCGGTGTCAGGCGCGTCCACTGCAGCCAGAGTGACCGGGCGCCCGGATACTGGTGAAAGCATTTCACGCGGCCCGCTCTCAGCCTTTGGCAAGTCAGCCGAGGCCACGCGGATCGGAGCTGGCGCTGCAAGCCCGCGCTTTTCACCAAAGGCAGCCAACTGACGTTCGCTCTCGACATACTGATCGGGGCGAGCCGCAAGCAGACCAAATTCAACCGCATTCCATTCTGACAGCTGACGCTGGTTTGCGCGTGCCTGAAATTCGGTTTCCAACATCGTTGTCTCGCGTTCCAATGCGATGATCTGGCGCTCGGCGAGCAGCACTTCGCTCTTCACCGCATGGACCTGAAAGCTGAGCGCAAAGAACAGCGCTGCAACAGCGGCCAGGACAACCAGCCAGCCAATCTGGCGCAAACGGGATCCGGTCATATTCATGCGGCTGCCTTTCGTGCTGGTGCCTCGCTGCGGACAGCATGGCGAAGTGTGGAGGAGCGTGCGCGTGGATTGCGCGCGATTTCAGCATCCGACGGACGGATTGCCTTTGAGATGTGCGTGAAGATCGCCGGTTGCGTGTCTGCCTCGGGCAAGTATCGCGAACCGCCCGAGCGGCCCGAAGCATCGCGCAGAAACCGCTTCACAATACGGTCTTCCAGACTGTGAAAGCTGACCACGGCCAGTTTTCCGCCGTTGCGCAACAATTGCTCCGCTGCAACCAACCCCTCACGCAGTTCATCAAGCTCGCCGTTCACATGGATGCGCACCGCCTGGAACGTGCGCGTCGCCGGATCCTTTTTGTCCGAAGGCTTGTAACCCAGCGCCTTACGCACCACCCGCGCCAAATCGCCGGTAGTGGTAAGCGGACGTGCAGCTATGATTGCGCGCGCGACCCTGCGCGATTGGCGTTCTTCGCCATATTCATAGAGCACGTCCGCTATCTGAGTGTCCGATGCTGCGTTGAGAAAATCGGCCGCGCTCTCGCCTTCCTGACTCATGCGCATGTCGAGCGGGCCATCTGCGGAGAAGGCAAAACCACGCTCTGCCTGATCCAGCTGCATTGAAGACACGCCGATATCCATGGCCACGCCATCGACCTGTGCGACGCCAACTTCGGCGAGCGAAGCGACCATTTCGGAAAAGCACCGCGGATGGAGCACGAGACGCGGAGGGGTAATACGCGCCTCAGCCCATCCGCGGCCTTGCGCGATCGCATCCGGATCGCGGTCAAAGGCATGGACGGTTGCGCCGCAATCAAGCAGCGCACGGGTGTAGCCACCCGCACCGAATGTTGCATCGACGATCACGTCACCCGGCTGCGGATCAAGCGCAGCGATAACTTCGTCAAGAAGAACAGGAATGTGTGGAGCGTCATTTGCGCTGGATTTCTCGGAGGTCACTTTTTGCCCCCCTTTGCCTTGGCTTCGGCGACGAGTGCCGCGCAGGCCGCTTTGGCCGCGGCCCAATCATCGCCCATGCGCGCAAGCTCGGCAGGGTTCCAGATCGTGAAGAAGCGTCCGCCACCCTGGAAATATAGCCCGTCCTTGATGTCCGCGAGTTCACGCAGAAAGTCCGGCATGATGAAGCGCCCACTGTCGTCAAAGGACAGCTCGGAAAAACCGTTCAATTGCGAAGAGCGGGTCTCTCGATCAAAATCGCGCCCAAACTTGAACGCCATTTCCTCTTCACGGTCGAGCTGCTGCTCGAACTCTTCCTTGCGCGAAAGCCCGAAACCGACGAGACAATTCCACCGGTCATGCTTGGTCAGGCACAGCGTTTTGCCGCCCGAGGACTCTTTCACGGCTTTCCGGAAGGCAGGAGGCAAGACAAAGCGGTTCTTATCGCCCGCGGGCGAAAAGGCCTGTCCACTATATCCTGCGAAAGACACTTGTCCCTCTCCACCCTGAACCCTGTTCGGTGAAGGCCCCATCCCTCACCGAAATCAGACAGAGCTTCGCCCTCGCCGCCCGCGCGCAAACGCAAGCAGCGCGCTCTTCGATGCAAGAGCGCAGCACGAAACCTCATGTCCGATGGAAAACGGTCATATCGCGGGGAGCATGGGGATGGAAGGGGTTTTTGCGGGAAATTACGGGATAAAGCTGTAAGTTATTGTTATAATTAATTTTATCTTACGCTTCATTTCGACCAAAGTCGCTCCGATTTGGTAGAAAATAGGGGCAATCCCCTGTTTTACCGTCCTATTTGAGCGCAGCGACTCGTTCTTGCGCCACTCTTCCCGTGAAATCCCCAGAACCGTCCTAATTGCTCACTTCGAACGCGACATCGAGCAGGTCAAGCAGCTGCTGCTGTGTCTCGCCAGTGGGCTCGAACATCTCAAGCACTGCGGCATCCGCCACAACCAAGACCTGTCCTTTTTCTACCTTGCACCGCGCCGCCAACCCTTCCCCCAGCACTTCGCAGGACCCGCGTGCGGCAAGCTGCTCCTCACTAAATCCATCGGCTTCATCGAGTATCAGAATGTCACCTGCAAGCTGGACCGGTAGCAAGCCGTCCCCATAGCTCGCCTCATGCAGATCAAACGGTTGCTGATCGAGATATTGCATCGCAAGTCCCCAGCGAAGGATGACCGGCGGAACCAGTCCGACCAGCGTGGGATGTCTGGGATCGCCGACCGGTACGGAGTATTGCCCGGTCAACATGGGATCGAGTAAATAGAGCAAACGCCCACCGCCGCGAACCCAGCTGTCCAATGCCTCATTATCTGCCGGACTGAGCCCGCGCGGCTGCGCCAAAAGCAAGCGATCAAACCCGTTTAGCGGACCAGATTCGCCATCAGCCGCGGCACTCAGGCTATCAAGCGGGACCAATTCATAGCGTCGTTCAATAACCGTCCGGACCCAAGGCTGTTCGCCCGCGCCGCCGACTATCGACGCAATGTCCGCACCTTCAGGCCAATAGATCGGCAGGCTAGTCATCAAGGCTAGCGGATGGCGCTCAATTGGCGCTTCAGGATCGTCGGCGCGTGGCCAAAAGACGAACAACAGTACTGCGGCTGCCGCGACCAGCGCTACAATCGCGATTTTACTGTGCTGGCGAATTGGTGACATCGCTCTGCTCTTCTTCGAGCAAGGGATCGGTTTCCGGCGTGACTACCGGCTCTACCGGAAGGTCGGGCACGACGCCCGCATCAGCCAATGGGTCACGCTGCGCAGGAGCCGCGACCGGCTCCGTTGTTGGCGCAGCGTCAGGCACCGCCGCTTGTTCGGTGACGCGCGCGCGATCCTGAATGATGTTGGCGAGGCCGACTAGCAAGATCATCGCAGCAATTCCGGACAATCCCACTTGCAAGCGTTGCGTTGCTTCGGCCCGCGAACCGCCAAGCGGGCCTGCGCGATCCGCGTCTTTCAGCGGATCGGATAAGCCGCGCAATCGCGGGAGCTTGAAGATTTCGGGCCTTTCCATTGTGCGTAAGGCTACTGCCTATCACTCTGCAGTCAATCGGCTTCGAGCCAATCGAATACCGGCAAGTCTTTCGAACGCAGCCAATCGGCATTGTAGAGCGTCGACAAATAGCGGAAGCCTGTATCGCATAGGATAGTCGCCACGCGTGCATTCTGGCGCCCTTCAGCCACCAGCTTCTTACCGAGCTCGACCGCACCGGCAACGTTGATGCCTGATGAAAGGCCAAGGCACAGCCCCTCTTCCCGAAGCATCTGCGCGACCCACTTCAGTCCCTCCTGATCGGAGATGCGAAACTGATCATCGATCGGTGCGCCTTCCAGGTTAGCAGTGATCCGCCCCTGGCCGATTCCCTCGGCGACAGAAGATCCCTCTGCCTTAAGCTCACCATGCGCGAAATAGTTGTACAGCGCCGCACCGTGCGGATCGGTGAGCGCAATTCGCACATTTTCGTCCAGCGCTTTCAGCCCCATTCCAACACCGGCAATCGTGCCACCAGTACCCGCGGCGCAGGTAAACCCATCGATCTTCCCGCCCAACTGTTCCCACAGTTCTGGCGCGGTGCCTTCGATATGGGCTTTGCGATTGGCTGTGTTGTCAAATTGGCCTGCCCAGATTGCGCCATCCATTTCCTCTGCCATGCGGCGCGAAACGTGCTGGAAATGATTGGGATCGGCATATTTGGTTGGCGGGACAAGCACCAACTCTGCGCCCAACGCGCGCAGCGTGTCCATTTTTTCCTTGGACTGATTGTCCGGCATGACGATGATCGTCTTGTAGCCCAGAGCATTGGCCACCAGCGCAATCCCGATACCGGTGTTACCGGCCGTACCTTCAATGACTGTTCCGCCGGGCTTCAGGTCTCCGCGCGCTTCTGCGTCGCGGATCATGTAGAGCGCTGCCCGATCCTTAACCGAAGAACCGGGGTTCGCGAATTCGCATTTGCCGTAGATCTCGCAACCAGCTGTCTCGCTAGCTCCTTTGAGCAGGACAAGCGGCGTGTTACCGATCAGTTCGAGCGTCGAGCCAAATGGCTGAGTGATATTCATGCTGGAGGAAATAGGCTGTCCCGGCCTGTCCCGCAATGAAGATCAATCTTCAGGTGCGATAGTTACCTTGAGGCCGTCCAGATCCGCAGTGAACGGGATCTGACATGACAGGCGCGAAGTTTCATTGCGGTGATCCGAGCTTTCCAGCAGATCATCTTCGTCTTCGCTCATCGCCGGCAGCTTGTCCATCGACCCTTCGTCGACATGGACATGGCAGGTCGCGCAAGAGCAGCAACCGCCGCACAGGGCAAGCAATTCGTCAAATCCGTTGTCACGGATCGCTTCCATAACGGTCAGGCCGTCTTCGACATCGATTGTCGATTCTTCACCATCGCGATTGACGACTGTCAGCTTCGGCATCTTTGCATCTTCCTTTTTGCGGTGGGCAATCAGCGGAGGGAGCCCTAAATACACTTCGAGCGGGCTGCTAAGCAGGTGTGGCCTGATTTGCAAGCTAGGGGAATAGTTAGTGGGCCTGAGCGCTGAAAAAATAAGAGCCGGTCTGGATGCTGTCGCGAGCAATGACAAGCGCGTCGCCGGCGTGCTTGAACGCGTGGGTTATCCGGAACCGCGCATCCGCGATACAGGTTATAAGACTTTGCTGCGTACCATAGTAGGCCAGCAGGTCTCAGTCGCCGCAGCGTCATCTATGTGGAACAAGCTGGAGACCGAGCTTGGACCCGACTTCAAGCCCACTTGCATTCTTGAACGCGACTTCGACACGCTACGTGCCTGTGGCCTGTCGCGCCAGAAACAGGGCTATGCACGGAGCCTGTGCGAACTCGTTGCTGCAGGCGAGCTGGACTTCGACAATCTGCCCGCAGATGACGAAGAGGCGATTGAAGAACTCACCCGCATCAAGGGGATCGGGCGATGGTCAGCCGAGATCTATCTGCTGTTCGCTGAAGGCCGCCCCGATATCTGGCCCGCTGGAGATTTGGCAGTACAGGAAGGCATCAAGCGCCTGCTCGAGCTGCCAGAGCGTCCCAAGGAAAAGCCGACCCGCGAACTGGCCGAACAATGGAGCCCGCATCGCGGGGCAATGGCGATCTTCACCTGGCACTTCTACGCCAATCCGGCGTTGTAAGCTGAAGCTTGAAACACACGCTGCTACGTGTATTGACTAAATAATACACCTTGATTCTGAAAGTTCCTCCACATGCCAGCTTTTGACACTTTCCCTCTAATCCCGCGCGATGATCTGTTCGGCAATCCGACCCGCGCAGCGGGCAAGATCAGCCCGGATGGCAAGTGGCTCAGCTGGCTCGCGCCCAAGGACGGCGTACTCAATATCTGGATGGCTCCGGTCGCAAATCCCGATGATGCGAAGGCGATGACCAATGCCGAGGATCGCCCGATCCGTCAGTATATGTGGGCACCCGATTCGAAGAGCCTGCTCTATATTCAGGACAAGGGTGGTGATGAGAACTTCCTGCTTTACGGCGTTGATATCGCCAGCGGGAAGGAAACCACGCTCACCCCGTTCGAGAACACCCGGGTCGACATTGTTGGCGGATCAGAGAGCATTCGTGACAAGATCCTGATCGGGCTCAACAACCGCGATCCGCAGTTCCACGATGTGCACTTGCTGAATCTGAATACGGGCGAGTTGACCCTGGTGATCGAGAATAACAGCTATGCCGGGTTTATGGCGGACGACACGCTGACGGTGCGTATGGCGCTGCGCCAGAACGAAGCCGGCGGCACAGATTATTTCCGTGTGGTTGATAACAAGGTGGAGGATCAGCCCTTCACTTCAACAGAAATGGAAGACTCGCTCACGACCAATCCGGCGGGCTACACCAACGACGGTTCGATCCTGTATTGGCTGGATAGCCGCGGGCGGAACACTGCTGCGCTCTATGCAGAGGATGTTGCGAGCGGCGAGCGGACATTGATCGCGGAAGATGACAAAGCCGACATTGGCGGAACGATCCGCGATCGCGAAACCGGCGAAGTCCAGGCCTATTCGGTGAACTACCTAAAGACCGAATGGACCGCGATTGATGCTCATCTTGGTGCGTCGCTCGAATGGCTCGGCACACAGCTTGATGGTGAGTATGGGATTTCCAGCCGCACCGATGATGATCGCACGTGGATTGTCTGGAACGATCCGCTAACCGCGCCAATTGCGACGTATATCTACGATCGGGATGCGGCAACGCTGACGCCATTCTACGTCACGCGACCGGAGCTTGAAGGTGCGCCGCTGCAACCGATGCATCCAGTCGAAATCACCGCGCGGGATGGCCTGACACTTCCGTGCTATCTGACCCTCCCTGTGGGCGCCAACACGGATGGAAGCGCGAACCCGGACATGCCTTCGCCAATGGTCCTGTTGGTCCATGGCGGCCCATGGGCACGCGATGATTATGGATTTGTCAGCACGGTGCAATGGCTCGCGAACCGTGGTTACGCCGTACTGCAAGTCAATTTCCGTGGCTCTACCGGTTTCGGCAAAGACTTCCTCAATGCGGCGAACAAGCAATGGGGCCTCGCCATGCATGACGACCTGATCGACGCGGTCGAATGGGCGATTGATCAAGGCATAACCGCAGCGGACAAAGTCGCCATCATGGGAGGCTCATACGGAGGGTATGCGACGCTCGCTGGCCTGACATTCACGCCAGAGGTTTTCGCCTGCGGCGTTGATATTGTCGGGCCATCAAACCTTGAGACGCTGCTTGCCACCATCCCGCCCTATTGGGCACCGATGGTGAAAATCTTTCATGAGCGGATGGGCAATCCGGACAGTGAAGAGGGGCTCGCGCTGCTCAAAGCCGCAAGCCCGCTCTACAAGGCTGACCAGATCAGCAAGCCGCTTCTTATCCTGCAAGGCGCAAATGATCCGCGCGTGAAGCAATCGGAAAGCGATCAGATCGTTGGCGCCATGAAGGATGCCGGCGTGCCGGTGACGTATGTACTCTACCCGGATGAAGGGCACGGGTTTGCCAAGCCCAATAACAACATCGCCTACACCGCGATTGCCGAGAATTTTCTCGCTTCGGTTCTTGGCGGGCGTAGCGAACCGATCGGGGACACCGTGAAAGCGTCGACTGCCGAAATTCTGGAAGGCGTTGAGCATGTCGCTGGATTGGCAGATGCGCTGGCCGATTAGCCGAGCCTATCAACAGTGATGTAAATAGCTGACAAACAGGTTTCAGCGAGCTACCTGTCCTGCAACACACGGGTTGGGAGAGTTACGTTGAGCGATCGTAAAAGCATTTTCATCACTGGCGGCGGATCAGGAATCGGGCGGGAAGTCGCGATCTATTTTGCCAAGCGTGGCTGGTTTGTCGGTATCGCGGACATCAGCGACGAAGGAATGCAAGACACGCTGGGCCTGATCGAAGGCGGGTTCAAATATGCACATAAACTCGACGTGCGCGATCGCGCGGCATGGGACGAAGCGTTGAATGCGTTTTCCACGGCAGCCGGGGGCCGGATCGATGTCGTGTTCAACAATGCCGGCATCGGCCACGGCGGTCCGATCATCGAGCAACCGACGAACGAAGTCGAAGCCCTGCTGGATGTGAATCTGAAGGGCGTGATTTACGGTGCCCAAGCTGCGCACCCGCATCTGAAGAAAACCGCCCCTGGCTCGGCGCTGATCAACACCGCTAGCCTTGCCGGAATCATCGGTGCGCCCAATCTGTCTGTCTACTGCGCCACCAAATGGGCTGTGCGCGGACTCACCAACAGTCTCGACGCAGAATGGGCGGAAGACGGTATCAAGGTTGCCTCTTTGTGCCCCGGTTTCATCGACACGCCGATCATCGAACAGACCGCAGAGGGCACCAATCAATCAGTCAAAGAACAGCTGGTTGATGCGGGGGTAGAAGTGAACCCGGTATCCATCGTTCCCGAAGTGGTGTGGAACGCGGTGCATGGCGACAAGCTGGATTACACCGTGGGAAAGATGGCCAAGCGCCTGCTGTTCCTGTCGCGCTGGATGCCCGGCAAAGTACGCAAGGAAATGCGCAATCAGGGCATCGGCACCGAGGATATCGCTACATAAGAACCCGGAAACGGTCGTGTTAGCGAGGAAATCGCACGCCGGATGGCGTGCGGAGCTACAAAAGAGCGTCGATGGCGGCGGCCATCACGGCATCACGTTCGGAAAGCCCGCCTGCGTCGTGTGTGGTGAGCGTGATTTCGACACGGTTGTAGACATTGAACCATTCTGGGTGGTGATCGTGGCTCTCCGCCAGCAACGCTACCCGGTTCATGAAGCCCCAGGCTTCGCTGAAATCGCCAAACTGGAACTTGCGCTCAATCGCCTTGCCTTCGCGCGCAATCGACCACTCTGGATGCGCGGTAAGCAGCGTGTCGCATTCGGCATCGGTAAGTTGGGGGACTGACATCATGCATCTCCTTGTTACGGAACACCCTTTCGCCTAACCCTGCGTTCCATGCAAGCGCGCCTCACTGCCACTGACCTTGCCTGCCGCCGCGGCGAGCGACTGCTGTTTCGCGGGCTGTCGCTGGATTTGGCGAGTGGCGATGTACTGCACATCACGGGTGAGAATGGCACGGGCAAAACCAGTCTGCTGCGCATTCTAGCTGGCCTGCGCAACCCATATTCCGGCGAGGTATCACACGAAGGCGCAATCGGCATGCTCGACGAGCGGCCGGCGCTTGATCCGGATCAACCGCTCAGCGAAGCTTTGCGTTTTTGGCAGCAAGTTGATGGGTGCGCCGACTCCTTCGAAGCGGTTTCCGCAATGGAACTGGACGCGCTTTTGGAAGTGCCCGTCCGCTATCTTTCGACCGGGCAGCGCAAGCGCGCGGCGATGGCCCGGCTGCTTTGTCAGGATGCACCGATCTGGCTGCTGGATGAGCCGCTGAGCGGGCTCGATGATCGCTCGCAAGCGCGCATTGCTGAAACTGTCAGCGCGCATGCCGCAACGGGCGGCATCGTGGTTCTCGCTTCGCACCAGCCGATTGCGGTCGAACGGCTGAGCGTCTTCGCGCTTGCGGAGTATGTCGTGTGATCTGGCCGCTGCTTAAACGCGATATGCGCATGTTGCTGCTCGGCGGCGGGCGCGGTGGCGGGGCCATGCTGCCGCTGCTGTTCTTCCTCGCGATAGCAATGCTGTATCCATTTGCCGTCGGGCCGAACGCGCCGCTGCTGGCGAAAACCGGCGGCGGTGTGCTGTGGATCGCGGCGCTGTTAGCGGCGATCCTGCCATTGGACCGGCTAGTTTTGCCCGACTTAGAGCTGGGCCTGTTTGATCAGCTCAAGCTGCGCGGCGTGACCGAGGAAGCGGTTATGGCGGTGCGCCTGTTCGCGCATTGGCTCAGCTTTGGCCCGCTGCTGATGCTCGCCTGTTTTCCGGCCGCGGCGCTGCTCAATCTGGATGGCGAGACTTTGCGATTGCTGTTGCTGGGATTGCTGGCAGGCACTCCGGGGCTGGCGGCAGTCGGCCTGATGATCGCAGCGCTGACCGCAGGGCTACGCACAGGCGCGGCGCTATCGGGCCTGCTGTTGATCCCGCTGGCGCTGCCGATCCTGATCTTTGGAGCGGGTGCGCTCGAACGCAGCGATCCGGCAACGCTGGGCTTTTCGGCGGCGATCAGCCTGCTGCTGGTGGCGATTACGCCCTTTGCAGCAGGTGCGGCGATCAGGGCGGGGAGGGAAAGTTAAAGGGGGGAGAAATGGATACAACAGTTGGCCACAAACGTGGAAACGAGTTGCTCGCGAAAATAGCGCTGGCCATCCTTTTGTTTTCGATCGGCGCCTTCGCACTGAAGGCAATCATGGAGCCTGAACGTCTGGTTCGATACACTCCATTGGTTATTCTTCACGGTGTGACGATGATAGCGTGGATGGGGGTGTTCGCGTTTCAGGCTCGCCTTGCTGCGTATGCAAACTTGGCGAGACATCGCAATCTTGGCTGGTGGTCTCCACTTGTCGTGACAGCAATGGTTGCAAGTGGAATGACCGTATCTTGGAATCTTTCCCAGGAGTTCGATCGCTACGAAGTTCTGATCGGGAATGTGGGCATCTTTGCCACCTTCATTCCGCTTTACATTGGTGCGATTCTGTTCGCTCGTAGTCACCGCGCGGCCGAGCATAGGCAAGCTATGTTGCTTGGCAATCTGGCGCTGCTGGGACCAGCCTACGCTCGGGTATTCGACGCGTTCGATCTGCCGGAATTCACTGCCGGACCATTGCAATTCATTCTGGTGCCTGCCTTGGCAATTCTGCTCGACAAGGTCAGCCGAGGGCACGTTGCCAAATCGACATGGTGGATGCTCGCCTTCTACTTTGGCGTTCTAATCGCCACTGTCGTGGCCTTCCTTCAGGTATCGCCACCTATCTAATAAGGCGGCTTATCCAGACCCTTGGGGCTCTTGGTGAACAGCTCCGCGCCTTTTTCCGTCAAGCCAATCGAATGTTCGAACTGTGCGGAAAGTGATTTGTCGCGGGTCACCGCGGTCCAGCCATCGCCCAGCACTATCGCCCACGGTTTACCCGCATTGATCATCGGTTCGATCGTGAAAAACATGCCGGGCTTTAACTCAGGCCCAGTGCCCGCCTTCGCCGCGTGCACCACTTCGGGCGCATCGTGGAACAGGCGCCCTAGCCCGTGGCCGCAAAACTCACGCACCACGCCATAGCGAAACTGGCGCGCATGCGCTTCGATCGCGGCGCCAATATCGCCCAGCCGCGCGCCGGGTTTGCTCGCCGCTTCAATCCCCAGCATCAGGCACTCATAGGTCACATCGACCAGCCGCTTGGCCTTGATCGAAGGTTCACCGGCAAAGAACATGCGGCTGGTGTCGCCATGCCATCCATCGAGCAGCGGCGTGACATCGATATTGACGATATCGCCATCCTTCAGCGCCTTGTCACCCGGAATGCCGTGGCAAATCACATGGTTGATCGAAGTGCAGCAGCTATGCGCATAGCCGCGATAGCCAAGCGTTGCGGGCACTGCGCCTGCGTCCAGCATCATGCCGCGCGCAAAGTCATCAATCTCCGCCGTGGTGACACCCGGCTTCACGAATTCGGTCAGCTCGTCGAGGATTTCTGCGGCCAGCCGCCCGGCCTTGCGCATACCCTCAAACCCTTCCGGGCCGTGCAGCTTGATCGTGCCGTCGCGGTAGACGGTCTCATTTCCATCGATGACTTGGTATTGGTGCATGGCGCTCACATAGCGATGGACGCACAAAATTGCGAGTGACAAGCGCCATATCGTGACTAAGTAGCGCACATGAGCAAAAAAGACGCGTTGATACAGCCCGATCGCGGGCAAAATGCCACCACCATCCATCTAGTCACCAAGGACGGTTTTGAGGACTGGCTGAAGCCGTTGTCCGCAGGCCAGCGCGCGGCGATCAAAGCGCAGAAATTCGAAGGCAGGCCCGCGCAAGTCGCTATCGTGCCCGATGGTGACGATTGGTTCGCCGCAGGCGGGGTCGCGGATTTGGAAAAGCTCACCAGCTGGTGCCTCGCGAAACTGGCGGAGGATCTCCCCGAAGGTACCTACCGGCTGAAGGAGGGTGAGCCCGGTGCAGCGCTGCATGGCTGGCAAACCGCCCAGTACAAGTTTACCCGCTATGCGAAGCCGGATGAGAGCGCCCCCGGCCCGCGCGTTTTGCTGAGCCAGAAGGCCAAGCATCTGGACGATGCCATCGCTGAGGCCGAGGCCGAAAATCTCGTCCGCGATCTGGTCAATACGCCCGCTGAAGACATGGGACCAGCCGATCTGGAGGCGCAATGCGAGAAGCTAGCCAAAGCCTATGACGCGAAGCTGAAAGTGGTCAAAGGCGATGCGCTGGAAAAAGACTATCCAATGGTGCACGCCGTCGGCCGGGCGGCTGCACGCCACCATGCGCCGCGTCTGATGCGGCTTGAGTGGGGTAACGAAAATCACCCCAAGCTCGCGATCATCGGCAAAGGCGTGTGCTTTGATTCAGGCGGGCTCGATATCAAGCCTGCCAGCGGCATGAAGCTGATGAAGAAGGATATGGGCGGTGCAGCGCATGCAATTGCGCTGGCTGGGCTCGTGATGAATGCGAAGCTGCCGGTCCGGCTACAGCTTCTGATCCCCGCGGTTGAGAATGCAATCGCGGGCAATTCTTTCCGCCCGGGCGATATTCTCAAGACACGTAAGGGGCTGACAGTGGAGATCGGAAATACCGATGCCGAGGGTCGACTGATCCTGGGGGATGCACTGACCCGCGCGAGCGAAGATGAGCCGGACTTCATCGTTGATTTCGCAACGCTGACAGGCGCGGCTCGTGTCGCCTTGGGGCCCGACTTGCCCGCCCTGATGACACGCAAGGACGAAACCGCACAGGCGCTGATCGAAGCAGGCAAGGCCTGCGATGACGAGCCCTGGCGTTTGCCCTTGCCAGAGGCGTATCGCGAATGGCTGAAGTCCGACGTGGCGGATATGAACAACATCTCGAACAATGCATTTGCAGGCGCGAGTGTCGCGGGACTGTTCCTGGACAAATTCGTGGGCGACGGGATCGACTGGGCGCATTTTGACACCTTTGCATGGCGCCCGTCGGCGAAGCCCGGCCGCCCCGCAGGCGGAGCCGCATATGGCCTTCGCGCGACTTTCCACATGTTGCGCGCGCGCTACGCTGGCAATTGATTAGTGCTGCGCTAACTTGCCCGAAAGGCGCGCAGTGTATAAGCGCCCGCGCAATCCGCGTTTTGTGGATGTGAAGGATTAGGGGGCGCGCGCCAAGTGAGCGACGTTACGACATACAAGGTTCCAGACGGTCCGCTGCGGCTGGCCGGGCCTGTCGTGCGCCCGAAACAAGGTACCCTGCCTTTGCGCGGGGACCTGGCGCATATTGCGCTCGCGGGGCGTTATCTCGCGGCGCATTACGTCATTCCAAAGCTGCGCAACATCGGGGATGCGCCGGTGGAAATGCACCTAGCCGGCCGCGATGACAGCGATGTGGTTACAGAGATTGCGGCAGGCACAGCCATCGAAGTGCTCGATATTGCGGGCGAATGGGCGTGGGTTTGCCTAACGCCTGAAGGTCCATCGGGTTATGTGCGGATCGCGCAGCTCGCGCCCGCTGACGCTTGAGCTGTAGCTACAATGACAACGCGCGTTTTCATCGATGGAGCGGCTGGCACTACCGGCCTGGAAATCCGTGACCGGTTGAAAGATCGGGGCGAGTTCGATCTTTTGGTGCTCGACGATGCCCAACGCAAGGACGACGCCGCGCGTAAGGATGCATTGCACGCGGCAGATGTCGCGATCCTGTGCCTGCCGGATGACGCCGCGAAAGAAGCTGTGAAGCTTGCTGAAGGCTCGAACACGCGGATCATCGATGCTTCGAGCGCGCACCGTGTTGCTGATGGCTGGACCTATGGCTTTCCGGAGCTGGTTGGGCAGGAAAGCATCGCGAAAGCGCAATTAGTTTCCAATCCGGGCTGCTATCCGACCGGCTTTCTGGGACTGGTTGCACCACTGGTACGCGCTGGCCTGTTGCCAGCGGACTGGCCTTATACCATCAATGCGGTCAGCGGGTATTCGGGCGGCGGAAAGGCATTGATCGAACGGTTCGAAACGGAAGCAGACATCGCCTTTCGCACCTATGGTCTCAACCTCTCGCACAAGCATTTGCCGGAAATGCAGCAGCATGCGGGGCTTGAACATCCCGTCCTGTTCGCGCCTTCTGTTGTGCCCGCGCATCGAGGAATGATTGTCGAGGTTCCACTGCATCTCGGCGCAATGCCCGGCAACCCTCTGGCGGATCAATTGTGTGACGCATTGAACCAATTCTACGCCGGCTCTGACGTGATCCGTGTTGAAAGTGACGAGGTGCCGGGCGAACTTCTTTTGCGTCAGGGCGCGGCGGCGCATGATGGCATGTCGCTGTACGTATTTGGCAATCAAGGCGGCTGGAATGTCCGCCTCATCGCGCAACTCGACAACCTTGGGAAAGGCGCGAGCGGGGCGGCGATCCAGAACCTCAATATCATGTGCGGGCTGCCCGAGACGGCTGGACTTCGTCTTTAGCGACAAAAGGCTGCCTAAAAATTAGGCACACACCGTCCGACTCTTGGGCATTACTGTGTGACTTGCTCTCTTAACGAAGCCCTTTTCCTACAATCGGATGATTGGCACGATTCTTGGATACACACGCGTAGTTACAACGTGGCGCGAAGCTGCGGCGAGCAAAGACAGGAAACCACGTGAAAAAGGTCGAAGCAATCATCAAGCCTTTCAAACTTGATGAAGTGAAGGAAGCGCTCCACGAAATTGGCGTATCAGGCATCACCGTTACAGAAGCCAAGGGTTTTGGCCGTCAGAAAGGTCATACAGAGCTTTATCGCGGTGCAGAATACGTTGTCGACTTTCTGCCCAAGGTTAAACTCGAAGTCGTCGTAAATGACGAGATTACCGACCGCGTTGTCGAAGCAGTTGCCGCTGCAGCGCAAACCGGACGGATTGGTGATGGTAAGATATTCGTCTCACCGATCGAAGGAGCTTTGCGAATACGCACCGGTGAGAAAGACAACGACGCCATCTGAACTTTGGCGGGGATTCTCCCCACCCAATGCAACCAATGCCCAAATCCGAACCGGGCAAAACAGACACTAAAGCTGGAGGCTAAATTCCAATGAGCACTGCCAAGGATATTATCGCGAAGATCAAGGAACACGAGGTTGAGTGGGTCGACCTGCGCTTCACCGATCCGAAGGGCAAGTGGCAGCATCTGACGATGTGCGCCGGAGTCATGGGCGAAGACGAGTTCGAAGACGGGTTAATGTTTGACGGCTCTTCGATCGCAGGCTGGAAAGCGATCAACGAGTCAGACATGATCCTGAAGCCAGACTTGTCAGAGACTTGGCTTGACCCTTTCAGCGCGACACCGATGCTGATCGTCAATTGCGACATCGTGGAGCCGTCAACGGGCGATTGGTACAGCCGTGACCCGCGGACCACCGCCAAGCGCGCCGAAGCCTACCTGAAAAGCACAGGCGTCGGCGACACTGTCTACGTCGGTCCCGAAGCAGAATTCTTCATGTTCGACGACGTACGTTTTGAAGACGGCTATGCCGGATCCGGTTTTGCTATCGACGACATCGAATTGCCGACTAACACTGGCAAGGAATATGAGGCCGGCAACCTGGGCCACAGGCCACGCGCCAAAGGCGGATACTTCCCTGTTGCCCCGGTTGATAGCTGCATGGACATCCGCGGTGAAATGGTTGCCACGATGCTGGAAATGGGCCTTCCCTGCGACAAGCACCACCACGAAGTCGCCGCCGCTCAGCACGAACTGGGCCTGACATTCGGAACGCTGGTACAGACCGCTGACCGCATGCAGATCTACAAGTATGTCGTGCAGCAAGTCGCGCACGCATACGGCAAGTCTGCAACCTTTATGCCGAAGCCGATCAAGGAAGATAACGGTTCAGGCATGCACACGCACATGTCGATCTGGGCCGATGGCAAGCCGACTTTCGCTGGTAATGAGTATGCCGGCCTTTCGGAAAACTGCCTGTACTACATCGGCGGTGTTATCAAACACGCAAAGGCGCTGAACGCGTTCACCAACCCAACCACCAACAGTTACAAGCGTTTGGTTCCAGGCTTCGAAGCTCCGGTTCTGCTGGCATATTCAGCCCGCAACCGCTCGGCTTCGTGCCGGATTCCGTACGGGGCAGGCGACAAGGCGAAGCGCGTGGAATTCCGTTTCCCTGATGCGATGGCCAACCCGTATCTTGCCTACTCGGCGCTGTTGATGGCGGGCCTTGATGGTATCACCAACAAGATCCACCCGGGCGAGGCAATGGACAAGAACCTCTACGACCTGCCACCGGCAGAGCTCGCCGAAGTTCCGACCGTGTGCGGCAGCCTGCGTGAAGCACTCGAGGCACTCGAAGCCGATCACGAGTTCCTTCTGAAGGGCGACGTCTTCACCAAAGACCAGATCGATGCCTATGCCGAGCTGTTGTGGGAACAGGTGATCCGCACCGAAACTACGCCATGCCCGGTCGAATATGACATGTATTACAGCGCGTAAGCAGAATTTACATTTCGCAATAAGAAAGGCCGTCCGGAGCGATCCGGGCGGCCTTTTTCTTACGGCAACAAACGACCCAGTTCCTGACGGACGTTTTTGTTTAGGTGAAAGCCAATTAGTCCGGAGCGCCAATTTCAAGCGTCTGGCAAGAGCCTCTCACCCACTGATGTCAGGTTGCGTGAACGCAAGATCAAGGTTGTATCAAATCTGAAATTTAGTGGGGTGAGGCCAAATGTCCTGCTCTGGCCGATCGAATTGGAGCAATTCAATCAATGCGCCTCCGTCCATGATGAATGCGACCGTCACATGTTCAACTAAGCTGGTTGGACCAAACACAACTTCCTTGCCATCGACGGCTTCGTGAACATCTTCGACTTCGAAGGCAACGTGCGGCATCGATTTGATGATGTCAGGCAATGTATTGTCGGGATCGAAGTTATGCCACTCGACACCATATGGGGTATCAAAGTATCCGCTGCCATGAATCTTCAAGGCCGGGCTGTGATCCTCGTCCGGCAATTTCCTATCAGTAGGAATTCCTACATGGTGGAATTTCAATGTCTGCATGCTGCTCATCGCTTAATTTGACTACCTATCTCTCTTAGCGCGTTGACTGATTGAGATCGAGCAGAGTTGATGCGATAGGGCACGACCTTGACGAGCGGGATGTCTGCTTTCCACACCAGAAGCTGACCGCGTTTAGACAAATTGCTGCGCCTGAAAGCCGACTGGCAGCTCAGTCACCTGTTCTGACAAGACCGGACCGGCTGGTAACGACCCAATTGCGGACATTCGGCAATGCGATCTAGGGCTCCCACTTTGTGCTTAGGAGCGAGCAAAGGTGGTGTCGCATCGCTGGCCGCCCAGACACAGGGCGGCCTAACAGGAAGCTACAATGAGGCCGCCATCCCTCCCAGATCGGACTTATTCGCCGCCCTGAACGTTCTTGCGGAATTCGTAGTCGCGGTGCCACGCATTCAAGTCTTGAAGATAGGTCGGGTATGAAGTTCCGAAAGCGAAGTCAGAGTTATCCCCGTAGAGAACCAGAATGCCTTCGAGTGGTTGGTCACCGTCATTGACGATCCGGTGCTTCACGAATTGGGGGATGAAGATGCTCATGCCCTCTTCAATTTCGACGGGGCCATCGTCACTATAAAGCGTGGCCTTGCCAGAAGTGACAACAAAGAGGTTTGGCATCTGGCCAAATTCCATGCGCGGGTCATCGTTCGCCACTTCCTGCGGCCCGATGCTGAAATGCATCACACGAAAACCCTTCATCATATGCAGGGCGGTCGCCTGCGCGCCGTGGGTCATTAATGAGTTGTCGCGCCCAAAGCGTGTGATCTGCGGCTTGCCCTTGGTGAAGAAGTGGGAGAGAGCAATGTACATGTCGCCTTCGTCGCCGGATGTCGATTTGAAGCCTTCCATGTCGCGCGTTTCGACCCCCACGCGGTCACTACCAAAGCTTTGCATGGCAGCGGTGCCGGCGTTGACCTCGCCCGATGCGATCTTCTCGAGCACATCCAAGCTGGCGATCTCGAAATACCATGTCGGCTCGCTGGGAGCTCCCCGGTTAAGCATTACATCGTGAGGCCCAAAGCTATGGTCGGTCAGCCGGCCGCGCTCAGAAGCCGTTTCCTTGTGCTTAACGTCGACGCTCCACCATTCCTGACCGAGTTTGATCCCGAATTTGGAATCGAGCGCCATTGGATCGTTCCGGTAATCGGCAGCTAGTTCGCGCAGAATTGCCTCTGCACGCTCCCTCTGCGCCTCACTGATCGAATCAACACTTTCGACCTGATTGTTGTGCTGAGCCATGGCCACTCCCGTTGTCGCCGCACCGGTCATTGCGAATGCAGTGAGTCCTGACAGCATGATCGATTTGAGACGCATAATCCACTCCTTCCGTATTGGTGTAATACTGAGGCAATACACATACGTCTTATATTAAACAAGCGTTTAATTTATGGGCCAGCGGCCTTACTACGCAACGCGCGGGAGAACATCGAGGCTAGAGTTTCCGTGAAGGTATCGAGATCGGGGGTGCTCATTGGGCGGTCCAGCTTGCCCACAGTGGCTTCACGCATCCGGGTCGCCACAGTGAAATGAATAAGTGGGCCGACAATGCTAAGGTGAACAATCTGCGGGTCCCAGCCGCGTGCCTCGGCGTCCAAAGGCAGTACGTCTAGCACACTCTCAGTCAACGACATGAAGCTGCGCAAGGTGTTCGCGGTGTCAGGGTTCAGCAGGCGATCAGGATCCATCTGCTCGCGCAGAATCATCGGCGCGAGATGTGGTTGTGAGGCAATAGCGCGGGATAGGATTCGAACGAGCTCGCGCTCAGGATAGTTACTTGTCGAAAGGTCCCCTTCCTGTGCCAATCGCTCTGCCTCCGCCACCGCATCAGCCAAGATCTCATCGTACAGGCCACCCTTCCCCTTAAAGTGGTATGAGACGAGCGCCTGATTACATCCCGCCAGGTCAGCAATATCGCGAACACCCGTGGCGCGATATCCGCGCGTCGCAAAAAGCTCGGCACCAGCTGCCTTGATCGTGGCTCGGGTATCAAGTGTGCGTTGCTGGGTCGCGCGAGTCCGCGTTTTGATGTTAGCCATACACAGAAGCTTAAGCGCACGTTTAATTTAGGTCAAAGCCAGTACTACCCTCGCTCCTTGGAGGCCACGCCCAACGCCACATTACTATGGGGGCCTCCGTCGCCCCCAGGTCCGCTTTCCACCCCATAAGCCGACCATCGTTGAGTCTTCCCTACCGCCTATGAGCGGTCTTTCTGCCTGGCCTGCTGTGCCGCCAAAACCAGACTGGCAACTTACCGACCCATTCGGGGAAATTGAGGTATAACGGTATTTCTTAAGTCTAACCGCGCGGCTCTCTGAACATTGGCGTCATCAACGGCGAGCTTGGTGTCTCGATCTTTCCCATCACTTCAAAGCCATGTCGTTCGTAGAGAGAAATGTTTCTCGGGTTAGACGACTCCAGGTAGGCGGGAAGACCTTGTTGATCACAAATTTGTAGTGTGTGCTTCATTAGCGCTGCACCCAATCCACGCCCGGTCTGCGATGGGTCAGCTGCGATCAATGGCAGATACCAGCATGCTTCGTGCGGATGGAAATCGTCCATCTGCGCAAAAAAGGAGCCGATCTCTTCCATACGCTCCGGTTCAACAGACTCTTCGAAGATAGCTTCAATCGTATCACCATCAGACTCTATGCCCGGAGGCAGCCACATTGCTGCGGCGTGTCCACAATCGGTCGTGTAGACAGTAGATTGATCAAAGCCAGCGCCGCCAAATGCTACAGTGAAACGTGGCATAACATCGAGGTAGGTTTGGGCATCCGGCCAAATCCATCTAGCGATAGGATCTGCGGAAAAGCCCAATGTGATCGTCTGAATGATCGAGGACTGCTCGTTCGCATTAGCTACTTGGACCTTTGGCTTGTGCATGTGGCTATTCTCCCCAATTTGGCGGCCCGGCTCGTTGTTAGCACATGCTGATGTGAATGTCCGCTTTGGCCCGATCAATAGGCTTCGATTTGTAATTAAATCAGATCTAGGCCTAGTCTTACCGAGTTGTTCAACGGGATATCGATATCGGGAGGTTACTGTGGCTACAGAAGAGTTTAGAGAATGCCTTGTAGACGTTTATTTGGGCGAGCAAACCGGTGAAGTTGCATTTGAGGCGATGCTCGCAAAAGCGGATACTCCTGAGCAAGAGTACATCATGGGATCGCTCTTACAGTTCGAAACCGAAGGAAAGGCTCTAATGCGACCGTTGCTTTCGAGACTGGGGCTTTCGATTTTAGATGCCCCACAGGGACGCATCGACGGAGTTGGCGCAAGCGAAAGTATGAATGCGCTGCCTTGGCTTGAACGCTTTGCCGCCATGCGAGATATCGTGAAAGAGAATTACTTGCCCAGGTACCTTGAACTGGCGACTTTGGTTTCAGAACACGAAGATCCTCAAGCCGCCAAACTCGCAAAGTTCATGGGCGCTCATGAAACCGCTTTGGTCGCCACTGCTGAGAACATCGTTCACGGCCGTGAAGACCCTGCCGCGCCGGTTGTAGCGCTGCTGCATTTTCCGCTCACGCCTGCACATTAGGACTGAGCGTCGGCTTTCCACCCCATTAGCGGACTAATTCGGGCCACCCAACGTAACCTGTGAGCCGATTGTCGGCTTTTCCAGCGCGATGCCCGAAAGCTGACCAGCCGCTCACGACCCAAATCCAGACTTTGGATAACCCAGCACCCTTATCTCAGAGCCGCTGTCTCCCTTTATCCAATCAGCAGCGTTGCTAATCGCTCGGGTTTGCTAGAAGGTTCCAACCCTTCAGGGTCGCGTTCTGGAGAAGGACAGACGCATGGGCGACGTTAGAGGCAAATCTATTCTGGTAACCGGTGGCACATCTGGACTTGGCGCTGACATGGCGCGAATGTTTGGAAGCCGAGGCGATAAAGTTGCGATCACTGGTAGGCGTAGCGAGCGTGGCAAGGCGGTTGTCGAAGAAATCAACAATGCCGGTGGCGAAGGCTTATTCATCCAAAACGACATCATGGATGGGGAAAGCGTCGATCAAGTGATAGCCGCCGTTGTCGAGCGATTTGGCAGGCTAGATGGTGCCGTGAATAATGCTGGAATCTCCGGCGCCCCATTCACCCGCTTCGCAGACATGACTGACGAAGTCTGGGATGCGGTTATAGCAACCAATCTGACTGGTGTTTGGCGATGCATGCGGGCAGAAATTCGAGCGATGCTGAAAACTGGTGGCGGCTCCATAGTCAACATTTCCTCGATCTACGGACTAGTAGGAAGCGATGTCGGCCATGCAGACTATGCTGCAAGCAAACATGGGGTAGTTGGCCTCACCAAGAGTGCGGCTATCGACTATGCGAAAGAGAATATACGCACCAATGCCATCTGCCCCGGCTACTGTCATTCGGAGATGGTCGATCCGGTTGTTGAGCAACAGCCCGAACTCACAACCCCTATTATCGCCCGTCATTCCGCAATGGACCGACTTGGTCATGGTTACGAGATCGCTGAGACAGCAGTCTGGCTGCTATCTGACGCTTCAAGTTTTGTGAATGGCGCAGCAATCCCGGTCGAGGGTGGTCCGTCTCAACGGCTTTTTTAGCTCAATACAGACGTTCAGCTAACGACCCAATTGCAGACAGTGGCCTCATCGAGAAGTTTTGCTCCGCAATCCGGGAAGAATTCGCACGCTGGAACAAAGCGGGCGATCGCGTGCTGAAAGGGCTGATCCGGCGAAGACAGGCCGAGGCGCGCGTCTACGCAAGCGCTTGAGACGAGATCCTAATAGTCTTCGAGCCGGGGCTGCTTGCCGTCTTTCCCGCTTGGGTTGGGTACCGGATTACCGGGCTTGGTTGCACTTGCAATCAAACGCCGGTGCTCTTCCTTGCCGATCCGGACCCAACCGTCACGGGTAAGCTTTTCCAAGGGGCGATAGCGCACCTTGTATTGCATGCGTGGTGATCCCTCGACCCAATAGCCAAGGTATACAAAGGGCAGACCCTCTGCGGCGGCCCGGCGGACATGGTCAAGGATGATGTAGTCACCCAGACCGGAACGCGCGCCATGGTCTGCATCGTAAAAGCTGTAGATCATCGACAAACCATCGCTTTGCCGATCGGTCAGGCAAACACCAACAAGGCGGCCCGGTTCACCTGAAACAGTTGGCTCTCGGTATTCAATCATCACGCTAGAGACAGGCGTGTGCTCGACCATGTCGGCGAAATCCATCTCGTCCATCGCGGCCATGCCCCCATCTGGGTGGCGTGCACCCAGATACTGCCGCAGCAACTCGAATTGTTCGTCAGTGGCCCACGGGCGGCATTCTGTCGCGATCAGATCCCGGTTCCGCTTCAGGTTGCGCCGCTGCGAGTTGGAGGCTTCAAAATCGCTGGCGGATACACGAACTGAAACGCACGCCTGACAGTCGAGACAGCTGGGCCGATAGGCTACGGTCTGGCTGCGGCGAAATCCGATCCGGCCAAGGGCTTCGTTCAGTTGTTCGGCATGCGGGCCTTTAAGTTCTGTGAACACTTTTCGTTCGCTGCGGCCAGGCAAATAGGGACAAGGCGCCGGGCTGGTCACATAAAAACGAGGGAAGCGAATTGGCGCCGTCACGAGCTAAACAAGGTCCTTTTATCCTGTCCCACGGAATCGCGCTCAGGGGCGCGTTAAGACATTGTTATGCCTTTTTGAGCCGCGCGGTAAAAGGTCTTTAACTATAGGGCATGGTTAATATCGTCAGAAGTGCCCTGTTTAGAGCGATAAGCCGTTGCAAACAGGGGCTAATTCAACTCGACGAGGTTTACGTTGTAGCCCTTGCCCCGCAGCGAGTTAACCAATGCGTTTAGCTGAGCGCGATCACGCGCCTCGCATTCAATGTCCGTAATCAGGCCTTTGGCAGGCAGTGATGTAAAGATTCGCTGGTGGTAAATCTCGATTATGTTGACGTTGTGGGCGTTGAATTCCTCCATCACCTTGAACAACGCACCCGGGCGATCCTGCAGCTTCACGCGCAAACGCGCCAGCCGCCCCTGCCGGGTTAAGTCACGCAGCAAAACGTTAGCCAGCAAGCGCGTGTCGATATTGCCACCGCACAAAACCAGGCCAACCTTCTTGCCAGCAAATTTCTCAGGATTTGCGAGAACTGCTGCAAGCCCCGCCGCGCCAGCACCTTCGACAACCGTCTTTTCGATCTGGAGCAGCAATGAAACCGATTTTTCCAGTGCGCGCTCATCAACCAGAAGGATTTCATCAACCAACTCGGCGACGATTTTGGACGTGAATTCGCCTGGTGCCTTTACAGCGATTCCCTCTGCCAGAGTATCGCCGCCGCATTCCATCTCTTCGCCGCGCACTCTGGCGTACATTGACGGGAACAGCTCAGCCTGAACGCCGATCATTTCCACGTCCGGATTAAGCGTCTTGGCCACTGTCGCCATGCCAGACATCAAACCGCCACCGCCGATCGGCACGACCATGCAGTCAAGATCCGGCTGCTCCTCGAGCATTTCGAGCGCGACAGTTCCCTGCCCCGCAGCAACCAATGGATGATCGAACGGGTGCACGAAAGTCAGTCCGCGTTCCTGCTCCAACTGCCGCGCATAGGCATAGGCATCGTCAAATGTCTCGCCATGGAGCACAACATTCCCGCCTACACTCTCAGTCTGCATGACCTTAACCATCGGTGTGGTTCGCGGCATCACGATTGTAACCGGCACGCCCAGCCGCGTTCCGTGATAGGAGAGCCCTTGACTATGATTTCCGGCAGAGGCCGCGATAACGCCGCGCTCTTTCTGCTCATCGGTCAGATGCAGCAAAGCGTTGAGCGCTCCGCGTTCTTTATAGGCTGCGGTAAACTGCAAGTTTTCGAACTTCAGCCAAATCTCGCAACCAGCAATCTCAGACAACGTAATCGAATGCATCATGGGCGTGCGCACGATGGCGCCCGCAATTCTCTCGGCCGCAGAGCGGACATGATCAATCGTCAACGCATTGCGCGCTTCAGCTTCGCTGGCAAAGGCCGGTTGGCTATTCATGCACCGCGGGATAGGCTGTCACCACGCATGCCGCAACGGCAATCAGGCTTTAGCCTATGATAAAACCGGTTGCAGCGCCGTCATTTCGCATTAACCCGCACAGACCATGAATACACAAACCAAAGTCGCATTTCTGGGCCTTGGCGTGATGGGCGGCCCGATGGCTGGCCACCTCGCCAGAGCAGGCCATGACGTCACCGTTTACAACCGGACAAAGGCGCGGACGGAAGAATGGCAGGCCAGATGGTCTGCCGAGGGTCTGCAAGTATCACTCGCTGAAACACCCGCCGCCGCTGCCAAGGGCGCGCAGATGCTCTTTACCTGCGTCGGGAATGACCTGGATCTTGAGCAAGTATTGCTGGGAGAGAATGGCGCGCTTGATGCCATGAGCACCGACAGCCTGCTGGTTGATCACACCACCACATCAGCCAACCTTGCACGCGCACTTGCCGCGCAGTGCGAAGATAGAGGTGTCAGCTTCATCGATGCTCCCGTGTCCGGAGGGCAAGCCGGCGCTGAGAATGGCAAGCTGGCCATCATGTGTGGCGGCACGGCAGAGGCAATGGCCAACGCGACACCGGTGATGGATTGCTATGCTGCACGCATTGTTCATGTTGGCACGGTTGGCGCAGGTCAGACGGCAAAGATGGCAAACCAGATGTGCATCGCGGGTGTTTTGGGAGGATTGAGCGAAGCGATCCGCCTCTCACAAGCCGCTGGCCTTGACCTCGACAAGACATTCGAGGCGATATCGGGTGGTGCGGCGCAAAGCTGGCAAATGGAAAATCGCTGGCACACCATGGTGAAGGACGAATTCGATTTCGGATTTGCAATCGACTGGATGCGTAAGGATCTTGGGTACGCACTGGAAGAAGCCCGCGGCCTGGGTCTTTCTTCACCCATTTCAGCTTTGGTCGACCAGTTCTACGCGGAAGTGCAAGCCAATGGCGGCGGGCGGCATGACACCAGTGCACTGATCAGCCGGCTTCCCAAAGGAGAGAAATAATGTTCCGTAAACTTGCATTGGCCGGGATAGCCAGCGTTGCCGCCATGATGGCGGCGCCAGCCACAGCTGACACCCTGATCGACAACGTCATAGGCATCACGATCAATGGCGAGGGTGAAGTTGAACGATTTTCAGCTCTCGTAATCGCTGATGATGGCAAGGTGCGCAAACTGGTGAAGAGCGGTGATCCGCGACCCGAAGGCATCGATTACCAGATCGACGGCGAAGGCCGCGTCATGTTGCCCGGCATGATTGACAGTCATGTTCATGTAATGGGCATCGGCTTTGGCCAGCTTACACTCGACCTTTCGGGCACAAACTCACTGGAAGAAGCCTTGCAGGCGATTTCCGACTTTGCCGATGCCAATCCGGGGCGCCCGTGGATTCTGGGGCGCGGCTGGAATCAGGAAAAATGGGGCCTGGGCCGTTTTCCTACCGCTGCAGAACTGGACGCCATAGTCCCCGATCGTCCCGTCTGGTTGGCGCGGGTGGATGGACACGCAGGCTGGGCCAATAGCCTGGCGATGGATCGTGCGGGTGTGAGTGCTGCAACGCAAGACCCGGACGGTGGACGCATTATCCGCGATGCGGCTGGAAATCCGACAGGGGTCTTCGTCGATGCAGCGGAGAGCTTTATAAATGCGATCGTGCCTGAACCGCGGCCTAGCGATCGCGACATCGCATTGCGCAAGGCGCAGGACTTGCTGCTTGCCAACGGCATAACGGCCGTTGCCGACATGGGTACGACAATCGAGGACTGGCAAGCTTTCCGGCGGGCGGGTGACAACGGATCCTTAAAGATGCGCATCATGGCCTATGCGACGGACGTCAAGACGATGGAACTGATTGCAGGACCGGCTCCGACATCCTGGCTTTACCAAGATCGTCTGCGTCTAAATGGTATCAAGCTATACCTCGATGGCGCTCTGGGTTCGCGCGGAGCAATCCTGAAGGAACCCTATCATGATGAGCCAAGTCATCGTGGGTTACCGCTGCTCACGCCTGCGCAGCTGAGGAACCTGATGAGCCGCGCAGCCATGGATGGTTTCCAGACCGCAATCCACGCGATTGGCGATGCGGCCAATGCCGAGGTGCTCAATGCAGTGGAAGAATTGAGCGCGACCTATCCGGGTGATCGTCGCTGGCGTGTCGAGCATGCGCAGATCGTCGATCCGGCAGACTTGTCCAAATTCGGGGCGCACGGAATCATCGCGTCGATGCAGCCGCTTCACCAGACGAGTGACCGGCTGATGGCAGAGGCCCGTCTGGGACCGGATCGGTTAGGGGGTGCCTACGCATGGCGCAGTATAGCCGCTGTCGGCGCACCGCTCGCCCTGGGATCTGACGCGCCCGTCGAGCCGGCCGATGCATTCGCCGGCCTGGCCGTTGCAGTCAGCCGAACAGATGCCGCTGGCGAACCGTTCGGCGGCTGGATTCCTGAAGAAACTGTATCTCGCGAAGCCGCGCTGGCGGGCTTCACAGCTGATGGTGCATTTGCAGGTTTTGCCGAAGGCCGGTTCGGCCGACTGCTACCGGGCGAGCGCGCAGACTTCATTCTTGTTGACCGCGACCCAATACTTGCACCAGTTCAAAGTATTCGTGAGACTCAAGTACTCGAGACTTGGATTGGCGGAGAGAAAGTATTTTCCAGATAATCGACGACTAAATAGAAATCGTGCCAGTTATCAAAGTAATGCAAATTTAACCTTTGATTCGCATTGGGGCAGCGTGCGGCCTAAGCAGAGTTCGAACTGAAACATGCTTTTGTCGCATTCGTGCAACAATAGGCGTAGAAATACTCAGTTCGACGACGTTTTGGACCATTCTGGCGATATCAGCATACGATTTCAGTCTTGTGTTAGATCGGCTGGTCTCGTAGAAGAGCTGGGCGTCAAGAATTAACCCGATAGGAGACCCTTGATGAAAATCCGTACTATCGCAGCGTCGGCTGCGGTCCTCTCGCTGGCAACCGCGCCAGCAATCGCAGAAGTCTCGATCGATCGTGCTCCGGCACCGGTTGAAGGCGAAAGTGAACTGGGTCAGGGTTCTGGCCTGCTTCTCGCTGTTCTCGCAGCGGCTGCTGTTATTGCTGGTATCGTTATCGCTGCTGATGGTGATGATGATCCGGTCAGTCCGTAAGAGGGTTTCATACCGAAATTAAGCGGGGTCCTTCGGGGCCCCGTTTTTTTTGGTCTTGTCAGCTTCGCCCCGGACTAGTCAGTTTTACCATCGGCTGGTGGATCAGGCGTGGTCACATCGGAGCCCGTATCCTTTCGTTCCTGCAATCGCATCAGCAGGAGAGAGCCTTCGAAGAGCACTAACAGCGGTATCGCCAGGATGACCTGAGAGCCCGGATCCGGTGGTGTGACGACTGCCGCCAACGCGACAACACCAACAATGACATAGCGCCGCGCTCCTGCAAGTTGTTGGCGCGTGACAATTCCTGCGCGGTTGAGCAGCAGGAGCAACACCGGCAACAGAAAGCTGATGCCGAATGCCAGGATGAACTGCATCACCAAACCAAGATATTCGCCTGCAGCGGGCAGCGCCTCGATCGTGAGCCCTCCGGCCTCACCCTCGAAGCCAAGGAACCAGCGAAACGCCGTCGGCATCACGACAAAATAGGCCAGCGCTGCTCCTGCGGTGAACAGTACCGGGGTAGCGATCAGAAATGGCAGAAACGCCTTCTTTTCCTTGGCATAGAGCCCGGGGGCAACAAACGCCCAAAGCTGGTTCGCAATAATTGGAAAGCTAAAGAAGAAGCCCGCAAACAGTGCCACCTTCAGCTCAACAAAGAAGACCTCGTAAAGCTTGGTGAAGATCAGCTGCCCCTCCCCTTCAGGAAACGCGTCCTTCAATGGCTGGACGAGAAACCCAAGGATGGGATCGGCAAAATAGAAACTGATTCCAAAGCCGATCGCAAGTGCCACAACACAGCGCAGCAGCCGTGTGCGCAGCTCAATCAGATGGTCGAGCAATGGCGCTTCGGTCTCGTCAATGTCGCGGATCTTGAGCGCCATCAGTTATCGCGCCCCTTCTCTTCGCCCGGCTCATCAAGGGGCAGCGCCGGTTCATTTGGTACCGGATCCGGCTTGGCTGGCTGTGTCGGCTTGGCTGGCTGTGTTGGTTTGGCTGCCTTTGCTCCCCCTGCCTCATCCGCAACAGTCGGCGGCCCTGTCATTTCATCCGCCGCATAGTCTTCCGCCGTGCCCGTGCGCGCCATGATCTCTTCATTGCGCGCCTTCCATTTCTGCTCCATTTCCTCAAGCTCCGCTTCGCGGATCATGGTATCGATCCCGCTTCGGAAATGGGCGGAAACACGGCGCACTTTACCGATCCAGCTTCCTGCGGTGCGCAGGGCCTTGGGTAAGTCTTTGGGGCCGATGACGATGACGGCCACCACTACGATCACCAGCAGCTCGGCGGCGCCGATGTCGAACATGGTCGGGCCCTCTTAGTTGCTCTGGTCAGGCGTATCAGCGCGCGGCGCCGGCTGCGGGTCCGCCGTGTGCTTCGCTTCGCTGGCGGCATCCTTCGCCTGGCCTTCGATCTGGGCGGCGGGTTTGGAAGATTGCGCCTCTTCCTCGCTCATACCTTTTTTGAAACTGCTGATTCCCTTACCGAAATCACCCATCATTTCAGAAATACGGCCACGCCCGAACAGCACCAGAATGACCAAAGCCACAATCAGGATTTGCCAAATACCGATACCGCCCATCACGAAAACTCTCTTCCTGAAAATTCAACTGCTTCAGACGATATAGTGGCGTTCTTTACGCAATGCCAGTCAGGCTGCTGACGATTCAGCGGTTTCACTGTCATCCGATGCCTCGCAGGTATCTGCGTCTGCTTCCTCGGGATCACTGCCGTCCTCGCCCTGATCTTCCTGCAAGGCATCATATGCATCATCGACCGGGTCAAGCAGGCCAGCGGCCTTTAGTTCATCGATGCCGGGCAGATCGCGGCGGCTGGAAAGCCCAAAGTGATCGAGAAATTCAGGCGTCGTTGCATAGATTACGGGCCGTCCGGGCACTTCGCGCCTGCCTGCGAGCTTGATCCAGCCCGCTTCCATTAACACATCAAGCGTGCCTTTGGCCGTTTGGACACCGCGAATCGCCTCGATCTCTGCCCGGCTGACAGGTTCGTGATAGGCAATGATTGCAAGCACCTCTGTTGCTGCACGGCTAAGGCGGCGAACCTGTTCGCGCTCGCGCCGCAGCAAGTGCGCAAGATCGGGCGCAGTCTCGAAATGCCAGCGCTTGCCGCGTTCCACCAGCTGTAATCCACGCTCTGAATAATGCTCCTGCAGCTCCTTGAGCGCCTCTCGAACGGCCGCGTTCTCCAGACCGCCCAAGTGACCAGCGAGCGCGTCAACCGTCATCGGCTCTTCAGAAGCAAACAGCGTTGCTTCGACTGCTCGAACCGTGTCGTCAGGCCTTTTACCGCTCACTGTGCGATCCTCCGGATGCGCATTTCGCCGAAAACTTCCTCTTGCGCAATTTCAGCCTTGCCCAAACGCGCCAGTTCAAGCGCCGCCACGAAGCTGGAGGCGAGCGCCGACTTGCGCAGCCGCGGCTCGGCATGGGGCGGCAGGAATTCTCGTATTTCCATCCACTCCAGGGTCACACCCAGCATTGCAGACACGCGGTCAAGCGCGCTGTCCAGTGTCATCACAGGACGGTCCGACACGTGGTAGATCTTCGGCGCAGTGCGTGCCTTGACCTGCCCATAGCCCTGGATCAGCGCATAGCTGTCACAAGTCCACTGCGTCTTGCGGTCGATCCTGAGCCCTTCAGGCGCGCCTCGCACGAAAATATCACGGCCGATCCGGTCGCGCGCCATGAGCCGCGCCGCCGCCTCGCGCATTGCGCCCAGCCGCTGAAGCCGTAATTGCAGCTTAAGTGCCAGCTCTTCCGGACTCGGGTCCTCCTGTTCATCCTTCGGCAGCAAGAGCGAAGATTTCAGATAAGCCAGCCAGGCAGCCATCACGAGATAGTCTGCCGCTAACTCCAGCTTCAGCGCTTCTGCGCGATCGATATAGCCAAGATACTGATCCACCAGCGCCAGGATCGAAATCTGCCGCAAATCAACTTTCTGCCTCCGAGCCAGGTCAAGCAGCAGGTCGAGTGGACCTTCCCACCCTTCAAGCTCCAGATAAAGCGCTGTGTCTTGGCCTTTCGAAGCTGTGGATGCCACGCCATCCCAGCCTTCGGGTTCCGCATCGCCAGCGGGCGCATCAAACAGCAGGCCGTCTTCGCTCATGCCGCTTCCCCCGCCAGTTCGAGCAATGCGTCTCGTTGCGCTAACAATTCCGTATGTTCGCCCAGATCGTGACGTACATTCGTATTGGCCAATGCTATCTCCAATCGCTGCGACGTTACATCACCCATCGCAGGCAGTATATCCGCGATTGCGACCATATCCGCCATCTTGGCCCAGCAATTCAGCACGATATCGCAGCCCGCAGAGTGCGCGCGCGCAGCCCGTTCCGGCACCGAACCATCCAGCGCTTCCATATCAATGTCGTCGGTTAACAACAGACCATCAAACCCGATCCGTTTTCGGATTATCTCTCTGATAACATAAGGGGAGAGCGTGGCGGGATTTTCACTGTCCCACGCCGTAAAAAGTAGATGTCCGGTCATCCCGATCGGGGCATGATTGAGCGCTCGGAATGGGGCGATATCAATCTCCAGCTCTTCGTCGCTGGCGGTCACGGTTGGCATCTCATGATGCGTATCCGTTGTTGTTCGCCCATGGCCCGGCATGTGCTTGATACAGCCAGCAACACCTCCTTTGGCCAGGCCATCAAGAATAGCCCGTCCTAGCGCCGCAACTTGCATGGGTTCGCTACCCAATGCGCGGTCACCGATAACGTCATGTGCTCCTGGCTGACGCACATCAACCAGTGGATGAAAATCTACGGTAACGCCCATTGCAGACAGCTCAAGCGCCATGGCATGGGCTCCGGCACGCGTTGCTTCAATCGCGCTTGCAGGGGCTATCTTGTACAACTCATCAAACGCCTGACCCGACGGGTATGCAGACCAATGTGGTGGCCTGAGCCGCGCGACGCGCCCACCCTCTTGATCAATCGAGACCAGCAGCCGGTCTCGGCCATGAATGCTTCGCAAATCATCAGTCAAAGCCCGCAATTGCTGCGGATCGACGCAGTTGCGACCGAACAGGATATAACCCGCAGGGTCGGCTTCCTTGAAGAAAGCGCGCTCCTCGGCCGTGAGCTTGGCTCCAGCAATCCCGAAAATCGCAGGCGTCATAGACTGAAAAATCGCAGCACAGCGCGATTCCAGCAAGCGACGATATGGTTACTCTGGGGGAAAACGACGCAGATCTGCGGTATTTCGGCGTTTTCGGGCTCCAACACAGCGCCTACTGCTTCACATTACAGGCAACGCCGTCCTCTTTCAGTCCGGCGCATAAGGTCCGTGCAGCGGCCAGATCGCCAGGTAGAGCCTGCAAACGATAGACCGTGCCAATATCAGCCTGCCCTTTGACCACGCGATAGCGGACGCCGTTGAGCAAAGTTGTCTGCCCACGTAAAGTCACCCAGCCAGCCTCCGCCTTGGCCCGTGAACCATACGCGCCAACCTGGACGGCAACACCGGATTCCTGCGCGCCTTCCCCGTCCATACTTGTCGTAATCATCGGACGCGGTGCGGCATCTGGCGCTGCTACTGGCGCGCTTGACTCTGCTTCAGCGAGTTGGGTTTCGCTAGTAACGCCTTCGCCAACCCCGGGGGCAACGTTCCCGGTGCCGGCGAATTCCTTACCACCTGGATCTGCCGGACGTTCTTTATACGGAGTATCGGGAGCCTTGATCGTACTTCCGTCTGCGATGATTTCGTCACCGACAAGACTGTTGGAGTACCACCAGACACCGCCAATTCCCGCGACCAATAGCAATAGCAGAAATCCTGCAAGTGCTACGATGCGTGACGTATCGACATTGCCCTCTTCAGGATCATACTCATCAGATTCGAGCCAAGGAAGGCTATCATCGCTATCCAGCGCCAATTCGTTTTCGCCATCCCTCTCACTCGCCGCGATCATGATCACATCTCCTCAACAGCATCGACCCCCAGAATACGTAAGCCGTTGCGGATAACCTGCCCTAACTGATCCGCGAGGAAAAGCCTTGCTGCGGTCAGTTCGGCATTTTCTGCCGCGATAAAGCGTTTGTCGGTATCAGTCCTTCCGAGTGTGTAGAATGAGTGCAGAGCACTCGCGAGATCGTAGAGATAGAAGGCTATCCGGTGCGGCTCACGCGCCTTCGCAGCGGCTTCGACTTCGCGCGGGAACTGAGCTGCTTGCTTGATCAGGCTTAACTCCTCTGCGCCCAACAGCAAGAGATTATCCGCAGAAGCGGTCAGCCCCTCCTCTGCCGCCTTGCGCAGGGTAGAACGTATACGGGCATGCGCATACTGAACATAGAAGACCGGATTGTCTTTCGAAGCCTCGACGACCTTTGCAAAGTCAAATTCCATTTGCGCTTCGGGCTTGCGGGTCAGCATTGTGAAGCGGACAACATCTTTGCCGACTTCCTCGACCATATCGGCGATGGTGATGAAGTTGCCGGAACGTTTCGACATTTTGACCGGCTCGCCGCCGCGCATCAGTTGAACCATTTGAACCAGTTTGACGTCAAACGGGACTGTCCTGCCCTGCCCCTCTGACAAAGCGGCAACCGCAGCCTTGATCCGCTTCACGGTTCCGGCATGGTCTGCGCCCCAGATATCAATCAAGGCATCGGCGCTTTCGGCCTTTTGCATGTGATAGGCCAGATCAGCGCCAAAATAGGTCCAGGCGCCGTTGGATTTCTTGATTGGCCGATCCTGATCGTCACCAAACTGGGTCGAGCGAAAAAGCGGCAGTTCCACTGGCTCCCAGTCTTCTGGCGGCGCCTTTCCTTTCGGCGCCTCAAGCACGCCATCATAAACAAAGCCATGCTCCCGCAGCCATGCTTCGGCAGCTTCCGGTTTCCCCGCGGCCTGCAGCGCAGCTTCAGAGGCAAACTCGTCATGATGGATGCCGAGCATGGCAAGGTCCGCCTTGATCCGGTCCATCATCTTTTCAACGGCTTCTGCCCGAAAGATTGGCAACCATCCTTCTTCTGGTACGTCCTTGAAACGATCACCCAACTCGCTCGCCAGATATTCGCCGACAGGCTTCAGATAGTCGCCTGGATAAAGACCCTCCGGAATCTCGCCAATATCTTCGCCAAGCGCTTCCAGATAACGCATGTGTGCGGACCGGGCGAGGACATCGACCTGCCCACCGGCATCGTTGATATAGTATTCGCGCGTGACGTCGTGCCCTGCAAATTCCAGCAAGCTCGACAATGCGTCACCGACCACGGCTCCGCGGCAGTGGCCCATATGCATCGGGCCAGTCGGGTTGGCCGAGACATATTCGACGTTGACACGCTTGCCAGCGCCGATCTGCGAACGACCGTAGCTATCCGCCTGTCCTGCAATCACATTCAGCTCGTTTAGCCAGACGTCAGACTCGAGGCGAAGATTGATGAAGCCTGGCCCGGCGATTTCAGCGCTCGCAATCTCGGGATCATCGTTCAACCTGCCCACGATAGCTTCGGCCAGCATGCGCGGATTGGTCTTAGCCTGCTTGGCCAGCACCATCGCAGCATTTGTCGCCAAATCACCATGGCTCGCATCGCGGGGCGGCTCGACTGCAACATTGGCAGTATTCGTGCCTTCAGGGAGCACGCCCTCGGCTTCGAGTGCAGCGAGCACCGCTGCAACCTTGCCTTCGAAAATCTTGTAGAGTGTCATTGCATCGGACATGGGAGAGCGCCTAGCCGAATTGGCCAGAATCGCAAGAAATCAGGTGGTGTCGCGCGCTTTTGTTCAGCGCGTTACGTTGTATGCCAGCTGCTCTTGCGTCAGCTGGAAACCGATCAACATCTCGAAGCTCGCGCGCTGAATTGCCGCGCGAACCTGCGGATCAGCCAGGGGATCGAGCGCCGCGTCAGGATCGCCGGGCCGCCGTCGACGCGTGATCTGTTGTCGAATTTCGACCGGAAGGGTCGCCTCGGCACGGTTCACGAATGAGCCGGCTTGCGCACTCGCGCTCGCACGCTCCTGCCCGTCAGCAAAGTTCAATGTCACAGTGCCCACACTCTTGGTAACAACCGCGCTGCCACCCCGCAAAACCGTGACAAAATAAGGCAATTCGACCGTGCGCGCGCCCCGTACATCCGTACGGCGAGCATGCACATCGAAGGTCGCACCCGTATACACCTGCTCATCTGTCCCAGATTCGTCACAAGTCGATCGAAGGTTGGTGATCGAAGCTGTCACATCAAGATTGCTGGCAGTCTGGTCACCTGACGTCCGGAAAGTGGTAACGTCCCCAGTGTAGTCAGGAATGCCGACTGCCGGGCACTGCCCCAGAACTGTCGTGATGCCGACTCCTTGATCGACCACCAGCTCGCCTTCGTTGACGCAGCCGGCCAGGCCAGCGGCAAATGCAGTTGCGGCCAAAATGCGAAACTTGCGCTTCATCGCGTTACGATCCTTAAACCTTGCATTGGCCAGCATCTTGTTGTGCTGACCCAGAATAGTTTAACACGCCCTAGCGGTGCGTGTCGCAAAGCGCTAGAGGGCGTGACATGAACGCTCCCTTTCAGTCAGCAGAATCCGGGGAAAATCGCCCCAAGCTCAAACTTCTTATCGCTGCACCGCGCGGCTTTTGCGCTGGCGTGGACCGGGCAATTGAGATCGTCGAAAAGGCGCTCCAACGTTATGGAGCGCCAGTCTATGTTCGGCATGAGATCGTGCACAACAAATATGTGGTAGAGGATCTGAAGGCAAAAGGCGCAGTTTTTGTCGAAGAGCTCGACGAGGTACCCGACGATGCGCCCGTTGTATTCAGCGCACACGGTGTTCCTAAATCAGTGCCCGCAGAGGCTGAGCGGCGCAAATTGCTTTACGTTGACGCAACTTGCCCGCTGGTCAGCAAGGTACACCGCCAAGCCGAACGTCAGATAGAAAAGCAGCGTCATATCATCTTCGTCGGTCATGCCGGGCATCCGGAAGTGATCGGTACAATGGGCCAAGTCGAGCCGGGTCAAATGACATTGGTTGAAACCGTCGAAGACGTAGACAAGCTGGAGTTTGCAGAGGGTCAAGAGCTGTCATTTCTGACGCAAACGACACTATCGGTTGATGACACTCGCGACATCATCTCGGCATTGCAGAAGCGCTATCCGCAGATTGTGGGGCCAAAGGCTGAGGACATTTGCTACGCAACATCGAACAGACAAGCCGCTGTTAAACAGATCGCCCCAGAGAGCGATCTGGTGCTTGTTATCGGTGCCCCCAACAGCTCCAATTCGCTGCGCTTGGTTGAAGTGGCAGAGCGGCTGGGAACAAAATCCTATCTGATCCAGCGCGCTGACGAGATTGACCCGGAATGGCTTGAGGGCGTTGGTACAATCGGCATCACCGCTGGTGCGTCTGCTCCGGAGAAACTCGTCCGCGAAGTGATCGACCACTTTAGCGACTGGTGCGATGTTGAAGAAGAGACCGTAAAGGCCGCGGAAGAAAAGATGGTCTTCAAGCTGCCCAGGCAGTTGCTCGACTAAGGAATCACGTGGCTCGTGGCGGTCTACACTCACCTTGGAGCTGAACAACTGGCAGAGCTGATTTCTGCCTACGATGTCGGCAGCCTGACTTCGGCCAAAGGCATTGCCGAAGGCGTCTCGAACAGCAATTGGCTGATCGAAACGAGCGGCAATAACGGCAACAGCACGCGCTTTATCCTGACAATGTATGAGCGTCGGATCGATTTGTCCGATCTGCCGTTCTTTCTGTCATTGCTCGATCATCTGGCAGCAAAGGGCTGCCCTGTTCCGCGGACGATCCATGACCGCGATGGTGCGGCTTTTCGAATGATCGATGACAAGGCAGTAGCGCTGATCGAGTATCTGCCTGGCGTGTCAGTGGATTATCCGACCCCTGATCAAGCATACTCGGTTGGGCGAGCTGTGGCGCAGATGCACTTCGCTGTCGCTGACTTCCCGCACAAGCGTTACCAGTCCATGGGGCTTGCCGAGTGGGACGACGCGATCAATCGTTGCGGCGCAGATGCATTGGCTACGATCGATCCTGGCTTGCCAGATTTCGCATTCGGAGAGTTGAGCCGGTTCGTCGGCGAGTGGCCAGGCGGTTTGCCGCACGGTGTCGTCCATTGCGATCTGTTTCCGGACAATGTTCTGATGTTGGGAGATAGAGTCAGCGGCCTGATCGATTTCTATTTCGCCGCGACGGATTTCTTCGCCTATGATCTTGCAGTCACACACGCGGCATGGAGCTTTGAACGCGGCGGCCACATATATAGGCCAGAGGTCGGAAGAGCTCTATTAGCGGGATACGAAACAGCTCGTCCGCTAAGCGACGCCGAGCGGTATGCCATGCCGGTGCTTGCCCGCGGCGCGTGTATGCGCTTCATATCATCACGCGCATCAGATTGGCTTGAAGCGCCCGATGATGCATTGGTTTCCCGCAAGGACCCAATGGACTTTGTTCGCCGCTCACAATTCTATGCTGATGCCGGGCCAGAACTCTTCGCACGACTTGGCCAAGACGAGCAATAATTCCATGAGACAGGTAGAGATATTTACTGACGGTGCATGCAAGGGCAATCCCGGCCCGGGTGGCTGGGCGGCGCTGCTGCGTATGGGCAAGCATGAAAAAGAGCTGTCGGGCAGCGAGCCAGAGACGACCAATAACCGCATGGAGATGACCGCAGTCATCCGTGCGCTTGCAGCACTGACCGAAGCTTGTGATGTTTCGCTCTACACCGATAGCAAGTATGTCATCGACGGGATCACAAAATGGATCGAAGGTTGGCAGAAGCGAGGCTGGAAGACGGCGGCCAAAAAGCCGGTCCTCAACGAAGACTTGTGGCGGCAGATGCTAGACGAGGTGGGCCGGCACAAGATCACCTGGCATTGGGTCAAGGGCCACAACGGCCATCCTGAAAACGAACGGGTTGACCAAATGGCAAGCGAAAGGGCCGAACAAGCCGGGCGCGGCCTATAGCCTTCAGCCCATTTTGTTCGACCCATTTCAAAAGCGTTGCGCGAACGCTTTAGTTTCTATCAGTAGTTGTCGACGACCTCTGCATTCGGGCCGTTCTTCAAGACAGAGGCGATCGCATTCTTCGCACTCGCCTTTGAGCTATAGCCTTCGGTCCACCAGATGGTTTCCGAGTTATAGATGAAGTACGAAACAAATTCGCCTTTCTTGTTTTTGCGAATTTCGAAGCGGTGCGCCATGTACTGTCTCCCTGGTTAAATTCTGCAATTGCCGCGTAACGTAACGTCACGGTTTCAAAAAGCTAGTGGCAAGAACAATGTAGTCTCTAATCCGCCAAGCCCTCTTGTGAATGAAACCGCATTGGCGAATAAAGTTCCGCGTCAAGTCCGCGGGTCAACTTGTCGCGGCCATTGCCGAGCAACAATTGCGCACCAAGTCGCGCCGCAGCCGGCGCAGTCTGGATACCGTAGCCGCCTTGCCCTGCGAACCAGAAGAAGTTCTCAACTTTCGGATCATATCCGTAGACCGGCCTCCGGTCGGGTGCAAAGCTGCGCAGCCCCGCCCATTTTCGTTCAAGCCCTTCGATTTTCCATCGCGTCACCATTTCAAGTCGGTCGATCGCTGTGGCCACATCCAGTTCTTCGGGCGCCGCATCGCACGGTTCAGTCGGGGTCTCATCATGCGGACTGAGCCAGAGTCGCCCGCTCTCCGGCTTGAAGTAAAAACTGCCTGATATATCGAGACACAAGGGCATATCATCCGGTGGCGCAGGATCTACCTTTAGTTGCGCAACCGTGCGTCGGAGCGGCTGAATTCCGAGCGGAGATGCGCCAGCGCTTTGCGCTATGGTATCCGCCCATGCGCCCGCCGCATTGGCGATAACCGTCGCGCAAAATTCCCGCCCGTCCTCGCACTGAATGGCCCAACCATCTTGAGAAAGACGAAGCGATCGAACCCGAGCGCGACTTACCAACTGCACTCCATTGGCTTTCGCTCTCTTCAGATAATGAGCGTGTAGGCCAGCAACATCGATATCG